>NZ_JBPJZF010000007.1:0-550890 GCF_051216515.1 Variovorax frigidus
GCCGCTGACCGAGGTCAGGCTGCCCGGCAGGAAATCGACGCGCGTCGTGTTGCGGTCGCCGACCAGCAGGTTGCCCAGCGGCACGCGCAGCACGCCGCCTTGCTCGATCACCGCGGCCCCCAGCGCCAGGCGGCCGAAGACCGCGTAGGGCACCGCCGGCGCGGCCTGGCCGTTGCCTTCGATGCGCAGCACGCGGTCGGGCGCATAGGTGCCGTCGCTCAACACACCCGCCTGGACCGAGGCCGAGACGCCGGTGGCCGGATAGATCTGCGCAGCGCGCAGCGTGAGGTCGCCCGAGGTGGAGAGGCCGGTGGTCGCCGCGCCCGTCACGGTGGCCGGCTTGTCGGAGAGGAAGCGCAGGTCGCCTTCGCTGGCGAGCGTGACATGGTCGAAACCACGCCGCTCGATCAAGGGACCGGTCGGCGGGTTCGGATTGCCGGCCTCCGGCGACAGCGGGACGCTGCCGTGGACGCTGCTCATCACGTACAGCGAACGCACGTCGACGAGGCCGGCGCGCACCTCCAGCTGCGCTTCGGAAGTCAGCCCGTCGCCCGTGCCGCCGACGACAAAGCGCCCGCGGGTCGTGTCCTGCGACGAACCCTGCGTGATGCCGGCCAGCCGCACGTAGGGGGCTTCGAGCGTGATGCGCGCATCGTTGCGCGCGCCGGCGGCCAGCCTGAGCGGGCCATAGACCGACAGGCTCTGGCCGAGCCGCAAGCTGGCGTTGTCTTCCAGGCTGATGCCGCCCCCGGTGTACAGCGCGAGGTTGTCGAAGCCGCCCTGCGCGAGGGTGTCCACGCCCAGCCGGCCGTGGCCGTAGACCAGCGCCGCATCGGCCGCGCCGGGGGCCAGCCCGGCCGGCAGGTCCGACGGGCCCTGCTGACCGCCGATCACCAGGTCGCGGTAGCTGCGCACCGCGTTCTCGGCCAGCGTGTACTGCGCCGGGCCGGAACTGATGCGCACCTCGGGCGATTCCAGCGCGACCTGCAGCGTGCCGCCGGCCGCGCCCGCGCCGCCCGCCCGGGCGCGCAGTTCGCCATCCAGGTAGAGGCCGTTGTTCGAGGCCAGCGCAATGCGCCCCCCGCGGCTCGCGACCGCGACCGGGCCGGCATCGCCCATGTCGAGCACCGCCGCGGTGCCCGAGGCATCGAGCAGTGCACCTTCGCGCACGACGATGAAGCCGTTGGCGGCCGTGGCCGAACCGTCGCTTTCCTTGATCTCGCCGCCGATCACGATGCTGCCGCCGTCGCGCACCAGGCCGTAGCGCCGGCCCTGCGCGTCGAGCGCGGTTGCGGGCGTGGCCGACACGTCGATCACTGCCTGTTCGCCGATCCAGATCGAGCGGCTGTGCGCCACGTCCACGGCGCGCTCCTGCTCGATCCGCGTGAGGTCGAGATTCTTGAGCGAGATGCTGCCGCCGTGCGCCTCCAGCCCGCCTTGCAGCGTGAGCTGGCCGACGCTCAGCACCTGGATCGATTGGCCCGCATCGACCGTGATCTGGGCGCCCTGGCCGATCGACATCGACACCTTCGACAGGTCGGCCGCCAGGGTCTGCGCCGTGCCCGCCTGCAGGCTCAGGCTCGCGCCCGCGCGCTGCTTGAGCACGCCCTTGGCGGCATCCTCGGTGTAGAGCGGCGGCGTCCAGACCTGCAGCGCCTGGCCGGCGTCGGCGCCGGTCGCGACGTTCTTGGCTTCAGGCGTCACGCGCAACACCGGCATCGTCACCTCGACCTGCGTGCCCTCGGCCACCACGAGGCCGCGGTCGCCGATCAGTTCGTAGCGGCTGAAACCCTTGTCGAAGAAGTGGCCGGCCAGCACCAGCGTGCCGGGCTCCGCAGCGGGCATGGCGCCCTCGCCGATGCGGATGCGGCCCGTCTCCAGGCTCAGCGTGCCGCCGCCCGTGGTGCCGCCGCCGCGCAGCACGCCGTCGATCGCCAGCACGCCCTCGCGGCCGCCGGTCTCGGCATTCGCCTGCAGCCGGATGTCGCCGCCCTTGCCGCCCTGCTGCGCCTTGCCGTTGGCCAGCAGCGCCGCGCCCGAGGACACGTCGACCACGCTGCCCTCGGCCAGCCGCACGTCGCCGCTGCTGCGGATCGACACGCTGCCGCCGTTGCGCCACGCCATGGCGTGCGTGTCGGCCGCGTCGAGCCACAGGTTGCTCCACAGGCCGCGCGTGTCCAGCGCCGCACCGCTGGCGACCGCCACGCCTGCACGCGTGTCTGCGGGCGTCAGGATGCGGGTGGTGTCGGCAAGGTAGTTGGTGCTGGCCTGCGTGAGCGTGTCGCCCAAGCGGATGCGGCCGCCGTGCGCCGTGAGGTCCGCGTTCACCTCGACCTTGGGGCCGTAGAGCGTGATGTCGCCGCCGTTGCCCAGCGTCAGCGCCGAGTCCACCGTGATCGAGTGCGTGGCCGCGATGCGCACCGCGCCCATCGCGAAGCCGTTGAGCAGCGTGGTGTCCAGGTAGAGCGTGTCCTGGCGCGCGGCCGGCAAGGCCGCCGTGAGGTCGAGGCCGGCGGCGATACGTTCAGCCGTGTCGCCGAGCACCACGTCCTTCACGCCCGCGGTGTCGAGCCGGCGGTGCATCAGGCCGGTGCTCTTGTCGTAAAGCGCGGCGTAGCTGCCGACCACCAGCTGCCCGCCACGCGCCGCCGCATTCTGCGACTGGTTGTAGCCGTCGAGCGCCGCATTCGGCGCCTGCGTCTGGCGCACACCCTGGAAGGTGTCGCCCAAAATGTCACCCTCGATCACCGCGCTCTTCGTCCCGACCACCAACAGGCCGGCATCGCGGCCCACGGTGTAGCCGTTCTCGAGGCGCTGGCGCGCTGCGATCAACGGGCTGTGGAAATACTCGGTGGCCGTGTCGCCCCAGCGTTCGTGGAGATCCTCGAAGCCCTTGTAGAGCCCCGTGTAGCGCAGGTCGCCCGGCGCCTTGTTCAGCTCGTACAGGCGGCCGTCGGCCCCCTTGAGCCAGCTCTGGTTGAGCTTGCCGGTCTGCACGTCCAGCGTGCCGCCCGACAGGTTGATGGTCGAACCCGCCTGCGTGACGAGTTCGCCACCGCCGAAGTTGACCACGCCGCCCTGCGCCATCCATTCGCCGACCGTGTGCCCTTGGGTGCCCAGGTAGCCGCCGACTTCGAGCAATCCGCCGGCCGTGTACCAGCGGTCGCTCTCGTAGCCGTTGGTGCCCTTGGGCACGAACACCAGGCTGCGGCGGTCGATCCACACGTCGTTGCTGTTGAGCGCCTTGCCGTCACGGTTGACCGGCGCATCGCGCTGCTCGTTGCCCTGCACGTTGATCTTGACGTTGTTGCTCTCCATCGTGAGCTGCACGCCCACCGCGCCCGCGACGTCGATCACCGCGCCGTCGCGCACCAGGCTGCGCCCGGCCGCCTGCACCGCCACCTGGCCGCCCGTGGCCAGCGTGAGTGAATCGCTCTGGAAGTCGACCGTGCCGCCGCTGGTGATCTCCACGCGCGAGAGGTCGCGACGGTCGTTGCCGGCATTGATGAGGTTGCCGCCCGGGTCCACGGCCGGCGTCACCAGGCCCGCGCGCTGGCTGTCGAGCGCCGAGGCGCCACTGGTGTCGAGCAGGATGGCGGTGGTGCTGCCCGCGCCCAGGGTCACGGCGCCGCGGGTGCCGAGCGCGTTGAGATGCACCGTGCCGCGCGTGTTGACCGTGGTGCTGGACAGCACGACGCCGTCCTGGTGCACCTCGCGGCCCGCGAGCGTGACGTCGCCCGTGGTCGCCGCGATCAACCCGGTGTTGACCACCTTGCCGGCGGTGCTGCCGGCGTTCAGCGTCACGAGCGCTTCATTGCCGCGCGTGGTCGAGGCCTGGTTGCCGTCGGTGCCCACGCCCTTGCGGATCGTGAAGCTGTCGCCCGCCGCCAGCAGCGCCTGGCCGCCGGGGGTGGTGATGGCTCCCGCATTGCTGACCTCGCCGCCCATCAGCAGCACATAGCCGCCGCCCTGCGTGGCCGTCTTGGGCACGGGGGTCGCGATGCGCGCACCGGCCTGCACCTCGACCTTGCCCAGCGCGTCCTTGAAGTTGGGCGTGTTGCCCGCGGCGTAGACGCCGTTGGCCTTGAAGCCCGCGTCGTCGAGGTGCGCTGCAGCGGCCACCAGGTTGCGCGTGTCGACCTGGCTCGTTCCGCTGAACACGATGCCGTTGCGGTTGACCACCAGCACCGTGCCGTCGCCCTTGATCTGCCCCTGGATTTGCGAGGGGCGTGCGCTCGGGTCGTTGACGCGGTTGAGCACGGCCCAATCGGCCTGCTGCCTGAAATCGACCGTCGTGTTCCTGCCGACGTTGAAGCTCTCCCAGTTCAGGATCGCCTTGTCCGCGGTCTGCTGGATCGCCACCGTGGTCTTGCCGTCGGCCACGGTCTGCACCGGTGCCTGGGCGTTGGCCCACCCGGCCGTGAGGCTGTGCGTGTCGACCTTCAAACCGCCTTCGGCCAGGCCGTCGGGCACGCCGCCACCGGCCGCGAGCGCCGCCGCGCGGGCGGCAGCCTGCGCCGCCTGCTGCGCCGCGATGCCGCGCGCCGCGAGATGGAGGTTGTCGATCGAGCGCGCGAGCTGCGCATTGGCCTGCTGCTGCTGCGCCTGCGGGTTGGTGAGCATCGACACCGGCTGGCCGTTGGCCAGCCGCCCCGTCGCCGCCACCGTGTTCTGGGTCACGTTCTTCTGCGCCATCCACGCCGGGCTGAAAGCCCGCTGCGCATGGGCCGCATGCATCGCGCCGCCCGCGGCGAGCATCACTGTGAGCGCACGCACCAGCGGCTTCATCCGCCGCACGCGTCGATCGAGGCGTGCAGGAACAGTGGTGGCTGGCTTCATCGGGGCAGGATGACGGGACAACATGACAGATTTCTTTCGAGGGCGAACGAATGGACGAAGATCGTGGCCATCACGCCGCGCATGCGACGGGTGGCCTTGTCCTTAGACGGATGCCGCGCTGGAAAGCTGTACGAATCTGCGCTCGAAAAACGCATGTCACGGGACCGTCATGCAAAGACACGGGAAGCACATGGACACGCCTGCATTCCGAAGGGGTCGTCTGCCTGCGGCATGCAGAATGCAGGCCTGCCACGCTTCACGCCCTGTTCATCTGCAGCCGAAACCGCCTCCGCAGTCCGACCGCGGCCCAGGTGTTTGCGACGACCGACGGTGTAGCGACAGATTCCGCGGGCCTCGCGGCGGATGCCGAATGCCCGATCGGCCCGTAACGGTTGGCCTGGGCCGATGTGATCTTCGTCATGCTTCAACTGCGCGTTGAACCCCTCGAGGAAGCTGCTCAGCCGTTCCAGTACCGGTGCCAACGCTTGACCACCGGCCCAAGCCAGGGAAGGCTCGAATACGGGTACGTCGCAGGAGGCTCGAGTTTCCTGATCACGCCGCGCCTCCCTTCTTCTTGCCCGCGTTCGGTGTCACCACTTCCGGCGCACTCAACGCATAGAACTCATGCAGCTTCGCCGCCAGCATCTCCTTGTCGGGCAACTGCGTCTGGTACTGCGCCACCAGGGCAGGCGAGAGCGTGCGGCTCAGCGCGTATTCCACCACCTCGCTGTCCTTGCTGGCGCACAGCAGCAGGCCGATGGCCGGGTTCTCATGGGACTTCTTCGCGTCGCGGTCCAGCGCTTCAAGGTAGAAATTGAGCTTGCCCAGATGCTCGGGCTCGAAACGCTCCACCTTCAGCTCGATGGCCACCAAGCAATTCAGACCACGGTGGAAGAACAACAGGTCGAGCGCGAAATCCCTGCCGCCCACCTGCAGCGGAAACTCCGAGCCGACGAAGCAGAAATCGCGGCCCAGCTCGCTCAGGAAGTTGCGCAGCTCAGCCAGCAGGCCACGATGAAGATCGGCTTCGGTATGACCTGCGGGCAGGTTCAGGAACTCGACCGAATAGGCATCCTTGAACGCGGCCGAGACAGCCTCGCCGTGAACTTGTGTCAGCGCTGCCGAGACTTTGGGTGGGGTCAGCACGGCCTGCGCGAAGGCCCCCAGGCGAAACTGCCGCTCCAGTTCGCGGCTGCCCCAGCGCTGCTGCGAAGCCATCCGCAGATAGAACTCGCGTTCTTCAGCCCGTTTGGCCTGGGTCAGGATGATGAGGTTGTGGGTCCAGGGCAGTTGTGTCAGCAGTGCTGTCACTTTTTCGTCGCCCCGATAGGTTTCAAAGAACTGCCGCATCCGAAACAGGTTGCGGCGCGTGAAGCCGCGCTGCCCAGGCAGGGTGCGCGCCAGGTGCAACGCCAAGTTGTCCACCACCCCCTCGCCCCACTCGGCTTCGGCGAGCTTGCCACTGATGTATTCGCCGATTCGCCAGTACAGGCCGACCAATTCGGTGTTGACCGCCTGATAGGCCCGCTGGCGGGCTTGTTCGATCAGGCGCACCACGTCGGCGAAGGCTGCCTCCATCCGCGCATTGGCGCCAGCCTCACCGCTCGATTCTTGCGACACCGTCGCAAGCGTCCTTTTGCCAGCCGTCACCTTCTTCTTCATTCACAGGCCCCCTTTATCGTTAGTACACCCAACGGTCCCCCCGGCTTCCTTCTCGATGGCCGGGAACACCACACGCTGCTCGATGACTTACGCGCCGTCAAGCATCCTCTTGACATCGGACACCTCTTGCTTGGCTATTGCCCGGTGCATTTCCGGAAATGTCTCGCACCTGGGAACTGCGCATTCCGCGACCAGGTGAGGACCGGAGGGATCGGAGCTCCCAAAGGTGGCCAAGGTGCTCTTTGCATCGCCCCCACCGGCGCCGCCTTGGACCGGGCACAGCACGCCGACGGCGACAAGCCATCCGTCGCCGGGCCTTCACCCCACGGGCTCCGACATAAGATCAAGCGAGCCCCCCGCCCGCCCATGACCACCCCGCCCTCTCCCCCAGCCACCTCCTTCCTCGCCCAGATCCGCCACATGCTGGACGCACTGCCGCCGAGCGAGCGGCGCCTGGGCGAGTTCATCCTGGACTTCCCCGGCGACCTCGCGAGCTACAACGCCTCCGAGCTGGCCGCGCTGGTGAAGGTGTCGAACGCGACCATGACGCGCTTCATCCGGCGCCTGGGCTACGACAGCTACGAGAGCGCTCGGCGCCATGCGCGGGAAGAGCGCTCGGAGGGCTCGCCGCTGTTCCTCGATTCGCTGCGGCCGGGCGCGCCCGAGGGCTCCATCGAGGCCCACATCCGGCTCGCGCAGCAGAACATCGCCGCCACCTTCGGCCACATCGCCGAGTCCACGGTGGACGAGATCGCCCAGGCCATCGCCAAGGCACGCAGCGTGTGGTTCCTCGGCTACCGGAGCAACCGCAGCTTCGCGAGCTACCTGCGCTGGCAGCTCGCGCAACTGCTGCCGCGCACGCAGGTGATTCCCGGTGCGGGCGAGACCCTGGGCGAGTACGCGATGGACATGGGCGACAAGGATGTGCTCGTCGTGTTCGCGCTGCGGCGCAGCCCGGCGGTCGCGGCCCAGTTCGCGAGCAGCGCCACGGCGGCGGGCGCCAAGGTGCTGTACGTCACCGACCAGCTCTCGCGCACCCATGTGAATGCGCGCTGGGTGATCCGCTGCCACTCGGCGGCGCCCGGACCGCTCGACAACCACGTGGCGCTGATGCTGCTGTGCGATGTGCTGGCAACGCGCGTCATGGAACAGGCCGGCGCGGCGGGCCGCAAACGCCTGTCCGGCGTCGAAGCGGCGCACCAGACCTTCGCCGAGTTGCGCGCCGAAGCCGCGTCCCGCCACCCCGCGTCCTGATCTCCCGAGGCCACCGGTCGCCAACGCCGGACGCGGGTTTCTACGCGTTTTCATGAAAACCAGTTTTCATTGAAACTCTGGCACGAAATCTGCGTTTCACTCACGGGTGACCCGATGGAGGCACCAATGCCGGGCGTTCCGATGAGAGCGCCTCTTCCAAACGTACAAGACCGAGGAGTTTTCATGGCTGGAGAAGCAATCGTTTCTTCGTCCGCACCACAAACCGCCCAGATGCGCCAACTCGAGACGGCGCTGGACGGCATGGGCGTGACGCGGTCGCACAAGAGCATCATCTTTCTGGTGGTCTGCGGTGTGCTGTTCGATGTGTTCGAGCAGAACGCCGTGGGCCTGGTGGGCCCGCTGCTGCGCCAGCAGTGGGGACTGAGCGCCACCGACATCGGCTTCCTCAACACCATCACCTTCATCGCGGCGGCGATGGGCCGGTTGGGCTCGGGTTACTTCGCCGACCGGAAGGGCCGGCGCTTCATGCTCAACGTGAACCTGGCGCTGTTCACCTTCGGTGCGATCCTTTGCGCCACCGCACCGAACTACACCGTGCTGTCGATCGGACGCTTCATCGTGGGACTGGGGCTGGGCGGCGAGATCACGACGGCGGTCACCATGCTGGCGGAGTTCTGTTCGGCACGCTTTCGGGGCACGGCGGTGGGGCTGATCAACGTCGGCGGTGGCGGGCTGGGCAACATGCTCGCGCCCGCCTTCGCACTCGGCGTGTTCGCGATCTTCCCGGGCGACAACGCCTGGCGCTGGCTCTTCGGCTGCCTGGTGCTGCCGGCCATCTTCATCGTGTTCTACCGACGCTTCATTCCCGAGACACCGCGCTTCCTGCTCTCGCAGGGCAAGGTGAAGGAGGCCAACCAGGTGCTGTCGATGCTGGCCGCGGGCCAACTCGCCAACGGCAGCTACCCCTTCCATGAATACATCACGGCCGATGCCGAATCGACCGCGCCACAGCGCAGGGCCACGCGCATCGGCGACATCTTCAGCGGCGTCTATGCGCGCCGGACCATCGCCGTCGGCATCGCCTCGTGGATGACCTTCGGTGCCCAGTTGTCCGTGCTGACGCTGATGCCCACCATCCTGGTGGCGCAGGGCTACTCGATCACCAAGAGCTTCGCCTTCACCATCGTGATGCAGAGCGGCAGCCTGCTCGGCGCGATCGCCGCTTCGGTGCTCGGCTACAACCTGCCGCGCAAGCGCGTGCTGACCTTCGGCGCCATCGCGGCCTGCCTCGCGGGCCTGGCTTTCGGCAACCTGACCGGCAGCGTGGCCTTCGTGCTGATCTTCGGCGCGCTGTTCCAGTTCTGCGTGCTCACCCTGAACACCTCCATCTGGATCTATGCACCCGAGCTCTACCCCACGCGCATGCGCGGCCTGGGCGTGTCCTTCCTGCTGGCGCTCGGCACGGTCGGCGGCGCGTTGTCCCAGCTGGCGGCGGGGAAGATGTTCGACCTGCACGGTGTGGCCGGCATGTTCGGGATGATCGCCGTGATGTATGCGATCTTCGCGGTCGCGGTGCAATTCGCGCCCGAGACCTTCGGCCGATCCATCGAGGGCGGCGACGACGATGCGCCCGCGCTGCCCACGACCTCCCGATAAGCCTCGCCCGGCACCGGACCGCCCATGAAACCCATCGTTCTGCTGATCAACCCGAACACCTCGCGCGAGACGACCGCGATGATGCACCGCCTCGCGCGCCAGGCCTTGCCGCAGACCTTCGCGCTCGAGAGCGAGACCGCCGCGCGCGGCGCGAAGATGATCACCACCGTCGAGGACCTCGCGGTCTCGGTGGCGGAGGTGCTCGCGATCGGCCGGCGGCGCGCCGCCGAGGTCGGCGCGATCGTGGTCGCGGCCTACGGCGACCCCGGCCTGGAGGCGCTCCGAGGCAGCGTGGCGATTCCGGTCTTCGGCATCGGCGAGGCCTCGATGCGCGAAGGCGCTGCGGGCGGGCGCCGCTTCGGCATTGCGACGACCACACCCGACCTGGGCCCGGCGATCACCGCGGCGGTCGAGCGGCTCGGGCTCACCCACTGCTTCACCGGCTGCCGGATTCCGCCTGGCGATCCGCTGGCACTGGCCGCCGACCCCGCATTGCAGGACGCCTACCTGGCCGATGCGGTCGCGCTCGCGATCCAGCAGGACGGCGCGCAAGCGGTGGTGATCGGCGGCGGCCCGCTGTCCGAGAGTGCCGAACGCATCGCCGGCCGCTTTGCCGTGCCCGTGATCTCGCCGGTCGCAGCGGCCATGCGCATGGCGGCCGCGGCGCTGCAGGCCTAGCTTCCAGCTCCTCTGTTCTATCGCGGCCCGCACGGGCCGTGCGGATGCGCACGTCCTCCTTTTTTCTTCTTCATTCACGAACCCACACCATGAACTTCCTTCACAGGCTCCCTTGCGCTGCGGCGCTCCTGCTGCTGGCACTGTCGGTCCAGGCCCAGTCCTCGCGCGGCCTGCCGCCCGGCGGCACGTCGTCGGTCACGCTGTACGGCATCGCCGCGACCGAACTGGTCCATGTCACCAACGTGCGCGAGGGCACGAGCCTCGGCCGCACCACCCGCCTGGAGAACAGCAAGGTGACGGCCTCGCGCCTGGGCTTCATCGGCACCGAGGACCTGGGCGGCGGGCTCTCCGCTGTGTTCAACCTGGAGACGGGCTATTCGCTCGACACAGGCAACCCGTCCAACGCCACGGCCTTCTTCAACCGCAGCAGCTACGTGGGGCTCCGGGGCGGCTTCGGCACACTGACGCTGGGCCGGCACTGGGATCTCGAAGACGACATCCTCGGGCGCTACTTCATCTTCGGCGGCTACGCCGCCTTCCAGTTCGCCGAGTTCGCAGGCCTCAGCGAAACGCTCCCCAACTCGGTCAAGTACGTGTCGCCGAACTGGGGCGGCGTGACGCTGCGCGGGCTCTACGCACTCGGCGAGGGCACGACCGGCCACGTGTCGGAACTGGCCGCCAACTACGCGGCCGGCGGCCCGTTCGAGGCGGGTGCGACCTGGCGCGTCCAGCACGACGCGCAAGGCCGCGCGACCCGGTTGGCAACGGTCGGCGCGAGCTACCTGTTCCAGCCCGGCGCCACGGGCAGCTGGCGCCTGCATGGCGGCTACGCGACCAGCACGCCCGACGCGGCCATCGGCACGCCGAAGGTCGCGGCCTACGACATCGGGCTGGTCTGGACGCCGCCGAAGCTCGCACTGAACCTGACACTCGACTACGTCGCGCGCGACCAGAAGGGCACGCCGAACGACAGCGCCTTCGTGCGGCTGGGCGCGGAGTACTTCCTGTCGAAGCGCACCACGTTGATCGCCAACCTGGTGCGGCTGCAGAACGAGGGCACGGCGAGCCAGCGCCTCTACGGGCTCGGCGCGGCGGGCTACGATCAGAACGTCTACAGCGTCGGCCTGCGGCACGCGTTCTAGGGACTGTTCACACCAGGCTGCTACGATGCCTCCGCCGGGAAAACAGCCTCCCGGCCTGCAAAGCAAGACGGTGTCCCGTCCAAGCGCTGGAGACCCTTCGGAGCCGTCCGTGGACACTGCATCGCCCTCTGCCCCGCCCTCAGCGCCTGCGGCCTCTTCCGCCCCCCTCGAGCCCATCACCTTTGCCGAGGCCCTGCGCTTCTGGCTGAAGCTGGGTTTCATCAGCTTCGGTGGCCCCGCCGGGCAGATCGCGATCATGCACGCCGAACTGGTCGAGCGTCGGCGCTGGATCAGCGAGAAGCGCTTCCTGCATGCGCTGAACTTCTGCATGCTGCTGCCCGGCCCCGAGGCACAGCAACTGGCCACCTACATCGGCTGGCTGATGCACCGGACGCGCGGTGGCATCGCCGCCGGCGCACTGTTCGTCCTGCCATCGCTGTTCATCCTGATCGCGCTGTCGTGGGTCTACCTTCGCTTCGGCGACGTGCCCGTGGTCTCCGGCATCTTCTACGGCATCAAGCCGGCGGTCACCGCACTGGTGCTGCACGCGGCGCATCGCATCGGCAGCCGCACGTTGAAGAACCGATGGATGTGGGGCATCGCCGCGGCCGCATTCGTCGCGATCTTCGCGTTCGACACGCCGTTTCCGGCGATCGTGCTGGCGGCCGGCGTGCTCGGCCACTTGGGCGCGCGATGGGCGCCCGCGGTGTTCTCGCCCGGCGGCGGCCACGGCCGCGTCCCGGCGCACTACGGCCCGGCATGGATCGACGACGACACGCCCACGCCGCCCCATGCACGTTTCTCGCGCACGCACCTGGTCAAGGTGCTGGGCATCGGCGCGGGCCTCTGGCTGCTGGCCATGGGCGCGCTCGTCGCGGTCCAGGGCGTGGACGGCACGCTCACGCAGATGGGCTGGTTCTTCACCAAGGCGGCGCTGCTGACCTTCGGCGGCGCCTATGCGGTGCTGCCTTACGTGTACCAGGGGGCGGTCGAGCACCATCACTGGCTTTCGGGCGCGCAGATGATCGACGGACTGGCATTGGGAGAGACCACGCCGGGCCCGTTGATCATGGTGGTGGCGTTCGTGGGCTTCGTGGGCGGCTGGCTGAAGCAGGTGCTGGGGCCGGACGCGCTGTTCCTGGCGGGTGCCCTGGCCGCCACCGTGGTGACCTTCTTCACCTTCCTGCCGTCCTTCGTCTTCATCCTGGCCGGCGGGCCGGCCATCGAGGCCACGCACGGCCAGCTGGGGTTCACGGCGCCCCTCTCGGCCATCACCGCGGCCGTGGTCGGCGTGATCCTGAATCTGGCGTTCTTCTTCGCCCAACACGTGCTGTGGCCCCAAGGTTTCGGCGGCCACTTCGACGCCGTCTCGGCAGCGATCGCCGTGGCTGCGGCCATTGCCCTGTTCCGCTTCAAGGTCGGCGTGCTGCCGCTGCTCGGCGGATGTGCGGCCGTGGGATTGGCGGTCACCCTGCTCCTCCCGGCGATGCGCTGAAGCCCTCAGCCCAGCAGCACGATCCCGCCAGGCAAGGCCGTGCGTTCCAACCGGAACAGCCGCTGGATCTGCACCAGCGCCTTGTCCAGGTCCGCGATCACGAAGCGCCCGCTGACGGGCTTGTCGCCCAGCGCGCGCGCCAGCAGCAGCACGCGGCCCGGCCGGTAGCGGTTGATCTCCGCCACCACCTCGTTCAACGCGGTGTTGCGAAAGCTCAGCACGCCCTCGCGCCAGGGCGACAGCGCCGCCGCGTCGATCTGCCGTGGCGCGCCCAGGGCGTGACTGTCGTAGGTGATCTGCTGCGAAGGCCGGAGCGTCGCCTCGCGCCCGCCGGCCGCCACCTGCACGCGGCCGTCGAGGCAGGTCACGACGCAGGAGCCGTCGGCCCGCCGGCGCATTTCGAAGCGGCCGTCGGTGGCCCAGGCTCGGCCCTGGTCGGCGCTCACGGTGAAGGGCTGCGCGGCGCGGGCGGCATCGACCGACACCTCGCCGTCGATCAGCTCGATGCCGGCGGCGCGCACGCCCAGGCTGCTGCGGGTGTTGAGGTCGACCGTGACCGACGGCGCCAGCGCCAGCCGGCGCTGCTCGCCGACGCCGGTGCGGATGTCGGCCCGCAGGGCCTCCACCGACGGCCACAGCGCGAGCGGCGGCTTGACGACCAGCGCGACGCCGATGCCGGTGACCGCGAACGCCATCGCACCGCCCAGCATCCGGCGCCGCGACAGCACGGGCGTGGGCATCGACGACGCCGAGGCGGCGCGCAGCCGCGCGAGTTCGGGGTCGTGCTGGCCGGCCAGCACGGCCGCGGGCCGCAGCGCGCGCCACTGGCCGTGGGCCTTGCGGAAGGCCTGGGCATGCGCCTCGCTGGTTTCGCACCAACGCTTCAATGCACGCGCATCGCGTGGCTTGGCCGCGCCCGATGCGAGCCGGCGCACCCAGGCCTGCGCCTGGGCATCGAGCGCGGCCGAACGCGGGTGCGGGTCAGCCGCGCGCATCGGGACCTCCGTCGCACGCACGGGCGAAAAAGGCAGGGAACACGGGGCGCATGTACAGAAGACGGTTCTCGCGCGCCGAAACTGCACACCCGCGGTGCCGCGTCATCGCATGCGCTCCATCACATGCTCGTGGGCGCGGCGCAGTTCGCGGTCGACCAGGCTCACCGACACGCCCAGGCGCCGCGCGACTTCCTGGCGCGGCATCTCGTCGACGCGGATCAGGATCAGGATGCGGCGGCGCCGCGGCGGCATCTCGTCGAGCACGGCCGCCAGGCGCTGGGCCTCGGAGCGGGCCTCCGCGGTCTGCGCGGGGCCGGGTGCGGGGTCGCTCAGGCTGTCGAAGATCTGCTCCACCTCCGCGCCCCCGAGGAAGCGGCCTTCGGTGCGCAGCCGGTCGAGCGCGGCGTTGGTCGCCATGCGCATCAGGTAGCTCAGCGGGTACTGCACGGGTGCGGCCGATTCGGCGCCGCCCTCGAGCCGCAGCCAGGTGTCCTGCAGC
Source organism: Variovorax frigidus (assembly GCF_051216515.1). Taxonomy (NCBI): domain Bacteria; kingdom Pseudomonadati; phylum Pseudomonadota; class Betaproteobacteria; order Burkholderiales; family Comamonadaceae; genus Variovorax; species Variovorax frigidus. Next base: position 14,182 of record NZ_JBPJZF010000007.1, read on the forward strand.
GCATCGCCGGCCAGGTCGGCGCTGCCCAGCTGCAACGTCAGCCGGCGCTTGAGCTCCTCGTAGCGGCCCAGCATGAAGTCGCGCAACGCGCCCAATCCGGTCTCGCTCATCGGGCCTCGCAGTCGCGGCCGGCCGCCAGGGCGCGCGGCACGATCAGCATGACGAAGGGCTCGGCCGCGTTGCGCGCGGGCGGCGGGCGGCCCACGCGCACCTCGCGCAGGGCCTGCAGGATGGCGCCGTCGCGCGCGGCATCGCCGGTGGTGTCGAGCAGCGTCGGGCGCGCGATGCGGCCCTCGCCGTCGACGTGGAAGCTCAGCGCCACGCGCCAGCCGTCGGGCGCGGTGCGCGCGTCGCGGCAGAAGATCTCGCGCACGCGGGACTGCAGCAGGCCGTCGTAGACGGGATCGCGCAGGGCCGGCGCCACGGCACCGGAGGCCTCGGCCCGCTCGCCCCCCGGTTCGAGCACGAAGGCCCCGGGCGCGGTGAAATGCAGCGCCAGGCCCGAGCCCTGCAGCAGCAGGCGCAAAGCGGCCTCGGGCGGGTAGTGGCCGGCCAGGGCCGGTGCACGCAGGCCCGCGACCTTGTCGGCCTGGTAGAAGCCCGACCACCCCGTCAGCGCGCCGAAGGTTTCGAGCGCTTCCGCCAAAGGCTGGGCCGGCAGGTCGAAGGCCATGCCCGCCGCATGCGCCGCTGCCGGCCGCGGCGGGGCGGCCATTCCGGCCTGCGCCAGGCTCATGCCGATCGCCAATGCGAGCGCGCAGGCGAGCGGAGCCGGGGTTGCCATGGACGGTGGGAGGTCATGCGGTGCAGAAGGAGCGCCGCGAAAAGGCACGGCTCGTCTCGCAGCGCATGCTGCCCGTGCAATTTGACCGGCGCGTGACGAAGGCCCCGGAAGTCGCGCGGCATCGGTACCTCGAAGGCGGGTTTTGCCCTACAGGCGATGCGCGTGCAACGATGTAACTTCTCTTTCACATTCCGGGCCGCGGTGCATTTCGCGCCATGCGCCTGCCATTTCGGCAAGCGGGCGGACCTGGCCACAGGAGCTGCCCATGGACGTGGTCGTCATCGGTGGAGCCGCAGGTGCATTCGATGTGCTGAAGCGCCTGGTTGCTGCACTGCCCAGCAATTTCCCCGCGCCCGTCGTCGTGGTGCTGCATCCCGACGAACGCCATCCCAAATCGCTGCCCGCCGCCTTGATGAAAGCGACGCCGCTGGATGTTTCCTATGCCGATGACGGCGAGGGCTTGAGACGCGGCCACGTCTACCTGGCACCACCCGATCGGCATCTGGTCTTCGACGCGGCCGGCCATGTGCATCTGGACGACGGGCCGAGGGTCCGACACCACCGCCCGGCAGCCGACCGCCTGTTCAAGAGTGCGGCCGGCGTCTTCGGCCGGCAGGTCATCGGCGTCGTGCTGAGCGGCAGAGGAAACGACGGCACCGACGGCCTGATCGCCATCAAGGGCGCCGGCGGCATCAGCATCGTCCAGAGCCCCAGCGACGCACAGGAACCCGGCATGCCCACGTCGGGACTGCTCAACGACAGCCCCGACCATGTGCCGCTCGCGGAGGAACTCGGCCCGCTGATCCAGCGGCTCGTCGCGCATCGGGCGCAGCGCGCGAGCCGACGCACCGTGGCGCTGTAGGCCCCTAACCGCGCCAGTGGCGCCGAGCCTCGTTGAGCTCCGCCATCGAGATGTGCAGTTCGGCCATGGTCTGGACCATGAGTTCGAGCAGCGCCGCGCGCTGGCGCACCCTGGCCGCCTCGGCACGCTGGGCACGCTGGGCCTGCTGCGTGGCGGCCCGCAACGCGCGCTTCGCGGGCGAGTCGGGTCCGCTCGTATCGTGCAGCGAGGGCTCGTCGGACAGAGGCCCGACCACGCCGGCAGCGAGGCGCATGGGGCTCACGCCTCGACGGGCGCTTCCACGGCGGCCGGCGCGTCGGCACGGGCCTCGCCTTCGGCCTCCGAAGCCGCCTTGTAGTTGCGCAGGTGCAGGAAGAACTGACCCATCATCTGGGTCCACAGGTTGAGCGTGAGCGCCAGATGGGCCGGGGTCACGCCGCCGGCGGCCACCACGTCCATCTCGAGCACCACGAAGTCGCCATGCTGCGCCACGCGCGCGAAGCGCTTGCTGCGGTGCCACGACGAGAGCACGCCCTCGGGCAGCGTGCCGCCCTGCACGCGCAGCGGGCAGCTCAGCGTGAGGTCGGCGAACTCGCCAGCGGCGATGGGGTTGCCCCACAGCACCTGGAAGCCGATGCCGTGGCTCGCGCTGTGCAGGCGCACCACGCCATCCTGCTCGACGGCGGTGACGGCACAGCCGGCCGCCTGGATGGCGTCGGTCACGACAGTGGCATTGAGGCTCTGGAGCAGCGCGGGGGCGACGGCAGCGGTTTCGGCGGCAATAGGGGTCGATTTCTCGGTCATGGGTGGGGTCTCCGGAATGCGTTGAAAAGAGGGTGTGGAATCAATTGATCTGCCGCAGTGCCGCATCGAGCGCCGCGCCGTCGATCTTCACGTTGGCGGCCGGCGCGAGGCCGGCCATGTGCGCCTGCACGAGCTGCTGCTGGCGTTGCTGGCGCAACGCGGCCTGCAGCTGCGGCTTCATTTCCTGCAGCGTGGCCGTGCGGGCCGGCTGGGTCTCGAGCAGCTTGACGATGTGGAAGCCGGCATCGGACGCCACGGCCTCACTGACCTCGCCGACCTTGAGCTTGCCCACCGCCGTGCGCACCTCGGGCAGCAGCTGGGCCAGCGGCAACGCGCCGACCTCGCCGCCGCGTTCGGCGCTGCGTTTGTCGTCGGAGCGGCTGCGTGCCAGGCTCGCGAAGTCGCCGCTGCGCGCCTGCGTGGCGAGCTTGCGCGCCTCGTCGCGAACCTTGGCCTGCGCGGCCGCATCCCCGGCCGGTGCGGCCAGGTAGATCTGCGCCACGCGGTAGAGCGCGGGCAATGCGAAGCCGCCCTTGCCCTGTTCGTAGGCGGTGTTCACTTCGGCGTCCGACGGGAAGCCCGCGGGCACCTGGGCCAGCGACTCGAGGTAGCTCGTGGCCACGATGCGCTGCGTGATCTCGTCGACCGCAGCATCGATGCGCGCCTTGACCTCGGGCCGCTCGGCCCAGCCCTTGGCGCGGGCTTCGCGCAGCAGCGCTTCGCTCGCGAGCCGCTGGCGCAGCCAGTTGTCGAGCGCACCGCGGTTGTCCTTGAGCGCCGTGCGTTCGGCTTCGGGCAGGCCCTGGAGCAGGCGCTCGACGTCGGCCCGGCCGACCGTCACCGCGCCCAGGCTGGCCACCACGGGATTCGATGGGGCGGCCTGCGGCGGGGTCTGCGCCGTGGCCGCGCCGAGGCACGAGGCCAGCAGCACGCCGGCCGCGGCGCGCAGCGAGGGCATGCGGACCGCAAATTGCTTCTTCATTCGGTGGATCTCTTTCACTGCGTTTTCAACAAGCACCAGGGGCCGCCGCGCGTCACGCATCGCAGGCATTGCCGCAGCTTCCTCCTGCAGGCTGCGGCGTTCGTCACGGCTTCCCTGCAACATGACGAAGCACTCGCGACCGAGCAGCAGGAGGTTCGGCGCCGGCATGGCGATCAGGCGGCGGACCATGGGGCGTCTCACTGCGCCGCGGCGGGCGCCGGTGCCCCGACGGCAGGGGGGGCGGCCGGCATGCTCACGCTGCGCGCATCGAAGCGGCCTTCGTAGAGCTTGTCGCCGTACTGCTGCGCGATCTGCTCGTACTTCACGCGGCTCTGCGCGGCGAAGGGCTGACGCGACGCGAGCACGCTGCCCAGGTCCACGGTCTCGTAGGCGCGCAGGATCTCCTGGCCCACCGCATAGAGCTGCGTGTTCTTGGCCTCGCATTGCGTGACCGCGGTGCGCTGCAGCGTCGTCTCGGCCGCCAGGCGCTGGCGCTCGGTCTCCGAAGCGCGCGCCATCTTCAGCAGCTCGTCGTAGGCGTTGCGGTACTGCGCGACCTGCGCGGTGGCGCGTTCGGTCGCAGCCTGGGCCTGGGCCTTGAGTTGCTGACCGCCTTCGGCGGCCTGCGCACGGCCCTGGCGCTCGGCACCGAGCTGCGACTCGGCCCGGGCCAGCGCCTTCTTCAGTTCGGCGACTTCGGCGGCCGGCGCCGGTGCGGCAGCGGCAGGCGCCGCCGGCGCGTTGCCGGACTTGAGCTGCGCCAGCTCGTTCTGCGCCTGCTGCAACTGCGAGGTGGTGATGCGCAGCTGCGCGCGCAGCCGCTCTTCCATGCCCTGTGCCGGTGGCGTCTGCGCCAGGGCGGCACCGCAGGCCAGCGCGGCGGCCAGGCTGAAGGCCAGTGGCTTCCAGCGCGGCGCAAGAGCGCGCGATCGATTCGATGGGGTGTTCACGCGCCGCTCCTTAGAACCGTGCATTGAATTCGAGCTGCAGCGTGTCGATCGCCAGCGGCGCGCCGAAGACCTGCTTGGTCGCCGACCAGCGGCCGGTGAACCAGGCGTTCTTGTCGATCGCGTAGGAGGCGCCGAGGAAGTAGCCCTTGGCGTTGGTGCCGCCCTGGTGGAAGGTCGAGTCGTTGAAGCCGTCGGGCAGCGCGTCGGGTTCGATGCGCTTGTAGCCGGCCAGCACGTTCCAGTCGCCGCGCACGGCGGGGCTGGGTTTGCCGTAGGTGGCCTGCAGGCTGTAGGCGCTGCCGCCGCTCTGGAAGTCCGCCTCGGTGGTGGCGCCCGTGCCGCCGAAGTTGTTGATGATGCCGCCGCGTGCGCGCGCGAACATCTCGGTCTTGTCGTAGGCCATGTTGCGGATGAAGTTGGCGTCCAGGCGCAGCGCGTTGCCGGCGACGCGGGTGTCCCAGCGGAAGTTCAGGTCGACCAGCTGGAACTGGGAAGCCAGGCCCACGTACTGCGGCTGCGGCGTGTTGCCCGGGTCCAGCGGGTTGAGCGCGATGTCGCGCAACAGCATGAGCGTGTTGCCCTTCTGCATGAAGGCCGGGCGTGCCCAGTCGGTGCTGCAGCTGTCGGCGCCCGCATACAGCGCGCAGGGCGACGAGACCTTGCCTTCGGTGTTCTTGAAGTCGTAGTAGGCGATCGCACCGCGCAGGCTGTTGACGCTGTCGAGCTTCCAGCGCGCGCCGGCCTGTGCGCCGAGCAGCCACTTGTTCTCGCTGCTCATCTTGTCCTGCTGGCGGCTGGGAAAGCTGTCCGACGAGTACTCGAGCGGAATCAGGCCCAGCGTGCCGAACACCGAGATGTCCTTGTTGGCCAGCGTCTTGTCGAACTGCGCGGCGATGCCGTCGAAGTTCAGGTCGCCCGAGAACAGCGTGTCGGTCGAGACGAAGGGGTTGCCGAAGCGCCCGCCGGTGACGGTGAGCCATTCCATGGGCTGGTACGACATCCACATCTGGTCGAGCCAGACGTTCTTCTTGGCGAGACCGCCGCCCAGCGTCTGGGTGGTCGACACCGGGCTGCCGTCGCTGCCCGAGGCCAGCCGGATGCCGGCCTTGGTCTGGTCGCTGATGTCCGCGAAGATGCCCAGGCGGGCCCGCGCGCGGAACAGGTTGCGCCGGTCCTGGCGCGTGTTGAGCAGCGAGGGCAGCGCGAGGTTGGTGTTGTTGTTGACGTCGAAGCCGCTGCCTTCGTTGAAGGCCGGCCAGTTGATCTCGATGTTGCTGTTGCCGCCCGAGTAGCTGCGCGACTCGTTGCGCACGCGCACGTCGCCTTCGACCCGGATGCGCTTGCTCCACTCCGGCGTCTCGTTGGGCGCGGCCCAGCCTTCGGACTTGGCCTGCGCCATGACCTGGCCCTTGACCTCGTCGCGGATCTGGTCGCGCACGGTTTGCGAGATGTAGGGCACGCGCACGTCGCCCGGCTCGACGCGCAGGCCGCTGCCGGCGACAGCTGCCGGTGCGGCGGCTGCGGCCTGGCGCTGCAGCTGCTGCGCGGCCATGGCTTCGGTCTGGGCCTGCGCCAGCAGCGCTTCGCCCACGTCCTTGCTCAGCGTGCCGCTTTGCATCAGGCCGCGGACCAGCCGCACCATGGCGCTGTCGCCCACCGGTGCGGCCGCGGTCTGCGCATGGGCTGCGGTGCCCATCGCGCCCAGCAGCGCGAGGGCGGAGGCCGCCGCCAGCGACTGCGCGCTGCGTCGGAGAGTCTTGGATTGGTTCATCGGATTGCTCTAGAAATGAATGGAATGGACAGGGATGCCGGAGGCCTCGATCAAGGCCGGCGCCCCTTCATGGACACGCGCATCGGGAAGCGCGCGGAAGCCGGCGGGCTCTCGTCGATGCGGGTCATCTCGCGGGCCATGGCGAGCACGGCCTCATCGGACTGCGCGTTGCCGGTGCTCTTCACCAGTTGCACACGCGTGGTCTTGCCGGCCGCGTCGAGCCACAGGTCGATCTGGATGTCGTCGAAGGTCAGCTGGCGGGTGCGCGGATCGCGCGACAGGGCCTGCTGCAGTGCATTGGCCACGTAGCGCCCGTAGGAGCCGCTGCCCAGGCCGCCGCCACCGCCGCCGCCGGTCATGCCGCCGCCGCGTCCGGCCGCGATGCCGAAGGCGTCGGTGCCGGCCTGCGCCGCGCCGTCGATGGTCACCGGGTCGCCAACGTCCTGCGACGGGCTGGGCGGCGCGTCGTCCTTGGGCGGCTCCTTGTTGTCGATCGGCGTCGGCTCGGGCTCGACCACGTCGGGCTTGACCTTCTCGGGTTCAGGCTCGGGCAGCTTCTCGGGCTCGGGCGGCGGCGGAGGGGGCGGCGGCAGCATCAGCATCGGCGCATCGGCCACCTGGCGCTTCTGGCTCGCCGTGTCGGACAGCAGGTACCAGACCAGCGCCGCCAGCAGCGCCAGCACCACCGCACCGATGACGAATCCGCCCCAGCGACGCCACAGGCCGACCGCGTCCTTCGACGCCGGCCGCCCCGGGCTGGTTGGATGGGCAAGGTTCACGGGCCCGTCCTCAGCTCGGCTTGCCGGTCACCAGGCCGACCTGGTTGAGCTCGATGCGGCGCAGCAGGTCGAGCACCTCGACCACCTTGGCGTACTGCACCGCCGCGTCGCCGCGCACGATGACCGGGAAGTCCGGCGACAGGGCCTTCTCGGTGCGCAGGCGCTCCTCGAGTTCGGCCAGCGTGACCGGGTAGGCGTCGAGGAACAGCTGGCCCGCGTTGTCGACCGTGATGGCCTTCGTCTTGGGCTTCTCGAGCGCGATCGAGGAACTGGCTTTCGGCAGGTCGACCTTGATGCCCGGGATGCTCGCGTTGCTGGTCAGGATGAAGATCACCAGCACCACCAGCAGCACATCGACGAAGGGCGTGATGTTGATGCCGCCGGTGCGCTTCTTGGTGCCGAACTTGGCAGGGTTGGCCATGGTGTTCTCTCGGCCTCAGGCAGCCACGTGGCCGGGTGCGGAGGTCCAGCCGGCGTCGGCGTCGGTGCCGGCACGGCGTGCGGCGCGCGCCGGTGCGGACTGCGGCAGCGAGCGGCCTTCGCCCTGCTCTTCGGCCAGGCGCGTGACGAACTCGTCGACGAACACCGCCATGTCGGCGCCGATGGCGTCGGAGCGCGATGCGAGCCAGTTGTAGCCGAACAGCGCGGGGATCGCGACGCCCAGGCCGGCAGCGGTACACAGCAGCGCCGCGGCCATGCCGGGAGCGACCGAGTTGATGTCCACCGCGCCGGCCATGGCCGCCACGACGAACACCAGCATGATCCCGATCACGGTGCCGAACAGGCCGACGTAGGGTGCGCCTTCGATGGTGGTCGAGAGCCAGTTCATGCGCTTGGACATGCGCTCGTTCTCGCGCACCATCACGCCGTCCATCGCAGCGCGGATCGCGCCGATGGTCGAGGCCGACACCGCGCTCAGGTCGTAGCCGCGGTCATGGCGGCGGCGCATCTCGTCGATGGCCACTTCGTACAGGCGCCACAGCGACGAGTCGGTCTTGACCTGCTCGGACACGGCATTGCTCACGGCCAGGCGGTCGAGCGGGGCACCGGCGGTTTCGCGGAACAGGCCGATGAAGGCGGTGTTGGCGCGCGAGGCGGCACCGTAGCTGCGGCCCTTGCCGATCATGATGGCCCACGACAGCACCATCATCAGGCCCAGCAGCGCGACGACGATCCAGGCGTCCAGCGGCATGGCCGCGAGGATGAAGCCGAAGTGGCTCTTGCCGGCCTGTTGCTCGTCGGCACCGAAGACGGCCAGACGCGATTCGGCACCTTGCGACACGGCATCGGCCAGCAGCAGGGCGTCGGGGCGCGCGACCTTCGACAGGCGCACTTCGTCGATCGCGCCGGTGAAGGCGGCCAGCGAAGGCACGGCGGCCTGGCCGGCCGGCGTTGCGGTCGCGGCGGCGTCGGCACCGATCGAGGCGGCGCTGGCGAGTGCCGGCGTCGGCGCGGCGAGCGAGACGGTCGGACGGCCACCCACGAACAGCGTGGCGTTCTGGCCGTCGGACTTGAGCGCCAGGGAGGCCCACTGGCCGGCCTGGATCGGCTGGCCGGGCGCGCTGCGCTGGCCGTTGATGCGCACGAAGGGCACGCCCTGGTCGACGCCGATCACGAGTTCATTGGCGCCGTCGCGGCGCGCATAGACCACCTGCTGGGCACCGAGCTGCTCGGGCTTGATCCAGGCCGAGAAGGTGAACGGTGCGCCGGCCTTCTGCGCCAGCGAAGGCGAGGCCGGCAGCATCAGTGCGTCGCGGCCGAGCTGTGCGCCCTTGCCGATCACGGTGCCGTCGAGGCTGACCACGGCGCTCTGGCCATGGTTGCCGTAGGCGGTGGTGTCGCGCGGCGGCACGTTGGCTTCGGCGAAGTGATAGACCAGCGTGTAGTCGGGGTCGTAGGTGCGCTGGCCGTTGCCCGAGGCCGGGGCCTTGGGGTTGCCGTAGTACATCCACAGCTTCTGCGGCGCACCCGCGCCGACCGCGGGCACGTCGACCCAGATCAGCGCCATGCCCAGCAGCGGGTCGAACTGTTCGATCTGGTGGTTGAGCACCGTCTTGTCGTCACCGGCGACGAAGCGCAGGTCGGCGCCGGTCTCGTTCACGCCCTGGAAGCTGAAGTTGCCGGTGTGCAGACGCACCAGCACCGGGGTGCGGCCGGCGTCGCCGCCGATCGCGCCGGCCTGCGGGCCGCCGTCGACGGTGAGGGGCTTGCGGTAGGCCCAGTCGGGCTGCCACCAGGCGTGCGCCAGGCCCGGCAGAAGCGTGCTCAACAGGGTGAGCAGAACAAATAGTGTGCGTCGCATGACAGAGTTCTCCGGAAGCTCGTAGGAATGACGATGAAAGATCGAGGGGTCGTACCGCTGACGGTCAGTAGCTGGCCGTCAGGCTGAAATTGATGCGGGTGTCGTGCTTCTCGGTGCGCGCACCCTTCTTGAGCGGGTAGCCGACGTCGACGCGGCCGTTGAGGCGCTCGGCGACGCGGAAGGTGGTGCCGAAGCCGACCGAGGCCAGCGTGAAGCCGTCCTGCTGTTCGGGCAGCGGGTTCTTGAGGCGCAGCCGGCCCGCGTCGGCGAAGGTGTAGAGGCGCCAGTTCTCGACGGTGGACCCGAGCCAGTCCAGCGGCTTGGTGCGCCATTCGAGCGAACCGACCAGGCCGATGTCGCCGGTGCTCTCGGCCGACAGGTAGCCGCGCACCGAGTTCATGCCGCCGGCCGCGATCTGCTCGCTCGACACCAGCGGCGAATCGCTGAGCTGGCCCGACAGGCGGAAGCCGATCTGCGAATCGCCGGCCAGCGTGTAGCTGCCGTTCAGGTCGCCCTTGAGCACCATGAAGCTGGGCGAGGACTTGTAGCGCTTGTAGTCGAAGGCCTGCCAGTCGCTGCCGTAGCCGAAGGCGCTGCGCGTGCCCGCCACCAGCGACAGGCCCAGGCCGACCTGGCTGCGCTCGGCCTGCAGGAAGCCGTTGTAGCCGAGCGTGATGGGGGCGTACTTGAGCGGCACGGTGTCGCCGGTCGTGCCCAGCATCAGCGCTTCCTTGTTGTCCTTGAAGTCGACGCCCACGCTCAGCGTGTGCCACCAGTCGCCGGCGTTGGGCACGGTGTAGGTGGCCTTGAAGCCGATCGAATGGCCCTTGCCCAGCACGTTGGTGCCGCCGACCGTGGCGACCGCGCTGTCGGACTTGTAGGCCGAGGCTTCGATCGCCCACGCGGTGCCGGGAATCGGCGCGCTGTACGAAGCAGAGATCACCTGCGTCTGGTCCAGGTCCTGCGGCGCGCCGAAGAAGCTCAGCGAGGCGCTGTGACCCATCTGCCAGAGGTTGTCGTGGCCGATCGAGGCGGTGGCGCGCAGCTTGCGCGTGTCGGCGCTGTAGTCGTTGTTCAGGCCCAGGCTGGCCCGCCACGGGCTCTCGTCTTCCACCTTGAGGTCGACGTCCATGGTGCCGGGCATCGCGCCCTGCTTGACCAGCGGCATCACCTGGCGCTTGCCGCCGCGGTTGAGCGCGGTGAGCTGGGTCTGGGCCAGGTTGAAGTCGGGCACCTGGCCTTCGCGCAGCGCGGGCACCTGGTCGCGCACGTCGACCGGCGAGGTGTACTCGGAGCCGATCACGCGCACGCGGCCCACGCGGGTTTCATTGACCTGCAGGAACACGATGCCCTCGGTCACCTGCTGCTCGGGCAGGTCGACGTAGACCGACTGGAAGCCCTTGGCCTGGTAGACGGCCAGCAGCGCGTCGCGCGCCGCCTCGATGTCCTTCATCGTGCGCTCGGGGCCGAGGAAGGGCGTGACGGCCTGCTCGATCTCGCGCACGTCGAGCGCGGTGTTGCCGCGCACGATGTACTCGACGACGTCGACCTTGCGCTGGGGCTGCTCGGCTGCTGCGGCAGGGGCTGTATCGGCCACGGCGGGCGCGGCCGCCGGCACCGGCGTCTGCGCGGTCGCGGCGGCGTGCGCCGTCAGGCTCAGGACGGCCAGGCACACCGCTTTCCAGCGCACCGGCGGCCTGTTCTCTTTCAGTTCATGCATGGGTCCAACTCGCTCTTCAAAAGGGATGCAATGCGACGCCTCGGGGGCACCGCGCAGGAAAGGTGAAGCACGGCGCACGGTCGGGGACATCCCATGATGGAAGTCCTTCATGTCGCAGTTGCGTACGGATACATAGACGCAACGGAGGCGCGGCGACTGTCGTTTGTCACGAAAACTTCATCAAAAAAGAAAGGCGGCCCCTGGTGGCGGCCGCCTTCCTCACATGGCTGGGGAGATCGCGGGATCAGAGCCCCAGCGTGCGGCGCTCCGCCGGCGTCAGCTGGTTGCGCGCGCCCTCGTCGACGCGGCCGGCCTGGCCCAGCACCTGCACCGCGCTGTCCGGCCGGTAACCGACCGGCGCGGCTGCGGGTGCGCCGGAAGAGCGCTCCCCGCCGCCGTCCACCGGCTCATTGCCGAAGCCCAGCACCCGCACGGTGAACACCGAGGGCAGGCTCTGGCGCGCCGCCACGCGTTCGCGCTGCAGCACCTCCTGCGCCGCGCCCGCGGCCTGCGAGGCGGCAGCGCTCGCGTTGCTCAGCGCGCCCACGTTCACCGCCGCCACGGTCGGGATGCCGATGGCTTCGCCCTTCACGGCGATGTTGGCCGCGTTCACCACCTGCAAGGCCGCGAGGTTCACGTTGCCCGACACCCGAATGCCCGCCTCGCCGGCATCGATGGTGCCCAGCGGTGCGATCAGGTCGATGTCGCCGGCCGGCACTTCCGGGATCGGCGCCAGCGTCGCGATGCCCGCGCCCGTGCTCGGCACGTCCGACGACAGCGTCACGTTGCCCCACTGGTCGTACACGCGCTTGGGTGGCGTGTAGACCACGGTGGTCTTGGAGCCCCGACCCGCGTTGATGTCGCCCTCGGCCGACCAGCCCAGGATGCCGCCGCCGAAGGTGGTCATGATCCGGCTCTGGCCCAGCAGGATGCTGCCCAGCGAATAGATGTGGATGTCGCCTGCGCCCTGCGTGATGACGCCCGGCGTGACGTTGCCCTTGGCCACGGGCGCCTCGCCCTCGGTGCCGAAGGTCTGCGCGCCGCCCGGCGTGAACAGCTGGATGTTGCCGCCGAACAGGGTGTTGACTCCGGCCGGCCCGTACATCGTGATGTTGCCGGCGTAGCTGCGCGCCTGCCCGTCCGCATCCGCGCTCGGGAACAGCGCGGCGATGGCGTTGCGCCCGCGCAGGTAGCTGCCGTAGCGCACGCCGTCCACGTCGTTGTACTCGCGCCCGCCCGCGCGCAGTTCGGCGTAGTACACGTGGCGCGCATAGATGCTTTGCTGCTCGGGCGCGAGCGCCTGGAAGAAGGCCTGCGCGTCCGCGTCGCTGCCGGTGTAGCCCTGCGTCTGCCTGAGCCACGGCACCAGGTTCTGCGCATCGCCGTAGACCTTCACCGCGCTGCCCGGCCGATCGGCCAGCGCCGTGCCGGCCGGCAACAGGTTGGCCGCGTCCAGGTAGCGCTTGAGGAAGCCCTGGTAGTCGGGGCCGGCGCTGCCCGCGCCCGCCACCATCACGATGTCGGCGCCGGGACGCGTGTCGTTGGGCGCCACCGCGCCGATGCTGGCGACGCTGGCGCGGTCTTCCATGCGGATGTTGCGGCCGGCGTTGATCTCCAGCGTGCCGGGACCGGCCACGTTGAAGCTGCTGTAGACGATGTCGCGGCCGGCCGAGACCACCGACACGTCGGTCGGTGCGTCGTGCACGAACAGGTTGCCGCTGGAAGCGGCATTGAGCTCCGTCGCGCTCAGGGTCGGCTCGCCGGGCCGGGTGCCGCTGGCGACGATGTCGCGCCCGGCCATGACGCGCACCGGGCCCGCGCCTACGTACCAAGTCCCCTCCCCCTTGTCCAGGCTCAGTTGTTCGCCGTTGCGCAGGCCGACGATGTCGCCCGACAGCGCGTAGAAACGCGCCGGCGTGCCGCTGCTGTTGCCGCTCGCCGTGTCGGCGCCGAAGGCAAACAGCGGAAAACGCCCGTCGATGCCCTTGATACGGGCATCGCCCTGGTTGCTGACCCGTTCCACATAGCCGTTTTCATGGCCCACGAAGCCCGGGTTCAGCGGCGTGGCCAGCGCGCTGGCCGGTGCGCTGGAGGCGCTGATGGCGTAGCCGCCGCCGTACATCGAATCGCCGGCCAGAAAGCTCAGTTCGCCGCTCGCCGATGGGGCCAGCACGATGCCGAACCGGACCTGGCTTCTGGAGCCCCCTTCATCGGACAACGCCGAGGCGCCGTAGTAGATGCTGCCCTGCGCCGCCGTCACGCGCAGGATGGACGGGTAGACGTAGCGGCCATCGGTTGGCGAAGCGTCCCGGCCCGCCAGGATGGCGTCGGAGCTGGCGTTTTGCGTCTCTGCGGACTGGGTGCCAGGCGTGAGGTTGCCGCCGGCCGAGAACAGGTTGATCGCGGTGTGCGGCGTCCACAGCGAGAACCAGCTGCGCCCGCCGCCCAGGTAGGCCGTGCCGTTGTCCAGCGTGAAGGCCTGGGTGTTGAACTGCGGCGCGCGGCCCGCGTCGACCGCGGCGCCGAGCACCAGGTCGCCGCGCATGTTGAGCGTCATGGCGCTGTCGCCCGGAACGAGCGTCAGCCCGCCGGTGGCGACACCCTTGGTGGCCTGATAGACATCGAAGGCGCGGGTTTCGGTGGCGTCGTTCTGGTTGGGGTTACGGCTGAACAGCAGATCGATGCCGCCCAGTGCACCCGCCTGCACCTGGGTGGCGCCGCGCAGGTTGACGATGGTGCCCTGCAGTTCGTGCACGGGTGCGGAAACGCGTCCCCGGTCGTCGAGCATGTTGCGTGCGGCCAGCGTCGGGTTGATGCCGCCGCCCACGCGCAGCGACAGGTCGCCACCGCCGGTCAATTGCAGGCTGCCGTCGGCGCCGACCCGGCCGGTGCTGCCGACGGCGAACACCAGCGACTGGCTGCGCGGATGGAGCCGCGCGCCCGAGGTGGTGGAGGTGTCGCCGCGATGCTCGATGGCGCCGGCGTCCTGCCCCACGCGCACATCCACGTTGCCGCCGCCGAGCGTCCCGAAGCCGGTGAAGCCGACCAGCGCCGTGCTGGCGCGCGGAAGGATGACGGTCGCCAGGGTGCCGAAGTTGATCCACCAGGCTGTCGGCAGGCTGTTGCCCGCCGACAGTGCATCGCCCGTGCCCTGGCGCCAGAGCCAGTTGCCCACGGCGCTGCTGGGCGCCTGCGTCATGTCGTTCTTGGCAACGTTGCTGTTGTACGTCGCCACCAGGTCGCCCATCAGCCGGCCGCCGGCCGACAGGGTGAGGTTGCCGCCCTGGTCGGGGTACCAGGCCTTGTAGAGGCTGTCGGCGCCGCTGACCAGCGCCTCGTAGCCGCCGACCTTGTCGCTCAGTACCTTGCCGTCCGCGTCCTGGCCGCGCGGCTGCTCGTAGGCACTGTCCGCTGCCGTCGCCGTGCCGGCCGTGTACACGCCATACAGCGAATCGGTGCGCACGTCGCCGGCCGCGGCCAGCGCCAGGTCGCCGGTGCCGGTGCGCACCACGCTGGTACGCGTCGCGCCGCGCTCGTAGGCCAAGGCACCACCGGAGGGCGCCGCGCAGAACTCGGGCATGTCTTCGCACATCGTGGCCCAGCCCGCGGCCGGTCCGTTCTCGAAGTCGATCGGCTCCCCGGCCACGGCGCCCATGTTCTCGGCGCCGGTTTCGCTCCAGACCAGCCCGCCCGCAGGGACGGCATTCATGCCGTAGTGCGTGTCCGCCAGGCGCAGGGTGCCATGCGCCGCGTGCGGATCGGTCAGCCGGCGGTCGGCCGCGCCGAGGTCGGCACCGGCCACGAGTTGCAGCGACCACGACTGGCTGCCCTCGGGCAGCATCTGCGCCAGCGCCCAATTGCGGCCCTGGTTGCCGTCGGCGTCGGCCGGACGCAGCGCGATGCTCTCGGCGCCGCCCAGCTTTACGTCGGTCATCGATGGAATCAGCGACCCGGACTTGAGCGACAGGCTGCCCGCCAGCTGGACCGTCGGGACCGCCTGCTGGTTCAGCTTCGGGCCCGACGGCAGGGGCACGCCGGCCGGCCAGGTCATGGCGCCGAGCGCCGTGTTGCCGGCCAGGCGCGTGCCGGCGCCGAGCTTCATACCGGCCTGCAACACCAGGTCCTGCGCGAGGATGGTGCCGGCCGCATGCAGGCGGCTGCCGTCCGCGTCGAGGATGTCGCCCGACAGCACCGTGCCGGCCGCCAGGCGGAGGTCGCCAGCGAGCGTGGCAACGGCAGGCAGCACCGTGCCGCCCACCATCGTCATGGCCTGCATCGGCAGGTCGTAGTTCAGCACCTTGCCGCGCTCGAAGGCGGTGCCCTCTTGCAGCACCACGTTGGCACCCGGGACCACCACGTCGCCACCGAAGGGCTGCACGCCCTCCACCAGCAGCCAGCCGGTGTCGTCCTGCGTGACGGGCGGCGGTGCGAAGCCGTCGTTGATGCTGCCGTAGACGCTCAGGTCGCCGGCTGCGCGCAGCGTGAGGCGGCCCACCTCACCGGAGCCGTAGACGCCCGTCTGCGGGTTGCGCGAATTTTTCAGGCTGGCATAGCGGTAGCCCGACAGGTCGAGGTCGCCCTGCACCACGAGGTCCTTGTCGGTGACGATCTCCACGCCCGGACGCAGGTGCAGCGCGTCGGCGTAGGCCGCGTTGTTCAGGCCGGCGAGCTTGCCGTCGAGCAGCGCCCCGTTGGCGAGCGCGGCGTCGATGAACTTGACGCTCTGCAGGTCCTTCTTGTCCAGATAGGCCTGCGTGATTTCGCGGTACGGACGCCCACTGACGGCGTCCAGGCCGTCCTTGATCACGGCGTCTGCGTCGGTGTCGTCGTAACGCCAGACCGCGTTGACCGCGATGGAGCGTGCACCTTCGATGCTCAGGCTGCCGCTGGCGTCGATCCGGATGTCGCCGCTGATCTCGCCGGTGCGCCCGGCCGTGAGTTCGAGCGTGCCGCGCCGGCGGCCATCGTGCTGGCCCGCCTTGTTGCCGGCCACGGCGCCCGTGCCGTGGCGCAGGTCGATGCGCGCGCCGCCGGCCAGGGTCAGCGTGCCTTCGCCGCCGTCGAGTTCGACGATGGCACGGTTGGGGCTGTCGATGATCTTGCCGTAGCTGTCCACGCGCAGCACGCTGCCGTGGGCATCGAGCAGCGCGTTGCCGCCGAGGGTCAGGCCGTTCTTGCCCGCTAGGCGGATCGATCCCACTCGCTCGCCGCTGGCGTCGACGGTGCCGGCCACCGTGAGGCTGCCGTTGTCGACGGAGACGTTGACCTCGCCGGCCTTGAGCCCGTCGCCGATGGTGAGGTCGCCCTGCTTCAGCTGAAAGCTCCGCTCGCCGAACACGCCGCCGTCGTTGAGGCGCTGGTTGAGCGCAGCGAATTCGCCGTCCAGAGCGCCACCGAGGTTCTGCGCGCGGATGTCGATCCCGCCCGCGCGATAGGGCACCAGCGTGCCGCCCGCGTCGTAGCGCCCGCTGCTGCCGCCCAGGATGCGCCCCTGCAGCGACACCGTGCCGGCCGCCGCGTCGAGCGCGATGGCTTCGAGCGTGCCGGCCTGGTTGTGCTGTGCTGACACATCGACGACCGAGCCGGCGGCCTGGTTCACGTTGCCGTGCAGGCTGGCCAGCTTGACGTCGCCGCCCCAGCTGTAGCGCGTCACGTCGTTGAAGGCCACGGCCCGGCCGGCGAGGTCCAGATGCGAGGCCCCGCCCAGCGTCAGGTCGCGCTCGGCCGACAGGCTCAGCTTGCCGCTGGGCAGCAGCACCGCGGTGTCCACCACCAGGTCGCGCGCGGCCAGGCTCAGTTCCGCACCCAGCGCGTCGGCGCTGCGAGCCGCCAGCGCCTGCGGCGAGGCCGGGGCGCCGGTGGTTGCGCGCAGCATGCCGCCGGCCGAGATGCGCATGACCGAGTTGGCCGTGCCGGTCAGCAGCGGGGTGTGCAGGTTCAGGTCGCCGCCGCTGTAGTCGTAGCCCTTTCCGGTCACATAGGCGCCCTGTCGGTGGTGCACCGCCAGGCTGCCCGTGTGGTTGGCGCTGAAGCGGTCGGACGCGTTGAGGTTGACCGTGCCGAAGCCCAGCACCAGCCGGTCGTGCGCGTCCAGCGGCTTGACCTGCGCGCGTGCGACGTAGCCCAGCGTGATGCGCTCGGCCTCGACGTTGAGCACGCCGTCGCCGTCGCCCGCGCCACCGGTCACCATGGGGGCGGCTGCCGTGGGCGAGCCGTTCCAGACCAGGCTGGCCGTGCGCAGCGTGACCGTGTTGCCGGCCGTGCCGGCGCCGTACAGCGCGGGCGTGGTCAGGACGAGGTCCTGCAGGCGCGACACGCCGTTGGCGTCGTAGGTGTCGAGCGTCACATCGCCGTAAAAGCGCATGCCCTCGCTGGCCGCCAGGCTCAGCGTTTCCAGCGCCGGCGCACCCAGCGCGGTGTCGCCGCGCAGCAGGCTGTCGAGCAGTTCCTGGTTGAGCGTCAGGCCCGCGGGCAGCTTGCCTTCGGCTGCCATCGCGCCCAGCGTCTGCGCGCTGCCGGCATTGATGCCGCCCACGGCCAGCGACAGGTGGCGCGTGCCGTAGCGCACCGCGTCCGTCAGCTCGAAGGCGCTGTAGGTCGCCACGGCGATGCTGCCTTCGGAGTAGAGCCGGGTCACACCGCCGCACACCACGTCGCACACGCCGATGCGGATGCTCGAAGGCATGCCCGACGAGGCGGCGGTGTAGGGGTCGTTGGCCAACATGTCCAGCCGCCCGTTCGACACCGCGAGCACGCCGGCGTCCACCGGCGCGAAGACATAGCCGTTCGCGGAATCCTGCGTGGCCGCACCCTGGCCCAGCGTGATGATGCTGGCGCCCTGCTCGACCGTGATGCCGCCGTTTGTGGCGACCAGGAACACCGACGGGGCGACCAGGCTGGCGCCGCCGCGCAGGTTCACGTTCGTTGCGGCTGCGTTGAAGGTCAGGATGTTGCCGCCCTGCCCGTACACCGCCGATGCCCCGCCGCCGATGCTCAGGCCGCCGGCACCGATGGCGTTCAGGTCGGCGTCGCGCACGGTGGCGCCGACGTAGCCGGGTGTGCGCGACTGGCCGTCCGCGACGATTTCGATGCCGCTCAGGCTGAGCACACGCGTGATGCCGCGCGCACCGCCGGCCGCGCCGTCGCTGCGCAGCAGGCCGTCGAAACTGAACGGCTGCTCGATGCGGTCGTGGTCGGCCTCCGGGCCGTTGAGGTCCACCAGCAAGCGCTTGCCGTCGCGCGACTGCAGCACGGCAGGCACGCCCAGGCGCGCCGCGTCGGCCTGCGCGAAGGCGCTCACCCCCATCTCGTTGTACTGCGAATAGGTGCGCAGCACGTCGGCCGGCGTCAGGATGACCTGGCTGGCCAGCGTGTCGCGCACGCCCGTGCCGGCGGTCGACAGGTGCGCGCCGACGCTGAAAGAGCCGTTGCGCATGGCGAGCGCCCGGGCCGATGCATCGCCGACGGCGCCGCCGCCGATCTCGACGCGGAAGGCGCCGGGCAGCAGCGCATAGGACGAAGGCATGAGCGTGTAGGTGCCCGCCGGCAGGCCGGCGACGCCGTTGCGCACGGTGATCTGTCGGCCGACGGCCGGGTCGCTCGCACCCTCGCCGACCGGTGCCTGGGCCGCCTGCACGCCGGGCACGATCGCGTACACCGGGTTGGTGGCGAGACTCGGCAGCGTGAAGCCGCCTTCGGCCGCGACCTGCGTCAGCGGATGAAAGCGCGCATCGGTCGAGCCGCCGCGGCCGGACACGAAGCCCGCGCCCTTCAGATCGCCGCCGCCCGTGAGGTCGACCACGGCGCCCTCGCGCACCTGCACCGATTCGGCCTTGAGCGTGACGAGGCCCAGCCCGGCCTGGTTGGTGAAGAGCTTGTCGATCGCTTGGCCGCCATGTCTGAAGACCACGCCGTCGACGGTGCCACCGTAGGGCATGACCAGGCCGGCGGCGCTGACGGAGGTGAGGCTGCCGGGCAGCAGTTCGACCTGGCCGCCTGAGTTGCTGTTCGGGCCCAGCGTGATCGTGCCCAGCGGTGCGCGCAGCACGCCGCCCTGGTGGACCACGTCGGACTCCAGCGTCAGCGAACCGAAGGCCGAATACGGCACGGCCGGGTCGACCGCGCTGGTGCGTGCCACGTCGATCTGCCCGCCGATCAGCACGGTTCGCGCGCCGGTCGTCGGGTAGATCTGCGAGGCCAGCAGGTCCAGTTGATTCGCCGTGGTGAGCGAAGTGATGCCGTCGCCGGCGGGAAGGGTCGGCGCCAGCAGGCGGATATCGCCCGTGCTGTCGAGTGCGACCGTCGCGAAGCCGCGGCGGTCGACGTTGTAGACGTCCTCGCTCTCGGTGGCGGGATACCCGGCACCGAACCTCACGCCATCGCGCACGTCGATCAGGTTGGCCTCGGCTGTGAAGACGGCCTGCGTCTCGCGCGCCGAGGGCGAGGTCCACGGTGCGCGGTCGGTCACGTAACGGTCGGTGCTCTGACGCATGGGCGCGGCGAGCCGCACATAGGGCGCGGCGATGGTGATCTGCGAAGCCGGGTCCGCACCGTTGGCCAGCCCGATGACGCCCGCATACAGCGACAGGCTGCGGCCCGCCGTCAGCGTCACGCTTTCGCCGAAGCTCAGCGTGGGGGCGAGCAGGCTCACGGCATCGAAGCCGCCGGCGTGGATGGCGTCCGCCGAGATGCGCGCGTTGCCATACGCAAGGTCGCCGCCGGCCAGCGCGGCCAGCGTGCCGGGTGCGCCTTCGGCCAGACGCTCGCGCGTGACGATCATTTCGCGCTGGGCCCGCACGCGTTCCGGCACGGTGAGCCGGGACGCGTAGAGCGCGCGGTCCAGACCGATGTCCAGCGTGCCGCCGGCAGCGCCCGCGCCGCCCGCGCGGGCGACCAGATCGCCTTCGAGGTACAGGCCGCTGACCGACGCAATGCCGATGTGTCCGCCGTCGCCCGCGACATCCACGGCAGACCCGCCGCGCACATCCAGCACCGCTTGAGCGCCCGAGGCTTCGAGACGCGCGCCGCGCTCGATCAGCACGAACTGGTCGGCGCCGCTGGTGATGCTGCTGGCGGCATCGATCTCGCCGCCGACCACGATGCGACCGCCATCGCCCACGAGGCCATAGCGAAGGCCGTTCACGTCCAGCGCGGTCACGGCCCGCGCCGAAGCGTCCAGCAGCGCATGCCGGCCCAGCCGGATGGAGCGGTTGTGTCCGGGCCCGCTCGCGTTCTCGGCGGCGATGTCTTCGGTCAGAAGCTGCCGCAGCGTGATGTCGCCACCCCATGCGTTCAGCCGGCCGTCGACGGTCAGCTGGCCGATGCTGGCCAGCGTGATCGACTGGCCCGGGTCGACCGACAGCACCGCGCCTTCGCCGACCTGCAGCAGCGCGTCCTGCACGTTGACTTCGGACGACACCCGCGCCCCGACGTTCAAGGTCAGGCTGGCGCCGCGCCGCTGGTGCATCACGCCGCTGTCTTGCGACGGCTGATAGAGCGCCGGCGCCACGCGGGCCAGCGCCTCCGACGGGTGGGCCGTGCCCGGCACCTGCCGCCCGCCCTCGCGCAGTTCCAGCACCGGCATCGTGACGTCGACCACGGCACCGTCCGCCACCGTGAGTTGTCGGTTGGCGGTCAGGTCATAGGAAGCAAACCCTTTGTCGAAGAACCCGGCATCCAGCAACAGCGTTCCGGCATGGGCGTCGGTCGCGAGCGCGCCGCCGACCTGCAGGTCGCCGGCCTGGAGGGTCAGCGTGCCGCCGCCCGACACGCCCGCGCCGCGCAGCGCGCCGTCGAGCGTCAATGCGCCGGCGGACGGCAAAGCGCGGTCCCGCGCGAACGACGATGCGCGCAAGCTCAAGTCGCCGCCCTTGCCGCCGCGCAGCTTGCCTTTGGCCGACAGGGCCGCGCCGGAGGACACGTCGATCACGCTGCCGGCGCCCAGGGTCACGTCGCCGGCGCTGCGCAGGCTGATGCGGCCGCCGTCGAGGTACGGCAGGTCCAGCGTGCGCGAAGGGTCGAGCAGCAGGTTGCTCCACAGGCCGCTGGCGTCGAGCACGACGCCCTGGCCCAGGGTGACCCGGCCTGAAGGCGCCGCTGCATTGACGTGCGTGTCGGCCTTGCCGCTCGGGCCCATCTGGTCGAGCACATCGCCCAGCGAGATGCTGCCGCCGCGGGCCGTAAGGCCGGCGTTGACCGCCACCTCGTTGCCGTACAGCGTGATCTCGCCGCCCGCCGCCACGCGCAGATCGGCATCCACCACGATGCGGTCCTTGGCTGCGATGCGGATCGCGCCCAGTGCAAAACCATTGAGCTGCGCGGTGTCGAGCACCAGCGTGCGCTGCCGGGCTTCGGGCAGCGCCGTCGTCAGATCCAGGCCGTCCGCGATGCGCGTCTGCATGTCGCTCAGCGTCACCTGGTCCAGCGTGGCCGCAAGGCTGTCCTCCAGCGCACCGGTGCGCTTGTCGTAGTAGGAGAAGTATTGCCCCACGACGAGTTGGCCGCGCCGTGCCGCAGTGTCGTGCGACTGGTGATAGCCGTCCAGATCGGCTTGCGCCGCCTGGATCTGGCGGGGGCCCTGGAAGGCCTCGCTGACGATGGCGCCCTCGAGCACTGCGGCGCTCGTGGCGATCACCAGCTGGCCCGCATCGCGCCCGACCGTGTAGCCACTCTCCAGTCGCTTCTGCGGACCGATCAGCGGGTTGTAGAAGTACTCGGTGGCGCCCTTGCCCCAGCGCACATGCTCGTCCTCGAAGCCCTTGTAGACGCCCGTGTAGCGCTGGTCGCCCGGGGCCTTGTTCACTTCGTACAGCCGGCCGTCCGACCCCTTGAGCCAGGTCTGACGGATGAAGCCGGTCTGCACATTGAGGGTGCCGCCGGACAGATTGATGTTCGAGCCCGCCTGCGTGACCACGTCGTTGCCGCCGAAGCGCAACGTGCCGCCCTGCGCCATCCATTCGCCCACGGTGTGACCCTGCGTGCCCAGGTAGCCGCCGACTTCGAGCAATCCGCCGGCCGTGTACCAGCGGTCGCTCTTGTAGCCGTTGGTGCCCTTGGCCACGAAGACCAGGCTGCGCCGGTCGATCCACACGTCGTTGCTGTTGAGCAGCTTGCTGTCGCGGTTGCCCGGCGCATCGCGCTGCTCGTTGCCCTGGATGTTCACCTGGAGGTTGTTGGTCTCCATCGACAGGTTGACGCCCACCGCGCCCGACACGTCGAGCTGCGCGCCGTTGCGCACCAGGCTGCGGCCCGCGGCCTCGACCACGATCTGGCCGCCGGTCGCAAGCGTGAGCGAGTCGCCCTGGAAGTCGACACTGCCACCGCTCGTGACCTCGATGCGCGACTGGTCGCGGGAATCGGTGACCACCACGGTGTCCTGCCCGTCGATCGACACCGGTATGCGCAGGCCGTCGCGTTGGCTGTCGAGCGCGGTGCTGCCGGCGTCGGACTCGAGCACCACGGCGCTCACCGCCCCCGGCGCAAGCACGACCCGGCCCGTGTCGCCGATGGCGTTCAGGTGCACCGTGCCGCGCGTGTTGACGGTGGTGGTGGCGAGTGCGACACCGTTTTGCCGGACGTCGCGCCCGACCATCGTCACGTCGCCTTCACGGGCCACGATCAGGCCGGTGTTGGTGACCTTGCCGGAGAGGCTGTCAGCGCTGAACTGCGGGGTGATCTCGTTGCCGCGCGTGGTCGATGCCTGGTTGCCATCGGTGCCCACGCCCTTCCTGATGGCGAAGCTGTCGCCGGCCGCGAGTGCGGTCTGGCCCTTGGGCGTAGCGATGTCCCCCGCGTTGTGCACCTCGCTGCCCAGCAGCAGGACGTAGCCACCGCCTTCGGTGGAGGTCTTCGGGGCCAGCGTGGCGATCCGCGCACCGGCCTGGATTTCCACCTTGCCCTGGGCGTTGGTGAAGCTGGGCTGGGCGGCGTTGGCGCTATAGATGCCGCTGGTCTTGAACTGGCCGTCGTCGATCTCGGCGGCGGCGGCCACGAGGTTGCGCGTGTTGACCTGGCTGGTGCCATTGAAGACGATGCCGTTGCGGTTGACCACCAGCACCGTGCCATCGCCCTTGATCCGGCCCTGGATCTGGCTGGGGCGTGCGTTCGAGTCGTTGACACGGTTGAGGACGGCCCAGTCGGCCTGCTGCCTGAAATCGACCGTCGTGTTCTTGCCGACGTTGAAGGTCTCCCAGTTCAGGATGGCCTTGTCCGCGGTCTGCTGGATGGCGATGTTCGTGCGGCCGTCGACCTGGGAAGGCTCCGGGGCGTTGGCGTTGTGCCAGCCCGCGGTCAGCGCGTTGGTGTCGATCTTCAGGCCGCCCTCGGTCAGGCCGTCGGGGACGGACGCGCCGTTCGCGGCGGCGAGGCGGGCGGCAGCCTGGGCCGCCTGTTGCGCCGCGATGCCGCGCGCGGCCAGGTTCAGGTTGCCGATGGAGCGTTGCAGTTGCGCCTGCGCCTGCTGCTGTTGCGCCATCGGGTTCGTCAGCGTCGAGGCCAACTGCCCGTTAGGCAGACGGCCCGTCGCCGCAGCCGTGCTCTGCGCGAGGTTCTTCTGCGCCATCCAGGCGGGGCCGAGCGCGCGCTGCGCGTGGGCGCCGCCGGCGAGCAACAGCACGACGACGGCCGCGGTCACCGGCTTCAGGCGCGGCGAGCGCATCGACCGGCCGTGCGCGACGCGATCGGGATGAGGAATGTGAACGGTGCGTGCGGGGTTCTGGCGTGGCGACATGAGGGGGCTCGTGAGAACGTCGGTTGAATTCGGGCTGTCCGGCGATCGCATGCGATCGCGTGATGGACGAGCTTCCCTAGACGTTGCAGCGCGAAAGACCCGCCAGGGAATTCCGGACTTTTTTTCCTAGCCGAGCATCACCAGCCCCGCGGGCAGCCGTGTGACGCGCGCGCCGAACAGCACCTCGATCTGTCCGATCGCCTCGTCCAGCGCATCGATGCGGAAATGCCCGCTCAACCGATGGCGGGCCAGCGCGTCGCTGGCGAGCACCACGCGGCCCGCGCGGTAGCGGTTGATCTCGTCCACCGCCTCCGACAGCGGCGTGTTGTCGAAGGCCACCACGCCACGGCGCCAGGCCGCAGCCTGTGCCACGTCGAAGGTCGCCACGCGCGACGCGACGCCGGCACCCACCCCCACGCGCTCCCCCGCGCGCAGCGCGAAGCGTCCCGCGTCGGACAGCACCACAGCCGAGCCTTCGGTGCAGGTCACGACGCAGCGGTCGGCCTGGCGCCGCAGTTCGACGCTGCCCACGCCGGCCAGCACCTGCGTGCCGTCGATGTCCACCGTCAGCGGCGCGGCATCCGGGCCGCGCCGCACCGCGATCTCGCCGGCGATCAACCGCAGGCGCCGACCCTCCTGGGCCGTGCCGACCGGCCGCAGCGACAGGCTGGTGCGGGTGTTGAGCGTCAGGTCGATCGCATCGGACAGCGCCACCCGGCTCTGCTCACCGATCCCGGTGCGGTAGTCGGCCGCGATCTCGTCCCACGAAGGCCACAGACCCAGCGGTGGCCGCACTGCCGCCACCACCGACGCCGCGCCCGCCGCCGACAGGCCCGCGCCCAGCAGCCAGCGGCGCCGCGGATCGACGCCGGCCAGTACCGCGCCGCCGGCGCCGCGCCGCCGGCTCTGGGGGAACAGCTCGCCGTGCGTGCGCGCGACCGCGCCGATGTCTCGCCATTCCTGACGCGCCCGCGCGAAGGCCTCGCGGTGCGCCACGCTGCGCGCGCACCAGTCCGACAGCAGGCGCGCATCGCGGCCGCGCGCCTGGCCCGATTGCAGCCGACGCACCCAGGCGCGCGCCTCCTCGTCGAGGGAGGACGCCGGTTCGCCGGAGGAATTGGAAGCCATGTTCAGGTTCATCGATGGGATCGGGAGCGCGCCGCCTTCACGCCTCAAAGTCCGGGGGCACTCCACCTGGACGAATGGCGCAGCCTCCGACCGCCAACAATTTTCTATTTCCGGTGGATCTGCATCTGCTCGGCGCAGAAGGTGTGGGCCAGGTGGATCTCGCGTTCGACGCGCCGCAGCGAGATGCCGTAGCGCTGCGCCAGCTCCTTCTGCGGCGTGCCTTCGACGCGCGAGGCGAACAGCAGTTGGCGGCGCAGCGGCGGCAAGCGGTCCATCGCGTGCGCCACGGCCTCGAGTTCGATGCGCGCCGCGGCCGCATCGGCGGGATTGGCCGCCTTGTCGGGCAGCAGCAGCGCGTCCACTTCCTCCATCGACAGCAGTTGCCGGTCGGCGCGGATGCGGTCGATCGCCAGGTTGACGGCGGTGCGCAGCAGGAAGCTCTGCGGGCTCTTGACCGGCGCGCCCAGCGCGCGGGTCGAGAGCTTGACGTAGGTGTCGTGCAGCACATCCTCGGCCATCTCGATCGAGCCCAGGCGGTGCACCAGCTTGCGCTTGAGCATGTCGTAGCGGTCGACGAAGAAGCGCAGCAGTTCGGAGGGCATCTCGCTCATGGGGCCACCGGCGCCGGTGCGCAGTCGCCGGTCTGCGAAGGCGGCCGCGGCAGCACCAGCAGCGAGACCGGCTGCGTCCCCTGCGCCGGTGCCGCGTCGCGCAGCGCGAGGCCGGTCAGCCGGGACGCGATGCGTGCGTCGCGCGCCGCATCGCCCGTGGGATGGAGGCGCAGGCGCGCGATGCGGCCGTCGGTGCCGGTCCAGACGTTCATCGCCAGCCGGTAGGTGCCAGGCACGGTCAGCGGATCCGCGCACAGCGCCGACAGGATGCGCGCCTGCAGCCGGCCGCGGTAGTGCAGCAGGGCCGGGTCCGGCGCGGCCTGCGCAGCATCGCCCGGCGCTGCGGCGGGCGCAGACAGCGGCGCGGACGCCTCGACCGGCTCGCGCGCCAGCAGGAAGCCCGTCGCGGAGGTGGGCGTCGCCACCACGCCCGTGCCTTCGAGCAGCCGCTGCAGCGCGACGGCCGGCGTCATCTCGCCCTGCACCGCCGCGGCACTCAGGCCGCTGGCGGTGCTGGCGTCATAGAGCAGCGACGCGCCGGTGAGCCGATGGAAGACCGTGAGCGCCTCCGCCAGCGGCTGCGCGGCGATGTCGAAGCGCAGCATGCCGGCCGGCGACGCGGGCGCGGCCACCGGCATCGTCGATGCGCCCCGCGCCATGCCGCACACGCTCGCCATCGCGATCACGACGGCCAGCACGCGTCGCATGACGGCTGGCATGAGGAGGCTTCAGGGGAAGGGGCGAAAAGGTGCATGGCGAGGGCGCGCGCAAGCACCTCGCAAGGCTGCCACCGCACGGCCCGATGCTGCGCACCGCGGATGACACTGTCATGTCACCCGCGTGTTCGATGCCGCGCCGCCCGTCTCAGCGAACCAGCCCGCGCCGCTCGCCCGGCGTGAGCGGCTGCTGCTGCGCCGCGCTCAACACGCCCGCGCCCAGCACCTGCACCACGCCGTCGGGGTTGTAGCCGGCGCGCTCGCCCGCGCTGCCGTCCGGGCCTGACGGCAGGCCGGCCGGTGCTTCGTTGCCGAAGCCCAGCACCCGCACGGTGAACACCGACGGCAGGCTCTGGCGCGCCGCCACGCGTTCGCGCTGCAGCACCTCCTGCGCCGCGCCCGCGGCCTGCGCGGCGGCAGCGCTCGCGTTGCTCAGCGCGCCCACGTTCACCGCCGCCACGGTCGGAATGCCGATGGCCTCGCCCTTCACGGCGATGTTGGCCGCGTTCACCACCTGCAAGGCCGCGAGGTTCACGTTGCCCGAGACGCGGATGCCCGCCTCCCCTGCGTCGATGGTGCCCAGCGGCGCGATCAGGTCGATGTCACCGGCCGGCACTTCCGGAATCGGCGCGAGCGTCGCGATGCCCGCGCCCGTGCTCGGCACGTCCGACGACAGCGTCACGTTGCCCCACTGGTCGTACACGCGCTTGGGTGGCGTGTAGACCACCGTGGTCTTCGAGCCTCGGCCAGCATTGATGTCGCCTTGCGCCGACCAGCCCAGGATGCCGCCGCCGAAGGTGGTCATGATCCGGCTCTGGCCCAACAGGATGCTGCCCAGCGAGTAGATCGCGATGTCGCCTGCGCCCTGCGTGATCACGCCCGGGATCACGCCGGCCACCGGCCGCGGTGCCGCGCCCTCGACGCCGAAGACCTGCTGCCCGCCGGGGGTCAGCATCTGGATGCCGCCGCCGAACAGCGTGTTGACGCCGGCCGCACCGTACATCGTGATGCTGCCGCGGTAGTCGATGCGCTGGCCGTCCGCCTGCGTTTCGGGGAACAGCGTGGCGATGGCGTTGCGTCCGCGCAGGTAGCTGCCGAAGCGCACCCCGTCGACGTCGCTGTACTCGCGCCCGCCCGCCTGCAGCTCGGCGAAATACACCTGGCGCGCGAAGATGCGCTGCTGCGCGGACGGCAGCGCATCGAAGAAGGCGCGGGCCTCGTCCGCCGTGCCGGTGAAGCCCAGGCCGTTGCCCGGGCCGGCCAGCCACGCGACCAGCTCGGCCTCGTAGGTCTTGACGACCTTGCCCGGCTGGTCGGCCAGCGCGGTGCCGACCCGCGCACGGTTGGCCGCGTCGAGGTAGCGCGACAGGAAGGCGCCGTAGTCGGCGTCCTGCGTACCCACGCCGGCCAGCATCGCGATGCGCGCGCCCGGCCGGCGATCGCCTGGCAGCAGCGCGCCCAGGCTGGTGACGGCGGCGCGGTCTTCCATCTGGATGTTGCGCCCGGCGCTGATCTCCAGCGTGCCCGGACCGGCGACGTTGAAGCTGCTGTAGAGGATGTCACGGCCGGCGACCACGCGTGAGACGTCCTGCGCATGGTTGTGGATCGCCAGGTTGCCGGTGGACTTGGCCTCGTATGTCGAGCCGATGCCCATGCTCAGATTGGTGGGCCGGCCCAGCACGGTGCCCGCACCCACGATGTCGCGCCCGGCCCTCACCCAGGTCGGCGCCACCGCCTCGTACCAGGTCTGGCCGTCGGCGCGCAGCAGGATCTCGCCGCTGCGCAGGCCCAGGATGTCGCCGTCCATCGCATAGAAGCGCGATGGCGTGCGCGGCGCGTCGGTCGGGGCCGCCGCATAGCTGTCGGGCGTGAACGCGAACAGCGGGAAGTCGACGGTCCGCCCCGTCAGGTCGTTGCCGCCACCGCCCAGGTTGGTGACCACGCGCCTGTTCCCGTCGTAGCCCACGAAGGCCGGCCGGAGCGGACTTGGCATCAGCGCCGGGTCGGCGCCCGACTGGTTGATCGCATAGCCGCCCATGAACAGCGAGTCGCCCGCGATCAGTTCCAGCTGGCCGCTGCGCCCCGGTGCCAGCAGCAGCGAGTTTCTGGCCGTGCCCTCGTTGACGTCGGCACTGGCGCCGTTGGCCGCCGAGCCGCTGTAGATGCTGCCGCCCGGCGCCGCGGCACGCAGGATCGAGGGGTAGACGAAGCGGTAGTCGGTCGGCGAGGTGTTGGTGCCCGTGGTGGCGGAGGTCGCCGTGCCCTCGCTCATCAGCGTGCTCGGCGTGAGGTTGCCGCCGGCCGAGAACAGGTCGATGGCCGTGTGTTCGGTCCAGAGCGAGAACCAGCTCAGGCCGCCACCGCCGTAGCTGGCGAAGGGCGTGCTGTTCTGCGCGCGCACACGGCCGGGGTCGGACGCGCCGCCGATCACCAGGTCGCCCAGCGTGTCGACGCGGATCGCCGAGTCGCCGGGAATCAGCACCACGCCGCCCGTCGACTTCGCGCGGTTCGAGGAGAAGGGGTCGAAGGCGCGTGGCTCGCTCAGGTCGCGCCCGCCCAGCACCATGCCGCCGATCGATGCCGCGCTCAGTTGCGTCGCGCCGCGCAGGTTGATCAGCGCGCCTTGCAGGTCGTGGTTCGGCACCGTCGTGGCGTCGGCCCGGCCGCGCGCCTCCAGCGCGCTGTTGAGGCCGCCGTCTAGGCGCACCTCGAGGTCGCCGCCGCCGGTGAGCACCAGGCTGCCATCGTCGGCCACACGGCCGGTGCTGCCCACCGCCACCACCAGCCCCTGGCTGCGCAGGGATGCCTTGCGCTCCAGCATGCCGGCGTCGCCGCCTGCATGCAGCCGCACGTTGCCGCCGCCCAGCGTGCCGAAGCCGACGAAGCCCACCAGCGAGGGCTGCACATTGACCGGCATGCTGCTCGCGGGGTCGACCGCGTAGCTGCCGAAGTTGATCCACCAGGCGGTGGGCAATGCGGCGCTGCCGTCGCCCTGGCGCCAGAGCCAGTTGCCCACGTTCACGCTGGACTTCTGCGCCGGGTCGGCATACGCCGTGGCCAGCATGTCGCCGGTGACGTCGCCACCCGCGAGCACCGTGAGGTTGCCGCCGGCCTCGGGGAACCAGGCCTGGTAGCTGCGGCCGGTGCCGGCCACCAGCGGCTCGTAGTCGCCGCCGAGCGGGCCGAGCACGGTGGTCTGGCCCGGCGCCGTGCCGCGTGCCTGGTCGTGGCGCGCGTCGACGCCCGCGGACTGCGTGCCCGCGGTGTAGATGCCGTAGAGCGAGCGCACGTTCAGGTCGCCCGAGGCGATCAGGTCGAGGTCGCCGGTGCCGGTGCGCACCACGCTGAAGCCCTGCCCGTGCACGGCCATCACGTGGGTGGCCGAGCCTTCGATGACGCAGTCGGCTGGGTTGACGACCTCGCACCACCACATGTCGTCGGCGCTCACCGGCGTGCCCGCGGGCCAGCCGTAACCGTTGTCCGGCGCCCAGACCAGCGTGCCGCCGCCCTTGACGACGGTCGCGCCGTAGTGGCTGTCGGCCAGCCGCAGGTTGCCGGCATTGGCCACCGTGAGGCGGTGGTCGGCGGCGCCCAGGTCGGCGCCGGCCACCAGCCGCATCGACCACGATTCGCTGCCCGCGGGCAGCAGCGTCGCCAGCGCCCAGTTGCGGCCCTGCCGGCCATCGACGACGGGGCGCAGGTCGATGTAGCCGACGCCCTCCTCGAGCTTCACCAAAGTGGCCGAGGGGATCAGCGCGCCGCGCCGCAATTCCAGCACGCCGCCGAGCAGCACGCTGTTGCGCACGATGCCATCGGCATAGGCTACCGGCAGCGGCACGCCTTGCGGCCAGACCATGGGCCGCAGCACGGCCCCGACGGTCAGCGGCGTGCCGGCGCCCAGTTGCGTGTCGGCAGGCAGCGTGACGGCCTCCTTGAGCAGCGTGCCGCGCGCATGCAGCAGCTGGCCCGATGCGTCGCGCACGTCGGCGGCCAGCACCGTGCCGGCGGCCAGGGTGTAGGGCTGCGCCAGCGTCGCGGCCGCCGGCAGCCGCACCGCCTCGCCCAGCGTCAGCTCCTGCAACGGCAGGTCGTAGTTCAGCGTGGCGCCCGAGGGGAAGGCCGAGCCCTCGGTCAGGCGCACGCCGCCGATGGGCAGCACCAGGTCGCCGTTGTAGGGCTGCAGGCCCGGCACCAGCGCCCAGCCCTCGTCGTCGTCGGGCGTTGCCGGCGGCGGCGCGAAGCCGTCGTTGATGCTGCCGTAGATGTCCATGTCGCCCGCCGCGCGCAGCACCAGGCTGCCGGCCTCGCCCGAGCCGTAGACATGGGTCTTCTGCGTGCGTGCGTTGAGGCTCGCGTAGCGGTAGCCCGACAGGTCCAGGTCACCCTGCACCACCAGGTCCTTGTCGGTCACGATCTCCACGCCGGGGCGCAGGTGCAGCGCGTCGGCATAGGCCGCGTTGTTCAGGCCCGCGAGCTTGCCGTGGATCAATGCACCGTTGGCCAGCGCCGCATCGATAAACGTCGTGCTCTGCTTGTGCTTGTGGTCCAGGTAGGCCTTCGTGACTTCCCGGTAGGGCCGCCCGCTCACCGCGTCGCTGCCGTCCTTGACGATGGCCAGCGGGTCGCTGTCGTCGTAGCGCCAGACCGCATTCAGCGCAATCGAGCGTGCGCCCTCGATCGTGAGGCTGCCGCTCGCGTCGATCCGGATGTCGCCGCTGGTCTCGCCCGTGCGCGCCGCGTTGAGTTCGAGCGTGCCGCGCTTCTGACCGTCGTGCTGGCCCGCACCGTTGCCGACCGTCGCGGCCGTGCCGTGGCGCAGGTCGATGCGCGCACCGCCGGCCAGCGTCAGCAGGCCGTCGCCACCGCTGAGCTCGACCGTCGCGCGGTTGGGCGAATCGATGATCTTGCCGTAGCTGTCCACGCGCAGCACCGTACCGTGCGCATCGAGCACCGCGCCGCCACCGATCGTGAGACCCTGCCGGCCCGCGAGCCGGATCGCGCCCACGCGCTCGCCGCTCGCGTCGATGGTGCCGGTCACCGTCAGGCTGCCGTTGTCGACCGAGACGCTCACCTCGCCGGCCTTGAGTTCGTTGCCGATGGTGAGGTCGCCCTGCTTCAACTGGAAGCTGCGTGCGCCGAACACGCCACCGTCGTTGAGCCGCTGGTTCAGCGCCGCGAAGGCGTCATCGGGCGCGCCGCCCAGATGCTGCGCGCGGATGTCCACGCTGCCGGCCTTGAACGGCACCAGCGTGCCGCCCGCGTCGTAGCGTCCGCTGCTGCCGCCCAGGATGCGGCCCTGCAGGTCGACCGTGCCGGCCGCCGCATCGAGCGCCACGGCCTCGAGGGTGCCGGCCCGGTTGTTCGCGGCCGACAGGTCGATGGTCGCGCCGCCCGCCTGGCGGATGTCGCCCGCGCGGCTCTCCAGCGCCACATCGCCGCCCCAGCTGTATTTGTCGACGTCGTGGAAGCTCAGCTTGCGGCCGCTGAGGTCGATGTGCGCGCCGTCGGCGAGCGTGATGTCGTCCTGCGCGCTCAGCGTGAGCCGGCCGCTGGGCAGCACGATGGCGGTGCCGAGCACGATGTCGTGCGCGTCGAAGGCGAGGTCGGCACCGAGCGCCTGCACGCTCTGGGCCGCGGCCGGGTCGTGCACGGTGCCTGCGGGCGCGCCGATGCGCAGCGTGCCGCCGACCTTGACACGGTGGACCGCGCCGGCATCGCCGGTGAGCATCGGCGTCGTCAGCTCGAGGTTGCCGCCGCTGTACGCATAGCCCTTGCCCGTTTCGTAGGCACCCTGGTGCTGGTAGACCGACAGGCTGCCCTTCTGGCTGGCGGTGATGCGCTCGCTCGCCGCCAGCCTGACGGTGCCGAAGCCCAGCGCGAGCCGTGCATCGACGTCGCTGCCGTTGGCCAGCACGTTGGGCAGCCCGCCGAACTCGATGCGCGCGGCCTCGATGGCCAGCGTGCCGCTGCCGGTGCCCGCGCCGCCGCCGACCACCGCGCCCGGCGCCTGCGTCGCGCCGCTCCAGACCAGGTTGCGCGTGCGGATGGTCGCCACGTCGTCCGCCGTGCCGTGGCCGTAGATGGCCGGCGTGCCGAGCACCAGCGTGTCGAGGTGCGATCGGCCCGTGAGCGGGTCGATGGTGTCGAGCGTGACGCTGCCGTAGAAATTGATCGCGTCGCGTGCGGTCAGCGTGAGCGCTTCGAGCGCGGGCGCACCGGTGCTCGCGTCGCCGCGGAGCAGGCGTTGCAACAACCCCTGGTTGAGCGTGAGGCCGCTGGCCAGCACGCCGCGCGTCGCGGCATCGGCCAGCGCCTCGGCCGAGCCCGCGTTGACACTGCCCACCGCCAGCGACAGGTAGCGCGCGCCGTAGTGCGTGGCGTCGCCGAGTTCGAAGGCGCCGTTGGTGGCGGCCGTGAGTGTGCCCTCGGTGTAGAGCGCGCTGTCGACCTTGCACGAAGCGGTGCCGCATACGCCCAGCCGGATCGAGCCCGCGCCCGCGGCATCGGGCGCCATCACGTCGATCCGGCCGTTCGACACCGCCAGCAGGCTGCCTTCGCCTGGCCGGTAGACGAAGCCGGCGGACGCGTCGTAGACCGCCTTGCCCTGGCCCAGCGTCGAAATGCGTGCGCCCGCCTCGACGGCGAGGTCGCGTCCGGCGAGGAAGACCTCGGGCGCCTGCAGCGATGCGCCCTCGCGCAGGACCACGCTGGTGGAGCGGCTGTTGAAATCGATGCTGCGGCCGTCCTGGCCGTAGACCACGGTCGGCGTGCCGCCGATGACCAGGCGGTCGGCGTCGAGCGCGTTCAGCGTGTCGGCGCGCACCGAAACGCCGGCGAAGCCCGCGGTGGGCGCATGGCCCGCGCCCAGCACTTCGATCGTGCCGCCGAGCACCACGGCCGTGCCACCGTGGCCGCCCTCGGCCGCCTGGAGCCGCGCCTGCCCGTCGAAGCGCAGCGCCACGTCGTCATGGCCCGGCTTGAGCACGAAGGCCAGCGTGCGTGCATCGGCCGGCAGCATCGCGCGCGGCACGCCCAGGCGCGCCGCATCGCTGCGCACGAAATCGGCATAGCTTGTCTCGTTGTACTGTGCGTAGGTGCGCAGCACGTCCGCCGGCGTCACGATCACCTGGCTGGCCAGGCTGTCGCGCAGGCCGGTGCCGGCCACCGACAGCCGGCCCGCGCCGGCCCAGGAGCCGTTGCGCATCGCCTGCACCTGCGCGGCGGGAGCGCCGCCGTCGGCCAGGCCATTGAGCTCGACGCGGAAGGCGCCGGGCAGCAAGGCGTAGGTCGACGGCATCAGCGTGTAGGTGCCCGCGGGCAGGCCCGGGATGCCCGCGCCCAGCGTGATCTGCCGGCCCACGCCGATCTTCGAGGCGCCCGCTTCGCCGGCGAGCGGTGCCGCCGACGCCTGTGCGCCGGGCACGATCGCATAGACGGCGTTGGTCGACAGCCCCGGCAGCGAGAAGCTGCCGTTGGCGGCGTTCTGCACCAGCGGGTGGAAGCGCGGATCGGTCGAGCCGCCGCGGCCCGAGACGAAGCCCGCACCGACCAGGTCGCCACCGCCCGCGAGATCGATCACCGCGCCGTTCTGCACATCCACCTGTTCGGCCGCGAGGGCGATGCCCGCCGACACCACGAAGGCACCGCCCGCGCCGCCACCGGCCCCCAGCAGCCGCACTGCGTTGCCGCCGTAGCGGTAGTCGATGCCGTCGGTCGTGCCGCCGTAGGGCATGGTCAGCCCGGCGCCGCTGACCGAGGTGCGGCTGCCCGGCAGCAGGCTCAGGCGGGTGGTGCCGAGCACGAGGTCGCTGCCCATGCGGATCACGCCGAAGGGCGCACGGATCACCCCGCCCTGCTCGATCACCCCGGCACCGAGTTCCAGGATGCCGAAGGCCGAATACGGCATGGCGGGCAGCGTCTCGCCGCGGCGTTCGAAGCGCAGCACGCTGTCGGGGTCGAACATCTGGCTGCGCGCCACCGGATGCGTGCGATAGCCCGCGTGGATCTGCGCCGTGGCGCCGGTCTCGGGATAGAGCTGCGCCGCCGCCAGCGTGAGGTCGCCGTAGGTCCACAGCCGCGATCGCGGCTCGTTGTCGGTGGCCGCCAGCATGCGGATGTCGCCATCGCTCGCGAGCGACACCGACGCGAAGCCGCGCCGCTCCACGCGCACCGGCGTGAACTCGGTGCGCTCGGCATAGCTGCCCAAGGTGCCGAAGGAAATGCTGTTGCCCAGGTCGAGCAGATGGCCGGCCTCGACCGAGAAGCGGGCCTCCGAGGCCTGCTCGGTCACGCCGAACAGCACGCGCGGCCGCAGCCGGCCGTTGTTCGTGTAGTACGCGCCCGTGCCCGACAGCGTGACGTACGGCGCCGCCAGCCGCACCTGCGCCGAAGCCGACGACGACTCGGCCAACGACATCGAACTCGAGAACAGCTTGAGGCTCTGGCCCATGGCCAGCGCCACATCGCCGTCGAAGGACAACTGGCCGTTGACCAGCAGCGCCAGGTTGTCGAAGCCGCCGGCAGCCAGCCGGTCGGTCGACAGCCGGGTCTTGCCGTAGTGCAGCGCGGCATCCGCCTGGCCGGGCGCGAGGTCCCGCGCCAGGCCGGGCGCTGGCGCGGCCGACACGGTGAGTTCGCGCGGGACGATCACCGCGTTCTGCGCGCGCTCGGTGCCGAAGTCGACGTAGACCGGCGACTCGAGCGCGATCTCCAGCGCGCCACCCGCCGCGCCCGCACCGCCGGCCGCCGCGCGCAGCGAGCCCTCGAGGTACAGGCCGAGGTAGGAGCTCAACGCGATGCGGCCGCCGTCGGTGGCCACCGTGGTCGGCCCCTGGCCCGGGATGTCCAGCACGGCCTGCGCGCCCGAGGCGTCGAGCCGCGCGCCCGGCCGCACGATCACGTAGGCGTCGGCCGAATTGGCGACCGCCTTGGCGTGGTCGATCACGCCGCCCAGCACGATGCTGCCGCCGCGGTCCACGCGGCCGTAGGTCCGCCCGTTGACGTCGACCGCGCTGTGCGCCGTGGCCGACACGTCGAGCACCGCGTGCTCGCCGATCCAGATCGAGCGCTCGTGCAGCGTGCCCTGCGCGGGTGGCGTGAGCGCGGCGACGTCGAGGAAGCCGAACTGCTGCTGCCGCACGTCGATCGCGCCGCCGCGCGCGACCAGCGTGCCGTCGACCGTGATCTGGCCCGCGCCGCGCAGCGCGATCGACTGGCCGGGGTCGACCTCGATGCGCGCATCGCGGCCGACGACCAATGCGTTGACCCGCGGATCGTCCTCGGTGTCGAGGTCGCCGCCGGCCTGCAGCCGCAGGCTCGCGCCCTTGCGCTGCGTGAGCGATGCGGCGCTCGCGTCCTCCTGGTAGAGCGGTGGCGTCCACAGCGCCAGCGCGGCCTTGGGGTCGGTGCCGCTGGACAGCCGTCGGGCGTCGTCCACCAGCCGGTAGACCGGCATGCGCACCGCGACCTGCGTGCCTTCGGCCACGCTCAGGCTCTCGCGGCCGGTGATCTCGTAGGCGGAGAAGCCCTGGCCGAAGAAGCCACCCGCGAGTTGCAGGGTGCCGTCGTCCGGCGCCGGCGCAGCGGCGTCGGTGGCATCGGAGATCAACACCTTGTGCGCCTGCACGATCAGCTTGCCGCCGCCCGCCACGCCCTGGCCGTGCAACGCGACGTCGGGTGCGAGCTGCAGCGTGCCGGTGCGCGTGGTGGTCGCCAGCGTCACGTCGCCGCCCCGGCCCGCCTGCGTGCGGTACTTGGGCAACAAGGCCGCGCCAGAGGACACGTCGATCACGCTGCCCTGATTCAGCATGACGTCGCCGCTGGCGCGGATCGACACGCTGCCGCCGTTCAGGTGGGCCAGGCCACTGCCGCCGACCGCACCGGCAGCGTCGAGCGCGAGGTTGCGCCACAGGCCGCTCACGTCGAGCTTCACGCCGTCGGCCAGCGTCACATGGCCCAGCGCTGCGGCGCCATTCACCATGCTGTCGACGATGCCGCTGTTCGTCTTCTGCGCGAGCACGTTGCCCAGTTCGATGCGCCCGCCGTGCGCGGTGATGCCGGCGTTCACCGCCACCTCGTTGCCGTAGAGCGTGACGAGGCCGCCATCGGCCAGCCGCAGGTCGGACTGCAGGCGGATGCGGTCGGTGGCCGCGATGCGCAGCGCACCGAGCGCGAAGCCTTCGAGCTGCGCCGTGTCCAGCACCAGCGTGCCCTGGCGTTGCGTGGGCAGCGCGGTGTCGAGGTCGAGGCCGGCGGCGATGCGCTCCTGCGTCGCCAGGAGCTCGACCTGCTTGAGCGTCGCGGCGAGCGCATGGTGCAGGGTGCCGGTGCTGCGCTCGATCGTCGGCGTGTACTGCCCGACGATCAGCTGTCCGCGCCGTGCCGCCGCCAGGTGCGACTGGTCGTAGCCGTCGAGGTCGGTGCGCGCGGCCTGGGTCTGACGCGGGCCCTGATAGGCCTCGCCGACGATGTCGCCCTCGAGCACCGCGGCCTGCGTCGCGACCACCAGCTTGCCGGCGTCGCGGCCCACGGTGTAGCCGCTTTCCAGGCGGGCCTGCGGCGCGATCAACGGGCTGTAGTAGTGGTCGGTGGCCTTCTCTCCCCAGCGTTCGTGCTTGTCTTCGTAGCCCTTGTAGACGCCCTCGTAGCGCAGGTCACCAGGCGCCTTGCTCACTTCGTACAGCCGCCCGTCGGCGCCCTTGAGCCAGCTCTGGCGGATCTTGCCGGTCTGCACGTCCAGCGTGCCGCCCGAGAGATTGATCAGCGAGCCCGCCTGCGTGACCACGTCGTTGCCGCCGAAGCGCAGCGTGCCGCCCTGCGCCATCCACTCGCCCACGGTGTGGCCCTGCGTGCCGAGATAGCCGCCGACCTCGAGCAGGCCGCCGGCCGTGTACCAGCGGTCGCTGGCATAGCCGTTGGTGCCTTGCGCCACGAAGACCAGGCTGCGGCGGTCGATCCACACGTCATTGCTGTTGAGCGCCTTGCCGTCGCGGTTGACCGGGGCGTCGCGCTGCTCGTTGCCCTGCACGTTGACCAGGAGGTTGTTGCTGTCCATCGCGAGCCGAACGCCCACCGCCCCGGACACGTCGATCTGTGCGCCGTCGCGCACCAGGCTGCGGCCCGCGGCATTGACCACGATCTGTCCGCCCGTGGCCAGCGTCAGCGAGTCGCCCTGGAAGTCGACGCTGCCGCCGCTGGCGATGTCGATCAGCGACTGGTCGCGGCGGTCGGTGATGTGGACCAGGTCCTGGCCCTCGATGACCACGCCGGGCGCACGCAGGCCCGCGCGCTGGCTGTCCAGCGCCGTGGTCTTGCCGTCGTCGTCGATCACGACCGCGGTGGTGGCGTCCTTGGCGAGCGCGACCTTGCCCTCGGCATCCAGCGCCTGCAGGTGCACCGTGCCGCGCGCGTTGACGCTGGTGGTGGCCAGCACCACGCCTTCCTGGCGCACGTCGCGGCCCGCGAGCGTGACGTCGCCTTCGCGCGCCACGATCAGCCCGCTCTGCGTGACCGTGCCCGCTCGGCTGTCGGCCGCGAACTGCGGCGTGACCTCGTTGCCGCGCGTGGTCGATGCCAGGTTGCCCGCCGTGCCCGCGCCCTTGCGGATCACGAAGCCGTCGCCGGCCGCGAGCAAGGCCTGCCCCTTGGGCGTGGCGATCTCGCCGGCGTTGTGCACGTCCTTGCCCAACAGCATCACATAGCCGCCGCCGTCGGTCGAGACGGTGGGCGCGGGCGTGGCGATCTTCGCGCCGGCCTGCACCTCGATCTTTCCGAGGTCTTCCTGCAGCGTGGTGAAGCTGGGCGTCGCGCCCGCGCTGTAGATGCCGTTGGCCTGGAACTGGGCGTCTCCGATGCGGGCCGCGGCCGCCACCAGGTTGCGCGTGTTCACCTGGCTGCTGCCGCTGAACACGATGCCGTTGCGGTTGACCACCATCACCGTGCCGTCGCCCTTGATCCGGCCCTGGATCTGGCTGGGACGCGCGGCCGGGTCGTTGACGCGGTTGAGCACGGCCCAGTCCGCCTGCTGCCTGAAATCGACCGTGGTGTTCTTGCCGACGTTGAAGGTCTCCCAGTTCAGGATCGCCTTGTCCGCGGTCTGCTGGATCGCCACCGTGGTCTTGCCGTCGGCCACGGTCTGCACCGGTGCCTGGGCGTTGGCCCAGCCGGCCGTGAGGCTGTGCGTGTCGACCTTCAAACCGCCTTCGGCCAGGCCGTCGGGCACGCCGCCACCGGCCGCGAGCGCCGCCGCGCGGGCGGCAGCCTGGGCCGCCTGCTGCGCCGCGATGCCGCGTGCGGCGAGGGTGAGGTTGCCGATCGAGCGCGCCAACTGCGCGTTCGCCTGCTGCTGCTGCGCCTGCGGGTTGGTCAGCGTCGAGGCCAATTGCCCGTTGGGCAGACGGCCCGTCGCCGCGGCCGTGTTCTGCGCCAGGTTCTTCTGCGCCATCCAGGCGGGGCCGAGTGCGCGCTGCGCGTGGGCGGGGCCCGCGGCCCCCATCGCAGCGCCGGCGGTGAGCAGGGCCGCCACGGCCCGCATCATCGGGTTGAGCCGCGTCTGCCGGGAGGAGGTTCGCCGGCCCGAGGAAAAGGCCAGGGAAGTGGAAGCGTTCCTGTGGCGCTTGACCGCCGTGTTGCGTTGCATGGGTGACCTGTTCGTGTTCAGTGGCTCGACCGCGCCACGACGCATGCCGGCCGTGCCGGCGCGGGGTTGTCGTGGCTTACGGGAGCTATGACAGAACAGGGGAGATGCGACTGCAGCATGTCACGAAAACTTCACAAAGAAGAAGTGCGCCGAGATGGCGCCATTGTTCGCGCCGGACTTGACCCGGCCATGACATGCGCTGCGCCGATGCCTCTGCGCTCCGCGCGGTCGCAGTGCTGACACACAACGCGGCCATGCTGCACGCGGACGCGATCCGTCTGCCCTTCTTCTTCCGCGAACCGACGACGCCGCGAGCGCCTGGCCCCCGAATGAATTCGTCCGAAAAAATGCTGGCACGACTGCGGCGCAACGAGGCGCTGTACCCGGTCTTCCAGCCGATCGTGGATTTGCGCAGGGGCAGCATCTTCGGCCACGAAGCCCTGATCCGCGGCCCGATCGGCACGCCTTTCCATTCGCCGGCCGCGCTGCTCGCGCTCGCCGCCGAGGAAGGCTACCTGACCGATTTCGAACTCGCCTGCGTCGACGTGATCCTGCAGCACTGGGGCCAGCTCGACGACCCGGGCCGGCTGTTCCTCAACATGAGTTCGGACGCGCTGGCCGCGGCCATGGAAGGCCCCGCGCCGGGCCGCTTCGAGCGCGCACTGATCCAGAACGGCATCGCGCCGCGCTCGGTGACGGTCGAGATCACCGAAGACCGGCCGGCCAGCGACATGGGCGCTCTGCGGCTGGCGGTGAAGGCGCTGCACAGCACCGGTGCGCGGATCGCGCTGGACGACTTCGGCGAAGGCCAGTCGAACCTGCGGCTGTGGAGCGAGCTCAAGCCGGACTTCGTGAAGATCGACAAGTTCTTCACCCACGGCATCGCGAGCTCGCCGCAGAACCTGGAACTGGTGCGCACGATCGTCGGCTTCGGCCACACGCTGGGCACCACGCTGGTGGCCGAGGGCGTGGAGGACACCAAGGACCTGCGGGTGCTGCGCGACCTGGGCATCGACCACGGCCAGGGCTATCTGTTCGGCCGCCCCACGCGCACGCTCCACGCGTCCGCGCCCTCGCCCATCGCGGAGGCGATCCATGACAGCCGCATCGCCGTGATGCCGCACGCGGCGCAGCAGGCGCAACCCGGCGTGCTGCGCAGCCTGGCGGTGATCCAGGCGCCGACCCTGGGTCCGGCCACGCCGATCGACGAGGTCTCGACGTTGTTCCAGGCCCATCCCGAACTGCATGCGCTGGCGGTGGTCGACGGGGGTCGGCCCGTGGCCCTGATCAACCGGCAGGCGTTCATGAACGACTACGCGCGGCTCTACTTCCGCGAAGTGCACGGGCGGCGACCCTGCATCGGCTACGCCAACACCAGCCCGCGCGTGGTCGAGCTGGAGGACAACGTCGAACAGCTGGTGGGCATCCTGATGTCGGAAGACCAGCGCTACCTCAACGACGGTTTCATCGTCACCGAGAGCAAGCGCTACATC
Source organism: Variovorax frigidus (assembly GCF_051216515.1). Classification (NCBI taxonomy): domain Bacteria; kingdom Pseudomonadati; phylum Pseudomonadota; class Betaproteobacteria; order Burkholderiales; family Comamonadaceae; genus Variovorax; species Variovorax frigidus. Next base: position 54,427 of record NZ_JBPJZF010000007.1, read on the forward strand.
GGGCTGGGCACGGGCGAGCAGTTGGTGCGCGCCGTGACCGAGGCGCGCATCGAAGCCGCGCGCCATGCGAACCCGCTGACCTTCCTGCCCGGCAACATCCCGATCAGCATCCACATCGAACGCCTGCTGGCCGGCCATGCGGGCTTCGTCGCCTGCTATGCGGACCTGAACAACTTCAAGGTCTTCAACGACCACTACGGCTACTGGCGCGGCGACGAGATGATCCGCATGCTCGCGCGGTTGGCCGTGAAGCATGCCGATGCGCACCGCGACTTCGTGGGCCACATCGGCGGCGACGACTTCCTGGTGCTGTTCCAGAGCGAGGACTGGCAAGCCCGGTGCGAGCAGATGATCGAAGACTTCGACCTCGAGGCCCGCGGGCTCTATGACGACGCCGCGCGCGGCGCGGGCGGCATCGAGGGCAAGGACCGGCGCGGCACGGTGCACTTCTTTCCCTTCACCACGCTGTCGATCGGCGCGGTGTGCATCGCGCCGGGCCGCTTCGCCCACGCCGAGGACGTGGCGGCCGAGGCGGCCATCGCCAAGCACGATGCCAAGACCGCGAGCACCGGCCTCGCGGTGCGCGAGCCCGGGGCCATCGCGCCCTCGAGGCCCGGCCGTGCACCCTATGCGCTGCCCAGCAGCACGATGCCGCCCGGCAGCGAGGTCACGTCGAGCCGGTAGACGTCGCGCACCAGCGCGATCACGTCGTCGAGCCGGTCGATGGAAAAACTGGCCTGCACGCGCTTGCGGCCGACCGCGGCGTCGGTCAGGATCAGCCGGCCCGGACGGTAGCGGTTGACTTCGGCCACCACGTCGGCCAGCGGCGTCTGGTCGAACACCAGCTGACGGCGGCGCCAGGCGCTGACGGCCGCCGCATCGGCGCGCCGCGCGACGCCGGGCTGCGCCCCGGCATAGACCAGTTGCCGATCGACGTCGACCGAGGTGCTGCCCGCCTCGCCGCGGCGCACGTCGACGCGGCCCGCGAGGCAGGTCACGCAGACCTCGCCGTCGATGAGACGCACATTGAAGCGTGCATGGTGCGCGCTGATCAGGCCGTCGCCGGCGCGCACCTGCACCGCGGGCGCGGCGGCGTCGAGGTCGGTGCGGATCTCGGCCTCGCCCTCGAGCAGCTCGAGCCGCGCCACGCCACCCTCGGCACCGCGCAGGTCCATGCGCGTGCGGGTGTTGAGCTGCACCACGACGCCCTCGGCCGTGACCCACTTGCGCTGCTCGCCGGTGCCGGTGCGCAGGTCGGCCGCGAGCTCGGTCACCGCCGGCCACAGGCCCAGCGGCGGGCGCACCACCAGCCATGCGGCCGTGCCCGCCAGCGCCGCACCCAGGAAAGCGCGGCGACCGAAACGGCCCGCATCGCGCTGCGTGGCCTGGGCCGCCTCGGCACGCTGCACGCGCCGTGCGGCCGGCCGCAGGTCCTGCCAGACGGCGCGCGCCTGCACGAAGGCCGACGCATGCTCCCGGCTGCGGGCACACCAGCGCCTGAAAGCCTGCGCATCGTCGGTATCGGCCTTGTGCGACGCCAGCCGGACGACCCACTGCTGCGCCTCGCGCCGGATGGCCTGCATCCGCTGGTCGGGGGTCTGGTTCGGTTCTTCAGTCATGGGACTTGGACTGTTTTCCGGCGCCGGGACCGAAGCGCTGGATGAAATCTCTGCCCAGCCGTTCGCAGCAATGCTCGAGGCCGGCGCGCAATTCCTTCTCGATGGTGCGCTCCGAGACGCCGAAGCGGCGCGCGATCTCGCGGTGCGGCATCTCGTCGATGCGCGCCGCGACCACGATGGCGCGGCGCCGCCGCGGCAGCTCGGCCAGCGCGCGCTCGAGCGCCTCGATCTCGCCGCGCGCCTCGGCGGTGCGGGCCGGGTCGGCCATCTCGTCGGCCATCTCGTAGAGCGCCTCGACGTCGGGCACGCTCAGCAGCCGCGCACCGCTCTTGCGCTGGTCCTCGGCGATGTTGAGCGCGATGCGAAACAGGTAGGCCGACGGATAGCGGATCGCGCCGCGCACGCTCATCGACTCCATGCGCAGGTAGGTCTCGTGCAGCGCGTCGTTGGCCAGGTCTTCGGAGCCCAGGCGCTTGTGCAGGTGGCGCTGGAACTGGTTGTAGCGCGACAGGAACAGCGCGCGCAGCGCCGCCTTGATCGATTCGGGCATGCGCGTCAGTCCCCGGCCGCGAGCGCGGCGCGGCACACGCCGGCCGGATCGGCGCGCGGGCTCAGCAGCACCGTGATCGGCTGCGCGAGCCCGGGCGGCGGCACGCGGCCGATGGCCAGGCCGCGCAGTTGCGCGAGCAGCGCGGTGTCACGCGCGCTCGCACCGCTCGATTCGAGCAGGCTCGCGCGCCGGATGCGCCCTTCGGGGTCGGTCCAGAGCTGGAGCGCGGCGCGGTAGCGGCCGAAGGTGTCGGGCTGGGCCGCGCACAGGGTCCGGGTGATGGACGACTGCAATGCAGCCGCGAAGTCGGCGGCGGGGGGCGGTGTCTTCAATGCAACGGGCATCGGCATCGACACATCGGCCCGCACCGGTTCCGGCACCAGCGTGAACGCGTCGCGACCGCTGTAGCGCGCATGCAGGCCGGTGCCGACCAGCAGCAGCCGAAGCGCTTCTTGCGCAGTGAACGCGCCCTGCACCGCCGCGGCCGTGCGGTCCTGCGTCAGGGCGCTGTCGACCAGCACCGAATGCCCGGTGAGCCCACCGAAATCCGCGAGCCCTTTCTGCAACGGCTGGGAAGGCAGATCGAAGTGGATGCGCACAGCGGCATCAGCCACGCCGTCGGCCTCCGCCGCCCCGGCCATCGTCGCGACCGCGAGACCCCACACCAACGCCCACGCCACGCGCCAGGCCCGTGCCCATCGGCGGCCTGGAGCGAGCGGAAGCGCCATGGGTCGGGATCATTCGGACGGAAGGAGACGTGCGGAAGAAGAGGAAATGCAGACACGGGGGAAGGACGCGGCATGCTAGGCCGCGCGCATGACCGATCCGTGACGCGCCGCCCGAGGCACTTCGCCCCTCGCCCATCGACATGCGCGCGTCATCCGCACGTCATCCGCATGCGCTAGGCTGAACGGTCGTGCGCGTGCGGGTCGACAACAGAAGACAACGGCGCCGCCACCCATCCCACGGAGTCCGAATGCCCACGCCATTTCTGCTGCCGCTCACCGTCGCCTGCGGCCTGCTGTGCACCATGGCCCCGGCATTCGCCTCGCCGCCGAAGGATGCACCCGCGAGCTGCATCGAGGTGGAAGTCGACGGCGCACGCGCGCCCGCATCCTTTGCCTGCCTGAGCGAGCGGCTGCGGCCCGCACCCGCCCACCCGGCATCGCGCGACGCGGCGATGGGCTCGGAAGCCATCGTGCAGCGCCCCGGCAACCAGCTGGGCGTGTTCAACCGCGCTGCCACCAGCCACCGGATGGGCAACACCTTCGGCACCTCGGTGTATCCGCAACGACCGCCGGTGGTGGCACCGGTGATGCCGTTCGGGCCGCGACCTTAGGGCGATCACCGACCGTCGTCAGCCTGCCCCTCGCACATCAACGCCGTTCACCCACGGGCTATGCCGCTCAGGCAGACATCGGGTGGTCGGTACACGTCGAAATCAACACTGCTTTCTGCGCAGCGGACTGGCGCCGCACGTGTGTGGCAACGTCATGCCATGGCATGAGGGGTGCGAGGCTTCACTTCGCGCTCGATCTGCTTCGCAGAAGCTTTCTCGGCAACCTTGAGGTCGTAGGTGGCCTGCATGTTGATCCACCACTGCGCGCTACCGCCGAAATAACGCGACAGACGCAACGCCATCAGAGGCGACACGCCCCGGCGCTCGCGCACGATCTCATTCACACTCGGCGCACCGACGTGCAGCGCCTTTGCGAGCGCGCTGGCGCTCATGCCAAGTGGCAACAGAAAATCTTCTCGAAGCGTTTCGCCGGGATGGATCGCCGGCATTCCATTTTTCAACATGACATCTTGCCTTTCGTAAAGTCCGCCGGGCGAAGGCGGTTTCGCGTCTCGCGGCAGTCATGAACATGCGGGTCGTACCGGGCTGCCCCGCCCGCATTGCAGCATGTCAGTGCGGGTCGTAGATCTTCACATCTTCGGGGCCATCAGCCCCCCACTTCCATGCGAGCCGCCACTGTTCATTGATCCGAATGTGATGAAAGCCGGCATATTCTTTGAGATCGTTGCCGGGCGGCGAGCCCATGTCATCGTTCATCGTCGCGGCGTCGAGTTGTGTGAGCTTGCGCATGGCAACACGTGCAATGTTGGCGAACGTCCGATTCTTCCCGCTGATGAAAAGTTCTTTCGTGTCAGTGTCGGAAAACGATTTGATGGCCACGAGAAAGATCTTATAACGCTGAACGCATAACGTCAAGCGTTATGAATTGACGGCTGAGACCAAGCGAAGATTGAGGGGTTGCGACGTAGCCTCCGCCTGTGGCGATGCCCACAATGTCATGCAGCATACGATCCGGGCAGTCGCTCTCGGGCGGCGCGATCAGTCGCGCCCACGCCGCCTCACCCATGACTCTCGCGGGCTTGGCCCCACTCGCGTCGGCATTGCCGATCAGAAGGTTCAGGCCTTGTCCGCCTTCCCGGCCGCATTGGCGAACTTGCTGAGCAGGCGGTCGACCTGCCACGGGCGCGCGTCGCGGTCTTCCGCCGCTTCCTTGCGGCGGATGGCATTGCGCACCACGAGCGAGCCGAGGTAGCGGATCGGCTCGGGCGGAAACAGCCCCAGCGGCCCTTTGAGCAGGGGGCTGCGGGTCCATGCGTTGTCCTCGTCCAGCACCAGCGACGAGAGGATCTGCCCGCCCATGTAGGTGGGCCCGACGCCGTTGCCCGAATAGCCGAAGCCGTAACAGATGTGCGGCGTACCGTTCAACTTTCCGAAGAAGGGGAAGCCGGTCGCCGAGCGGTCCGAGGGGCCGTTCCAGCTCGCGGTCACGGGCACGCCGCGCAGCGAAGGAAAGAAGTCGTCCAGCGCGCGCTTCAGCTCGGCCTCGTACGGCGAGCGCTGGTCGAACACCGGCGCGATGCGCCCGCCCCAGGCGAAGGTGTTGCCGCCTTTGCCCAGCATCAGCCGGCCGTCGACGGTGCTGCGGTAGTAGTAGACGAAAGTGCGCGAGTCGAGCACCGACACGCCGTCGGTCAACCCCATGGCCTGCAGCAGTTCGGGGCACTTCTCCGTGATCACCATGTCGCTCGACACGATGGCGATGCTGCGCTCGAACTGCGGCAGCGCGTGGGCCATCCAGGCGTTCATCGCCAGCACCAGCTTGGGCGCCTCGAGGCTGCCGGCCGGCGTGCGCACCGTGACCGGATGGCCTTGGGTGAAGTCGAGCATCGGGCTGCGCTCGTAGATGCGGATGCCCATGCGCAAGGCCGTGCGCCGCAGGCCGCGCACCAGCTTGCCCGGGTGCACGGTGGCGGCGATGGGCGAGTACACGCCCGCCAGGTTGCGCGCCGAACCCGAACGGCGCGCAACCTCTTCGGGTGGCAGGGTGCGGTACGAATGGATGCCGCAGTCTTCCAGCCCCTTCATCACCGGGTCGAGCGTGCCGACCTGGGCCTGCGAGGTGGCGGTGTAGAGCGTGCCGTCCTGCCGCAGTTCGGCATCGATGCCCTGCGCGCGGCAGAAGTCCGCGATGTGCTGCACGGCGGCTTCCGAGGCCTTGACGAGGCGGATGGCCTCGGCCTCGCCGAACAGCCGGCGCAGCGTGAAGAACTTGGCCGACCAGGTCAGCAGGCAGCCGCCGTTGCGCCCGCTCGCGCCGGCGCCGCAGAGGTCGCTCTCGAGGATGGCGATGTCGAGCGCCGGGTTGCGCTGCTTGGCCTGGATGGCGGTCCACAGGCCGGTGAAGCCGCCACCCACGATGCACACGTCGGCCCGCTGTGCACCTTGCAGCGCGGGGGCGAGGTCGCCGTCGTTGAAGAGAGCCTGTTCGATCCAGAAGGGGCGCATGTCGTTCTCTTCTCTCTTGCGTGGTGCAGGTCGTCAGGGCTTGCGCCGCATCTCGTAGGAAAAACCGTTCTCGCGCTCGACGACGAAGCCCAGACGCTCGCAGAGCCCTCGGTCCGGATTCGCCTTCAGCACGCTGAGCGTGAGGTGCGTGAGTGCGGACTGCCGCACGGCGCTTACGCCCGCCCCGCGGCCGCGAGCGCCATGTGCCGCGCGTAGTGCGCCAGGTCTGGCGTCTTCGCATCGGCGCACTTGGCACTGTCGTCCCAACGGCGCAGTCGCACTGCATCGAGCGCATGCGGCAGCGCCTCGAACTGCAGCGCCTGGGCGTCGTCGAACACCCCGCCCTGCAGCACCAGGCTGCGCTGCGAATCGGCCGACAGCGCCTCCAGGTAGCCGGGCTCGCGCGCGCACAGGTAGCGCTTGGCGTCCACGTGCAGCCGGATCGGGTCCAGCGTGGCCGGGCCGAACAGGTGCTTGAGGAAGGCGCGGCTGCGGTACTGGTGCAGGTCGTCCGTGCCCTGCTGCGTGGGCGTGCCTTCCATGTCGTGCAACAGGTGCCCCAGGTCGTGCAGCAGACTGGCGGTGATGAGCGCGCTGGAGGCACCGGCCTGCTCGGCCAGGTGCGCGCACTGCAGCGCGTGTTCTAGCTGCGTCACGGGTTCGCCGTCGTACTGCGCATGGCCCCTGGCCTCGAACAGGGCGACGATGCCCGCGATGTCCAGCGGCACGGGAAATGGCGCGGGGGCTACCACGGCAGCGAGTACGTCTTGGTGTTGGTGAAGCTCTTGATCGCCTCGAGCACGCCTTCCTTGTAGCCCAGGCCCGAATCCTTGATGCCGCCGAAAGGCGTGAGTTCGAGTCGGTAGCCCGGCACCTCGCGCACGTTGACGCTGCCCACGTTGAGCTCGCGGATGAAGCGCATGATGTCGTCGAGCCGGTTGGTACAGACCGCCGACGACAGGCCGTAGGCCGTGCCGTTCGAGAGGCGTATCGCCTCCTCGATGGTCTTGAAGCGGATCACCGGCGAGACGGGGCCGAAGGTCTCGTGCTTGGCCACCGTCATCTCGGGGTCGACATGGTCGAGCACCGTGGGCGAATACGACGCGCCGTCGCGCACGTTGCCGTGCAGCAGGCGCGCACCGGCCGCGATCGCTTCATTGACCACGGCCTCGAACTGCTTCGCGGCTGCCTCGTCGATCACGGTGCCCACGTCGGTGGTCGGGTCCATCGGATCGCCGTGCTTCAGCGCGCGGGTCTTCTCGACCAGCAGTTCCACGAAGCGGTCGGCCACGGCCTCATGCACCAGCATGCGCTTGACGGCGGTGCAGCGCTGGCCCGAGTTCTTGTACGAACCGCTGGCCGCGAGCGTGGCCGCTTCCTCGATGTCGGCGTCGTCCATCACGATGATCGGGTCGTTGCCGCCCAACTCCAGGATCTGACGCTTGTAGACCGCCTTGCCCGCGATGTACTTGCCGATCGCGACGCCGCCGGTGAAGGTCACGAGGTCGACGTCGGCATGCGTGAGCATCTCGTCGGCGATCTCGCGCGGGTCGCCGGTGAGGACCGACAGCATCGGCGGCGGCAGCCCCGCTTCGTACAGGATGTCGGCCAGCAGGAAGGCCGTGAGCGGCGTCTTCTCGCTGGGCTTGAGCACCATGCGGTTGTTGGTGGCGATCGACGGCGCGACCTTGTGGATCACCTGGTTCAGCGGGTGGTTGAACGGCGTGATCGCGGTGATGACGCCCTGCAGCGGCTCGCGCAGCGTGTAGACCTTGCGGCTCTTGCCGTGGTGCGTAAGGTCGCAGGAGAACACCTGGCCGTCGTCCACCAGTGCCTGGTTGGCGGCGAACAGCAGCACGTCGGACGCGCGGCCCACCTCGTAGAGCGAGTCCTTGCGCGAGAGCCCCGATTCGAGCGTGATGACGCGCGAGATCTCGTCCAGCCGCGAAGCGATGATCTCGCCCGCGCGCATCAGGATCTTGTAGCGCTCGTAGCGCGTGAGGACGGGCTTGTAGTCGCGCGCGATGCGGTAGGCCAGCCGCACGTCTTCCAGCGTGGCCTTGGGCACCGTGGCGATCACTTCGCCGGTGTAGGGGTAGGTGACTTCGATGGTGCGGTCGCGGTGGATCTTCTCGCCCGCGATGCGCAGCGCTTCCCTGTAGACGGTGCCTGGCTTCAAGGTGACTTGGCTCATGGTGAACGGTGCTCCGGTGTTATTGCGCGTGGTTCAGGGCGAGGTCGAGCGCGTCGAAGTTGCGCAGCCGCCGGTCGGCGGCGATGCCGGTGACGGGGCGGTTGCAGATCAAGGGCACCCGTTGTTCGGACACGCCGCCGTGCGATCGCAACGGCACTTCGAGCGCCGACAGGTCGTGCCGGCTCGCCGAGGTGCCGATGACCGTGTTGCGCTCGCTGACCACCACGATGTCGCCGATGCGGTCGGGCGGCAGCTCGAAGCGTTCGGCCGCCTCCTTGCGCGAGAGCACCAGCTCCATGCCAGGCACGCCTCGGATGCGTTCGATCCAGCCGGGCACGCGGGCTTCATCGGGCGCATAGACCGTGGCGAAGGAACCGAGCGCGCCGTGGTGCACCACGTACGGGTCGGTGATCGGCAGGATGACCCGCGCTTCGTCCTTGCCGTACCAGCCGTCGAGCACGTCCTGCAGGTAGATCACCTGCGGCGAGCCGTCGGCGTTGTGCTTGTCGTTCATGCCGTGGTCGGCGGTGAGCACGATGGTGGCGCCCATCGCGTCGAGCTTTGCGAGGTAGCCGTCCATCATGGCGTAGAAGGCGTTGGCGGCCGGACTGCCGGGTGCGGCCTTGTGCTGCACGTAATCGGTGGTCGACAGGTACATCAGGTCGGGGCGGCGCGACGCCATGAGCTTCACGCCCGCCGCGAACACGAACTCGGAGAGTTCCGCGCTGTACACCGAGGGCACGGGCATGCCGACCATCTCGACCACCCCGTCGATGCCGTTCTCCTCGATCGTCGCCTGGTCCGCCTTCTCCGAAGAGAAGCAGATGCCCTTCATGCGATGGCCCAGCAGCTTGCGCAGCTTGTCCTTGGCGGTCACCACCGCGAGCTTGGCGCCCGCATCGGCGAAGGCCGCGAGCACCGTGCCGGCGCGCAGGTACTTGGGGTCGTTCATCATCACTTCCTGGCCCAACTCGCGGTCGAAGAAGTAGTTGCCGCAGATGCCGTGCACCGCCGGCGGCGCGCCGGTCACGATCGACAGGTTGTTCGGGTTGGTGAACGACGGCACCACGCAGTCGGCCAGCAGGTCGGCACCGGTCTTGCGCATGCGCGCAATGGTCGGTGCCACGCCGGCCGCGATGGCCGCGTCGAGGTAGGCGGGTTCGCAACCGTCGACGCAGACGACCACGACGGGTCGGCTCATCCAGCGATAGCTTCGGGCATTGACTTCCAGCGTCTTCACGGTCATCTCAGGTCTCCTTGCGGGTCGGGTGGTTCTGCGGGGCGTTCTGCAGGCCGGAAGCGGGCGTGGCGTCGGTGCGTCCCATCGCCTTGTGCATGCGGGCGCGACTGCCGGCGACATGCCGGCGCAGCACCTGGCCGGCGGCTTCGGGATTGCGGCTGGCGATGGCGTCGACGATCTCGCGGTGCTCGTCGGCCGACACGCGCAGGCCACCGCCGGTGTCGAGGGCACGCATGCGGAACAGGTGCAGTTCCTTCACCAGACGCTTGTAGGTCTCGGTGAGCTTGCGGCTGCCGGCGGTGTCGAGCAGGATGTCGTGGAACTGCAGGTTGAGCTGTGCGTACTGCTCCACGTTCTGCGCCAGCGCGGCTTCGCGCATCGGCTCGATCATGGCGCCCAGCCGCTCGAGCGCGTCGGGCTGCATGCGGGTGGCCACGCGCCGGCCGATGATCTCTTCCAGCGCCTCGCGCAGCTCGTAGATCTCGTCGGCCTCCTCGAACGAAATCTCGCGCACGAACACGCCCCGGTTCTTCTCGTTGCGCACCAGGCCCGCCTCTTCCAGCGCGCGCAGCGCCTCGCGGATCGGCCCGCGGCTGGTGTTGAAGCGCTGCGACAGCTCGCTCTCGTTGATGCGACTGCCCACGGCGAGTTCGCCGTTCATGATGAGTCGCTCGATCTCTTCCTGCATGAGCATCGGCAGCGAGCTCGACTGAAGGAAGGCCAGGGCGGAGGTGGAGTTGTGCGTTGCCATGGCCCTCATTTTGGCTTCGAATTGAAAACTGTCAACGATTTTTTATTGACAGTTTTCAATACGCAATCTACATTGCCTTCCATCCCGACACGGCCAGCCGCCGGCATTCCGCGTTCGGGAGCCCGCCAATCCACCCCGCCACGGGGTTCGACAGCCAGCTGAACAGGAGTTGAAGATGACGATCATCCGAAGCGCGCGCCGCCTCACGACGGCCCTCTCCATCGCAGTCACCGCAGCCGTCGGCCTTGCCACGGGCAGCCTCGCGCTGGCCCAGCAACGTACGCCGCTGCTGGTCTACACGGCGCTCGAGACCGACGCCATGAAGCTCTACAAGGACGGTTTCGAAAAGACCAACCCGGACATCGAGGTGAAGTGGGTGCGCGACTCGACCGGCATCGTCACCGCCAAGCTGCTGGCCGAGAAAGCCAACCCGCAGGCCGACGTGGTCGCCGGCCTGGCTGCCAGCAGCCTGGCGCTGCTGGCGCAGGAAGGCATGCTGCAGACCTATGAACCCAAGGGCTTCGGGGCGCTCAACCCCGCCTACTCCGACAGCGCGCGGCCGCCGGCCTGGGTCGGCATGGATGTCTGGGCCGCCACCGTCTGCTTCAACCGCGTCGAGGCGAAGAAGCTGGGCCTGCCCAAGCCGGAGAGCTGGCAGGACCTGATCAAGCCCGTCTACAAGGGAACGATCACCATGCCGCACCCGGCCTCCAGCGGCACGGGGTACCTCGACGTGTCGTACTGGCTGCAGAACCTGGGCGAAGCCGAAGGCTGGAAGTACATGGACGCGCTGCACCAGAACGTGGCGCAGTACGTGCACTCGGGCTCCAAGCCCTGCAAGCAGGCAGGCGCGGGCGAGTTCCCCATCGGCATCTCCTTCGAGTTCCGCGCGCACCAGGTCAAGAAGTCGGGCGCGCCGGTCGACCTGATCTTTCCCAAGGAAGGCCTGGGCTGGGACATCGAGGCCACCAGCATCATGAAGACCAGCAAGAAGATGGAACTGTCCAAGCGCTTCGCCGACTGGATGGCCAGCAAGGAGGCCAACCAGATCACGGCCAACTGGTGGGCGGTGGTGGCCTACCCCGGCGTCGCTTCGAAGCTCGAGGGCATTCCGGAGAACTACGAAAAGATGCTGGCCAAGAACGACCTGAACTGGGCTGCCAAGAACCGCGAGCGCATCCTGGCCGAGTGGAGCAAGCGCTACGAAGGCAAGGCCGAAGCCAAGTAACGGGCTCACCCCCCAGTCTTCGCGCACCTTGGCCCGTCCTGAGCTTGTCGAAGGGTGTCGCTTCGCCACCCCCCTCTCCGGGGGCGACACCAGCGGCCCGGCGAAGCCGGTTCCGCGGTGTCTCGCGAAGGGCTGTGAAGGCTTCTCCAACCCGCGACGCCCGCTCTGGCGGCGTACGTCTCACCGAATGCGAACCATGGACATGAGCGCTGAAAACCCTATCGCAGACCCGGCCCGCGCCGCGCTGGAGATCGTCGGCATCCGCAAGGACTTCGAGACTTTCAGCGCACTGCGCGACATTCACCTGCGCGTGAATGCAGGAGAGATGCTGTGCTTCCTCGGCCCCTCGGGCTGCGGCAAGACGACGCTGCTGCGCATCATCGCGGGGCTGGAGACGCAGACCGCCGGGCAGATCCTGCAGAACGGCAAGGACGTCTCGTGGCTGCCGCCCGATCGGCGCGACTACGGCATCGTGTTTCAGTCGTACGCGCTGTTCCCCAACCTCAGCATTGCCGACAACGTGGGCTACGGCCTCGTGAATTCGCGCGCCCGCAGGGCCTAGATCAAGACCCGCGTGGAGGAACTGCTCAAGCTGGTGGGGCTACCGACCTCCGGCCCAAAGTACCCGAGCCAGCTCTCCGGCGGACAGCAGCAGCGCGTGGCCCTGGCCCGCGCGCTCGCCACCCGGCCCGGCCTGCTGCTGCTCGACGAGCCGCTGTCCGCGCTCGACGCGATCGAGCGCATCCGCCTGCGCGGCGAGATCCGGCGGCTGCAGAAGCAGGTCGGCATCACCACCATCATGGTCACGCACGACCAGGAAGAGGCGCTGTCGATGGCCGACCGCATCGTGGTCATGAACCACGGCGTGATCGAGCAGGTCGGCACGCCGATGGACATCTACGAACGCCCGGCCACGCCCTTCGTCGCCGACTTCGTGGGCAAGGTCAACGTGCTGCGCGCCATGGCGCTGGGCCAGCAGCGCTTCAAGGTGGGCGACCTGGAACTGCAGTGCGACGCCTGCGACGCGGCCTTCGCACCGGGCGACGCGGTCAACCTCTACCTGCGGCCCGAAGACCGCGTGGCCGAAAACCTGCGCGAAGACACCGCCAACCGCATGAACGTGCTGGTGAGCAAGGTCGAGTTCCTGGGCGGGCTGTGCATCGCCGAAGTCACGGCCGAGGCGCTGCACGGCCAGACGCTGGGCCTGCACTTCTCGCTCAACCAGCTGCACGACCTCGACATCCGCGAGGGCCACACCATCGAGATCGCGCTGCGGGCCAACCGCATCCGTGCCTTCGCCGCCCCGTCGGCACCCGCCCCGCGAGCCCACGCATGAACACGCTGGCCCATTCCGCCGCCACCATGACGCCCCGCGCTGCCTTCCGTCGCTCGGGCATGCGCTGGAGCCGCGACGAATTCATCGCGCGCGCCGTGCTGCTCGCGGTGATGGCGATGCTGTTCGTGTTTCTGGTGGCGCCGCTCCTGACCATCCTGGCGCAAGCGGTGCAGGACAAGGACGGCCGCTTCGTCGGCCTGGCGCACTTCATCACCTACTTCCAGACGCCGAGCCTGCTGCGCGCCGCCTGGAACTCGGTGTGGGTCTCCGCGGCGGTCGTCGCCATCGCTGTGCCGACGGCCTTCGTCTTCGCCTATGCGCTCACGCGCAGCTGCATGCCGACCTGGCTCAAGGCCGTCTTCCGGCTGATCGCGCTCATTCCGTTGCTGGCGCCTTCGCTGCTGTCGGCCATCTCCTTCGTGCAGTGGTTCGGCAACCAGGGCTCGCTCAAGTTCCTGCTGGGCGGCATGTCGATCTACGGTGCGCCCGGCATCATCCTGGCCGAGGTCTACAACACCTTTCCGCATGCGCTGATGATCCTGGTCACCGCGCTGTCGCTGGCGGACGGCCGGCTGTACGAGGCCGCCACCGCGCTGCGCACCCGGCCGCTGCGCCAGTTCATGACCATCACGCTGCCGTCGTGCAAGTACGGCCTCATCAGCGCATCGACCGTGGTCTTCACCTACGTGGTGAGCGACTTCGGCGCGCCCAAGGTCATCGGCGGCAACTTCAACGTGCTGTCGGTCGACGTGTTCAAGCAGGTGGTGGGACAGCACAACTTCTCCATCGGCGCGGTCGTGGGCATGCTGTTGCTGCTGCCCTCGGTCATTTCCTTCGCCATCGACTATGTCGTGCGCCGCAAGCTCAAGGCACAGCTCACGGCCCGCTCGGTCCCCTACAGCCCCAAGCCGCGCAAGCTGGCTGACGCCATGCTGCTGCTGTTCTGCGCCGTGGTGTGCGGCCTGCTGCTGGCCACCATCGGCATGGCGGTCTACACCTCACTGATCACGCTGTGGCCCTACGACCTGTCGTTCACGCTCAAGCATTACCACTTCGTGCTGCTCGAGAGCGACATGGCCGCAGCCTACTTCAACAGCCTGACGGTGGCCGCCATCACGGCCGTGGCCGGCTCGTTCATCGTCTTCGTGGGCGCCTACCTGATCGAGAAGACCCGCAACCTGGGCATGATGCGCCGCACGATGCACATGATGGCGGTGCTGTCGATGGCCGTGCCCGGCCTGGTGCTCGGCCTGGGCTTCGTGATGTTCTTCAACCATCCGGCCAACCCGCTGGGTTTTCTGTACCAGACGATGGCGATCCTGGTGATCTCGATGGTGGTGCACTACTACACCTCCAGCCATCTCACGGCCGTGACGGCGCTCAAGCAGATCGACAACGAGTTCGAGGCCGTGTCGGCCTCGCTGAAGGTGCCGTTCATCAAGACCTTCTTCCGCGTGACGGTGCCGGTGTGCCTGCCCGCGATCCTCGACATCGGCCGCTACTTCTTCGTGGTGTCGATGGCCAGCCTGTCGTGCGCGATCTTCCTCTACACACCCGACACCATCCTGGCCTCGGTCGCGATCATGCACATGGACGACGCCGGCGACATCGGCCCGGCCGCCGCGCTGGCCAGCCTGATCGTCGTCACCTCCACCGTCGTGTGCATCGTCTATTCGCTGCTCACGCGCGTGCTGCTGTCGCGCACGCAGGCCTGGCGCCTGCTCGGGCGCACCTGATTCGAATCCCTTCGACCTTTCCTAGGCCCTTCACCTGCACGGAGACATCACGATGAGTTCGACCACCAGCCCCATCCTGCTCACGCCAGGACCGCTCACCACCTCGGACCGCACGCGCCAGGCGATGCTGCGCGACTGGGGCTCGTGGGACGGCGACTTCAACAAGATCACCGCGCGCATCCGCGAGCGCGTGCTCGACATCGTGCACGGCCAGGGCACGCACGAATGCGTGCCCATGCAGGGCAGCGGCACCTTCTCGGTCGAGGCCGCCATCGGCACCCTGGTGCCGCGCGACGGCCACGTGCTGGTGCCGAGCAACGGCGCCTACTGCCAGCGCCTGGTGAAGATCTGCCGCGTGCTCGGCCGCAAGGTGAGCACCATCGACTACACCGAGGACAAGCAGGTGCAGGCGGCCGACGTGGAACGCGCCCTGGCCGCCGACCCGGGCATCACGCACGTGGCCGTGGTGCACTGCGAGACCGGTGCCGGCGTGCTCAACCCGCTGGACGACATCGCCCAGGTCGTGGCCCGCCACGGACGCGGCCTGATCGTCGACGCGATGAGTTCCTTCGGCGCGCTCGAGATCGATGCGCGCAAGACGCCCTTCGACGCGGTGATCGCCGCTTCGGGCAAGTGCCTGGAAGGCGTGCCGGGCATGGGCTTCGTCGTCGTGCGGCGGGCCGTGCTCGAACAGTGCGAAGGCCGCTGCCACTCGCTGAGCATGGACCTGTACGACCAGTGGACGTACATGGAGAAGACCACCCAGTGGCGCTTCACGCCGCCGACCCATGTGGTCGCCGCACTCGACGAGGCCATTGCGCAGTACATCGAGGAAGGCGGTCTTGCGGCGCGCGGCGGCCGCTATGCACGCAACTGCAAGGCGCTGGTCGACGGCCTGGCTGCGCTCGGTCTGCGCAGCTTTCTCGACCCCGCGATCCAGGCGCCGATCATCGTCACCTTCCACGCACCCGACGACGCGAACTACAACTTCAAGACCTTCTACCAGGAGGTCAAGAAGCGCGGCTACATCCTCTACCCGGGCAAGCTGACCCAGGTCGAGACCTTCCGCGTCGGCTGCATGGGCCACTTCGGCAACGCAGGCATTCCCGGCGCGGTCGAGGCGATCGCGCAGACGCTCGAGGCCATGGGCATCCGGCACGGCGCCGCGACGGTGGCGGCATAGGCCGCCCGCCCTACGGTTTCGCTGGCGCCGTCTTCGCCAGGAACACGGCCACCAGCGCGTTCGCATGCCCGTGTCCGATCCCATGATCCGTCTTGAGCAGGCTCACGAGTTCCATGTGCTTGCGCGCCTGCGCCTGCTCAAGAACCGCCATCCAATGGTCGATCGGCTTCGCGTAGGTCTTCTCGATCGAAGGAAAGTAAGAGGCAGGGCCCTTCGTCTTGGGTGTTTCCGTCATGGTGTCTCCTTTTTTTTGAAGCGGGATGCCGATTCCGTAGCGCGGCACGACGTCATTTTCCGGCTGCGGCATCAGGCGAGATTCAGGGCACCAGCCGCACTCCAGCCTTCGGCGCGTACACGCATTGCACCAGTCCACTCGGCAGGCTGCGGCTGCTCAGCAGTTGCAGGCACGTCATCGGAAGCTCCGAGCCGAAGAGCGGCACACCCGTGCCCAGAACCACCGGTGCCCAGGAGATCGTCAGCTCGTCGACACACCCCGAAAGCAGGCCCTGCCGGATGGCCTGGCCACCGTCCAGATAGACGTTGCGACTGCCCTGCGTCCAAAGCTCGTCAAGCAGTGCGTTCAGGCTGCCGGCATGCGCCGACTCGCCATGTGCGCCTTCGAGGCCGCGGTGCGTGAGCACGACGACGCGCTTGCCGGCATAGGGCCAGGCACCGAAACCCAGCACGGCGTCGTAGGTGTTGCGCCCGAAGACGAAGGTGTCCGTCTGCGCGCTCAGCCGCGCATAGCCGGTCAGTTCGGGCGGATCGTCGAAGGCCGACAACCACGACAGGTCGCCTTGGGCATCGGCGATGAAGCCATCCAGGCTGGCGGCGACGAACACCCGAACGTGGGGACGATTCATTGGGAACTCCAGATTTTCTACAACGTAGAATTCTAGACATGAAACCACCCATCGATGCCACGGACCCTGGGCCCGAACGCCCCCGGAAGCGGCTCGAACCCCACCGGATCCTGCTCGCCGCCGCGAAGCTGCTGGAGACCAGCGGCACCGACTTCTCGATGCGTGAACTCGCGCGTGCGCTGGACGTCGACCCGATGGCGGTCTACCACTACTTTCCGAACAAGACCGCGCTGCTGCAGGCCCTGGCCGATCACCACTTCTCGCGGCTCGGTGACCTGGAGATACCCAAGCGCGCGAAGACGCCGCGCGCGCGGCTGCGCTTCATTTCCCAGGCCTATGTGGAACTGGCCGCGGCGGCCCCCATGCTGACCGTCGTCATGGCGCGCGACCCCGGAGTCCGAGCGGGCGTGGCAGGTCACTTTGCCGAGCTCTTCACCACCGCCATCGAAGGCCTGGGCGTGAGCGATGCGCAGGCCGCGATTGCCGTCGGTGTCCTGGCGGACTACCTGAACGGCTTCGCCATGGCGGGCATTCCCGCCACCGACCGCAGCCTGGTCGATGGCGTGGATTTTCTGTACCGGGGATTGGCGTCGCAGCCTGCGGGTTCGATGGGTGCGCAGCGAGGCGTCGAAGATCGAGGGACTTCGGCCTCGGTCAAGCCGCGAAGAACCGCGTCACCGCGTGGATCAGCAGTCCAACCAGTCCCCCCACCAACGTCCCGTTGACCCGGATGAACTGCAGGTCGCGCCCGATGTGGCGCTCGAGCTCGAGCGTCATCTCCTCCGCGTTCCACTGCCCCACGCGCTCGACGATGTAGCGCCGGATGTCCTCGCGGTAGCGTTCGATGGCCACGGGCGCGGCGTCGGTGATCTGCTCGTTGATCCAGCGGCGGAAGGCCTCGTCCTGCTGCAGCCGCTGGCCCAGCGAAGCGGCCATGGTCGCGATGCGGCGGCGGATGGTCGAGTCGGCGCGGCCCAGGTCGTCGTCGAGCCAGGCCAGCAGTTCGCTCCAGAGGCCGTGCAGGTACTCGCCCAGCGCGGGATGGGCCTGCAGCTCGGCCCGGATCTGTTCGCCGCGCTCGCGGAACTCGGGGTCGTGCTTGAGCCGCACGACGAAGTCGTCCATGAAGTGATCGAAGCGCTTGCGCAAGGGGTGTTCGGGCTCGCTGGCGAGTTCGCCCAGCGTGCGCGACACGGCGGCCACGATCTTGCGCGTGGCCACGCGCGCAGCCACCTGGTCGAGGCCCACGTACTTCAGCGTGCGGATCTCGCGTGCGATGGCCTCGGCGATGCGCTCCTGCACCTCTTCGCCCTCGACCACCTTCGCCACCTGCGCGAGCACGTCGTCGAGCAGCGCCTGGTGACGGCCGTCGGCGGTCACGGCATCGAGCACCTGGCCCAGCAGGCGCGAGAGGTCGAGCTGCGCCAGGCCCGCGGTGGCGGCGCGGGCCAGGAAGGCGCGCGCACGTTCGTCGTCGAAGGCCGTGAGCCCGTAGCGCACCATGCTCACCGCATGCACGCCCAGGCGATCGCCGTTGGCCGGCAGCGCCAGCCAGTTCGCGAGCCGTGTCGCGGGATCGAAGGCCTGCAACTTGGCCAGCACCTGCTGCGTGCTCAGGAAGTTGTCGAGGATGAAGCCTGCGAGCTTGGCGCCGATGCGGTCCTTGTTGGCCGGGATGATCGCGGTGTGCGGGATGGGCAGTCCCAGCGGCCGACGGAACAGTGCGACCACCGCGAACCAGTCGGCGATGGCGCCGATCATCGCGGCTTCGGCAAAAGCTGCAACGTAGCCCCAGGCCGGATGCCGTGCCTCCAGGGCGTGCGCCACGCCGTACAGCAGCGCGGCACCGCACAACAGGCCGAGTGCGACGCGTTTCATCGTGACCATGCGGGTCCGCGTGTCGGGGCGCGCGGCATCAGTCGAGGCTCTGCGTGCGCGTCAGCCCCTGCAGGAAGGCCTCGCAGCGCGCCAGTTGCTCCAGCGTGACGTACTCGTCGGGCTGGTGCGCCTGGGTGATGCTGCCCGGGCCACAGACGATGGTGGGGATGCCGGCGTTCTTGAACAAGCCCGCCTCGGTGCCGAAGGCCACCAGCGTGGTGCGGTCCTCGCCCGAGAGCCGCTGTGCGAGCCGGGTGACCGGGTCGGTCGCCGAGCCCAGGAAGCTGGGCACTTCGCAAATGGTTTCGAACTGGAAACCCGTTTCGGGCGCCACCTTCTTCATCGGCACCTCGAGGCGGCTCGCATAGGCCCTGACCTCCTTCTGCATCTGCTGCGCGTCGGCGGTCGGCAGGTTGCGGAATTCATAGCGGAACTCGGCATCGCGCGGCACCACGTTGTCGGCGATGCCACCATGGAACTGGCCCACGCTTGCAGTGCTGAAGGGCACGTCGAAGCCCTCGTAGCGCGGCTCGTGCTGCTCGAAGCCTTCGGCCATGTCGCGCACCTTGCCGACCACCCGCGCGGCCATCTCGATCGCATTGACCGACTGCGGCGTGAGCGAGGAATGCGCCTCCTTGCCACGCACGCAGCAGCGGAAGCGGTACACGCCCTTGTGCGCGATGGCGGGCACCATGCGGGTGGGCTCACCGATGATGCAGGCCACGGGCTGGATGGATTGCTCCTTCATGTCGGCGATGAGTTCGCGCACGCCGAAGCAGCCGACCTCCTCGTCGTAGCTGAAGGCGAAATGCACGGCGAAGGGCGAATCGCTTTCCAGGAAGTGCTCGGCATTGGCCAGCGCCACCGCGATGAAACCCTTCATGTCGGCCGCGCCGCGCCCGTAGAGGCGCGGGCTGCCCAGCGCGGCGAGTTCGGCGACCCGCCCCACCGGCACCGGGCCGCCGCCCTCGACAGGCCAGTGCTGGACCATGGCGGAAAGCGGATCGACGCTCCAGTCCTGGCCGTCCCAGGGCACGGTGTCGGTATGGCCCGAGACGATGATGCCGTTGGGGCGGCCCTCACCCAGCGTGGCGAACAGGTTGGCCTTGGTCCTGTCCGCGTTGTAGGTCAGGCGGCTGTGCACGCCCAACACAGCCAGCCGGGTGCGCACGAAATCGATCAGCTCGAGATTGCTGTTCGCACTGACCGTGTTCATGCGCACCAGGGTCTGCGCGGTTTCGAGGCTGCGGGCGGAAAGAATGTGCGGCATGCGGATCATTGTCCGGGAAGACGCCGACCGGCGCATCGGGCGTGTCATGGGGCAGGTGTAGGCTGCGCCTCCCAACGTCCACCCGGAGATGCCATGACCTGCCCGTCCTTCGCCCCCGCGGCCTCCTTTCGTTCGACACCGCGCCGCATGGTGCTGTGGACCCTCGGTGCCACGGCCGCGCTCGCCGCCGCCGGCTGCACCGCGCCGCTGAAGACCGCTGCGCTGCCCACGCTCGACGGCAAGCCGCCGCTGGTGATCGCGCATCGCGGTGCCTCGGGCTACCTGCCGGAAGAGACGCTCGAGGCCTACGCCCGCGCGATCGAACTGGGCGCCGACGTGATCGAGATGGACCTGCTGTCCACCAGGGACGGCGTGCTGGTCACGCGGCACGACCCCAACCTGGCCATCAGCACCGACGTGGCCACGCACCCCGAATTCGCGTCGCGCAAGAAGACGATCCAGGTCGACGGCGAAACGCAGACCGGCTGGTTCGTCCACGAGTTCACGCTGGCCGAGCTGCAGACGCTGGGCGCGATCTCGACCGATGCCGAGCGGCCGCAGCAGTTCAACGGCCGTTTCAAGGTGCCGACCTTCCAGGCCGTGATCGACCTCGCCAAGGCCAAGTCGCGCGAGACCGGCCACACCATCGCGATCTACCCCGAGACCAAGAATCCGACCTGGTTCCGCAACCTGGGCCTGCCGCTGGAAGACAAGCTGATCGCCACCCTCGAGGCGGCCGGCTGGAACAGCGCCAGCGCGCCGGTCTTCGTGCAATCCTTCGAGCCGGGCAGCCTGAAATACATGAAAGCCAAGGGCCTGAAGACCAAGCGCATCCAATTGATCGACGGCGACGGCATCGACCTGCGCACCGGCGTCATGACCTATGCGGTGCCGGTCGACCGTCCCTACGAATGGACGCTGGCCGGCGACAAGCGCAACTTCGACACCATGGTCACGCCCGCCGGCCTGGCCGAGATCGCGACCTATGCCGACGGCATCGGCCCCTGGAAGCGCTACATCCTGAGCATCAAGGGCACGCTGGGCGCCGACGGCAAGGCGATGGACATCAACGGCGACGGCAAGGTCAACGACGCCGACGCCACCTCGCTCGCCCCGACCACGCTGGTGGCCGACGCCCACAAGGCCGGCCTGTTCGTGCACCCCTTCACCTTCCGCAACGAGTCGCGCCGGCTCGCGGCCAACGACAAGGGCGACCCGAAGAACGAGTACCTGGCGTACTACCGGCTGGGGGTGGACGGCGTGTTCACCGACTTCACCGACACCGCGCTGGCGGCGCGAGCGGCCTGGCTCAAAGAAGCGCAGCGTTAGGGTAAGCCATAGGCACGGTCTTTGCGGGTGCGTCAGACCCCGCCTAGACTGTCTCCTTATGAAACTCATCGATTCGCTCGTTACCCAAGCGGCAGGCATCGCGTCCATCCGACGCGACCTGCACGCCCATCCCGAACTCTGCTTCCAGGAGGTGCGCACGGCCGACGTGGTCGCGGCCAAGCTCACCGAATGGGGCATCCCGATCCACCGCGGGCTGGGCACGACCGGCGTGGTGGGCATCGTGAAGAATGGCACCAGCACCCGCGCCATCGGCCTGCGTGCCGACATGGACGCGCTGCCGGTCACCGAGCTCAACACCTTCGGGCACGCGAGCAAGCACCACGGCAAGATGCACGCCTGCGGCCACGACGGCCACACCGCCATGCTGCTGGCGGCGGCGCAGCACCTGGCCAAGCACCGCAATTTCGACGGCACCGTCTACCTGATCTTCCAGCCGGCCGAAGAAGGCGGCGGTGGCGCACGCGAGATGATCAAGGAGGGCCTGTTCGAGCGCTTCCCGATGGACGCCGTGTTCGGCATGCACAACTGGCCCGGCATGAAGGTCGGCCAGTTCGCGGTGAGCCCGGGCCCGGCCATGGCCTCGAGCAACGATTTCAAGATCACGATCCGCGGCAAGGGCGGCCACGCGGCGCTGCCGCACACCGGCATCGACCCGGTGCCCGTGGCCTGCGAGATGGTGCAGGCCTTCCAGACCATCCTGACGCGCAGCAAGAAGCCCACCGAGACCGGCCTGATCTCGGTCACGATGATCCACGCCGGCGAAGCCAACAACGTGATCCCCGACAGCTGCGAGCTGCAGGGCACGGTGCGCACCTTCACGCTCGAGGTGCTCGACCTGATCGAGACGCGCATGAAGAAGATCGCCGAGCACATCTGCGCGGCACACGACGCCGAGGTCGACTTCCACTTCCATCGCAACTACCCGCCGACCGTCAACACGCCCGCGGAGGCCGACTTCGCGCGCCAGGTGATGGCCGGCATCGTCGGTGCCGAGAACGTGCTGCCGCAGGAAGGCGCGATGACGGCCGAGGATTTCGCGTTCATGCTGCAGGCCAAGCCCGGCGCCTATGCCTTCATCGGCAATGGCGACGGCGCGCACCGCGACATGCACCACGGCGGCGGCCCGTGCACGCTGCACAACGCCAGCTACGACTTCAACGACGACCTGATTCCGCTGGGTGCCACCTGCTGGGTCGAGCTGGCCGAGCAATTCCTCGCCCAGGGCAAGCCGGGAGCCACCGCATGATCGGCGTGACCGACGCCTTCTCGCCGACCTATGCCGAAGCGCGCCGCAAGTTCCTGCAGGGCTGCGTCACTGCGGGCCTCACGGTCGAGACCCATCCCCATCCGCTCCCGGGCCGCGAAGGCGAGGCGCTGGCGATGGACGTGGCCTACGAAGGCCCGGCCGATGCGCAGCAGCTGCTGCTGGTCAGCAGCGCCTGCCACGGCGTCGAGGGGCACTGCGGCAGCGGCGTGCAGGTGTTCGCGCTGCATGACGCCGAGTGGCGCGAGAAGGCCCGCGCGGCCGGCGTCGGCGTGCTCTACGTGCATGCACTCAACCCGCACGGCTTCTCCTTCAGCCGGCGCGTGACGAACGAGAACGTCGACCTCAACCGCAACTTCATGGACTTCACGCAGCCGCTGCCGGTCAACGCCGCCTATGCCGGCCTGCACGCGCTGCTGCTGCCCGAAGAGTGGCCGCCGTCGCCGCAGAACCAGGCCGCACTCGAGGCCTGGATCGGCGCGCACGGCGTGACGGCCTACCAGGCCGCGGTCTCGGGCGGGCAGTACCAGTTCGACGACGGCGTGTTCTTCGGCGGCACCGCGCCGACCTGGAGCAACCGCACCTTCCGCCAGGTGCTGCGGACGCATGCACGGAAGGCGCAGCGGCTGGCCTGGATCGACCTGCACACCGGTCTCGGGCCGAACGGCATCGGCGAACGCATCTTCGCCTGCCGCGACGATGCCGCCGCCTATGCGCGCGCCAACGCCTGGTGGGGCGGCGAGACACCGGTCACCTCGATCTACGACGGCTCGTCGACCTCGGCACTGCTGACCGGCCTGAACTGCGGCGCGATCTACGAAGAATGCCCGCAGGCCGAGTACACCGGCATCGCGCTGGAGTACGGCACGCTGCCCATCCTCGAGATGACGGGTGCGCTGCGCGCGGACCACTGGCTGCACAAGCATCCGGAGGCCGCACCCGAACTGGCGGACGCGATCCACGCGCGCATGCGTGAAGCCTTCTACACCGACACCGACGCCTGGAAGGGCCAGGTCATCAGCCAGGCGCGGCAGGCGATGTTCCAGGCGGTGGACGGGCTCCGCGCCTGAAACTTCGTCAGGCGTGTCAGGCCGCCGAGCGCGCCTCGGCGATCACCAGCAGCCCGTCCATGATGAGCCCGTCGACCAGTTCGAAGGGGCTCACCATCGACGGCGCCATCTTCCAGCCCGCGCCGCCCGTCATGTAGCAGGCGGGCTCGGCGCCGCAATGCGCCTTCACGTGCTGGCGCATGCGCTCGACCGCGCCGGCAATCGCATAGGTGCCGCCACTGGTGAGGGCGTCGCTGGTGTTGGTCGGAAACTCCCGCACCTCGCCGGTCGGCACGTGCAGGCCGGCGGTGCCCGACTCCAGCGCGCGCAACATGATGCCGTGGCCCGGCAGGATCAGGCCGCCGAGAAAGCGGCCGTCGACGTCGATGGCCTCGACGGTGACGGCGGTGCCGATCATCACCACCACCATCGGCCGCGGCGCGCCCTGCGACAGCATGCGGTGACGCGCGCCGATCATCGCGACCCAGCGGTCGGCACCCAGCCGCGTCGGATGGTCGTAGCCGTTGACCATGCCGGCCTCGGCCGCGCTGGCCACGACCCAGCGCGCCGCGCAGTCGAAGCGCTCCGTCACCTGCTCCTCGGCGCGGCGCCGCACCGCGTCGCCGGCCACCGCGCAGCCCAGCATCGCCGTGGGCGAGGCCATGTCGGCCCACGGGCCCTCGGCCAGGCGTTCGATGTGGTCGAGGAACTCGGCGCCGCTGGCCAGCAGTTCCGCACCCGGGTGTCCAGCCGCATAGAGCGCCCACTTGAGGCGCGTGTTGCCGATGTCGATGGCGAGAAAGGTCATGGCGGGATTATTGCGACTTTGTCGGCCGGGGTTTACCAATGCTTGCACACGCGTTGGCGGCTGACACCGTGAAGGCCATCGGCGTGCTTAAAGTGGCAGTCCGATTCACCAACACGCGAAGTGAGGACACCATGGGTTTGCTGAGTTTCATCAAGGAAGCGGGCGAGAAGCTGTTCGGCGGTTCGTCGGCGCATGCGGCCGAAGCGGGCACCGACCCGAATGCCGCGGCAGCCGCCGCGATCAAGACCTACATCGAGACGCAGAACCTCGGCCTGACCAACCTGGCCGTGAGCTATGTCGCAGCCACGGGCGTGGTCACGCTGGCCGGCAATGCGCCCTCGCAGGAAGCCAGCGAGAAGGCCGGCCTCGCCGCCGGCAACGTCGCCAACGTGACCAGCGTCGACAACGACCTGGTGGCTCCGGCCGCGCCGCCGGCCCAGTACCACGACGTGGTGCGCGGCGACACGCTGTCGGCGATCTCCAAGAAGTACTACGGCGACGCCAACAAGTACAACGCGATCTTCGAGGCCAACAAGCCGATGCTCACGCATCCGGACAAGATCTATCCGGGGCAGAAGCTGCGGATCCCGGCGTTGAACTGAGCTTCTTTCCGTCGCTCTTTTCCAGGAAAGCCCACGGCATGCCGTGGGCTTTCTTGTGAGTGCCGTTGGTTCGGCAGCGCCCTCCCCGAGTCAATATCGGCCGGCCGGTGACGGGGGCCGAGCGCGCCCCGCGCGGTCAAGCGACAGGCCATCGGCGCTTAAGCACAGAATACCCAAGACTTGCCGAGCGTCGCCTTATTGGCAACAATCGTCGCCTAATGAGCAACGACTCTTCCCTGATGGACCTGCTGTTCCCGGCCGCGCGGCAGCGCGTGCTGGCGGTGCTGCTGCTGCAACCGCAGTCGGACTTTCATCTGCGAGAGCTTGCGCGCCTGACCGACAGCCACGCGGGCACGTTGGGGCGAGAGGTAGACAAGCTGGCGCGCACCGGCCTGCTGCTGCGCAGCGAACAAGGCAATCAGGTGCGTTACAACGCCAACACGAGCCATCCCTTGTTCGAGGATCTGGCGGCACTGTTTCGCAAGACGCATGGCGTGGTGCCTGCCGTGCGCGAAGCGCTGGCGCCCCTGGATGCGCAGATCCGGTTGGCACTGGTGTTTGGCTCGGTGGCACGCGGCACGCCCTCGCCGGGCAGCGATGTCGACCTGCTGGTGCTGGGCAGCGTGGATTTCATGACGCTGGCACAGGCGGTGTTTCCTCTGCATGCGACGCTGGGCCGCGAGGTGAACACGGTGCTCTACGCGCCAGAGGAATTCGCGGAGCGCGCACGGGGTGGCGATGCCTTCGCGCGCGACATACTGGCCAAGCCACAACTGTTTGTGAAGGGAGGCGCGGATGAGCTTGCAGAACTTGCTGGCGATCGGGCGGCTTCAGGCCCACCAGCCTGACGCGGCGGGCATTGCCAAGTTGCTTCAGGCGGCACGGCGAAATCTGGCCGACACGCAAGTTGCACAGGTCAGCACCGACAACCGATTCGATGCGGCCTACAAATGCATCATGCAATGCGCGATGCTTGGCCTGTGGGCCAACGGGTACCGTACATCCACCAGCCAACCCGGCCACCACCAGACGGCCATCCAGAGCCTGGGCCTGACGATGGGTGTGGCGCAGCCGCAGATCATCGTGCTCGATGCGTTGCGTCGGCAACGCAACGTGAGCGATTACGAAGGCGACCCGGTTTCCACCGCCACCCTACAGGCCTGCACCGACCAAGCCACGCAATTGCTGGCCGTTGCCGAAAACTGGCTCCGCGCCCATCGCCCCGATCTCCTGGCCCCGCCATGATTCGGGCTCCTCGCGGAAGGGGGGCTCAGTTCTGCTTCCAGGGCAGGCCGTGCTTGCGCCAGCCGCCGATCTGCCCACGATGCCCGCTCTCGTCCGGGTTGCCCTCGAAGCCTTCGAGGATGTTGTAGGCCTCGATGCCCAGTTCGGTGGCGCGTTTGGCGGCGGCGATGGAACGCACGCCGCTGCGGCACAGCATCACGGCCTTGCCGCCGGCGGGCACGGCCGCACGCAGGCCCTCGTCGAAACCGGCATTGAGCGCCATGCCCGGCCATTGCTTCCAGGCCAGCGGCACGGCCCCCGGCACATAGCCCACCCATTCACGTTCGGCGTCGGTGCGCACATCGACCAGCACCGCTTCGCCGCGCGCCACCCATTGCGCAGCCTGCGCGGGCGTGACGTCGCCGGCATAGCCGTCTGCGGGGCGGAAGGAAAGCGTGGTGTCGGGCATGAAGTTCCTCTTTCTGTCGTTGATGGCCGGCTCGTGCAGGCCGCGCGATTTTCGCGCGTCTGGCGTCCGCGCGTGCCCATCGCCCGCGCGGTGCACGTACCTACCCCATGCGGGGGCTTGACCGGCGAGCGGGGCCGCGATCCGCCCTCGCCCGCTACAGTCGGCGCAAGGAGCCTTCATGCGCACATTCGACTTCGATCTCTTCGTCATCGGCGGCGGCAGCGGGGGCGTGCGCGCCGCCCGCATGGCCGCGCAGACCGGTGCCCGCGTCGGCCTGGCCGAGGCCGCCGAGCTGGGTGGCACCTGCGTCAACGTGGGCTGCATTCCCAAGAAGCTCTACAGCTATGCGGCCGGCTATGCCGAAGCCTTCGAGGAAAGCGCAGGCTATGGCTGGACGCTGCCCGAGGCCCCGCGCTTCGATTGGGCGCACCTGAAGGCCCAGCGCGCCAAGGAGATCGGCCGGCTCAACGGCGTCTATGGCGCGCTGCTGAAGAATTCGGGCGTCACGCTGGTCACCGGCTGGGCCCAGTTCATCGACGCGCACACGGTCGAGATCGACGGCCGGCGCCACACCGCCAAGCACCTGCTGGTGGCCACGGGCGGCACGCCCTTCGTGCCCGACATCCCGGGCCGCGAACACATCGTCACCTCGGATGCGATGTTCGACCTCGACCCGTTCCCGAAGCGCCTGCTGGTGGTGGGCGGCGGCTACATCGCCTCCGAGTTCGCCTCGATCTTCAACGGCCTGGGTTCCAAAGTCACGCAGCTGCACCGCCGCGCGCACCTGCTCACCGGCTTCGACGACGACGTGCGGCAGTTCGTCGCCCGCGAGATGGGCAAGGCGGGCGTCGACATCCGGCTCAACTGCGAGGCCGCATCGGTCGTGCGCGGCCCGGACGGATTCGTCGTCACGCTCGCCAAAGGCCAGCAGATCGAAGCCGACACGGTGCTCTTCGCGACCGGCCGTGTGCCCAACACGCAGAGCCTGGGCCTCGAGGCCGCGGGCGTGAAGCTCGACGACAAGGGCGCCATCGCGGTCGATGCGCACTACCGCACTTCGGTGCCGTCGATCTACGCAGTGGGCGACGTGTCGACGCGCATCCCGCTCACGCCGGTGGCACTGGCCGAGGCGATGGTGGTGGTCGACGCGCTGTTCGGCAAGGGCCGGCGCCGGCTCGACTACGACTTCATCCCCACAGCCGTGTTCACGCATCCGAACATCGGCACCTGCGGCTACAGCGAAGCCGATGCGCGCGCGAAGTTCGGCGAGGTGACGGTGTTCTCCAGCGAGTTCAAGTCGCTGCGCCACACGCTCTCGGGCAGCAGCGAGCGCACCTTCATGAAGCTGGTGGTCGACAAGAAGAGCGACCGCGTGGTCGGCCTGCACATGGTGGGCGCCGATGCGGGCGAGATCGTGCAGGGCTTCGCAGTGGCGATGCGCGCGGGGGCGACCAAGGCGATGTTCGACAGCACCGTGGGCATTCACCCCACCGCGGCGGAGGAGTTCGTCACCATGCGCGAACCCATGCCAGGCTAGTTGGCTCTCCCCCGAGGGCCCGCGCACTGCGTGTCGCTTCGCCTTCCCCCCTTCCGGGGGCGACACCAGCGACCCGCACAGCCGGTTCCGCGGTGTCTCCCGCGAAGAGCACGATCAGCGAGGCTGTTGCTTCTCTTCCAGCAGCTTCACCAGCACGAACAGCACACGGTTGGCCGGCGTGGGCACGCCGAGTGCCTCGCCGCGCCGCACGATCAGGCCGTTGAGATGGTCGATCTCGCTGAGCTTGCCGCGCGCCAGGTCCTGTGCGGTCGATGAGTATTGCGAAGGCATGGTCTGCGCGATGGCGCGCACGGCGGCCGGGGTGTCGCCGACCACCTCGATGCCTTCGGCCTTCGCCACCGCGAGGCATTCGGACACCACGTCGCGCAGCACGTCGGCCACACTGCTGCCCTGCGCCAGCACGCCGTAGGGCAGCTGGGTGATGGCCGACAACGCGTTGTAGGCGCAGTTGAGGAGCAGCTTGGACCACAGCGCACCGCGCACGTTGTCCGAGATCTGCGTCGGCACACCCGCGGCCATCAGGTGTTCGGCGACTTCCACGCTGCGGCGCGAAGGTGCGATCACCAGCTCGCCGCGCCCGTGGTGCTTCACATGGCCCGGCCCGGCCATCTCGGTCGCCACATAGACCACGGCCGCGGCCACGTCGTTCGACGGCAGCACCGCACGCACGCGTTCGTCGTTGTCCACACCGTTCTGTAGCGTGAGCACCAGTGCATCGGGCGACAGGTGCGGCCGGATCTGCGCCGCGGCCGTTTCGCTGTCGGTGGACTTCACGCAGAACAGCACCAGGTCGGCGCCCTGCACCGCGTCGGGCTCGGTGCTGGCGTCCATGCGCACCTGCGCGTCGAAGGCCTGTGTTTCCAGCCGCAGCCCGCGGGCGTCGACGGCCTCCACATGCGAAGGCCGGCCGATCAGCACCACCGCATGGCCCGCGCGCGCCAGCATCGCCCCGTAATAACAGCCGACCGCGCCGGCGCCCATGACTGCAACTTTCATCGCTTCGATTCCCAGGTTGTTCCGAAGACGAAGGGTAGCGAGGAATCGCCATGGGTGCATGGCGAGCCCGGGCGGCATTGCACAATGCCGTCATGCCCTACATGCCTCCCTTCGTCGCCCCCGCCCGCTTCACCGACGCCGCCGCGGCGCTGGCGCAAGTACAGATGATCTACCAACAGGCGCTGTCCCATCTGCGCGACTCGATGTTGCGTTTCGTGGCCGGCGAGACACTGCCCGGCCGGGTGCGCGCCTGCTATCCCTTCGTGCGGGTCCACACCCACACGGTGTCGCGCCAGAGCCCGCCGACCACGGCCGGCCTGAGCTACGGCTTCGTGGCCGGCCCGGGCCGCTACGAGACCACGCTGACGCGGCCCGACCTGTTCCATCGCTACTACCTCGAGCAGTTCAGGCTGCTGCTGGAAAACCATGGCGTCGAGCTCGAGATCGGCACGGCCACGCAGCCGATCCCGATCCATTTCTCCTTCGCCGAGAACGACCACATCGAAGGCACGATGACCGCAGAGCGGCGCGCCCTGATGCGCGACGTGTTCGACCTGCCCGACCTGGCCGCGATGGACGACGGCATCGCCAACGGCACCTACGTGCCCAAGCCCGGCGAACCGGAGCCGCTGGCGCTGTTCACCGGCGCGCGCGTCGACTACTCGCTGCACCGGCTGCGCCACTACACCGGCACCGCGCCCGAGTGGTTCCAGAACTTCGTTCTGTTCACCAACTACCAGTTCTACATCGACGAGTTCGTGGCGCTCGGGCACAAGGAGATGGCCGATCCCGCCAGCCCCTACGTCGCGTTCATCGAGCCTGGCAACGTGACCCACTACCGCAGCGGCTACGACGGCCCCGAGGGCGGCATGGCGCCGCCCCGGCTGCCGCAGATGCCGGCCTACCATCTCGTGCGCGAGGACCGCACCGGCATCACGATGGTCAACATCGGCGTCGGCCCGTCCAACGCCAAGACCATCACCGACCACATCGCGGTGCTGCGACCGCACGCCTGGATGATGCTGGGCCACTGCGCCGGCCTGCGCAACAGCCAGCAATTGGGCGACTACGTGCTGGCCCATGCCTATGTGCGCGAAGACCACGTGCTCGACGAGGAACTGCCGCTGTGGGTGCCGATCCCGGCGCTGGCCGAGATCCAGCTGGCGCTGGAAAAAGCGGTGGCCGACGTCACGCAGCTCGACGGCCCGGCCCTGAAGACCATCATGCGCACCGGCACCGTGGCCAGCACCGACAACCGCAACTGGGAGCTGCTGCCCCAGAACGAGCCGCAGCGCCGCTTCAGCCAGAGCCGCGCCGTGGCGCTGGACATGGAGAGCGCGACCATCGCCGCCAACGGTTTCCGCTTCCGCGTGCCCTACGGCACCCTGCTGTGCGTGAGCGACAAACCGCTGCACGGCGAGATCAAGCTGCCGGGCATGGCCAACCATTTCTACCGCGAACGCGTGGAGCAGCATCTGCGCATCGGCATGAAGGCGATCGAGATCCTGCGCGCCGAAGGCTCGAGCCGGCTGCACAGCCGCAAGCTGCGCAGCTTTGCCGAAGTGGCGTTCCAGTAACGTTGCGCGGACCGGTGCAGGAACCTCGCTCGGCAGGCGAGGCTGCGCGGCATGTCTTTTGACATGGCCGCGCGCGGTATCGTCCTCAAGAATTAGAATCGCGATGCGGTCCGCATCCTGCCCCTCATGGCCCCGAAAGTGCTGCTGCGCAGCGACACAGGGCTCCCCCAACATTTCTCCCAGGCCAGCCCAGTGCCAACCGACATCCTCGACGCCCTGCGAGCGGCCACCGGCGCCCTGCACGCCGAAGTCGACCAGTGCCTGCCGCTGTCGAGTCCCTCTCCCAGCCTCTCGGACTACCGCGCGCACCTGCGGTTGCTCGACGCCTGGATGCACCGGCTGGCCGTCTTCGCGCCGGAGCCATCGCCCCTGGCCGCGCACCACGCGCAAGTGGCCGACGACCTCCGCCTGTGCGACGCATTGCTGCCTGCAGAACCCTCGCCACACGACGTCGACACGGCCTCCGAGAGCGTGCATTGCGATGCGGCCTTCGTCTGGGGGCTCGCCTATGTCCTGGAGGGCTCCCGTCTGGGCGGCCGCGTGCTCTACCGCCAACTGGCCGAACGCCTGGCGCCGCATCCGTTGAACTACCTGCAGGGCGCGGGCGAGCAGACCGGCGCGAGCTGGAAGGCCTTCATTGCCGGGTTGCGGGCGCAGCCCTTCACGCCGGACGCGGTTCGCAGCGCCTGCGACGGCG
The DNA here is from genome assembly GCF_051216515.1 of Variovorax frigidus. Taxonomy (NCBI): domain Bacteria; kingdom Pseudomonadati; phylum Pseudomonadota; class Betaproteobacteria; order Burkholderiales; family Comamonadaceae; genus Variovorax; species Variovorax frigidus. The sequence continues at coordinate 85,674 of NZ_JBPJZF010000007.1, forward strand.
CGGTGCATGCGTTCGACTTGCTGTTGCAATGCCACCGCCGCGCGGAGGCCTGCGCATGAGCGTCGATCTGCCGATCAACCTCGACAACTGCGCGCGCGAACCGATCCACATCCCGGGCCTGGTCCAGTCGCACGGCGCGCTGCTCGCCTTCTCGGCCGCGCGGGTCGCCGTCTACGTCAGTGCCAACGCGACAGCCTTGCTGGGATCGACGGCACCGGCCGCTGGCGAGATCCTGTCGCCACATCACTTCGAACACGATCCCGAGGTGCATGCGGCCATCGGCGAACTGCTGGCGCTGCCCGACGACGGCCTTCCCACCAGCTCCGAGGTGCACGTGAACGGCCAGGTGTTCGACCTGGTGGTGCACGGCGCGGCCGGCCTGGTCGTCGCGGAGTTCGAACTGCGCCCCGCGACGGCCGATGTGATGGCCGACTTCGCGCTCAAGGCGCACCGGTCCATGGAACGCATCAAGCGCCAGAATTCGGTGGCCGGCCTGATGGATTTCGCGGTCCGTGCGGTGCGCCAGCTCACGGGCTTCGACCGGGTGATGGCCTACCGTTTCCGTCACGACGACAGCGGCGATGTGGTGGCCGAAGACCGTATCGCCTCGCTGGAGCCTTTCCTCGGACGTCGCTATCCGGCGAGCGACATCCCGGCACAGGCGCGTCGGCTCTATGTCGTCAACACGCTGCGCCTGATCGCCGATGTGCATGCAGCGCCGGTGCCCATGCAGCCGGCGCCCGGCGTAACCGACGCGCTGGACATGAGCCACTGCGTGCTGCGAAGCGTGTCGCCGATCCACATCGAGTACCTGCAGAACATGGGCGTGGGCGCGTCGATGAGCATCTCGATCGTGGTCAACGGCCAGCTGTGGGGCATGCTGGCCTGCCATCACATGGCACCGCTGCAGGTGCCGTACTCGGTGCGCATGGCCTGCGACGTGCTCGCGCAGATCCTGGCGGCCAACGTGCAGAGCCTGATGGCGCGCGACCACGCCCGCCGCAGCGCCGAAGCGGCCGAATTGCGCACGACGCTGATCGAAGCCGCACTGCATTCCGACGACACGGCCACGGCCCTGGCCGCGATGGGGGCGGACCTGGCCGTCGCCTTCCAGGCACATGCCGTGGTGATTGCCGAGGCCTCGAAACTGCACATCGAAGGTGAAGTGCCTCACGACCTCGCGGTTCGGCTGATCCAATGGCTCGACGCGGCGCAGGCGCCGGTCGGCCAGATGCTGGCGACCCCGTCGCTGCGACAGCTCGCCCCTGTACTGGCCGACACCGCCGGCGTGTGGTGCGGCATGCTGGCGTTGTCCTTCGACCCCGGCGCGCATGGCTGGCTGGTGCTGTTGCGCAAGGAGCAGCTCGAGACGATCCAGTGGGGCGGCCACCCCGAGAAGACCTACCGCATCGGTCCGCTCGGCCCGCGCCTGACGCCACGGGGGTCGTTCGATGTCTGGCGCGAAACGGTACGCGACACCTCGGTGCCCTGGGATGCCGACGACATGGCTTTTGGTCGCCGCCTGCTCGACGAGTTGCTGCGCGCGCGTTCGGCCCGCGTGGCCGAGGTGGCGCGTGGACGCACCGAACTGATGGCGATGCTGGGGCACGACCTGCGCGATCCGCTGCAATCGATCGCGATGGCGGCCCGCCTGCTCGGCAAGGAAGCCGAGACCGACGGCAGCACCGGCACCAGCACCGGCGGGCGCATGGGCCGGCGCATCCAGGCCTCGAGCACGCGCATGGCGCGCATGATCTCGCAGGTGCTCGACATGTCGCGGCTGCAGACCGGCAGCGGTCTGGACATCCACCGGACCGAAGTCGACCTCACCGGGCTGCTCGACGATCTGCTCGACGAGATGCGCACCGCACACCCTGGCGTACAGGTGATCCGGGAAGCGCCGCCCACGCTGCTGGCGCAGGTCGATGGCGACCGCATGGCGCAGGTCTTCAGCAACCTGATCGGCAACGCCCGCCAGCATGGCGCACCGGGCGAATCGATCATCGTGCAGCTCAGCCACCACGACGGCCAGGCCACGCTCGACGTGCGCAACGTCAGCCCGCCCATCCCGCCCGAGACGGCGTCGCAGCTCTTCAATGCCTTCAAGCGGCGCGAGCAGCACAACCCGCGCAACCGCGACGGCCTCGGGCTGGGCCTGTACATCGCCCAGGCGGTCGTCAGCGCCCACGGCGGCCACATCGGCTACGCTCATGCCGAGCCCTTCGTCGTGTTCAGCGTGCGTTTTCCGCTGGCACCGGACTGAGCCCTCCCCCCCTTCTTTCGACGATCGCCGATGAACAGCAGCACTCCGGGCAGCCGCCTGGTCTATTCCACCGACACGGGCCGCGTGTGCCCCGATTGCGCGAAGCCGATGGCGGCCTGCGTCTGCAAGACCCTGAGCAAGGCCGTGCCGGCCGGCGACGGCATCGTGCGCATCTCGCACGAGACCAAGGGCCGCAAGGGCAAGGGCGTGACGCTGGTGCGCGGCGTGGCGCTCGACGCCGAGGGCCTGGCCGCGCTCGGCAAGCAGCTCAAGGCCAACTGCGGCTCGGGCGGCACGGTAAAAGACGGCGTGATCGAGATCCAGGGCGACCACCGCGAGACCGTGATCGCCGCGCTGCAGAAGAAGGGCATGACGGTGAAGCGCGCGGGCGGTTCGTCGTGAACCCCGAAGACCTGCAACGCCTCGTGACCCTGGAGATGCCCTTCGGCAAGCACAAGGGCACGCTGATCGCCGACCTGCCCGGCAACTACCTGACCTGGTTCGCGCGCGAAGGCTTTCCCAAGGGCGAGATCGGCCGGCTGTTGCAGCTGATGCACGAGATCGATCACAACGGGCTCAAGCCGCTGCTCGATCCGCTGCGGACGCAGCGCCGCGCTCAGCGGTAGGCGTCGGCGTAGCGCGCGACCGTCAGGCCGTCGAGGTCGATGTCGGGCGTGCGGCCCGAGATCACGTCGGCGAGCACGCGGCCGGTGCCCGCGGCCATGGTCCAGCCCAGCGTGCCGTGGCCGGTGGCCAGGAACAGGTTGGGCCAGCGCGTGGCGCCGACGATGGGCGTGCCGTCGGGCGTCATCGGCCGCAGGCCGCACCAGAACTCGGCGCGCGACACGTCGCCGCCGCGCGGGAACAGGTCGGTCACCACATGCGCGAGCGTCTGGCGGCGCGCCTCGTGCAGCTTCAGCGTGTAGCCGGCCAGCTCGGCCGTGCCGCCCACGCGGATGCGATCGCCCAGGCGCGTGACCGCGACCTTGTGCGTCTCGTCCATCACGGTCGACTCGGGCGCGCCGGCCGCGTCGGTGATCGGCACGGTGATGGAATAGCCCTTGACCGGGTACACCGGGATGCGCAGGCCCAGGTCTTTCAGCAGCAACGGCGAATGGCTGCCCAGCGCCACCAGGTAAGCGTCGGCGCGCAGCGTGCCGGCGGCGGTCTGCACGCCGGTGATGGCCGTGCCTGACGATTCGATCCGGCGGATCTGCGTGCCGTAGCGAAACTGCACGCCCAGTTCGGCCGCCATCGCCGCCAGCCGCTGGGTGAACTTGAAGCAGTCGCCGGTCTCGTCGCCCGGCAGCAGCAGCCCGCCGACGAACTTGTCGCGCACCGTGGCCAGCGCGGGTTCGTGGCGCGCGCAACCGTCGCGGTCGAGCAGTTCGAAGGGCACGCCGTCGCGCCGCAGCACCGCGATGTCGGCTGCCGTGCCGTCGAGCTGGGCCTGCGTGCGAAACAGCTGCAGCGTGCCCTGCATGCGCTCGTCGTACCGGATGCCGGTCTGCGCGCGCAGTTCGCGCAGGCAGTCGCGGCTGTACTCGGCCAGGCGCACCATGCGGCTCTTGTTGAGGTCGTAGCGCGCGGCGGTGCAGTTGCGCAGCATCGCGAAGCCCCAGCGCACCAGCGCCAGATCGAGCTGCGGCCGGATGACCAGCGGGCGGTGGTGCATCAGCAGCCACTTCACGGCCTTGAGCGGGACCCCGGGTCCGGCCCAGGGCGACGAATAGCCGGGGGAGACTTCGCCGGCGTTGCCGTAGCTGGTCTCCATCGCCGCCGCCGGTTGCCGATCGACCACCGTGACCTCGTGCCCGGCCAGCGCCAGCTGGTAGGCCGAACTCACGCCGATCACACCGCTGCCCAGAACAAGAACCTTCATTCCCTGAACTCCCAGTTGCCATGCGCCCGGATGGGCGCGCCAGTGTAAGAGGCAACCCTGGCCCGGGACCCGGACGAATGCGCACCGAAGATGCGATCATCGGGCCCCAGGCCGGCTGCTGCTTCTTCGGCCCACCCCCATGGAGACGCTTCACGATGATGGCTGTGATCTTCGAAGTCTGGCCCGCAGAAGGCCAGCGCGACACCTACCTGCAGATGGCCGCCGCCTTGCGCGAGGACCTGTTGAAGATGGACGGCTTCCTGTCCATCGACCGCTTCGAGAGCCTCTACGAGCCCGGCAAGATGCTGAGCCTGAGCTTCTGGCGCGACGAGGCCTCGCTGGCCGCCTGGCGCTCGCTCGATGCCCACCGGCGCGCGCAGGCCGCGGGCCGCAGCCATGTGTTCGGCAACTACAGGCTGCGCATCGCCGACGTGGTGCGCGACTACGGCATGGACGAACGCGACCAAGCGCCGACCGACAGCCGCAGCGTCCATGGCTGAGGGAACGGCACCGCATGCATCGGGCACCGCTCGCCCCGTGATCGCAAGCCCCCTCTTCCAGGTCGAGCGACTGCGCAAACGCTATGGCGAGACCACCGTCGTCGACGACCTGTCCTTCGACATCGCGGCCGGCGAATGCCTGGGCGTGATCGGGCCCAACGGCGCCGGCAAGACCACCACGCTGCGCATGTGCCTGGGGCTGACCGCGCCCGACGGCGGCCGCATCACCTACCAGGGCGAAGACGGCCCGCTGCAGATGCCGCGCGATGCACTGGCCATCAAGGCGCGGCTCGGCGTGGTGACGCAGTTCGACACGCTCGACCCCGACTTCAGCTGCGCCGAGAACCTGCTGGTCTACGGCCGCTACTTCGGCTTTCGGCGCGCGCAGATCGCGCCGCGCATCCCGCAGTTGCTCGAATTCGCCGCGCTCTCGCACAAGGCCGCGGCCAAGCCCGGCGAACTCTCGGGCGGCATGCGGCGGCGGCTGTCGCTGGCGCGCGCGCTGGTCAACGACCCCAGGCTGCTGCTGCTCGACGAGCCCACCACCGGCCTCGACCCGCAGGCGCGCCACCTGATGTGGGAACGGCTGCAGGTGCTGTTGCAGCAGGGCAAGTCGATCCTGCTGACTACCCACTTCATGGACGAGGCCGAGCGCCTGTGCTCCCGGCTGCTGGTGCTCGACCACGGCCGCAAGATCGCCGAGGGCCGGCCACGCGACCTGATCGCCGAGCACCTCGAGCCCGACGTGGTCGAGGTCTACGGCAACGGCGCGCTCGCGCTGGCCACGGCGCCCGAACTCGAGGCGCTCGCGGCACGCATCGAAGTCAGCGGCGAGACCGTGTTCTTCTACACGCAGGACGCCCGCGCCCTGCTGAACGCGCTGACGCAGCACGGCGGCCTGCGCACCTTCCACCGGCCGGCGAACCTCGAGGACCTGTTCCTCAAACTCACGGGGAGACAGATTCGTGAAGACAGTTGAGGCCACGGCCTCGCGCCCCTCCATCTGGCGTCCGCCCGCGCTCTCCATGCGCTGGTGGCCGGTGTTCCTGCGCAACCTGCTGGTGTGGCGCAAGCTCGCGATCCCGAGCCTGATCGGCAACATCGCCGAACCGCTGATCTGGCTGGTGGCCTTCGGCTACGGCATGGGCGCGCTGGTCGGGCAGGTGGAAGTCAACGGCACGAAGGTGCCCTACATCCTGTTCCTCGCGAGCGGCTCGATCTGCATGAGCGCGATGAATGCGGCCTCGTTCGAGGCGCTGTACTCGGCCTTCTCGCGCATGCATGTGCAGAAGACCTGGGACGGCATCATGAACGCGCCGGTCGGGCTCGACGACGTGGTGCTGGCCGAGATGCTGTGGGCCGCGTTCAAGGCCATCTTCACCACCACCGCGATCCTGCTGGTGATGCTGGGCCTGGGCATCAGCCACAGCCCGAAGCTGCTGGTGGCCTGGTGCGTGCTCGCGGGTGCGGGCATCACCTTCTCGTCGATCGCGCTGATCTTCAACGCGCTCGCCAAGGGCTACGACTTCTTCACCTACTACTTCACGCTGTTCATGACGCCGATGATGTTCCTCTCGGGCGTGTTCTTCCCGCTGGAACAACTGCCCGGCTTCGTGCGCGCGATCGCGGCCTGGCTGCCGCTCACCAACGCAGTCGCGCTGGTGCGGCCGCTGTTCATGGACCAGTGGCCGGCCGATGCACTGCGGCACGGCCTGGTGCTGGTGGTCTATGGGGTCGGGGCGTTCTGGCTCGCGCTCGCGCTCACGCGCAAGCGCTTCAAGGCGTAGGGCCTGTTCAGAACAGCGCCATCCCGCCGTTGATCTCCATCACCTCGCCGGTGATGAAGGACGAACTGTCCGATGTCAGGAACAGCGTGGCCTTGGCGACGTCTTCCGGCTGGCCCTCCCTGCGCAGCGGCGTGCGCTCGACGCCGGCGGCGCGGCCCTGGGGCGTGTTGAACACGTCGTGGAAGCGCGTGGCGATCAGGCCCGGTGCGATCGCGTTGACGCGGATGCCGTCCGGGCCGACTTCCTTGGCCAGCCCGCGGGCATAGGCCAGCAGCGCACCCTTCGCCGCGCCGTAGTGCGTGGCGGCCGGACCGCCGCCGTCGTGGCCGGCCAGCGAGGCCATGATCACGATGTTGCCCGTGCGCCGGGGCGTCATGTGCCGCAGCGCGGCGCGGCAGCACAGGAAGGCGCTGGTGAGGTTCAGGTCCATGGCCTGGCGCCAGAACGCGAGCGTGGTGTCGGCGCACTTCACGCGTTGCAGCAGGCCGCCGGCATTGGCGACCAGCACGTCGACGCGGCCGAAACGCCGGATGGCGGTCTCGAAGGCGGCATCGACCTGCTGCTCGTCGGTCACGTCCGAGCGCAGGGCCAGCACCCGGTCGCCGAACTCCGCGGCCAGGGCCTTCGCTTCTTCCTCGCTGGACCAATAGGTGAAGACGACGTTGTCGCCGCGTACGGCGCAGGCGCGCACGATGGCCGCGCCGATGCCCGACGCGCCGCCGGTGACGAGGGTGGTGAGGGTGGTGAGGGTGGTTGGCTGATTCATGCCTGTTGGCTCCTGGTGTGATGGTTGAGCACGCCGACGACGGCGGTGGATTCGCGAACGACCAGTTCGGGCACGAAGATCAGTTCGTGCGGCGTCTGGTCGGTGTCCTTCATGCGCTCCAGCACGCGCTCGACCGCGGCGACCGCCATCTCGTGCATGGGCTGGCGCACGGTGCTGAGCGCGGGGCTCAGGTACTGGCCGAGGAACATGTCGTCGATGCCGATGACGGACACGTCCTCCGGCACCCGCCGCCCCGATTGCCGCAGGCCCGCGAGCAGGCCGATGGCCAGCATGTCGTTCATGGCCACGATGCCGGTGGCGTGCGTTCCCTTCTCGTGCAGCGCCAGCGCGGCCGTGCGGCCGATCTCGGCCATCTCCATCTCGGACTGGCCAGGTGCCGCCTCCTGGGTCTGCACTTCGAAACGCACGCCGGCACGCTGGCAGGCCTCGCGCGCACCTTCGAGCCGGGCGATGCGATTGACCGAGTGCAGCGGCGCCGAGACATAGGCGATCTCACGGTGCCCCAGCGACATCAGGTGCTCGGCCGCCATCGCACCGGCGCTGCGGTTGTCCAGGCTGACGTAGTCGATCGGCAGGTCGGCATGCTGCGCCGTGCGGTCGAAGCAGACCGCGGCCAGCCCGTTCTTGATCATCGGCCCCAGGTGTTCCTGGGCCTGCAGCGATGAGCCGAGGATCACGCCCTGGATCCCCTGCGCCATGAACGCCTGCGCGTACTCGCGTTCGCGGGTGGCGCTGCGCTGCGTGTTGCACAGGAGCACGCCGTAGCCGCGTGCCAGCGCGGCGTCCTCCACCCAGCGGGCCAGGGCACCGAAGAAGGGGTTGGCGATCGAGGGCACGAGCAACCCGATCATCGGCATGTGGCCGGTCTTCAGGCGGCGCGCCGACTGGTTGGGCCGAAAGCCCAGCGTCTCGATGACCTGCCTGACGCGCGCCAGCGTGTCGGGCGTCATGCGGGCCTCGCGGCCGTTGAGCACGTTCGACACGGTGCTGATGGACACGCCCGCCTGACGGGCGACGTCCTCGATGGTGACGGTGGTGTTTTTCAAGAGAATCCGAAGCGGGCGGGCAGCCAGAGGGTGATGGAGGGCACGAAGGCGATGACCAGCAAGGCCACCAGCAACACGGCCAGGTACTTTGCCATCGGCCGTGCGACATCGACCATGCGCGTGCCGGTCACCGCGCAGGTGGCGAACAGGCCCAGCCCGAGCGGCGGTGCGAACAGGCCGAAGCCCATCGCGATCACCAGCACGATGCCGTAGTGCAGCGGGTGGATGCCGAGTTGCGTGGCGACCGGCGTGAGCAGCGGCCCGAAGATGATCAGCGCCGGCGCGCCTTCGAGCACCGAGCCGAAGACGATCAGCAGGGCGATCGAGATCAGCATGAAGAGCCAGACGCCGTAGGTGTGGCCGGCGGTCACCATCGCGGCCGCCAGGTCCTGCGGGATCTGCTCGATGGTCAGCGCATACGACACGCTGGAGGCGGCCGCGACGATGAAGAGGATCGAGCCGGCCAGCGCCGCCGAGTCCACGAACAGCTTGTAGACGCTGCGCCAGGTGAGCTCGCGGAAGGCCAGGCCGCCGACCAGCAGCGCGTACACGACGGCAAAGGCCGACACCTCCGTCGAGGTGGCGATCCCCGAGGTCACGCCCTTGCCGATCATCAGGATCATCAGCAGGCCGACCATCGCGCCACCGATCAGCGTCAGCAGGCGGCGGCGGTGCGGAAAGGCCTGCGCCGGGTCGGCCCGGGTGCCGACGATGACGGCCAGCACGCCCAGTGCCGTGGCGAGAAATGCGGCCGGCACCAGGCCTGCGATGAACAGGCCGCCGATCGACACGTTGGCCACGAAGCCGAAGATGATCAGGTTGATGCACGGCGGGATGGTCTCGGCCATCACCGCCGTCGCGGCCAGCAGGCCGGCCGCCTCGTTCTCGTCCTGCTTGCAGCGCCGGACGGCGGGCATCATGATGCCGCCCACCGCGGCCACGTCGGCCAGCTTCGAGCCGGAGATTCCGGAGAAGAAGGCCACCGCGACGATCATGATCAGGTTGATGCCGCCGCGCAGGCGGCCCACGGCGCGCACCAGCAGCTCGATGAGCCGCGACGACATGCCGTTGACCTCCATCACCAGGCCGGCCAGCACGAAGAAGGGAATGGCCAGCAGCACGAAATGCTCCGCCCCGGCCGCCACCTGCTGGGAATACACCACCATCGGCAGGCTCGGGTTGAGCGTGAAGTAGGTGGCCGAACTGAAGGCCAGCGCGAACGCGATCGGCACGCCGCCGACCAGGCACAGCACGAAGGACAGCAGCATCCAGACGCCGGCGCCCGGCATCGCCGCGGGCGCGAGCAGCTGCAGGCCGATCACCGCCAGCACGATCGCCGCGACCGCGACGCCGGGTCCGCGCACCTCGCCCTTCGGCGCCAGCAGCAGGTTGCGCAGCGCAAAGACGAAGAAGAGCAGGCCGCCGATGACGACCGGCGCGACCAGGATCACCTGCGGCAGACCGAGGGGCGTGATCTGGCCGCGGCTGGAGGCCATCAGCTGCAGGCCGGAGACGCTCATCACGCCGGCCACCAGCAGCACGACCCAGTTGCAGCACTGCACCGCGAAATCCCTGCCGCGCGCAGGCAGCAGGCCGCGGATGCTGTCGATGCCCATGTGCTGGCCCCTGGCCAGCCCGATGGAGGCCCCGAGGAACACCAGCAGCAGCAGCAGGCCGCTGGCCACCTCTTCGGCCCAGTCGAAGGGGTCGTGCAGGAAATAGCGCCACACGACCGAGCAGAACACCACGAGCACGTCGATGGCGAGCACCAGCGCCGCCGCGGCCTCGATCGCCACGCGCAGGCGCGCGGAGGCACGCTCGATGCGCTCGCGCCCGGAAGGCGCCGGGGCCGCTGCCGCGGAGAACGCGGTGGAAGGGGTGGAAGTGGCCAGCGCCATGACCTCAGCCCCTGGCGCTGCCGATGGCGTCGACGATCGGCCGGGTGGCCGGGTACTGCGTGGCGAACTCGGTCCACAGCTTCGACACGTCGCGCGTCAGCGCGGCACGGTCCACCGTGCTCACCGTCACGCCCCGCGTCTTCAGCTGCGCGAAGGCCTTGGCCTCGGTGCTGGCGGCCTGGGCGCGCTGGAACTGCGTGGCATCGCGCGCCGCGTCGAGGAAAGGTTTCTGCATCGCCGCGGGGATGCGGTCGAACGCCCGCTTGCTGATCACGGGCATGACGGGATTGAAGATGTGCTCGGTCAGCATGCAGTGCTTCGCGACCTCGTAGAACTTGCCCGACAGCACGGTCGGCGCGTCCTGCTCGAGGCCGTCGACCACGCCGGTCTGCAGCGCGGTGTAGATCTCGCCGAAGGGAATCGGCGTGGCCACCGCCCCCATGTACTTGAGGGTGGCGACGAAGTTGGGCACGGCAGCACCCGGATCTTGACGCCGCGCAACTCGGTCGCCGACTTCATCGGCGCCTTGGTGTAGACGTTGCGCGCACCCAGGCTGTAGGCATAGCCCAGCACGTTCACCGACGCGCGGTCCAGCAGCAGCTTCGACAGCGCGGCACCGGCCGGTCCGTCGAGCGACTTGCCCACATGGTCGGCGTTCTGGAACAGGTAGCCCATGTCGAGCACGCCGATCTCGGGCACTGCCGTGGCCCAGATCGAGGTGCCGGAAATCATCATGTCGATGGCGCCGAGGCGCACCTGCTGGACGACGTCCGATTCCTTGCCCAGCTGGTTGTTCGGGAAATAGGTGAGCGCCACCTTGTCGCCGGTGGCCGCCTTCAGGTTCTGCGCGAAGCGCTGGTACCAGAGGAAGTGCGAAGAGTTGCCGTCGGCCGTGAGCGAAGAGCTCACCCGCAGCTGGACCGTCGACTGGGCGCGCGCGAAGGCTGGCACGGCGAGCGCAACGGCAGCAGCGCTGGCGCGGCTCAGGACGTGGCGTCGGGAAAGCTGGTTCATGTCGTTGTCTCCTGGTGGACGGCAAGCGAGCCAACCCAAAAAAGAAGTCGGTAAATCGTTACACAAGCCGGTTTTGGATCGTAGATCCGAACGGTGTAACGTTTTACTGGTGGAAACCAGAAGACTTTCCTGCGCAGGGCGTGCAGGCAATGCAACGCAGGAGATGAACGTCAGTGCGTTCTGACGCAGGCACTGTCAGGCGCGCAGCGCGGCCCGGCGCATTCGCGACCTGCCGTTATCCGCGCCGAAGCCTCAGCGGCTCGTCTTGGCGGCCGCGGCAGCGCGCAGCTTGTCCTTCTTGCTCGGGCGCTTGCCCTTGATGCCGCCGGTGCCGGCTTCGGCCTGGGCGCTCAACGCGTTGCGCGGTGCCGGCTCGAAACCCGCGATCTGTTCGCGCGGCACCTGGGCGCCCTGGCGCTTCTCGATCAGGCGGAAATGCGCTTCGTCGTTCTCGGTGATGAAGCTCAGTGCCACGCCGCGCTCGCCGGCGCGCCCGGTGCGGCCGATGCGGTGCACGTGGTCGACCGCTGAGCGCGGCAGGTCGTAGTTCACCACCGCCGGCAGCTGCACCACGTCGATGCCGCGCGCGGCCAGGTCGGTGGCCACCACCACCTGCACGCGCGAAGCCTTGAAGTCGGCCAGCACCTGGCTGCGCTTGCCCTGGCTCAGCACGCCGTGGAACGGTTCGGCCTCGAGGCCGGTCTTGCGCAGCTTGTCGGCCACGATCTCGGCCGCATGCTTGGTCGCGACGAACACCAGCACCCGCGCCCAGCCCTCGTCGCGGACCAGCTTCGCCAGCAACTGGGTGCGGCGCGACGTGTCGACCTCGATGGCGCGCTGCGCGATGTCGGGCGCGGTCGCCGGCTCGGACGGCACGTCGATGCGCAAGGGCTCGCGCAGCACCGTGGCGGCCAGCGCCTCGATGGCCGGCGGGAAGGTGGCCGAGAACAGCAGCGTCTGGCGGCGCGCGGGCAGCAGGTCCAGGATGCGCTGCAGTTCGTCGGCGAAACCCAGGTCCAGCAACCGGTCGGCCTCGTCCAGCACCAGCGTCGACAGCGCACCGAGCCGCAGCGCGTTGTGGTCGACCAGGTCCAGCAGCCGGCCGGGCGTGGCGACCATCACATCGGCGCCGCCCCGCAGCGCCATCAGCTGCGGGTTGATCGATACGCCGCCGAAAGCCACCGCGATGCGCAATGTGGAAGGCAAGGCCCGGGCGAATTCCCGCAGGGTCTCGCCGACCTGCGCGGCCAGTTCGCGCGTCGGTACCAGCACCAACGCCGGCAGATCCCGCGCCGAACTGTTGCGCCCATCCAACAGTTTTTGCAACAATGGCAGGGCGTAGGCGGCCGTCTTGCCCGAACCGGTTTGGGCCGAGGCCAGCAGGTCGCGACCGGCCAGCACCGCGGGAATGGCTGCCGTCTGGACGGGTGTCGGCTCGGCATAGCCCTGGGCGGCGGCAGCCAGCGCAAGAGGAGAAAGGAGGCCCAGGGCGGTGAATGGCATGCGGAAATGGTGTCGTAGACGGTGCCCGGAAGTCGGACGAAGAGAGAGGCGGTAAGCATAGCCAGCCCACCCCATCCCGGGGAGCCCTCACTTTTTTTTCGGGGTTTACGCGGAGATCCGCAAAGCTTTTCACCCAAAACCCAAAAGGTGGACGACAATGCTTCAGCGTTTCAGGCGTCTCCGTCTGCAGCGTGAACCGGTGATCGGTCAGTTTCGCGCCACAGCGCTTTTTCAGTCAGTTGTGATTCTGGGACTCCATCGCTTTGTTATTTTGGTTTGAATTAGGAGTCCCTCCATGGGCAAAAAACTGTACGTAGGCAATCTGTCCTACTCCATCCGCGACAACGATCTGGAACAAGCCTTCGGCGAGTTCGGTGCTGTGACCAGCGCCAAGGTCATGATGGAACGCGAAACGGGCCGCTCCAAGGGTTTCGGTTTCGTCGAAATGGGTTCCGACGCTGAAGCGTTGGCAGCCATCGAAGGCCTGAACGGCCACACCCTCGACGGTCGCGCTCTGACCGTCAACGAAGCTCGCCCGATGGAACCCCGTCCGGCCGGCGGCGGCTTCGGCGGTGGCCGTAGCGGCGGCGGCGGTGGCGGCGGCTACGGTGGTGGCGGCGGCGGCGGTGGTGGTTACGGCGGCGGTGGCGGTGGCCGCAGCGGTGGCGGCGGCGGTGGTGGTTACGGCGGCGGCGGCGGTGGCCGCGGCGGCTACTAAGCCCTCGCTTTCACTTCCGTGAAATGAAAAGGCTCCTTCGGGAGCCTTTTTTGCGTCTGCGCGTCGCCCATCGAAGGCCACGCAACCTGACTCCGGGCAGATCCGCACGAGGTGCTACGCGTTACTGCTTAGCCCTTTCGTCAGTCCATGGTCAGGCGCCGCGAACGACCCTCATGCCTCCAAATCAGAGGGTCGAGACAATGGGTATCAAGAGTCAAGCCGACTTCTTTTCAGGGGTCATGTTCACTGCCGTGGGCGCCGCCTTCGCGATCGGCGCCACCACGTACAACATCGGAGACGGCGCCCGCATGGGGCCCGGCTACTTCCCGCTCATGCTGGGTGTGCTGCTGGCCCTGCTGGGACTGGTCATCATCTTCCAGTCCTTGGTGGGCGAACCCGCCGACGGCGGAAAGATCGGCAAGTGGGCCTGGAAGCCGCTGTTCTTCGTGATCGCCGCCAACCTGGCCTTCGGTGTGCTGCTCGGCGGACTGCCGAGCATCGGTCTGCCCGCCATGGGGCTGATCCTCGCGATCTACGCGCTGACCCTCATCGCCAGCCTCGCGGGCGAGCATTTCAAGTTGCGCGACGTGCTGGTGCTGGCCACCATCCTCGCGGTCGGCAGCTACGTGGCCTTCATCTGGGCGCTCAAGCTGCAGATCCAGGTCTGGCCCACGTTCATTTCGGGCTGAGAGAGAAAAAGAAAGAAGAACACCATGGATCTGATTCACAACCTCTCGATCGGCTTCGGCGTCGCGTTCACCTTCACGAACCTGCTGTACTGCCTGGTCGGCTGCATTCTGGGCACGCTGATCGGCGTGCTTCCCGGCATCGGCCCGGTCGCGACCATCGCGATGCTGCTGCCCGCCACCTATGCGCTGCCCCCCGTGTCGGCGCTGATCATGCTGGCCGGCATCTACTACGGTGCCCAGTACGGAGGCTCCACCACCGCCATCCTGGTCAACCTGCCCGGGGAATCGTCCTCGGTCGTGACCTGCATCGACGGCTACCAGATGGCCCGACAGGGACGCGCGGGCCCCGCGCTCGCCGCGGCCGGCTTGGGCTCGTTCTTCGCCGGTTGCGTGGGCACGCTGATCCTGGCTGCGTTCGCACCGCCGCTGACCGAACTGGCCTTCAAGTTCGGTCCGGCCGAGTACTTCTCGCTGATGACGCTGGGCCTGATCGGCGCGGTGGTGCTGGCTTCGGGCTCGCTGCTCAAGGCGGTCGCAATGATCGTGCTGGGCCTGCTGCTCGGCATCGTGGGCACCGACGTGAATTCCGGCGTGGCACGCTTCAGCTTCGACATCCCCGAACTGACCGACGGCATCGGCTTCGTCGTGATCGCCATGGGCGTGTTCGGCTACGGCGAAATCATCGGCAACCTCTCGCAGCCCGACGACGAGCGCGAAGTGTTCACCGCCAACGTCAAGGGCCTGTGGCCGACCAAGGAAGACTTCAAGCGCATGACGCCCGCCGTGCTGCGCGGCACCGCGCTGGGGTCGGCGCTGGGCATCCTGCCGGGTGGCGGCGCGCTGCTGGCGGCCTTCGCAGCCTATGCGCTCGAGAAGAAGATCAAGATGAAGCCGGGCGAAGTGGCTTTCGGCAAGGGCAACATCCGCGGCGTCGCCTCGCCCGAATCGGCCAACAATGCCGGTGCGCAGACTTCCTTCATCCCGCTGCTGACGCTGGGCATTCCGCCCAACGCCGTGATGGCGCTGATGGTCGGCGCAATGACCATCCACAACATCCAGCCGGGCCCGCAGGTCATGACCAGCAACCCCGAACTGTTCTGGGGCCTGATCGCCTCGATGTGGATCGGCAACGCGATGCTGATCGTCCTGAACCTGCCGCTGATCGGCATGTGGATCAAGCTGCTGACCGTGCCCTACAAGTTCCTGTTCCCGGCCATCGTGCTGTTCTGCGCGGTGGGCGTGTACTCGACCAACAACAACACCTTCGACGTGTGGATGGTGGGCCTGTTCGGCTTCATCGGCTACCTGTTCCTCAAGCTCAAGGCCGAGCCCGCGCCGCTGCTGCTGGGCTTCATCCTGGGCCCGATGATGGAAGAGAACCTGCGCCGTGCACTGCTGCTCTCGCGCGGCACCTGGAGCGTGTTCGTCACGCGGCCGCTGTCGGCCGGCCTGCTGGCCGCCGCGGTGCTGCTGCTGGGCATCGTGCTGCTGCCGTCGATCAAGGCCAAGCGCGAAGAGGCCTTCATCGAGGAATAGGACCACCCCGATGCGCCTGCGGCGCCTCCCCTCGAGGGGGCGACACCAGCGGCCCGGCAAAGCCGGTTCCGCGGTAGCACTTGGCTCTCCCCCGGGGGCTCGCGCACTTCGTGTCGCTTCGCCCTCCCCCTTCCGGGGGGTCAGCCCTGCCGGGCCAGCGCGCGCCGCAGCTCGGCCGCGCACAGCGCGAGCGCCGTGTTCGCTTCGTCCAGCACCTTGCCCATGGGCAGGAAGCCGTGGATCTGGCGTTCGAAGCAGACGTAGCCCGTGCGGTTGCCGGCCGCGGCGAGCGCGTCCGCGTAGTCCAGCCCTTCGTCGCGCAGCGGGTCGTAGCCGGCCGTGAGCACGAGCGCGGGCGGCAGCTTCGACAGATCGGTGTGCAGCAGCGGCGAGGCGCGCCAGTCGAGGTCGTGCCGCGGGTCGTCGATGTAGTGGTCGTGGAAGTAGGCCAGCGTGTCGCGCGTGAGCAGGTAGCCCTCGCCGTTGCGCGTGTGCGAGGGCTGGCCGCGGCGCATGTCGGTGGCCGGGTAGATCAGCAGCTGGAAGGCGATCGGCAGGTCGCCCGCATCGCGCGCCGCGATGGCGACCACGGCCGCGAGGTTGCCGCCCGCGCTGTCGCCGCCCACCGCGATCCGTTGCGCATCGAGGCCCAGCGATGCGGCGTTGGCATGCACCCAGCGCGTGGCCGCCAGTGCATCGTCCACGGCCGCGGGAAAGCGGTGCTCGGGCCCCATGCGGTAGTCGACCGCGACCACGGCGCAGCCGGCACCGTTGGCCAGGCCGCGGCACAGCACGTCGTGCGTCTCGAGGTCGCCGATGACCCAGCCGCCGCCGTGGAAGTACACCAGCACCGGCAGCGCTGCGTCGGCGGCCGAACCCAAGGGACGGTAGAGCCGCAAGGGAATTCCTTCGGCTTGCAGATCCCGCACCTCGGCCACGTCGGGCGCATCGGGCTGGGTGAAACCGCGGCGCTCACGGTAGGCGGCGCGCGCCTCGGCCGGCGAGAGCGTGTGCGTGGGCGGCACACCGCGTTCCTTCATCAGATCGAGCAGGGCACGGGCCTGGGGGTGCAGCATGGATCGCTCTCCGGCAGTGAATGGGTCTTGGGACGAATCAGGCTCGGCGCGGCTTCACGCGCGAGGCGGCTTCCTTGGCGTTGGCGCGCGCGGTGTCGACGTCGGCCGCATGCGCGAGCGCCACGCCCATCCGGCGCTTGACGAAGCTCTCGGGCTTGCCGAACAGCCGGATGTCGACGCCGTGCACCGACAGCGCATCGGCCATGCCGTCGAACACGATGCCGGTGGCGTCGACGCCGCCGTAGATCACCGCGCTGGCGCCCGCGCTCTTGAGCGTGGTGTCGACCGGCAGGCCCAGGATCGCGCGCGCATGCAGCTCGAACTCGTTCTGCCATTGCGTGGCCATGGTCACCATGCCGGTGTCGTGCGGACGCGGGCTGACTTCGCTGAACCAGACCTCCTCGCCCTTGACGAACAGCTCGACGCCGAACAGGCCCTGGCCGCCCAGGTCGTCGGTCACGGCACGCGCGATCTGCTGCGCCTTCTTCAGCGCCACCGGCGACATCGGATGCGGCTGCCAGCTTTCGACATAGTCGCCACCAACCTGCACATGGCCGATGGGTTCGCAGAAGTGCGTCTGCACCGCGGCCTGGGCGTCGGGTGCGCGCACGGTCAGCAGCGTGATCTCGTAGTCGAAGTCGATGAAGCCTTCGACGATCACGCGGCCGTGGCTCACGCGGCCACCGGCCATCGCGTAGTCCCAGGCCTTCTGCACGTCGGCCGGGCTGTCGATCTTGCTCTGGCCCTTGCCCGAGCTGCTCATCACGGGTTTCACGATGCACGGATAGCCGATGCCGGCATCGATGGCCGCCTGCAGCTCGGCCAGCGAGTCGCAGAACTGGTAGGGGCTGGTCGGCACGCCCAGCGTCTCGGCGGCCAGGCGGCGGATGCCTTCGCGGTCCATCGTGAGCCGCGCGGCGCGCGCGGTCGGGATCACGCGCACGACGCCCGCGGCCTCGAGCTCCTGCAGCATCGGCGTGGCGATGGCCTCGATCTCCGGTACCACCAGGTGCGGCCGTTCGGCCTCGATCAGCGCCTTGAGCTGCGCCGGATCGCTCATCGTGAGGGTGCGCGCGTGGTGCGCCACCTGCTGGCCGGGCGCGTTCTCGTAGCGGTCGACCGCGATGGTCTCGACGCCCAGGCGCTGCAGCGCGATCAGCACCTCCTTGCCGAGTTCGCCGGAGCCGAGCAGCATCACGCGGGTGGCCGAGGGGGACAGAGGGGTGCCGAGGGTGGTCATGGCGAAGTGTCTCGAAGGGGAAAGCGGGCACTTTAATGCAACGGCGCTGCGCCACAATGTCCGTCTGCGCGCCTTTGCCGCGCCCTCTTTTCATTTCCCCAGGAGCATTTCGCATGAGCATTCAAACCGTCGGCATCATCGGCGCCGGAACCATGGGCAACGGCATCGCACAGGCGTGCGCCGTCGCAGGCGTCAAGGTCGTGATGGTCGACATCTCGCAGGCCGCGGTCGACAAGGGCCTGGCCACCGTGGGTGGCAGCCTCGACCGCCTGATCAAGAAGGACAAGCTCACGGCCGAGCAGAAAGCCACGGCCCTCGCGCTGATCCAGGGCTCGACGAACTACGACGACCTCAAGAGCGCACAACTGGTGATCGAAGCCGCCACCGAGAACCACGCACTCAAGCTCAAGATCCTGGGCCAGGTCGATGCGCTGCTGGCGCCCGAAGTGATCATCGCGACCAACACCTCGTCGATCTCGATCACCAAGCTCGCGGCCGCCACTTCGCGCGCCGACCGCTTCATCGGCATGCACTTCTTCAACCCGGTGCCGATGATGGCGCTGGTCGAGCTGATCCGCGGCTACCTCACGAGCGACGCCACGCACGATGCGGTCAAGGAACTGGCCGTGCGCCTGGGCAAGTCGCCCATCACGGTGAAGAACGCGCCGGGCTTCGTGGTCAACCGCATCCTGGTGCCGATGATCAACGAGGCCTTCTTCGTGCTGTCCGAAGGCATCGCGACCGCCGAGGACATCGATGCCGGCATGAAGCTGGGCACCAACCAGCCCATCGGCCCGCTGGCCCTGGCCGACATGATCGGCCTGGACGTGTGCCTGGCCGTGATGGAGGTCTACCTCGCGGAGTATGGCGACTCGAAGTACCGCCCCTGCCCGCTGTTGAAGGAAATGGTCGCGGCCGGCCAGCTCGGCCGGAAGACCGGCCAGGGCGTGTACGCCTACTGACCCCCGAGGGGCTGGCCCCTTCCAGGGGGCAACACCAGCGGCCCGGCAAAGCCGGTTCCGCGGTGTTCCGCGATAAGAGAAGATAGAGCGTAGAGAGAACAAAAAGACAGGAGACAAAGATGATTGCCAACGGCACCACGCCGCCGCTCGAAGGGTGCATCGACACGCAGGTGCTCGACCACGTGCTCCTGATCGGCATCAACCGCCCGGCCAAGCGCAACGGCTGGACGCCGCGCATGTTCCGCGAACTGGCCGAGGCCTACACGCGGCTCGACGACGACCCGACACTGCGGGTCGGCGTGCTGCATGCGTTCGGCGATCACTTCACGGCCGGGCTCGATCTGCCGGCCTTCTCCGAATATATGCAGCGCGGCGAGAAGGTCGTGCCCAAGGGCATGGTCGAGCCGCACGACTTCGGCCTCGAGGGCTACCGTCGCCGCACCAAGCCGATGGTGGTGGCGGTCAAGGGCATCTGCTTCACCGTGGGCATCGAACTGATGCTGGGCGCCGACATCGTGATCGCCGCCGACAACTGCCGCTTCTCCCAGCTCGAGGTGCAGCGCGGCATCATGGCCACGGGCGGCGCCACGCTGCGCATGGCCGAGCGCGCGGGCCTGGGCAACGCCATGCTGCACCTGCTGACGGCCGACGAGTTCGGCAGCGCCGAAGCCTTGCGGCTGAACTTCGTCCAACGCGTGATGCCGGCCGGCGAAGAACTGGGCGAGGCCCTGCGCATCGCGCAACAGATCGCGGCCCAGGCACCGCAGGCGGTGGTGGCGACGCGGCTCAACGTGCTCAAGGCCGTCGAGCAGGGGCCGCTGGCGGCGGTGGCCGAGTTCATCGACACGCAGAAGCGCCTCGCCAGCAGCGAGGACGCCGCCGAGGGCGTGCGCGCTTTCATCGAGCGGCGCCCGGCCCGCTTCACCGGCCGCTGAGACACACGGGCAACGGCATCCGCACCGTTCCCCGACCCGCAGGTTTTAAAACAAAGGAGACTCTTCCCATGGCAGTCGCATCCCTTCTGCGCCGCGCGGCATCGCTCGCTGCAGGCACACTGTTCGCGATGAACATCGCCAGCGCGCAGACCCCGCCGCCCAAGCTGCCCGATCCCGCTGCGACCTCGGTCGAGGCGCTGGGCTGGATGCAGGGCTTTCCGCCACCGCCCGACAAGCTCATCGTCTTCGAGAACGGCACCGGTGGCGTCTTTCCGCGCAACCGCTGGACCTTCTCACATGTGCGCGAGACGGTGCCGACGGCCAACGTGTGGCGCGGCGGCGGTGCGGCAGCGGCCCTGCCGGCGGCGCCGATCGACCTCGACGGCGTCAGCTTCCAGGCGATCGGCGGCGAGACCGTGAACTTCGGCCAGATGGTGACGCGCACCTACACCGACGGCATCCTGGTGCTGCACCGTGGCCAGGTGGTCTACGAGAAGTACTTCGGCGCGCTCACGCCCGAGCGACCGCACCTCGCGATGTCGGTGACCAAGTCCTTCGTCGGCACGCTGGCTGCGATCCTGGCCGCCGAAGGCAGGCTCGACCCGAACGCGCCGGTCACGAAGTACATCCCCGAACTCAAGGACAGCGCCTACGGCGACGCCACCGTGCGCCAGGTGATGGACATGACCATCGGCGTGAAGTACTCCGAGAACTACGCCGATCCGAAGGCCGAGATCTGGGACTACGCGCGCGCCGGCGGCATGCTCGTTCAAGGGCCGGGCTACGCCGGGCCCAAGACCTTCTACGACTTCCTCAAGACCCTGCAGAAGGAAGGCGCGCACGGTGAAGCCTTCGCCTACAAGACGGTCAATGCCGAGGTGCTGGCCTGGATCCTGCGGCGCGCATCGAACCAGTCGCTGGCCGACCTGATGAGCGAGAAGATCTGGCGCCGCATCGGCGCCGAGCAGGACGCCTACTTCATGGTCGACCGCATCGGCACCGAGTCGGGCGGCGGCGGGCTCAACACCACGCTGCGCGACCTGGCCCGATTCGGCGAGGCGATGCGCAACGGCGGCCGCGCCAACGGCCAGCAGGCGATTCCCGCGGCCGCGGTGGCCGACATCACGCGCGGTTCCGACAAGGCGGACTTCGCCAAGGCCGGCTATGCGTTGCTGCCGGGCTGGTCGTACCGCGACATGTGGTGGATCACGCACAACGAACACCAGGCCTACATGGCCCGTGGCATTCACGGCCAGAGCATCTACGTCGATCCGAAGGCCGAGATGGTGATCGTGCGCTACGCCGCGCACCCGATCGCCGCCAACGCCGGCAACGACCCGCTGACGCTGCCCGCCTTTCATGCGGTGGCCAAGGCCCTGATGCGCAACTGATCGCGCCTGCAGCGTCGGCCGGACCCTTCCGGCGCTGCACGCCTTGCATGACGGCGCCAAGACAGGGCCGCTTCGACCCTTCCAGCATCCCGGCAATTACTTTGCACACAATTCAATTGTTCGCTATAGTTCAGCCCATGCGCTCCGCCCCCACCCTCGACGACATGCTGAAGCTGGACAACCAGCTGTGCTTCGCCGTGTACTCCACATCGCTGGCGATGACGCGGCTCTACAAGCCGATGCTCGAAAAGCTGCAGCTCACCTATCCGCAGTACCTGGTGATGCTCGCGCTGTGGGAACGCGACGGCGAGATGGTGTCCGAGCTCGGCGAGCGCCTGTCGCTCGATTCCGGCACGCTCACGCCCTTGCTCAAGCGGCTCGAGGCCAACGGCTACCTGACGCGGATGCGCGACGTGGCCGATGAGCGCCGCGTGCGCATCACGCTCACTTCGGCCGGCCGCCGGCTCAAGGCCCGCGCCGCCGATGTGCCGGCCTGCCTGATGGCCGCGGCCCAATGCTCGGTGCCCGAACTCGTCGCACTCACGCAGCAGATCCAGACCTTGCGCGACCGCATCAAGGCGGCGTAGTCCCATCCATTTCATCCCCCGCTTCTTTTCTCGGAAGCTTTTTCCCCACCTCCTCTTCAAGGAACGACCATGACCACGAAACTCGACAAGGTTCTCTACACCGCCGAAGCCCACACCACCGGCGGCCGCGATGGCGCAGGCAAGAGCAGCGACGGCGCAATCGACGTGCAGCTGAGCTCGCCCGGTTCGGGCAAGCCGGGCACCAACCCCGAGCAGTTGTTCGCGGTCGGCTACGCCGCCTGCTTCATCGGCGCGATGAAGGCCGTGGGCCCGAAGATCGGCGTCAAGGTGCCGGAAGACGTGGCCATCGACTCGAAGGTCTCCCTGGGCCCGACGAATGGCGGCGCGGCCTACGGCATCGCGGTGCAACTGTCGATCACCCTGCCCGGCCTCGACGCCGAGACGAAGCAGAAGCTGGTCGACACGGCCCACCAGGTCTGCCCGTACTCGAACGCCACCCGCGGCAACATCGACGTGGAACTCGTGATCGTCTGATCTCGCGTCCCTCGCAAAGACAAGGCGCTCCGGCCACAAGCCGGGGCGCTTTTTTCATGGCGGCGCTTGTCTCCCGGGCGACGCAAAAACAGGGGCCGCGATAGCGCCTTTCATCCAGCGTGGCTACCGTGGCTGCACGTCCCCCAACTCACGCCACGTGGAGATCGACCCCATGAGCACCACCATCCGTTTCCTGGTCCGCAAGGACCAGCTCGCCACCACGCGACTGCAGAGCACCAGCGACCAGCCCCTGGCCGATGGCCAGGTGCGCGTGCGCATCGACAGCTTCGCGCTCACCGCCAACAACATCACCTACGCCGCCTTCGGCGACGCGATGAGCTACTGGCAGTTCTTTCCCGTCGAGGAAGAGGGTTGGGGCAGCATTCCGGTGTGGGGCTTCGCGAGCGTGGTGCAGTCGCTGCACCCCGGTGTGGCCGTGGGCGAGCGGCTCTACGGCTACTGGCCGATGGCGTCGAGCGCGGTGCTGAGTCCCGATCGGCTCTCCCCCGCGCGATTCACCGATGCGGCGCCGCACCGCGCCGCGCTGCCTGCGGTCTACAACCAGTACTTCCGCTGCGAACCCGATCCGCTCTACACCGCGGACACCGAGGATCTGCAGTCGCTGCTTCGGCCGCTGTTCATCACCTCGTGGCTGATCGACGACTTCATGGCCGACAACGACTTCTTCGGCGCCCAGAGCATGCTGCTGTCCAGCGCGTCGAGCAAGACGGCCTACGGCACGGCGTTCCAGTTGCATCAGTGCCAGGGGATCGAAGTGATCGGCCTCACCTCGCCCGCCAATGTGGCTTTCTGCCAGAGCCTGGGCTGTTACGACCGGGTGGTGACCTACGACGCGCTCGACGACATCGCGGCCGACACGCCCTGCGTCTACATCGACTTCGCCGGCAACGGCGGGTTGCGCACGGCCATCCACACGCGCTTCGCCCACCTCCGGTACAGCAGCTCGATCGGCGGCACCCATGTGGAACAGCTCTCGGCCAAGGGCGCGGGCAAGGACCTGCCCGGCCCGCGCGCCACGCTGTTCTTCGCGCCTGCGCAGATCAAGAAGCGCACCGTCGAATGGGGTGCCGACGAATTCGGCCGGCGCATGGTCGCCGCCTGGCACGATTTCCTCGCCGCCGTGACCGACAAGCGCCAGCCCTGGCTGCACGCCGAACACCACGACGGCGGCGAGGCGGTGCAGGCGGCCTACGCGCAGGTGCTGGCGGGTCGGGGCGACCCGCGCGTCGGCCATATCCTTTCGCTTTACAAGCAACCGGGCGGGCGGTGATCGCCCCGGGGGTCGCTGTGGCGACAATCGCCGCATGACCTCTTCCAGTGCGCCCGCCAATACCCATCCCTATGAGAGCCTCACGCCCGACGTGGTGCTCGACGCGCTGGCCACGCTCGACCTGCACGGCGATGGGCGGCTGACCGCCCTCAACTCCTACGAAAACCGGGTCTACCAGGTGTTTCTGGACCAGCCGGCCGCACATGCGTCGGTGGTCGTCAAGTTCTACCGGCCCGAACGCTGGACCACCGCCGAAATCCTCGAGGAACACGCCTTCGCGCTCGAACTGGCCGCGGCCGATGTGCCCGCCGTGCCGCCGATCGAGGTGCACGGCCGCACGCTGCACCACCACGACGGCTTCGCCTTCAGCGTGAGCCCCTACCGGGGTGGCCGCTCGCCCGAACTCGACGATTTCGAGGTGCTCGAATGGGTGGGACGCTTCCTCGCGCGCATCCACACCATCGGCGCGGCCAAGCCCTTCGTCGCGCGTCCGGCGCTCGACCTGCAGAGCTTCGGCATCGCCTCGCGCGACTGGCTGCTGGGCCACGACAAGGTGCCGCTCGACGTGCAGCGCGCCTGGGAAACGGCCTGCAACGCCGCGCTCGACCGCATTGGCGCGACCGCGCTCTCGTCCACCTCCACCGACACGCAACTGCGCAAGCTGCGCCTGCACGGCGACGTGCACCCGGGCAACATCCTCTGGACCCCGACCGACCGCCCGAACGGCGGCCCGCACTTCGTCGACCTCGACGACGCGCGCAGCGGTTTCGCGGTGCAGGACCTGTGGATGCTGCTGTCGGGCGACCGCGCGCAGCGCACCGGCCAGTTGAGCGGCCTGCTCGACGGCTACGAACAGTTCCGCTCCTTCGACCGCCGCGAGCTCGCGCTGATCGAGCCGCTGCGCACGCTGCGGCTGATCCACTACAGCGCCTGGCTCGCGCGACGCTGGGAAGACCCGATCTTCCCGATCAACTTCCCGTGGTTCGGCACCAGCGACTACTGGAAGGGGCAGATCCAGATGCTGGAAGACCAGTGCGAGTCGATGGACGAGGAGCCGCTCTACGCCTGACAGACGGCGGCTTCGGTGCCCAGACGGTCAACCGAAGTGGCACGAGACCGTGCCGAACTCGCCGAAGTCGGCCACCACGGTGTCGCCCTTGCCGACCTCGATCGGCCGGATGAACGAACCCGCGAGGATCACCTGCCCCGGCTGCAGCGTGACGCCGAAGCGGTGCAGCCGGTTGGCCAGCCACGCCACGCCGTAGCCCGGGTGGTTGAGCACGCCCGCGGCCAGGCCGGTTTCCTCGACCTCGCCGTTGCGGCTGACGATGGCGCCGATGCGCCGCATGTCGGCATCGACCAGCGCCGGCTTGAAGGGCCGGCCGCCCAGCACCAGCGCCGCATTGGCCGCGTTGTCGGAAATCGTGTCGAACACGTTGCGCATGCGTTTCGTCTCGGGGTCGACGCGCTGGATGCGCGCATCGAGGATCTCCAGCGCGGGCGTGACATAGGCGGTGGCGTCGAGCACGTCGAACAGCGTGCAGTCGGGCCCCGACAGCGGCCGGGCCAGCACGAAGGCCAGCTCGGCCTCGATCTTGAGTTGCAGGAAGCGCTCCGACGGGATCACCGCGCCGTCGCGATGGAACATGTCGTCGAGCAGCGTGCCGTAGTCGGGCTCGCCGATGTTCACCGCGCGCTGCATGGCCTTCGAGGTGAGGCCGATCTTGTGGCCCTTCACCGTGCGACCGTTGCGCAGCTTGAGCTGCATCCAGGCATGCTGGATCGCGTAGGCATCGTCGATCGTCATCTCCGGGTAGTCGAGCGAGAACTGCCGGCAGGCGACGCGCGTGCGCTCGGCTTCCTCGAGGCGCTCGGCGGCCCTGGCAAGGGTGTGCTGGTCGAGGCTCATGCGAGCATCTCCTCGGCCTGCACGACGTTGCGCAGCACGCCCACACCGCTGACCTCGACCTCGACCACGTCGCCCGGTTGCAGGAACTTCGGTGGATCGAAGCGGATGCCCGCGCCGATCGGCGTGCCGGTGGCGATGATGTCGCCCGGCTCCAGCGTGGTGAAGGTCGAGAGGTAGCCCACGAGGTGGGCGAAGTCGAACATCAGGTTGGCGGTGGTGTCGTCCTGGCGCAGCTCGCCGTTGACGCGCGTCTGCACGCGCAGCGCGCCGTAGCCTTGCGGGAACTCGTCGGCCGTGGCGATCCACGGGCCGATGGCACCCGAGGCGTTCCAGTTCTTGCCCTGCGTCACGTTGAACTTGGCGTGGTGCACCCAGTCGCGGATCGTGCCTTCGTTCATGCAGGTGAGGCCGGCGATGCAGGCCAGCGCTTCCTCGCCTTTCACGCGGCGCGCACGGCGGCCGATGACGATGGCGATCTCGCCCTCGTAGTCGAGCTGTGTCGATTCGATCGGCTGCTGCAGCGGCTCGCCGTGGCCCACGAAGGACTCGGCCACGCGCATGAAGATGCTCGGGTGCTTGGGCAGCTCGCTGCCGTCCTTGTACTCGGCATTGCGGTGCGCGTAGTTCACGCCGATGCAGAACACGCGGCGCGGTTGCGCGATGGGCAGCTCGACGCGGACCTCGGCCAGCGCGTGGTCGGGCGAAGCACCCGCTGCGGCTTCGCGGGCCTGTGCGAGCGCGGCCTCGCCGCCTTCGAGCAGCGCCGCGACGGACGCGAAGGCCGGCAGGCGGCGGCCGAGGTCGACGACGCCGTCGCCGATGACGCAGCCCCACTGGGAGGCTCCGCCGTGAAGGTAGCTGATGAGTTTCATGCGGTCTCGAATCCGAAGAAGCGGGCGGGGTTATCGACGAGGATCTTCTGCCGCGTGGCGGCATCGGGGGCGAAGCGGTAGAGCAGTTCGAGCAGCGCGCCTTCGTTGGGCGGCTGCTTGACCGACACCGGGTGCGGCCAGTCGCTGCCCCAGACGCAACGGTCGGGCGCGGCCTCGATCAGGCGCTGCGCGAGCGGCACCACGTCGTCCCAGGGCGCGCCGGTCTTCGAGAGTTTCTCGGACAGCGACAGCATCACCCAGAAGTTGCCGCGCTGAAACAGCTCGAGGATCCGAACGAGGCTCGGATCGGCATCGCCGCACGACGGGTCGGCACGGCCCATGTGGTCGAGCAGCACCGGCACCTCGAGCGACTCGAAGGCCGCGAGCTGCTCGGCGATGCCGGTGGGCTCGGGCTGCACCTTGACGTACCAGCCCAGTTCCTTGACGCGGGCGAACGCACGTTCCTGCTCGGCCGCGCTGAAGCGGATGCCCAGGCCGCCACGGGTGAAGCGCGCGCCACGCACGCCGGCGTCGTGCAGCTTCTGAAGGTAGGCGTCGTCGCGCTCGGTCAGCACCGCCGCGTTGGCGCAGCCCATGTAGCGGCGCGGGCCGCCGGCGTTGAGGCCTTCGAGTGCATCCAGCACCACCGTGTGGTCGGCGCCGTAGGTGGTGGCCTGCACGATCACACCGCGTTCGATGCCCAGCGTGGCGTGCAGACGCTGCGCGACCTGCCAGGTGGCGCTGGGCATTTCATAGGCGGCGTCGGGCCGCACCGGGTATTGCGCGCGTGGGCCGAACACATGGAACTGGCTGTCGCAGGCGAGCGCGGGCGGCAGCGGCACCGGCGCGCGCGGATGGGGGTCGAAGGGAAGGTAGTCGGGCATGGGAATGTGGGAGACGGGTGGTGGGAGAGATCAGGCGATCCAGGCCGTGAAGCTGCACTCGATCAGCTTCCCCATGTCGAGCTCGGGCGCGATGATCGCGTGGCGCGCGGGCCGCGACTGCGCGTCGGGGAACATCTCGAGCCAGGGCACGTTGAGCGCGGGGCGCTGGCTGCGGTCCTTCATCCAGACCGTGAGCTTCACGATGTCCTGCGTGCCGCCGCCCGCCGCCTCGACGATGCGGCGCACGTTGTCGAGCATGAAGCGGCACTGCGCCTCGACGGTCTCGGCCGGCTTGCCGGTGGCGGGGTCGTTGCCCTGGATGCTGCCGCTCTCGAGCAGCGGGCCGACGCGGCAGCCCGCGGGGATCGGGTTCTTGTGGCCGAAGCCTTCGACATACACGCTGGTGCGCACGGCAGGCGCGGCGCGCCCGAGGACGGTGGTCGCGGTGCTCATCATTCGGCCGAGATGTTGGCTTGCTTGATGACCGGCATCCAGCGCGCGTCTTCCTTGGTCAGGAACTGGGTGAACTGCTCGGGCGTGCTGCCGCGGGCCTCGGAGCCCAGCGTGTCGAACTTGGCCTGCACGGCCTTGTCGGCGAGGATCTTCTGCAGCACCTCGGACAGGCGCGCGACGATCGCCTGCGGCGTGCCACGCGGCGCCAGCACGCCGGTGAAGGTCTCGGTGCCGAAGTCCTTGAAGCCGGCCTCCTGCAGCGTCGGCACGTCGGGCAGTTGCGGCAGGCGCTTGGGTGAAGTCACGGCCAGTGCCCGCGTGCGGCCCTGCTGGATGAAGGGGCCGGCCACCGATATCTGGTCGAAGTTGAACTGCACCTGGCCACCCAGCAGGTCGGTGGTGGCGGGCGCGTTGCCCTTGTAGTGCACGGTGGTCCAGCGGGCGCCGCTCTCGCGCTGCAGGTACTCGCTCGCCAGGTGATTCTGCGTGCCGGCGCCGGGCGAGGCCATGGTCAGCGCATTGCCGGGCTTCTTGCCCTCGGCGATCAGGTCGGCCACGGTCTTGTACGGCGTGGACGGATGCACCTGCAGCACCAGCGGCGTGAACGACACCGAGCTGACCGGGAGGAAGTCCTTCTTCCAGTCGTAGGCGTTGGTGCGTTTGAAGATCGTGGGCGAGAACAGGATCGGCCCGTTCGCGCCCATGAAGAAGGTGTAGCCGTCGGGCGTGGACTTGGCCACCTGTTCGGCTGCGATCATGCCGCCCGCGCCAGGCCGGTTGTCGACGACGAAGGGTTGCTTGAACACCGCCTGCAACTGCTCGGTGATGATGCGCGCGGCACCGTCCACGTTGCCGCCCGGCGGATAGGGCAGCACCAGCTTCACGGGCTTGTCGGGCCACTGGCCCTGCGCGGCGGCGGGCAGCACGGCGAGGGCGGCGCACGTGGCGACGGCGAAGGATGCGATCGAAATCTTCAAGACGGGTCTCCTGCTCTGACACCGGCACCGCAAGTGGGCTGCGGTTTGATCGGCGACCTGTCCACTCTAAGAATCGGCACCCTGATGCTGCAATGCAATATCACTCGCCTGTTCCGTATGATGGACGTTTTCGGGAAGTGCGCATTTGGCGACGCGCAGGCGCTCCCGACAATCGAGGCTCAGCCACCCCGGAAGGCCCTCCATGTTTCTCGATGCCGGCGACCTCTCGCCCGAAGCCACCTACCGACTCATGAGCGGCATCGTGGTGCCGCGCCCGATCGCGTGGATCACCACGGTGTCGGAAGCCGGGGTGGTCAACCTCGCACCCTTCTCCTGCTTCACCTTCGTGTCGAACAAGCCGCCGCTGCTGGGCGTGAACATCGGCCGCAAGGCCGGCCAGCGCAAGGACACCGGCGCCAACATCCATGCGCTGCGCGAGTTCGTGGTCAACATCGGCGATGCCTCGCAGATGGTCGCCATCCACGAGAGCAGCGCCGAGCACGCGCCCGACGTGAGCGAGACCGAACTGCTCGGGCTCGGCACCCTGCCCTGCAGGACCGTGCGCGTGCCGCGGCTGGCCGATGCGCCGGTCAGCATGGAGTGCAGGCTGGAGCGCGTGATCGCCTTCGGCGAGACCGGCGCCGAGTTCATCGTCGGCGAGGTCACGGCCTTCCACCTGCGCGACGGCCTGCTGCACGACGGCAAGGTCGACACGCGCGCGCTCGACCCGGTCTGCCGCATCGGCGGGCCCAACTACGCGACGCTGGGCGAGATCGTCACGCTGCGCGGCATGCAGCAGACGCCCAAGGCGGTGATGGATGGCGGCAGCGGCCGATAAGGACACGGCCACCGCCGGCGCCCAGAGCGTGCGCCGCGCGCTCGCGGTGCTGCGCGTGCTCGCCACCGGCCAGGAGCGCGGCGTGCGGCTCACCGACGTCGGGGCCCACACCGGCCTCAACCGGCCGACGGTGCACCGCATCCTGCGCGTGCTGGTGGAGGAAGGCGCGGTCGAGCAGGACCCGGCCACGCGGCGCTACCTGATCGGCGGCGAGGTCTCGCTGCTGGGCCTGGCGCGCTCGACCCGCTTCCCGATCCGCGCCATCGCAGAGCCGCACCTGCGCCACCTGAGCGAGATCCTGGGCGACACCGCCTTCCTCACGATCCGCAACGGCGCCGACTCGGTGTGCATCGACCGGCGGCCCGGCAGCTTTCCGGTCAAGGTGCTGTCGATCGAGATCGGCGCGCGGCGTCCGCTGGGCGTGGGCGTGAGCGGCCTGGTGCTGCTGGCCTCGCTGCCCGCCGAGGAGGCGGCCGAAGTGGTGCGTCGCAATGCGCGGCGGCTGCAGGCGCTGCACATCGATCCGGTCGAACTGCTGGAGCGCGCCGTGCGCACGCGTGCCCAGGGCTACGCCTACGCGCCGGTCGGCGTGGTGCCGGGCTCGCGCGCGGTGGCGGTGCCGGTCTGCGTGGCCGACGGCCGCACCATCGCCGGCCTGGCGATCGCCACCATCACCGAGCGCCTGCCCGACGAACGCGTGCCTTCGGTGGTCGCGCACATGAAGGAGCGCGCGGCGCTGATCGGCGCGCAGGCGGCCGAGCTCGCACGGCGCAGGAGCGGCCGCCAGGGCGGCAACTGAAACGGGGGAAACCCTTCAGGCGTCCACGAAGAGGAGCGCGCTACGGCGCGATCGGCTGCGCCGGCGTGCCGAGCGCACGCTCGGCCGGGGGCACCGCGTTGAAGCGCGGCGGCGCGTTCGGATCGTGCAGCAGCACGCTGCTGCCGAGCCCCACGCCCACGCCCGCCCCACCGCCGACACCGGTGCTCGCTCCCACACCGGCGCTGCCGTAGACCTGCCCGCCCGAGTTCACGCCCACGCCGGCGCCCAGCGGGCCCCAGCCGGTGCCGAGCCCGACGCTGGGCCCGCCCGAGCCCATGCCGACGCCGAGCGAGAGGCCGGGCACCAGCGGGATGCCGATGCCCACGCCCCCGGCGCAGCCGGCCAGCAAGGAGGCCGCGAGCAGCGCGGCGGCGGAACTGGCAAAACGTGTGGGCTTCATGGTGACGGTCGCTCCCTTGCGATGATGACGAAACGACCGTCGGGCCGCTTCGTGGGTGTCAGACCAGCAGCGCGTTGACGCGCCGCACATAGGCTGCAGGATCCGCCGGCAGGCCGCCTTCGGCCAGCAGGGCCTGGTCGAACAGGATGTTCGCCAGGTCGTCGAAATGGGCCGATTCGCCCAGCTTCTTGACCAGCGGATGGTCTGCGTTGACTTCGAGCACGGGCTTGAGTTCCGGTGCGGGCTGGCCGGCCTGCTTGAGCATGCGCGCGAGCTGCGTGCTCATGCCGCCGTCCTGCACCACCAGGCAGGCGGGCGAATCGACCAGGCGGGTGGTGATGCGCACGTCCTCGGCCTTGTCCTTGAGCGCCTCCTTCAGGCGATCGAGCACCGGCTTGAAGCTCTCGGCCGCTTCCTCGGCCGCCTTCTTCTCGGCTTCGTCCTGCAACGAACCCAGGTCGACCGCGCCCTTGGCCACGCTCTGCAGCGGCGTGCCGTCGAAGTCCTGCAGGTAGTTGAGCGACCACTCGTCCACGCGGTCGGTCATCAGCAGCACCTCGATGCCCTTCTTCTTGAAGAGCTCCAGCTGCGGGCTGTTCTTGGCCGCGGCCAGCGAATCGGCCGTGATGTAGTAGATGGCCTCCTGGCCTTCCTTCATGCGCGCCTTGTAGTCGGCGAAGCTCACGCTCACCGTGTCGCTCGTGGTCGATGCGAAGCGCAGCAGCTTGGCGATGCGCTCGCGGTTGCCATGGTCCTCGCCCAGGCCTTCCTTGAGCACCGCGCCGAACTCGGCGTAGAAGGCGGCGTACTTGCCCGCGTCCGCATCGGCGGCGAACTCCGCGGCGGCCTCGGCCGCGGGCGTGACCGTCTTGTCGACCACGTCGGTCACGTCGCTCTCGGTGGGTTCGGGTGCGGGCACCGATTCGCCCGAGCCCACGTCGATCTTGGCGGCAGCGCTCTCGGCGGCAGCCTTCTGCTTTTTCGCCAGGTCTTCCAGCATCGACAGCACGCGCTTGGTGCTGCCTTCGCGGATCGCCTTCACGTCGCGGCTTTCCTGCAGCAGCTCGCGGCTCACGTTGAGCGGCAGGTCGGCCGAGTCGATCACGCCCTTGACGAAGCGCAGGTAGCTGGGCATCAGCGCCTCGGCGTCGTCCATGATGAAGACGCGCTTGACGTAGAGCTTCACGCCCGCGGTCTTGTCGCGGTTCCACAGGTCCATCGGCGCCTTCGACGGGATGTAGAGCAGCTGCGTGTACTCGGTGCTGCCTTCGACGCGGTTGTGGCTCCAGGTCAGCGGCGCTTCGTAGTCATGGCTGATGTTCTTGTAGAACTCGGCGTACTCCTCGGTCGTGATGTCCTTCTTGGCGCGCGCCCACAGCGCGCTGGCCTTGTTGACCGGCTCCCATTCGCCGGTCTTGACCATGTCGCCGGGCTGATCGTTCTCGCCTTCCTTCCACTCCTCGGTCTCCATGAGGATGGGCAACGAGATGTGGTCGGAGTACTTGCCGATCACCGACTTGAGCTTCCAGGCATTGAGGTAGTCCTCGGCATCGTCGCGCAGGTGCAGCGTGACGCTGGTGCCGCGCTGCGGGCGCACGATGTCGTCGACTTCGAAGTCGCCGGCGCCGGTGCTGGCCCAGCGCACGCCCTGGTCGGTCGACAGACCGGCGCGGCGCGACTCGACCGTGATGCGGTCGGCCACGATGAAGCCCGAGTAGAAGCCCACGCCGAACTGCCCGATGAGCTGTGCATCGGCCTTCTGGTCGCCCGAGAGCTTGCTCATGAAGTCCTTGGTGCCGCTCTTGGCGATGGTGCCCAGGTTGTCGATGGCTTCCTGCTTCGACAGGCCGATGCCGTTGTCGGCGATGGTCAGCGTGCGGGCCGCCTTGTCGAAGGACACGCGCACCTCGAGGTTCGGTGCGTCTTCATACAGCGCGGCGTCGTTGATGCCTTCGAAACGCAGCTTGTCGCAGGCGTCCGAGGCGTTCGAGATCAGCTCACGCAGGAAGATTTCCTTGTTCGAGTACAGCGAGTGCGTGACGAGGTGCAGCAGCTGCGCGACTTCGGCCTGGAAAGGAAGTTTGGTCGATGCGGTGGAGGTCATGGATTCGAAATGCCTAGAGAGATGAAACAACAAGGGCCGCAGTGCCCGTCTCGGAAGGTGGCGGCCATGCCTGCATTTTCAATGCAGCGGACCTCGGTGCCGTCGCGCCGGCGAAATGAAATACTTCGTCCCCGAAGGGCCATCGGGGCCATCGCGCTCGCCGTGCCTTCGGAGCCCACCGGAGTTTCACGCCAAGGACGGCCTGTGGCCAGAAAGCCGCGCGATCCGTGAACTGCTGCCAGGGCGGTGACAAACGTTACTCAAAACGACTACATTTCGTTCCTAGAATCCGCCCGCGTCGGGGCGGAGGCCCTTTCCGCATTTGGTTCAACAACAGCGAAAAACGGGGTTAGAAAAATGGAACACAGCACCTTCAAGAAGTGGTCGGCCGAGTTCATCGGAACCTTCTGGCTCACTTTCGGCGGCTGCGGCAGCGCCGTGCTCGCGGCGGCCTTTCCAGAACTGGGCATCGGTTTCGCCGGCGTCGCGTTGGCCTTCGGCCTCACGGTGGTGACCGGGGCCTATGCGCTGGGCCCGATCTCGGGGGGCCATTTCAACCCCGCGGTGTCGGTCGGCCTGGTGGTCGGCGGACGCTTCAAGGCTTCGCAACTCGCGGGCTATGTGATCGCGCAGGTGCTGGGCGCGATCGTCGCGGCCGGCGTGCTGTACCTGATCGCCACCGGCAAGCCCGGCGCCGAGCTCGGCGGCTTCGCGACCAACGGCTACGGCGAGCATTCGCCCGGCAAGTTCAACATGGTGGCGGCGCTGATCATCGAGGTGGTGCTCACCGCGGTCTTCCTGATCGTGATCCTCGGTGCCACGGCCAAGCGCGCGGCAGCCGGCTTCGGCGGCCTGGCGATCGGCCTGTGCCTGACGCTGATCCATCTGATCTCGATCCCCGTGACCAACACCTCGGTCAACCCGGCGCGCAGCACCGGCCCCGCTCTGTTCGGCCCGTCGTATGCGGTGTCCGAACTGTGGCTGTTCTGGGTGGCGCCGATCGCCGGCGCCGTGATCGGCGCGCTGATCTACAACGCGCTGCTCAAGGACGAGTAAGCGCCCTTCGGCGGCTCAACTGCCGGTGGCCGACTTGCACGCGCGGCGTCGCAGTCGACTGGCTCCTGGCGCAGGCTGAGATGCCTGGGCGGCGTCAGAACTTCTCGTGGGCGCCGAGATAGCGCCACTGGCCCACCGGCAGGTTGCCCAGCACCACGCGTCCGATGCGGATGCGCTTCAAGCCCACCACCTTCAGGCCGACCTGCTCGCACATGCGGCGGATCTGGCGCTTCTTGCCTTCGGTCAGGATGAAGCGAAGCTGCTCGGGGTTCTGCCAGTCGACACGCGCCGGCTTGAGCGGCTGCCCATCCAGGCTCAGGCCGTGGCGCAGCCGGGCCAGCATCGCAGGCGGAAACACGCGCTGCACGTCGGTCGTGACGTCGCCGTGCGCGCCCGGACCGCCGGTGGCGCCGGCCTGCGGCGACCAGGTCACGCGCACCAGGTATTCCTTCTCGATGCCGGAGTCTTCGCCGATCAGCTGGCGTGCGACGCGGCCGTCCTGCGTGAGCACCAGCAGGCCCACGGAGTCGATGTCGAGCCGGCCGGCCGGCGCCAGCCCGCGCAATTGCGGCGGAGAGAAACGGTGGGTGCTGGTGTCCTCGCGCCAGTGCGTACGAGGATTGATGAGCATCACGGCGGGCTCGTGGCCATCTTCGGCCTGGCCGCTCACATAGCCCATGGGTTTGTGCAGCAGGATCGTCACCTGCTGCGCCTGCTGGCCGTGCGCGCGTTTGTCGACTTCGACGCGGTCGGCCGGCGTGACCTTCACGCCCATTTCCGCCGGCTGGCCATTGACCCGGACCCAGCCCTGCGCGATCCAGTCGTCGGCCTCGCGGCGCGAGCAGATGCCGAGTTCGGCCATGCGTTTGTTGAGGCGGACGGGTTCGGAAGTGTTGGGCGCTGTCATGTCGGGCGCCAGTCTACCGTTCGGCGCCCGGCCGTTCGGGTCCGTCCAGAGGCGAGACCCTCAGATCTGTTCGGCTTCCTGCAGCGCCAGGGACTGGCGGCTCACCCGTGGAATGCCGAGGTAGCGGCAGACCGCCTGCGTCGAATCGCCAGCAGCGCGCACGGCACTGCGCAGGCGGGTTTCCGTCACTGCAAAGGTCCGCGTCCAGTAACGGACCTCGCGGGGTTCTTCAAGGTTGATCCAGCCCGTGTCGCGCGGGCTGCGAACGTCGAGTTCGTAGGCCATTTCCGTGTCTCCGTCGTTTGCGTCAGTGCGTTGGGACTTTGACTGGCGAGGCCGCACGGCGCGACAGGACGAAACGGATCGGCATTGCAGGATGTGTCCGACACCGCACGGCGCGCGCCGAAGTGCACCGCCAGGCCCGCGATGGCCAGAGGGATGAAGACCGTGCCGAGCGCGCAGACCGCGCGCAGCCACTCAGCCGCCATGAGCGACTCCACAGCGACTCAGGTGGGCGCGCCAGCTGGTCAAGGCACCGATCTCGCCGTCGGGCACGCAGTCGAGCAGGCAATGCAGCACCTCGGCATAGCGCGCGAACGGCAACCGGACCATCAGGCGCACCCGGGGCGCGGCCGTGGCCCAGGCCGCGCCGGCATGCAGCAGCGGCTCGCAGCGCAGCACGCCCACGCCGTGGCACGCGGCCAGTGCGCGCCGAACGCGGCAGGCATCGACCGAGGCAACGGTCACATCGAGCACCTGGAACACCGTCTCGCCGAGGGGGGAAGCGACGGAAGAAGCGGCACCGGGAGGTTCCCGGTAAGCGGCATAGGCCATGAGGGTCCTGCTTGGAAAAGAACAGGAATCCAGTGTCGGCACGGGCCCGTCAAAACGGTGCAAAGCTTGGAACGGTCGGTGCAAAGGCGGCGTAAAAACCCGCCGGCACCCGGCCTACATCGAATCAGGCGATTGCTGTCCCGCGGCCCCCACGATCGCCGCGAAACTGACCGCTTCCCTTTCCCCGGTTTTTCATCCATGCCCGCCGGCCATCCTCCCCTCGGACAACGTACCCCATGAGCGGCATGAGCGACCTCTGGCACCGCGTGCGCGACGGTGCGCTGACCACGCCGGGCCTGTCCACGGTCCTGCTCGCCGTCCGCAACTACGTCCTGCACCAGAGCGCCAACCAAGCGGGCAGCCTGGCGTTCTCCTCCGTGCTGGCGATGTTCCCCTTGCTGATCCTGGTGTCGGCGGCAGCAGGCTACTTCGGGCAGCCCGGCGATGCGGCGGCGTTGGCCGACCGGGTGATGGACTATGCGCCGCAGGTCGTGCGCGACGCGATGCAACCGGTCATCCGGCAGGTGCTGGCGCAGCGCAACCAGGCCCTGCTCACGATCGGCGTGCTCGCCACGCTGTGGACCGCGTCCTCGGGCATGCAGGCGGTGCGCAGCGCGCTGAACCGCGCCTACGGCATCGAGCGCGGCCTGCCCTTCTGGAAAGCCCGGATCAAGGTCACCTTGTTCACCGCGATCGTGGGCCTGGGCGTCGTGGCCACCTTCAGTTCGGTGGTCGTCGTGCCCTACCTGTGGCGCCTGCTCGAGGCCAACCTCGGGGCCGGGCAGGAGTCGCTGTGGCTGCGCAACAGCGTGCGCTACGGCTCGGCCTTCGTGGTGCTCGCCTTGCTCTATGCGCTGATGTACGGCTGGCTTCCCGACATCCGCCAGCGGCTCTACACCGTGCTGCCCGGCGCCCTGCTCGGCGCGGCCCTGTGGGTGGGCGCGGCCGCCACGCTGTCGTACACGCTGCGCACCGCCGGCAAGCTGGCGTTGCTGTACGGCAGCTTTGCCGGCGTGGTGGCCACGCTGGTCTTCCTCTACATCAGCGCGACCACGCTGATCTTCGGCGCCGAGCTCAACGGCGTGCTGCGCGCGAAGCTGGCGCCGACGGAGCAGCCGGACGATCGTCGAACGCCAGGCACCTCGACGTGACTGCTGCGGCGCGTCGCTTCAACCGTCGCCGCGCGCCAGGGCCAGCGCATCGGCCAGCTGCTGCACGTCGGCCACGACCAGCGCCTTGCCGTCCTTCTGCAACACGCCCCGGCGCACCAGCGCATTGAGTTCGCGCGTCACCTGCTCGCGGTTGGTGCTGATCTGGCTGGCCAGGGCGGCATGCTTGGGCGCCGGTTCCAGCCGCGCGACGTTGTCGGCGACTCCCGCGGCCCGCGCCAGGCGCAGCAGTTCGGCGTGCAGCCGCTCGGACACGCCGAGCGTGCTCAGGTCGATGATGCGTTCGGACAGCTGGCGCACCAGCGAGGCCAGCCGCAGCATCACGCGTTCGGCCAGCAGCGGCTCCTCGCGCAGCAGCGCGCGGAAGGCGGCCGGCGCGAGGCTGGCGAGCACGCTGGGCGCCAGCGTGACGGCATCGGCCGAGCGCGGCCCGCCGTCGATCGCGGCCAGTTCGCCGAACAGTTCGCCCTCGCCGCAGTCGCGGAAGGTCACCTGCCGACCCTGGACCGCATAGGTGGTGATGCGCACGCCGCCCGAGACGATGAAATAGACCTCGCCCTGGTCCTGCGCACGCAGCACCAGCGGATGGCCGGCATCCACGCTCTGCCAGTGGCAGGCCTGCGCGATGCGGTCGAGCCGGTCGTCGGGCAGTGCATCGAACAGCGCGATCCGGCGCAGCGCGAGGGAAGAACGGAGAACAGCTGAGGTCATGGAGGGGCCGGCCGCAGGGCCGCGCGGATTATGCTCGGGGCCCTCTTCGAGCCCCTTCATGCCCCTGCGTTCCCCTCCCCGCTTCGCCCTGCCCACGCGGCGCGACCTGCGATGGATCAGCGGCCTGATCCTGATGGGCTACGTCAGCGCGCACCTGCTGAACCACGCCCTGGGCCTGGTCTCGCTGGCCTTCGCCGAAGCGGTGCTGCGCGGCGTGCATTCCCTCTGGCACAGCCTGCCCGGCACGGTGCTGCTCTATGGGGCGGCCACCACGCACATCGTGCTGGCGCTGCGGAGCGTCTGGGACCGGCGCAGCCTGCGCATGCAGCCCCTCGATGCGCTGCGGCTGCTGCTGGGGTTTTCGCTGCCGCTGCTGCTGGCTTCGCACCTGAGCGCGATGCGCTGGGCCCACGAGGTCTTCGCGCTCGAAGCGTCCTACGCACGCGTCGTGCGCGGGCTCTGGAGCTTTGCCGGCGCCGGCAGCCAGTTCACGCTGATGGCCGCGGCCTGGGCCCACGGGTGCCTGGGCGTGCACATGGCCTTGCGCGCGAAGGTGGGCTATCGCCGGCACTCGCACGGGCTGCTCGTGGCCGCGGTGCTGCTGCCGGTGCTGGCGGTCGCGGGTTTTCTGAGCATGGGCCGCGAGCTGCAGTGGTCGGGCGCCGTGGTGGCCTCCGGGCCGACGCCGGTGCAGGGCGAGGCCATCGAGGCGGCCGAGCACCGCATCGAGGTCTTCTACGGCCTGCTGCTGCTCGCGCTGTTCGCGGCGCGGCAGTTGCGCAGCCGCCGCGAACGCCGGCCCGACGGTGGCGCGATCACGCTGCGCTACCCCGACCGCAGCGTGCACGTGCCGCGCGGCTGGAGCGTGCTCGACGCCAGCCGCGCGCACGGCATCGC
Source organism: Variovorax frigidus (assembly GCF_051216515.1). Classification (NCBI taxonomy): domain Bacteria; kingdom Pseudomonadati; phylum Pseudomonadota; class Betaproteobacteria; order Burkholderiales; family Comamonadaceae; genus Variovorax; species Variovorax frigidus. Next base: position 124,105 of record NZ_JBPJZF010000007.1, read on the forward strand.
GCACCTGTCGGTCTGCGGCGGGCGCGCGCGCTGCTCGACCTGCCGGGTGCGGGTGCAGGGCCCGCTCGCGCACCTCGACCCGCCGGGCCGCGACGAGCGCCGCACGCTGGACCGGGTGCGCGCGCCGGCCGACGTGCGCCTGGCCTGCCAGCTGCGGCCACGCGGCGACATCGCGGTCACGCCGCTGTTCGCGCCCGCCGCCACCGAGCGATCGGGCCACTTCGGCCGCGAGCGCGACGTGGCGATCCTGTTCGTCGACCTGCGGCGCTGGTCGGGCCTGTCGGAAAACCAGTGGCCCTTCGACCTGGCCTACCTGCTGGAACGCTACTTCGCGACCGTCGGCGCCGCGGTGCGCGAGAGCGGCGGCGTGCCCAACCAGTTCATCGGCGACAGCGTGATGGCGATCTTCGGCCTCGAGGTCGACCTGCCGACCGCCTGCCGGCAGGCGGTGCGGGCGGCGGAACGGATCGGCGAGCGCATGGACGCCTGGAGCACCGGTTTCGAATCGCAGTTCGGCCACCGGCTGGACTTCGGCATGGGACTGCACGCGGGCCGCACCGCGGTCGGCGAGGTGGGCTACCTCGAGACCACCACCTTCACCGCCGTCGGCGAGGTGGTCAACACCGCGAGCCGGCTGCAGGACCATTCCAAGGTGGCCGATGCGCGGCTGGTGATCTCGCTGTTCGCCGCGCGGCACGCCGGCATCGCCGAGCGGCTGCGCGCGACGCAGGCGGTGCAGACGGTGCAGCTGCGCGGGCGCAGCGAGGCGCTCGAGGTGCTGCACGTGCCGCGGCCGGGCCCACGCTGATCCCGGCCAGCTGACGAAAACTGTGCGCTGGCGCACATCGCGATCCGGCGCCGGCGATGAGACTGAGGGCCTCGTCACTGCTCTTCCCTGCGGTGACATGAACAGGAGTTCCCTCATGCAAGCCAAGCACATCCTCGCCCTCGCCGCCCTGATCTCCACCGTCGGTACCGCCTCCGCCCAGACCGTCCCGGCCGAACAATGGGTCGGCGCGCCGATCGCCACCACCGGCGCCGTGAAGCGTGCCGACGTCGTGGCCGCGCTGCAGCGCAGCGCCCACACCCCCAGCGCGCCGGCCGAACAATGGGTCGGCTCGCAGGCCTCGGCCGTCATCGCCGCCGGCTCGCTGAGCCGCGCCGAAGTCGTGGCCGACCTGAACCTCTGGCGCCGTGCCGGCCTCGAGAGCGCCGCGCTCGCCGACACGGTCGACAGCGCGAACCCGCGCTACGTCCAGCAACTGGCCGCCTACACGCGCGCCCGCCACAGCAGCGTCTACACCGCCGAGGTGCAGCGCGTACAAGGTGGCGCCAATGCGGTCGCCGGTACGGCTTCGATCGGCGCGCAGTAAGCACCGATGAACGCCACGCGCAACGACGACCTCGGCAAGCTGCTGCTGCGCATCACCCTCGGCGGGCTGATGCTGTTCCATGGCCTTGCGAAGGTCTTCCAGGGCGCCGACGGCATCCACCGCATGGTCGGTGCCGCCGGTCTGCCCGACTGGCTGGCCTACGGCGTGTACCTGGGCGAACTCGTCGCCCCGTTGCTGGTGCTGGGGGGCCTGTTCACCCGGCCGGCCGCGCTGGTGATCGCCTTCAACATGGCGGTCGCGCTGTTGCTGGTGCACACCGGCCACTTCTTCACGCTGTCGAAGATGGGCGGCTGGTCGCTCGAGCTTCAGGCCTTCTTCCTGCTGAATGCCGTGACCATCGCGGTGATGGGGGCCGGCGCGTTGCGCGTGGGCAAGCCCGACGCCCGCTGGTGGGCTTGAGACCGCCGCCCACAGGAGATTCGTCACCGCCTGCAGGGCCGGCATCCATGGGTCATGGCCATAATCCGCCGGACCCATGACCCAACTCCTGATCCTCAGCGTGAGCGCCGGCAACGGCCACGTGCGTGCCGCCCAGGCACTCGCCGCCACCGCCCAGACCCTCGTCCCGCCCTGCACCGCGGTGCACATCGACGCCATGGCCCATGTGGCGCCGGGCTTCCGCAAGGTCTACACCGAGGGGTACATCCAGCTCGTGAACCGCGCGCCCGATCTGTGGTCGTACCTGCACCAGCGCGCCGACACCACGCCGCACCACGCGGCCTCGCAGCGCCTGCGCCGCGGGATCGAACGGCTGAGCGCCGGCGCGCTGCTGCGCGAGGTCCGCCGCGTCCAGCCCGATGCCGTGGTCTGCACCCACTTCCTGCCGGCCGAGTTGCTGATGCGCGAGCGCCGACGCGGTCGCATCGACTACCCGGTGTGGCTGCAGATCACCGACTACGATCTGCACAACATGTGGCTGGTGCCCGAGATGACGGGCTACCTCGCGGCCACCGAAGAGGTCGCCTTCCGGCTGCGCGCACGCGGCATCCCCGCGGAACGCATCCACGTCACGGGCATCCCGGTGATGCCGGCCTTCTCCGAGCCCGACGCGCCCGCACTGGCACGCGCCACCTGCGCCGCCGCGCTCGGTCTGGATCCGTCGCACCCCATCCTGCTCATGGCCTCGGGCGGGGCCGGCGTGGGCGACCTGCCGAGCATGGTCGAGCGCGTGCTGGCCACCTCGGACCAGGCGCAGGTGATCGCCGTCGCGGGCCGCAACGTCGAGGCCCACGGCAGGCTGCAGGCGCTGGCCGCGCGCCACCCGGGACGCATGGTCGCCATCGGCTTCACCGACGAGATGCACAAGCTCATGGCGGCCGCCGACCTGGTCGTCACCAAGCCGGGCGGCCTCACGGTGTCGGAATGCCTGGCGCTGGGCAAGCCGATGCTGCTGATCTCGCCCATCCCCGGCCAGGAAGAACACAACGCGGGCTTCCTGATGGAAGAAGGCGCGGCCTGGCTCGCCTACGACGCCATCGGCCTCGACTACAAGGTGGCGCGGCTGATGGCCGACCGCCCCAAGCTCGCACGCATGGCCGGGCGCAGCCGTGCGTTGGGCAAGCCGCAGGCCGCGGCCGCGGTGCTGCAACGCGTGCTGCAGCGCGCGCCCGCATGACGCCCGTCACCGAGAAGGCCAGCGTGGGCCGCACGCTGGTCTACCTGGCCTGGGTGCTCGTGATGGCGTTCTTCTTCGCCAAGGTCGAGATCCAGATCGAGGGCGGTGCGGGCTGGGCCGCATCGCTGCCCACCTGGCGCATCGAGAGCAGCGTCTGGCTCGACCTCTTCTGGGGCGGCCGCCCCATGACGGGCTACCACGCCTGGGTGTTCTCCTTCATGGCGCTCGCGTTCCTCTCGCCGCTGGCCTTCAACGGCCGCTGGACGCTGCGCGACCTCGGGCTGGCACTCGCGGGCCTGAGCCTGTTCTGGGTCTGCGAGGACGGGCTGTGGTTCCTGCTCAACCCGGCCTATGGCTGGGCGCGCTTCAACCCGGCCGACATCGCCTGGCACAAGCGCTGGCTCTGGGGCCTGCCGGTCGACTACTGGAGCGGCCTCGCCCTCACGACACTGCTGCTGATCGCGCGGCACCGACGCCGCACCGTGCGATAGCAGGCGTAAGGCCTGTTCACCCTATTTCCGGCGATCGCGGAAATAGGGTGAACAGGCCCTAAACCACCAGCCGGTACCCCACCGCCGTCTCCGTCAGCAGATGCCGCGGTTGCGCGGGGTCGGCCTCGAGCTTCTGGCGCAGGTGGCCCATGTAGATGCGCAGGTAGTGGCTCTGCTCGGCATGCGAAGGCCCCCACACTTCGCGCAGCAACTGCCGCTGCGTGAGCACGCGGCCCGCATTGGCCACCAGCACGCCCAGCAACCGGTACTCGGTGGGCGTGAGGTGCACCTCGGCGCCCGCGCGGCGCACCAGCCGCGCGGCGCGGTCGACCTCGATCTCGCCGAATCGGAACACCGGCTCACCGGCCTCGGTCGTCGCGGTGCTACCGGCGGCAGCGCGCGGACGCCGCAGGTTGGCGCGCACGCGGGCCAGCAGTTCGCCGGTGCCGAAGGGCTTGGTCAGGTAGTCGTCGGCGCCGGCATCGAGGGCCGCGATCTTGTCGACCTCGTCGACGCGTGCGGACAGCACGATGATCGGCACCGCCGACCAGCCGCGCACGTCGCGGATCAGCGAGAGCCCGTCGCCGTCGGGCAGCCCGAGGTCGAGCACCACCAGGTCGGGCTGGCGCGTGCCGGCCGCGGCCAGGCCGTCGCGCAGGCTGCCGGCCTGGTGCACCTGCCAGCCCTCGGCCTCGAGCGCGCCGCGCACGAAGCGCCGGATCTGCGGTTCGTCTTCGATCACGATGGCGACTGGAGGGGGCATGGCGAGGTTCAGGCAGGAAAGGGATCGTCGGACGCGACAGGCGAGACCGGCGCAGGTCGACGCGGCAGCGTCACGGTGAATTCTGCGCCGCCACCGGGCGCGTTGGCGGCCGCGATCTCGCCGCCGTGGGCCGCGACGATGGCCTTGCAGATGGCCAACCCGAGACCGACGCCCGGCGTGGCCGATTCGGCCTGGCCGCGGGTGAACTTGTCGAACAGCAACTGCTCGCGTCCGCGCAATGCCAGCGGCAGTCCGGCGCCGTGGTCGCGCACGCTGAGCACCAGGCTCCGTGCTTCGGCCCGCGCCCCGACCACGATCGGCGGCGCGCCGTACTTGGCGGCGTTCTCCAGCAGGTTGACCAGCACGCGCTCCATCAGCACCGCGTCGAACTCGACCAGCGGCAGCTCGGGCGCGAGCGCGGTCTGCACGGCACGCCCGCCCAGCGCCGAAGCAGCCGCGCGGATGGCGGAGCCGACCACCTCTTCCACCGACTGCCAGTCGCGCCGCAGGTTGACCGCCCCGCCCGCGATGCCGCTTTCGAGCCGCGCCATGTCGAGCAGGTTGTTGACCAGTGCGTTGAGTGCGTGCGCCTGCCCGACGATCGCCTGCGTGGCCTCCCGGCGCGCCTCCGGGTCGGCGGTCTGCAGCGACTCGGCCAGGCCGATGAGCGCGGTCAGCGGCGTGCGCACGTCGTGCGAGATGGCCGCCAGCAGCGTGTTGCGCAGGCGCTCCGATTCCATCTCGACCACCGCCTGCTGCGCGACCTCGACGTAGTGCACGCGCTCCAGCGCGATGGCGATCTGGCGCGCCAGCGTGTCGAGCTGCTGCGCCTGCTCGGGGATCAGCAGCCAGCGCGGCTGCGCGGGCTCGAGCGCCAGCACGCCGCGCACCCGCATCGGCGCCTTGAGCGGCACGTAGTGCCAGGGCTGGGCGGCCAGCGTGGCGGTGGCCAGGCCGGCCGGCTGGCCCTGGCGGAAGGCCCAGTCGGCCACGCTCGCGTCGAAGCCGGGCGGCGGCGTCTCCGGCAGTTGCAGCCGGTCGGCCGCATCGGCCACCAGCACCAGCGCATGGCCGCCGAAATGGCCCTGCACGGCCGCCGCGCCGAGCGAGACCACCTGCTCGCTCTGCAGCGCGGCAGAGAGTTCGCGCGTGAGCTCGAACAGCGACTGCGCGCGGCGCTCGCGGCTGGTCGACACGCTGGCCGCGAAGCGCAGACCGGCCGTGAGCTGACCCACCAGCAGGCCCACGCCCAGCATCACGGCGAAGGTCACGAGGTACTGCACGTCGCCGATCGCGAACGACAGCCGCGGCGACACGAAGAAGAAATCGAAGGCGGCGACGTTGAGCATCGCCGCCAGTGCCGCCGGCCCGCGGCCGAAGCGCATCGCGATGCCCACCACGCCGAGCAGGAACAGCATCACGATGTTGACCTGCTCGAGCACGCCCGAGAGCGGCGTCGCGATCAGCGTGACGATGATGCCCATCGCCGCGGCCCAGACATAGCCGGGCCAGCGCGCATGCGGCCGGTCGGCATCGTCGTCGGAGCGCTCGTCGCCGTTCGCCAGCTCGCGCGCCGCGCCCAGCGGCGTGCGGGCCAGGCGACGCGCGCTGTCGGCGCGGGCCGTCTCGACGATGTCGAGCGCCGGCCCGTGGCGCGCCAGTTCACGCGTCAACGAAGGCGAAGGCCACACACGCCGCCATCCCGTGGTGGGCTCGGCCCGGCCCACCACCAAGGTCGCGCAATTGAGCCGCTGCGCGTGCGCGGCCAGCGCCTGCGCCACGTCGTCGCCGGTCAGCACCGCGGTCACCGCGCCCAGTTCCTCGGCCAGTTTCAGCACCGCCAGCACGCGGTCGCGATGCGCGGCCGGCAGGCGCTGCAGCGCCGGTGTCTCGACATAGGCGGCGTACCAGCGCACGCTGAGCTGGCCGGCCAGTCGCGCGGCGCTGCGCACCGTCTGCGCCGCGCCCTCGTGCGGACCGACACAGGCCAGGATCGCGCCCGAGGTGTTCCAGGCCTGCAGGCCGTTGCCCTTGCGGCCCGGGCCGGACTGCTCGACCCGCCAGCCGCGCACGTCGTCTTCCACGTGCTCGGCGGTGCGTCGCAAGGCGATCTCGCGCAGCGCGATCAGGTTGCCCTTGCGGAAGAAGTTCTGCTTGGCGCGCTCGGCCTGCTGCGGCAGGTAGACCTTGCCGGCCGCCAGCCGCGCCGTGAGTTCGTCGGGCGTGACGTCGACCAGCACCACCTCGTCGGCCTCGTCGAGCACGCTGTCGGGCACGGTCTCGTGCACCCGCACACCGGTGATGGTGCCGACCGTGCCGTTGAGGCTCTCGAGGTGCTGCACGTTGAGCGCCGACCAGACCTCGATGCCCGCGGCCAGCAGCTCCTGCACGTCCTGCCAGCGCTTGGCATGGCGCGAGCCCGGCGCGTTGGAATGCGCGAGTTCGTCGACCAGCAGCACCGCGGGCTTGCGCGCCAGCGCCGCATCGAGATCGAACTCGGCCAGCGTGCGGCCGCGGTAGGCCACGTCGCGCAAGGGCAGCCGTTCGAGGCCGTCGAGCAGCGCGGCGGTCTCGCTGCGCCCGTGGGTCTCGACCACGCCGATCAGCACCTCGCGGCCCGCGGCGCGCTCGCGCTGTGCGGCCGAAAGCATGGCCCAGGTCTTGCCGACGCCGGCCGTCGCACCGAAGTAGATGCGCAGCCGCCCGCGGCGTGCGCGGGCTTCGTCGCTGCGCATCTGCGCGAGCAGCGCGTCGGGGTCGGGGCGGGAAACGTCCATGCCGGGGTTTTACTTCATCGCATCGAGCGCCAGGTTCAGCGCCAGCACATTCACCCGCGGCTCACCCAAGAAGCCGCCCAGCGGCGTCTCGGTCTGGCGATGGACCAGTGCCGTCACCTGGTCGAGCGGCAATTGCCGCAGCCGGGCCACGCGCGGCACCTGGTAGAGCGCGGCCGCGGGACTGATCTCTGGGTCGAGGCCGCTGGCCGACGCGGTCACCAGATCGACCGGCACCGGCGCGGTGTTGTCCGGGTCGGCCGCGCGCAGCGCCTCGACCCGGCCCTTGACCGCGTCGGCCAGCGCCGGGTTCAGCGGGCCCTGGTTGGACCCGCCCGAGGCCGAGGCGTTGTAGGGCATCGGCGCGGTGGCCGAGGGGCGGCCCCAGAAGTGCCGGGGGTCGCTGAAGTTCTGGCCGATCAGCCGCGAGCCGACGGCCTGGCCGTCGCGCTTGACCAGGCTGCCCGCGGCCTGGTCGGGGAACACGGCCTGCGCGGTGCCGGTCACGGCCAGCGGATAGAGCAGGCCGGTCAGCGCGCTGAGTGCGACGAAGAGCACGAGGGCTGGGCGAAGAATGGTTTTCATGATGGTGGTGTCCTCAGACGAGATGGATTGCAACCAGCAGCCAGTCGATCAGCTTGATGCCGATGAAGGGCACGACCAGGCCGCCGAGGCCGTAGATCGCGAGGTTGCGGCGCAGCAGTGCGGCCGCACCGACGGGCCGGTAGCGCACGCCCTTGAGCGCCAGCGGGATCAGGAACACGATTACCAGCGCATTGAAGATCACCGCGCTCAGGATGGCCGACGAGGGGCTCGCGAGCTGCATCACGTTGAGCGCGCCGAGCTGCGGGTAGGTGCTCACGAAGATCGCGGGAATGATCGCGAAGTACTTGGCCACGTCGTTGGCGATCGAAAAGGTGGTGAGCGAACCCCGCGTCATGAGCAGCGCCTTGCCGGTCTCCACCACTTCGAGCAGCTTGGTCGGGTTGGAGTCGAGGTCGACCATGTTGCCGGCCTCCTTCGCGGCCTGCGTGCCGCTGCCCATGGCCACCGCCACGTCGGCCTGCGCCAGCGCGGGGGCGTCGTTGGTGCCGTCGCCGGTCATCGCGACCAGCCGGCCCTCGGCCTGGTACTTGCGGATCAGCGCGAGCTTGTCCTCGGGCGTGGCTTCGGCCAGAAAGTCGTCGACGCCGGCTTCCGCCGCGATGGCGGCTGCCGTGAGCTTGTTGTCGCCGGTGATCATCACCGTCTTGATGCCCATCGCGCGCAGTTCGGCAAAACGTTCCTTGATGCCGGTCTTGACGATGTCCTTGAGCTCGACCACGCCGAGCACGCGGTTGCCTTCGGCCACGGCCAGCGGCGTGCTGCCGCGGCGCGCCGCTTCCTCGGCGGCGCGCAGCACCTCGGCCGGCACGCTGCCGCCCAGCGCCTCGACATGGCGGCGCAGCGCCTCGACCGCGCCCTTGCGCAGCAGCACCGGATCGGTGTCCAGGCTGTTCGGGGCGGCCGGCAGGTCGACGCCGCTCATGCGGGTCTGTGCGGTAAAAGGCACGAAGCGTGCGTCGGCCACCGCACTGTCGTCGGTGCCACCGCGGCGTGCCAGCTCGACGATGCTGCGGCCCTCGGGCGTCTCGTCGGGCAGCGAGGCCAGCAGCGCGGCGCGCGCCAGGCGCTCCGGCGTCACGCCCGGTGCGGGGATGAACGCGCTGGCCTGGCGGTTGCCGTGGGTGATGGTGCCGGTCTTGTCGAGCAGCAGCACGTCGACGTCGCCCGCAGCCTCGACCGCGCGGCCCGAGGTGGCGATCACGTTGGCCTGCATCATGCGGCTCATGCCGGCCACGCCCACGGCCGACAGCAGACCGCCGATGGTGGTCGGGATCAGGCACACCAGCAACGCGACCAGCGCGGTGAGCGACACCACGGTGCCCGTGCCCATCGCGCCGACGCTGAACACCGAGTACGGCAGCAGCGTGACGGTGACCATCAGGAACACCAGCGTGAGCGCGACCAGCAGGATGGTCAGCGCGACCTCGTTGGGCGTCTTCTGGCGCTTGGCCGCCTCGACCATGCCGATCATGCGGTCGAGGAAGGACTCGCCCGGGTTCACGCTGATGCGCACCACCAGCCAGTCGGACAGCACGCGGGTGCCGCCGGTCACGGCCGAGAAGTCGCCGCCCGATTCGCGCACCACGGGCGCCGATTCGCCGGTGATGGCGCTCTCGTCGACCGAGGCCACGCCTTCGATCACCTCGCCGTCGAGCGGGATCACGTCGCCGGTTTCCACCAGCACGACGTCGCCCTTGCGCAGATTTGGCGCTTGTTCCGGCAGGAAGGCCGCACCATGGAAGGGCTCGACGAGCTTCTTGGCCCAGGTGTCCTTGCGCAGTCCGCGCAGCGAAGCGGCTTGCGCCTTGCTGCGGCCTTCGGCCAGGGCCTCGGCGAAGTTGGCGAACAGCACGGTGAACCAGAGCCAGACCGAGATCGCGAGCACGAAGGCCGGCGGCATGCCGCTGTCGCCCGGGAAGCTCAGCGCGTGCACCCAGAGCAGCGTCGTGAGGATGCTCCCGATGTAGACGATGAACATCACCGGGTTGCGCCATTGCACGCGCGGGCTCAGCTTGGCGACCGCGCCCCACAGGGCCGGCCGAACCAGCGCCATGTCGAGGAGCGAGAGAGAAGTTTGGTTTGTCATGAACGGTTCCAGCAAATGTCTTTACCAGGAACACCGCGGAACCGGCTTTGCCGGGCCGCTGGTGTTGCCCCCTCGAAGGGGGTTGGCGTAGCGACACGAAGTGCGCGAAGACTGGGGGTGGCCCTATCTCCAGAGCATCAGGTGCTCGACGACAGGGCCCAAGGCGAGCGCCGGCACGTAGTTGAGCAGGCCGACCAGCAGCACGGTGCCGATCAGCAGCGCCACGAACAGCGGTCCGTGCGTGGGCATGGTGCCGGCCGTCACCGGCAGGCGTTTCTTGGCGGCCAGCGCGCCGGCGATGGCGAGCACAGGCACGATCATCGCGAAGCGGCCGAACCACATCGCGATGGCGAGCAGCGCGTTGTAGAAGGGCGTGTTGGCCGACAGGCCCGCGAAGGCGCTGCCGTTGTTGTTGGCGGCCGAGGTCAGCGCATAGAGGATCTCGGAGAAGCCATGTGCGCCGGGGTTGGCGATGCCCGCCTTGCCCACGCCCAGACTCACCGCGACGGCCGTGCCGGCCAGCACCAGGATCGGCGTGATCAGGATCGCGATCGAGGTCAGCTTCATCTCGTGCACCTCGATCTTCTTGCCCAGGTACTCGGGCGTGCGGCCGATCATCAGGCCGGCGATGAACACCGCGAGGATCGCGAAGATCAACATGCCGTAGAGCCCGCTGCCGACGCCGCCGAAGACCACCTCGCCCAGCTGCATCAGCACCATCGGCACCATGCCGCCCAACGGCGTGAAGGAGTCGTGCATGGCGTTCACCGCGCCGCACGAGGCTGCGGTGGTGACGGCCGCGAACAGCGCCGAGGCCGTGATGCCGAAGCGTGTCTCCTTGCCTTCCATGTTGCCGCCGGATTGCAGCGCGGACTGCGCGGAGTCGACGCCCAGCGGCGCCAGCAGCGGGTTGCCGACCTGTTCCGCCGGAATCACCACGATCACGGCGAGGACGAACAGCACCGTCATCGCAGCCAGCACGGCCCAGCCCTGGCGCAGGTCGCCGACCACGCGGCCGAAGGCGAAGCACAACGCCACCGGGATCAGCAGGATCGCCAACATCTGCAGGAAGTTGGTGAGCGCCGTCGGGTTCTCGTAGGGATGGGCCGAGTTGGCATTGAAGAAGCCGCCGCCGTTGGTGCCCAGCAGCTTGATCGCCTCCTGCGACGCGACCGGGCCCATGGCCAGGGTCTGGGTCTGGGTGCTGGCGTCTGCCATCACCGGCGCGCCGGCCTTGTCGAGCAGCGGCTGGCCGGCCGCGTCGAGCTTGGGCGTCTGGTAGGCCGTGGCCTCGACCGTGGTCACGGTCTTGTAGGCGTCGAAGTTCTGGATCACGCCCTGGCCCGCGAAGAACAGCGCCAGCACGAAGGAGATCGGCAGCAGCAGCCAGGTGGTGATGCGCGTGACGTCGACCCAGAAGTTGCCCACGAAGCCCTTGCCGTCGGTACGGCGTGCCGCGAAGCCGCGCGCCAACGCGAAGGCCACCGCGATGCCGGTCGCGGCCGAGAGGAAGTTCTGCACCGTGAGACCGAGCATCTGCGTGAGATAGCTCATCGTCGACTCGCCCGCATAGCCTTGCCAGTTGGTGTTGGCGACGAAGCTGACCGCGGTGTTGAAGGCCGAATCGGGTGACACCGCCGCCATGCCCGTGGGGTTGAGTGGCAGCACCGCCTGCAGCCGTTGCAGGCCGTAGACGAAGAAGGTGCCGATCGCATTGAAGGCCAGCAGCGCCAGCGCGTAGGTGCGCCAGTGCATGGCCTCGCCGGGCGCGACACCGGCCAGCTTGTAGAGCGGGATCTCGATGCGCTGCATCCAGCGCGGCAGACGACCGTCGCACAGCGCCGCGATGAAGCGGCCCAGCGGCCAGCCCAGCACGCCGAGCGCGACCAGGAGAAAGGCCAGCAGGCCCCAGGCGGAGGAAGTCATGCTTAAAACTCCTCCGCGCAGATCAGCGCGAAGACCAGGTAGGCGAACAGGATCACCGCGATCAGGCCGCCCGCGCCATAGAGCACGTCGAGGCCGATCACGAGCGCTCCCCTTCGGTCCGCTTCGGCCGAGCCAGCTTGTTCAGCCCGACCACCATCTCCGCGACCACCACCCACATCACGGCAACCGCCGCCATCCATACGATGTCCATACGTCACTCCTCAAGTTCGAGACACGGGTGTCAGTCTCGGCAGAGGGGCGTAAAAACGGGGAACAGAGGCGCGGGAGGGGCGTAAAGAAAGCGTAAAAACGGCGCGTGGAGACCGTCGTGAAAAACCTGTCAGCGCACGGTGCGCTCGCCGCCCAGAAGGCGTCGCAAGGCGAGCGCCCCGCAGACGGCCGCCACCAGCGACAGCAGACCGAAGGCCATGCCGTCCTCCGCCCTGTGCGGCGCCTCGGACAACATCGTTGCGCCCGTGTTGTAGGCCCCGTGAAGCGCGATGCAGGGAATGAGCGAACGCGTGCGCTCGTACAGCCACCCCAGGATCAAGCCCGCCACCAGGCCGGCCATGAACTGGTACATGTTCAGATGAACCGCACCGAACAGCACGGCCGATCCGAAGATCGCCGTGGCGCGTGTGTAACGTTGCAGAAAGCCGCGCAGCACGATGCCACGGAAGAGCATTTCCTCCAGCACGGGCGCGAGCACGCACACCGCCAGCAGGGACGCGAATTCATTCGATCCCATGCGCGCGAAGCCCTGCTCCTCCCATGCGGAAAGCGGAAAGAAATGAGTCATCGCTGCCTGCGCCCAGCCCATGACCAGAAGCAGCATAGGCACCAGCAGCAGCGTGGGCGGCACGATCAAGCCCAGCGTCGCCTTGGCCGACGATGCGCCACTGTGGAACAGGTCGCGATAGCCGAGATTCTGGAAATGCATCACGAGGGCGAAGACACAGCCGTTGCCCAGCAACACGGCCAATGAACTTCGCTGCGCCTCCGTCAAGCCGAGCAGTGCCCGGGCATCGAACAAGGCATAGGCGATCAACAGCTCGAACAGCACCAAGGCGATGAACAGCAGCACGGCCTGGAAGGCTGTCGGAAAGGGGTCGGAGTGAGGTCGCATCGCAGTGCACGCCTGGCGGCGGAAATGAAGCGACGACTCTAAAGGGGGATTGCACCGCGGCCGGCCCGTGGGCCATCGAAATCTCGCTCGCGTGACGGATGTCTCGGCGGATCAGGGCAGAGAGCAGACGTTCACCGCCAGCTTGCAGGGTTCGGTCGGTAGCTGCGCATCGCAGGCGGTCACGGCCGCATGACGCGCGGCCTTCGCATCGGTGCCGAGCCCCCCGGCCCATTCGCAGAAGTTGCCGGTGGCCAGCGCGCCGCAGCTGCGATGGAAACACACGCGCACCTCGCAGGCGCCCGGCACGCGCTTGGCGTTGGCCGTGCGTACGCGCTGGGCGCGCGCCAACTGCCCGGCCGTCGCGCGCGAGGGCTGGTTGAAGGCACCGCCGTGGAAGACATGGGTGTCAGTCTCGACAGGCGGCGTAAAAACACCGAGAGAGGTCGCCGACCCGCTCGGCCAAAGGGGGCCAGTGCGGGGCGGCTTCTTCGGGTTCAGGGCATCCGATCTCGGTAACATCGCCGATATAACAATTGATCCGCATGCAGCAGACCCTGGCGCAGTGCAGGGGACGTTCCCTGTGAACCTGCAGCACGCTGCCAGACATGCTGCTGCGCAAGGCAACCTGAAACGATGCAACGACCCCGCCGCGCCCTCTGCCCTCCCCTGCTGCTCCTGCTGCCGGTCCTGATCGGGGTGGGTGCCGCGGCCCTCGCGCAGGCGCAGCCCCGCACCGACACCCTCGCGCTGAGCTTCGACGCGGCCCATGCCCGCATGCTCGACCGCTCCGACAAGCTGGCCGCCGCGCGCGCCGCGGTCGACGCCAAGGAACTGCAGAGCCAGGGCTTGAAGGGCCTGGGCGGGCCGACGGTCAGCGTCTCGGGGCTGGCCTACGCCTACAACGCCAACCTGAACCTCGACCTCGACCCGCTCAACCAGAAGCTCGGGCAGGTCGGCTCGATGCTGCCGCCGACGGTCCAGGGCTTCATCGCGCGCGCACCGATTCCGCAGTTGCCCAACAGCTACACCCTGAACCGGCACGACACCGGCGCCAACGCCTCGATCTCGGCGGTCTGGCCGCTCTACCTCGGCGGCGCGACCGATGCGGTGCGGGGCTTCGTGTCGGCGCAGACGCGCGAAGCGCAGGCCGACGCCGAACAGGCCGGCCACGAGGTCGAGACGCTGCTGGTGCAGCGCTACTTCGGTGCCCAGCTCGCGCAGCGCGCGGCCCTGCTGCGCGCGCAGGCCGAGCGCACCATCGCGCAACACGACGCGGCGGCACAGAAGATGCTCGCGGCCGGCGTGATCTCGCGCGTCGAGCGGCTGCAGGCCGGCGCGGCCTACGAAGAGGCGCGGCGCAACGCGCGCAAGGCCGAGGACGACGCGGCGCTGGCCGCCGTGGCGCTGGCCCGCACCGTGCGAGCCGACGGCAGCGTGACGCCGCAGACGCCGCTGTTCATCCTCAGCACGCCGGTCGAGCCGCTGGGCTACTTCATCGATTCGGCGCTCGTGCGCCATCCGGGCCTGGGCAAGGTCGCGGCCAAGAAATCGCAGGCCGAGCAGTTGCACGAAGGCGAAGAGGCACTGCGCCGCCCGCAGGTCATCGCCTTCGGCACGCGCGAACTCAAGAGCGGCAATGCCGACTGGGTGGCCGGCATCGGCGTGCGCTGGTCGCTGTACGACTCGGTCGACCGCAACGCGCTGTCGGCGGCGTCGCACAAGCAGATCGAACAGGCCGAGCGCACCGGTGCGCAGGCACGCAGCGACATCTCGCTGCTGGTCGAGCGCAACTGGCGCGCGCTGGAGAACGCACGCCGCCAGTACCTGGAGATGAAGGTCTCGGTCGAGCTGGCGCAGGAGGTGCTCAAGCTGCGCACCTCGGGCCTGCGCGAGGGCACGAGCACCACGCTCGACCTGATCGACGCCGAGACCAACCAGGCCAAGGTGCTGACCGAACGCGCGCAAGCCGCCAACGACTACGTGCAGGCGCTTGCGCAACTGCTCGAGAGCGCCGGCCTGTCCGACAGGTTTTCCGACTACATCGCGCGTGCCGACGTGAAAGTGAATTGATGATGAGTGCCAAGACCCGCAAACTGATCGCGATCCTCGCCGCGCTGCTCGTGCTGGCGCTGCTGGTCTGGGGCTTCTGGCGCGCGTCGCAGCCTGCGCCCGAAGTGTTCCAGGGCCAGATGGAAGCGCGCGAGACCGATGTCGCCGGCAAGGTGACGGCCCGTGTGGCCGAGGTGGCGGTGAAGGAAGGCGACCGCATCCAGGCCGGTGCGGTGCTGGTGCGCATGGACAGCCCCGAGGTGCGCGCCAAGCTCGCGCAGGCCACCGCCGCCGAACAGGCCGCGCAGGCCGTGGCCGAGAAGGCGCAGAACGGCGCGCGGCCGCAGGAAATCGAGATGGCGCGCATGCAATGGCGGCGCGCCGAAACCGCCGCGCAGCTCGCGCAGACCTCGTTCCGCCGCGTCGACGGGCTGGCGCGCGAGGGCCTGGTGGCCGACCAGAAACGCGACGAAGCCGAGGCCAACTGGAAGGCGTCGCGAGACGCGGCCATCGCCGCCCGGGCGCAGTACGACATGGCGCGCAGCGGCGCCCGCCCCGAAGACAAGGCCGCGGCCAGCGCGCAGGCGCGCCAGGTGGCCGGGGTGCTGGCCGAAGCCGAAGCCGCCAAGGCCGAGACCGAGCTGCGCAGCCCGGTCGGCGGCGAAGTGGCCAAGGTGCTGGCCAAGGTCGGCGAGCTGTCGCCGCAGGGCGTGGCCGTGGTCACCGTGGTCGACCTGAGCGACCAGTGGCTGGTGCTCAACGTGCGCGAAGACCGGCTCTCGCGTTTTGCGGTGGGCAACGAGTTCGACGCGCGCCTGCCCGCGCTGGCCGAAGACAAGCGCACCGCGCGCTTCAAGGTCTACCACAGCGCCGTGTTGCCCGACTTCGCGACCTGGCGCGCCACGCGCGGCGGTGCCGGCTTCGACGTGCGCACCTTCGAGGTCCGCGCACGGCCGCTGCACCCCATCGAGGGCGCGCGTCCCGGCATGAGCGTTTTGGTGGACTGAGCTCGCCATGAGCCTCCGCGGCTTCTCCACCGCCAGCGCACGGCGCGAATTCGCGCTGCTGCGCGCGCGCCCCTGGGACCTGGCCATGGTGTCGTGGGTGCCGCTGCTCGCGGTGTCCCTGATCTGGTGGATCTTCTCGGCCGGCCTGCCCCAGCGCCTGCCGATCGGCGTGCTCGACCAGGATCACTCCGCGCTCTCGCGCCAGCTGGTTCGCTTTCTCGACGCCACGCCCGGCCTGCGCGTGGCGCAGCAGTACGGCGACGAAGGCGAGATGGCGCGCGCCCTCACCAGCGGCGCGGTCGATGCCGCCGTGCAATTGCCGCGCGACCTGAGCCGCGACGTCAAGCAGGGCCGGGTCGGCCAGGTCGTGCTGCTGCACAACGCGCAGCTGGGCACGCATTCGAGCCTGATCCAGCGCGACGTGCGCACCGCCGTGGGCACGGTGTCGGCCGGCATCGAACTCGCGGTGCGCAACAAGCGCGGCGAATCGATGACGGCCGCGCGCGTGAGCATGGAGCCCATCAAGGCCAGCACGGTGGCGCTGTTCAACACCTCGACCGACTACGAGCAGTTCCTCGGCGCGGCGCTGATTCCCGCGCTGCTGCACATCCTCGCGATGACCGCCGGCGCCTGGGCCGTGGGCCGCGAGCTGCGCGACCGCAGCCTCGGCGCCTGGCTGGGCGCCGCGCCGCGCTGGCACGAGGCGCTGGCCGCGCTCGCGGGCAAGCTGGCGCTGCCGCTGGCGAGCCTGTCCGCCGTGGCCATTGCCGCCATGCTGTGGATCACGGCCGGGCGCGGCTGGCACCCGGTCGGCTCGCTGGGCTGGACGCTCGTCGCGCTGGTGGTGTTCCTCGCGCTGTCGATCGCGCTCGGCGCTTTCGTGGCGGGCCTCACGCGCTCGCTGCGCACCGCGCTGTCGGCCACGGGCTTCATCACCGCGCCGGCCTTCGCGTTCGGCGGCGTGGGCTTCCCGCTGGTCGCGATGCCTTTCTTCGCACAGCTGTGGGCCACGCTGCTGCCCTACACGCACTACATCCGGGTGCAGATGGAGCAGCTGCAGATGGGCGCGCCGCTGGCCTATTCGGTGGCCACGCCGCTGTGGATGGTGCTGGGCACGGCCGTGCTGCTGGCGGCGACAGCGGGTGCGCTGGTGCGCGCCGCCGGCGCGCCGGACAGCTGGGGCGGACGCTGATGGCCGACGACCGTCCGCAAGGCTTCGGCGCCGCCTGGCGCGACACCGCGCTGGCCGTGCTGCGCGACAAGGGCGTGCTGCTGATCATGCTGCTCGCGCCCATCGTCTACGGTTTCTTCTACCCCTGGCCCTACGGCACGCAGGCCGTCACGCGCGTGCCGGTGGCGGTGGTCGACCAGGACCGGAGCGCGCTGTCGCGGCAGATCGCGCGCTTCGCGATGGCCAATCCGCGCCTCGACGTGCGCCTGGTCACGGCCGATGTGCACGAAGCGCAGCAGGCGCTGTGGCGCGGCGAGATCGAGGGCTATGCGCTGCTGCCGGCCGACCTCAAGCGCAACGTGCTGCGCGGCACGTCGGCCGTGGTCAGCATCGAAGGCAACGGTGCCTATGCCCTGCTCAACAAGGCGGTGCTCTACGGTTTTTCCGAGGCCGTGGGCACGGTGTCGGCGGGCGTCGAGATCCGCAAGCTGCAGGCGGGCGGACAGAGCGCGACCCAGGCGGCGCGCAGCCGCAGTCCGCTCAACACGCAGCTGGTCGCGCTGTTCAACCCGACCGAGGGTTACGGCAGCTACGTGGTGCCGGCGGTGGCCTTGCTGATCCTGCAGCAGACGCTGCTGATGGGCGCGGCCATGCTCGCGGGCACCTGGGCCGAGGCCGGACGGCTGCGCGCGTCGATGGGCGTGTGGCTGGGGCGGCTGGGCGCGCTCTCGGCGTTCGGCTTCCTGAGCGGGCTCTTCTACTTCGGCTGGGTGTTCTTCCTGCAGGACTATCCGCGCGGCGGCAATCCGTGGAGCGCGCTGCTGCTGCTGGCCCTCTACGTGCCCGCGATCTGCACGCTCGGCCTGCTGCTCGGCTGCTGGTTCCGCGACCGCGAGCGGGCCTTGCAGGTGCTGCTGTTCACCGCCCTGCCGATGGCCTTTCTCTCTGGCTTCTCATGGCCGGTGGAGGCACTGCCCGGCCCGCTGCAGGGGGTGCGATGGCTCTTTCCGAGCACCGCGGGCATCCAGGCCTCGCTGCGGCTCAACCAGATGGGCGCGCCGCTGCACGACGTGCTGCCTTGTCTCGGCGCACTGCTGGCGCTGACCGGCGCCGGTCTGCTGACGCTGTGGATCGCGGCCACGCCGCGCGCCCGCAGGCGCTGATCCCGCGCCGCAGCGAGCCGCACGCTCAGGGCAGCGAGCAGACGCTCACCGCCAGCTTGCAGGGCTCGGTCGGCAGGTGGGCATCGCAGGCGGTCACGGCGGCCTGGCCGGCGGCCTTCGAATCGGCACCGAGGGCGCCGGCCCATTCGCCGAAGTTGCCGGTTGCCAGTGCGCCGCAACTGCGGTCGAAATACACGCGCACCTCGCAGGCACCCGGCACGCGTTTGGCACCGGTTGCGCGCTCGCACTGCGCGCGTGCGAGCCGCTCCGCAGACGCGCGCGAGGGCTGGTTGAAGGCATAGCCATGGACGCCGGGCTTGGCCGCGATCGCGCCCCAGCTGGCATTGGGCGTGGCGGCGGCGGGCGGGGCTGCATGGGCCGCCGACAGATTTGCGCAGAGCAGCACGGTCATGGCGAGCCGTCGGACAAGAGAGAAAGGGGAAGCTGCGAGCATGTCCCCTAGGTTAACGAACGCATCACCCTTCCTCTCGCGCGCGCAGGCTCAATCTTGCAAGCAGAGGTATTTGAGTTCGAGGTAGTCCTCGATGCCGTGGCGCGAACCTTCGCGACCCAGGCCCGACTGCTTGACGCCGCCGAAGGGTGCGACCTCGTTGGAGATCAGGCCGGTGTTGATGCCGACCATGCCGGTCTCCAGCCGCTCGCTCACGCGCCAGATGCGCCGGCGGTCTTCGGTGAACAGATAGGCGGCCAGGCCGAACTCGGTGTCGTTGGCCATCGCGACGGCCTCGTCCTCGGTCTCGAAACGGAAGATCGGCGCCAGCGGGCCGAAGGTCTCCTCGCGCGCCACGCGCATGGCCTGCGTCACGCCGGTCAGCACCGTGGGCTGGAAGAAGGTGCCGCCCAGCGCATGGGGCTGGCCGCCGGTGCGCAGTTGCGCACCCTGGGCGAGCGCATCGTCGATGTGCTGACGCACCTTGGCGACCGCGCGCGCATCGATCAGCGGACCCTGCGTGACGCCCGCGTCGAGCCCGTTGCCCACCGGCATCGCGGCCACCGCCTGCACCAGCCGTTCGACCAGCGCATCGTGGATGCCGGCCTGCACGTAGATGCGGTTGGCGCACACGCAGGTCTGGCCGGCGTTGCGGAACTTGGAAGCGAGGATGCCCTGCACGGCGGTGTCGAGGTCGGCATCGTCGAACACGATCAAGGGCGCGTTGCCGCCAAGCTCGAGCGACAGCTTCTTGATGGTCGGCGCGCACTGCTGCATCAGCGTGCGGCCCACGCCGGTCGAACCGGTGAAGCTGAGCTTGCGCACCACCTCGCTCTCGCACAGCGCGCCGCCGATGGCCGGCGCGTCGCCGGTCACGATCTGCAGCACGCCCGGCGGCAGGCCGGCCTCGAGTGCCAGCACGCCGAGCGCGAAGGCGCTGAGCGGCGTGAGCTCGGCCGGCTTCACGACGATGGTGCAGCCCGCGGCCAGCGCCGGGCCGACCTTGCGCGTGATCATCGCGGCCGGGAAGTTCCAGGGCGTGATCGCGGCGCACACACCGATGGGCTGCTTGAGCACCACCATGCGCTGGCCGCTGCGCTGCGGCTGCAGCACCTCGCCGTCGACGCGCTTGGCCTCTTCGGCGAACCACTCGATGAACGAGGCCGCATAGGCGATCTCGCCCCTGGCCTCGGCCAGCGGCTTGCCCTGTTCGAGCGTCATGAGACGGCCGAGATCGTCCTGGTGCGCGAGCATCAGGTCGGCCCAGCGGCGCAGCACCTGGGCGCGCTCGCGTGCGCTGCGTGCGCGCCAGGCGGGCAGCGCGGCGGCGGCGCCGGCGATGGCGCGTTCGGTTTCGGCGCGGCCCATGTGCGGCACGCTGGCGAGCGTCCGGCCGGTGGCCGGGTCGGTCACCTCGACCGTGCGACCGTCGTCGGCACCGACCCAGCGGCCGTCGATCAGGCAGGCCTGCTGCAGCAGGTCGGGGCGGGCGAGACCGAGCGCATGGGCAGGAATGCGCGCGTTCATGCCTGCAGAGCCTCGTCGATGATGTCCAGCGCGCGGTCGAACAGCGGATCGGGAATGGTGAGCGGGTACAGGAAGCGGATCACGTTGCCGTACATGCCGCAGCTCAGCAGCAGCAGGCCCTGCGCCACCGCCCTGGCCTGCACGCGCTTCACGGCGTCGGCATCGTGGGCGCCGGTGGCCGGGTCGCGCAGTTCGATCGCGACCATCGAGCCCTGGGCCCGCACGTCGGCGATGGCCCGGTTCGATTCCTTGGCGCTTAGCAGGCGGGCCACCAGCTTCGCGCCCAATGCGGCGGCGCGTTCGCACAGCTTCTCGTCGGCGATCACGTCGAGCACCGCATGGGCCGAGGCCACGGCCAGCGGGTTGCCCGCGTAGGTGCCGCCCAGGCCGCCCGGTGCGGGCGCGTCCATGATCGCGGCGCGGCCCGACACGGCCGACAGCGGCATGCCGCCGGCCAGGCTCTTGGCCAGGGTGATCAGGTCGGGCTCGACGCCGTGGTGCTGCATCGAGAACAACTTGCCGGTGCGCGCGAAGCCGCTCTGCACTTCGTCGGCGATCAACACGATGCCGTGCGCGTCGCACACCGCGCGCAGGCCCTGCAGGAGTTCGGTCGGCGCGACGTTGAATCCGCCCTCGCCCTGCACCGGCTCGATCACGATCGCGGCCACGCGCTGCGGATCGATATCGGTCTTGAACAGCTTGGCCAGCGCCGCCAGCGAATCCGCCGCGCTCACGCCTTCGATGGCGCTCGGGAAGGGCACGTGGAACACGTCGGCCGGGAAGGGCCCGAAGCCGATCTTGTACGGCGCGACCTTGCCGGTCATGGCCAGCGTCATCAGCGTGCGGCCATGGAAGCCGCCGCCGAACGCGATCACGCCGGCGCGGCCGGTGTGGGCGCGCGCGATCTTCACCGCGTTCTCCAGCGCCTCGGCGCCGGTGGTGAAGAAGGCCGTCTTCACCGGTCCGCTGATGGGCACCAGCGCGTTCAGCCGCTCGGCCAGCGTCACCACGCTCTCGTAGGGAACGATCTGGTAGGCGGTGTGGGTGAACTGCTTCAGCTGCGCGGCGATGGCGGCCTCGATGCGCGGATGGCGGTGGCCGGTGTTGAGCACCGCGATGCCGGCGGCGAAGTCGATGTACTCGCGGCCCTCGACGTCCCACAGGCTCGCGTTCTCGGCGCGCTGGGCAAAGAAGTCGCACATCACGCCCACGCCGCGGGGCGTGGCGGCGAGGCGGCGGGCATGGAGTTCGGTGTTGCGGGTCATGTCGAAGGTCCTGAGCGAGGTCGGTGGGTGGTGCATGATTGAAAGCCGAATTGGCTCCATCGAAAAGATCCACTTCCGTTATCTTGTTGGGGCCAATCGAGAAACCGAAAACCCAGACCATGAAGTCCATCTGCGCCGACCTGGTGCTGCAGCGTCTGGCGCCCGATGCCGGCGCGGCCCTCAACCGCCAGCTCTACGACTGCCTGCGCGAGGCCATCCTCGACGGCAGCCTGCCGCCGTCGAGCCCGCTGCCCGCCTCGCGTGACCTGGCGCGCGAGATCGGCATGTCGCGCAACACCGTGCTGCACGCCTATGCACAGCTGCAGGCCGAGGGCTATGTGCATTCGCGGATCGGCAGCGGCACCTTCGTGGCCGAGACTGCGCCCGACAGTTTCCTGAGCGCCGGCCACCCCGCCACGGCCGCCGATGCCGCGAGCGCGCCGGTGCGGCTGTCGAAGCGCGCGCAGACCCTGCTGGCCAGTGCCTCGGCGGCCCCGCTGCAATGGGGCGCGTTCATGCCCGGCGTGCCCGACGTCACGCAGTTCCCGCACCGGCAGTTCAGCCGCATCCTCACGCGGCTCTGGCGCGCACCGGCGCCCGAGCTGCTGACCTATTCGCACGGCGGCGGCCACCCGGCCCTGCGGGCCGCCATCGCCGAACACCTGCGCGTGGCGCGCTCGGTGCGCTGCGACGCCGACCAGATCCTCGTGACCGAGGGCGTGCACCAGGCCATCGACATGACGCTGCGCATGCTGGTCGACCCGCGCGAGACGGTGTGGGTCGAAGAGCCCGGCTATTGGGGCTTCCACAAGGTGCTGCAGATGGACGCCGCGCGCGTGCGGCCGCTGCATGTGGAAAGCGCCGACGAAGGCCCCGGCGCGGGCTGGCCCAAGGGCGGCAAGCCGCCGCGATTGATCTTCGTCACGCCCTCGCACCAGTACCCGCTGGGGTCTGTGATGAGCCTGGCGCGGCGGCGCGAGCTTCTGGACTTCGCACGCGCCTCGGGCAGTTGGATCGTCGAGGACGACTACGACAGCGAATTCCGCTTCGCCGGCCGCCCCATTCCGGCCATGCAGGGCCTGGAGCCAGACAGCCCGGTGATCTACGTGGGCACCTTCAGCAAGACGCTGTTCCCGGGCCTGCGCGTGGGCTACATGGTGCTGCCGCGCGCACTGGCCCAGCCTTTTCGCACCGCCCACGCCGACCTGTACCGCGAAGGCCATGCCATCACGCAGGCGGCGCTGGCCGCGCTGATCGACCAGGGCCACTACGCGGCCCACATCCGGCGCATGCGCGTGCTCTATGCGCGCCGACGTGCCTTGCTGGCCGGGCTGATCGGCGAGCACCTGGGTCCGGACTTCCTGCACCCGCAAGCCAGCAACGCGGGTCTGCACCTGGTGCTGCGCCTGCCCGACGGCAGCGACGACGTGGCGATCGCCCAGGCGGCGCAGTCGCGCGGCGTGCTCACGCGGCCGCTGTCCTCGTACTACCAGCGCGGCGGTGCGCAGCGCGGCCTGCTGCTGGGGTATGCGTGCGTGCAGGAGGCGCACATCGCGCCGGCGTTCGCGGTGTTGCTGCGCTGCCTGAAGGCGGCCGGCATCGGGTAGCCGACACCGGCCCTGGGCTGTGACGGCTGCAAGTGGAAGGGACCGCAATCTCGCGGAAGTAGCACGACCGCGCTACATTGTTCCGGCTTGGAGGAGCAGCCATGTCGACAACGACCATTCGGATCGAAGACAGCCTGAAGCAACGGGTCGCCGCCATGGCAGACCGCGCTGGCAAGACGGCGCATGCATTCATCGTCGATGCCATCGCCGAGAACGTCGAGCAGGCAGAGCGGGAGGCAGAGGCGCACCGCATCGCGGACGAGCGATGGGGCAAGGTTCTGGCCACCGGCAAGACAGTGCCCTGGGGCGACGCCAAGACGTACCTGACCGCCCGTGCGCGAGGCATCGCCGTCAAGAAACCTGCCGCGAGGAAGCTGGGCGATTCAGGCAGCGCATGACGCGCATCGAGCTGGCACCGGAGGTGCTCGAAGACTTCGAGCGTTTCATCGAACACATGCAGACTTTCGATGTGAGCGACGTTCCCGCAAGACTGGAGGAGATCGTCCAGGCGATCGACATCCTGGCACACAGCCCCGCCATCGGCAGGCCGGTGAAAGGCGTAAAGCGTGAGTTGCTGCTGGGCCGCGGTTCGCGCGCCTATGTCGCGCTTTGTCGGTACCTGCCGGAGCTCGATGCCGTCTTTGTCCTGGCGTTGAGGAGCCAGCGGGAGCGTGGTTAAAAACCTTGACGGCGATGCGTGGCGCTTGCGGTTGGGTAGGGCGGCCGGACTTGGCCAGAAGCGATCGTTCGCCATCTGGAGAACGACCGCTTCAGACTGATCTGAGTCATTCACGGTCCATTGCCTGAACGGCAGCAACCATCAACACCGGTCATTCCACGCCGCCTGTCCTGAACGGCAGCTTCACCCTCGCAACCGGCCGCTCAAGTGCGCGGCTCGACGCGTACCGCGTCGAACAACCGCTTCTGCGCGCAGCGACAGGCTTGTGTCAACCCACTGCGGGCCGGCGAGGTTCACGAGTTCGCCAACCCGGAAGCAGTCGGTTGCGTCCCTACCAGCATCGGTCGTATGCGCAACGCCTTCAGCGCTCGTATTCAGGTCTAGCGGTCTAGCCGCACCGGCAAGAACAATGCAAGCGAAGCCAGGGCAAATGACGCCGTTGAGACTCAGCTACTCGCGGCCCATTGATGGCTGCGAGCTCCAACGCCTAGATCCGACGCGGGCACATCAGGGCTGAATCAGATCATTCGGCCCGGTGTACTCGAACGAGATCTGGTCTGCCGCACCGTTCGACGTTGCCACTGTGAGGCCGACGGCCGTCTGACTGAAGGGATAGCGAACTCTGCCCAGCTCTCGATAGTCGCTGCTGTAGATGACGCCGGCCTTCGGCCCGGATTCGGCGATGCGCAGGGGCATCCCGGGCGGCATCGGCACGCCACCATTCCACTGCACCGGTCCGGCGTACCTCGTCGTCGTCCACGGTGCTACGTTGCCTGCTCCATGCGGAGCAGTGAACTCCTTCCACAGCTCGTGCGAGTTCCCGGTCGGCCAGGTGGGTATGACGCTCAAAGCCAGCACCGTGTCTGAGGCAAGCCAAGCACGCAAGCCCCTGGCGTCATCGAAATCTGCGCCTGTCGAATCCACCGCGCTGATGGCGCCAAGCCTCGACGCTAAGCCAGCCTTGATAAGCATCGCAGCGGGGATTGACAACGTTCCCGTCTCGACTGCAGCAACGGCGCTGCCGCTGCCCAAGTTCGGCAGCAGGTCAATGTCCAAGTCGAATGGATCCCCAACAGGCGCGTGGGCCTGCGCACGAACTCGAACGGCTTCCATTGCCCACGGCAAGTTGTAGACAAATGCATGCTCGATGAGGGATATCGCATCGTCTGCGTCGTCGCCCCCTAGCTCGGCAACAGACGCTCCCCTCAGCCACTGATCCAGGAACTTTCGCCAATCGAGCGGCAGGGACTTCGGCTTGAACGGGGGGATCTCGAAGGCAATCTCAGCAAATGCGACGATGGCCTGCACGGCTTCGTCGACTTCACTGCCGTCCACAGCGGTATCTGCCTTGAGCAGCAGGAGCTCAAGCTCGTCGGCCTTCTCATCGAGCTTTCGCCCCGTCTCAAGACCAACTCCTGCGAGGAAATAACCGCGCCTTTGCGCTGCTGTCGAACTCGTCCAGATGAACTTTGCGCGGGCCTTCAAACCAGCGTTGAGTACGGTTCGGATGCCCTCGGTTTGCCGGGCGAGCCGACGCATCAGCAGCGATGACGTTAGCACCTCATCGATTTTTGACTCGAGCTCCGCATCAGTAACCTGCGCGTCCCCGAGCAAACTGAAAACGACAGTATCCAGGCTCGTGAGATGACGCGGCCAATCTTCGGCTGCGGCCTCGGCCAACCTTGCACTTTCGCCAGGCACGGCCGCAAAGCTCCAAGCTCCTTGGCCCGCTACATATGCCACCAAGGTGGCGACGTCAGTAGTCGCGAGCTTCTTGGCCATGCGAGCGAGCAACCAGTAAAGCAGACGGAGGATGCCGCTCTCCATCTCACGTTGCTTGTCGCCGCGGATCAGGCTCTTCCATGCTTCTTGTCGCTTTTCGTGCTGGTCAAACATCGGGTAAAGGACCAAGCCTTCGATGTCGACATAGGCGCGACCAGCACGGCCAACGACATTGCGGAACTCTGACTCGTCGATCGCCTCGCCATGCCTGAAGTGCCCATGAAAGATGAGGCTGGTTGCTGCAAGATTGAGCCCTTGCGCGAGCGTGGGGGATGACACCGTGAGCTTCAGGATGCCTTCACGGAGCAATCGCTCCACCTCCTTTCGGAACTGGGTGGGCAACTCGCCATGGTGCACCGCAACGCCCATGCGAAGGCACTTCAAGATTTCGTGGTCCGGTCCGAACCACTCAGCGCCCACCGCCAACGCAGATGCGATAGCTGCAGTCGGCGGCATCGTGATGGGTGGAAGCAGTCCCTTATTGCTAAGCTCGATGATGCGCTTGGCGAACGGCATGACCGAAACGCGAATCGGACAGAAAACCAGCACCGACTGACCATCTTCAATGAGACGCCACGCCGTGAAAATGCACAGGTCGGTCTGCGATCCGGGGACGATCGCCGCGTTTGCACGATTGGATGTCCTCTTGCCGACGACAAACTGGGGAATGGACGGATGCTCGTCTCCCACCACAACGTTCAGCTGCGCGACCTTGGTCTCGGTGTTCCAGTCAACCTCACCAAATCGAAGCCGCGTTGGACGCCAACCGTTCTTGATGAGTCCGTCGGGCCGGTCGGCGGTGAGCCAAGCGGTGAAGTCAGCAAGTTGGTCACCATCAGGCAGGATTGCGGAAAGGCACACGATGCGCCGGGAAGCTGCGTCAGGCCTCCGAAGCAGCCGCTGAATCTGTGCTTCGTAGCGCACCTCCCGCTCGCCGAGCCCGATCATGTGGCCTTCGTCGAGGACAACCAACCCCACGTCGTCCAAGAGCGTCGGGTCGCTCCGAAGGGCGAAATCGAGCTTTTCGGGCGTCGACACCACGATGTCGCGCGACTTGAGCGTGTCGACATCGCTGCTACTGGCACCGATGCTGCCGTAGAGGCTTGAGACGCTTTTGCCGAGCGCGCTAAACGTGCGGCGTAGCGAGACCTCTGTTTGCGCAGACAGCGCACGCAGCGGCGTGACGAAAACGACTCGCTTGCCTGCCGCCAGGCACGCGAGGATGCACAGCTCTGCGATGCGCGTCTTTCCCGCGCTTGTAGGCAGTGACAGCACAAGATTTGCGTCGTACTCCAGCACACGCTTCGCCGCGTCAATTTGGGACGGCCAGAGCTCAATCTCCGACCGACCTCGGCACAGCAGCGAGGTGATGAACAGCTTGCGCAACGATGTCCAATCGCCGATCGTTGCACCATCGGGGCCGGATATGGGCAAGATCGCGTGAAAGCTGCTGGACCAGAGGCTGTTGACGATGTGCAGCGCTAAGCGATGCACCCACCACTGGCCGACGAAGTTCATGTCCCCCGCAACGGACAGGCCCTGCCTGAGACGCGCCTGTGCTTCGTCGATGAGATGCTGTTCGCCCCGCTCCAAAGCGAGCAGCGTCTGAGACATCGCCGACATGAAGTTGCCCTCTAAGCCAAGCAAGAGGGCCTCAGCTACACCTTCGCCGTCTTCCAGGGCCGCCCCCTGACCGTCTACTTCGAAAAGGGGATCCAGCGCAGCCATGACGTTGTCGTCGGAACCGGCGCCCGACTCGAACCAGCCAGCGACCGCACGGTTCATCCCAGCAAGGTCCCGCAGCAACAGTTGTGCGAGGCATCGCTCAACGACCGACAGATTGGCCTGCTCGAAGCCAGCCCTCAGAAGTGAGTACGCGCGCGCCGAGAAACGCCCCAGGTGGTACGCGCTTCCTGCGACTAGACGGTGGAAATCTCGCGTCTCGTCCAGCTGCCCGCGCGCGACGACGGCCTCGATGGACTCCGCCGCAACCTCGAAGGCTTGTCGCGCAGTCTCGAAGTCGCCGCCCAGATCCAGATACCGCAAACCATGGAGTAGCAGCGAGTAGCCGAACGAGAGTAGGTCCTCCGACAGGAGTGGGCTGAAATCCGGCGCATCGATCGGCAGCTCGCCCGCGCGCCAAATCATGCCGCGCGCCTGTCCCCTTGCCAGCAGCTGTTGACGGTAACCCGCCTCAACCGCTTCACGGATGTTGGAGCGCAGCTCCTCCAGTGTGGATGCCATCAGGCCCCCACGGCCGTGAAGACGGCTTTAATGAACTTCTGATGCTCAGTGACCCGCAGCCCGACGTAGTGCTGGTTCGCGCCCCCGGTGTAGCTGCTCAGGTTGGATTTCAACAGCGTGGTCGCGTCGTTGCCCGTGAAGGCAAATAGCATGTGCGTGACATCGCTGGGCTTGAGCGACTTCTTCAATTGAGCGTCGTCGATTGCGTCCCGCAAGGGCTTGTCAGCAGTGTCCACCAGCCGGTCAGCAACGAATCCCATTGAATGGGGCGACGGCAATTCGCCATAGCCGGACAGCGCCTCTCGAGCCTTCGTGACGGTGGCAGCAGGCATGGTTGCATTGCTCTTGGACTCCGCCTTGAGCACCGTGAGCTTGTCGGTCAAGGGGTTCAAGTTGAAGCCCAACATGTCGTCCCCCCTCATCGACATGTTTCGGTGGTCTTTGAACTGAAGACGTTTGATGCCCAGCGTGAACGGCGTCTTCTCACGGACGAAAGTAGTGCACAACACCTCGCCGAGGTCGCCAGACTTGAGCTGCGCGCTTTCCGGCAGCCTGTTCTGAATTAATTCCGCAACTTCGTGCCGCTGCAGGCGAGCGAACATCTCGGCCAGCCGGCTCGGCGGCAAAAAATGATCTGGCATTGCATCTGCCACGATAGCGACAGACGCATCAAACTTCGATGCATCTGCGGTCAGCATCGTGTGGCTATGGGGCGCACTGCACCCAACAACGACCTCCGTGCACCATTCGGCGAAGCGCGTCATGCGATAGAACCTTCAACTATGGAATGCCTTTGCACCCGCACGGCAAATACTCTCGATCTCAGCGCGGATGGCCCATGACGGCGAGGTGCATGCTACCGCGCATGAGGCGCTAAAGGTAACAATAGTAACCTGCCAGTTGTCCGGGTCTCCTGATTCAGCTTCGCAGTTTGGATGCAAGGCCCATCGAAATGCAGGCAGCTCAAAAGCCGCCCTTTGCGAACGTTAGCTCCTGACCGGTACTGTGAGTTCGACCCGATGCCAGACAACATCCGGTTAACCTCTGCCGCCGCAGCGGTGGGACGGGCAGATTGTTCGAACGCTCAGATATCCGTCTGCTCGAAAAATCGAGGGCATCGTCTTCCTCGATGCCGAGGTGCCTCAGCGTCGACTCAAGCTTGGAATGCCCGAGGAACGGCACACAGGTTTTTGGTGCGCCGGTAAATCAGCGTCGCCTTGGCCCTGCGCATCGATTGCGTTCCGTACTGAACGCGCGCGTGGTGCAGGAGAGGTCGTTTGCGAGCCATCCGCGCACCTTGGCACCGGCGCGCGGCGACTGTTTTCCCTGGGCGAGCGAGATTGCGTTTTGTCCGACCGATCATGTTCCACATTGGCTGGCCCACAGGGTCGGTCGACGTTACCAACGCCTCGGCAAGGGAGGGCAGGGACGCCGTCTTTACCTCCTCCAGCAGCCCTGTTTCCTGGTCCACCGCGCATGGGTCGCGATCCGATCAACCAGTTCGTCGTCCAAGACGCCTGAAGCGCCATTCCGGAAAGCCCGGCTTAGGGATGCGAGGCTTGGCGCTCCTGCATCAGGACGCAGACTTGGTGTTTCGGCAGGCGGACTACCCGCGTTGCTCAAGTTCTCGAATCGCCGAGATGTGTGCTCGGTTCAGACGGCAGCACCCGGGCTGACTTCGGCAGGTAAGAACATGTCCACTAGACGCCGCGAGAACAGCACACCGAAGATGCCTCTCCGTTCGTCGAGTGCGAGGTCTCTTTCGGCAGACACCTGTTCGATGAACTGGAGCGTCTTGGGATCCAGGTGGCTCTTCAGCTGGGCAATCATCTCGTCCACTACTTGGATCTCATGGGCCAGGCGATGTAGACCAACGGCTTGAATGTCCACACCGACGGTACGCTCCCAAAGCGACCGGTACTGTTTGAAGACAGGAACGCGCCGGTTGAAATAGACCTCATTGAACTTGAGCTTGTCGAGTACGACGTTGCCATGAAGGAGATCGTTCCTCTCGTTAACGAGCGTGTGATAGGCCTTGAACGCAGCGTGCTTGTAGTCGATCTGCGACTCGAAGCCGATGCAGGTCATCGACAAGGTCTTGATGCGAACGTCTATTGGTTGTCGAATGACGTTGTCCCGGAGCCTCTCGTCGGACTTGAGCTCTGGTCGCATAAGAGCGAACAGGAGGAGATTGACGAAGGCCTCCGCCATCACCGGAAGCATCGATCGGATCCCGAAGCACAGGCCAAGCCCCTTGGAATAGCGCGCACTGATCTCCGACCAGTCGGTGTCAAACGCTTGCTGAACGCTGGTGATGTCAGGGATCGCCTCATTCTCGGGTTGAAGGTTCAACGCGAGTAGCTCGCGCCGCAGGGAGCTCACCGAGCTTCGAATGCGCTGGTATGGATTGATGAACTCTTTCCAGTCCTCAAGCGACTTCCTCAGCTGAGCCATCTGCTTGCCATGCCCTCCGAAATCCGCCTTCATTTGTGCGGCAAGGTCCGGCATATCGGCTTGGCTGATTTCCGGGCCGTCGAGAAGCATGACGGCGGTCCGAAAGTTCATCCCTTGGAACAGGATCCAGCCCGCTCCCGTGCGAAGCATCCATTCCCAATGGACCAAGTTGTCGGAGCTGTCATTGCGAAGGAGGTTTTGCGGGCCATTTGGAGGACCGAAGCGTGCGTGGAGATAGCAATAGAGATCGCTGGGAGGGATTTCGTT
Organism: Variovorax frigidus; assembly: GCF_051216515.1. NCBI lineage: Bacteria > Pseudomonadati > Pseudomonadota > Betaproteobacteria > Burkholderiales > Comamonadaceae > Variovorax > Variovorax frigidus. Next base: position 154,552 of record NZ_JBPJZF010000007.1, read on the forward strand.
CCTGAGGGCGAGACACCTCACCCGGGGCGACCGATTTTTTTGCTGCAGCTCAGCAATCACCTCTCCAAAGGGCGGGCAGACCAGACTAGCATTGAAGTCAGCGGAAATGGACATGCTCGTTCGGCCAGGCGGCGCATCGGTATGGTCCGGCTAGCTTACCTGACTCAATTCGCATGAAGGCCATCAGCAGCGCGTTGCGTCGGCACTTGGGGAGGGCAAGCCGCGCCAACGCTCCTTACAAGCGCTCAAGTTGTTGTGCTCCCACCAGCCTGCTCGGGGCGGCAGAATACGTGAAGTAAAAGGCCAGCAAGGTAGCAAAAGACCTGAGTCAATGCGCGCTCAAAGATAACTAACGTGAGCGTAGGTCGCGCGGGTGCCTCGAAGGACTGGAGAGGCTGATTTGCCGTGATCCGAGTGACTCCTCGGGGTCGATAACACCTATTCAAGACCCAAGCCAGCGGACTTTCAGCAGCTCCTTAGGTGCCCAGCGGCGATGGTCACCTCGTCATCTGAAACCCGTCGTTGGGCAGTTTGCCATCTTAAATGCTCGGACGGCAGCTATGGAACAGTTACCGGCAGGTCGCGATGTGGCCAGGAGCAGCGGCAATCGCTGCAAAGCCGTCATTCGGTTTGAACCGTTGGCTGTCTGCGTCGGCCCGCCCACAGCCGAGCTAAAAGCAAGGCCGCGTCGACGTCGCCCCCTCGCCCGCCCCCACATCGGCGCGCTCTCGACAGTGCACGGCCCGATCCGAACAACGCCGGCACCGACCGGGTGGAAGAATGGTTTGCATGCAAGCCATCACCCCTGAAGTCGTCGCCGACGAAGCCGCCCTCGTCGCCGCCGCGCACGCCCTGCGCGCCGAATCCATCGCCATGCTCAGCGAGCTGGTCACGCACCCCTCGCTGCTGGGCCACGAGCAGAGCGCGCAGGCCTTCATGGCGCGGGCCTTCGAGGGTCTCGGCCTGCAGGTCGACGCCTTCCAGATCGACGAGGAGAAGCTCAAGGCCCACCCCGGCTACTCGCCCTCGATCGTCTCCTACGAGGGCCGCACCAACGTGGTGGGCATCCACCGCCCCAACGGTCCGTACAAAGGCAACTCGCTGATCTTCAACGGCCACATCGACGTGGTGCCCACCGGTGCCGAGGTGCTGTGGACGCACACGCCCTTCTCGGGCAAGGTGGAAGGCGATCGCCTCTACGGCCGCGGCGCGTCGGACATGAAGGCCGGCATCGTGGCCTACACCATGGCCTACAAGGCGCTGCGATCGATCGGCCTGGAACCCGCATCGCCGGTGTACTTCCAGTCGGTGATCGAGGAGGAATGCACCGGCAACGGCGCGCTGGCCTGCCTGGTGGCGGGCTACCGCGCCGATGCGGCCGTGATCACCGAACCCATCGCAGAGAACGGCATCATGACCTGCCAGATGGGCGTGCTGTGGCTGGCTATCGAGGTGCTGGGCAAGCCCGTGCACGCCTCCGTCGCGCAGACCGGCGTGGGTGCCATCGACTTCACGATGTACCTCTTCGGCGAACTGAAGAAGCTGGAAGCGAAGTGGAACGCCCCGAGTGCGCGCTACCGCAGCTTCGCGCACCACAACCATCCGGTGAACTTCAACCTCGGCAAGATCAGCGGCGGCGAATGGGCGTCTTCCGTGCCCTCGGCCTGCCGTGCCGACGTGCGCATCGGCTTCTATCCGGACATGAAGGTCGAGAATGCCAAGAAGGAAGTCGAGGCCGTGCTGGCCGCCGCCTATGCCGCGCACCCGGCCCATGAAGCGCTGAGCTACAAGCTCGTCTACGAAGGCTTCCAGGCCGACGGCTGCCACGTGCCCGACGATGCACCGATCGTCACCGCCATCTCGCAGTGCCACCAGGACATCGTCGGCAAGAACCTGACGCCGACCGCTTTCACCGGCACCACCGATGCGAAGTTCTTCAACCTCTATGGCGAGACGCCGGCCATCTGCTACGGCCCCTCGGGCGGCGCCAACATCCACGGCATCGACGAATGGGTGTCGATCGACAGCCTGATGCAGACCACCGCGGTGCTGGCGGTGTTCATGGCGCGCTGGTGCGGGGTCAATCGACTGACGGCGGCCCCCGACGCCTGAAAGGGCGAAGGCGCCGCAGCAGGTGCGTTCAGCCTTTCAATCCATCTCGCTGCGGCCCAGCCCCAGGTAGTGCTTGGGCGTCTTGCCCATCACGCGCCGGAACATCGCCGTGAAGGCGCTGGGGCTTTCGTAGCCCAGGTCCATCGCGACCGTCGTCACCGCATGGCCCAGCGACAGCCGGCGCACCGCCTCCATCAGCCGCACCTGCTGGCGCCACAGCGTGAAGGTGATGCCGGTCTCGTCCCGGAACAGGCGCGTCAGCGTGCGTCGGCCCAGCGCACCGAAGCGGGCCCAGTCTTCCAGATCGCCTTCCCGGCCAGGGTCGGCCAGCAGCGCCTTGCAGATGCGCAGCAGGCGCGGATCGTTGGGCATGGGCACATGCAGCGCGACCCTGGGCGCGGCGCAGATCTCGTCGAGGATCAGGCGCATCACACGGCCGTCGCGGCCCGCCTCGTCGTACAGCAGCGGGATGTCGGTGGCTTCGATGATGAGCTGCCGCATCAAGGGCGAGACCTCGATCACGCAGCACGCGTCGGGCAGGTTGGGCGACGCGTCCGACTGGATGTAGAGCGAGCGGTTCGACACCGCCTGGCCGCGTGCATGCATTTCGTGCTCGATGCCGCCGGGCACCCAGACGGCACGATTGGGAGGGACCAGCCACGCGCCTTCCTGCGTGTGGAGGGTGAACATGCCCTTCACGGCATAGGCCAACTGGGCGCGCGGATGCGAATGGCGCGGGACGATCATCGAGGGCTCGGGATCGTGCTCCACGATGATCATCGACACCGGGCGCGGGATGTCCTGGTAGTCCACGGCGAGCTGGCTACGGACGGGGTTCAGGCTGTTGATCATCACAGTGTCTCGGCTCGCAAGATTTGCGCCAAAGCGGAGCGGCGGACTGTGGCCCACGCAAGCCCGGAGGTCAAGCGAGCGCGAGGATGGCCCACGCGAAACAGAACTCGGCTCGAACCCCGCAAACCTCGCACGCCCCGCTCCCTACACTGAATTCGCCATACGACGCACGCCGCACACACCGTGCGGAAGTCCCATCCCCTTCCCGAGGATCACCATGAAGAAACGTGAGTTCCACAAGTTCCTGCTCGCAACCGGCGCCATGGGCTTGGCCGAGTTCCCGCTGGGCTTTTCACAGGCGTTCGCCCAGACCGCGGGCGGCGTCAAGGGTGGCACGCTCAACGCCATCGTGCAGCCCGAGCCCCCGATCCTCAACCTGGCTGTGAGCCAGCTCACGCCCACGCAGATGGTGGCCGGCAAGATCTTCCTGAGCCTGCTGACCTACGACGTCAACCTCAAGCCGATGCCCAGCCTGGCCAGGAGCTGGACCATCTCGCCCGACGGGAAGACCTACACCTTCAAGCTCGAGCCCAATGTGAAGTGGCACGACGGCAAGCCGCTGACCGCCGACGACGTGATCTACACGGTGAAGGAATTCCTGCCGATCACGCACCCGCGCGCCAAGGCGCTGTTCGGTCGCTGCGAGTCGATCACCGCGCCCGACCCGCACACCGTGGTCTTCAAGCTGGCCGAACCCTTCAGCCCGTTCATCGGCGCCTTCGACATCTCGAACCTGCCGGTGATGCCCAAGCACATCTATGCAGGCACCGACGTGGTGAAGAACCCGGCCAACCTGAACCCGATCGGCTCGGGACCGTTCAAGCTCAAGGAGTGGGTGCGCGGTTCGCACATTCACCTGGTGCGCAACGAGGCGTACTTCAAGCCGGGCCTTCCCTATCTCGACGCGATCATCTACCGCGTGGTGCCCGACGGTGCCTCGCGCGCGCTGGCGCTGGAGAACGGCACGGTGCAGCTCACGCAGTGGACCGACCTGGAACTGTTCGACGCGCAGCGCCTGAGCAAGAAGGCGAACCTGGCCGTCACCACCAAGGGCTACGAATACTTCGCGCCCATCATGTGGCTGGAGATCAACAACCGCAACGCACCGCTGGCCGACAAGCGCTTCCGCAAGGCGGTGATGCATGCGATCGACCGCAACTTCATCAAGGACAAGATCCTCTACGGCTTCGGCAAGGTCGCCACCGGTCCGATCAACTCGAAGACCAAGTACTACGAAGCCAACGTCACGAAGTACGACTTCTCGATCGCCAAGGCCAAGGCACTGCTCGACGAGATGGGCCTCAAGCCCGACGCCAAGGGCACCCGCGTGACGGTGCGCCTGCCGGTGTCGCCCTATGGCGAAATGGTGCAGCGCACCTGCGAGTACATCCGCCAGTCGCTGGCCAAGGTCGGCATCGCGGTGGTGCTGGAGTCCACCGACCCCGGCAGCTACACGCAGCGCGTGAGCAACTGGGACTACGACCTCAACCTGTCGTGGCTGTACCAGTTCGGGGACCCGGCGCTGGGCGTGACGCGCAACTACGTGACGTCGAACATCCGCAAGATCCTGTTCACCAACACGGTCGGCTACTCGAACCCGCAGGTCGACAAGCTGGCCGATCAGGCCGCCGTGGAGGTGGACGAACCCAAGCGGCAGGCGCTCTACAGCGAGATGCAGAAGATCATCGTGGACGAGGTGCCCATCGCCTGGCTGGTCGAGATGGAATTCCCGACGATCCACGACAAGCGCCTGCAGAACATCGTGACGACGGCCATCGGCGTGCACGAGAGCTTCGACACCGTGTACTTCAAGGGCTGACCGCCATGGCGCGCCCTCCCCGCGTTCTTCGCCTTCGTGCCGAAGGGCATGCCTGCCGGTCTCCACGCTTCCTTCTATGAATCTCAAATGGCTGACGATCGCGGGCGCCCTGGGCGTGCGCCTCGCGAAGATGGTGGCGGTCGTCCTGCTGATCGCCATCTTCAATTTCATGCTGGTGCGCGCCGCGCCCGGCGACCCCGCCCTCGTGATGGCCGGCCAGTCCGGTGCCACCGACGAGGCCTTCATTGCGCGCGTGCGGGCCGAGTACGGGCTCGATCAGCCCTTGCCCACGCAACTGGCCACCTACCTGGGCAAGGTCGTGCGCCTGGACCTGGGCTACTCGCATCGCCAGCAGCGCACCGTGGCGAGCGCCATCGGCCAGCGCCTGCCCGCTACGCTGCTGCTCACGCTCTCGGCCTTCGCGATCTCGCTGGTCGGCGGGGTGGTGCTGGGCAGCCTGGCCGGCGTGCGCGCCGGCAAGGTGTCGGACACGCTGATCAGCCTGCTGGCGCTGGTGATCTACGCCACGCCGGTGTTCTGGCTGGGCCTGATGCTGGTGCTGCTGTTCTCGGTGCAACTGGGCTGGCTGCCGGCCTTCGGCTACGAGACCATCGGCGTGACGATGTCGGGCGGTGCGGCCGCGGTCGACAAGCTCAGGCACCTGGCGCTGCCGGCCTTCACGCTGGGCATGCTCTACCTCGCGATCTACGCGCGGCTGATGCGCTCCTCCATCATCGAGGTCAGCCACCAGGACTACGTGAAGACCGCGCGCGCCAAGGGCGCCTCGGAGCGTCGCATCCTGTGGCGCCACATGCTGCGCAACGCGCTGCTGCCGGTGGTGACCATGGCGGGTGTCCAGGCCGGCACGCTGATCGGCGGCTCGGTCGTGATCGAGACCGTGTTCGCCTGGCCCGGCCTGGGCCGCCTCACCTACGAGGCGGTGCTGCAGCGCGACTACCAGATGATGCTCGGCATCTTCCTGGTGCTGTCGGTGCTGGTGATCGCCTTCAACTGGCTGACCGATCTTCTGTACCGCGTGATCGACCCCCGCATCAAGGCATGACCGCGCAATGAAACAGACCCTTCGATCCTTCCTGCGCCACCCGAGCGGCATGCTCGGCCTGGTGATCCTGCTGGCCGTGATCGTGCTGGCCTTGAGCGCACCGCTGGTGTTCCCGGGCGACCCCTGGGACACGGTGGCTGCGCCGTTCACGCCGCCGCAGACCGACGGCATGCTGCTGGGCAGCGACAGCCTGGGCCGCGACATCGCCGCGGGCATCGCGCACGGCACGCGCGTCTCGCTGATGATCGGCCTGGCCTCCACGCTGGTCGCGCTGGTCATCGGCGTGGTGGTGGGTGCGCTCTCCGGCTACGTGGGAGGGCGCATCGGCGAGTGGCTGATGCGCTTCACCGAGCTGTTCCAGACCATCCCGGCCTTCATGCTCTGCATCCTGCTGGTGGCGATCCTCGAGCCGTCGATCCGCACCATCGTGATCGCCATCGCGCTGGTGAGCTGGCCGCAGGTGGCGCGCCTCACGCGCGGCGAGTTCCTGGCCCTGAAGGAGCGCGAGTTCGTGCAGGCCGCGCGCTGCCAGGGCGAGTCGCCGCTGTCGCTGATCACGCGCTACATCCTGCCCAACGCGCTGTCGCCGATCATCGTCGCGGGCTCGCTGTCGATTGCGAGCGCGATCCTGATCGAGAGCGCGCTGAGCTTCATGGGCCTGGGCGACCCCAACCTCATGAGCTGGGGCTTCATGATCGGCGCCGCGCGCACCATGCTGCGCCAGGCCTGGTGGATGAGCCTGTTCCCGGGCATCGCCATCCTGCTGACCGTGCTGGCCATCAACCTCGTGGGTGAAGGCCTGAACGACGTGCTCAACCCCCGGATCTCGCGCCAATGACGACACCCTCCTCTCCCCTGCTGTCGATCCAGGACCTGTCGATCGTGCTGCCGAGCTCGGGCGACCGCAGCCATGCGGTGGACCGGCTGTCGCTGGACATCGCCGAGAACGAGATCGTCTGCCTGGTCGGCGAGTCCGGCTCGGGCAAGTCGATGACGGCGCACGCCATCCTCGGGCTGCTGCCGCCGCGCGTGACCATCGACGCACACAGCCGCGTGCTGCTGGAAGGCACGGACCTCACGAAGCTCTCTGCCGCGCAGATGCGCAAGCTGCGCGGCGAACGCATCGCGATGGTGTTCCAGGAACCGATGAGCGCGCTCAACCCGCTGCAGCGCATCGGCGCGCAAGTCGCCGAAGCCCTGCAGCTGCACAACGCGACCGGCCTGAGCGCCACGGCCATCGAGGAGCGCTGCCTGGCGATCATCGATGCGGTGGGCCTGCCTTCGCCGAAGCAGATCGTGCGCAGCTATCCGTTCCAGCTGTCGGGCGGCCAGCGCCAGCGCGTGATGATCGCGATGGCGCTGCTCAACAACCCGCGCCTGCTGCTGGCCGACGAGCCGACCACCGCGCTGGACGTGACCACGCAGCGCCAGATCCTCGACCTGATCCAGACGCTGCAGGTCGAGCGCAAGATGGGCGTGCTGTTCATCACGCACGACTTCGGCGTGGTGGCGGACATCGCCGACCGCGTGGTCGTCATGCGCCACGGCCGCGTCGTCGAGCAGGGCACGCGCGACGCGGTGCTGCGCCACCCGCAGCACGACTACACGAAGGCACTGATCGCCGCCGTGCCCGGGCGCAACGCGCGCAGCACGCCGCACGCGCGGAAGACGGCCGAGCCGCTCTTGAAGATCGAGCGGCTGCAGAAGACCTTCGTCTCGAAGTCGGGGCTCTTCACCGCGCCGCGCACCGTGGTGGCGGCCGACAACATCGACCTGGCGATTCAGGAAGGCGAGACGGTGTCGGTGGTGGGCGAATCGGGCTCGGGCAAGTCGACGCTGGGCCGCATGGTGATGCGACTGATCGAGCCCGACAGCGGCGCGATCACCTTCGCCGGCCAGCCGATCCTGGGGCAGAGCGCCGCGGCGCTGCGCGCCTACCGCAAACAGGTGCAGATCATCTTCCAGGACCCCTTCGCCTCGCTCAACCCGCGCCAGAAGGTGGGCGATGCGATCGCACGCGGGCCGATGATCTACGGCACGACGCGCGCCGAGGCGCTCAAGGCCGCGGCCGCCCTGCTCGACCGCGTGGGACTGGGTGCGTCGGCGGTGAACCGCTTTCCGCACGAGTTCTCGGGCGGGCAGCGCCAGCGCATCTCGATCGCGCGCGCCCTGGCGCTCAAGCCGCGGCTGCTGATCGCCGACGAGGCGGTGTCGGCACTCGACGTGTCGATCCAGGCGCAGGTGCTGGCCCTGCTGGCCGAGCTCAAGGCCGAGCTGGGCCTGACCATGATGTTCATCACCCACGACCTGCGTGTGGCGGCCGAGATCTCGAACACGGTGGTCGTGATGCAGAAGGGCCGGATCGTCGAGCGCGGCGCGCCCGGCCAGCTCTTCAGCGATCCGCAGCATGCGTACACGCGCACGCTGCTGGGCGCGATGCCGGGGCTGGAGTTCTTCGAGCACAGGCTGGCGGCATGAGCACCGCTGCGTCCGCCGACCTCGGCCGGCACAGGGGCGCGCCTGCGCTCGACACCCTGCCGCAGGGGGCGGCCAGCGCCCGCACCGACCCGACCACCCTGCCCGCGTCCCACGCACTGGCACCGCATCTACTCGCATCCTCATGACCACCGTTGCCCTGCTCAGCCATTCCGTCGACCTCGACTTCCTGCGCCCTCTGCTGCTGAAGGCCGACCCCTCGCTGGCCATCGCCACCTGGCCCGACCCGCGCTGCCTCGAGGCCGAGGTGGCCGTGTGCTGGAACTCGCCGCCCGGCGTGTACGCACAGATGCCGAATCTGAAGCTGGTGCACAGCATCGCGGCCGGCGTGGACAACGTGGTCGCCGGCCAGGACATCGGCACGCTGCCGGTGTGCCGCGTGGTCGACCCGATGCTGGCCGAAGGCATGCTGCAGTTCGTGCTGTGGGGCGTGCTGCATTTCCATCGCCAGCTCGATGCCGCCCTGGCCAGCCAGCGCGCGAAGGAATGGAAGCGTCCGACGCAGACGCCGGCCTCGGCCTGCCGCGTGGGCCTGATGGGCATGGGCGAACTCGGCGGCCACATCGCGGCCCGCCTGCCCCTGCTGGGCTATCCGGTGAGCGGCTGGGCCCGCACGCCGCGCGAGATCCCGGGCGTGACGATGTTCAGTGGCGAAGAAAGCTACCTCGACTTCCTCGCGCAGACCGACGTGCTGGTGTGCCTGCTGCCGCTCACGGCACAGACCCGCGGCATCCTTTGCGAGCGCACCTTCTCGGCCCTGCCCTGGGGCGCGGCGCTGATTCACTGTGGCCGCGGCGAGCACCTGGTCGAGGCCGACCTGATCGCCGCGCTCGGCAGCGGCCAGCTGCGCGGCGCCGTGGTCGACGTGTTCGAGAACGAGCCCCTGCCGCCCGAACACCCGCTGTGGACCACGCCCGGCGTGGTCGTCACGCCCCACATGGCGACCATGGCCACCTTCGACGTGGTGGTGCGGCAGGTGGCACGCAACGTCGGTCAATTGCGCCGGGGCGGCCCGCTCTTCAACCAGGTCGACACAGCGCGCGGCTATTGACGCGCGACGTCTCCTCTCGAATTCCAACTCACCACAGACAAAGACATGAGCAACCTCGACCCTGCCTTCACCGCCGCGACCCAAGGCGCGAAGCCCGCGCCCCTCGACCCGCAAGTCCAGCGCTTCGTGCAGCGCATGAGCGCGGACGCTTCGAAGTTCCCGCGCCGCGACACGGTGTCGATCGCCGAAGGCCGCGACATCGCGGAGAAGGTGCGCGCGCCCTGGGCCGCGGGCGGCCCGGTGATGGAACGCACGACCGAGCAGATGGTGCCCACGCGCCACGGCGAGGTGCTGATCCGCACCCACTACCCCAAGGAACGCCGCATGCCCGGCGCCTTCTTCTACATCCACGGCGGCGGCTTCGTGCTGTTCAGCATCGACACCCACGACCGGCTGATGCGCGAGTACGCCGAGCGCGCCGGCATCGTGGTGATCGGCATCAACTACACGCGCGCCCCCGAGGCCAAGTTCCCGCAGCCGATCGAGGAATGCATCGACACGGTGAGCTGGCTGATTGCGCACGCGGGGGAGATCGGCTTCGACCCGAAGCAGTTCTTCGTCGGCGGCGACTCGGCCGGCGGCAACCTCTCGCTGTGCACGGCCCTGCACTTCCGCGACCAGGGCGCGAGCCCGATCCGCGGCCTGGTGCTGAACTACACCGGCTTCAGCACCGACCTGTACCAGGACTCGGTGGTGCGCTACGGCGCGGGCGACTACGGTCTCTCGCTGCACATGATGGTCTGGTTCTACCGCAACTACCTGGGCCGCAAGGAGGACTTCACCGACCCGCGCATGAACCTGCTCGACGCCGACCTGCACGACATTCCACCGGCCTTCCTGGTCATCACCGAATGCGATCCACTGTACGACGGCAACATCGACATGGTGGCCAAGATGAAGGCCGAGGGCCTCGACGTCGAGTCCAAGGTGTACCCGGGCACGGTCCACAGTTTTCTCGAGGCCGTGTCGGTGGCCGACGTGGCGGGCGAGGCCTTCGACGACACGGTGCGCTGGCTGCAGAAGCACGCCTGAGAGGGGGCGCGATGTACACCCCGCCCGCCTACGCGGAATCCGACGAGGCCTTGCTGCGCGAACGCATGCGCGCATGGAGCTTCGCCACGCTCGTGACCCACGGCGCCGAAGGCCTCAACGCCACGCACCTGCCCTTTCTCGTCGACGACGAAGGGCCGCACGGCCTGCTGACCACGCACCTCGCGCGCGGCAACGCGCAGTACCGCGACCTGAAGGCCGGTGCGCCGGCGCTGGTGATCTTCCAGGGGCCGCATGCCTTCATCTCGCCGAGCTGGTACACGAACCGGCTGACCTTCCCCACCTGGAACTACACGGCCATCCATGTGCAGGGCACGCCGGAAGTGGTGGAAGACACCGCGGCCATCCACGCGGTGCTGCAGCGCACGGTCGCGACCTACGACACGCCCCTGGGCGGCGAATGGGACTTCGGCGCCATGCCGCAGGAACTGACCGCGTCGCGCCTCACGGCCATCGCGGCGGTGCGCATTCCCATCGCGCGCCTCGAGGGAAAGATGAAGCTCAACCAGGACAAGTCGGTCGCCGACCGGCGGGGCGTGATCGCCGCGCTGGAGAAGCAGGGCGATGCGCAGAGCCTGGCCGTGGCCGCGCTGATCCGCAGCCAGCCCGATCTCGCGACGGCACACTGACAACGCAGAACCACACGAAGACCAGACATGACCACCATCGACACCCCGGCGCCCGCCGACGCCGAGACCCAGACCCGCCGCGACCTCGCGGCCCTCTATCGACTGGTCGCGCACTTCCGCATGACCGACCTGATCGACACCCATATCAGCGCCCGCATCCCCGGCACGCCGGACCATTTCCTGATCAACCGCTACGGCGTGCTGTTCCACGAGATGCGGCCCGAGGACCTGGTGAAGATCGACCCGAGCGGCGCGGCGGTCGATGCCGACGCCGCATCGGAACGCGTCAACGCGGCCGGCTTCACCATCCACTCGGCCGTGCACATGGCGCGCCATGACCTGGCCTGCGTGATCCACACGCACACGGCCGACGGCATCGGCGTGTCATGCCAGCAGGAAGGCCTGCTGCCCATCTCGCAGCATGCGCTGAAGTTCTACGGCCACCTCGCCTACCACGACTACGAAGGCATCGCGCTCGATCTCGAGGAACGCGACCGCCTGGTGGCGAGCCTGGGCCAGCACCGCGTGATGATCCTGCGCAACCACGGCCTGCTGGCCGCGGGACGCACGATCGCCGAGGCTTTCCTGAACATCTACTTCCTGGAGCGCGCCTGCCAGGCCCAGATCAAGGCACTGAGCGGCGGCCAGCCCCTCAGCTACCCGCCAGTGGCCGTGCGCGAGCGCACCGCGGCGCAATTCAACCGCGAGGAAGGCTTGGCGCATGCGCAGATGGCATGGGAGTCGGCGCTGCGGCTCATCGCCTGACGGGCGACGCCGGGGCGCCGCGTGCGCCCTGCACTCGGGCGCATGACGGGGCACCGTGTAACGCAGCGCACCAATGAAAAAGGCCACCTGAAAAGGTGGCCTTTTTACTGGATGTGGAGCGGGATAAGAGACTCGAACTCTCGACCTCAACCTTGGCAAGGTTGCGCTCTACCAACTGAGCTAATCCCGCATCGAGTCTGCAATTCTAGCCCGGATTTTTAGTGAATCCGACGGGTCCCAAGGAAAAAGTTCGAGGCGCCGAAGCAGAGGCCCAGAAAGGATGGATCGCCGCTGCGCATTCATTCCGCTTTCGAACTCGCCGTGTCGAGCGCAGCCTTCATCCGCATGAACAGCCCACCCACCGATGTGGCCAGATAGCCTGAGTAGCTTTCGGAAGCCAGGGTCTTCGCAACGGTGGCCGAGTCGACGAAACGGCTCATCTGCGACTTGAACGCATGGCCCTCGACAATTTCCGGCAGCAGCCGGATCGCATGGTCGAGCAGAGCGGGATAGTTCACGACGCCATAGTCGTTGATCTTTGAAATGACCAACTCGGGTGCCAGCATGGCGCCCCGCGTGTCCAGCCAAGCCAGGTCCCAGATGTCGCGATGCCGAATCTTGGCCGAATCGGCCTTCACGGGCTGGCCCTGGTTGTCACGAAGCGAGGTGGGAAAGGCCAGCACCTTGTCCGCCATGACCTCATCGAGCGACTCTGCGTTGACCAGGACCGTCGGCATGCCTGCCAGGAAGTCATAGTTGATCCGCAGCGGAACCAACTCGCGGGTGTACGCAGGAATGTTGGCAATCTCCAGCTTGATCTTCTGTCGCGGCATCGCCCGGTTCTCGGGAGAAGTCTCGATCGAGATCCACCATTTGTCGACGCGCACAGGGTCTGTGCCGTCCTCGCCCCTCTTGCCCGGCTTGTTGTTGACCAGGACCTTCAAGCCGAAGCGCTCGCCGATGCGCTTCTCCACGCAATCCTTGATCCTTTCCATGCTCGTTGCGGAGAAGTTCGTGCCGCCTGCGAAATTCAGGTCTTCACTGAAGCGGTCCGAGCCTCGGCACAGCCGCAGCGACGTGCCCCCTTGAAACACCAGATCCTTGAGCAAGCCCTCGGCGTCGAGCGCGTGAAAGATCTCGTAGTGCAACAACTCCTTTTCCACGACCGGACGCATGGCAGCCAGTGCCGTATTGGCCATGGCCAGGTCGACCAGTTCGTTGAAGTCCGCCTTGTCTTCGCTCATTCGTCCTCTCCTTCTTCGAGGTGGCTTCGGTCGAGCATGTTCGCATTGCGTCCCACACGCAGAAGATCGCGAACGGCCGCCCGCTGGGTGGCAATGCGAAGCGGCCGTCCCTTGACAGCCAGGGTGTTCTTGATGACCTGTGCGACGCCGCGCTTGGTGTGCGTGAACTCGATCGTTCCGTAGGGTGTCTCGATCAGACCGCTGCCTCCGGTGGTCATCACCGTCATGCGATCGATCGGAATCTGAGAGATGACGCCGTACTCCGACAGCATCGACTCCAGGCTGACATAGGACAGCGCATCGGGGCGGAGTGCCTTGGCGATTTCTTCGGCGATCCAGCGATTCCTGCTCGACGCCGCCGGGTTGACGTAAAGACCACGCGCCGCCCGTTCAAGCAACCTGTCGTCGACCATCCGCTTCAAGGACTGTTCCATCGACTTGGCGGATTCTGCAGGGAACAGCTTGTCGAGGTCCCTTCGGGCGAGCACGTAGATGCCTCGCCTGTCCAGCTCGGCCAGCCGACCGATCAACTCCAACCTCTTCATAAGTCACCTCGAACCCCTGTTTTTCAACGGGTTTGTACAAACTTAATCGTAGGCCGATCCTGATTGAGGGTCAAGCGCCCCATGAGGGCCTCGCCGCGCCGACGCGCCATCTCAGTCCGGCACGAACATCGCCTTGAACTTCCCCTCGTCGGCCGCGTCCTCGAAGGTGACCAGCTGGCCCGCCTTGTTGTCCACGATCCGGTGCGCCGCGAACAGGCTGTAGCGGCCCTTCAGGTAGTAACTCTCCATCTCGATGAGCATGTACGGATAGGGCACGAAGACCTGGTGCGCGAACACCACGCGGTGCAGGTTGCGCGGATTGGGAAAGAGCTTGTACTCCGCGGTGCTCAGGGCCTGGGCGGTGGCCATGGTCAGGCGGCGTCGCGCACGTCGGCCACCGGCTTGCTGCCGAAGTCCGCACGCGCCAGATAGGCCAGCACCTTGGCACCGGCGGTGGCGGGCGAATCGAGCAGGCCGTCGGCCTTGAGCTTCTCGAAGCGCGCACGGTCGGGGAACAGGCCGGCCTCGGTGCCGCGCATCGCGATCTGCATGTCGGTGTCGATCACGCCGGGCGCGAGCGAGACGATCTTCGCGCCGTTGGGGCGCAGCGCCTCCTCGAGCGCGACCGCGCGCGAGAAGTGGTCCATGCCGGCCTTGGCCGCGCAGTACGGGGCCTGGCTGGCCATGGCGTTGCGGCCCAGGCCCGAGGAGATGTTCAGCACCTTGCGGGCACCGCGCCAGTCCTGCGTGGCGCGCAGGAAGGCGGCCGTGAGCAGCAGCGGCGCCTCGAGCCCGATGCGCAGCGATTGCGCCAGGTCGGCCGCATCGGCCTTCTCGAGCGGGCCGAGCTGGCCGACGGTGCCGGCGTTGTTGATCAGCGTGACGCTGTCGAAGGCCTGCGCGTCCTGCGTGGCGAGCCAGGCGGCCACGCGCTCGGCCGCGGCGGCCGGTGCAGCCAGGTCGAAGGACCACTGCTCGATCTTCGCGCCGTGCTGCGCGGCCTTGGCGGCCAACGCGTCGTCGGTCTTGCGCGAGATGCAGACCAGCGTGTGGCCGGCCTCGAGCAGCTGTTCGGCCATGGCGCGGCCCATGCCGCGGGAGGCGCCGGTGAGGAGGGTGAGGTGCGATGCGCTCATTGCTTTGTGTCCTGGAAGGAGATGGCGGAAGAAGAAGAACTGGAAGAAGGGGCCGTGACGCTGGCGCGCAGCGCCGGCAGGTCGAGCACGCGCAGGCCGCCGTACTCGACCTGGATCATGCCTTGTGCCTCGAGGGTGCGCAGCGCTTCGTTCACGCGCTGGCGCGACAGGCCGATCAGGTAGGCGAGCTCCTGCTGCGTGATGCGCAGCAGCTGGCCCACGCCGGGGAACAGCACCGGATTGAACAGCGCCGCGAGGTTGCGCGCCACGCGCACGTCGGGGTTGTTCAATCGGTCGGCCTCGCGCGCTGCGATGAACTGGGCCAGCCGCTCGTTGAGCTGGTTCATCACGAAGCGGTTGAAGCCGATCGAATGGTCGAGCAGCCAATGGAAATCGTCGACCGGCAGGCCGGCGATCACGCTGCGGCGCAGCGCCTGGATGTTGTAGCGGTAGGGCTCGCGCTTCATCACCGTGCCCTCGCCGAACCAGCCGCCGGGCGGCAGGCCGCTGTAGGTCATCGAGGTGCCATCGGCGTTGTCGTTGCTCATCTTGAACAGGCCCTCGATCACGCCGAACCAGTAGGTCGGCGGCCGGCCCACACGGCAGATCAGGTCGCCGGGTTCGGCCTCGCTGACCACCAGCGCGGCTTCGGTGCGCTGCCGCTCGGCCGGCGCCAGTGCATCGAGCCAGGGGATGTTGCGCAGCTCGTCGGCACGGGCCGCGCGCAAGCGATCCCGGATCGAACCGGAGGCAGGGGCCGCGGAGGTCATCGGGTAAGTCCGGGGGAGTGGAGACCCTGAGATTGTCGTTGGAACGACAACTTGGCGTCAAAGTCGGTCCTACAGTCGCCCCATCGTGAACACAAGCACACCGGCCGACACCACCTTTCCCCGCCTGCTGCGCGCCCATGCCGCCGCGCAGCCCGACGCGCCCGCCGTGCGCGAGAAGGACCTGGGCATCTGGCAGACCTGGACCTGGGGCGAGACCGCGCAAGCGGTGCGCGAGATGGCCTGCGGCCTGGCGAGTCTGGGCTTCGAGGCCTTCGACAACCTGGCCATCGTGGGCGCCAACCGCCCGCACCTCTACATGGCGGTGGTCGCGGCGCAGAGCCTGCGCGGCGTGCCGGTGCCGCTGTACCAGGACGCGGTGGCGAGCGAGATGGTCTTCATGCTCGACGACGCGGAAATCCAGTTCGTGATCGCCGAGGACCAGGAGCAGGTCGACAAGCTGCTCGAGTGCCGCGAACTGCAGAAGGACAGCGGCCACGCGATCCGCCACATCATCTATGACGACCCGCGCGGCCTGCGCCACTACACGCAGCCGGGGCTGATCAGCTTCGAGCGTCTGCGCGAACTGGGCCGTGCCCACGACGCCGCCCACCCCGGCTTCTTCGACGCCCGCGTGGCGAGCGGCGAGCCCGGCGACGTCGGCGTGATCCTCTACACCTCGGGCACCACCGGCCGGCCCAAGGGCGTGTGCCAGACGCATGCGAGCTTCATCGCCGCGGGCCACGGCGGCGTGGTCACCGACCGGCTCGGCCCGGGCGACAACGTGATGAGCTACCTGCCCATGGCCTGGGTCGGCGATCACCTGTTCTCGGTCGCGCAATGGCTGGTGGGCGGCTTCACGCTCAACTGCCCCGAGTCGGCCGCGACCGTGATGAACGACATGCGCGAGATCGGCCCGAGCTACTACTTCGGCCCGCCGCGCACCTTCGAGGGCCTGCTGACCGCCGTGTCGATCCGCATGGAAGACGCAGCCGCGCCCAAGCGCTGGCTCTATGCGAAGTTCATGGCGCTGGCGCAGCGCGTGGGCGCCGACATCCTGAACGGCGCGCCGGTCGGCGCGGGCGACCGCCTGCTCTACGGCATCGGCAACGTGCTGGTCTACGGCCCGCTGCGCAACGTGCTGGGCATGAGCCGCATCCGCGTGGCCTACACCGCGGGCGCGGCCATCGGCCCCGACCTGTTCCGCTTCTACCGCTCGATCGGCGTCAACCTCAAGCAGTTCTACGGCCAGACCGAGACCTGTGCCTACGTGTGCCTGCAGCAGGACGGCAAGGTCAAGCTGCAGACCGTGGGCCCGGCGGCGCCCGGCATGGAACTGCGCATCGCCGACAACGGCGAGGTGCTGGTGCGCGGCGTGTCGGTGCTCAAGGAGTACTACAAGCGGCCCGATGCCACGGCCGAGGTGCTCGATGCCGACGGCTACTTCCACACCGGCGACGCGGGCGTGCTCGACAGCGAAGGCCACCTGCGCATCATCGATCGCGCCAAGGACGTGGGCCGCATGTCGGGCGGTGCGATGTTCGCGCCCAACTACATCGAGAACAAGCTCAAGTTCTTCCCGCAGATCAAGGAAGCCGTGTGCTTCGGCGACGGCCGCGACGCGGTCTGCGCCTTCGTCAACATCGACTTCGAGGCGGTCGGCAACTGGGCCGAGCGCCGCGGCCTGGCCTACGGCGGCTACGTCGACCTGGCCGGCAAGCCGGAGGTGCTGACGCTGATCGCCGAATGCATCGCCAAGGTCAATGCCGACCTGGCGGCCGAAGCCGGCATGGCCGACACGCAGGTCGCGCGCTTCCTGGTGCTGCACAAGGAACTCGACCCCGACGACGACGAGATGACCCGCACGCGCAAGGTGCGCCGCGGCTTCGTCGCGCAGAAATACGCGGTGCTGCTCGATGCGCTGTACGGCGGCAGGAGCGAGCAGTTCATCGAGACGCAGGTGAAGTTCGAGGACGGCCGCACCGGCTCGGTCAGCGCCACGCTGCAGATCGTCGATGCCAAGCGTTATCCCGAAGTGAAGGCCGCAGCATGAGCAACAGGAAGACCGGCGACGTCATCCTCGACGTCCAGAACATCAGTCTCAGCTTCGGCGGCGTGAAGGCCCTGACGGACATCAGCTTCAACGTGCGCGAGCACGAGGTGCGGGCCATCATCGGCCCCAACGGCGCGGGCAAGAGCTCGATGCTCAACTGCATCAACGGCGTGTATGCGCCGCAGCAGGGATCGATCACCTTCCGCGGCCAGACCTTCAAGCACATGAACTCGCGCCAGGTGGCCGAGATGGGCGTGGCGCGCACCTTCCAGAACCTGGCGCTGTTCAAGGGCATGAGCGCGCTCGACAACATCATGACGGGGCGCAACCTCAAGATGAAGAGCGGTCTGCTGGCGCAGGCCTTCCGCAACCCCTTCGGCTGGGGCTCGGCCGAACGCGAGGAGCTGGCGCAGCGCGAGTTCGTCGAACGCATCATCGACTTCCTCGAGATCCAGCCCTTCCGCAAGACGCCCGTGGGCCAGCTGCCCTACGGCCTGCAGAAGCGCGTCGACCTCGGCCGCGCCCTGGCGATGGAGCCGCAGGTGCTGCTGCTCGACGAGCCGATGGCGGGCATGAACGTGGAAGAGAAGCAGGACATGAGCCGCTTCATCCTCGACGTGAACGACGAGTTCGGCACGACCATCGTGCTGATCGAGCACGACATGGGCGTGGTGATGGACATCTCCGACCGCGTGGTGGTGCTCGACTACGGCAAGAAGATCGGCGACGGCACCCCCGACGAAGTACGCAGCAACGAAGACGTGATCCGGGCTTATCTCGGCGCGGAACACTAGGAACGGCGGGCCCCATGGGTTTCTTTCTCGAAACGATTTTCGGCGGCTTGATGGCCGGCATGCTCTACGCCCTCGTGGCGCTGGGCTTCGTGCTGATCTTCAAGGCCTCGGGTGTCTTCAACTTCGCGCAGGGTGCGATGGTGCTGTTCGCGGCGCTGGCGATGGCGCGCTTCGCCGAATGGATTCCGAAGTGGTTCGGCTTCCAGAGCGTGGTGCTCGGTGCCGTGCTCGGCTTCATCGCCGCCGCGCTGTGCATGGTGATCGTGGCCTGGCTGATCGAGCGCCTGGCGCTGCGCCGGCTGGTCAACCAGGAAGGCATCACGCTGCTGATGGCCACGCTGGGCATTTCGCACGTGCTCGACGGTGCGGGCCAGCTGATCTTCGGCAGCGCCACCTACAAGATCGACATCGGCATGCCCAAGGAACCGCTGCTGGTGCTGGAGAACATGTTCGAAGGCGGCCTGCTGCTGAGCAAAGAAGACCTCTACGCGGCCGCGATCGCCGCCACGCTGGTGGTGCTGCTCACGCTGTTCTTCCAGAAGACCGGCACCGGCCGCGCCTTGCGCGCGGTGGCCGACGACCACCAGGCCGCGCAGTCGATCGGCATTCCGCTGGCGCGCATCTGGGTCATCGTCTGGTCGATCGGCGGCATCGTCGCGCTGGTGGCCGGCGTGATCTGGGGCAGCAAGCTGGGCGTGCAGTTCTCGATCTCGCTGGTGGCCCTCAAGGCCTTCCCGGTGGTGATCCTCGGCGGCCTGACCTCGGTGCCCGGCGCCATCCTCGGCGGCCTGATCATCGGCATGGGCGAGAAGCTCTCCGAGATCTACCTCGGCCCCTTCCTCGGCGGCGGCATCGAGAACTGGTTCGCCTATGTTCTGGCGTTGGCCGTGTTGCTGATCCGGCCCCAAGGCCTGTTCGGCGACAAGATCATCGATCGCGTATGAAAAAGCTCGCCCCCAGTCTTCGCGCACTTCGTGTCGCTTCGCCAACCCCCTCGCCGGGGGCAATACCAACGGCCCGGCAAAGCCGGTTCCGCGGTATTCCTGGACTCTCCCCCGAGGCTTCGCGCACTTCGTGTCGCTTTGCCCTCCCCTTCCGGGGGCCATACCAGCGGCCCGGCAAAGCCGGTTCCGCGGTATTCCTGGAATGGTTCACGCACTGAGCGACTGATATGTTCTATCGAGAAAACGGTCAATTCAAGAGCAGTTACCGCGCGGATCTGGCGCTGTTCCCGGTCGCGCAGGACCGCTGGGTCATGCTGGCCTTCGCGGCCATCGCCTTCATCGCGGTGCCGATGCTGGCCAGCGACTACAGCTTCCGTGCGGTGCTGATCCCCTTCCTGATCCTGGCGCTGGCCGCGATCGGCCTCAACATCCTGGTCGGCTACTGCGGCCAGATCTCGCTGGGCACCGGTGCCTTCATGGCGGTGGGCGCCTATGCGGCCTACAACCTGCAGGTGCGCATCGAGGGCATGCCGCTGCTGGTGTCGCTGATCGGCGGCGGCCTGGCGGCCACGGTGGTGGGCGTGCTGTTCGGCATCCCCAGCCTGCGCATCCGCGGGCTGTACCTCGCGGTGGCCACGCTGGCGGCGCAGTTCTTCATGGACTGGTTCACCAACCGCGTGAAGTGGGTCACCAACGATTCGTCCTCGGGCTCGGTCAGCGTCAATTCGCTGCAGATGTTCGGCTACGAGTTCAACACGCCGACGCAGAAGTACCTGCTGTGCCTGAGCCTGGTGGTGGTGTTCGCGCTGCTGGCCAAGAACCTGGTGCGCGGCGCGATCGGCCGCGAATGGATGGCGATGCGCGACATGGACGTCGCGGCCTCGGTGATCGGCATCCGGCCGGTCTACGCCAAACTGACCGCGTTCGCGGTGAGCAGCTTCATCGTCGGCGTGGCCGGCGCGCTCTGGGGCTTCGTGCACCTGGGGGCCTGGGAACCCGCGGCCTTCGGCATCGACAAGTCGCTGCAATTGCTGTTCATGATCATCATCGGCGGCCTGGGCTCGATCGCCGGCAGCTTCTTCGGCGCCGCCTTCATCGTGCTGCTTCCGCTCTTGCTGAACTACGTGCCGCACTGGCTGGGCCTGTCGATCTCGACGGCCACCGCATCGCACCTCGAGCACATGATCTTCGGCGCGCTGATCGTGTTCTTCCTGATCGTCGAGCCGCACGGCCTGGCGCGCCTGTGGTCCACCGCGCGGCAGAAGCTGCGGCTCTGGCCCTTCCCCCACTGATCCCCACCGATCCCCATATTCCGTTCCACCACGCACTCACGTGCTATTACAAGGAGACAAGCCATGCAATTCAGGAATCTCGCACGCACCGCGGCACTCGCCGCCGCGGGGCTTTCGATGGTCGTCGCGGGTTCGCTCGCGCAGGCCCAGCCGGCCGAGCAGTTCGTGCCGCTGCTGGTCTACCGCACCGGCCAGTTCGCACCGCTGGGCATCCCATGGGCCGACGGCAAGCAGGACTACCTGAAGCTGGTGAACGCACGCGACGGCGGCGTCAACGGCGTCAAGCTGACGTATGAAGAATGCGAAACCGCCTACGACGCAGCCAAGGGCGTGGAGTGCTACGAGCGGCTCAAGGGCAAGGGTTCGGGCGCTTCGGGCTTCGACACGCAATCGACCGGCATCACCTTCGCCGTGACCGACAAGGCCTTCGTCGACAAGGTGGTCGTCGAGACCCCCGGCTATGGCCTGTCGCAATCGGCCGACGGCACGGTGTTCGAGTGGAACTTCCCGCTGCTGGGCACCTACTGGACCGCGGCCGACGTGATGATCCAGGACATCGCGAAGAAGGAGAAGGGCAACCTCAAGGGCAAGAAGATCGCGCTGGTCTACCACGACTCGCCCTACGGCAAGGAGCCGATCCCGCTGCTGCAGAAGCGTGCCGCGGCCCAGGGCTTCGAGCTCTCGCTGTTCCCCGTCACGCCACCCGGCGTGGAGCAGAAGTCGACCTGGCTGCAGATTCGCCAGCAGAAGCCCGACTACGTGCTGTTCTGGTCGGCCGGCGTGATGACGCCCGCCGGCATCCGCGAGGCGCAGGCCAGCGGCTACCCGCGCGAGAAGATCTACGCGGTCTGGTGGGCGGGTTCGGACCATGACGTGAAGGACATCGGCGCCGGCGCCAAGGGCTACAACGCGATCACGCTGCACAACAGCGCGGCCAAGGACAAGATCCACGACGAGCTCAAGAAGCTGGTGTACGACAAGGGCCAGGGCACCGGCCCGGCCGACGGCATCGGCTCGATCGCGCACACCCGCGGGATGATGATCTCGATGCTGCAGGTCGAGGCGATCCGCGCCGCGCAGGACAAGTACGGCAAGGGCAAATCGCTCACGTCCGAGCAGGTGCGCTGGGGCTTCGAGAACCTGAACCTCACGGCCGACAAGCTCAAGGCACTGGGCTTCGGCGAAGTCATGCGGCCGGTGAAGACATCCTGCAGCAACCACATGGGCGACGACTGGGCGCGCATCGTGCAGTGGGACGGCGGCAAGTGGGAGATCAAGTCCGACTGGTACCAGTCCGACAAGAGCTACATCGATCCGCTGGTCAAGGAATTCGCGGCCAAGTACGCCAAGGACAAGAACGTCAAGCCACGGAACTGTTGATCTCCCCCAAGCTTGCGCACTTCGTGTCGCAGCGCCAACCCCCTCTCCGGGGGCGACACCAGCGGCCCGGCAAAGCCGGTTCCGCGGTGTCCCGCGACAAGAAGTGCGTAGCCAGGGGGCCGGCTCGACAGAGCCGGCATCTGAAAGGCGCGCACAAGCCCGCCTTCCACATGCTTCGGACACCACCATGAGCGAACCCAACATCCTTCTCAACGTCAACGGCATCGAGGTCATCTACAACCACGTGATCCTGGTGCTCAAGGGCGTGTCTCTGACCGTGCCCGAAGGCGGCATCGTGGCGCTGCTCGGCGGCAACGGCGCGGGCAAGACCACCACCCTGCGCGCGGTGTCGAACCTGCTCGCGGGCGAACGCGGCGCAGTGACCAAGGGCACGATCGAGCTGCGCGGCGAGCGCATCGAGGCGCTGTCGCCCGCGGCGCTGGTGCAGCGCGGCCTGATCCAGGTGATGGAAGGCCGCCACTGCTTCGCCCACCTGAGCATCGAGGACAACCTGCTGACGGGCGCCTACACGCGCACCGACGGCAAGGCCGCGATCGCAGAGACGCTCGAGAAGGTCTACGCCTACTTCCCGCGGCTGAAGACGCGGCGCGCCTCGCAGGCGGCCTACACCTCGGGCGGCGAACAGCAGATGTGCGCCATCGGCCGTGCGCTGATGGCCAACCCGACCATGGTGCTGCTCGACGAGCCCTCGATGGGCCTGGCGCCGCAGATCGTCGAGGAGGTGTTCGCGATCGTGAAGGACCTGAACGAGAAGGAGCGCGTGACCTTCCTCTTGGCCGAGCAGAACACCAACATGGCGCTGCGCTTCGCCGACTACGGCTACATCCTCGAGAACGGCCGCATCGTGATGGACGGCGAAGCCCAGAGCCTGCGCGAGAACGAGGACGTGAAGGAGTTCTACCTCGGCGTCGGCGGCGCCGACCGCAAGAGCTTCAAGGACGTCAAGAGCTACAAGCGCCGCAAACGCTGGCTGGCATGAGCGCGCGACGGAACCGAATCCATGACTGATTTCTACGACGCACTCGAAACACGCGACCCCGCCCGGCGCGAGGCCGACCTGCTGGCGGCCCTGCCCCACCAGATCGCGCACGCGCAGGCCGCGGCGCCGGCCTTCGCAGCCCTGCTCGACGGCGTCGATGCCACGCAGGTGACCAGCCGCGAGGCGCTGGCGAAACTGCCGGTGGTCCGCAAGTCCGAGCTGCTGGAGCGGCAGAAACAATTGCGCGCAAGCGACCCCTTCGGTGGCTTCAGCGCGATCGCGCGTGGCCCGGCCATGCTGCGCGTGTTCGCCAGCCCCGGCACCATCTACGAGCCCGAGGGCGCGACCCGCGACTACTGGCGCACGGCGCGTGCACTGCACGCCGCGGGCTTTCGCAGCGGCGAACTGCTGCACAACAGCTTCAGCTACCACATGACGCCGGCCGGCGCGATCCTGGAGAACGGCGCGCACGCGCTGGGCTGCACGGTGTTCCCGGGCGGCACCGGCCAGAGCGAGCAGCAGGTCGAGGCCATGGCCGAGCTGCGGCCCGACGGCTACATCGGCACGCCCAGCTTCCTGCGCATCCTGCTGGAGAAGGCGGCGGCCATGAACGTCGCGCTGCCCAGCCTGACCAAGGCGCTGCTGTCCGGCGAGGCCTTCCCGCCCAGCCTGCGCGACTGGCTGGCCGAGCGCGGCATCGACGGCAAGCAGTGCTACGCCACGGCCGACCTGGGCCTGATCGCCTACGAGACCAGCGCCCGCGAAGGGCTCGTGCTCGACGAAGGCGTGCTGCTGGAGATCGTGCGCCCCGGCACCGGCGACCCAGTGCCCGAGGGCGAGGTCGGCGAGGTGGTCGTGACCACCTTCAACCGCGACTACCCGCTGGTGCGCTTCGGCACCGGCGACCTCTCGGCCGTGCTGCCGGGCCATTGCCCGACGGGGCGCACCAACACGCGCATCAAGGGCTGGATGGGCCGCGCCGACCAGACCACCAAGGTGCGCGGCATGTTCGTGCACCCCGGCCAGGTCGCGAGCGTGCTCAAGCGCTTTCCCGACGTGCTGCGCGCACGTCTGGTGGTCGAGGGCGAGATGGCCGACGACCGCATGACGCTCAAGGTGGAAGCGGCTTCTTCGGAAGCAGCCGCCCAGATCGCCGAGGCGATGCGCGACGTGACCAAGCTGCGCTGCACGGTCGACGTGGTGGCGCCGGGCACGCTGCCCAACGACGGCAAGGTGATCGAGGACGCGCGCAGCTACAAATAGCCGCAGCGCACGCGCTTCAGATCGCCGCCACGCTGCCCGTCACCGGCAGCACGATGCCCGTGATGTAGCCCGCGCACACCGGCGAGGCCAGGAACACGTAGGCGGGCGACAGCTCCTCGGGCTGGGCCACGCGCTTGAAGTCGGTCTCCTTGCCGAACTTGCGCACGTCCGCGGGCTTCTTGTCGGCCGGGTTGAGCGGCGTCCACACCGGCCCGGGCGCGACCGCGTTGACGCGGATGCCGCGGTCGATCACGTTGAGCGCCAGCGCCTTGGTGAACGCATGGATCGCGCCCTTGGTGGCCGAGTAATCGATCAGATTGCGGCTGCCCTGCAGCCCGGTGCGCGAGCCGGTGTTGATGATCGATGCGCCGTTCTGCATGTGCGGCAGCGCCGCGCGCGCCATGCGCATGTAGCCGCCGATATTGGTCTGCAGCGTGAGGTCCATGCGCTCGTCGCTGATGTCTTCCAGCGTTTCCGCATGCATCTGGAAGGCCGCGTTGTTGACCAGCACGTCGAGCCGACCGAAGGCTTTGAGCGTGCGCGCCACCGCGCGTTCACAGAAGGCCGTGCGGCGCACGTCGCCGCGGATCAGCAGGCAGCGCCGGCCTTCGGCCTCGACCGCGGCCTGGGTTTCCTTCGCATCGTCGTCTTCGTGCAGGTAGACGATGGCCACGTCGGCGCCCTCGCGCGCGAACAGCACGGCGACGGCGCGGCCGATGCCGGAGTCGCCGCCGGTCACGATGGCGGCAAAGCCTGCGAGCTTGCCGCTGCCGATGTAGCCGGGTGCGGTGTAGCGCGGGCGCAGCGCCATGTCCTTCTCGCGGCCGGGCTTGGCGAGGTGTTCGCCCGGCAGCGTGTCGGGCTGCACGCGCGCGCCGGCCTGGACGGCGCGGGTCTTCTTGCGCGCGGCGGGCGCGGCGCGGTCGCGCGCGTCCTGGCTGCGCTGGATGGCGCGCTGGCGTTCGACGACCGGACGTGTGGTGGTGGTGACTGACTTGGCCATGCGGCGGACTCCTGGATTGGCGCGATGCGGTCCATGCTGGGCATGGCGCGGACTCGGCCGTGTCGGCCAAAGCCCTGCGCCAGGCGCCGAAAGCGCCACGTTCGACACCGTGTTCACCCCGAGTCGTACCCATGCCACCCCTCAAAAAATAAGGGCTATTTCTTAGGGCATTTCGGGATGAGTCCGGCCCGTATCAGCCCGTAAGATCGCGCCCTTTGATACCTCCGGAGTCCTTTCATGAAGAAACTGTTCGCATTGGCTGCCATTGCCGCTACCGTCTCAGGCGCCTTCGCCCAGAATTTTCCGGACGGCAAGGTGATCACGATCGTGGTGCCCTTCGCAGCCGGCGGCCCGACCGACCGCGTGGCCCGTGACCTGGCCGAAGCCATGCGCAAGCCCCTGGACGGCGTGAGCATCGTGATCGACAACGCCGCGGGCGCGGGCAGCACCATCGGCAACGCCAAGGTCGCACGCGCCAAGAACGACGGCTACACGCTGCTGCTCACCCACGTGGGCATGGCCACCACCCCGGTGCTCTACCGCAAGCTGCCCTACAACTACGAAACCGACTTCGAGTACCTGGGCCTGATCAACGACGTGCCCATGACCGTGATCGGCAAGCCGCAGCTCGAAGCCAACAACTTCAAGGAACTGCGCGAGTGGATCGGCAAGAACCCGGGCAAGGTGAACCTGGGCAACGCGGGCATCGGCTCGGCCTCGCACCTGTGCGGCCTGTTGTTCCAGAGCGAGCTGAAGGCGGAAATGACCACCGTGCC
The DNA here is from genome assembly GCF_051216515.1 of Variovorax frigidus. Lineage (NCBI taxonomy): Bacteria > Pseudomonadati > Pseudomonadota > Betaproteobacteria > Burkholderiales > Comamonadaceae > Variovorax > Variovorax frigidus. The sequence goes on from NZ_JBPJZF010000007.1 coordinate 180,586, forward strand.
CTACAAGGGCACAGCCCCTGCCATCGCCGACCTGCTGGGCGGCCAGATCGATCTGCTGTGCGACCAGACCACCAACACCACGAGCCAGATCGAGGCGAAGAAGGTCAAGCCGTACGCGGTGACCACGCTCAAGCGTCTGACGACGCCGGCCCTGAAGGACCTGCCGACACTGGACGAGTCGGGCATGAAGAACTTCCAGGTGACGATCTGGCACGGCCTGTATGCGCCCAAGGGCACGCCGGCGCCGGTGCTGAAGAAGCTCAACGACGCGCTGAAGGTGGCGCTGAAGGACCCGGACTTCATCAAGAAGGAAGAGGGCCTGGGCGCGGTGGTGGTGACGGACAAGCGCGTGGAGCCGGCCGAGCACAAGAAGTTCGTGCAGGCGGAAGTCGCGCGCTTCGGCCCAGTGATCAAGGCGGCGGGCGTGTACGCGGACTGACCTCGCGCTTCGCTTGAGTGACAAAGCCGCCGGCCCTCGGGTCCGGCGGCTTTTTCAATGATGGCGCCTCATTTCGGCCGGATCGCGTCGGCCGTGCCCTGGATGAAGGCCTTGAGGCTGTCGATGTCGTCGTTGCTGAGCTTGCCGGTGAAGTCCGGCATGCCGCGTGCCATGGCCGGCCCCTTGAGCACGAACTTGTCGAGGTTCTCGATGTAGGCCGGGTCCATGTAGCCGAGGTTCGGGATGTTGCCGCCGCGGTCCACGCCCGGCACACCATGGCAGAACACGCAGTTGGCCACGTAGAGCATCGTGCCCGCCTGCACCTTGGCCGGGTCGTACTTCACGCCCTGCACCAGCTTGTCCATGCGGTACTGCACGAACTCCGGCATCTTCGCAGTGCCGCCGACCGCGAAGGTGTAGACCGTGCCCGGGCCCTGGCGCTCGGTGGCGCGCTGTGCGAGGCCATAGACGCCGCCCCAGCCCACGGCCACCGACACGTACTGCTTGCCGTCGACCAGGTAGGTCGCGGGCGCCGCCACCACGCCGGTGCCGGTGGGCGACTCCCAGAGCTTGGTGCCGTCCTTCGCGTCGTAGGCCACGAGCCGGCCGTCGGCCGTGCCCTGGAACACCAGGTTGCCGGCGGTGGTGAGCGTGCCGCCGTTCCAGGGCGATGCGTAATCGACGCCCCAGGCTTCCTTCTGCGCCACCGGGTCCCAGGCGACCAGCCGGCCGAAGGGCTTGCTCTTGGGCGCCTCGGCATTGGCGAACTTGGCGGTGTTCCAGCCCAGCGCGGCATGCGGGCGGCCGGGCTTGTCCTCGTCGAACTTCCAGTCCTTGTCGTCCATCAGGTTGAGCGGCACGTGCTGCGCGGGCAGGTAGGCCAGGCCGGTCTGCGGATTGAAGGACATCGGATGCCAGTTGTGTGCGCCGAAGGGTCCGGGGATCGCGTCGTAGGGCTTGCTGCCGTCGCGTGCGGCGGCCAGTTCGATCGGCCGTCCGTTCTTGTCGTAGCCCGTGGCCCAGTTGACCTCGGTGAAGTTCTTCGCCGACACGAACTTGCCGTTGGTGCGGTCGATCACGAAGAAGAAGCCGTTCTTCGGCGCGTGCAGCAGCACCTTGCGCGGCTTGCCGTCGACCTTGAGGTCGGCCAGGATCATCGACTGCGTCGAGGTGTAGTCCCAGTTGTCGCCCGGCGTCTCCTGGTAGTGCCACTTGTACTTGCCGGTGTCGGGGTCCAGCGCCACCACCGAGCCCAGGTAGAGGTTGTCGCCGCCGCCCGGGCTGCGCGCCTTGTGCGACCAGGGCGAGCCGTTGCCGGTGCCCACGTACATCAGGTTGAGTTCGGGATCGAAGGCGAAGCTGTCCCATGCGGTGCCGCCGCCGCCGGCCTCCCAGTATTTGCCGCTCGGGTCCCAGGTCTTGGCCGCCTTGGCCATCGAGGCGTCCTCGAAGGGCTTGGACGGGTCGCCCGGCACCACGAACCAGCGCCACTTCTGGTCGCCGGTCTTGGCGTCGTAGGCCGTGACGTAGCCGCGCACGCCGTACTCAGCGCCGCCGTTGCCGATGATCACCTTGCCCTTGAACACGCGCGGCGCGCCGGTGATGGTGTAGCTGCCCTTCTGGCCCTCGAGGGTGTTCTTCTCCCAGGCCTTCCGGCCCGTGGCCGCGTCGAGTGCGATCAGCCGGCCGTCGTAGGCGGCCACGTAGACCTTGCCCTGGTAGAGCGCCACGCCGCGATTCACCACGTCGCAGCAGCCACGGAAGCCCTTGGACTTGTCGACCTCCGGATCGAAGCGCCAGAGCTGGCGGCCGGTGCGCACGTCGATGGCGTGCACCACGCTCCAGGAGGCGGTCACGTACATCACGCCGTCGACCACCAGCGGCGTGGCCTCCACCCCACGCGTCGACGCGAGGTCGTAGGACCAGACCAGCCCCAGGCCCTTGACGTTCGCGCTGCTGATCTGGTCGAGTCGGCTGAAGCGGGTCTCGGCGTAGTCGAGCCCGTAGCTGGGCCAGTCGGGCGTCTTCGCGGCGTTCTGCCGGATGAAGTTGCCGTCGACCTTGGCCGCGGTGGCCTGCAGGTGGGCGGTCGAGCCCTTGGCGGCGGGCTGCGCGTGCGCCGGGAACACAAGGCCCGCGCACAGCCACGCGCCGAGCGCGATGGCGCCGGTGATTCTTCTCATCGTGTCGTCTCCTGTTGTTCTGGTGCGAAGGATGTCCCTGCGACACACTTTGATCACCTTCGGGATTTCCCGGTCCCGTGACTGTTCCATTGCGGAACACAGTCGGCAGGTCGCATCCATCCCTGCAGGCCATGCCCATGGCGCACCGAACGCCCCCCTCAGACGCCATCCCCCGCGTGCTCTTTCCAAGCACGCTCGCCCAGCGGACCGCGCTGGCGCGCCATCAGTTCTTCGAGGAAGGCATCCGCCCCTCGGGCCTGGTGGGCGAGGAGGTCATCCAGTCGTGGCTGCGGTGCAGCCGGCTGCACCGCGACCCGAAGCGCATCGTGCCCTTCGATCCGGTCACGCCCAGCCGGCGGCACTCGGTGCTGCAGCGCAACCGTGCGCTGATCGACGCGGCCGGGCCCGACCTGCTCTCGATCGAAGGCACCCTGGCCGGCACCGACTGCCGGGTGATCCTGACCGACCGCGACGGCGTGGTGCTGCACGCCACGCACCATCCCACGGCCGCGCAGCAGCCCGTGCTGCAAGCCACCTCGCGCGTGGGCGTGAACATCGCCGAGGGCATCGTGGGCACCACCGCGCCGGGCATCGTGACGCAGACCGGCAAGGCCTGCACGGTCGATGGCGCCGAGCACTACTTCGACGTGCTCCAGGGCATGCAATGCGCGGCGGCACCGATCCGCGACGTGCACGGGCGGCTGGCCGGCGTGCTCGACCTCACGGCGGAGCAACGTCGCTTCGGCTTCGACGCGGCGGCGATGGTCGGCCTGTATGCGACCACCATCGAGAACCGGTTGATGCAGGCGCAGTCGCGCGACCAGCTGGTGCTGCGCTTCCAGGCGCATCCGACGCTGCTGGGCACGCCGCTGGAAGCGCTGGCGGGCGTGTCGTCGGAGGGGCGCGTGACCTGGCTCAACGATGCCGCCGCGCGCCTGCTGGGCGGGCTGCCCGAAGACGCCGAAGCGCGCGCGGTCGAGCAGTTGCTCGGCCATGACCTGGCCAGCCTGCTGCGCCTGGGCCGTCGCGATGCGGCGTCCGCGCTGCGCCTGCCGAGCGGGCTCGGCGTGTGGCTGCAGGTGGCGCTGCCATCGTCGAACGGCACCGACTTCCGGCATGCGGTGGCCGTTGCGGTGCCCGACGGTCTGCACGCGCCGGCGCAACCCGAAGCGGTCGCGCCCTCGCCGCCCGAAGCGCCATCGCCCGCCGCCACGGCCGAGACACTGCGCGCGCAGCATCGCAAGCTGATCGAGGACACGCTCCAGGCGCAAGGCGGCAACATCTCGCAGGCCGCGCGGCAACTGGGCGTGTCGCGGGGCACGCTGTACCGGCAACTGCGCCGCGGTTCGAGTTAGGGCCTTCCGCCGAGCCTTCGTTACGATCACCGGGACGCGTCAAAAAAACAGGCGCGCTGGAGACAAGACGACATGGATTCGAATTTCCCCCCGGCCGAGCGCGCGCACGCGCTCTACCGAACAATGGTGCGCATTCGCGCCTTCGAGAACGCCGCCGAGATCGCCAGCCAGGGCGGCGTGAGTGCCTATGGCCAGCAGGCGACCGGCACGGTGCGCGTGCGTGGGCCGCTGCACCTGTCGACCGGCCAGGAGGCCGTGCCGGCCGGCGTGTGCGTGCACCTGACACCCGCCGACTACCTGACCTCGACCCACCGCGGCCACGGCCACACGCTGGCCAAGGGCGCCGACCTGGGCCGCATGATGGCCGAGCTGTTCGGCAAGGCCACGGGCTTCAACGGCGGCAAGGGCGGCTCGATGCACATCGCCGACTTTTCAGTCGGCATGCTGGGCGCCAACGGCGTGGTGGCGGCCGGCCTGCCGATCGCGGTGGGCGCGGCGCATGCGCAGAAACTGCAGAAGAAAGATGCCATCACGGTCTGCTTCTTCGGCGACGGCGCGATCAACCGCGGCCCCTTCCTCGAAGCGCTCAACTGGGCGCAGGTGTACGGCCTGCCGGTGCTCTTCGTCTGCGAGGACAACCGCTGGAGCGCCACCACGGCCAGTGGCCCGATGACCGCGGGCGACGGCGCCTCGGTGCGGGCCGAAGCGCTGGGCATCGCCGCCACGCAGGTCGACGGCAACGACGTGTTCGCGGTGCATGCCGCCGCGGCACGGCTGGTCGACCAGGTGCGCAGCGGCAGCGGGCCGCGCCTGCTGCACGCGCTGACCTACCGCGTGAAGGGCCATGTGTCGGTCGACCCGGCCGCTTACCGCGACCCGGCCGAACTGGCCGCCGCGCTCGAGACCGACCCGATCGCCCATGCGCGCGCACGCTGCCTGGCAGCGGGCACGGCCGCCACGTTGCTCGACACGATCGATACCGAGGCGCACGCCGAAGTCGAGGCCGCGCTCGCGGCCGCGGCCGCCGCACCCTGGCCCGACGCCGCCGCCGCCTTCACCGACATCCAGACCACGGGAGCCGGTCAATGGCACTGAACGACACGACGACGACCGCAGCGGAGATGAGCTATGCCGAGGCCGCGGTGCTGGCGGTGCAGCGCGAGATGGAAGCCGACCCGAACGTGGTGGTGCTCGGCGAGGACGTGGGCCGCGGCGGCATCTTCGGCCAGTACAAGGGGCTGCAGCAGCGCTTCGGCGACCAGCGCGTGATCGACACGCCGATCAGCGAGGCCGCGATCATGGGCGCCGGCGTGGGCATGGCGCTCGCGGGCCTGCGCCCGGTGGTCGAGATGCGCGTGGTCGACTTCGCGCTGTGCGGCATGGACGAACTCGTGAACCAGGCCGCGAAGAACCGCTTCATGTTCGGCGGCCAGGGCCGCGTGCCGCTGGTGGCGCGCATGCCCGGCGGCATCTGGGACGCCTCGGCCGCGCAGCATTCGCAGTCGCTCGAAGCCTGGTTCGCCCACATGCCGGGCCTGGTGGTGGTGAGCCCCTCGACGCCGCAGGACAACTACAGCCTGCTGCGCGCGGCCTTGCAATGCGGCGACCCGGTGGTCTACATCGAGCACAAGGCGCTGTGGGGTGCGCGCGGGCCGGTGGACGAGACGCGCGCCGTGCCGCTGGGCCAGGCCGCGCGCCTGCGCGAGGGCGATGCGCTCACGCTCGTGAGCTGGGGCAAGCAGGTGCAGGCCTGTGCCGCGGCCTGCGATGCGCTGGCCGCCGAAGGCATCGCGGTCGATCTGATCGACCTGCGCACGCTGTGGCCCTGGGACCGCGAGGCAGTGCTGTCTTCGAGCGCGCGCACCGGCCGGCTGCTGGTGGTGCACGAGGCGGTGCAGGCCGCGGGCTTCGGCGCCGAGATCGCGGCCACCGCGGCCGAGGCCACGGGCTGCCGCATCGCGCGCCTGGGCGCGCCGCGCATTCCGGTGGGCTATGCGCAGGCGCTGGAAGCGCAGTCGCGCGTCACGGCCGAGGCGATCGTGGCTGCGGCGAGGAAGCTCGCGGGCTGAACCTCAGGCTGCGAAACCCCCGTCGATGTTCAATCCAGCACCGGTCACGAACGCGGCCTCGGGGCTGGCCAGGTAGGCCACCATGCCGGCGATCTCGTCGGCATGGCCGTGGCGGGCCAGCGCCATGAAGCTGTGCATGGTGGCGGCCATCGGGCCGTCGGCCGGGTTCATGTCGGTGTCGACCGGGCCGGGCTGCACGTTGTTGACCGTGATGCCGCGCGGGCCCAGATCGCGCGCCAGGCCCTGCACCAGGCCGGTCAGCGCCGACTTGCTCATCGCGTAGACGCTGCCGCCCGCGAACGGCATGCGCTCGGCGTTGGTGCTGCCGATGTTCACGATGCGCCCACCCGTGCCCATGTGCGCCAGCGCGGCCTGGATCGCGACGAACACGGCGCGCACGTTGACCGCGAGGGTGCGGTCGAAGTCGGCCAGGCTGAACTGCTCGACCGGGCCCAGGTACAGCACGCCCGCGCTGTTGACCAGGATGTCGATGCGCCCGCCGAAGTGCTTCGCGGCCTGGTCGATGCCGGCCTTGAGCGCGTCGGCGTCGGCGCTGTCGATCTTCAGCGCCAGCGCACGGCCGCCTTCGGCCTCGAGCGTCCGCACGAGGTCGTCGGCAGCGGCCTGCGCATTGCTGTAGCTGAAGGCCACGGCCGCGCCGTCGCGCACCAGCCGGCGCACGATGGCGGCGCCGATGCCGCGCGAGCCGCCGGTGACGAAGGCGACCTTGCCGGCCAGCACGGGGGAAAGGGATGCAGTGGTTGAAGTCATGGATTTTCCGATCGCTTGAAGAAGCATGGGTGGAGAAGGAAGGCCTTCAGTGTCGGCATTCCAATCCGTTGCCGGTAGCCATCAATAGCCGCAAGCAGCTTCAACCCAAAGTTGAAGATGCGATCCACAATGCGCCCATGGAACCGCTCAACCACCTCGAGTCCTTCGTGCAGAGCGCCGAGGGCGGCAGCTTCTCGGCCGCGGCCCGGCGCCTGGGACTGACCCCTGCGGCGGTGAGCAAGAATGTGGCGCGGCTCGAGGCCCGGCTGGGTGTGCGGCTGTTCCAGCGCAGCACGCGCCGCCTCACGTTGACCGAAGGCGGCGAGCGCTTCCTTGCGCAGATCGGCGGCGCCCTGACCACGCTGCAGGAAGCGGTGGCCGGCCTGGCCACCGACGACGGCCAACCGGCGGGCACGCTCAAGGTGAGCATGGGCCAGGCCTTCGGGCGCGAACATGTGTTGCCGCTGATGGGCGACTTCCTCGCGCGCTACCCGGCCATCCTGCCCGACTGGCACTTCGAGAACCAGCAGGTCGACCTGGTCGGCGAGGGTTTCGACGCGGCCATCGGAGGCGGCATCGAGTTGTCGGCCGGGCTGGTGGCGCGCGAGCTGGCGCGCATCCACGTGGTGGCGGTGGCGTCGCCCGCGTACATGAAGGGCCGCAAACGGCCGCGCCACCCGTCGGAGCTCGCCGCCCTCGACACGCTGCTGCGGCGCTCCTCGCCCACCGGCCGACTGCGCGGCTGGACGCTGCGGCATGCCGCGCGCGGTGAGGAGGCCACGGTCGACCTGCCGCGCCCGCGCGCGATCTTCAACGATCCCGAGGCCATCGCGCATGCCGCGCAGATGGGGCTGGGCGTGGCCATGTTGCCGATGCCTTTCGTCGAACGCGGGCTGCGCAACGGCGAGCTGCTGCGGCTGCTGCCCGAGTGGTACCAGGATGCCGGCGCGATCTGGCTCTACTACCCGAGCAAGAAGCTGCTGCCGCCGAAGACGCGTGTCTTCATCGACTTCGTGCTCGCGCGTTTTCGCGAAGAGCGCTTCGCCCAGCGCATGCAGGCCGGCTGAGCGACCGTCTCAGGGGGTTTCCACTCGCGACGCCTGTGGCGCGCGCCTGTACAAACACGCGCATGACATCCTCTCTCTTCCCCTCGAATCGCCGCACCGCGCTGGTCGCTGCCGTCGCCACCGCCCTGGCCGTGATCGCGGCGCCCGCATGGGCCCAGGGCGCCTGGCCGAACAAGCCGGTGCGCATCGTCGTGCCCTTCGCGGCCGGCGGCACCACCGACATCCTGGCGCGCGCGATGGCGCCCGAACTGTCGAAGGCCTTCGGCCAACCCTTCATCGTGGACAACCGCGGCGGTGCGGGTGGCAACGTGGGCACCGACATGGTGGCCAAGGCACCGACCGACGGCTACACGCTGCTGATGGGCACGGTGGGCACGCATGGCATCAACCGTGCGCTCTACCCCAAGCTGCCTTTCGACCCGATCAAGGACTTCGCGCCGATCACGATGGTGGCCGCGGTGCCGAACGTGATGGAGATGAACGCCGACAAGGCCAAGGCGCTGAACATCCGCAACGTGCAGGACTTCATCAAGTACGCCAAGGCCAACCCGGGCAAGCTCAACATGGCATCGAGCGGCAGCGGCACCTCGATCCATCTGGCCGGCGAACTGTTCAAGAGCATGACCGGCAGCTTCATGACGCACATCCCCTACCGCGGTTCGGGCCCTGCGCTGCTCGACATGGTGGGCGGCAGTGCCGATGTGATGTTCGACAACCTGCCCTCGTCGATGCAGCAGATCAAGGCCGGCAAGCTGGTGGCATTGGCCGTGACCAGTTCCCAGCGTTCGCCGGCATTGCCGGACGTGCCCACGGTGGAAGAAGCCGGCGGTCCCGCGCTCAAGGGCTTCGAGGCCAGTTCGTGGTTCGGCCTGCTCGCGCCCGCGGGCACCCCGCCCGAGATCGTGAGCCGCATCCAGCAGGAGGTCGCGAAGTCGCTCGGCACGCCGGCCATGAAGGAGAAGCTGCTCGCGCAAGGCGCGATTCCCAGCGGCAACTCACCGGCCGATTTCGCGAAGCACATCGACCGCGAGCACACCAAATGGGCCAAGGTGGTGAAGGACTCCGGCGCAAAGGTCGACTGACGCGCGTCGGTTCCGCCTGATGCAAGGAACACCGCAGAACCGGCTATGCCGGGCTGCTGGTGTTGCCCCCGGTAGGGGGTTGGCGAAGCGACACCCTTCGACAAGCTCAGGACGGGCCAAGGTGCGCGAAGACTGGGGGCGAGCCTAAACCCCCCAGACGACGTCCCTGCCTTCGGCGGCCGAGCGCTTGAGCATGTCGATCAAGGGCGCGGCACGCTGGTGCAGCGCGACGTGCTCGCGTTCTGCGGGCTCCTCGTGCTTCTCGGACGCGAAGGCATCGTCGTTGTTCCGGTGCTGCGCATGCTCGTGCGCAATGGCGGCCTCGAGCGCGGAGAGGGCGGCAGGGATCTGCTCGCTGGTGATGATGCCTTGCGCACCGGGTGCCTTGCCGATGACCTCGAGCAATTGGCGGGCATTGGGTTCGAGCATCACGACATCGGCCGTGGCCTGCGATTTGAAACGGTAGAGCATGTTGTTTACTTGTAAAGAAAATCCCGGTTGAAAGGGTACACCGATTGCGCACCGCGCATCGGGCCCCCTTCGACCTTGTCATCGGGGCGCGTCGCCAGCATCTGGTGCAGCGAGATCCAGCCACGCTCGAAACTCATCGCCGAGCCCGCCAGGTACAGGCGGTAGGCGCGCAGGATGCGTTCGGCCCGCTCGTCGCCGGTGCTCGTGCGTCGCAGCACCGCGCGAGCCTCGTCGAGCTGCGCCTCCAGCGCATCGGACCAGGCCCAGAGCGTGCGCGCGTAGTGCGGCCGCAAATTCTCTGTATCGACCATCTCGAGGCCCGCGCCGGCCAGGTCGCGCAGCACCTGCGTGACGTGCAGCAGTTCGCCGCCCGGGAAGATGTACTTCTCGATGAAGTCGCCCATGCCCGCGCCCAGTTGCTGGGTGTCGAGCCGTCCGGAGGTGATGCCGTGGTTCATCACCAGGCCGCCCGGCGCGAGCAGGTCGTGGATGTGCTTGAAGTAGGTCGGCATGTTGGCACGCCCCACGTGCTCGAACATGCCCACCGAAGAGATCTTGTCGAAGGGCTTCGCAATGTCGAGCAGCCGGTAGTCGCGCAGCTCGACACGCACCCGCGCCTGCAGCCCCTTCTCCTCGATCAGCCGCTGCACGTACGCATGCTGGTTCTTCGACAGCGTGATGCCGGTCGCGTCCACGCCGTAGTGCTCGGCGGCCCACAGCAGCAGGCCGCCCCAGCCCGAGCCGACATCCAGGTAGCGCTCTCCGGGCCGGAGCATGAGCTTGCGGCAGATGTGGTCGAGCTTGGCTTCCTGGGCCTGGGCCAGCGTCAGATCGTCGCTGCGGTAGTAGGCACAGGAGTAGACGCGGCGCGGGTCCAGCCACAGCGCGTAGAAGTCGTCCGAGACGTCGTAGTGGAACTCGATCTGCGCCGCGTCCTTGCCCAGCGTGTGCGATCCGCGCGACTTGGCGCGCTGCAGCAGGCGTGACCACCATCCGGTGTCGGTCTCGGCCGGATTGCCGGGCAGCAGGCCCGCCGCCGCGTCGATCAGGTCGCGCATGGCGCCGTCGATCTGGACGCGGCCCTCGACATAGGCCTCGCCGATCGCACCAATCTGGCGCGCCGCGAGCTTGGCCAACGAGGCCCAGTCGGCGAAGGCGAGCGTGACGCGCGAGCCGGGCGAGGAGACGGTTCGACCATCGGGCAGCTGCAGCGCGATGGGGACCGGCAGGCTGGCAAGTTGAGACTCGATCTTCGGTATCAGGCTTGGCATGCCGATGATTTTTCCCAGCCCATCGACACCCGTCAACCGGCCCCGTCCTAAGACCCTTCCCCCATTGACACCCAAATGTTTATGCCTAAACTATTTATCCATGAACATCCTCACGCCCTCCCTCCAACGCATCCTGTGTATCGGCGGCGGGCCCGCGGGCCTGTACTTCGCCCTGCTGATGAAGGCGCGCCATCCGCGCCTCGACATCACCGTGGTCGAGCGCAACCGCCCCTTCGACACCTTCGGCTGGGGCGTGGTGCTCAGCGACCAGACGCTGGCCAACCTGGCGGCCGCCGAGCCCGAAACGGCCGAACTCATCGGCCAGTCCTTCCACCATTGGGACGACATCCAGGTCTTCTTCAAGGACCGCCAGGTGCGTTCGGGCGGCCACGGCTTCTGCGGCATCGGGCGCAAGCGGCTGCTCAACATCCTGCAGGAGCGCTGCCTCGCATTGGGCGTGGACCTGGTGTTCGAGACCGACGCCACCGATGACCAGGCGCTGGCCGCGCAGTACCGTGCCGACCTGGTGATCGCCAGCGACGGCCTCAACAGCCGCATCCGCACGCGCTACGCCGAGGTGTTCCAGCCCGACATCGACCAGCGCAAGTGCCGCTTCGTCTGGCTGGGCACGCACCAGACCTTCGACGCCTTCACCTTCGCCTTCGAACAGACCGAGCACGGCTGGTTCCAGGCCCACGCCTACCAGTTCGACGACGAGACCTCGACCTTCATCGTCGAAACGCCTGAAGAGGTCTGGAAGGCGCACGGCCTCGACCAGATGGAGCAGCCCGAGGCCGTGGCCTTCTGCGAGAAGCTGTTCGCCAAGTACCTGGGCGGCCATGCGCTGATCAGCAACGCCTCGCACCTGCGCGGCTCGGCCAACTGGATCCGCTTCCCGCGCGTGATCTGCAAGCACTGGACGCACCGCGTCGAAATCGACGGCAGGACCGTGCCCGTGGTGCTGATGGGCGACGCCGCCCACACCGCCCACTTCTCGATCGGCTCGGGCACCAAGCTGGCACTGGAAGACGCGATCGACCTGGCCGACGAGTTCGGCCATGGCGGCAGCATCGACGAGGTGCTGGTGGGCTACGAATCGCGCCGCAGCGTCGAGGTGCTGAAGATCCAGAACGCCGCGCGCAACTCCACCGAGTGGTTCGAGAACGTCTCGCGCTACACCGGCATGCAGGTCGAGCAGTTCGCCTATTCGATGCTCACACGCAGCCAGCGCATCAGCCACGAGAACCTGCGGCTGCGCGATGCGGCCTGGCTCGGTGGCTACGAGAAATGGCTGGCCGGCGGCAAGAAGATCGCGCCCATGCTCACACCGTACAAGGTGCGTGGGCTCGAGCTCAAGAACCGCATCGTGGTCTCGCCGATGGCGACCTACAGCGCGGTCGACGGCCTGCCGCAGGACTTCCATCTGGTGCACCTGGGCGCCCGCGCGATGGGCGGCGCCGCGCTGATCTTCGTCGAGATGACCAGCCCGACGCCCGAAGGCCGCATCACGCCGGCCTGTCCCGGCCTCTACACCGACGCCCAGGGCGCCGCGTTCAAGCGCATCGTCGACTTCGTGCACACGCAGACCAGCGCCAAGATCGGCATGCAGCTGGGCCACAGCGGCCCCAAGGGCTCGACGCAGGTGGGCTGGGAAGGCACCGATGAGCCGCTGCCCGCGGGCAACTGGCCGCTGCTGGCTGCCAGCGCACTGGCCTACGGCGCGCAGAACCAGACGCCGGCCGCGATGACGCGCGTCGACATGGACACGCTGCGCGATCAGTTCGTCGCCGCGACGCGCCGCGCCGCCGAGGCCGGCTTCGACTGGCTCGAACTGCATTGCGCGCACGGTTACGTGCTCGCCTCCTTCCTGAGCCCGCTCACCAACCGGCGCACCGACGACTGCGGCGGCGACATCGCGAACCGCGCGCGCTATCCGCTCGAAGTGTTCGAGGCGATGCGCGCGGCCTGGCCGGCCGAGCGCCCGATGAGCGTGCGCATCTCGGCCCATGACTGGGCGCCCGGCGGCAACACCGATGACGATGCGGTCGCGATCGCGCGGCTGTTCAAGGCCGCGGGCTGCGACTTCATCGACGTCTCGTCGGGCCAGACCACGCGCGACGCCCAGCCCGTCTACGGCCGCATGTACCAGACGCCCTTCGCCGACCGCATCCGCAACGAGGTCGGCATCGCGACCATCGCGGTGGGCGCGATCACCGACGCCGACCAGGCCAACAGCATCATCGCGGCCGGCCGCGCCGACCTCTGTGCCGTCGCGCGCCCGCACCTGGCCGATCCGGCCTGGACGCTGCATGAAGCCGCCAAGCTGCAGAGCCGCCACGTCGACTGGCCCAAGCAGTACACCGCGGGCCGCGACCAGCTGTACCGCGAGATCGCCAAGCAGCAGGCCCTGGCCGCCGGCCCGGCCGCGCTGCAGCCCGAAGAGGAGCGCTGAATGGACCTCGAAGCCCGCGCCCACAGCGAACACCCCGACGAGCTGCGCCTCTGGCTGCGGCTGCTGACCTGCACGCAACTGATCGAGAAGGAAGTGCGCAACGGCCTGCGCGAGCAGTTCGCCACCACGCTGCCGCGCTTCGACCTGATGTCGCAGCTCGAACGTTCGCCCGAAGGGCTGAAGATGAACGAACTCTCGCGCCGCATGATGGTGACGGGCGGCAACGTGACCGGCATCACCGACCAGCTGGTGGCCGAGGAACTGGTCGAGCGCGTCAACGTCGAGGGCGACCGGCGCGCCTGGCGCGTGCGCCTCACGACACGCGGCCGCGCGCTGTTCAACGAGATGGCGCACCAGCACGAAGCCTGGATCGTCGAAGCCTTCGCCGGCCTCGCGCCCAAGGAGATCACCCAGCTGCACAAGCTGCTCGGCAAGGTCAAGCAGCACACCCACCCCCTGATGACAACGACGACGGAGACCGAATGAAGCACTACATCGGCGCAGGCAATCCCATGCATGCGCAATTCGAAGCCAAGGCCGGCTACCAGGCCACGCACTTCCAATGGACGCATGAAGACGGCGTGGGCACGCTCACGCTCAACCGGCCCGAGCGCAAGAACCCGCTGACCTTCCAGTCGTACGCCGAACTGCGCGACCTGTTCCGCGCGCTGCACTACGCGACCGACGTCAAGGCGATCGTCGTCACGGGCGCGGGCGGCAACTTCTGCTCGGGCGGCGACGTGCACGAGATCATCGGCCCGCTCACCAAGATGAGCATGCCCGAGATGCTCGAGTTCACGCGCATGACCGGCGACCTGGTGAAGGCGATCCGCCAGTGCCCGCAGCCCGTCATCGGCGCCATCGACGGCATCTGCGCCGGTGCCGGCGCGATGATCGCGCTGGCCTGCGACATCCGCTACGGCACGCCCGCCGCGCGCACCGCCTTCCTGTTCACACGCGTCGGCCTGGCCGGCGCGGACATGGGCGCCTGCGCGCTGCTGCCGCGCATGATCGGCCAGGGCCGCGCGTCGGAGCTGCTGTTCAGCGGCCGCGCGATGACCGCCGACGAAGGCCTGGCCTGGGGCTTCTTCAACGCACTCCATGCCAGCGATGCGGTGCTGGCCGCAGCGACGAAGATGGCACGCGATCTCGCGGCCGGCCCGACCTTCGCGCACGGCATGACCAAGACCATGCTGTCGCAGGAATGGTCGATGACCATCGAGCAGGCGATCGAAGCCGAAGCGCAGGCCCAGGCCATCTGCATGCAGACGGCCGACTTCACGCGCGCCTACGAGGCTTTTGCCGCCAAGCAGAAGCCGGTCTTCGGCGGAGACTGAACCATGTCCGCCTCCAAGGTCGATCCTTCGACAGCGCACCTGGCGCTGCCCTTCTTCGATGACGCGCACCGCGAGCTCGCGCGCGGCCTGCTGCCGTGGACGGCCGCGCAGGACGTCGACGAGCGCGACGACCGCGCGGCCTGCCGCGACTGGGTTCGGCGCCTGGGCGATGGCGGCTGGCTGCGCTACTGCGTGCCGGCGGCCTTCGGCGGCGCGCTCGAGCGCCTCGACTCGCGCGCGCTCGTGCTGCTGCGCGAGACGCTGGCCTTCCACTCGCCGCTGGCCGACTTCGCCTTCGCGATGCAGGGCCTGGGCAGCGGCGCGATCACGCTCGCAGGCACCGCGGCGCAGCAGTCCGGGTACCTGAGCGCAGTGGCGCGCGGCGACAGGATCGCGGCCTTCGCCTTGAGCGAACCCGAGGCCGGCTCCGACGTGGGCGCGATGGCGATGCAGGCCGTCGACACCGGCAACGGCTGGCGGCTCGACGGCGCCAAGACCTGGATCAGCAACGGCGGCATCGCCGACTTCTATGTGGTGTTCGCCAAGACCGACCCCACCGGCGGCACGCGCGGCATCACGGCCTTCATCGTCGATGCGGAGGCCAAGGGCCTCGACACCAGCGAGCACATCCAGGTGATGGCACCACATCCACTCGCCACGCTGCGCTTTGGTGCCTGCGAGGTGCCGCACGGTGCGCAGCTGGGTGAACTGCATGGCGGCTTCAAGCTCGCGATGCGCACGCTCGACATCTTCCGCGCGTCGGTGGCCGCAGCCGCATTGGGCATGGCGCGCCGCGCACTGAGCGAAGCCATCGCGCATGCGAAATCGCGCCGCATGTTCGGCCAGACATTGGCCGACTTCCAGCTCACGCAGGCCAAGCTCGGCGACATGGCCGCGCTGGTCGACAGCGCCGCATTGCTCACCTACCGCGCGGCCTGGATGCGCGACGAAGGCGAGCGCATCGGCAAGCCCTTTGCCGACTACACCGCAGCCGCGGCGATGGCCAAGATGTGCGCCACCGAGAACGCGCAGCGCGTGATCGACATGGCACTGCAGATGCACGGCGGCAGCGGCGTGCAAGTGGGCACGAAAGTTGAGAGTCTCTACCGTGACATCCGCGCGCTGCGCATCTACGAAGGCGCGACGGAGGTCCAGCAACTGATCATCGGCAAATCCGTCCTGCGGGAGTAGACACCTTGAGCGCACAAATCGACCGTTTCGTCCACGATGGACTTCCACCTGCGGATCAGCTGCCGGTCTTCCGGTACGACCTGCCGGAACTGCAACTGCCCGACCAGTTGAACCTGGTCGAGGAACTGCTGGACAAGGCCGTGGCCAAGGGCTTCGGCGATCGGCCGATGCTGCGCTCTCCCGCTCGCACCTTGACCTACGCGCAGGTGGCGATCGAAGTGAACCGCATCGCGCAGGTGCTGACCGAAGACCTCGGCCTGGTGCCCGGCAACCGCGTGCTGCTGCGCGGCGGCAACTCGATCCCGATGGCGCTGGCCTGGCTCGCGGTGGTCAAGGCGGGCCTGATCGCGGTCGCGACCATGCCGCTGCTGCGCGCACGCGAACTCGGCGACATCATCGACAAGGCCAAGCCCACGGTCGCGCTGTGCGAGGCCAGGCTGCTCGACGACATGCTCAGCGCGCAGAAGGTGAACCCGGTGCTGAAGACCGTCGTGGCCTTCAAGTCGGACGCCCCCGATGCGCTCGAGGCCTTGGCCGCGAAGAAGGACGGCACGTTCACCGCCTGCCCCACCGCGTCGGACGACATCGCGTTGCTGGCCTTCACCTCGGGCACCACCGGCAAGCCCAAGGCGCCCGCGACCACGCACCGCGACGTGCTCGCGATGTGCGAGACCTGGCCGCGCCACGTGCTTCGTGCGACGCCGGACGACATCGTGATGGGGTCGCCGCCGCTGGCCTTCACCTTCGGCCTCGGCGGCCTGCTGGTCTATCCGATGTGGGCCGGCTCCTCGGTCTACTACCCGGACATTCCGTACACGCCCGAGGGCATGGTCAAGCTGATCAACGAGACCGGCGCGACCATCGTCTACACCGCGCCCACCTTCTACCGGCAGATGGCGCCCTTCGCCAAGCAACTGGGCACGCCAACGCTGCGCATCACCGTGAGCGCGGGCGAAGCCTTGCCCGACGCGACGCGCCAACTCTGGAAGGACGCGACCGGCATCGAGATGCTCGACGGCATCGGCGGCACCGAGGTGTTCCACATCTACATCTCGGCCGCGGGCGCCGACGTGCGGCGCGGTGCTGTGGGCAAGGCCGTGCCCGGCTTCACCGCCAAGGTGGTCGATGACGAAGGCCGTGAAGTGCCGCGCGGCACCGTCGGCCGGCTGGCCATCCAGGGGCCGGTGGGTTGCCGCTACTTCGACGATGCGCGCCAGGCCAAGTACGTCAAGGACGGCTGGAACTACCCGGGCGATGCCTTTCGCCAGGACGACGACGGCTACTTCTTCTACCAGGCGCGCGACGACGACATGATCATCACCGCCGGCTACAACGTCGGCGGCCCCGAGGTCGAGGACGCGCTGCTGCAGCACCCGGCCGTGGCCGAATGCGGCGTGATCGGCAAGCCCGACGAGGACCGCGGCATGATCGTCAAGGCCTTCTGCGTGCTCAAGCCCGGCTTCACCGGCGACGCCGCGCTGTGCAAGGCGCTGCAGGACCACGTCAAGGCCGCCATCGCGCCCTACAAGTACCCGCGAGAAATCGAGTTCGTCGAGGTGCTGCCCCGCACCGAGACCGGCAAGCTCCAACGCTTCAAACTGAGACAGAACACATGATGAACAAGCTATTGCAACCACCGGGCTGGCTCCCACCCAAGGGCTACGCCAACGGCATCGCCGCGCGCGGCACACAGATCTTCGTCGGCGGCCAGATCGGCTGGAACGCGCAACAGGTCTTCGAAACCGACGACTTCATCGCGCAGACCGGCCAGGCGCTGCGCAACATCGCCGAAGTGCTGCGCGAGGCCGGCGCCGGCCCCGAGCACATGGTGCGCATGACCTGGTACATCACCGACCGCGATGAGTACAACCGCCGCCTGGCCGAGCTGGGCCCGGTGTACCGCGACGCGATGGGTCGCAACTTTCCTGCGATGACCTGCGTGCAGGTGGCCGCGCTGGTCGAGGCGCGTGCCAAGGTCGAGATCGAAGTGACGGCGGTGCTGCCGGATTAGCCCTTGCGCGGGCGTTCCGCTGGCCCAGCGCATCATGCTCGGGCACGGAGCCGTAGGCACCCTTGCTGCAGGTCGCTTCCGCGCGCGAGGCGGAAGACCCGCAGCCGCTGCGTACGCTGCGGCGGGCCCATCGGATGGGACCACGGAAATCACCCGGACGCTGCTGCGCATGCTGCGCGTGCCCCCGTCGCGCTGATCCGCAACAGAATCAAAGCCAGGCGCAGACCTGGCTTTTTTTCGCCCTTCGACGGGCCGCGTCCGATGCATTGCCAACATCGAGCGCACAAAGCAAAACACCCACTGAAAAGTGGGTGTTTTGGGTATCAGCTGGTAGGCTGATATGTTGGTTGCGCGAGCAAGATTTGAACTTGCGACCTTTGGGTTATGAGCCCAACGAGCTACCAGGCTGCTCCATCGCGCGGCAAGCTAGAAGTATACCTTATTCCGAGGCGCTTTGCTCGTCAGAAGCTTCTTTAATTTCGGGACGGTCGACCAGTTCGACCAATGCCATCGGCGCGTTGTCGCCCACGCGGAAACCCATCTTCAGGATGCGCGTGTAGCCGCCCGGACGTGCCGCGAAACGCGGGCCCAGATCGGCGAAGAGCTTGACGACGCTGTCGCGGTCGCGCAGGCGGTCGAATGCCAGGCGCTTGTTCGCGAGCGTGGGGGTCTTGGCCAGCGTGATCATCGGTTCGATGACGCGGCGCAGTTCCTTGGCCTTGGGGAGCGTGGTCTTGATGACTTCATGCTCGATGAGCGAGTTCATCATGTTCTGCAGCATCGCAAGGCGGTGCGAGCTGGTGCGGTTGAGTTTGCGGAGTCCGTGTCCGTGACGCATGGTGCTTTTTCCTTTACTTTATAAAAACAGGCAGCCGTATCAGGTACTGCCCATTGCACTGGCTGCTCCTTGCGAAGCGATGCCGATTACTTTTTGGCCGAATCGCGGATTATCGCTTATCGAGGCCGGCCGGCGGCCAGCTTTCGAGCTTCATGCCCAAGGTCAGGCCGCGCGAAGCGAGCACTTCCTTGATTTCGTTGAGCGACTTGCGACCCAGGTTGGGGGTCTTGAGCAGCTCGTTCTCGGTGCGCTGGATCAGGTCGCCGATGTAGTAGATGTTCTCGGCCTTGAGACAGTTGGCCGAACGCACGGTGAGCTCGAGCTCGTCGACCGGGCGCAGCAGGATCGGATCGAACTGCTGAGCACTGCGCGGCGCGGGTGCGTCGAATGCAGCGAGTTCGCCACCTTCGAGCTGCGCGAACACGGCCAGCTGTTCCACCAGGATCTTGGCCGAAGCACGAACCGCATCTTCAGCGGTGATGGCACCGTTGGTTTCGATTTCGATCAGCAGCTTGTCGAGGTCGGTACGTTGTTCGACACGGGCGCTTTCGACCGTGTAGCTCACGCGCTTCACAGGCGAGAACGACGCGTCGAGAACGATGCGGCCGATCGACTTGGTCGGCTCGTCCGCGTAACGGCGCATCGTGCCGGGCACGTAGCCACGACCCTTTTCGACCTTGATCTGCATGTCGAGCTTGCCGCCTTGCGACAGGTGCGCGATCACGTGATCCGGGTTGATGATCTCGACGTCGTGCGGCGTCTGGATGTCCGATGCGAGCACCGGGCCGTCGCCGTCCTTGCGCAGGCTCAGCGTGACTTCATCGCGGTTGTGGAGCTTGAACACCACACCCTTGAGGTTCAGCAGGATGTTAACGACATCTTCCTGGACGCCATCGATCGACGAGTACTCGTGGAGCACGCCGGCGATCGTGACTTCGGTGGCCGAATAACCGACCATCGACGACAGCAGCACGCGACGCAGCGCGTTGCCGAGCGTGTGGCCGTAGCCGCGCTCGAAAGGCTCGAGCGTGACCTTTGCCTTGTTGGCGGCCATTTGCTCGACCTGGATGGTCTTGGGTTTCAGCAGGGTGGTTTGCATGCAGACTTCCTCTCAATACCCCCGGTTCGTTACACCGGTAAGGCTGGTGAAGTGCCCTGCCGCGGTGCGGAGGGAACAAATAAATCAAGTACGAGGCCGCGCAGCAGCCTCGTTATTCACCGTGTACTCGCTTTAGCGCGAGTACAGCTCGACGATCAGCGATTCGTTGATGTCGGCAGCGAATTCGTCGCGATCCGGAACCTTCTTGAACACGCCTTCTGCCTTGTCGGCATTCACGTCCACCCAGGCCGGCATGCCGACCTGTGCAGCGAGTTGCAGCGCTTCGGCGATACGGGTCTGCTTCTTCGACTTGTCGCGCACGGCGATCACGTCGCCGGTCTTGACCAGGTACGACGCGATGTTGACCGACTGGCCGTTCACCGTGATCGCGCGGTGCGACACGAGTTGACGTGCTTCAGCGCGGGTCGAGCCGAAGCCCATGCGGTAGACGACGTTGTCCAGGCGCGATTCGAGGATGAACAGCAGGTTCGCGCCGGTGTTGCCACGGCGGCGATCGGCTTCTTCGAAGTAGCGGCGGAATTGCTTTTCCAGCACGCCGTACATGCGCTTGACCTTCTGCTTTTCACGCAGTTGCAGGCCGAAGTCGGAGGTGCGTTGACCCGAGGTGCGACCGTGCTGGCCGGGCTTGGAGTCGAACTTCGACTTGTCCTGGATCGAACGGCGAGCGCTCTTCAGGAACAGGTCGGTGCCTTCACGGCGGGAAAGTTTGGCCTTGGGGCCGAGGTAGCGTGCCACGTGATCGTCCTTTGTGTCATCTGCTGCAAGGGTTACCTGCAGGAGCCATCAGCGGCGTGCCGATGGCGGTGGGCTTGTTGAGAAAACAAAACGCGCAGCCGCTGTGAAGCAGACTGCGCTGGGGCATCGACGCTTAGATGCGGCGACGCTTTTGGGGGCGGCAACCGTTGTGCGGAACCGGGGTCACGTCGGCAATGGAATTGATCCGGATGCCGAGCGCAGCCAGGGCGCGCACCGACGATTCGCGACCGGGGCCGGGGCCCTTGATCTCGACGTCGAGGTTCTTGATGCCTTGTTCGACAGCAGCACGACCGGCCACTTCCGACGCCACCTGGGCAGCGAAAGGCGTCGACTTGCGCGAACCCTTGAAGCCCTGGCCACCCGACGAGGCCCACGACAGGGCGTTGCCCTGGCGGTCCGTGATCGTGATGATCGTGTTGTTGAACGAGGCGTGCACGTGAGCGATACCGTCTGCAACGTTCTTGCGAACCTTCTTGCGGACGCGCTGTGCGGCGTTATTGGCAGGAGCTTTAGCCATGCTGTTTCAATCCTTATTTCTTCAGGGACTGCGCGGCCTTGCGCGGACCCTTGCGGGTGCGGGCATTGGTGCGCGTGCGCTGGCCGCGCATCGGCAGGCCACGGCGATGACGGAAACCGCGGTAGCAACCGATGTCCATCAAGCGCTTGATGTTCATCGTTGTTTCGCGGCGCAGATCGCCTTCAATGGTGAAGAGAGCGATCTGGTCGCGGATCTTCTCGAGATCAGCGTCGGTCAGATCCTTGATCTTCTTCGAATATTCGATGCCGCTCGCTTCGCAGATTTGACGGGCGCGGGTGCGTCCGATACCGAAAATGGCGGTCAGGCCGATTTCAGCGTGCTTGTGCGGCGGGATGTTGATGCCTGCAATACGTGCCATGTGCGTCCTCTAATACTTCTTTGACTTAACCCTGGCGCTGCTTGTGGCGCGGGTCAGAACAGATCACACGAACCACACCCTTGCGGCGGATGACCTTGCAATTACGGCAGATGGGTTTGACCGAAGCCGAAACTCTCATTTCATTCTCCTAAAACTGTTTAACGTGGCGCCAGCCGCCCGGACTCAATACTTGAAACGCCAGTCCTACGATGTCTTGAAGTTGGCCTTCTTGAGCAGTGATTCGTACTGCTGCGACATCATGTAGTTCTGTACCTGGGCCATGAAGTCCATCGTCACGACCACGATGATCAGCAAGGAGGTGCCGCCAAAATAGAACGGCACGTTGTACTTGAGGATCAGGAACTCCGGCAGCAGACAGACGAAGGTGATGTACACCGCGCCAGCCAACGTGAGGCGAACCAGGATCTTGTCGATGTAGCGGGCCGTCTGGTCACCCGGACGAATGCCCGGAATGAACGCACCGCTCTTCTTGAGGTTGTCGGCCGTTTCCTTGCTGTTGAACACGAGAGCCGTGTAGAAGAAGCAGAAGAAGACGATCGCAGCAGCGTAGAGCATCACATAGATCGGTTGACCCGGTGTGAGTGCTCCGGCAATGTCCTTGATCCAGCGCATGCTGTCACCGGTGCTGAACCAGCCCACCACAGTGGCCGGCAGCAGGATGATCGACGATGCGAAGATCGGCGGAATCACGCCAGCCATGTTCAGCTTCAGCGGCAGGTGCGACGACTGGCCACCGTAGACCTTGTTGCCGACCTGGCGACGCGCATAGTTCACGAGGATCTTGCGCTGGCCGCGTTCGACGAACACCACGAAGTAGGTCACCAGCACCACGACTGCGATGATGAAGATGGCCACGATGGGATTCATCGCACCGGTCGTCACCAGGGAAGCCAGGCCGCCGATGGCGCTGGGCAGACCGGCCGCGATACCCGAGAAGATCAGGATCGAGATACCGTTACCCAGACCCCGTTCGGTGATCTGCTCGCCGAGCCACATCAGGAACATCGAACCGGCCGTGAGGCTGATCATGGCGGTGAGCCGGAAGCCGAAGCCAGGTGCGATCACCAGGCCAGCCGACGATTCAAGTGCCACTGCAATGCTGAAGGACTGGAACAGCGCGAGGCCCAAAGTGCCGTAACGCGTGTACTGCGTGATCTTGCGCCGCCCTGCCTCGCCTTCCTTCTTCAATTGCTCGAAGGTCGGCACCACGTAGGTCATCAGTTGCATGATGATCGACGCGGAGATGTACGGCATGATGCCCAACGCGAACACGGTGAAGCGCGACAGCGCACCGCCCGAGAACATGTTGAACAGGCTCAGGATCCCGCCTTGCTGCCCCTGGAACAACTGCGCCAGCTGGTCCGGGTTGATGCCCGGAACAGGAATGTGCGCGCCGATCCGGTACACCACGAGTGCGAGCAGCAAAAAGACCAGCCGACGACGAAGGTCGCCGAACTTGCCTGTTTTTGCGAGCGTTGCCGCGTTAGTAGCCACGAGGGATCTCTCTCAGTCCGGTCTTCAGGCGACGCTGCCGCCGGCAGCTTCGATCGCTGCCTTGGCGCCGGCGGTAGCGCCGATGCCCGTCAGCTTGACGGCCTTGGTCAGTTCGCCGGTCTTGATGACCTTGACGACCTTGATCATGTGACCGACGAGGCCAGCCTGCTTGAGTGCCAGCATGTCCACTTCGGCCAGGCCGAGGACTTCCAGCGACGCGAGCGTGACTTCAGCGTTGTACTTGAGCGTGAGCGACTTGAAGCCGCGCTTCGGCAGACGGCGCTGCAGAGGCATTTGACCGCCTTCGAAGCCCACCTTGTGGAAGCCGCCTGCACGCGACTTCTGGCCCTTGTGACCGCGACCTGCGGTCTTGCCGATGCCGGAGCCGATACCGCGACCGACGCGACGCTTTGCGTGCTTGGCGCCGGCTGCGGGCTTGATGCCATTGAGTTCCATATCAGTCTCTCTTACAGAACTTTGACCAGATAACTGATCTTGTTGATCATGCCGCGCACTGCGGGCGTGTCTTGCAGCTCGCTCACGCTGTTGATCTTGCGCAGGCCGAGGCCACGCACGGTCGCGCGATGCGATTCCTTGGTGCCGATCGGGCTCTTCACCAGCTGCACCTTGACGGTTTGTTGTTGGGTCGTCATATCGATGCTCCCGTTCAAGCGAACAGCTCTTCGACCGTCAGACCGCGCTTGGCAGCCACGGCCGACGCAGTCGTCGAGTTCTTCAGGCCGTCCAGCGTGGCGCGGACCATGTTGTAAGGGTTCGACGAACCATGGCTCTTGGCCACGATGTCGGTGATGCCCAGCACTTCGAACACGGCGCGCATCGGGCCGCCGGCGATGATGCCGGTACCCTTCGGAGCGGGGATCATGACCACCGAAGCGGCGCCATGGTGACCCGTCACGCGATGGTGCAGCGTGCCGTTCTTGATCGAGATCTTGAACAGGTTGCGGCGGGCTTCTTCCATGGCCTTCTGCACGGCAGCAGGCACTTCCTTCGACTTGCCCTTGCCCATGCCGACCTTGCCGTCGCCGTCACCGACCACGGTCAATGCGGCGAAACCGAGGATACGACCACCCTTCACCACCTTGGTGACACGGTTGATCGCGATCATCTTCTCGCGCAGGCCGTCCTCGGGTCCTTCGTTCTGCGTTCTTGCTTGAATCTTTGCCATTTTGAATCTCGTGTCCGGTTAGAACTGCAAGCCGGCTTCGCGGGCTGCGTCGGCCAGCGCCTTGACGCGGCCGTGGTACGCAAAACCTGCGCGGTCGAAAGCAACCTTCTCGACGCCGGCAGCCTTCGCCTTTTCAGCGATGCGCTTGCCGATCGCGATGGCGGCAGCGGCATTGCCGCCCTTGCCGGAACCGCCGAGCGTGCTGCGAACGTCGGCTTCGGCCGTCGATGCAGTCGCGATCACCTTGGTGCCGTCGCCAGAGATGACGGTGGCATAGATGTGCAGGTTGGTACGGTTCACCGTCAGACGGGCCACGCCTTGCGTCGCGATCCGGATGCGGGTCTGACGCGAACGGCGCAGACGCTGTGCTTTTTTGGTCAACATCATTTTGCTGCCCCTTACTTCTTCTTGGTCTCTTTGATCACGATCTTCTCGTCCGAATAACGGATGCCCTTGCCCTTGTAAGGCTCAGGCGGACGAACAGCGCGGATCTCAGCGGCGATTTGACCAACGCGCTGACGGTCAGCACCCTTGATCACGATTTCGGTCGGGGTCGCGGTGGCAACGGTGATGCCTTGCGGCATGTCGAAGTTGACCGGGTGCGAATATCCGACTTGCAGGTTCAGCTTGTTGTTCGAAGCTGCAGCCTTGTAGCCGACGCCGACGAGGTTGAGCTTCTTCTCGAAGCCCTTCGTCACACCGACCACCATGTTGTTGACCAGCTGGCGCAGCGTGCCGCTCATCGCATTCGCTTCACGCGATTCGTTGGCGGGCTCGAAGCTCAGCTTGCCGTCGTTGTTCACGACGTTGACCAGCGGGTT
Organism: Variovorax frigidus; assembly: GCF_051216515.1. NCBI lineage: Bacteria > Pseudomonadati > Pseudomonadota > Betaproteobacteria > Burkholderiales > Comamonadaceae > Variovorax > Variovorax frigidus. The sequence continues at coordinate 205,417 of NZ_JBPJZF010000007.1, forward strand.
GCGGGTCAGGTTGAGCGAACCGCCCGAACCCTTGACGCTGATCTGGTCATCCTTGATCGACACATCCACGCCTGCGGGGATGGTGACGGGCATTTTTCCTACTCGGGACATTTCAGTAACTCCTTGATGTCTCGGTTAGGCGACGTAGCACAGGACTTCGCCACCGACACCGGTAGCGCGTGCCTTGCGGTCGGTCATCACGCCCTGGGGGGTCGTGACGATGGCGACGCCGAGGCCGTTCTGGACTTGCGGAATGGCTGCGCTGGCCTTGTAGACACGCAGGCCGGGACGGCTCACGCGCTCGATGCGCTCGATGACCGGGCGGCCAGCGTAGTACTTCAGCGTGATGACGAGTTCGGACTTGCCGTCTTCGGTCTTCACTTCGAAGCTGTCGATGTAGCCTTCGTCCTTGAGGACTTGTGCAATCGCGGCCTTCACCTTGGAAGACGGGATCGACACGGTCGGCTTCGCCACCATTTGCGCGTTACGGATACGCGTCAACAGGTCGGCAATGGGATCACTCATGCTCATGTTTTTTGCTCCTGCCTGGCTTACCAGCTGGCCTTGGTGACACCGGGGATGTCGCCATTGAAAGCCAATTCGCGGATCTTGGCGCGGGCCAGACCGAATTGACGGAAGGTGCCACGCGGACGGCCGGTGATGGCGCAACGATTGCGCTGGCGCGTCGGGTTGGCGTTGCGCGGGAGCTTTTGCAGGCCCAGGCGTGCAGCAGCGCGCTCTTCGTCGCTCTTCTTGATGTCGTTGGAAGTCGCCTTCAGTTCGGCGTGCTTCGCTGCGTACTTGGCGACCAGCTTGTCGCGCTTGATTTCGCGCTGGATCAGGGATTGTTTAGCCACGGTTCGCCTCAGTTCTTGAACGGGAAACGGAAGCCGGCGAGAAGCGCCTTGGCCTCTTCGTCGTTCTTTGCCGTCGTCGTGATGCTGATGTTGAGACCGCGCAGGGCATCGACCTTGTCGTATTCGATCTCGGGGAAAATGATCTGCTCTTTCACGCCGATGTTGTAGTTGCCACGGCCGTCGAACGCACGGCCGGAGATGCCGCGGAAGTCGCGAACACGCGGCAGCGCGATGGTCACGAAACGGTCCAGGAACTCATACATCTGCACGCCACGCAGCGTGACCATGCAGCCGATCGGTTGCATTTCGCGGATCTTGAAGCCAGCGATGGCCTTCTTCGACTTGGTCACGACAGGCTTCTGGCCAGCGATCTTGGTCAGGTCGCCGACAGCGTTGTCGAGAACCTTCTTGTCGGCAACCGCTTCACCCACACCCATGTTCAGGGTGATCTTGGTGATGCGCGGAACCTGCATCGGCGACTTGTAGCCGAACTTTTCGGTCAGGTCTTTCGCGATCTTGTCGCGGTAGATTTGTTGGAGACGTGCCATCTGAATGCTCCTTAGGCGGTCTTGATTTCGTCGCCGCTGGACTTGAAGATCCGCACGCGCTTGCCGTCGGCGATCTTGATGCCCACGCGATCGGCCTTGCCGGTCGCAGCATTGAAGATGGCCACGTTGGATTGATGGATCGGCATGGTCTTTTCGGTGATGCCACCGGTCGTACCCTTGAGGGGGTTCGGCTTGGTGTGCTTCTTGACGATGTTGATGCCGTCGACGATCAGATGCGAGTCGTCCTTGCGAAGCGAGACGGTGCCGCGCTTGCCCTTGTCACGACCGGCCAACACGATGACCTGGTCGCCTTTGCGAATCTTGTTCATGGCGTTGTGTCCTTACAGAACTTCGGGAGCCAGCGAGACGATCTTCATGAACTTCTCGGTGCGCAGTTCGCGCGTGACCGGTCCGAAGATGCGGGTGCCGATCGGCTCCAGCTTGGCATTGAGCAAAACGGCGGCATTGCCGTCGAACTTGACGAGCGAACCGTCTGCACGACGGATGCCCTTGGCGGTACGCACCACGACGGCGCTGTAGATTTCGCCCTTCTTGACGCGACCCCGGGGGGCGCATTCCTTGATGCTGACCTTGATGACGTCGCCCACGCTGGCATAACGCCGCTTGGAGCCACCGAGCACCTTGATGCACAGGACGGATTTCGCGCCTGTGTTGTCGGCTACTTCGAGCCGGGATTCAGTTTGGATCATTTCGATTGGTTCCCAACTTGTACCGAGAAACCGCCTCATGGCAGCACCGCAGTCAGTCTTGGGCCCGTCGTCAACGCCCCAAACCACTTGGAGCGCCTTCGTATGGGCGGAAAGCTTCGCCTTTTTGAAGCGAAGCCCGCGATTGTCACACGCTCCAACCGGCATGTCAACGCCCTGTTTTCCAAAGCTTCGAGCAGGTCGTGGCGTCGGGGCGACAATCGGCCCGCGCCTGCGCACTCTCCCTCCACGCCGCCCACGTCGACCTCTCATGCCACAGCAAGACCACACCACCCTCCCGCCCATCGCCTTCATCGGAGGCGGCAACATGGCCAGCGCCATCCTGGGCGGACTGATCCGCCAGGGACTGCCCGCCGCTGCCTTCGAGGTCGTCGAACCCTTCGAGGCGGCCCGTGCGCGCCTGGCCGAGCAGTTCGGCCTGGCGCCGCAGGCCGAGGCCGGCGCCGCGCTGGCGCGCTGCAAGCTCGTGGTGTGGGCGGTCAAACCCCAGGCCTTCGCCGAGGCCGCGCAGCCGGTGAAAGCCTGGACACCGGACGCACTGCACCTGAGCGTCGCAGCCGGCATCCCCTCCGACAGCATCGCCCGCTGGCTGGGCAGCGAGCGTATCGTGCGCGCGATGCCCAACACGCCCGCGCTGGTCGGCCAGGGCATGACCGGCCTGTTCGCCCGCCCGGCCGTGAGCGCCGAGGGCCGCGCGCAGGTCGAACAGCTGCTGGCCCCGACCGGCGACCTGCTGTGGGTGGACGGCGAGGCCGCGCTCGACGCGGTCACGGCCGTCTCGGGCTCGGGTCCGGCCTATGTCTTCTATTTCATCGAGGCCATGACCGAGGCCGGCATCGAGATGGGGCTGCCGCCCGAGCAGGCGCAGCGCCTGGCCGTCGGCACCTTCACCGGCGCCTCGGCACTGGCCCGCGCCTCGGAGGACCCGCCCGCGGTGCTGCGCGAGCGCGTCACCTCCAAGGGCGGCACCACCTACGCAGCGATCAGCGCGCTTGAGGCCGCGGGCGTCAAGGCGCAGTTCAAGACCGCCATTCGGGCGGCCGAGCAGCGGGCCCGCGAGCTGGCGAAGGAGTTCGGCAGCGCCTAAAGGCCGCGGAGTGAAAAGTCGGCCACGATGCCGGCGAACACCGCGAAGCCCAGCCAATGGTTCAGGCGGAAGGCCTTGAAGCAGCCTTCGCGCGAGCGATCGCGGATCAGTGCGCCGTGCCACAGCGCCTGGGCCGCCGCGGCGGCCATGCCCAACAGGAACGGCACGCCCAGTCCCGCACGCACGCCGACCACGCCCCAGACGCCGATGAACACCGCGTAGCAGAGCATCACCGCCGCCACATCGAAGCGGCCGAAGGTGATGGCCGAGGTCTTCATGCCGATCTTCAGGTCGTCGTCGCGGTCGACCATCGCGTACTCGGTGTCGTAGGCCAGCACCCAACCCAGGTTGCCGACCAGCAACGCCCAGCCGTAGGCCGGCACGCGCAAGAACGCTTCGACGGCCGGCACGTCGGCACCGCCCGCGGCGCAGAAGGCCATCGGGATGCCGATCGAAAAGGCGACGCCCAGCACCGCCTGCGGCAGCGAGACGAAGCGCTTGGCGAAGGGATAGAGCAGCGTCACGCCCAGCCCGATGAAGGACCAGACGATCACCGCCGCATTGGTGGTGAGCGCCAGGCCGAAGGCCACCAGCGCCAGCACGCCGCCCAGCCCCAGCGCCTGCTTGACCGAAATCGCGCCGCTGGTGACCGGCCGCTGGGCCGTGCGCTTGACGTGGCGGTCGAAGTCGCGGTCGGCCACGTCGTTGACGCAGCAGCCGGCGCTGCGCATGAGGATGGTGCCGAGCACGAACACGGTCAGCAGATGCCAGCCCGGCCAACCGCGGGCCGCGAACCACAAGGCGCCCAGCGTGGGCCACAGGAGCAGCAGCCAGCCGGCGGGCCGGTTCCAGCGGATCAGGTCGAGGTACAGGGAGAGGCGGCTGGCTGGCATGCGACGGACAAAAAAAGAGCGGCCATTGTGCCGCTCCCGTGCGCAGGCCTCGCGAGGCCGTGGCTGCTTGTTTACTCTTCCAGCAGCGAGCGCAGCATCCAGGCGGTCTGGTCGTGCACCGTGCAGCGCGCGGTCAGCATGTCGGCCGTCGGATCGTCGCCGGCTTCCTCGGCCACGGGGATGAACTCGCGCGCGATGCGCGACACGGTCTCGTGGCCCTTGACCAGGATGCGCACCATCTCCATCGCCTTGGGCGGCGTCTGCGGCACGTCGGGCACGGTGGCGATCTTGCTGAACTCGGCGTACGAGCCCGGCGCGTAATGGCCCAGCGCGCGGATGCGCTCGGCGATCACGTCGGTCGAGTTCCAGAGCTCGGTGTACTGCCCCATGAACATCGCGTGCAGCGAGTTGAAGTGCGGGCCGGTCACGTTCCAGTGGAAGTTGTGGGTCGTGAGGTAGAGCGTGTAGGTATCGGCCAGCACGCGGCTCAGGCCTTCGGCGATGGCCGCACGGTCCTGGCGCTCGATGCCGATGTTGATGATCGGCGCATTGCGGCTGCCCGACTCCTGCGCGACCCGCGTGTCGCCCTTGGTCGGCACCTTGCCGGCGCCGGCCGCCGGCGCGCTTGCGACCAGGGGCTTGGCTTTCTTCGGGGACTTGTTGTTGCTCGGTGCTTTGGCCATGGCGATTCCTCGTTGACGGTGGATGGTGTTCGTACGACGGGACGACTGTAGAGGCCGGCCGGCCCTGTCGCAACAGCGAGACTCTATCGCAGCCATTGGCCGCGGTGCCGAGGGCTCACGAGAGCCGCTTCACACCCGGCAGCTCGCACGCATAGATCGCGTTGCGCAGCGCCGCGATCGCCTCGTAGCGGGTGAAGCTGCGCCGCCAGGCCAGCACCACACGGCGTGTCGGCGGCTCGCGCCCTTCGCCGTCGCGCACCGGCAGGTAGCGCACGATCTGCTCGAGCTCCTTGCGGCCCTTGGCCTTGGGCTTGAGCGCATCGGCCGGCACCGACAGCCGCGGCACCAGCGTGACGCCCATGCCCGAAGCCACCATGTGCTTGATGGTCTCGAGCGACGAGCCCTCGAAGCTCTTGCGGATGCCTTCGGCGTTGCTCGAGAAGCGCGCGAACTCGGGGCAGACCTCGAGCACGTGGTCGCGGAAGCAGTGGCCCGCGCCCAGCAGCAGCATGGTCTCGTTCTTGAGTTCGTCCGAGCTGATCGATTCGTTGGCCGCCAGCGGGTGGTTGGCCGGCAGCACCGCGACGAAGGGCTCGTCGTACAGCGCCGCGATGGCCAGGCCGGTGTCGGGAAAGGGCTCGGCCATGATGGCGCAGTCGATCTCGCCCGCGCGCAGCATCTCCAGCAGCTTGACGGTGAAGTTCTCCTGCAGCATCAGCGGCATCTGCGGTGTGCGCGCGATGTTCTGGCGCACCAGGTCGGGCAGCAGGTAGGGGCCGATGGTGTAGATGATGCCGAGGTTCAGCGCGCCCGCCAGCGGGTCCTTGCCGCGCTTGGCGATCTCCTTGATGCTGGCGGCCTGGTCGAGCACGCTCTGCGCCTGCTGCACGATCTGCTCGCCCAGCGGCGTGACCGTGACCTCGCCCGCGCTGCGCTCGAACAGCTTCACCTCGAGTTCGTCCTCGAGTTTCTTGATCGCCACCGACAGCGTCGGCTGGGACACGTAGCAGGCCTCTGCCGCCTTGCCGAAGTGCCGCTCGCGGGCCACTGCGACGATGTATTTGAGTTCGGTGAGAGTCATAGCTTGCGTCAATTATGCGCAAGCGGCCCGACCCGGTCGGTGCCGGGGTTGGCGGCAGTCGGCCGACGGCCCTCGGCGCGGACCCGAAGCAGCCCGACGGTCACGCCAGCCCCGCTGCCTGCGGTTCCGCCCGCCAGCTTCGCCATCCGCATCGCCTCTCGCGCTCAAGCCTTGAGGTACTCGGCCTTGGTGCCGAGCCAGCGGTCGATGTGGCGCTGCGCCAGTTCAGGGTGCTTCTCCAGCATGACCGGCGCGAGCTCGCGTGCCCAGTCGAGCAGCAGCACGTCGGTCGTGAGGTCGGCGAAGCGCAGCAGCGGCGCACCCGACTGCCGTGCCCCGAGGAATTCGCCGGGCCCGCGGATCTCGAGGTCGCGCCGCGCGATCTCGAAGCCGTCGCCGGTCTCGGCCATGGCCTTGAGCCGGGCCCGCGCGGTCTCGCCCACGCGGCCGCTGTCGCCGGGCGCGTAGAGCAGCACGCAGGCCGAGGCCGCGGCACCGCGTCCCACACGCCCGCGCAACTGGTGCAGCTGCGACAGGCCGAAGCGCTCGGCATGCTCGATCACCATCAGCGAGGCGTTGGGCACGTCGACCCCCACCTCGATCACCGTGGTGCTCACCAGCACCTGGATTTCGTTCGCGGTGAAGGCCGCCATCACCGCCTGCTTCTCGGCCGTGGGCATGCGCGAATGCAGCAGGCCGACGTGCACGGCATCGCCCAGCGTGCCGGCCAGTTCGTCGCGCGTCTCGGTGGCGTTGCGCAGGTCGACCGCCTCGCTCTCCTCGATCAGCGGACAGACCCAGTAGACCTGCCGGCCCTGCGAAATCTGCGACTGGATGCGGTCGATCACCTCGTCGCGCCGGTGCTCGGCCACCAGCTTGGTGACGATGGGCGTGCGGCCCGGCGGCAGCTCGTCGAGCGTGGACACGTCGAGGTCGGCGTAGTAGCTCATCGCCAGCGTGCGCGGGATGGGCGTGGCGCTCATCATCAGCAGATGCGGCTCGAGGTCGCCCACGGCCTTGCCGCGCAAGGCCAAGCGTTGCGCCACGCCGAAGCGGTGCTGCTCGTCAATCAGCGCCAGCGCGAGGTTCTTGAAGCGCACCTTCTCCGAGATCACGGCATGCGTGCCGATGACCAGTGCCGCGTCTCCGCTCTCGACCGCGGCCGACATCTGCTCGCGTTCCTTTTTCTTCTGGCTGCCCGTGAGCCAGGCCACGCGCAGGCCGCGCGCGGCCAGCAGCGGGTCGAGCCAGCCGACCAGCTTGCCGAAGTGCTGCGCCGCGAGAATCTCGGTCGGCGCCATCAGCGCGCACTGGAAGCCCGCATCGATGGCACGCGCCGCCGCGAGCGCGGCCACCACCGTCTTGCCCGAGCCCACGTCGCCCTGCAGCAGACGGTGCATCGGGATCTCGCGGCCGAGGTCGTGCGTGATCTCCTCCCCCACGCGCCGCTGCGCGCCGGTCAGGCCGAAGGGCAGCACCGCAAGCAGTTGCGCGTGCAGCGAGCTTGCCAATGGCTCGGGTGAAGAAGGCAGCCTCGGCGCGCGTTGGGCCGCACGCTCCAGCCGCGCCTGCAACTGCGACAGCTGCTGCGCCAGCAGCTCCTCGGCCTTGATGCGCTGCCAGGCCGGGTGGCTGCGGTCCTCGAGCGCGGCCATCGACACATCGGGCGTCGGGTAGTGGAGGAAGCTCAGCGAGGCGCGCAGGTCCCAGGCGCCGCGCAGGCCGATCTGCACCGGGATGGTCTCGTCGAGCACCGCGCGCGAGAGGCCCGAGCGCACCTCGCGCCGCAGCACCGGCTGCGCGAGGCCGGCCACGGTCGGGTAGACCGGCGTGAGCGCGCTGGGCAGCGCGGTGCCCGCGGCCTTGATCGTGGGGTGCAGCATCTGCCGTCCCACGAAGCCGCCGCGCATCTCGCCGCGCACGCGCACCTTGACGCCGACCGCGAGCTGCTTCTGCTGCGACGGATAGAAATTGAAGAAGCGCAGCTGGCAGGTGTCGCTGCCGTCGTCGACGGTCACGACCAGCTGGCGGCGCGGGCGGTAGCTCACCTCGCTTTCGGTCACCACGGCCTCGAACTGGCCCAGGTCGCCCTCGCGCAGATCGACGATGCGCACGATGCGCGTCTCGTCCTCGTAGCGCATCGGCAGGTACAGCGCGAAGTCGATGTCGCGCACCAGACCCAGCTTGCGCAGGGCGCGCTGCACCAGGCTCAGGCCGGTGCCGGGCGGACCTGCGGGCGCAGGCGCGGCAGGGCTTGCAGCGGCGGCGGGGGACGGGGCTTTCTTGGCGGGCACGGAGGGGCTTCTAGCGCGGGCGGCAAAGGTCCGTCAAGGCGCTGCGCGCATCGGGGAACGCGAAGCGGAAGCCGGTCTGCAGCAGGCGCGCGGGCACCACGCGCTGCCCTTCGAGCAGCAGGTCGGCCTGTTCGCCCAGCAGCAGCCTGACCGGCGCGGCGGGCGTCGGCATCCAGCAGGGGCGGTGCATCACGCTGGCCGCCGTGCGGGTGAATTCTTCCTGCGTGAGCGCGCCGGGCGCGGTGAAGTTGAAGGCCTGCGCGGCCGCCTCGCCGCCGACCTGTTCGGTCAGCGTCCATACATGGGCCATGGCGCGGATCACGTCATGCACGTGCACCCACGACAGCCACTGCCGCCCGCTGCCCAGGCGCCCGCCCATGCCGAGCGCCACGGGCAGCAGCAGTTGCGGCAGCGAGCCCTGGTGGCCCAGCACGAAGCCGAAGCGCATGCAGGCCACGTGCACGCCGTGTGCCACCGCACCCCGCGCCGCCTGCTCCCAGCCCTGGCACAGCGTCGACATGAAGATGCCCTGTGGCGGCGCGTCTTCGGCCAGCTCGGTGGTGTCGCCCTGCGGCTGCACGCCGTAGTAGCCGATGGCCGAGCCCGACAGCAGCAGCCAGGGCTTGCGCGGTCGGGTGGCGATCCACGCGACCAGCGTGTTGGTCAGGCCCGCGCGACTCTGCATCAACTGGCGCTGGCGCCGTTCGCTCCAGCGCTGGCCGAGGATGCGCGCGCCGGCCAGGTTGACGACCACGTCGACGTCGTCCGTCGCCGGGATCTGCTCGAGCGCCTGCACGCAGCGCACCGCGCCGCCGAAGCCCCAGGCGGCCGAACGCGCATCGCGCGTCCAGACCGTCACCGCGTGGCCATCGGCCACCAGGTGCCGCACCAGGATCTGGCCGATGAAGCCGGTGCCGCCGGTCACCAGCACGCGCTGCGGTTTGCTGCCGAAACGCACGGGTGCATCGACCGCGCGCTGCGCTTCCTGCGCCGTGCGGCGAAACAGTGCACGCGCCGCCAGACCGTCGCGCAACCCCGAGAGGCCTACGCCCACGCCGCACAGTGCAAGGAAGGCGCCGAGCCAGCCGTGCGGCTGCCACACCAGCGCCGTCGGCTGCGCCGCCCAGTCCATCGCGTTCATCGCCAGCAGCGCGACGAACGCGCCAGCATTGATCGCCAGCACCGTGTGCGTGACGCGCTCGGTGGGCGGCAGCAGGCGGCTGCCGTCTTCCACCACGAAGTCCCACAGCGTGAGCACGATCTCGACGCCGAACACCGCGAGCAGCACCCAGGCCCACGAGGACAGCCCGATGAACATCGCGCAGTAGATCGACGAGCGCAGCGCATGGATGGACAACTCGCGCCGCGCGCTGTTGCGCTGGGCCAGCGCCTCGGTGCCTTCGTGGTGATAGAGCGTGTCGAACGCGCCCATCAGCCCCTGGGCCGCCATGAGCTGCAGCGCCAGCAGGTGGGTGTCGACCGTCATACAGCCACCGCCTTGGGTTCGGCCACTTCCTCGAACACGCCGACCTGCGTGAAGGTGGTGCCCATCAGCCAGTGCCGGATCTCGATGCGGATGTTGAAACGCTCCGGCGTCTCGTTGTGATGCCAGAGAAAGGTCTTGCCGGGCGTGAAGATGCCGGGCAGCGGAATGCGCCAGCCGAACACGTCCCAGAAATACCCGTCGCTCTGGAAATGCAGGCTGCCGTTGTCTTCCACGCTCAGCACCAGCTTCATGCCCAACCCCATGCCCACGTACTCCAGCACCTCACCGCGCGTGCTCTCGCGCATGAAGCTGGTGAACTGGATGGGCTTGCGGCCGTGCAGGCGGTAGATGCGCTGCTTGTAGATGGCCGGGTCGTCGGCCTTGGCGTAGACCTGGATCTCGACCGGGAAGTTGCTGTCGCTGTAGGGGATCAGCGCGCCCTGGATCAGCGGCTGCGTCAGGTAGCCCAGCAGCTTGCCGAAGCGCGAGCAGTGCAGCTCGCTGAGTGCGCCCCGGTAATGCAGCGCCTTGCCCGGCGACGGGTTCCTGTCGAAGCGCCGGCGGATGTCGGGGTGCAGGCCCTGCCACTTGCTCCCGAGGATCTTCTTGAAGAGTTCGCCTTCGGAGGGGCCGGGCTGGGGTGAAGTGCGCACGGCAAGTGAATCAGGCATGCGTCGATTCTGCCTCGGCCACACGGCCCCGATACCCCCGTGTCGCTGCCCCGTTTTCCGGCCATGGGACAATCCCGCCCGCTTCCGGTTTTCTCTTCCCTTTCCCCACGCCTCCTTGGCACGGGCCCGTCCGGCCCTCAAGCACCATGCGCGCCTTCACGCTCTCCGATTTCGATTTCGACCTGCCACCCGAACTGGTGGCGCAACACCCGGCCACCGAACGCACCTCGTCCCGTCTGCTCGACGGCACGACCGATGCACCGGCCGACCGCATCTTCCGCGACCTGCCCGGCCTGCTGCGTAGCGGCGACCTGCTGGTGTTCAACGACACCCGCGTCGTCAAGGCGCGCCTGTTCGGCGAGAAGCCGACCGGCGGCAAGCTCGAACTGCTGGTCGAGCGCGTGCTGCAGGGCCAGGAGGTGGTCGCGCACATGAAGGTCAGCAAGAAGCCGCCGGTGGGCACCACCCTGGAGATGGTCGGCGGCTTCCGCGCCACGCTGCTGGGCCGCTGGCCCGAGGAAGACGGCGCGCTGTTCCGCTTCGCCTTCGAGAGCGATGCCGGCGAAGACCCGTATGCACTGATGCAGCGCTGCGGCCACGTGCCGTTGCCGCCCTACATCACGCACACCGATTCGGCCGACGACGAGCGCCGCTACCAGACCGTGTTCGCGCGCGTGCCCGGCGCGGTGGCCGCACCGACCGCCGCATTGCATTTCGACGAAGGCCTGCTGGCCGAGCTCGAAGCGCGCGGCGTGCAGCGCGCCAACGTCACATTGCACGTGGGCGCCGGCACCTTCCAGCCGGTGAAGACCGAGAACATTTCAGAGCACACGATGCACGCCGAGCGCTACGACGTGCCCGAAGCCACGCAACGCGCCATCGCCGAATGCAAGGCGCGCGGCGGCCGCGTGGTCGCGGTCGGCACGACCACCGTGCGCACGCTCGAATCGTGGGCCAAGAGCGGTGAAGCGTCCGGTGACACCCGCATCTTCATCACGCCCGGCTTCGCCTTCGAACACGTGGACCTGCTGCTGACCAACTTCCACCTGCCCAAGAGCACGCTGATGATGCTGGTGAGCGCGCTGGCCGGCTACGAACGCGTGATGGCGCTCTATGCGCACGCCATCGAAAACCGCTACCGCTTCTTCAGCTATGGCGACGCGATGCTGCTGGCGCGACCCCAAAACTGAAGACGACCATGCTGAACTTCGACCTCCTTACCACCGACCCCGACAGCCACGCACGCCGCGGCACGCTCACGCTCAACCACGGCAAGGTGCAGACACCGATCTTCATGCCTGTGGGCACCTACGGCACCGTCAAGGGCGTGATGCCGCGCAGCCTCGAGGAGATGGGCGCACAGATCATCCTGGGCAACACCTTCCACCTGTGGATGCGCCCCGGCCTCGACGTGATGGCCAGCTTCGGCGGGCTGCACCAGTTCGAGAAATGGGACAAGCCCATCCTCACCGACTCGGGCGGCTTCCAGGTCTGGTCGCTGGGCGCGATGCGCAAGATCAGCGAGGAAGGCGTGAAGTTCGCTTCGCCCGTCAACGGCGACAAGCTGTTCCTCACCCCCGAGGTCTCGATGCAGATCCAGACCGTGCTGAACAGCGACATCGTGATGCAGTTCGACGAGTGCACGCCCTACGACACCAACGGCCACATCACGACCGAGGCCGAGGCGCGCACCTCGATGGAACTGAGCCTGCGCTGGGCGAAACGCTGCCAGACCGAATTCGCGCGGCTGGAAAATCCCAACGCGCTGTTCGGCATCGTGCAGGGCGGCATGTTCGAGAACCTTCGCGAGGAGTCGCTGGCCGCATTGGTCGACATGGACTTTCCGGGCTACGCCATCGGCGGCGTGAGCGTGGGCGAGCCCAAGGCCGAGATGCTGCACATCATGGGCCATACGCCGCACCGGCTGCCGGCCCACAAGCCGCGCTACCTGATGGGCGTGGGCACGCCCGAGGACCTGGTGCAGGGCGTGGTCGACGGCGTCGACATGTTCGACTGCGTGATGCCCACGCGCAATGCGCGCAACGGCACCATGTTCACGCGCTTCGGCGATCTGAAGATGCGCAACGCGCGCCACAAGAGCGACCCGCAGCCGGTCGACCCGAGCTGCACCTGTCATGCCTGTGCAGGCACCTCGGGCGTGTCGTGGAACGACGGCGGGCGCGAAGGCTTCAGCCGCGCCTATCTGCACCACCTGGACCGCTGCGGCGAAATGCTCGGGCCGATGCTGTGCACCATCCACAATCTGCATTACTACCTGAACCTGATGACCGAGATTCGTGCGGCGCTCGACGCAGGCGCGTTCACGGAATTTCGCGCACGGTTCAAGGCCGAGCGCGCGCGCGGCGTCTGAGCGCGCCCACGCGGTTCATCGCTTGACGCAGGCCTCGCGCCGGCGCGAGGCCGAAGCGATCAGTCGCGCAACTCGGCAGGCACCGTGCCGCCGTTGGCCGCCAGCTTGGTCATCACCTGGCGATGCAGCCAGACGTTCATCTTGGCGCTGTCGCTGGTGTCCTCCCCGTAGCTCAGTTCGGCGGCCAGCTCCTTGCGTGCGGCCAGGCTGCTGTCGAGGCCGAGCAGCTTCATGAGGTCGACGATCGAGGTGCGCCAGTTGAGGCTGGCGGCGCCGGGCATCGCATCGAGCACGGCGGCCACGTCGCCCAGCGGGATCGCCGGTGGCGGCGCCGCGACCGCGGGTGCGCCGGCCGCGGCCGGTGCGGGCGCGGGGGCCGGCGCGGGAGCGGCCTGGGCCGACGGGAAGATCTTGGAGAGGATGCTGCCGAAAATGCTCATGGAGATTCCTTGTGGGTGGTGGTTGAACTTGCGGGTGGACGCGCGCGCAAGGCGCCGCCCCAGCTTCTATCACGCAGGCGCCGCACCGGCCAACGGTGCCCCTTGCGATCGCGCGGTGGGATGTGCGGAAGTCCCGCAGGCATGGCAGAACTTCGAGAACGCGCTCTTGCGCGCATCGCAGGTGCCGCAATGGTCGAACAGGCCGATGCCGCAGTGCGGGCAGAAGTCGATCTCGGCGCTCTTCAGGTCGACCGGCCGCTCGCAGCCCGGGCAGACGCTCTTGGCCAGCCGGGTCAGCGCGGTGTCGTAGCTCAGCTCTTCGCGGCGCACGATGTCGGGCTGGGCCTCGGCCAGCTTCTGGCGCGCGAGGTAGCGGTTGAGCCCGACGATTGCATAGCGCCCGACCCCCACCGTGATCACGATGCCCACGATGTAGCGCACGTAGCCGCCGTAGCTGGGCAGATAGGGCACCAGCTCGACGAAGAAGGCGAACAACGCGAAGAAGATGAAGCCCCAGACGAAGGGCCAGTAGGTGCTCTTGCGCTTCTTGACGAAGAGCCAGCCTGCGACCAGCAACAGCGGCAGGGTCAGCGCGAGCCGGTAGCCGAACACGCGCAGCTCGACGCGGCGGTACTCGGCCATCATTCGCTGCTCGGCGTCGCTCTCGAGCACCGCCAGCTTGCGCTGCGCGGCTTCCTGGGCCTGGCGTGCATCGAGCGCCACCTGTTGCTGCGCCTCGACCTTCTGCTGCGCCGCGTCCTCCCTGGCCTTGAGCACATCGAGCGCACGGGTGCGCGCGATGAGCTCGGCGTCCTGGTCGGGCTGCGCGGTGGCACGGCGCGTGGCGATCCAGTTGTCGAAGGTCTCGCGCGCGCTGCGGCTGCTCTGCGCGGCGGCGCTGCGCTTGAGCTCGGCCTGCTCCAGCGCGTTGGCGGCCTGCTGCTCGATGCGCTCGGCCTCGCGCACGCCGTCGCGCAGCGGATCGGCCGCGACGCGATCGATGAAGTCGTCCGTCTGCAGCGTGCGTTCGACCCGGGGCAGGTCGCTCACCAGCGTGCCGCCAAGCCCGATCAGAAAACCGGCGAACACCAGCGCCACGACCCACAGGCCGCGACGAAACCATTTCTCCGAGAGACGCAGCGATTTGCTCATTTTTCTTTTCCTTCAGGAGGTGTGACCCCGTTTCAGAGCGCCAGTGTGACCGGTGCCGCGCCGAGCCCGCTGCGCTGCAGCCAGGCGAACACCGAATCGGCCGTGATGGTCTCGATGCGGTCCGAGAAACGCTTGTCGTTGGGATGGTCGTCGAAGGCCACGTTGGCCTTGCTGACCCGCCCCCCCAGCCGCGTGAGCGGCCCGAGCGCCAGCACGCCCGGCTCGTAGCCCTTGAACTGCAACCAGGCCTGGGCCTGCGCGCGGGTGCGGATGGTGCCGGGCTCCATCGCGGCGGCCAGCGTCTCCAGCGCCCACTGGTTGGACTGCTGGTACTTCTGCGCCCAGGCATAGCTCACGATGCTGTAGGCCGGCGTGTGCAGCCGCACGAGGCTGTCGGTCCGCGCTTCCAGCAGCGCCAGCAATTGCGACTGCACCGCCGGCGTCGGCACCGACCAGGCGGCCTGGTAGCGCCAGGGGTCGTCGAGGAAGAATTCGCCCAGGCCCTGGCGGTACACGCCGGCGACCGCGGTGCCGCACTGGTTGAGTTTGTGCGCCACGCGCCACGGCCCGGCCTCGGTCTTGTAGGCCAGGCCGAGGTGCGACCACTGCAGGCCGTAGCGCGTCAGGTCCTGGCCGGCACGCGCCAGCAGCACGACGCGCGCACCGCTGGCATCGAGCGCCTGCGAGGTGCGCTCGGCCAGCTGCATGCCCTTGGCCACGTTGTCCGGCGTCGGTCGGGCCTGTTCGCAGGAACGGCCCGCATGCGCCCGCATGGGAAAAAGGAAGGCCCCCGCAAGACACACCGCCAGTGCCAGCGCCAGGATGCGCAGCGCCATCCGCAGCTTGCGCTGCCAGCGCGGCACCCGGGCTTCTCCGTCGGGCCTGTAGAGATCGCGCATCTGCGAATTCACACCAGCCTTTCGTTGTGCAGCAGCGCGCGGCCGATGGCGTTGGGCACGAAGGCCAGCACTTCGCCCGCGGCCGAGAGCACCACGCCCGAGGCGATCACGCCGACCGTCACCGCCGTGCCGACCACCGCCGAAGCGCCCCCCACGGCCCGGCCCGCCACCCGGATGCTCGCGCGTGCGCCGTCGGAGGCTCGCGCCAGCACGTAGGTGATGCCGTCGACCGAGGCTTCGACCGCGACCACGGTCAGCACCGAGCCGCCGACCGACAGCGCGGCGGGCAGTGCGACCGAAGCGCCGACCGCGCCACCGGCGGCCGATGCGGCCCCCACCACGGAGGCCACGGGCATCAGGGACAGCGCAGCCGAAGTTTCGCTTTGCGCGTGCACCGACAAGGGAGAGAGAAGCGATACGGCGATCGCACCAGCGCTCATCCAGGCCAGGACCCGTTGTTTGTTCATGAATGACTTTCGAAGGAAAGGAGGAAAGAAGAGGAAGCCCCGAGAAAGAGCGCGAATGATGGGCGAGCGTTCCCCGTCCAGGCGCAGATCGATGCACCGGTTCCACGTCAGGAGGCTATAAGTACCGGAATTCGATACTTTTTGCGGGATTTCGCAGACTCAGAGCGCCTGGAGATCGCTGCGCGTGAAGGGTCGCTCGATGCCTGCCAGCCGAATGGCCATGGCTTCGAGCACCCCCTGTGTCGCCGCGGGCCGGCCCGGCGACAGGAACAGCAAGGGCAGCAGCAGCCCGCCCAGCCAGGCGACCCAGGGCAGACGCGGCGGCGCGCGGCGACGTGCCAGCCAGAGAAAGCAGAGGCTGACCGCCATGCCCAGCAACAGGCCGGCCACCACCTCGGACACCGAGTGCGCATGCAGGGCCAGCCGCGACATGCCGATGGCCGCACCCAGGCACCAGCCGGCGCCCACCGCGAGGGCGCGGGTGCGTGGCGAGCCGCGTGCGCTGGCCAGCCACAGCAGCACCGACCACACGCTGGTGCCGATCGCCGTGTGGCCGCTGAAGCCGGTGAAGTCCCAGCGTGCACTGCCGATGCCCCAGCCCATGAAGGCCAGCTTGCTCAGCAGGATCAGGCCGCCGCCCGCGCCGAAGGCCAGGCACCATGCGAAAGCGGCCCGGCGTCCGTCGCGTGAGACCCACAGCCCCAGCGCGAGCAGCAGGGACAGCGGCAGCATCAGCGCGCTGTCGCCCAGCCAGGTGAAGGCGCGCCAGGCGTCCGCGGGAACGGTGTCGAGCAAGCCCGCCATCAAGCCGAAAGCAGCCCGCTCACGCGCGACTGAAGCAGTTCGGGCGTCGTCTCCCGCGCGGCCACCACCGTGCCCACGTGCAGGCCGACCCGGCTGAACAGGCCGCGCCGGAAGGGCTGCACCATCGCCACGTTCTTGCCCTCGCGCACTTCGACGCGGCTGAAGAAGGAGCCCCAGAGGTTGGTCAGCGCCATCGGGATCACCGGCGGCTCGACGCCCGCGGCGCGCGCCCCGGCGAGGATCTTCATGATGCCGCCCTTGAAGGGCTGCAACGTGCCGTCGCTGGTGATCGCGCCCTCGGGGAAGATGGCCAGCAGGTCGCCTTCGCGCAGCACCTCGACGGCCTGTGCGAACGCGCGCTCGTAGGCGGCCGGATCGTCCTTCTGCGACGCGATCGGAATCGCCTTGGCCAGCCGGAACAGCCAGCCCAGCACCGGCACGCGGAAGATCCGGTGGTCCATGATGAAACGGATCGGCCGCGGGCTCGCCGCCATCAGCAGCACCGCGTCGATGAAGCTCACGTGGTTGCACACCAGCACGGCGGCTCCCTCGGCCGGGATGTGCTCCTCGCCCCGGAGATCGAAGCGGTAGATGAAGCGCGACAGCACCCAGGCCACGAAGCGCAGCAGGTACTCGGGCACCAGCATGAAGATGTAGAAGGCCACCAGCGCATTGGCGATGCCGGTGAACAGGAAGATCTGCGGGATGGTGAAGCCGGCCCCGAGCAACGCACCGGCGATCACCGAACTGGCGATCATGAACAAGGCATTGAGGATGTTGTTGGCCGCGATGATGCGAGCCCGGTGCGTGGGCTGGCTGCGCAGCTGGATCAGCGCATACATCGGCACGCTGTAGAGCCCGGCGAACAGCGACAAGAGCCCGAGGTCGGCCATCACGCGCCAGTGCGCGGACTGCGCGAGGAAGGCGCCCAGGCCCATCTCGGGGCCGGCCGGCAGGCCGCGCGAGGCGAAGTACAGGTCGATCGCGAACACGCTCATGCCGATCGCGCCCAGCGGCACCAGGCCGATCTCGACCTGGCGCCGGCTCAACGTCTCGCACAGCAGCGAGCCGATGCCGATGCCGACCGAGAACACCACCAGCAGCAGCGAGGCGACCTGCTCGTTGCCGTGCAGCACCTCCTTGGCGAAGCTGGGGAACTGGCTCAGGAAGACCGCGCCGAAGAACCACATCCACGAGATGCCCAGCAGCGAGCGGAACACCACGATGTTGCCGCGCGCCAGCTTCAGGTTGCGCCAGGTTTCGCTGAAGGGGTTCCAGTTGACGACCAGCTGCGGGTCGGTGGCCGGCGCCGTCGGGATCGCCTGTGCGACGCCGCGGCCGACCAGCGCCAGCAGCACGCAGGCCACGGCCACGCTCGTGTGGCCGATCTGGGGCAGCGCCACCAGCAGGCCGCCCGCCACCTGGCCCAGCAGGATGGCCACGAAGGTGCCCATCTCGACCATGCCGTTGCCGCCAGTGAGCTCGCGCGCCGCCAGCACCTGCGGCAGGTAGGCGAACTTGACCGGGCCGAAGAGCGTGGAGTGCAGCCCCATGAGAAACACGCAGGCCAGCAGCAGCACCGCATCGGCGCGGAAGAAGCCCCAGGCCGCAATCACCATGATCGCGATCTCGAGGTTCTTCACGAAGCGGATGATCTTCGTCTTGTCGTACTTGTCGGTGAGCTGGCCGGCCGTGGCCGAGAACAGCAGGAAGGGCAGGATGAACAGCGCGCCGATCACAAGGCCCGCCATGGCCGGCGGCATCCAGCTCAGTTGCAGCTGGTAGGTCACCATCACGGTGAAGGCGAACTTGAACAGGTTGTCGTTGGCCGCGCCCGCGAACTGCGTCCAGAAGAAGGGTGCGAAGCGCCGCTGCTTGAGCAGGGCGAACTGGTTGGCGTGGGCGTCGGATGCCATGGCGGGTGCTGTCATTCGAATGTCCCTGTCGGGCTCCTCAGGCCGTCAGGGCGGCTGCGCGTGGATTGTGCCGCAGGGGCCTGCCGCCATGCATGAAGCATCTGCAAGGCCGGCCATGCGGCGCAGGCCGCCGCGAGGTGCTTGAGGCTGTGGCCCGACACCCATTGGCCGGTGGCCTGGTAGATCACCTCGTCGCCGAGCTCCAGCAATTTGGCCAACCCGTAGCAGCAGATGACCAGCCCGAGCCGGAGGCCGAGCGCGCCCGGCACCGGCCGCAGCAGCGCCAGGCCGAGCACCAGCAACATGCCGCCGAACTGCAGCACGGCCCAGGGCAGCACGTCGCCGCGCAGGTGGCAGACCGCCAGCGCCCACCCGCCGGCCACGAGCATGGCGCAGGCCGCCGGCCAACCGGCACGCCGGCCGACGCGCTCGCCGACCGCCAGCCCGACCATGCCGGCAAACGCGACGGCCATGCCGAGGCGGTCGGCCGTGAGCCGCAAGGCATCGGGATGCAGGTGATAGAAGGCCGAGCCGGCGGCGGTGAAGACCAGGCCCGCGAAGAAGAGTTGCGCACAACGCCGCGGGCCGGCCTCGCCAGCCGGCGAGGCCTGGAGGCGGTGCAGCCGGACCAGGCCCCAGAGACCCAGCAGCGCGAACGGCAGGTTGCTCAGCACGTCCATCGCATGGGGCAGGCCCAGCCAGTGGCGGCCGTCGGCAAAGCCGGCGCCCGCCATCGGGTCCGGCAGCGCCGGCCCGAGAGCGGCCACGAGCACGCCCAGCAGCAGCACGGCCAGCAGCGCACGTTCGCGGCCGTCGAGCGCGGGGAAGAAGCGGCGAAAAGATCGGTTCATGGCTCGAATCTAGGCGTCTGCGGTGTTTTCCTGGCATCGAAAATCGATACGGTTCATCGATCGAGCCCATTCGGTATCGTCCTGTAATACCCTCTCACCCATGAGCACCACTGTCGATCTGGTTCAGGCCCTGAAGAACGAACTGAAGAACGCCCGCATGACCTATGCCGATCTGGCCCGGTCGCTGGGCATGGCGGAGTCCAGCGTGAAGCGCATGCTGGCCAAGTCCGACATGCCGCTGAGCCGGGTCGATGCGATCTGCCGCGCCCTCAAGATGGATTTTGCCGAGCTCGCGCGGCGTGTGGCCGACGCCCAGCCGCTGCTGCGCGAACTCACGCTCGAACAGGAAAAGGCGGTGGTGCGGGACAAGAAGCTGATCCTGGTCGCCATCAGCGTGCTGAGCCAGTGGACGCTGGAGCAGATCGTCGGCGCCTACCGCCTGAGCGAGGCCGAATGCATCACCTGCTTCGCCCAGCTCGACCGCATCGGCATCATCGAGCTGCGGCCGCTCAACCGTTACCGGCTCAAGCTGGCCAAGACCTTCCGCTGGCGCCCGCACGGGCCGGTGATGAACTTCTTCCGGGACAACGTCGTGCTCGACTACTACAGCGGCGGCTTCGACGGGCCGGCAGAGGGACTGCTGCTGGTGCATGGCTCGATCAGCCGGGCGCTGGCGCCGTCCTTCCTCGAACGGCTGCAACGCGTGGCGCAGGATTTCGCCCAGCAGCACCAGACCGATCAGAAGCTTTCGCCCGACGACCGGGAGGGCTACACCTTGCTGCTGGGCATGCGCAACTGGGAATTCGAGGCCTTCACCCGCCTGCGCCGCAATTGAAAATCGGCATGTGGCGCCGATGCCGCATGTTTCGATTCATATTCGACCTATATCGAATGCAGATTTATTTATTTTGTCAAGACGGGTAAACTCCTATTTCTGCAGAAAAGAGGGTCTCCGGCCCCACCGCACGCGCAAACTCCCATGAACGCCGAGGTGAACCGCCCAGCCGGTTCGACGACTGCCTCATTTCGATTCGCCGTCTGAAGAGCCATCGCCCCGCGCGATGCACCGAAGGAGCAAACCCGTTGCAAGGCGCAGCGGGCGAATCTCTCAGGTACCCAGGACAGAGGGAGCGGCAACCTGAACCCCGGACCTGGCCCGCACTGCGAAGTGCGGCGGTCCGCCGTTTGTGCCTTCCCACAAGGAATCGGACCATGCGCGTGATCGTTCTAGGCGGCGGTCTTCTCGGCGTCGCCTCGGCTTATTACCTCCAGCAGCTCGGCCATGAGGTCACGGTGATCGACCGTCATGCGGCACCTGCCGCCAAGGCCCGCGGCATGGCCAGCGCCCCCCTGCGCGCGCCGCCGGCGCCGCCGCCCGCGCGCAGCCTGTGCGGCACGGCAATCGACGGCCTGCGCCGCCGTCTGCGCCGCGTGTCCGGCTACCTGACCGGTGTGCGCCACCGGCCGGCCGCGCGCCTGGAGCACATGGTGCGCCTCGCCACCTACAGCCGGCAGACGGTGCACGAGCTGCGCAAGGAAGCCGGCGTGTCGCAGGACCTGCGCAGCGCCGGATGGATGCGCGTCTACACCGATGCCAAGGCCTTCGAGGCTCTCACGCACAACGTGGGCCGGCTGCAGGCGCTGGGCTGCTCGCTGCAGCTGCTGTCGCCCGATCAGGCCATCGGCATCGAACCCTCGCTCGATCATCTGCACGGCCAGCTCGCCGGCGCTGCGTACACCCACGAAGACATCTCGCGCGACCCGGCGGCGTTCGCGGCCAGCCTCGCCTTCATGTGCCGCGCCGCCGGCGTGCGCTTCCTGATGAACCACTCGGTGATCAAGCTGCATGCGCACGAGGGCCGCATCGATCAGGTGGAACTGGCCAATGCCGACGGCGAGCACAGCAGGCTGCGCGCCGATGCGTACGTGCTGGCGCTGGGCACGGGCAGCGTCCCCCACGCGCGGGCGCTGGGCATCGCCATGCCGCTGCGGCGGATGCGCGAGTACGTCATGGTGGTGCCGATCCAGGACATGGCACGGGCGCCGCAGGTAATGCTCAACGACCGGCAAGGCCGCCTGCGCATCCGGCGCATCGAGACCCCGGAGGGCGAACGGCTGCGCGTGTGCTGCATGGTTCGCCTCGCCACCGACGCGCAGGATCTCCCCGACTCGGCGCACTTCGCGCGCATGCTGGCGCGGGTCGAGACCCTGCTGCCGGGCGTGGTCGACCCTTCGCGCGCCGAGTTCTCCAGCACGCTGCACGCGCGCAGCGCCAGCGGCATGCCGCTGATCGGCCGCACGCCGCTGCGCAACCTGTTTCTCAACACGGCCCCTGGCGCGCAGGGCTGGGTCAACACCTGCGGCGCGGGCAAGTCGATCGCACGCATCGTGAGCGGGCTTTTGCCCGAGGTCGAATTCGCCTTCGCCAAGGGCTGAGCCCCGGGCGGGCTCAGTCGGCGACGAACACCGTCAACACGCCGGTGTAGCCGTACACGTGGTGCCGGGCGATCTCGCCGGCGGCGAAGAAGCCGGTCAGCGGCACATCGCCCAGCGCATGCCGCACGATCTGCATCTCCGCGCCTGGCGCACCGAAATGCGCGCCGCCGCGCCCCGAACAGCTCACATACACCGCGCCCGCGATGCGGCGCGCCGGATGCGGCGCGGCCTCGGCCTCGCCGGCCGCGACCGCGCGGGCCGTGGCCAGCGTCTGCTCCTCGGGCTCGAGCTCTTCGCGGATCTCGGCGCAGATGCGCATCAGGTCGGCACGCGCGGCCTGAGGGCTGCGCCGGCAGAAGCTCATGCGCATGCCGGCCTCGGCCGTGTCGGCGATCGCGATGCCGCGGCGCGTCGGGTCGAGGCCGATGATGTGGCGCACCAGCACGTCGGCGCCGAGGTCGCCGGTGCGGCGGATGCCGTCACTGCCGGCGTCGACCAGCCCGACCAGCGTGGCGCGCACCACCTCGATCGCCTCCTGCGGCGCCTCGAGCGAGATCTGCAGGTCGTTCAGCAGCACGTCGAGCGCGGGCTCGCCGTCGAGCTGAAGCAGCAGGTTGCCGTCGACCTCGGTGATCTCGCGCTCGCGCGACACCGGCTCGCAGCCCTGCGTGACGCGCGACACCAGCCGCACGCCTTCGCTGAACACCACGCCGGACATGCCGCCCGAGAACACGCCGCGGGCCGCGCCGTGGCCGCGGATGTTGCCGTTGCCGCCCAGTGCGAACTGCAGCGCCCCGCGGCGCCCCGACGACAGGCCGCCGAAGAGGTAGCCGGTGTCGGTGCGCCCGGCCATCTCGCCGACCAGCTCGGCCAGTTCCGGCGTGCCCGGGTCGGCATGCACCAGCGCCGTGTGCGCCTCGAAGCCGCTCATCTCCGAACTGCCCAGCGGCGCCACGCCGGAGAACACGCGGTACTGGTCGCTGGGCAGCGCGCACAGCATCACGCTCAGCGCCGGTTCGTCGAAGTACTCGGCATTGTTGGCCGCGACGCCGAAGCCCACGGTGCCCGACCAGTCGGTGATTTCGGGCAATTCGGCCCCGAGGTGGTCGAGGATGTCCTGCGCCTCGGCCGCATAGTGGTCGGTGATGTAGAGCAGGCCCAGCGTGGGGGCGGCGGCGTAGTCGGGCAGCGCCATCTGCGCGCGCAACTGCGCGAGCGCGAGGCCTGCCGCCATCCGCCATTGCGGATGGGTGGCGTGGCCGGTGGGAAAAAGCTTCATGCGCGCGGTCCGGGGTCCTGGAGAGAGAAAAGAAGGGATTCAGCCGCGCGCGCGCCGGGGCGCGGCTGCGGCGGGAGGTTTGGCCGCGGCCTTGCGCGGGGCGGTCTTGCGGGCGGGCGCCTTCCTGGTCGCCGGCTTCGCTGCGTGCGGCTGTGTCGGTGTCGCGCCCGGCATCTTGGCGTGGGCCGCCTCCTGCATCGCGGTGCTGGCGATCTGCTGGAATTGCTGCGTCAGCGCGTTCCACCACTGCAGCGGATCGACCACGCCTGGCGCCGCGGATGCTTTCTCGTCGGTGGCCTCGGCGGCGGGGGCGGGCGCCGGTTCAGGCGCAGGCGCAGGGGAAGGTGAAGCGACGGCCGACTCGGTCGCCGTCGCCGCCGGCCGGGTGAACACCTTGGCCAGGTCTTCCATCTGCACGTTCATGCCACGCAGCGTCGACAAGGTCATCTTCTGCACCTCGAGCGCCTGGATCGTCGCTTTCAACGCGTGGCCGTTCTGCTCGAGCCAGTACTGCACCGTCTTGAGCTCCTGGATGCGCTTTTCGAGTTCCTCGACGCTGAGCGTCGGCGCCACCCAGTTCGACAGGCTGGGCATGCCGGTGGCGGTGCCGCCACCGGAGGCTGCGTTGCCGGCCAGCCCCTTGAGAAAGTCGAAGCCGGGAACGAACTGACTGAAGGCAAAAGGGGAATTCGCGTCGCTCATGGCTGTCTCCGGCAGTGGTGGGCGCCAGCTTACCCCAGGCCGCTGGCGCGCGGCGGTCCCCCTCAGTGGCGGTGGGCCGGTGCCGCAGCACCGGCGGCGGCACCCGGAGCGACGCTGCGCACCGGCACGTTCAGCGCCAGCGTGCTCTTGGCGCCCTTGGCGTCCTCGAACTGCAGCGTGATCGGCAAGGTCGCGTCCTTGACGATGGGCTGCTTCAGGTCCATCAGCATCAGGTGATAGCCGCCCGGCTTGAGTTCGACCGTGCGGTGCGCAGGCAGCTCGACGCCGGACACGCCGCGCATGCGCATGGTGTCGCCCTCCATCTTCATTTCATGGACTTCGGCCACACCGGCGGCCGGCGTGGTCGCGCCGACCAGCTTGAGGCCTTCGTGGGCCGTGAGCTTCATGAAGGCGCCGGTGCCGCTTTGTCCAGGCACGGCGGCACGGACCCAGGCGTCCTGCACGTCGACCGGCGCGGCCGTCTGGGCCCAGGCCGAAACACTGGCTGCGATGGCGATGCAGGCTGCGGCGCTGCGAAAGGGGGTGATGAAAGTCATGCGGAAACTCCTTGGAGACAGGAAAACGTCGGGGGTCGAACGGGCGGCGGCGGTCTGCGGTGCAGGGCCTGCGGTGTCTCGCGCGAGCGGCAGGCACCGGCGCGGAAAAGACGGAAAAACGGATCAGGCGCGAAGCGGCGGCCCGCGGGCCGGCAGCGGCGCGGCGGCGAGCGCCACGCGCGTGGCCTCGACCGATCGCACCAGGCGTCCAATGGGCAGCAGCACCGGCCCCGGCCGCTGCGACGCGGCCTGCGGCGGCGCCCCGCCCGGCAGGCACAGCGGGCAGTCGATGTGGCTCGCGCCGACCTCCTGCAGGCCGTCGATCGTGTGAACCACCATCTTCACGGTGCCGACGCCGGAGCACACGAGTTCCAGCGCCTGCGATTGCACCAGCGGCGATGCCGCGGCCACACCGAGCGACAGCACGAAACCCCACAGCACGAAACGGCCGAGCACGCCGAGACGGCAGAGGCGAAGGACGTGGCGCAGGACGGCAGGCATGGAAGCGGCGATTATGGCGCCGGCACCTGCCGCGTCACGCGGAAGCCCCGGGCCGCCAGCACGGCCGGCAGGCCCTTCGGCCCGACCATGTGCAGCGCGCCAACCGCGGCGAATAGGCGGCGTCCCTGGTCATGCAGGCGAGCGATGCCGTCCGCCAGGCCGGGGTTGCGGTCGTCCAGCAGCCGCTTCAGCGCGCGCTCGTCAGCCGGCGTCTTCACGCAGTCGCACCAGCGGCGGTAGTCGGACAGCTTTTGCCAGTCGCTGGAAGCCCAGACCTCGGCGAGTTCGGCGCCGAGCGCGCTCGCCTGCCCGGACTCGAGTTCGTCGAGCATCTCGTCGACCTGCGCGATCTCGTCGGCCTCGCTGTCCCCCGCCAGCGCTCGCAATTGCGTGCGCGCATCCTCGAGCGCGACGATCGGCTTGGCCTGGCTGCGGGCGTGCAGGCCGAGGAAATGCTCGCTGCCCCATTCCGCGAACAGCCCCTGGTGGCGCACCGCGAGTCCGGCCAGCGTGCTGGCTTGCAGGATCGGCCGCAGGCGCGCCAGCGCATCGGCCGGCAGACAGGCGATCGCGATCTGGCGGTCGAGCCGGCGCTGGCGATCGGGCGTGAGGATGCGGGCCACGGCGGCGGCATCGAGCGGCGCGGCGAACACCGCCAGCGTGGCCGGGTCCGACAGGTCGAGTTCCAGCGCGATGACCTCGCTCTGCCGCAGCGCCGTGCCCACCTTCTTGCCGGGATGCACCCAGGCCGGCTTGCCCACATGCAGGGTGCCGTACAGCCACGAGGTGTGGCCGCCCTTCTCGAGGCGCCACAGGAAGCCCCGGTCCTGCGCCTGCTTCGAGGCGTTCTGCACCTCGTCCCATGAGGCCGTGGCCGCGGGCACGCAGACGGCCGGCGCATCTGCCGCCAGCGCCGCGCCGGCGATGCCGAAGACCAGCAGAGCGGCAGCCATCTGTCGGAAGAAGCGCCTGGCGCCTGGGCACCGAGGTGGCTGGAAATGGCGCTGCAGGCGCATGGTCTTCCCCGGGGGTCGAAGTATGGATCTGGTTACAAGGCGGCTATGCTGGCCCCATGCAGAGCATATTTCACCTCGCCTTCCACGTTCGCGACCTCGACGGTGCGCGCCGCTTCTACGGCGACGTGCTCGGCTGTACCGAAGGCCGCAGCACCGAGACCTGGGTCGACTTCGATTTCTTCGGTCACCAGCTCTCGCTGCACCTGGGCGAGCCCTTCGCCACCACGCGCACCGGGCGCGTCGGCGATGCGATGGTGCCGATGCCGCACTTCGGCATCGTGCTCGAACTGCCCGACTGGCGCGCGCTGGCTGGGCGCCTCGAAGCCGCCGGCACCGACTTCGTGCTGAAGCCGCAGGTGCGCTTCGAAGGGCAGCCGGGCGAACAATGGACCATGTTCTTCTGCGACCCCTTCGGCAACCCGATCGAGGTCAAGGGCTTCCGCTCCTTTGCCGCGCTCTACGACAAGTAGCCATGGCGCCCGAGACGACGATTCGCGACCTCAGGTCGCCGGCGCTGGAGAAATGAACGCATGAACGCACGCACGCAGATGGCCTGGATGTCGGTCCTGATGGGACTGGCAGGCGCCGCGCATGCGGTGCAGGACTGCGAGCTCAACGGCGCCCCGGTCAATCCTGCGAACGGCTACACCACGCAGGGCAAGACCGGCCTGATGCGCTGCAAGGACCGCGACAGCGGCGAACTGCAGCGCGAGCAGGAACTGCGCAACGGTGTCTTCATGGGCATCGTGCGCTACTACGACAAGGGCAAGCTGGCCAAGGAGCAGAGCGTCAACGCCAAGGGCAACCTGCACGGACGCGCACGCGAGCTCTATCCCGACGGCCGGGTGCTGCGCGAAGCGACCTACGACGACGGCCACGAACTCGGACTGGTGCGCAGCTTCCACCCCAACGGCCAGTTGCGTCGCCTGGCCTTCTACGCCGACCCCGGCGGCGAGCGCGCGGCGGCCGAGTTCAGCACCACCGGCCAGCTCTCGGCGTTGCGCTGCGCCGATCGGCCGGTGCTGGCGCCGGCATTCGACGATGCGCGCCTGTGCGGCTTCGTCGGACCCCAGCCCTCGCAGGTCGAGTTGTTCGACGCCAAGGGCGGCCTGCGCGCCCGGATGTCCTTCACGACGGGCAAGCGGGTGCGCAGCGAACGCCTCTACGACAACGGCAAGCCCGAGTCGGTGGACGAGCTCAGCGGCAACCAGCGCACCGAGCGGCGCTTCTCGTCCGAAGGCATCAAGCGCTACGAGCTGGTTTCGCTGATCGCCGAGCGCAGCGCGCTGAAACAGCACGAGAGCGAGTATTCCGAGAAGGGTTCGCTGGTGCGCGAGCAGCGTTGGACGCCCGCCGGCCTGGCGCTGAGCGACGACAGTTACTACCTCAACAGCCAGCCGCGCAGCAAGACCGTCTACAGCGGCGACGGCGCGGCGCGCGTGGCCGACATCACCGAGTTCCACGACAACGGCCAGCGCGCCGCGCAGGGCCGTTTCGGTGCCCCCGCGCCGCGCGGGCGGCTGATCGCGGTGGGCCTGCACCGGCGCTTCGACCTGCAGGGCCGCGTGATCAGCGAGTCCAACTACGACGACAAGGGGCGCGTCACGCGCGAGCGCACCTGGGACGCCAACGGCCAGCCCGACCGCGACGACGAAGTCTTCGAGGACGGCTCGCGCAAGGCCTACGCCAAGTAGCGCCGGCTTCGCGCGGACCGGCGTCGATTCAATCCAGCTTGACGCCCGCGGCCTTGATCACCGGGCCCCAGCGCCTGGCTTCCGCACGCGCCAGGCCGAAGAACTGCTCGGGCGTGCCGGGCATGGCTTCCATGCCGATGTCGGCAAAGCGCTTCTGCACCGCGGCGGTCGTGAAGGCCTTGTTGAGATCGCCGTTGAGCTTGCTCACCACGTTGGCCGGCAGGCCGGCCGGGCCCAGCAGGCCCTGGAACGCGAACACCTCGCTGTCGCGCACGCCCACCTCGGCCAGCGTCGGCACGTTGGGCAGCAGCTTGCTGCGCACGCCCGAGCCGATGGCCAGCACGCGCACCTTGTTGCTCTGCATGATCGGCAGGCCCGAGGCCAGGTCGAGGAACATGCACGGCACCTGGCCGCCCATCACGTCGGCCATCGCCGGCGCCGCGCCGCGGTAGGGGATGTGCGTGATGAAGGTGCCGGTGCGGTTCTTGAACAGCTCCATCGCCAGATGGTGCGGCGAGCCGTTGCCCGGCGACGCGTAATTCACCTTGCCGGGGTTGGCCTTCACGTAGGCCAGGAACTCCTTGAAGTCCTTGGCCGGGAAGTCGGGGTGCACCACCAAGGCGAGCGGGAACTTGCCGATCGCGCCGATGTAGCTGAAGTCCTTTTGCGGATTGAAGGGCAGCTTGCCGAACAGGTGCTCGTTGAAGGCCAGCACCGCATTGTCGGCCGACAGGATGGTGTAGCCGTCGGGCTTGCTCTTGGCCACCAGGTCGGCGCCGATGTTGGTGGCGGCGCCGGGGCGGTTGTCGATCACGATCTGCTGGCCCAGCGTCTGGCGCATGGCCTCGGACAGCGTGCGCGCGATGACGTCGGTGCCGCCGCCGGCCGGGTACGGCACGACCCACTTGATGATCTGTTCGGGATAGGCCGACTGCGCGCGAACGAAGGGCGCGGCCGCGACGGCGGCGCCCGATGCAAGCGTGGCCAGGAGGGTACGACGGTCCATGGATTCAATCTCCGTTTGTGTGTATGAGGGCAGACAGCGATGGTACGGGCAGGTCCCGCAGCGCGTGCGCCAGTGCATCGCTGCAGCGCGCTTCGTCGCCGACCTGTTCGAACAGCAGCAGGGTGAGCCGCGCCAGGAACAGCGACTCGCGTTCGGGTCCGGCTTCGGTGATGGCGCGCGCGCAGGCGGCGTAGAGGCGGTCGCGGGCTTCGGGATGCAAGGCGGTGCTCATGGCTGGCTTTCGGTTTCGATGGTGCACAGGGCGCGACGCAGGGCGGCCGTGAGCGCACCGGGGGGCACACGGCGCCAGCGTGCCGCGACATGCCCATCGGGACGCAGCAGGTAGGCCGCACCCTGCTGCGCGCCCAGGGCATCGAACAGCGCGGCATCGGCATCGAGGCGGCGCAGTTGCAGCCGCCCCCCCACGACCTGCTGCGCCTGCTCGAGCGCGGCTTCATCGACCGGATCGGCCACGCCTTCGGGCGCCAGCACCAGCAGCGTGAACGCCGACAGGTTCACGTCCACGCCACCGGACATCGCCTCGCCCGGCAACGGGCCCGAGGGCAAGGCATCGCCCGCGCTCGACAGCGCCGACGCCGCATAGCGCACCGCCTCGGTCTGGCGCGGATTCACGAGCTGTGCGATGTCACGGTGCGCCCCGGCCAGCGACAGCGCCGCCTCGCGCATCAGGTCGAAGCCGCGCGACGGCGGCGACATGAATTCGGTGCTGCGCATGGCGTTCTCGGCGTTGATGCGGAAGGCTTCGATGCGCTCCTGCGAGTAGCTGTCGAGCAGCGCCTCGCCCGCGACACCGTCCACCACCGCCGCCAGTTTCCAGGCCAGGTTGTCGGCGTCGTCGAAGCCCGAATTGAGCCCGCGCACGCCGAAGATCGGCATCGCATGCGCCGCGTTGCCCGCGAACAGGATGCGGCCATGGCGGTAGTCGGCCAGCGTCATCGCACCCGCGCGGTACACCGAAGACCACACGGTCTTCCACGGCAGGTGGCCTTCGCCGATCGCATCGAGGTGGCGCTGTACGAATTCGCGGATCGCCTCGGGCGTCATCGCGTCCTCGGTGCGCTGGCCGGCGCGCAACTGGTAGTCGATGCGCCAGATGTCGTCGGGCTGGCGGTGCATCAGCACGGTCGCGCCGCGGTGCCAGGGCGGATCGAACCAGGCGCGCCGCTCGGTCGGGTAGGTGCTCGGCAGTTCGATGTCGATGATCACGTAGCGGCCCTCGTAGGCCGCGCCTTCGAGCGACAGGCCGAGCGTCTTGCGCACGAAGCTCTGACCGCCGTCGCAGGCCGCGAGCCAGCGGCCCTGCAGCGTGTAGGCCGCGTCGCCGTGGCGCACGCCAAGCGTCACACCCTCGGCGTCCTGCGCGAGCGCGGTGACCTCGGTGGCCCAGCGGATGTCGATGAGCCCGGGCTGCCGCGCATTGCGGCGCTGGATCTCGTCGAGCAGGCTCTGCTCGATGTCGTACTGCGCGAGGTTCACCATCGGCGGCAGCGGTTGCCGCGCGTCCTGCGGCATCTCGAAGCGGAACACCTCGTCGGTCTTGTAGAAGCTGCGCCCGACCGACCACGGCAGGCCCTTGGCCAGGAAGCCCGGCAGCGCGCCCAGCCGTTCCATGATCTGCAGGCTGCGGCGCGACACGCAGATCGCGCGGCTGCCCACGCACACCGTGTCGTCCGCCTCGATCAGCACGCTGCGCACGCCATGGTTGGCCAGCCCGAGCGCGAGCGCCATGCCGACCGGCCCGCCGCCTGCGATCAGCACCGGATGCACGCCGGGTTCGCGCCCTTCTTGCAGCACAGGCGTGCGCGGCGCGTAGCGCGTGTAGTGGAAGCTGCCGACCGAGGGCGGCAGCGCGCCGTCGGCCGCGCGCGGCGGGACGGGGCCGCTGGCGGCATCGCCGGGACGCGAAGAAGGGGCAGTGGCTGCGGTGTTCATGCAAGGGGATTCTCCCGATGACATCGGTCGCGCGGTGTCGTAACTTCGTACGAGGCATTTACCCTAGTCTTCGGCCCCTTCCCTTCCCATGAAACGCTGGCGCGTCCCCTCGTCCGACCTGCCGATCGCGCCCGCTGTGATCTCCGACGTGCTTGCCGGCATCGGCACGCCGCAGCTCGCCGCCCACTGCCTCGCGGCCATGCAGCGCGTGCTGCCCGCGACCTTCTGCACGGTGTTCGCGGTCGGCGCGTCGGGCACGCTGGAGACGGTGTCGGCGGCCAGCAGCTACGGCAACACCGCCGAACGCACGGCCGCGCGCTACATCGCCGAGCGCTTCGACCGGCTCGATCCGCACATGGTGTGGCTGGCAGCGCGCGTGCGGCCGAAGCAGGCGCAGCGCTGGATCGGCCACCACCGCGGCGACGAACTCGAGGATGCGGTCTACCGCGCCGCCTGCTACGGCGAGGTCGGCATCCGCGAGCGCGCATCGGTGCTGCTGCTGTTGCCCACGGGCCAGCGCGCGGCCGTGAGCTTCTACCGCAGCCTGGCGCAGCCGGAGTTCGATGCCGGCGACTTCGCGCAGCTCGAAGCGCACGCCGCACTGCTGGCCGACGCGACCGCCGCGCACGGCCGCAGCGCCGTCGTCGCCCGCGAGACCGCCGACCCCGCGCTCGCGCCGCGCCTGCTCGCACTGAGCCAGCGCGAACGCGAAGTGGTCGGGCATCTGCTGGCCGGCCGCACGGCCAAGGCCACGGCATGCGAGATGGGCATCGCACTCACGACCGTGCGCACGCATCAGTACCGGGCGTTCCGACGGCTGGGGATCGGGTCGTTGAGGGATTTGCTGCGCAGCGGTGGCAGCCCCACATGAAGACGATCAGCCCTCGGCCGCCGCCTGGCTGCGCGCCAACGCCTGCGCCTTGAGCGCCTCCGCGGCCGCCCGCTCGCGCGCCCCCGGCGCCACGACCTCCTGGTCGATCGCGCCGAACAGCGAGCGGCCGTCCAGGCCCTTCATCTCGATGCGGATGGTGTCGCCGTAGCGCATGAACTCTGTGCTGGGCTGACCGTCTTGAATCGTCTCGATGCAGCGCTTCTCGGCGATGCACGAATAGCCCTTGGGCCAGTCCATGCCGCCGTCCTTGCGCTCGACGCCCTTGTTGCTCACGGTGCCGCTGCCGACGATGCTGCCGGCGCGCACGTTGCGCGTCTTGGCGATGTGGGCGATCAGCTGGCCGAAGTGGAAGGTCATCTCCTCGCCCGCGTCGCACAGGCCGACCTTGCGGCCGTTCCAGGTGCTTTGCAGCGGCAGGTGGACGCGGCCGTCGCGCCAGGCCTCGCCGATCTCGTCGAGCGTCACGGCGACCGGGCTGAAGGCGGTGGCCGGCTTGCTCTGGAAGAAGCCGAAGCCCTTGGCGAGTTCGGCCGGGATCAGGTTGCGCAGGCTCACGTCGTTGACCAGCATCACCAGGCGGATGCCGTCGAGCGCCTGCTCGGGCGAAGCGCCCATGCGCACGTCGCCGGTCACGACCGCGATCTCGGCCTCGAAGTCGATGCCCATGGCTTCGCTGGGCACCACCACGTCGTCGGTCGGGCCGATGAAGTCGTCGCTGCCGCCCTGGTACATCAGCGGGTCGGTGTAGAAGCTCTCGGGCACCTCGGCGTTGCGCGCCTTGCGCACCAGCTCGACGTGGTTGATGTAGGCCGAGCCGTCGGCCCACTGGTAGGCGCGCGGCAGCGGCGCCATGCACTGGGCCGGGTCGAAGGGGAAGGCGTGGCGGGCGCGGCCGTTGTTGAGCTCGTCGTACAGGTCCTGCAGCTGCGGGCTCAGGAAGCCCCAGTCGTCGAGCACCTGCTGCAGGCGGCTGGCGATGCCGGTGGCGTAGTGGGCGAGCGAGAGATCACGCGAGACGACGACGAGCTGGCCGTCGCGCGAGCCGTCCTTGAGGGTGGCGAGTTTCATGGTGGCGGCGGGCCCGGGTGCGGCCTCGCTACTAAACTGGTGGAACGGCGGCAGTGTACCGAGGTGAACCTCCGGCGCGCCGACCGGTCCATACCTGATGACGCTGATGCCGACGTCCGCCCCCTTCCCCGCCGCCGGCCCCATGCCGGCCGAGCGCACCGCATGGCGCACGCCATTGCTGGTGAGCGCCGTGGTGGCGGCCGCGCATCTGGCCCTGCTGGGCGCCATTCCGCTGGGCAACACATCGGACGCGCCGACGCCGGCCGAGCGCTTCATCACCCGCACGATCGTGATCGCGCCGCCCCCCGTGGCGGAGGCGCCGAAGCCCGTCCCGGCCCCTGTCCCTGCGCCACCGCCCGCAGCACCCCGCCCCAAGCCGGCGAAGCCGCGTCCGGCGCCCGCAGCGGCACCCGTGCCGCAGGCGATCAAGGCAGAACCCGAGCCCGGGCCGGAGGCGCCTGCCGCCCCGGCCGCGCCCGGCAATTCAGCGGCTCCCGCGAGCGACACGAGTTCGGCTGCGGCCAGTGCCGCACCGGAGCCACCGCCCCCGCCTCCCCCTCCGCCCGCCGAGGTCCCGCCGCCGCTGGCCATTCCCGGTGCGGTCCGGCTCAAGTTCGCCGTCACCGGCCAACAAGGCGTGGCCCCGTTGAGCGGCGTCTTCGGCGAACTCAGCTGGCAGCAGGATGGCCAGGCCTACGAGGCGCGGCTGTCGCTGAGCTTCCTGTTCAAGACCCTGCGCACCCAGCAGAGCACTGGCCGCATCGGGCCCGCGGGCATCGCACCTGACCGTTTTTCCGACACCCGCAAGACCGAGGTGGCCTCGCATTTCGTGCGCGACCAGGGCCAGATCGTGTTCAGCAACAACGCGCCCAGCGTGCCGCTGATGCCGGGCGCGCAGGACCGCCTGAGCGTGATCCTGCAGCTCGGCGCGCTGCTCGCTGGCGACCCGGCACGCTACCCGACCGACGGCGCGATCGCGGTGCAGACCGCGGGGCCGCGCGATGCCGACATCTGGATCTTCAAGATCGGCGAGGAGGAATACCTGCGGCTGCCGGGCGGCGACTTCATCGCCCGCAAGCTCACGCGCAACCCGCGCTACCCCTACGACGACAAGGTCGAACTCTGGCTGGCGCCCGCGCTGGGCTTTTTGCCGGTGCGGATTCTGCTGACCCAGCCCAACGGCGACTTCGCCGACATGCGTTTGCGCGAACGGCTCGCCCCGGCGGCGGCGAACTGAATCCCACAATGGCTTGGCCAGAAGAAAAACGCGTCGGTCTTGAAACTGGCGCGTTAAATGCTATCTAACCTTCCATGAACGCCATCGACATCCTCACGGGATCCGCCATGAACATGCTTTACGACTCGGAGTCCTTCGTCGTCGTGCACGTGCAGCCCACCGAGGACGACGCCCCGGTCGCGCCGCATGTGCCGGTGCTGGCGCGTCATGGTTTCGAGATCGTCGACAAGCGCTCCGGCAAGGAGGTCTACCTCGACGGCTCCTGGGCCGAGCTGTTCCAGCAGCAGATCACCGCCTGGCAGCTCAACACGCCGACGCAGGAAGAGGTCGAGGACACGCTCGAAGGCTACGCCGAACTCGCGCAGAACCCGGTGCTGGTCCACTGAGCCCGACGCGGCGTCAGCGCCGCTCGTAGAGCCAGCCGTACATCGGCCCGACCAGCAGCAGCACGGCCACCAGCCGGCAGACCTGGAAGGCCGTCACCACCGGCACGCCCAGCTGCAGCACCTTGGCCGTGATCGACATCTCGGCGATGCCGCCGGGCGACGTGCCGAGGATCATGGTGGCCGGATGCAGGCCCGTGCCCCACGCCAGCAGGAACGCGAAGCCTGCACACACCGCGATCAGCACCAGCGTGCCGCAGGCCACGCTCAGCAGCCAGCGCGGCGCGGTGTGCAGGAACTCGCGGCTGAAGCGCACGCCCAGGCTCACCGCGATCACCAATTGCGCACCGTTCGACAGCCATGGCGGCACGGCCGACAGCTGCACGCCGCTCACGGTGAAACCGATCGCCACCAGCAAGGGCCCGATGAACCACGGGTTGTTGCGACCGGTGGCGCGCATCAGCAAGGCGCCGGCACCGGTGGCCAGTGCCAGCAACGCCAACCCACCCCACTGCACGTCGCGCACCGAGGGCGGGTTGATTTCCAGGCCCTGCAGTCCGCTCCACTGCATCGCGAAGGGAATGGCGATGGTCACGATCACCAGTCGCAGGCTGTGCGCCGCGGCCACCAGATCGGTGCGCGCGCCCACCTTCTCGGCCATCAGCGTCATCTCCGACGCACCGCCGATCGCACCGGAAAAGTAAGCGGTGGCTCTCATGGAGCGCTTGGGCACGTAGGGCATCCGGGGCCCGTGTCCGCGTTCGAGCCAGAGGCCGAACAGCCCGCCCGCGAGCAAGGCCCAGACGATGGCCAACGCAATCGCCCACCAGATGCTCGCCACCAGCGCGACCACGTGCGGCGTGAAATAAAGGCCCAGCGCGCCGCCGATCACCCATTGCC
Source organism: Variovorax frigidus (assembly GCF_051216515.1). Taxonomy (NCBI): domain Bacteria; kingdom Pseudomonadati; phylum Pseudomonadota; class Betaproteobacteria; order Burkholderiales; family Comamonadaceae; genus Variovorax; species Variovorax frigidus. The sequence goes on from NZ_JBPJZF010000007.1 coordinate 240,269, forward strand.
CGGTGTTGCGCAGCACCGTGGCGCTGGCGGTCGGCGCATTGGCGATCGACGCGAGCGACACGGCCAGCAACGGGCCGATCATCCAGGGCAGGGGCGTGTGCAGCGCGAGGCAGACGCCCGCGGCGGCGAGCGCGAGCAGCAGCGTGGCAACCACGCGCAGCGGAAAACGGAAGGAAGCGGGCAAAGGTAGGCGACAGGAGATGGCGGCCGGGCGCCGCACGCCACGCGTAGTATCGCCCGATGCCTGTCCGCCTTTCCTTCGTCCGGCATTGCGCCGTCCTCCTGAGCGCTGTCGTGGCGCTGTCCGCCTGCACCCTCTTCCCGCCCGCCGACGACGCGCCGGTGGACCGCAAGGTGGCCGCGCTGCTGCCTGTCGATGCCTTGCTGCTCGGCGAACAGCACGACGCCGCCGAGCACCATGCGATCGAACGCGAGACGGTCGAGGCGCTGGCCTCGCGTGGGCGGCTGGCCACGCTCGCGCTGGAGATGGCCGAGGCAGGCAACGACACCACCCATCTGCCCGCCAGCGCCGACGACGCCCAGGTGCAGACGGCGCTGCGATGGAACGACAAGGCCTGGCCCTGGGCTGCCTACGGGCCGGCGGTGATGGCGGCCGTGCGGGCCGGCGTGCCGGTGATCGGCGCCAACCTGCCGCGTGGGCGCATGAAGGATGCGATGGCCGACGTGTCGCTCGACGCGCAGTTGAGCGACGCGGCCCGCGCGGCCCAGCGCGAGGCGGTGCGCAGCGGTCATTGCGGCCTGCTGCCCGAATCGCAGATCGGGCCCATGACGCGCATCCAGATCGCCCGCGACCGCGCGATGGCGCAGGCGGTGATCAAGGCGCGCCAGCCCGGCCGGACGGTGCTGCTGATCGCCGGTGCCGGCCATGTGCTGCGGCCGCTGGGTGTGCCGCAGCACCTGCCGAGCGACTTCAAGGTGGCGAGCGTGCGGCTGCTCGCGGCGGCCACGGCCGATGACGACCGCAGCTACGACGCCACCTGGCGCACGCCGCCCCTGCCCGAGAAGGACTACTGCGCGGGCGTCAAGGCACCCGCGCGTCCTTGAAAGGAAAGTCTCAGGCCGCCTTGCGGATCGCGTCGGCCAGCGTGTTGACCAGCGTGTCGATGTGCGACTTCTCGACGATGTACGGCGGCGCGATCACCACCACGTCGCCCGCCGGGCGCACCAGCGCGCCCTTGTGGAAGCAGTCGACGAAGATGTCGTAGGCGCGCTTGCCCGGGGCGCCGGCGATCGGCGCCAGCTCCACGGCCGCTGCCAGGCCCAGGCTGCGGATGCCGATCACGTTGGGCAGGCCCTTGAACGCGCTGTGGAAGGCATCGCCCAGCACCTGGCTCATCTCGCCGGCCCGCGCGAACAGGTTCTCCTGCTTGAACAGATCGAGCGTGGCGATGGCCGCGGCGGCCGCCACCGGATGGCCCGAGTAGGTGTAGCCGTGGAAGAACTCGACCACGTGCTCGGGCGCGTCGGTCTTCATCATCGCGTCGTACAGCTTGTCGCGGCAGATCACACCGCCCATCGGGATCACGCCGTTGGTCACGCACTTGGCGAAGTTCAGCATGTCAGGCACGACGCCGTAGTAGTCGGCGCCGAAGTGGGTGCCCATGCGGCCGAAGCCCGTGATGACCTCGTCGAAGATCAGCAGGATGCCGTGCTTGTCGCAGATCTCGCGCAGGCGCTTGAGGTAGCCCTGCGGCGGCAGGTACCAGCCCGCTGAACCGGCCACCGGCTCGACGATGATCGCGGCCACGTTGCTCGCGTCGTGCAGCGGCAGAATGCGCTGCTCGAGTTCGAGCAACGGGTCCTCGGCCCAGACCGGTTCCTGGTTGTGGATGTAGGCGTGGTTCACCGGGTCGTGGATGAAGCGCATGTGGTCCACGCGCGGCAGGAAGGCCGAACCGAACACCTTGCGGTTGCCCGGGATGCCGCCCACCGACATGCCGCCGAAGCCCACGCCGTGGTAGCCCTTCTCGCGCCCGATGAACACGTTGCGATGGCCTTCGCCGCGCGCGCGGTGGTAGGCCAGCGCCACCTTCATCGAGGTGTCGGCCGCCTCGGAGCCCGAATTGCAGAACAGCACCTTGTTGAGGTCGCCCGGGGCCAGCGCCGCGATCATCTCGGCCGCCTTGAACGCCTTGTCGTTGCTGATCTGGAAGGCGGTGGCGTAGTCGAGCGTGTCGAGCTGCTTCTTGATCGCCTCGTTGATCGGCTTGCGGTTGTGGCCGGCGCCCACGCACCACAGCGAGGAGATGCCGTCGATCACCTTGCGGCCGTCGTGGGTGGTGAATTCCATGCCGTCGGCGGCCACGAAGACCCGCGGGTCCTTCTGGAAGGCGCGGTTGGGGGTGAAGGGCAACCACTGGTTGTCCATGTTGAAATCGTTCTGAGCCATGGTCACTCCTGCTGAGGCGTGCGTGAGAAGGAAAAGCACATTCTGGCACCGCGGCGAGGCGCGGGCAGGACTGCGACAATGGCGGCCCTTATGACCTCCGCCTACATCCTGACCCTGTCCTGTCCCGACCGCACCGGCATCGTCCATGCCGTCTCGGGCTTCCTGCTGGAACGCAACGGCAACATCGAGGAAGCGGCGCAGTACTACGACGCCGGCACCGGCCTGTTCTTCATGCGCGTGCGCTTCGCCTGCAGCGACCACAGCGAGGCGGCCCTGCGCGAACAGCTGGCCGGCTTCGCCGAAGGCTTCGGCATGACGCTGCAGCTGCATGCCGTCGCCCAGCCGATGAAGACCGTGATCCTCGTGAGCAAGGAAGGCCACTGTCTGAACGACCTGCTGTTCCGCTGGAAGAGCGGCCTCTTGGCCATCGACGTGCGCGCCATCGTCTCGAACCACCGCGACTTCTACCAGCTCGCGGCCAGCTACAACGTGCCCTTCCATCACATCCCCGTGACCGCCGCCACCAAGGCGCAGGGCGAGGCGAAGCAGATGGAAATCATCGAGGCCGAAGGCGCCGAACTGGTGGTGCTCGCGCGCTACATGCAGATCCTGAGCAACGACCTGTGCGTCAAGCTCAACGGCCGCGCGATCAACATCCACCACTCCTTCCTGCCCAGCTTCAAGGGTGCCAAGCCCTACTACCAGGCGCACGACCGCGGCGTGAAGCTGATCGGCGCCACCGCCCACTACGTGACGGCCGACCTCGACGAAGGCCCGATCATCGAACAGGACGTGGCGCGCGCCGACCACACCGACACGGTGGAAGACCTCACCGCCCGCGGCCGCGACACCGAGAGCCAGGTGCTGGCCCGTGCCGTCAAGTGGCACAGCGAGCACCGCGTGGTCATGAACGGCCACAAGACCGTCGTCTTCAAGTAACCCCGGGCGCTCTTGCGTCGTAGAGTGAGGCCATGAACGCTCCCGCCACGCCCACCGAGAACGCGCAGCATGCGCGCGCGGACCGCCAGTCGCAGACCGTGCGCGCGCTGCAGGCCCACCTGCCCGCCCATGCGCTGATCTGGCACGACGAGGACACCACGCCTTACGAGTGCGACGGCCTGACGGCCTACCGCCAGCGCCCGCTGGTGGTGGCGCTGCCGGAAACCGAGGCGCAGGTGGCCGCGGTGCTGCGCACCTGCCACGCACTGGGCGTGCCGGTGGTGGCGCGCGGCGCGGGCACCGGTCTCTCGGGCGGTGCGATGCCGCACGCGATGGGCGTGACGCTGTCGCTGGCCAAGTTCAACAAGATCGTGAAGATCGATCCGGTGAGCCGCACCGCCGTCGTGCAGTGCGGCGTGCGCAACCTCGCGATCAGCGAGGCCGCCGCGCCCTTCAACCTCTACTACGCGCCCGATCCCTCGAGCCAGATCGCCTGCACCATCGGCGGCAACGTGGCCGAGAACTCGGGCGGCGTGCACTGCCTCAAGTACGGCCTCACGCTGCACAACGTGCTGCGCGTGCGCGGCTTCACCGCCGAGGGCGAGGCGATCGAGTTCGGCGGCGAAGCACTGGACTGCGCGGGCCTGGACCTGCTCGCGCTGGTGGTCGGCAGCGAAGGCATGCTGGCCGTGACCACCGAGGTCACGGTCAAGCTGGTGCCCAAGCCGCAGCTCGCGCGCTGCATCATGGCCAGCTTCGACGACGTGCGCAAAGCCGGCGACGCGGTGGCGGCCGTGATCGCCGCGGGCATCATCCCGGCCGGCCTCGAGATGATGGACAAGCCCATGACCGCCGCGGTCGAGGACTTCGTCAAGGCCGGCTACGACCTCGACGCCGCGGCGATCCTGCTGTGCGAATCCGACGGCACGCCCGAAGAAGTCGAGGAAGAGATCGGCCGCATGACCGCGGTGCTGCGCGGCTGCGGCGCCACGGCCATCTCGGTCAGCGCCAGCGAGGACGAACGGCTGAAGTTCTGGAGCGGGCGCAAGAACGCGTTTCCCGCCTCGGGCCGCATCAGCCCCGACTACATGTGCCTGGACTCGACCATCCCGCGCAAGCGTTTGGCCGACATCCTGCTGGCGATCCAGCAGATGGAGATCAAGTACAAGCTGCGCTGCTGCAACGTGTTCCATGCGGGCGACGGCAACCTGCATCCGCTGGTGCTCTTCGATGCCAACGATCCCGACGAACTGCACCGCTGCGAACTCTTCGGCGCCGACATCCTCGAGACCAGCGTCGCGATGGGCGGCACGGTCTCGGGCGAGCACGGCGTGGGCGTCGAGAAGCTCAACAGCATGTGCGTGCAGTTCACGGCCGCCGAGAACGAGATGATGTTCGGCGTGAAGCGCGCCTTCGATCCGTCGGGCCTGCTCAACCCCGGCAAGGTGATCCCGACGCTGCAGCGCTGCGCCGAGTACGGCAAGCAGGTGGTGCGCGGCGGCCAGACGCTGCCGCATCCGGACCTGCCGCGCTTCTAGGCACGACGCGATGAAAGGCTTGCGCGGACTCGCCTGGCTGCTGGTGTTCCAGTCGATCGGCGAGGTGCTCGCGCGCGGCTTCGCCCTGCCCTTGCCCGGCCCGGTGCTGGGCCTGATGCTGCTGCTGGTCGCGTTGCGTTTTCCGCTGGTGCGCGAACCGGTGGGCGAATGCGCCGACTTCCTGCTTTCGCACCTGTCGCTGTTGTTCATCCCGGTCGGCGTGGGCGTGATGACGCACCTCGCGCTGCTGTCGCAGTACGGCGGGCGCATGCTGTTCGTGATCGTGCTCTCGACCTGGATCGGCATGGGCGTCACGGTGCTCGTGCTCTATGGCGGCAAGGGCCAGGCCCACTGAACGGCCATGCGCTTCGTCGAACTCTGGGTCTATCTCTCCGCCTCGCCGCTGTTCGGCCTGACGGCCACGCTGGTGGTGTACCTGCTCGCACAGGCGGCCTACATGCGGCTCGACAGCGCGCCCTGGGCCAACCCGGTGCTGTGGTCGGTGCTCGTGCTGGCGGGCGGCCTGCTCGCCACAGGCGTCGACTATCCGAGCTACTTCGCGGGCGCGCAGTTCATCCACTTCCTGCTGGGCCCGGCGGTGGTCGCGCTGGCCTGGCCGTTGTGGCAGCGACGGGCCGAACTGCGCGCGCGCTTCGGCCGTGTGCTGCTGGCCGCGCTGCTCGGCGGCATGGCCGCGTCCGGCTCGGCCGTCGCGCTGGGCTGGGCCGTGGGCCTGCCGCACGATGTGCTGATGTCGCTGGCACCCAAGTCGGTCACGGCGCCGGTCGCGATGGGCATTGCGGAAAAGATCGGCGGCATCCCCGCACTGTCGGCGGTGTTCGCGGTGCTCACCGGGCTGGTCGGCGCGCTCTCGGGCAAATACCTGTTCGACTTCCTGCGCATCGCGACCACGCCCGCGGGCTGGGCCGCGCGCGGCTTCGCGCTGGGCACCACGGCGCACGGCATCGGCGCCGCGCGAGCGCTGCACGTGAACGCCGATGCGGGCGCCTACGCGGGCCTGGCGCTGGGCCTGCAGGTGGTGCTGGCGGCCTTGTTGATGCCGCTGGCGTTCCGGCTCTTCTGAGCCGACGCACCCCGATCAGCGGCCATCAACGGCGGTTGGGGTTGTCCGGGCGGCGGTCGTGGCGGTTGGGCACGCCGTCGCCGTCGCGGTCCCAGCGGCCCCGGTTGTATTCCCAGCGCCCGCCGCGCTCGCGCCACTCGGGCGCCCGGTAGGCATAGCCGGGGCGTGCACGCATGTACGCACCCGGCACCCACACATGGCGGTGGCCGCGCGCTTCATAGTGGCCCGGCGCCCAGACGTAGCCGCGGCGCGGCGGTGGCACGCGTTCATAGCGCGGCGGTGGCGGCGGCGAGTTGATGAACACGGCCACCGGCTGGGCTTCTGCAGCGGTGGGCAGCATGACCGCGCCGACAGGCAACAGCACGGCAGCGCAGGCGGCGAGGGAGAGTGCAAGTTTTTTCATGGCAAACCTTCTTTGAGTCGGTGACTCGATCGTGGGTCTTCGATGTGAAGCCCGTGTAAGCGGCACACGAAATCTTGTGTCGTGCTGTGTCGCCGATGTGCCTGTGGCTCAGGGTTTGCGATAGCGGCCGGCCGCACGCGGCGGCTTGCCAGCACCCAGGCCCCCAAGAACAATCCTACCCATGGGTAGAACGAGACAAACCACACCACGCCAGCCACATCTTCCGCAGGGCACCGGCCGGCAACGCACCGCGACAGAAGCGACCGACATCCAGCGCGAACGCATCCTCGAAGCCGCGGCCACGCTGTTCGCGGCGCAGGGTTACGCGGCCACCACCCTCGCGCAGATCGCGCGTGCGCTGGACGCCACCAAGCCCTTCGTCTACTACTACTTCCGCGACAAGCAGGAAATCTTCGAGACCTTGTCGTGGCGCCCCACGGTGGCCTGCTTCACGTCGATGGACTTCGCGCCCGACGATGCACGGCCGGCCCGCGCGAAGGTGGGCGAAGGCATCGAGCGCCTGATCCGCGCCACGCTCGACCACCACCCCTGCGCGGTGTTCCCCTACCGCGAACCGCAGGTGTACCGGCCCGAATACATTGCCGCGCAGAAGAAGCTGGCACGCCATTTCTACAGCCGTCTGTGTGCGCTGCTCGAGGAGGGCCGGCGCGACGGCGACTTCGATTTCGGCGACACCATGGTCACGGCGCTGGCCGCCTGCAGCCTGCCCGGCTTTCTCTACACCTGGTATCGCCCGGGCGGACGCCTGTCGCAGGACGAGACGGTGGCCGAACTTTCCCGGCTCGCCTGGCGCGTGCTGGGCATGCGCTGAGCGCCCTTGTCCCACAATCCCCGTGATCGCATCCGGACCATAGTAGGGCCATGACGAAAACCATCGAGCTGATCGGCGCGCCCACCGACATCGGCGCCAGTGTGCGCGGCGCCGGCATGGGCCCCGATGCCTTGCGGGTGGCCGACATCGCGGGCACGCTGGCGCGGCTGGGCTTCGAGGTGCTCGACCGCGGCAACCTGGCCGGCCCGGCCACGCCCTGGGCCGCACCCACGGGCGGGCTGCGCCACCTCGACGAGGCCGTGGCCTGGAACCGCGCGGTGTACGACGCGGTCGACACGGCACTCGGCGCCGGACGCCTGCCGCTGATGATGGGCGGCGACCACAGCCTGGCGATCGGCTCGATCAGCGCGGTCGCCTGGCATGTGCGGCAGCGCGGGCAGGCCCTGCGGGTGCTCTGGCTGGATGCGCACACCGACGTCAACACGCACGGCACCAGCCCGAGCGGCAACATCCACGGCATGCCCGTGGCGTGCCTGCTGGGCCATGGCCCCGCCGCGCTGACCGGCTGGAGCGGCCAGCCGGCCGCTCTGACGCCCGACGCCATCCGCTTCCTGGGCATCCGCAGCGTCGACGCCGACGAGAAGCGCGCCATCCAGGCCCAGGGCCTCACCGTGTTCGACATGCGCCACATCGACGAGCACGGCATGCGCAACACGCTGACCGAGGCGCTGCAGGACGTCGACGAGAACACCCACCTGCACGTCAGCTTCGATCTCGACTGCCTGGACCCGGCCGACGCGCCCGGCGTCGGCACCGGCGTGCGCGGCGGGCCCACCTACCGCGAGATGCAGCTGTGCATGGAGATGCTCGCCGACACCGGCCGGCTGGGCTCGCTGGACGTGGTCGAGCTCAATCCCGCGCTCGACGTGCGCAACCGGACCGCCGAGGTGGCGGTGGAACTGATCGCCAGCCTGCTGGGCCAATCGACGCTGGCCCGCTGAGGCGAAAGCGCTGTTTCAGGCGACCTTCCTACGCAGGGACGTGGAGAGACGGAAGTCCCTGCAGCGCGTTGGCGCGTACAGTGGGTCTTTCTCCGCCGACCCCTGACATGCCTTTCCCCGCGATGCTTCCCCCCGACGACAACGCTCCCGCCTCAGCGAGCCCGCTGCGTGTGCTTGTCGTCGAGGACGATCCCGCCACGTTGGACGCCACCGTCGAAATGCTGCAGTTGCTCGGCCATTGGGTGGCCGGCGTCAAGAGCGCCGAGGTGGCGCGCGACCGCTTCATCGACGGCGCCTTCGACGTGCTCATGACCGACGTCGGCCTGCCCGCCCTGTCGGGACTGGACCTGGTCGACATCCTGCAGGTGCAGAACAAGCTGCAGGTGATCTTCGCCACCGGTCAGCCGAAACCGGCCCGGCCGGTGCCGGGAACGGTCTGGCTGCAGAAACCTTTCAGTGTCGAGGCCTTGCAGGCCGCGCTGCAGGGCATCGAAAAGATGTCGGACTGAGGTCGGCTCAGCCGCGGTCGCCCGAGGGCTCGACCGGCATCGTCTGCGGCGGTGCACTCAAGGGCGTGGCCGACGGTACGCCCTGCGGCGTCACCGGCATGGTGACCGCAGACCCGACGGTCGGTTGCGCTTTCTCTTCGGGGATGTCGGCGACCAGATAGCGATCGAGCAACGCATAGAAGCGGTCGTAGAAGCGCTCGTCGGTCAGCGTTTCGCTCGCCACCTTGATCATCGCGTCATCGCTCGACGAGAAGGGCAAGGACAGCGAGCCGATCACGCCCACGCCCACGCTGGCGGCGTTGTTGGTCTTCTTCATGCCGTAGCGGTCCTGCAGCGCCGTGGCGAAGGCGATGGTCTTGCGCGGTCCGCTCTTCGCCGCCTCGTCGCGTGCGCACACCACGCGGAATTCGACCTCGACGTGCACTTCGTTGGCCGGCTGGAAGCTCTTGCGTCCGGTCACCAGGTCGGCGTTGGCCGCCGTCACCAGGTAGCCCTGGCTCAGCAGCGCGCGCCGGGCCGCCTCGCAGGTCTGGGCCTCGGTGGCGGCATAGCTGCGCGAATGGGTGGTGGTCGAGTCGAACTCTTCGGGGTCGTAGACCACGCGGCGGGCCGGCCCGCTGGCGCAGCCCGCGAGGACCAGAACGAGGAGGGCCGCGGCGGCGCGGCGGGAAGAAAGGGGCAGGGATTGGAGCGACATCGGCATGGAATGCTACCCGGCGAAGACCGGCGCCTGTTCGGAGCCGTTCAGCTGCCCTTCAGTTCCCGGCCGCCGCGCATCCCCGCCGAAAGCGCACGGGTCGACTCAGGGGTAGAGGCCGCGTTCCTGCCGCGCCATCAGGATCCGCTCGCAGGCCACCGCGTAGGTGGCGGTGCGCAAGGAGATCTTGTGCTTGTCGGCCGTGTCCCAGATCTGGTGCAGCGCATTCATCATGATGCGGTCGAGCCGCACGTTGATTTCGTCCTCGTCCCAGAAGAAAGAGGAGAAGTCCTGCACCCATTCGAAATAGCTGACCGTCACGCCGCCGGCGTTGCAGATCACGTCGGGCACCACCAGCACGCCGCGCTCGGCCAGGATGTCGTCGGCCTCGGGCACGGTCGGGCCGTTGGCGCCTTCGAGCACCAGCCGGGCCGTGGTCTTGCGCGCGCGCTCGGCCGTGATCTGGCCTTCGAGCGCCGCCGGGATCAGGATGTCGCAGGGGACGTCCCAGAACTGCTCGTCCGGGATCTTGTCGCCGCCTTCGAAACCGGCCGCGCCCGCGGGGGTGCGCGAGATCGGGATCAGCGTGTTCAGGTCGAGGCCGTCGGGATTGACGACGGTGCCCGTGTGGTCCTGCACCGCCACCACCTTGGCGCCGGCTTCGACGAAGAGCTCGGCCGCCACCGAACCGACGTTGCCGAAGCCCTGCACCGCGATGCGTGCACCGCGCAGGTCCAGACCCAGGCGGCGTGCCGCCTCGCGGCCGGTGACGAACACGCCGCGGCCGGTGGCCTTGACGCGGCCCAGCGAACCGCCCAGGTGCAGCGGCTTGCCGGTGACGACGCCGGTGGACGTGCCGCCGGTGTTCATCGAGTAGGTGTCCATCATCCAGGCCATGATCTGGCCGTTGGTGTTGACGTCGGGCGCGGGGATGTCGGTGTGCGGGCCGATGATGATGCCGATCTCGCTGGTGTAGCGGCGCGTGATCTTCTCCAGCTCCTTCTGCGACAGCTTCTTGGGATCGACCCGGATGCCGCCCTTGGCGCCGCCGTAGGGCAGGTTCACCGCCGCGGTCTTGACCGTCATCCAGGCCGACAGCGCCATCACTTCTTCCAGCGTGACGTCGGGGTGGAAGCGCACGCCGCCCTTGCCCGGACCGCGGCTCATGTTGTGCTGCACGCGGTAGCCCTCGTAGTGCGCGATGCGCCCGTCGTCCATCTCGATCGGCACGTCGACGATCAGCGCCCGCTTGGGACGCTTGAGCGTCTCGGCCCAGCGCGCGAGGTCGCCGAGGTAGGGGATCACACGGTCGACCTGCTGCAGGTAGGTGCCCCAGGGGCTGTTGGCGGTCGGGTGGACGAAGGAGAGCTTTTCACTCATGGGAGGCCTCGGTGGTGACGATGGCCGTCACGATAGTCCTGCAACGCCGTCTGCGCCATGGCCTATGCGCGCCATGCCGACGGTTATGCAAGAGCCGTAAGAAGAAGCCACGCGCCCGCGGCGCCCTCGCCTGCTCAGCGCCGACCGAAGATCGCGGTGCCGACGCGCACCATCGTGCTGCCTGCGGCCACCGCAGCCTCCAGGTCGGCGCTCATGCCCAGCGACAGCGTGTCGAGCGCGAGGCCGGCCGCGCGCAGGGCTTCGTGGACCGCGACCGCGCGCAGGAAGAGTTCGCGCTGCACCGCAACATCGATGCTCGGCTCGGGGATCGCCATGAGCCCACGCAGCCGAAGGTGCGGCAAGGCGGCGACCGCACGTGCGAGTTCGAGCGCGGCTTCGGGCGGCACGCCCGACTTGTTGGCGCCGCCGTCGACGTTGACCTGCAGGCAGACCTGCAGCGGCGGCAGGTGGGCCGGCCGCTGGGCCGACAGGCGCTCGGCGATCTTGAGCCGGTCGATGCTGTGCACCCAGTCGAACTGCTCGGCCACCGCACGTGTCTTGTTGCTCTGCAACGGGCCGATGCAATGCCATTCGAGCTGTGCGCGCAGGTCGCCCAGCGCCTCGATCTTCTCCAGGCCTTCCTGCACATAGTTCTCGCCGAAGGCCACCTGGCCGGCCGCATGCGCGTCGCGCACGGCCTGCGGCCCGAAGGTCTTCGACACCGCCAGCAGGCGCACCCCGGCCGGGTCGCGTCCGGCCGCGGCACAGGCCGCTTCGATCCGGTGTTTCACTTGCTGGAGGTCGTCGCCAATCATCGTCATAATCGTCCAAAATCGTATCAAAACGTTCCGACACCCGCCCGAGGAATCCCGTGGACATCACCCAACTGCTGGCATTCAGTGTCAAGAACAAGGCCTCCGACCTGCACCTCTCGTCGGGACTGCCGCCGATGATCCGGGTGCACGGCGACGTGCGGCGCATCAACGTCGATGCGCTCGACCACAAGGCGGTGCACGCGATGGTGTACGACATCATGAGCGACACGCACCGCAAGCACTACGAAGAGTTCCTCGAGGTCGACTTCTCGTTCGAGATCGACGGCCTGGCGCGCTTCCGCGTGAACGCCTTCAACCAGGCGCGCGGTGCGGCCGCGGTGTTCCGGACGATTCCCTCGAAGATCCTCACGCTCGAGCAACTCAACGCACCCAAGATTTTCGGCGAGCTCGCACTCAAGCCGCGCGGCCTCGTGCTGGTGACCGGCCCCACGGGCTCGGGCAAGTCGACCACGCTGGCCGCGATGGTCAACTACCTCAACGAGACCGAGTACGGCCACATCCTCACGGTCGAGGACCCGATCGAGTTCGTGCACGAGTCGAAGAAGTGCCTGATCAACCAGCGCGAAGTCGGCCCGATGACGCTGAGTTTCGCCAACGCGCTGCGCTCGGCACTGCGCGAAGACCCGGACGCGATCCTGGTCGGTGAGATGCGCGACCTCGAAACGATCCGCCTCGCCATGACCGCGGCCGAGACCGGCCATCTGGTGTTCGGCACGCTGCACACCTCGTCGGCCGCCAAGACCATCGACCGGATCATCGACGTGTTCCCGGGCGAGGAAAAGGAAATGATTCGCGCGATGCTGTCGGAGTCGTTGCAGGCGGTGATCTCGCAGACGCTGTGCAAGACCAAGGACGGCCTGGGCCGCGTGGCGGCGCACGAGATCATGCTGGGCACCTCGGCCATCCGCAACCTGATCCGCGAAGGCAAGGTCGCGCAGATGTACTCGACGATCCAGACCGGCAGCGGCCAGGGCATGCAGACGCTCGACCAGAACCTGACAGACATGGTGCGCCGTGGGATCATCTCGCCAGCGGAGGCGCGCGGCAAGGCGAAGACGCCCGAGAACTTCCCCGGGTAGGGGCACACCCCCGTTTCTCGCGCACTTCGTGTCGCTCAATTCCCCCTCTAGGGGGCGACACCGGTGGCCCGGCAAAGCCGGTTCGGCGGTATCTCCCGAACAGAGATATGGCCACGGCATTGGCCTGAAACGACAGCAGCAACCCGACAACGGAGCGCCCCATGGAACGCGATCAAGCCAGCCAGTTCATCAACGACCTGCTCAAGCTCATGGTGAGCCGCAACGGGAGCGACCTGTTCATCACGGCCGACTTTCCGCCGGCCATCAAGGTCGACGGCAAGGTCACCAAGGTGTCGGGCCAGGCGCTGGGCATGCAGCACACGGTGGCGCTCACGCGCTCGATCATGAACGACCGCCAGGTCGCGGATTTCGAGCGCACCAAGGAGTGCAACTTCGCGATCTCGCCCACCGGCATCGGCCGCTTCCGCGTCAACGCCTTCGTGCAGCAGGGCAAGGTCGGCATGGTGCTGCGGACCATCCCCTCCACGCTGCCGACCATCGACGGCCTGGGCATGCCGCAGGTGCTGAAGGACGTCGCCATGACCAAACGCGGCCTGATGATCCTGGTGGGCGCCACGGGCTCGGGCAAGTCGACCACGCTGGCGGCGATGGTCGACTGGCGCAACGAGAACTCCTACGGCCACATCGTGACGGTCGAGGACCCGATCGAGTTCGTGCACCCGCACAAGAACTGCGTGGTGACGCAGCGTGAAGTGGGCATCGACACCGACAGCTGGGACGCCGCGCTCAAGAACACGCTGCGCCAGGCGCCCGACGTGATCCTGATGGGCGAGATCCGCGACCGCGAGACCATGGAGCATGCGGTGGCCTTCGCCGAGACCGGCCACCTGTGCATGGCCACGCTGCATGCCAACAGCGCCAACCAGGCGCTCGACCGCATCATCAACTTCTTCCCCGAGGAACGCCGCACGCAGCTGCTGATGGACCTGTCGCTGAACCTGCGCTCGCTGATCTCGCAACGGCTGGTGCCGACCGAGGACGGCCTGGGCCGGGTCGCCGCAGTCGAGGTGCTGCTCAACACGCCGCTGATCTCCGATCTGATCTTCAAGGGCGAGGTCGGCGAGATCAAGGAGATCATGAAGAAGAGCCGCAACCTGGGCATGCAGACCTTCGACCAGGCGCTGTTCGACCTGTTCGAGAACCATGCGATCGGCTTCGACGACGCGATCCGCAACGCCGACTCGGCCAACGACCTGCGGCTGCAGATCAAGCTCAACAGCCGGCGCGCGCGCTCGACCGACCTGTCGGCCGGCACCGAGCACTTCGCGATCGTCTGAACGTCCGCACCCGGGCAGGGTGCTTCCCCCGCACCCCGGCGGCATGCCTCGCACTTGGGAGACACTCGGAGCGTGTCTTCCGCCACCACCGCCTGCCGCGTCGAATGGGCCGGCCAATCCCTCGAACTGCTGCCCGAGCGCGCACTGTGGTGGCCCGCGCGCGGCGTGCTGTTCGTGGCCGACCTGCACCTGGGCAAGGCCGCGACTTACCGCGCACTGGGCCAGCCCGTGCCCGGCGGCACCACGCAGGAGAACCTGGAACGGCTCGACCGGCTGATCGCGCGCCTCGGGCCCGCGGAGATCGTGTTCCTCGGCGATTTCCTGCATGCGGCCCAGGCCCGCACACCCGTGCTCCTGGCCACGTTGCAGGCCTGGCGCGCGACGCACGACCCCGCGTTGCGCCTGACCCTGGTGCGCGGCAACCACGACCAGCGCGCCGGCGATCCGCCGCCAGCGCTCGGCATCGCGGTGGTGAACGAGCCGCACCTGCTCGGTCCCTTCGCCTGCTGCCACCATCCGCAGCCGCATCCCACGCATTTCGTGCTGGCCGGGCATCTGCATCCGGCCTGCAAACTCTACGGCCCGGGGCGCGACCGGCTGCGCATGCCCTGCTTCGTGCAGGAGGCGGACCAGGTCATCCTGCCGGCCTTCGGCGAGTTCACGGGCGGCTGGCAGGTGCCGCCGGCGCCGGGACGGCGCTTCTACGGCGTGGCGGGTGCGGCCGTGTGGGCGCTGCCTGCCGAGGGCTAGCTATAGCACCACCGGCTAAAGCACCACCGGCGCGTCCGGCAGCTCGTTGCGCGTGGGCTCGCCCTCGGCGCGCGGGAAATGCGCGACCAGCAGCGCCGACACTTCCTCCAGCGCCTGCGTGAGCCCGTCCTCGAAGCGCCCGGCCTGGAAGGCGGTGCCCATGGAGCGGGTCATGGCACGCCACGCTTCGGCGTCCACATGGCGGTCGATGCCGCGGTCGGCCACGATCTCGATCGAATGGTCGGCCAGCAGCAGGTAGATCAGCACGCCGTTGTTGTGCTCGGTGTCCCAGACGCGCAGCTTGCCGAACAGCATCAGCGCGCGCTCGCGTGCCGGCGCCTCGCGCCAGAGGTAGCTGGCCGGCAGGCCGGCCTCGATGCACAGCCGGACCTCACCGGTGTGGCGCTGCTCGCTGGCCGCGACACGCCGGCGCAGTTGCGCCAGCACCGCGGGCGGCAGCACGCGGCGCACGGCCGCCTCGTCGGTCCAGCGATGGCGCCAGAAACGCCCCAGTTTGGCAAACAAGCCCATCTTCACCAGCCTCCCGAGGCGCCACCGCCGCCAAAATTACCGCCGCCGCCCGAACTGAAACCACCGCCACCGCCACCGCCGCCACCCCGGCTGCCGCCCGAGCCGCCGCTCCAGCCGCCGCCGAAGCCGCCCGGCAAGCCCATGCCGCCGATGGGCAGCGAGCGGGAAAAGGACCCGGCGATCATCGCGACCAGGCCGGCCACCACCGCGGTGAACAGGCTGGCGGTGATCAGGAAGGCGACCGTGCCGATGCCGCCGCCCAGCACCAGCGTGCCCAGCACCTTGCCGAAGATGCGGCGCACGATCGGCGCCACGATGAAGAAGCCGAAGAACAGGAAGATCCCGAGGTTCCCCCAGTCGATGCCGCCGCCCGAGGCGCGCTCGCCGCTGTCGCGGCGCGCCGGTTCGGGCAAGGGCTCGCCGTCGATCAGGCCGATGAGCCGGTCGACGGCCGCGTTCAACCCGCCCGCGAAATCGTTCTGGCGAAAGCGCGGCATCATCTCTTCGTCGATGATGCGGCTGGCCGCGAGGTCGGGCACCGGGCCCTCGAGCGTCTTCGCGACCTCGATGCGGATGCGGCGGTCGTCCTTGGCGACCACCACCAGCAGCCCGTCACCCACCTCCTTGCGGCCGATCTTCCAGTCGTTGGCCACGCGTTGGGCGTAGCTGGCGATGTCCTCGGGCGCGGCGGTGGGCACCATCAGCAGCACGATCTGCGAGCCCTTGCGGCGCTCGAAGTCCGCCAGACGGGTCTCGAGGCCGGCGCGCTGGGCGGCATCGAGGGTACCGGTCTGGTCGATCACACGCGCGCTCAGCGCGGGCACGGGCTTGAGTGCGGGCGCCGACGCCACGGTGGGCATCTGCCCCAGGGCCGGCCACGCGACGAAGGCCAACGCAAGCATCAGCCAGCGCGAGCCGTGCGCCAGAAGCCTGTTCATGCGGCGCGCCGACCCACGTTACGGCTTCTTGGGTGCACTGAAGTCCACCGTCGGCGGCACCGAGATCTGCGCTTCGTTCTGCACGCTGAAGTTGGGCTTGGGGGCGTAGCCGAAGATCTTGGCCGTGACCATGGTCGGGAAGCGGCGCGCGAGCACGTTGTAGTCCTGCACGCTCTCGATGTAGCGGTTGCGCGCCACGGTGATGCGGTTCTCGGTGCCTTCCAGCGTCACACGCAGGTCGCGGAAGGCCTGGTTGGCCTTGAGTTCGGGGTAGCGTTCGGCGACCACCATCAGCCGCGATAGCGCCGACGTGAGTTCGCCCTGCGCCTGCTGGAACTTGGCGAAGGCCTCGGGGTTGTTGAGGGTCTCGGGCGTGACCTGGATCGACGTGGCCTTGGCCCGCGCTTCGATCACTTGGGTCAGGGTGTCCTGCTCGAAGCTGGCCTCACCCTTGACCGTCGCCACGATGTTGGGCACCAGGTCGGCACGGCGCTGGTACTGGTTGAGCACCTCGCTCCAGGCCGACTTGCTGGCCTCGTCGAGTTCCTGGAATTCGTTGTAGCCGCAGCCGCTCAGCGAGAGCGCCGTGAAGAGGATCAGAAGCCAGCGTTTCATGGTGTGCGTTTCCCTTGGTCGATGAAGCATCGGCGGCGGCGCTTCGGTGCCGCACCGGCCGGTTCGGCGACAAGCATAGCCCAGGGTCATCGGCCACAGGCAAAATCGCCCTTCCTCCAGAACCAACCTGCCATGCCCACCAAGACCAAGCTCCGCGACGCGGCCATCGGCGGCACCGCCGACGACGTCGAAGCCGCCTTCTACGAGGCGCTGCAGCGCGGCGACATCGACGCGCTGATGGCGTGCTGGGCCGACGACGACGAGGTGTTCTGCGTGCACCCTGGCGGGCCGCGGCTCGTGGGCCCGGTCGCGATCCGCGCGGCCTTCGAGCAGATGTTCGGCCACGGCGCGATCCATGTGCGGCCGGCGCGGGTGCGCAAGGTCGAGTCGCTGGCCAGCGCGGTGCACAACGTGCTCGAGCGCATCGAGGTGCTCACGGCCGAAGGGCCGCAGCATGCCTTCGTGCTGGCCACCAACGTCTATCACAAGGCCGCCCAGGGCTGGCGCCTGGTGGCCCACCATGCCAGCCCGGGCAGCGCGCGCGAGCCCGACGAGGACGACACCGCGCGCCAGACGCTTCATTGAGCCCGGTCGCGGAAGCCATGCAGTCCTACCGTGCGCCGCACTGGTTGCCCGGCGGCAACCTGCAGACCATCTGGCCGGCGCTCTGGGCGCGCCGTGCGGATGCGCCACCGGTCTACCGGCGCGAGCGCTGGACCACGCCGGACGGCGACTTCGTCGACGTGGACCGCATCGATGCCAGCGACCCGGCCGCGCCGCTGCTGGTGCTGTTCCACGGCCTCGAGGGCTCGTCGCACAGCCACTACGCCGAGGCTTTCGCGGGCTTCGCCGCCGCGCGCGGCTGGGCCTTCGCCCTGCCGCATTTCCGGGGCTGCAGCGGCGAGATCAACCTCGCGCCGCGCGCCTACCATTCAGGCGATTTCGAGGAGATCGGCTGGATGCTCGAGCGCTGCGCCGCGGGTCGCCCGCCGGGCGCACCGATGATGGCCGCAGGCGTCTCGCTGGGCGGCAACGCGCTGCTGCGCTGGGCCGAGGAAGCCGGCGCCACGGCCGCGCGCACCGTGCACGCCGTGGCTGCGGTCTCGGCGCCGGTCGATCTGGCGGCCGGCGGCGCGGCGATCGGCCGCGGTTTCAACCGGCGGGTCTACACACGCATGTTCCTGTCGACCATGAAGCCCAAGGCCCTGGCCAAGCTGGCCCAGCACCCGGGCCTGTTCGACCGCGACACGCTGATGGCCGCCGGCGACCTGCGCGCCTTCGACAACGTGTTCACCGCCCCGCTGCACGGCTTCAGGGACACCGACGACTACTGGAGCCGCGGGTCGGCCAAGCCCCACCTGCACGCGGTCCGTGTGCCGACCTTGGTGGTGAACGCGCTGAACGATCCCTTCGTGCCCGCCGAGAGCCTGCCGCGCCCCGACGAGGTCGGCCGCCACGTCACGCTGTGGCAACCCGCGCACGGCGGCCACGTCGGTTTCCCGCTGGGCCTGCCGCCCGGCCACGTGCGCGGCATGCCCGAGCGCGTGGGCAGCTGGCTGGCGCAGCATCTGTCCCGCTGAGTCCACGGGGTATTGCCAGGACCACCGCTCCGGTTTTTTCCAGGGCCATCGCGGAACCGGCTTCGCCGGGCCGCAGATGGCGCCCCCGGTAGGGGGAGGGAGAAGCGACACGAAGTGGCGCGGAGCCTGGGGGCGAGCAAAATACCTTTATGGATGACATCGTCAAGCAGGCCCTCGCGAAGTGGCCCAACGTCCCGCACTGCCATGGCTGGCTCGGCCTCGATGCGCGCGGCAACTGGTACATGCGCGACGACCGCACGCAGGCCGAAGGCCCGTTCCCGGCCGCCAAGGGTTCGCTGCTGCGGCACGACAAGCTGATCGACTTCATCCAGCGCAACTACGAGGCCGACGAAGCCGGCCAGTGGTTCTTCCAGAACGGCCCGCAGCGCGTCTACGTCGAACTCGAGGCCGCGCCCTGGGTCTGGCGCATCGGCGAGGATTTCTCGGTGCACGCGCACACCGGCACGGCCACCACGCACGGCCAGGTCCTGCTCGACGAGGCCGGCAAGCTCTACCTGGCGACGCCGCTGGGGTTGGGGCTGGTGCACACGCAGGACATGGGCCTGGCGGCCGACGCCCTCGAACAGGGACTGTGGCCGCAGCCTGAGGCGGTGCAGGCGGCCGACCTGCCCGCGCGCTTCGGTCATGTGCTCAGCCCGGTGGCACGCCACCCCACAGCGGGCTGAGCAGCCCCCCAAAGAAAAAGCCGGCACAGGGCCGGCTCGTTCGGGACGGCGTCGAAGACGCCGAGGGGATTCCTGCTTACTTGCTTGCGGCAGCGACCGGTGCGGAGGCCGCGCCATCGGCGGCAGGTGCCGCACCGTCCGCGGGCGCAGCGGCCGGGCGGTCGGGCACCGGGAACTTGCCGCCAGCCGAGTTGGCCATGTAGACCACGGCACGGCCGATTTCGAGGTCTTTGAAATCGCCGCCACCCTGCGGCGGCATCGCGCCCTTGCCCTTGAGCGCATGCTCGAGCAGCATGGCGTAGCCCTGGCCGATGCGCGGGCCCCAGGCCGCAGCGTCGTTCAGGTGGGGTGCGCCCGGAATGCCGGGGGCGCCGTGGCAGGCAATGCACTGTGCCTTGAACACGACTTCACCGGCGGCCAGCGCACGGTTGGCATCGCGGATCTCGATCGAGCCGACCTTCTTCAGGCGGTCGGCCACTTCACGGTCGCGCGTGTCCTTCGACACGCCATAGAGCGACATGTTGTCGCCCTGCGCCGCACCCGAGGGCCGGTTGTCGGAGACCACATAGGACACGAGTCCGACGATGATCACGATGGGGGCGATGAACGAGAAAAAGACCGCCAGCAGCAGTTGTTTCGGGTTCTTGATGGGGCCGGTGTGGGCTTCTTCTGTGGCCTGGTAGTGCGGGTCTGCGCTCATGGCGTCCTCAAAATCGGGGGCTTCTCGGGGGGTCGGGCGAAATCAACCCGCGATTATAGGGAAGGCCCCAGAGATCGACGGACTGTGTTGCCCATCGCGGTGCAGGCATGGCATGCGCGCGGCACCCCGGAAGGCGCCGCGCCGCGACTCATTCCTTCCAGCCGCCGCCCAGCGCCTTGTAGAGCGTGACCTGGTTCTGCAGCTGCAGCAGGCGCGTCTGCACCGCGGCCTGCTGGGCGCTGAACAGCGAACGCTGCGCGTCGAGCAGGTCGAGCGAGCTCGCGATGCCGTTGCGGTAGCGCAGGTCGGACAGCTTGAAGCGCTGGTCCTCGGCCGCGGCCTGCGCGCGCAGGGCACGCACCTGCTCGCCCAGCGTGGCGCGGCCGGCGAGTGCATCGGCCACTTCGCGGAAGGCCGACTGGATCGACTTCTCGTACTGCGCCACCGCGATGTCGCGGCCGGCGCGTGCCGAATCGAGGTTGGCCTGGTTGCTGCCGGCGTTGAAGATCGGCAGCACCAGCTGCGGTGCGATCGAAAACGCACTCGAGCCGCTCTTGAACAGCCCCGACAGTTCGTTGCTCGCGGTGCCGGCCGTGGCCGTCAGCGAGATGCGCGGGAAGAAGGCCGCGCGCGCAGCGCCGATGTTCGCGTTGGCCGACAGCAGCAGCTGCTCGGCCTGGCGGATGTCCGGACGCTCGATCAGCAGATCGGACGGCAGGCCCACCGGCAGCTCGGGCATGGTCTGGATGCTCTCGAGCCGCCCCAGTCCGTTGACCGTGGGAAGGGCCGCGGGCTGCACCGGCGCGCCGAGCAGCAGCGCCAGCGCGTTCTCGTCCTGCAAGCGCTGACGCTGCTGCTGGGCGTAGGCCGCGCGGGCCGTCTCGGCGGCCGAGTTGGCCGCCTGGAAATCGATCTCCGACGAGACGCCGGCGTCGAAGCGCAACTTGGTGAGCCGCACCGATTCATCGCGCGTGCCCAGGGTCTGGCGCGTGAGTTCGAGCAGTTCGTCGTCGGCCAGCAGCGTGTACCAGCCGGTCGCCACGGCACTGATCAGGCTGATCTGCGCGGCCTTGCGGGCCTCTTCGGTGGCCAGGTACTGCGCGAGCGCGGCTTCCTTCAAGCTGCCGAGGCGATTGAAGAAGTCGATTTCCCAGGACGAGATGCCCAGGCCCACCTGGAAGCTGTTGCCCAGGCGACCATCGATCGCCGAGGGCTGGCGCGTGGCCGAGACGATGCCGTTGAGCGCCGGGTACTGCGCGGCACGGCTGATCTGGAACTGCGCGCGCGCCTGCTCGATGTTGAGCACCGACACCCGCAGGTCGCGGTTGTTGACGAGCGCGGTGCGGATCAGATCCTGCAGCCGCGGATCGGTGAAGTAGTCCTGCCAGGCGACCGTTGCCGCCGCCGCGCCGGCGGGTTGCGCCGGGTCGCCGGGGAAAGTGGTGGGCACCGGCGCCGCGGGGCGCTCGTAGGTCGGGATCAGCGAGCAGCCGGCCAGGAAGGCGCTGGCCGCCAGCGCGCTGAGCGTGTGGCGTGAAATCATTCGCTTAGTCATGGCTTTGTTCGATTCCTGCCGCTTCGGCGTGGCGCCGATCGGCTTCATGCTGGCGCTTGCTGCCCTTGAACAGGGTGCGCACGACCACGAAAAACACCGGTACGAAGAACACCGCCAGCACGGTGCCCGTGACCATGCCGCCCAGCACGCCGGTGCCGATGGCACGTTGGCTGGCCGAGCCGGCGCCGGAGGCCAGCACCAGCGGCAGCACGCCGAGGCCGAAGGCCAGCGAGGTCATCACGATCGGGCGGAAGCGCAGATGGGCGGCTTCGAGCGCGGCCTGGACCACCCCCTTGCCTTGCGCCTGCAGATCCTTGGCGAACTCGATGATCAGAATCGCGTTCTTCGCGGACAGGCCGATGATGGTGATCAGCCCGACCTGGAAGTACACGTCGTTCGAGTAGGCCCGCAGCATGGTCGCCAGCAGCACGCCGAGCACGCCCAGCGGCACCACCAGAATCACCGACAGCGGGATGGTCCAGCTCTCGTAGAGCGCAGCCAGGCACAGGAACACCGCCAGGATCGCGAAGCCGTAGAGGATCATGGCCTGCGAGCCCGCGAGCTTTTCCTCACGCGACTGGCCGGTCCACTCGAAGCCGAAGCCCGCCGGCAGCTTGGCTGCCAGCGCTTCCATCTCGGCCATCGCCGCGCCCGAACTCGACCCAGGCGCCGCCGAGCCGGAGATGCGCACCGCCGGATAGCCGTTGTAGCGCACCGTCTGCTGCGCACCGTTGACCCAGCGCGTGCTCGCGAAGGTCGACAGCGGCACCGGGTTGCCCTGCGTGTTGCTCGCATTGAGCTTGAGCAGGTCGTCGGGCTGCATCCGTGCGGGCGCATCGGCCTGCACCACCACGCGCTGCAGGCGGCCCTGGTTCGGGAAGTCGTTGATGTAGCTCGAGCCCAGCGCGGTCGACAGCGTCGTGTTGATCGCGTCGAAGGTCACACCCAGCGCGTTCGCCTTGTCGCGGTCGATGTCGATCTGCAGCTGCGGCGCATCTTCCAGGCCGTCCGGCCGCACCTGCGTGAGCAGCTTGCTCTGCGAGGCCATGCCCAGCAACTGGTTGCGCGCGTTGATGAGCGCCTGGTGGCCCGCACCGGCGCGGTCCTGCAGCCGGAAGGTGAAGCCGCTGGCGTTGCCCAGTTCAGGAATCGGCGGCGGGTTCAGCGGGTAGATGAACGCATCGCGGATGCCCGAGAGCGCACCGAAGGCGCGGCCGGCCAGGGCGTCGGCCGACTGACCGGCGTCCTTGCGTTCTTCCCAGTCCTTCAGCGTCACGAAGGCGAGGCCGGCGTTCTGGCCCTGGCCCGAGAAGCTGAAGCCCAGCACGCTGACCATGCTCTGCACTTCGGGCTGCTTGAGGAGGTAGCCCTCGACCTGCTCCATGACCGAGAGCGTGCGGTCCTGCGTCGCACCCGGCGGCAGCTGCACGTTGACGATGATGTTGCCCTGGTCTTCCTGCGGCAGGAACGAGGTCGGCAGGCCGCGGAACAGCAGCACCACCGCGCCCACGATCGCGATGTAGATGATCAGGTAGCGCGCGGCGCGCTTGAGCAGCCGGGCGACGACGCCTTCATAGCCCTTCGAGGTGCGCGAGAAACCGCGGTTGAACCAGCCGAAGAAGCCCTTCTTCTCATGGTGGCTTCCCTGCTCGACGGGCTTGAGCAGCGTGGCGCACAGCGCCGGCGTGAGCGACAGCGCCATGAAGGCGGAGAAGCCGATCGACGCCACCATCACCGCCGAGAACTGGCGGTAGATGTTGCCGGTCGAGCCGGCGAAGAAGGCCAGCGGCACGAACACCGAGATCAGCACCACGGTCACGCCGATGATGGCGCCCGAGATCTGCTTCATCGCCTTGCGCGTGGCCTCGAGCGGCCCCAGGCCCTCCTCGGTCATGATGCGCTCGACGTTCTCCACCACCACGATCGCATCGTCCACCACGATACCGATCACCAGCACCATGCCGAACATGGTCAGCACGTTGATCGAGAAGCCCAGCGCGGCCAGCACCGCGAAGGTACCCAGCAGCGCGATCGGCACCACGATGGTCGGGATGATCGTGTAGCGCCAGTTCTGCAGGAACAGGAACATCACGACGAACACCAGCGCCACGGCTTCGAACAGCGTCTTCACCACCTCGGTGATGGAGATGCTCACGAAGCGCGAGCTGTCGTAGGGGATGCTCCACTTCACGCCTTCGGGGAAGTACTTGGCCAGCTCGGTCATCCGGTCACGGATGGCCTTGGCCGATTGCAGCGCATTGCCGCTGGGCGACAGCTGGACGCCGATGCCCACGGCCGGCGCGCCATCCAGGCGGGCCGAGGTCGAATAGGCCTGGCCGCCGAGTTCGATGCGCGCCACGTCCTTGAGCCGTACGGCCGAACCGTCGGTGTTGGCGCGCAGCACGATGTTGCCGAACTGCTCGACGGTGCTGAGCTGGCCGGTCACCACCACGGTGGCGGCAATGCTCTGACCGGTGATGTTCGGCAGGTCGCCGATCGAGCCCGAGGAGACCTGCGCGTTCTGCGCGCGGATCGCCGCATTGACGTCGGCCGACGACAGGTTGAAGCCCTGCAGCTTGGCCGGATCGATCCAGATGCGCATGGCGCGCTCGGTGCCGAAGAGCTGTGCCTGGCCGATGCCGGCCACGCGCTGCAGTTCGGGCACGATGTTGCGGGAGGCATAGTCGCCCAGCGCGATCGGATCGATCGCCGGGTTGTCCGAGGACAGCATCGTGAACAGCAGGAAGTTGTTGCGCGACTTGTCGACGCGCACGCCCTGCTGCGTCACCGCGGCCGGCAGACGCGGCGTTGCACGCGACAGGCGGTTCTGCACATCCACCTGTGCCAGGTCGGCATTGGTTCCGGTTTCGAAGGTGACCGTGATGGTGCCGGTGCCGTCGGCCTGGGCCACCGATTCCATGTAGATCAGCCCGGGCGAACCGTTCATCTCGCGTTCGATGACGGACAGCACGCTGTCCTCGAGCGTCTGGGCGGAAGCGCCCGGATAGGCGGTGTTGATGACGATGGCGGGAGGTGCCACCGGCGGGTACTGCGAGATCGGCAGCTGCGTGATCGCCACGCTGCCCATCACGATGACGAACAGCGCGATCACCCACGCGAAGATGGGCCGATCGATGAAGAATTTAGCCATGCGGGCGAGCTCCTTACTTGGCGGCCGAAGCCGCGGCGGCCGGCGCCGAAGCGGCCGGTGCAGCAGCTGGGGCTGCCGCCGCCGTACCCGGCTTGACCCATGGCACGGCCTTCACCGGCGTACCGGGCGGCATCATCTGCAGCTTCTGGAAGCCGTCGACCATCACCTGCTCACCGGCCTTCAGGCCGTCGAGCACGATCCACTGGTTGTCCTGCGCCGCACTGATCTTCACCGGACGCTTGCTGAGCTTGCCGTCGGCGGCCACCACGGTGACCGTGTCGCCCTGCTCGGTGCGCGTGACAGCCTGCTGCGGTACCGCGATCGCGTTGCTGACCTGGGCCTGTTCGATCTTCACGCGCACATACAGGCCGGGCAGCAGTTCGCCCTTGGGATTGGGCAGTTCGGCGCGCAGCGTGACCTGGCCGGTCGTCGGATCGACCGTGAGGTCGGAGAACAACAGCTTGCCCGGCAGCGGGTATTCGCCGCCGCCTTCGAGCAGCACGCGAACGCTCGCCGCATCGGCCCCGTCGGCGCGCTTGAACTTGCCGTCGGCCATGGCGCGGCGCAGCTTCAGCACGTCGTTGGCCGACTGCGTGAAGTTGACGTAGAGCGGGTTGATCTGCTGGATCACGGCGAGCTCCGTCGCATCGCCCTGGCCCACGAGTGCGCCTTCGGTCACCAGCGCGCGGCCGATGCGGCCCGAGATGGGGGCGGTCACGGCCGCATAGCCCAGGTTGATCTTGGCGGTGGTCACCGAAGCGCGGCCCACGGCCACGTCGGCCTCGGCCGTCTTCTGCGAAGCGACCGCATTCGCGTATTCCTGCTTGCTCACCGCATTGGCCTCGACCAGCGGCTTGTAGCGATCGGCCAGTGCCTTGGCCTGCACCGCGTTGGCTTCGGCACGCGCCAGGCTGGCCTGCGCGCTCTGCGCCGCGGCGGTATAGGGCGCCGCATCGATGCGGAACAGCGGCTGGCCGGCCTTCACGTCGCTGCCTTCACGGAACAGCCGCTCCTGCAGGATGCCGGCGGCGCGCGCGCGCACCTGCGCCACCCGCGAGGCCTCGAGACGGCCCGGCAGCTCGGTCACCAGACCGACGTCGGTCAGGGTCGCGACCACCACACCGACTTCGGGCGGCGGCGGCGCGGCGCCAGCCGGCGCTGCCGCCGCGGCTGGATCCTTGCCCTTGCCGCAAGCCGCAAGCAGGGCAAAGACCAGCACGGCGACGCCGGACAAGGCCATGCGCCGAGGGGAAAACGAACGACGCGAAGAGACATGCGATTGCGGCATGTGATTCCTTTGAAGCAAAGAGGAGACGACGCGAAGCGACCTTGATCGCCGTCAAGGCCTGTCGGCCAGGTGGGTCATCGGGAGGCGGCTAGTTTACATACATTCATGGATGTATATTTAGGCAAGACATTCAAATCCTTATCAGGAGACAAATTGGCCCGCCACACGAAGGAAGAGGCCCTCGCCACACGCAACCGTCTGCTCGATGCAGCGGAGCTGCTGTTCCAGGCGCAGGGCGTTTCGCAGACCTCGCTGCAGCAGATCGCGCAGCAAGCGGGGGCGACGCGTGGCGCGATCTACTGGCACTTCAAGGACAAGGCCGATCTCTTCAACGCGATGATGGAGCGTGTGACGCTGCCGCTGGAGGCGGCGGCGCGGGCCACCGGCCCGGTCCGCGACGACCCGCTGGAGGAGATCGAACGCGGGTTGCTCGTGGCGCTGAAGCTCATGACCACCGACCCGCAGGTGCGGCGCGTGTTCGAGGTGGCGACGCACAAGGTCGAGTACACGCACGACATGCAGTCGGTGCAGCAACGCCACCTGAGCGCACGCGACGCCTGCGTCATCGACTTCGAGCAGGCCTTGCGCCATGCGGCACGGCGCCAACGCATCCGCCTCGCCATTCCCGCGGCGGCGGCGGCGCAGGGACTGCATGCGCTGGTCAGCGGCCTGATCCAGAATTGGCTGCTCGACCCCTCGTCCTTCGACCTGGTGCAAGTGGGCAAACGCACTTTCGAGGTCTACGTGAACGGCTTGGGCTTCGGCCATCCGCCCGCCGCGATCGAAATCCTTGCCGAGAAAATTTCGATGGTCGCCTGATGGGCGATAATCGTCGACTTGCGGCACTGTGCCGCGAACTCTCTCGCTGTATTTCAACGGATAGAATTCGGCCCTCCGAAGGCTGAGATCCAGGTTCGATTCCTGGCGGCGGGACCATTTTCAAGGCCGGGCACTTTCACAAGTGCCCGGCCTTTTTCATGGGCTTCCGAGAACAGTGCAGCGCATCGCACGACAGCCGGACAAGCTCATGAAGGTCTCAGGCCGAAATTGCAGCACTCCACAGCCATGTCGATGATGTCCTCCAGCGCCGCGCTGCCGTTGTCGGTGCGATAGACGGCGCTGTACACCATCGGTGGGGGCATGGGATCGCACCGGACGATGCGCAAGCGCCCGGCCTCGATGTCGGGCCGCACGTAGTCCAGCGCCATCTGCGCGATGCCGAACCCACCGATGGCCAACTGGCGCAGCACGGTGGTGCTGTTGGTCGCCAGCACCTTGTTGAACTTGAATCCGTGCTCTGCCAGCCAGCCTTCGTAGTACCGGTTCTTGGCGGCACCCGTGGACTGTTCGAGGATCGGATAGTTCGCGAATTCCGCAGGTCGCAGCGGTCGATCGGGCAACGGGATGGAGGGACTCGCCATCCAGTAGTCGTCGACCTGCCCCACCTTGACGGTTGCATAGTCCTTGCCCCAATAGGTGCCCGGGATGATGACCAGATCGATCTTGTTGGTCTCCAGTCCCTGGAACAGGCTGAGCCCCGCATCGACGACCGGCTCGATCATCAATGCCGGATGCTGGACCTGGATCTTCCGGATGAAGTCCGTGAGCCAGGTCATGGCGATCAATTCCGTGGCGCCGAGACGGAAATTCCCTTTGAGCGTGTGGTCGCCGCTCATCTCCGCCGCGATCCGCCCCGTCAACCTTTGCGACTCTTCCGCAAAGGGCAGCAGTCTGCGACCGCCCTGGGTCATCTCCAGGCCTTTGGGGGTCCGGCGCAAGAGCGGCGTGTCCAGGACGCTTTCCAGTTCGGCAACGCGTTTGGAGATGGCCGATTGCGTCGTGTGCAGCTTGTCCGCCGCAGCGCTGAAACTGTGCAGCTTCACGCTGAACAGAAAGGCTTCCAACTGCTTGAAGGTGAGGTTCATGGGCGAATGGGCGAATGGGCGCCGGGTGCAGGAAAAAAAGGAATAGCACCTCAATCCCTTTATTCGTTTTGCGCTTAGGGAGGGGCTCCGGATACTACAGAAACCGTCATTGCAGCCCCTCTGAACCATGCTTCGAATCGCCACCAGACTCAACCGCATCCAACCCTCCCCCAGCTCCATGGCAGGGCAGCGCGCTCGCGAACTCCGCGCACAGGGACGCGACATCGTCGGACTGACGGCCGGAGAGCCGGACTTCGACACCCCCGAACACATCAAGGAGGCCGCTCGGCGCGCCATGGCCGAAGGGCAGACCCGCTACACCGACGTGGGCGGAACTCCGGCGCTCAAGGAGGCGGTCGCCCACAAGTTCAAGAATGAAAACGGACTGGCCTATGCGCAGAACGAGATCATCGTCGGCACCGGCGCGAAGCAGGTCATCTTCAATGCGGTGATGTGCACGGTGGAGGCGGGCGACGAGGTCATCGTGCCCGCGCCCTACTGGGTCTCCTATCCCGACATCGTGCGGCTTGCCGGCGGCACGCCGGTGATCGCCGAATGCGCAGCCGGCGAGGGCTTCAAGCTGACGCCCGAGAAGCTCGAACAAGCGATCTCGCCACGCACGCGCTGGTTGGTACTGAATTCGCCCAACAACCCCAGCGGTGCAGCCTACAGCCGCGAGGAGCTGATCGGGCTCGGGGAGGTGTTGATGCGTCATCCGCACGTCTGGGTGCTCACCGACGACATCTACGAGCACCTGCTGTACGACGGCAAGACCTTCGTCACCCTGGCGGAGGTGGTGCCCGCACTCAAGGAGCGAACCCTCACCATCAACGGCGTCTCCAAGGCCTATGCGATGACCGGGTGGCGCGTAGGCTTCGGCGCCGGCCCTGCCGAATTGATCAAGGCGATGGTCAAGCTGCAGTCGCAGAGCACCTCCGGCACCTGCTCCGTCAGCCAGGCCGCGGCGCGCGCGGCGCTGGCCGGTCCCCAGGATTTCGTGACCGCCAGCCGGCAGGTCTTTCAACAGCGCCGGGACGTGGTCGTGGCCGCCCTGAACCGCATCCCGGGCATCCAGTGCCACGTGCCCGATGGCGCGTTCTACGTCTTCGCATCCTGCGAAGCCCTGTTCGGTGCCCGCACGCCGGCGGGACAGACGATCCTCAACAGCAACGACTGGATCCTGCATCTGCTCGAGGCACAGAACGTGGCTGCCCTGCAGGGCAGCGCCTACGGCATCGATACGCACTTCCGCATCTCGTTCGCGGCCGGCACCGCCTACCTGGAAGAGGCCTGCCGTCGCATCGCCGCGGCGCGCGACCAACTCAGCCACTGATCCGTCTTCCGTCCTGTCCCTCCCCCTCCAGAGAACCACCATGCAACTTCGCTCCCTGCTCCGCACGTTGATTTCCGTGGCCGCCACGATCGCCGTCGTCTCCCCGGCCATGGCCAACGACCCGTTCCCGTCCAAGCCCGTGCGCATCGTGGTCGGCTTCTCGCCTGGTGGCTCGAACGACATCGTGGCGCGGCTGCTGGCGCCGAAGTTGGCGGAAGGCCTGGGCCAGCAGGTTCTCGTGGAGAACAAGCCCGGCGCGGGCGGGAACATCGCTGCGCAGACGATGCTCGGCGCACCGCCCGACGGCCACACGCTGATGATGTGCACGACCGGCACGGTGTCGATCCAGCCGCATCTGACCAAGGCGCCGTTCAACCCGGAGACCGACCTGCTGCCGGTGACGCTGATCGCCAATGCACCCTATCTGCTGCTGGTGAACGCCTCGATACCTGCGACCACCGTCAAGGAGCTGATTTCGTACGCCAAGAGTCATCCGGGCCAGCTCAACTTCGCCTCGTCAGGCAATGCCACCGGCGGGCATCTGGCGGGCGAGATGTTCAAGTCCAAGGCGGGCGTGGACATCGTCCACGTGCCCTACAAGGGCACGGGGCAGGCGATGACGGATCTGCTCGCCGGCCAGATTTCGATCATCTTCGACCAGGCCGTGAGCTCCATGCCTTACGCCAAGTCCGGCAAGCTGCGGATTCTGGGCGTGGCGAGTCCGCAGCGGCTGAAGGGGTTGCCGGAGGTCCCGACGATTTCGGAGTCGGGCGTGCCCAATTTCGATCCGGTCACCTGGACCGGACTGTGCGCCGCCAAGGGCACACCGGCCGCCGCCATCCTGCGCGTCCAGCAGGAAGTGGCCAAGGTGCTGGCCACGCCGGAGATCTCGCAGAAGCTCATCGCAGCGGGGCTGGAGCCGGTCGCCAGCACGCCCGAGCAATTCCGCGCGTTCCTGGCGGCCGACAAGATCAAATGGGGCACGGTCATCAAGGATGCCGGCGTCAAGGTGGACTGAGTCGAGCTTCGGGTCCATTTTTCCTTCTCTTCCAGGCCTCACGCCATGAACCAACTCCCCGAAGTCATCCGCCACATCGAGCGCGTCAGCGCCGATGTCGCGGCCCAGGCCGCCACCTTCCAGGCCGCCATCCTTGCCGACGTGGCCGGGCGCCGCGGCACCATGCACAGCCGTGTCGCGCCGGTGCACGAACGCATGAAGCTCGCCGGCCCTGCGTTCACCGTCGAGGTGCGACCCGGCGACAACCTGATGATCCACGCGGCCATTGCGCTCGCACAGCCGGGCGACATCCTCGTGATCGACGGCAAGGGCGATCAGACCGCGGCCCTGATGGGCACGCTGATGCTCAGCGCCTGCAAGCAGCGCCGGCTCGGCGGCGTGGTGGTCGATGGCGCCATCCGTGACAGGCTCGAAGTGCTCGAGCTGGATTTCCCGGTGTTCAGCGCCGGCTTCAACCCGGCTGGCCCGACCAAGTTCGTGCCCGGCCGCGTCAACCACCCGATCTCGGCCGGCGGCGTCACGGTGAACCCCGGCGATCTGGTGGTGGCCGATGCCGACGGCGTGGTGGTGATCGAGCGCGCCAAGGCGCCCGCGATGATGGAACTGGCCGTGAGGAAGGTGGCCGACGAAGCCGCGCGCATCGAGGCGATCCAGCGCGGCGACACCGCCGCCAAGTGGCTGCCGGCCGCGCTGCGTGCCGCGGGAGTGCTGGCGGCGGGCGAGCACCTGGTCTGAGGTGGGCGGCCATGCCGGACCGCAACGCTGAGTTCCGAACCCTACGCATGGCCGCGGTCGTCGCCTCAATCGATGAAGGCCGCCAGCTCATCTGGGGACCCTGAGGGGAACGATTCTTTCAGGAATTCCAGGAACGTTGATACGCGGGCGCTCAGCAGCCGGCGAGAGGGGTACAAGGCCCACAGTGCAATCTCCGGGCCTTCGACATCGCCCCAGCGCACCAGCTTCCCGGACGCCAAATCCTGGGTCACCAGGGAGATCGGCAAGCGGGCAACACCGACGCCCGCACGGACGGCGTCCCGCACCATGAACAACGAGGCAAGAGACAGCACCGGTCTCACGGTGATGCACTTCTTGCCGGACATGCCCGTGTACTCCCAAGAAGATGCCGTGGCGCCGAAGCCGCCACCGCGCATGACTGCTGGAACCGCTGCCTTGCCCACAGGTGGCTCGAGCTGCGGGCTCGCAACAACGACGAGACGGTCCCTCATGAAGATCCGTCCCACCAGCCTTGCATCCGGATCCGGGTTGACCCGGATCACCAGGTCGTAGCCCTCTTCCACCATGTCCACGGCCCGGTCTTCGGTCGTGACTTCAAGCCGGATCTCTGGATACCTCAGCGCGAACTTGGCTGCCAGCTTTCCCATGGCTGCCTGCGAGAAGAGCAGCGGCGCACTGACCCGCAAGTTGCCTCGCGGCGTCTCGCCGCCCGAGGCGATCGCCGCAGCCGTTTCGTCGAGTTCGGCCAGCAGTACTGACGTCCTTTCGTAAAGGGCGCGCCCCTCCTCCGTGAGCTTCAACACTCTCGCGCCCCGCTCGAACAAACGCAGATTGAGGCCGCTTTCGAGATCGGACACCCGTCGGGACAGGGTTGCCTTGGGGCGGCCTGATTCGCGCGCCGCGCGCCCGACGCCGCCATGGCGCGCGACAAGGTTGAAGTCAGCCAGTGCAAGCAAGTCCATCTGTTCCACCCGTGAGACGAAGCGTCCAAATATAGCGACTATCGACGCCATAACGGAACAACGAAGATCTGGGCTCGTTTCAACCCACCGGAGTTTTTCATGACCATCCTCATCACCGGCGCCTCTGGCGCCATCGGCCGCCAAGTCGTCCAGCAACTCGTCGACCGCGGAGCCGCCGTGCGTGCACTCGTCCGCGACCCGGCAAAGACCGACTTCCCCGTCGGCGTCGAAGTCATGCAAGGTGACTTGCTCGACGTCGCGTCGCTGCGCAAAGCCGTGGCCGGCGTGTCCACGCTGTTCCTGCTCAACGGCGTCGTCCCGGACGAGTTTACGCAGGCCCTGGTCACCCTGAACGTGGCACGCGATGCCGGGATCGATCGGATCGTCTATCTGTCGGTGATCCACAGCGACAAGTACCTGAACGTTCCCCACTTCGCCGGCAAGTTCGGCGTGGAGCGAATGCTCGAGCAGATGGGCTTTGGCGCCACCATCCTGCGGCCAGCCTATTTCATGCAGAACGACCTCACCGTCAAGGACGTCGTCACCGGATACGGCGTTTATCCGATGCCCATTGGCAACAAGGGTCTCGCCATGATCGACACACGCGACATCGCGGAGGTCGCTGCCATCGAACTGCTTCGCCGCGAACAAGCGCCCGGATCGCTTCCACTGAGCCGGATCAATCTGGTGGGTCCCGATGCGCTGACCGGAAACGACGTCGCCGGCATCTGGTCGGAAGTATTGGGCCGCTCTGTCAACTACGGCGGCGACGACACCGCTGGCTTCGAAAAGAACCTGCTGAACTTCATGCCGAGCTGGATGGCGTACGACATGCGCCTCATGAGCGAACGCTTTCTGGCCGAGGGCATGACCCCGGAGGCGGGTGACGTGGAGCGCCTGACGACGCTGCTGGGCCGCCCGCTGCGCTCGTACCGGGTCTTTGCGTCCGAAATCTCGGCGTCGGCGTGACCTGAGTCGGCCCTTCACCCCCCCACAAGGAGTTCCTCAGGATTTACTCGACAGCCGCCCTCACCCGCGCCCAGGCCCGGGCCGGGTCTGCATCGGCGAAATCACATTGAAGAACGCGCGCGGCAGACCTCGGCGGCAACCCGGTGGAAGGCCGGAGGATTGAGGGTTCCCCTTATCATCCAGAGCCGGCTCGATGGGCAATGCCTCTGCGTCGTGTTGGCGCTCCGTGTCCGCGCAAGGCATCGGCCCTGCTTTTACGACCCGCGCCAGCTTTGGAACCTAGAAATGGACAGCCGCGACCTCCCCGACGACGACAGGTTGATCGAACTGCAGCGCTTCGAGCTGCTCGTCTCAGCGATCCACGACTATGCAATCTACATGCTCGATGCCCATGGCCATGTGGTGAGTTGGAACGCCGGAGCGGCCCGATTCAAGGGCTATGCAGCCGACGAAATCATCGGGGAGCATTTCTCCCGCTTCTATTCACCCGAAGACCGCGCGGCGGGAATTCCCGACCGCGCCTTGAAGACGGCCGAGACCGAAGGCACCTTTCAGGCCGAAGGCTGGCGCGTGCGGAAGGATGGTTCGCGCTTCTGGGCCAACGTCGTGATCGACCCGATCTACACGGTGGATCGCCGCCTGCTGGGCTTTGCCAAGATCACCCGCGACGTCGGTGACCGCAAGGCGGCAGAAGACGCTCTGCGCAAGAGCGAGCAGGAGTTTCGCCTGCTGGTCCAGGGGGTCACCGACTATGCGATCTACATGCTCGATTCCGAAGGGCGGATCACCAACTGGAACGCCGGAGCGCAGCGGATCAAGGGCTACACCGAGTCCGAAGTGCTCGGCACCCATTTTTCGCGTTTCTACACACCGGAGGATCGGGATTTCGGAATTCCGCAGCGCGCCCTGTCCACCGCCCTGGCCGAGGGGCGGTACGAGCAGGAAGGCTGGCGGGTCCGCAAGGACGGCTCCCGCTTCGTTGCGCATGTCGTCATCGATGCACTCCACGACGAGGTCGGGAAGTTCATCGGCTTCGCCAAGATCACCCGCGACGTCACCGAGCGCCGGGAGGCGGCCGAGACGCTGAGGCGAACGGAGAAGGCGCTGCTCCAAGCGCAGAAGATGGAGACCATCGGCAAGCTCACCGGTGGCGTGGCGCACGATTTCAACAACCTCCTGCAGGTCATCGCAGGCAATCTGCAGTTGCTGGCGCGGGAGGTCACCGGCAACGAGCGCGCCGAGCGACGGGTTCAGAACGCGATGGCCGGTGTGCGCCGTGGAGCGAAGCTGGCGGGGCATCTGCTCGCGTTCGGTCGACGGCAGACGCTCGAGCCCAAGGTCGTGAACCTTGGCCGCTTCATCCAGTCGATGGACGACATGCTTCAACGTGCGCTGGGAGAAGCGGTGCAGGTGCAAGCCGTTGTCGCCAGCAGTCTGTGGAACACGTCGGTGGATCTGTCTCAGGTCGAGAACGCGGTGCTGAATCTGGCCATCAATGCGCGCGACGCCATGGAAGGCGTGGGCAAGTTGACGCTGGAGCTCAGCAACGCCGTGCTCGACGATGCCTACGCTCGGTCCCATGCGGAGGTGGAGGCCGGCGAATACGTCCTGCTGGCGGTGTCGGACACGGGTGCCGGCATGACGCCTGAAGTGATGGCGCAAGCCTTCGATCCGTTCTACACGACCAAGCCCGAAGGCAAGGGGACCGGCCTGGGCCTGTCAATGGTCTACGGTTTCATAAAGCAGTCGGGCGGCCATGTGAAGATCTACAGCGAGATCGGCCACGGAACCACGGTCAAGCTCTACCTGCCTCGGTCGCGAGATTCCGAACAGGTGCTTGCGCAGCCCGACACGCGCCCGCTCGAGGGCGGCACCGAAACCATCCTGGTTGCAGAGGACGACGAACAGGTGCGCGCCATCGTGGTCGAAACGCTCAAGGAACTGGGCTATCACGTGCTCGTGGCCAGCGATGCCGAGGAGGCGATGGCCGTCGTGAAGAGCGGAATCAAGATCGACCTGCTGTTCACCGACGTGGTGATGCCTGGGCCACTGCGCAGTCCTGACCTGGCGCGCAAGGCCCGCGAGTTGCTGCCGAACATCGCGGTGTTGTTCACGTCGGGCTACACCCGCAATGCCATCGTGCACGGCGGGCGCCTCGACCCTGGCGTGGAATTGCTGGCGAAGCCCTATTCGCGGGAAGACCTGGCGCGCCGCGTCCGGCAGGCGCTGACGAAGACGCATCAAGGAGGCGAGCCACCGCTTGACTCCGGCCGCTCGGCACCGGAGGTCAGCAGCGGTCGCCTGCGCATTCTGCTGGTCGATGACGACGAGGTGAATCGTGCGACCACAGCAGAGCTCCTCACCAGTCTGGGTCATGCGGTCACACACGCGCCGAGCGGCGAACAGGCGCTGGCGGCGCTGGACGTCGGAGGCATCGACGTGCTCCTGGTGGATGCTGACCTGACCGGCATGTCGGCGACGGCGCTCGCTGAATCTGGCCGACAGCGCCAGCCGGGCCTGGTTGTCGTGCTCGCCACGGAGCAGGCCGATCCGGTGACTTTGCCCAACGTCCAACGGCTTGCGAAACCGTACGATGCGAACTCGATCTCGGCACTTTTGAGCAGCTTGAACGCTGCCGCGTAAGCGAAAGACACGTTCGGGCTACCGTAGTCGCAGCAGCACCGGATGACTGTAGTGAGTGCTGCCTTGCACTCCAACGAGCCTTTACCGCGGAGCATGGGCCTGTTGAAGGGTAGGCGTCGGCTCATGGCCCTCTTGCCCACAGCCGTTCAATCAGATGTCGAAGACCTGGCGCAGCATGTGGATCGATCAGCTTCGGGTCGGCGCCCTGTGGGTTCACTCTGTCGTCCTCTTTGCGTCGTCGGGTTGCAAACGCCCGGGTACGAGGTGCTCAGGCGGCCAGCCGCTGCTCGACGTGCTGCGGCCCGAGACCGCGCCCCATTTCGCCGGGTGCAAGAGCCGCCTTCAACAGAGATGGACTCCAGCTCAACATTCCCGTACGCGCCTTTCGCGAGCACTGCCCTTCTGTTGATGTGCCGCCGACTCTAGAGAGCGAAGATGCCACGGTGTACTTGCCTGGTGTACCGAATCAAGCGGGCAGCGAAGGGCCACAAATTGAAAAGCCCCTGATTCCGTTAAGAATCAAGGGCTTAGAAGAGTGGTGGCCTGGGTCGGAATCGAACCAACGACACGCGGATTTTCAATCCGCTGCTCTACCAACTGAGCTACCGGGCCATGTGTGCAGCCTGCGATTATACAGCGCTTCTGCGGCCTCTCGACAAGTCGACGCCCAATTGCTTGAGTTTTCTGTAGAGATGCGTGCGCTCCAGGCCCGTCTTCTCGGCCACGCGGGTCATCGAGCCGTTCTCCATCGCCAGATGGAATTCGAAGTACGCCTTCTCGAAGCCGTCGCGCGCATCGCGCAGCGGGCGGTCGAGATCGAAGCTCTGGCGCGATTGCGGGCCGGGGTCGACGACGGCCGTCACCACATCGTGCATGGCGGGCACCAGCGCGCTCTCGCCGGCCGTGGTGACCACGGTCGCCGCGAAGCCGCTGGTCACCGGCACCACGCTCGCGGCGGCACGGCGCGCGCTCTCTCGCGCCAGGCCCTGCTCCACGGCCTTGAGCAGCTTCTGCATGGTGATCGGCTTCTCGAGGAAGGCGAAGGCGCCGATGCGCGTGGCGTCGACGGCCGTGTCGATGGTGGCGTGGCCGCTCATCATGATCACCGGCATGCTCAGCAGGCCCGCGGTGGACCACTCCTTGAGCAAGGTGACGCCGTCGGTGTCGGGCATCCAGATGTCGAGCAGCACCAGGTCGGGCCGCGCACGCTGCCGGGCGGCGCGCGCCTCCGCGGCGTTCTCGGCGAGCTCCACGTGGTGGCCCTCGTCATTGAGAATTTCAAAGAGCAGGTCCCGGATGCCCAGCTCGTCGTCGACCACGAGGATGTTTGCCATGAGTCTTTGTTGCTGCTGCTGCGTTGTCCGCGTATGAGACGGGTCCGTCGGCCGGACCATCCATGCGCTGCTGCAGGCCTCAGACGATGGATG
This sequence comes from Variovorax frigidus, assembly GCF_051216515.1. NCBI lineage: Bacteria > Pseudomonadati > Pseudomonadota > Betaproteobacteria > Burkholderiales > Comamonadaceae > Variovorax > Variovorax frigidus. Next base: position 277,042 of record NZ_JBPJZF010000007.1, read on the forward strand.
GTTTCGATTCTTCGGTGTGAGCGACCGCTATGCGCGGCTCGCCTGCCAACGCGAATGATAACGAGACTTGCGCCCCGGCCACAGCCCCGTCGACCGTGCGGTTGGAAAGCTCGATCCGCGCACCGTGCTCATCGGCGATCTTCTTGACCACGGCCAGGCCCAGTCCGGTGCCTCGGGCCTTGGTGGTGACGTAGGGTTCGAAGGCCCGCTTGAGGATGTTCTCCGCGAAGCCCGGGCCGCTGTCTTGCACGGTGAGCCGCACCCGCTGGCCCGAATCGCCCAGCCGGGTCCGGATCACCACCTCGCCCGCGCGCCCCGTTCCGGCGGCCGCGGTCTCGGCGGCATCCTGGGCGTTTTGCAACAGGTTGTGGATCACCTGGCGGATCTGCTGCGCGTCGCCGCGGATCGGCGGGCAGCGCTCGTCCAGCTCGCTGTGCAGCGCGATCGGACCGCTTTCGGCAACGTAGAGCTGGAGCACGTCGCCCACCAGCGCGTTCAGGTCGACCGGCTTGAGGTCGGCCGCCGGCAGGCGCGCGTAGTCGCGGAATTCGTTGACCAGCCGCTTCATGGCATCGACCTGGTCGACGATGGTCTTGACCGACTTGGTGAGGATGGCCTGCTCGGGCGGCGCGACCTTGCCGGCCAGCTTCATCTCCAGCCGTTCGGCCGACAGCTGGATCGGCGTGAGCGGGTTCTTGATCTCGTGCGCCAGCCGGCGCGCCACCTCGCCCCAGGCCTGCGCACGCTGGGCCGAGACGATCTCGGAGATGTCGTCGAACACCAGCAGCCGCGCGGCGCCCGGCAGCTCCGCGCCGCGCGCGACGATGTTGATCGCATCCTGCTGGGCCATGCCGAAGTTGTTGGCGTGCAGTTCGAAGGCATGCTGCCAGTGGTCGAGCCCGTGCTGGGCACGCTCGACTTCGAAGTCGTCGAACTGCTGCTGCACGTTGTGCGCGAAGGCGGCCAGGCCGGGCACGTCGCGCAGGGGCTGCCCCTCGTAGGCGGCCAGCGGCGCCCGCAGCACACGCGTGGCGCCGGGGTTGGTCGACAGCACGGTGCCGACCTGGTCGAGCACGATCACGCCGGAGGTCAGGTTGTCGAGAATGGTCTGCAGGTTGCCGCGCGCAGCATCGAGCTCGCCCACCGTCTGCTCGACGGCCGCACGCGCATCGGCGAGCTGCTGGGTCATGACGGCAAACGAGCGCGTGAGCCCGCCCAGCTCGTCCTTGCCCTGCAGCACCACGGTCGGCCGGAGGTCGCCGCCCGCCACCTGCCGCACGCCGTCGGCCAGCACCAGCAACGGCCGCGCGAGCCCGTTGCCGAACAGCACCGCCAGCAGCACCGCGCCGAACACGGCCAGGAACAGGCACAGCGTGAGCGTGCCGATGTACATGCGGCGCAGGCCTTCGCGCGCCAGCGAACGCTCCTGGTACTCGCGGTTGGCCTCCTGCACCGCCAGGGCATTGGCGACCACCGCGGGCGGCAGCGGCTGGGTGACCTGCAGGAAGCGGGGGTCGGTGTCGAAGTCGAAGCCGGGGCGCTGCACCAGCGCCAGCGCCCGGACGCTGGCGGGCGCCACGGGCGGGCCGGTGGTCTGGGACTGCACCTCGTCCAGGCCCTCGATGTGCGAGATCACGCGGTCGGTGCGCACCTGGCGAAACTGCTGCGGCGTGGGCCGCTCGGGGTTGAGCTGGAAACGCGAGGCGCCGGCGCCGGCGATCAACTGGCCGGTGCCGGTCCAGAGCACCACGTCGCTGGCGCCCAGTTGGTCGCGCATGCGTTCCAGCTGCAGACCGGCGCTGGTGTCGGGCACGTCGGCCAGCTGGCTGCTGGCCGCGCGGGTCTTGGTCGCGAGGTCGGCGGCCAGCGAGTCGAGCGTGGCGCGTCCCAGGTTCAGGCCGGCATCGAGCGCGCCTTCGACCTTGACGTCGAACCAGCTCTCGATCGAGCGCGAGACGAACTGGTAGGACACGAAATACACCAGCACGCCCGGCACCACGCCGACCAGCGCGAAGATGGCGGCCAGCTTGATCAGCAGCCGGCTGCCGAACTTTCCCTGGCGCAGCCGCCGCACCAGCCGGAACGCGACCCAGCCGATCACCAGCATCAGCAGCGTGGCGACCACCACGTTGATGCCGAAGAGGCGCGCATAGTTCTGCTCGTAGAGCGCGCGGTTGTTGGTGGCCACCGCCAGCAGGAACATCAGCACCAGGCCCATGGCCGTGACCAGTGCGGCGATCACGCCGACCGCCCAGCGCATCGCCCGCGCCCGGCCGGCGGCCTTGACCGCCGCGGCGGTGCGGGGGTCGACGGTGCTCATCGCGCCTTGTCCACGCTCAGCCGCGCACTGCGCTCGGCCGTGATGTCCCATTCGGACAGGCCGACCACGCCGATCTGGAACGGCCGCGGCAATTGCGAGGTGTCGAGCCGGAAGCGGAACACCACGGGATGGGAAACGTCCTCGCCGATCTCCGCCTCGTCGCCAAGGCGCAGCCGGCCGACCCGCTTGACGGCATCGAGGGCCTCGTCCAGCGTGTCGAAGTTCTGGTTGAGCGAAACGCCGAAACCCACGTTGCCGCTGATCGGCACCGGCGCCACGTTGAGCCGCCAGCGCCGCGTCAGGGGCTGATAGGCCAGCCGCATGTAGCGCGAGACCTGCGCGACCTTGCGGTCGGTCCAGTACCAGCGCTCGCGGTAGAGCTCGGCCTCGGCCACGAAATGCACCGCGATGCCTTTCATGAGCACGTCCTCGACCAGCGTCGGCAGTTCGAACTGCACGGCGGCGCTCAGGTAGACGCCGTCGTCGCCACGCTCGAGGCGGAGCTGGGTGACCGAGGCGCCATGCTGCTGAGCCGCCGCCGGGGCGGGCCAGAGGCTGCACAGCCACAGCAGACAGGCCAGCAACAACCACGACCAGCCGCCCGGCGCCCAGGCCGCGCCCCCGCCACGCCGGTCAGCGGGGCTTTTCGAGCAGGGCGTAGAAGAAGCCGTCGTGATCACCCAGGGGATTGTCCGGGACGCCGCGTCCATTGCCGCCGCCTTGGGGCAGCAAATGACCTGGGGAAGGGAGCAATCGGGCATCGGTGTTGTGCGCAAGAAACGCCTCGATCTGGTAGGAGCCCTCTTCCCGGAAGACCGAGCAGGTGCAGTAGAGCAGCCGTCCGCCGGGGCGGACCAGCGGCCAGAGCGCGGCCAGCAGCATCGCCTGCTGCTGCGCGAGCTGAGGGGTATCGCTCTCGCGTCGGAGCCAGCGCACGTCGGGATGGCGCCGCACGATGCCCGAGGCCGTGCAGGGCGCGTCGAGCAGGATCGCATCGTAGGGCTGGCCGTCCCACCACTCGCCCGGACGGCCCGCATCGGCGACCACCACCTTGGCCTGCAGGTCCAGCCGGGCCAGGGTTTCGTCGATCCGGCGGCTGCGCACGGCATCGACCTCCAGCGCGGTCACCTCGATCGCGGTCCGGCCCGCGCGTTCGAGCAGATGCGCGGTCTTGCCGCCCGGGGCCGCACACGCATCGAGCACGCGCAGGGGGGCGGCGCCCGGCTTGCCCAAGGGCAGCCCGTCGAGCAGCAGCGCAGCCGCCAACTGGGCCGCGGCGTCCTGCACCGACACCTCGCCGGCGGCGAAACCGGGCAACTGCAGCACGGGTCGGGCCTGCGCCAGCTGCACGCCGTCGTCGCCGACGGGCCAGCCTTGCTGGTCGTCGTGCCGCAAGGCGAGCAGATAGGAGGCGACCGAGGTCTTCTGGCGATTGACCCGCAGCGTCATCGGCGCCTGCTGGTTGTCGGCCGAGAGCATGCGTTGCCAGTCGCGCGGATGGTCGCGCCGCAGGCGTTCGATCCACCAGCGCGGATGGTTCCACTGCGCCACCGGCTCGTGGTCGGTGGCGGCGACCAGTTCGTCGCGCTCACGCAGGAAGCGACGCAGGCAGGCGTTGATGAAGCTGGCCTGCGCGCGCGTCGTGGGATTGCGTTTGGCGGCCTCGACCGCCTGGTCGACCAGCGTGAAGGGCTCGTAGGGCGAGGACGCCGGGTCCCACGCCAGCGCGAGCGCCGTGCACAGCAGCGCGTCGGCCGGCGGCGGCGGCGTGCGCTTGGCCAGATGGCGGCGCAATGCCTCGGCGCGGCCCAGCCGTCTCAGCACCTGGAAGCCCAGCGACTGCACGCCCGGCCGCAGCGCCGGTTCGACCAGCTCGAAGGCGACCGAGCCCGAGGTGCCCGCGCGGATGGCAGCCAACGCCTGGGCGGTGAGCTGGAGTTGCCGCCAGAGCGGCGGCGAGAGGGAGGGTTCGGAGAGGTCTGACAAGCGGTGGATGGTAACAATGGCGGAAGAAAGGATGTCGCGAACGGCAACACGTCGTGTCGGAAGTGCCCTGAAGCTCGGGCGGCGGCTTTACTTCATGGTGGCCGCCCGACGCAGCTGCATGACCCACGCCACCAGCAGCGCCGGAAACTGTCCGACGGCGCTGTTGTACTGCTGTACGGCGAGGTTGAACTGATGGCGCGCGATTTCGGCCGTGGCCGAGGGTTCGGGCCAGGCCACGGCATGCTCGGCGGCGACTGTCGTCGCGCCGGCATCCGGTCCGGACGGCGTGTCGGGCAGCGGCTGCCGGCGCGACAGGGTGCCGTCGACCTCGAAGCTGTTGACCGCATCGGGATAGAGCCTCTGCCAGCCCGTCAGCATCACATAGAGGGCCGTGTCGAGTGCCGCCATGCCGGCCGGGTCGAGCGGACGCAGCCGCGTGGCGGTCAGCAAGGTCGTCAACTGCAGCGTGCTTGCGCGCAGCGAGGCCACGGCAGGCGAAGCGGCGCCCTCGCCCTCCTTCAGCGCCTGCGCCTGCAGATGCGCCTGCACGAAGTCGAGCTGACGCAACAGCGCCGCGTCGAGCGCGGCGTAGGCCTGCAAGGCCGCCGAGCGCAAACGCATCAGCCGGTTGTACGCGCCGACGAACCAGAACAGCAGGATGGCCGCGCCGATCCAGTAGGGCAGCAAAGGCGGAAGACGACTCAGCACGTGCTCACACCCCAAAAAAGGACCTCGCGCGGCATGCCGCCCGAAGACCGTTCGAATGAAAAAACGCCCCCCGGCCGCAAAGGGGCAGGAGGGCGCAGGGGGCCGTTCATGGCCGAGGAAGAAGCCGCCGTTTACTCGGTGGCGGTGCCTTCGCCGGCATCGACCGTGGCCGTCGTCGCTTCGTCCGAGCCGTTGCCGGCCAGTTCAGCCGCTTCGGACTCGGCGATGGCGCGGCGCTCGGCCTCGTCCATCTGGTCCTTGGCACGACGGGCCTGGTGGTAGGCCATGCCGGTACCGGCCGGGATCAGACGACCCACGATCACGTTTTCCTTCAGGCCGCGCAGCTCGTCGCGCTTGCCCATGATCGCGGCTTCGGTCAGCACGCGCGTCGTTTCCTGGAACGATGCGGCGGAGATGAACGAGTCGGTCGACAGCGATGCCTTCGTGATACCCAGCAGCAGGTTGGTGAACGTCGCGGGGATCTTGCCTTCGGCGCGCAGGGCGTCGTTGGTGTTGAGCATTTCGCTGCGTTCGACCTGTTCACCGGAGATGTAGGTGGTGTCGCCGATGTTGTCGACCACGACGCGACGCAGCATCTGGCGAACGATCACCTCGATGTGCTTGTCGTTGATCTTCACGCCTTGCAGACGGTACACGTCCTGCACTTCGTCGACGATGTAGCGCGCCAGCTCTTCCGAACCCAGCAGGCGCAGGATGTCCTGCGGATCCGCCGGACCGTCGACCACCGACTCGCCCTTGTTCACCACCTGGCCTTCGTGCACCAGGATGTTCTTTTCCTTCGGCACGAGCTCTTCGTACACGCCGCCTTCAGGATCGGTGATCTGCAGGCGCAGCTTGCCCTTGGTCTCCTTGCCGAACGACACGGTACCGGTCATTTCGGCCAGCATGCCCTTGTCCTTCGGCGAACGGGCTTCGAACAGCTCGGCCACACGCGGCAGACCGCCGGTGATGTCGCGCGTCTTCTGGCCTTCGACCGGGATGCGGGCCAGCACTTCGCCGGGGCCCACGTCCTGACCGTCACGGATCTGCACCAGCGAGCCGATGGGGAAGCCGATGGTCACCGAGTGATCGGTGCCCGGGATCTTCACTTCCTGGCCTTGCGCGTCGATCAGCTTGACCTGCGGACGAACGATCTTGGCAGCGCCGCGGCGCTTCGGATCGATCACCACCAGCGTGGACAGACCGGTCACTTCGTCGACCTGCTTGGCCACGGTGAGGCCTTCCTCGACGTTCTCGAACAAGGCCTTGCCCGCGAACTCGGTGATGATGGGGCGCGTCAGCGGATCCCAGTTGGCCAGGATCAGACCGGCCTTGACCTGCTGGTCCGCCTTGACTGCCAGGATGGCGCCGTACGGCACCTTGTGGCGTTCGCGCTCACGGCCGTGCTCGTCATGGATGACGATCTCGCCCGAACGCGAAATCACGACCAGCTCGCTCTTGCTGTTGGTCACGTAGCGCATCGTGGCGTTGAAGCCGATCGAACCGTTCGACTTGGCTTCCACGCTCGAAGCGACGGCGGCGCGCGAAGCGGCACCACCGATGTGGAAGGTACGCATCGTCAGCTGCGTGCCGGGTTCGCCGATCGACTGGGCAGCGATCACGCCGACCGCTTCGCCGATGTTGATCAGGCCGCCGCGGCCCAGATCCCGGCCGTAGCAGGTGGCGCAGATGCCGAAGCGGGTTTCGCAGGTCAGCGCGGTACGCACCTTGACCTCGTCGACGCCTTGCGCCTCGAGCTCTTCGATGTTGTCCTCGTCGAACATCTCGCCGGCCTTGAGCAGCACCGAACGGTTTTCCGGGTGCAGCACGTCGTCGGCTGCCGAGCGGCCGAGGATTCGGTCGCGCAGCGATTCGATGACTTCACCGCCTTCGACGATGGCGCGCATCAGGTAGCCGCCGTGCGTGCCGCAGTCCTGCTCGATCACGACCAAGTCCTGCGTCACGTCGACCAGACGACGCGTCAGGTAACCCGAGTTCGCGGTCTTCAGCGCGGTGTCGGCCAGACCCTTGCGGGCACCGTGGGTGGAGATGAAGTACTCCAGCACGTTCAGACCTTCGCGGAAGTTCGCCGTGATAGGCGTCTCGATGATGGAGCCGTCGGGCTTGGCCATCAGGCCCCGCATGCCGGCCACCTGGCGGATCTGCGCAGCGGAACCGCGCGCGCCCGAGTCGGCCATCATGTAGATCGAGTTGAACGATTCCTGCTCGACGTCCTTGCCGTGGCGGTCGATCACGCGTTCCTTCGACAGCTTGGACATCATGACCTTCGACACTTCGTCGCCGGCCTTGCCCCAGATGTCCACCACCTTGTTGTAGCGCTCGCCGGAGGTCACCAGACCGGAGACGTACTGCTGTTCGATCTCCTTCACTTCCTTGGCCGAGCGCTCGATGATGCCGTGCTTTTCGGCAGGCACCAGCATGTCGCCGATGGCGATCGAGATGCCGGCCTTGGTCGCGAGACGGAAACCGTTCTGCAGCAGCTTGTCGGCGAACACCACGGTCTCTTTCAGACCGCACTTGCGGAACGAGACGTTGATGAGCTTGGAGATTTCCTTCTTCTTCAGCGCCTTGTTGATGTTCGAGAACGGCAGGCCCTTCGGCAGGATCTCGGACAGCAGCGCGCGGCCCACGGTGGTGTCCACGAGCGAGGTCGACGGCGTGAAGACGCCGGTTTCCTTGTCCTTCGTGTACTCCGTGATGCGCACGGCCACCTTGGCGGTGAGTTCGACTTCGTTGGCGTCGAGCGCGCGCTGGACTTCACCGATGTCGGAGAAGATCAAGCCCTCGCCCTTGCCGTTGATGCGGTCGCGGGTCGTGTAGTACAGACCCAGCACCACGTCCTGCGAAGGAACGATCGACGGTTCGCCCGAAGCCGGGAACAGCACGTTGTTGGAGGCCAGCATCAGCGTGCGGGCTTCCATTTGCGCTTCCACCGACAGCGGCACGTGGACGGCCATCTGGTCACCGTCGAAGTCGGCGTTGAATGCCGCGCAGACGAGCGGGTGCAGCTGGATCGCCTTGCCTTCGATCAGGATGGGTTCGAAGGCCTGGATGCCCAGACGGTGCAGCGTGGGCGCACGGTTCAGCATCACCGGGTGCTCTTTGATCACCTCTTCCAGGATGTCCCAGACCACCGGCGTGCCCGATTCGACTTCCTTCTTGGCCGCCTTGATCGTGGTCGCGATGCCCATGGCTTCGAGGCGCGAGAAGATGAAGGGCTTGAACAGTTCGAGCGCCATCAGCTTCGGCAGGCCGCACTGGTGCAGCTTGAGCGTCGGGCCCACCACGATGACCGAACGGCCCGAGTAGTCCACGCGCTTGCCCAGCAAGTTCTGGCGGAAACGACCGCTCTTGCCCTTGATCATGTCGGCCAGCGACTTCAGTGCGCGCTTGTTGGCGCCCGTCATGGCCTTGCCGCGACGACCGTTGTCCAGCAGCGAGTCGACCGCTTCCTGCAGCATCCGCTTCTCGTTGCGCGCGATGATTTCCGGGGCCTTGAGCTCCAGCAGGCGGCGCAGACGCGAGTTGCGGTTGATGACGCGGCGGTACAGGTCGTTCAGGTCGGAGGTCGCGAAGCGGCCGCCGTCCAGCGGCACCAGCGGACGCAGGTCCGGCGGCAGCACGGGCAGCACTTCGAGCACCATCCACTGGGGCTTGATGCCCGACTTGCGGAAGGCTTCCAGCACCTTGAGGCGCTTGGAGTTCTTCTTGACCTTGACTTCGGAACCGGTCAGGTCGCCACGCAGGCGTTCGATCTCGCTGTCGAGTTCGATGCCTTCGAGCAGGTCGCGAATGCCTTCGGCGCCCATCTTGGCGATGAACTCGTCACCGAATTCCTTGCGCTTCGTGTCGTAGTCGTCCTCGGACATGATGCTGAACTTCTTCAGCGGGGTCATGCCGGGGTCGGTCACCACGTACGCTTCGAAGTACAGCACGCGTTCGATGTCGCGCAGCGTCATGTCGAGCACCAAACCCAGACGCGATGGCAGCGACTTCAGGAACCAGATGTGGGCGCAAGGCGCGGCCAGGTCGATGTGACCCATGCGCTCGCGACGCACCTTGGTCTGCGTGACTTCAACGCCGCACTTCTCGCAGATCACGCCGCGGTGCTTGAGGCGCTTGTACTTGCCGCACAGGCACTCGTAGTCCTTGATGGGGCCGAAGATCTTGGCGCAGAACAGGCCGTCGCGTTCGGGCTTGAAGGTCCGGTAGTTGATCGTCTCGGGCTTCTTCACCTCGCCGAAAGACCACGAACGGATCTTCTCGGGCGAAGCCATGCCGATCTTGATGGCATCGAAATGCTCATCGGGCGTGAATTGCTTGAACAGGTCGAGTAAAGACTTCATGTGATTCTTTCCTTGTCTGCTTATGAACGTTCGAGTTCGATGTCCAGGCCCAGGGAACGGATTTCCTTGACCAGCACATTGAACGATTCCGGCATGCCGGCTTCGATGGAGTGTTCGCCCTTGACGATCGACTCGTACACCTTGGTACGGCCCACCACGTCATCGGACTTCACCGTCAGCATTTCCTGCAGAACGTAGGCGGCGCCATAGGCTTCCAGCGCCCACACTTCCATTTCACCGAAGCGCTGGCCACCGAACTGGGCCTTGCCGCCCAGCGGTTGCTGCGTCACGAGCGAGTACGGGCCGGTGGAACGTGCGTGCATCTTGTCGTCGACCAGGTGATGCAGCTTCAAGAAGTGCATGTAGCCCACGGTCACGGGACGCTCGAACTGGTCGCCGGTGCGGCCGTCGTACAGGTAGGCCTGCGTACGCGATTCGGTCAGGCCCTTGAGCTTGGCGATCTCTTCCGGGTACGCCAGCTGCAGCATGCCGCCGATTTCCTCTTCGGTCGCGCCGTCGAACACGGGGGTCGCGAAGGTCACGCCGGACGACAGGTTGGCGGCCATTTCGAGCACGTCGGTGTCGCTCAGCGCGCTGAGGTCTTCCTTGCGGCCCGAGCCGTTGTAGAGCTTGTCGAGGAAGGCGCGCAGTTCGGCGATCTTCGACTCGGCCTGCAGCAGGTCACCGATGCGCTGACCGATGCCCTTGCCGGCCCAGCCCAGATGCACTTCGAGCACCTGGCCCACGTTCATCCGCGAAGGCACGCCCAGCGGGTTCAGGCAGATGTCGCACGGCGTGCCGTCGGCCATGTGGGGCATGTCTTCGACCGGAACGATCTTGGACACCACACCCTTGTTGCCGTGGCGGCCGGCCATCTTGTCGCCGGGTTGCAGGCGGCGCTTGACGGCCAGGTAGACCTTGACCATCTTGAGCACGCCCGCGGGCAGCTCGTCGCCCTGCGTGAGCTTCTTGCGCTTTTCTTCGAACGCGAGGTCGAAGCTGTGGCGCGTCTGCTCCAGCGAGTTCTTGATCGACTCGAGCTGCGAAGCCACTTCGTCGTCCGCCGGACGGATGTCGAACCAGTGGAACTTCTCGATCGAGGCGAGGTACGCCTTGTCGAGCTTGGTGCCCTTGGCCAGCTTGTTCGGGCCGCCGTTGGCGGTCTTGCCGCTGAGCAGCTTCTCGATCCGGTCGAACGCGTCGGCTTCGACGATGCGCAGCTGGTCGTTCAGGTCGAGGCGGAAGCGCTTGAGTTCATCGTCGATGATCTGCTGAGCGCGCTTGTCGCGCGTGATGCCTTCGCGGGTGAACACCTGCACGTCGATCACGGTGCCTTGCGAGCCCTGGTCCACACGCAGCGAGGTGTCCTTCACGTCGGAAGCCTTCTCGCCGAAGATGGCGCGCAGCAGCTTCTCTTCAGGCGTCAGCGTGGTCTCGCCCTTCGGCGTGACCTTCCCCACCAGCGTGTCGCCCGGCTGCACTTCGGCGCCGACGTAGATGATCCCGGATTCGTCCAGGCGGTTGAGCTGCTGCTCGGCCAGGTTCGGGATGTCGCGCGTGATTTCTTCGGCGCCCAGCTTGGTGTCGCGGGCCATCACCACCAGTTCCTCGATGTGGATCGAGGTGTAGCGGTCTTCGGCGACCACGCGTTCGGAGATCAGGATCGAGTCTTCGAAGTTGTAGCCGTTCCACGGCATGAAGCCGATCAGCATGTTCTGGCCCAGGGCCAGTTCGCCGAGGTCGGTCGAGGCGCCGTCGGCCACCACGTCGCCCTTGGCGATCTTGTCGCCGCGCTTGACGATCGGGCGCTGATGGATGTTGGTGTTCTGGTTCGAACGCTGATACTTGATCAGGTTGTAGATGTCCACACCGACTTCACCGGCTGCCGCTTCGGCGTCGTTCACGCGCACCACGACACGGGTCGCATCGACGTAGTCGACGATACCGCCGCGGGTGGCCGTCACGACGGTGCCCGAGTCGACCGCGGAAACGCGCTCGATGCCGGTGCCGACGAAGGGCTTCTCGGGACGCAGCACGGGCACGGCCTGACGCTGCATGTTGGCGCCCATCAGTGCGCGGTTCGCATCGTCGTGCTCCAGGAAGGGCACGAGCGAAGCGGCCACCGACACGATCTGTGCGGGCGACACGTCCATGTACTGGACGCGCTCGGCGCCCACCAGGATCGATTCGCCGGCTTCACGCGCAGAAACCAGGTCGCCGGTCAGCACGCCGTCCTTGTCCAGGGCCGCATTGGCCTGGGCGATCACGTACTTGCCTTCTTCGATGGCCGACAGGTAGTCGATGTCCAGCGTGACCTTGCTGTCGACCACGCGACGGTACGGCGTCTCGATGAAGCCGTATTCGTTCAGGCGGGCATACAGGGCCAGCGAGTTGATCAGGCCGATGTTCGGGCCTTCGGGCGTTTCGATCGGGCAGACGCGGCCGTAATGGGTCACGTGCACGTCGCGCACTTCGAAGCCTGCACGTTCGCGCGTCAGACCACCCGGGCCAAGGGCCGACACGCGGCGCTTATGGGTGATTTCGGACAGCGGGTTCGTCTGGTCCATGAACTGCGACAGCTGCGAGGCGCCGAAGAATTCCTTCAGCGCGGCCGAGATCGGCTTGCTGTTGATCAGGTCGTGCGGCATCAGCGGCTCTTGCTCCGCTTGACCCAGACGTTCCTTCACCGCCTTCTCGATCCGTGCCAGACCGGTGCGGTACTGGTTCTCGGCCAGTTCGCCCACGCAACGCACGCGGCGGTTGCCCAGGTGATCGATGTCATCGACTTCGCCGTTGCCGTTGCGCAGGTCGACCAGGATCTTCACGACGTGAAGGATGTCCTCGTTGGTCAGCACCATCGGGCCGGTGGATTCGTCGCGACCGACCTTGGCGTTGAACTTCATGCGGCCCACGCGCGACAGGTCGTACGTGTCCGGGTTGTAGAACAGGCGCTGGAACAGGGCCTGCACCGCGTCTTCCGTCGGCGGCTCGCCGGGACGCATCATGCGGTAGATGGCTACGCGCGCAGCGAACTCGTCGACGGTTTCGTCGATGCGCAGGGTCTGCGAGATGTACGCGCCCTGGTCCAGTTCGTTGGTGTAGATGACCTGGATGTCCTGCACGCCCGAGGTGCGCAGCTTCTTCAGCAGCGCTTCGGTCAGCTCGTCGTTGGCCTTCGCCAGAATTTCACCGGAGTCGGCGTCGACGATGTTGCGGGCGATCACGCGGCCGACCAGGAAGTCTTCCGGCACGCTGATGTGCGTGGTGGCCGACTGCTCGAGTTCGCGCGTGTGGCGCGCGGTGACGCGCTTGTCCTTGGCGACCACGACCTTGCCGGCCTTGTCGGTGATGTCGAAACGGGCCACTTCGCCGCGCAGACGCTCGGCGACGAATTCCATTTGCGCGCCGCTGTCCATCAGGCGGAAGTTGTCGTTCACGAAGAAGTTCGCGAGGATCGATTCCGGGTTCAAGCCGATGGCCTTCAGCAGGATCGTGACCGGCATCTTGCGGCGACGGTCGACGCGGAAGTACAGCATGTCCTTCGGGTCGAACTCGAAGTCGAGCCACGAGCCGCGGTAGGGAATCACGCGGGCCGAGAACAGGAGCTTGCCCGAGCTGTGGGTCTTGCCCTTGTCGTGTTCGAAGAACACGCCAGGCGAACGGTGGAGCTGCGACACGATGACGCGCTCGGTGCCGTTGATGATGAACGAGCCCTTCTCGGTCATGAGCGGCACTTCGCCCATGTAGACCTCTTGCTCCTTCACTTCCTTGACCACCTTCGACTGCGACGTCGACGACTCGCGGTCATAGATGATGAGCTGGACCTTGGCGCGCACGGCCGAGGCGAAGGTCAGACCACGGGTCTGGCACTCGCGCACGTCGAACGCCGGCTTCGCCAGGTTGTACTCGAGGAACTTCATCTCGACGAAACCGTTGTGCGAGACGATCGGGAACGCGGCGGTGAACGCGGCTTGCAGGCCGTCGATGGTGCGCTTCGTTGGCGCGATGCCAGCTTGCAGGAACGCGGTGTAGGCGTCCTTTTGCATCTGCAGCAGGTAGGGGATTTCAACGACGCTGTCGCGGCTACCGAAATTCTTTCGGATGCGCTTGCGTTCGGTGTAACTGTACGTGGACGTTTGGGCCATGAGAGCTCCGGGGCTTGAGATCTTGCGCGACTTGTCAGCGGTGCTTGCGCACCCCTGCTTGGCGGCTGGCCACTACCAGCCGTTGGCGGACAGTGATGCGTTGCACATCACCCGAACCAAGGGGTCTTCTGCAGTCGGGGTCAGAAGACACTCGAAAACCGTTTGGGGGGCTTTCCACCGACCTCTGGATCGGTGAAAGCCGGCGAAACAGGCCGGTTTTCGGGTGCGCTCTGAAAGCGGCAAAGGCTGGAGGGCTCTTGCGAGCACCTCCAGCCCTTGAGGGGGACTGAATTACTTCAGTTCCACCTTGGCGCCAGCTTCTTCCAGCTTCTTCTTGGCAGCTTCAGCGTCAGCCTTCGACAGGCCTTCCTTGACAGCCTTGGGAGCGGCTTCCACCAGGTCCTTGGCTTCCTTGAGGCCCAGGCCGGTGATTTCGCGCACGGCCTTGATCGCCGACACCTTGTTCGCGCCAGCTTCCATCAGCATGACGTTGAACTCGGTCTGCTCTTCAGCAGCAGCGGCAGCGGGGCCTGCAGCAGCGGGGCCTGCCATGGCGGCAGCGCTCACGCCAAACTTCTCTTCGATGGCCTTCACCAGGTCGTTGAGTTCCAGGACCGTCATCGCGTCGAGTGCGGTCAGAAATGCGTCTTTATCGAATGCCATTTTTGTTTCCTAACAATTGGGTTGAATGTTCCAACGAAGCCGGCTTACGCGGGCTGCGCTTCGGCTTCTGCCGGTGCATCGGTTGCGGGTGCGCCTTCGCCACGCTTCGCCGACAGCGCCGCGAGAACGCGTGCGGTACGGGAAATCGGGGATTGCATCAAGCCCAGCAACTGCGCCAGCAACACTTCCTTCGAAGGGATGCTTGCGAGCTGCTTCACGCCGTTCACGTCCAGGACCTTGCCGCCAAACGCGCCACCGCGAATCACCAACTTGTCGTTGGTCTTCGCGAAGTCGGCCACCACCTTGGCGGCGGCCACTGCGTCTTCGGAAAAGCCGTAGATCAGCGGACCGGTCATCTGGTCACCGATGACTTCGAAAGCGCTTCCCGCGACAGCACGGCGTGCCAGCGTGTTCTTGAACACGCTGAGCGTCACGCCCTGGCTGCGCGCGGCATTGCGCAATTTCGTCATATCAGCGACCGTGATGCCACGGTATTCCGCCAGCACGAGCGTTTGAGCTTTTGCGGCGAGGCTGGTCACGTCACCGATGACCGCTTCTTTCTCACTGCGATTCAGACTCAAGGTCTACTCCTTTTAATGCGCCTTTCGGCCGGACTTTCGTCCGGGCCTCCAGACGCGCTTCATGCAGCGACCAACTGTTTCGGAAACGAATTCCTTGCAGTGGGATCGCCATCTGCGCTGGTTGAGGGCTCCGAAGAATCCTCGATTAAGTGCAGCGAACTGCACGCCAGCGGTCTTGGATGGCCCGTCGCGCTCGCTGCTGTGACACAGCGCCGCGTCGGCCCACCACATCGCCGCGTCCCGAGAGACACGGCAAATTCTTCAAATCAGCTCTGTGCGATCGATTGGGTGTCGACGCGAACGCCCAGACCCATGGTCGACGACACCGCCACCTTGCGCAGGTACACACCCTTGCTGGTCGCGGGCTTGGCCTTGACCAGCGCTTCGATCAGCGCTGCCAGGTTGCCCTGCAGCTTGTCGGTGTCGAACGAGCGACGGCCGATCGTGCCGTGCACGATGCCTGCCTTGTCGACGCGGAACTGCACCTGACCGGCCTTGGCATTGCGGACCGCCTGCGCGACGTCCGGCGTGACCGTGCCGACCTTCGGGTTGGGCATCAAACCGCGCGGGCCGAGGATCTGGCCGAGCGTACCGACGACGCGCATGGCGTCCGGTGCAGCGATGACCACATCGAAAGGCATGTCGCCAGCCTTGACCATGGCAGCCAGGTCGTCCATGCCGACGATGTCGGCGCCGGCGGCCTTGGCTTCTTCAGCCTTGGCGCCTTGGGCGAACACGGCGACGCGCTTGGTCTTGCCGGTGCCGTTGGGCAGCACGACGGCGCCACGCACGACCTGGTCCGACTTCTTCGCGTCGATGCCGAGTTGCACGGCCACGTCGATGGATTCATCGAACTTGGCGGTGGCGGAGTCCTTCACGAGACCGATGGCATCGACCAGTGCGTACAGCTTGTTGCTGTCGACCTTGCCGACCTGGGCTTTTTGCTTCTTGGTGATCTTGGCCATTACACGCCTTCCACAGTCACGCCCATCGAACGGGCAGAGCCGGCGATGGTACGAACGGCGGCATCCAGATCGGCTGCCGTCAAATCCTTCATCTTGGCCTTGGCGATCTCTTCGAGCTGAGCGCGCGTGATCTTGCCGACCTTCGTGGTGTGCGGCGTGGCCGAACCCTTGTCCAGCTTGATGGCCTTCTTGATCAAGGTGACCGCAGGCGGCGTCTTGATGATGAAGGTGAAGCTCTTGTCCGCGAACGCGGTGATGACCACCGGCAGCGGCAGACCCGGCTCGACGCCTTGGGTCTGGGCGTTGAACGCCTTGCAGAACTCCATGATGTTCAAACCGCGCTGGCCCAGTGCGGGACCGATGGGCGGTGACGGGTTGGCCTTACCAGCTGGCACTTGCAGCTTGATGAAGCCGACGATTTTTTTCGCCATGCTTTGCTCCTTGCGGGTGATATCGCCTCGGCGCTTGGCCGTGGCTCCCCGGGGGTTAACGGCTCTTCGATACGGTTGATTGCCGAGCCTGAGTGGCAATCAACACACAAGGACGAGGCTCGTTTCGAGCCTCGTTATTCTCTGTTTAAGTCTTTTCGACCTGGCTGAACTCGAGCTCGACGGGGGTGGCACGACCGAAGATCATGACCGACACGCGCACCTTGCTCTTTTCGTAATTGACTTCTTCGACGGTGCCGTTGAAATCGGTGAACGGGCCTTCCTTGACGCGAACGAACTCGCCCGGCATGAATTCGACCTTGTGGCGCGGCTTCTCGGTGCCCTGCTGCATCTGGCTCACGATGTCTTCGACTTCCTTCTGAGAAATCGGTGCGGGACGGTTCTTCGCGCCACCGACGAAACCGGTCACCTTGTTGGTGTGCTTCACCAGGTGCCAGCTCTCGTCGTCCATGATCATCTCGACCAACACGTAGCCCGGGAAGAAGCGACGCTCGGTGGTGCGCTTCTGGCCGTTCTTGATCTCGACCACTTCTTCGGTCGGCACCATGATGCGACCGAACTTGTCCTGCATCGCGGCGCGGTTGATGCGCTCCGTGATGTTGCGCTCCACGGCCTTTTCCATGCCCGAGTAGGCATGCACGACGTACCAGCGGAAATCCGGGTTGGTCGGGGCGGCAAGCAACGGGGTGCTTTCCGCCGCGGTTTCGACAGCGTCCGTCATTATTTTCTCCAGCCCAGAATGAGGTCGAAGAACACCCACTCGAGCGTCTTGTCGGTGAGCCAGAGGAACACCGACATGACCGCCACGAAAGCGAACACGTAGGCCGTCATCTGGATGGCTTCCTTGCGGGTCGGCCAGACGACCTTCTTGACCTCGCGCCAGGCGTCGCGGCCAAAGGCCAGCAGCTGGCGACCGCTTTCGGAACTTGCGAAGGCACCCACGGCCGCTGCCAGACCCACCAGCAGCACCGCCCACTGCACCAGGGAACCCTGGCGCGCCAGCAGGTAGAACGCCACGACGGCGCCCACTGCGAGCACGACCGCAGCCGCCAGCTTCGCCTTGTCGGCACTGGTGCTCACGGTCTCGATTTGTGTTGTAGCCATCTTCGGCAAGTTCCTGCGGCCTGTCGGCCTTCAATTCAATGCGCCTCTTGAGACGCCGAAGCCCGTCGGGTTGCGACGGGCCTTGGGGGCCACCCTCAGGTGGCAGGGGCAGTAGGAATCGAACCTACAACCTTCGGTTTTGGAGACCGACGCTCTGCCAATTGAGCTATACCCCTCCGGAATTACGCAATCACCTTGGCCACGACGCCCGAACCCACGGTGCGGCCGCCTTCGCGGATGGCGAAACGCAGGCCTTCTTCCATGGCGATCGGGTTGATCAGCTTCACGGTGATGCTGACGTTGTCGCCAGGCATGACCATTTCCTTGCCTTCAGGCAGCTCGATCGCACCGGTCACGTCCGTCGTGCGGAAGTAGAACTGCGGGCGGTAGTTGTTGAAGAAAGGCGTGTGACGGCCGCCTTCGTCCTTCGACAGCACATACACCTCGGCGGTGAAGTGCGTGTGCGGCTTGATCGAACCCGGCTTGCACAGCACTTGGCCGCGCTGGACGTCTTCGCGCTTCGTGCCGCGCAGCAGCACGCCCACGTTGTCGCCCGCTTGACCTTGGTCCAGCAGCTTGCGGAACATTTCCACGCCCGTGCAGATGGTCTTCTGGGTCGCTGCGATGCCGACGATCTCGATTTCTTCGCCGACCTTGATGATGCCGCGCTCGACAGCGCCGGTCACCACCGTGCCACGACCGGAGATCGAGAACACGTCTTCCACGGGCATCAGGAATGCACCGTCGATGGCGCGCTCAGGCGTCGGGATGTAGGTGTCCAGTGCGTCGGCCAGCTTCATGATGGCTTCTTCGCCCAGCTTGCCCTTGTCGCCTTCGAGGGCGAGCTTGGCCGAGCCGTGGATGATGGGGGTGTCGTCGCCCGGGAAGTCGTACTTGTCCAGCAGCTCGCGCACTTCCATCTCGACCAGCTCGAGCAGCTCGGCGTCGTCGACCATGTCGCACTTGTTCAGGAACACGATGATGTAGCCCACGCCCACCTGGCGCGCCAGCAGGATGTGCTCACGGGTCTGGGGCATCGGGCCGTCGGCGGCCGAGCACACCAGGATCGCGCCGTCCATCTGGGCGGCGCCGGTGATCATGTTCTTCACATAGTCGGCGTGACCAGGGCAGTCGACGTGTGCGTAGTGGCGGTTGGCCGTTTCGTACTCGACGTGCGCGGTGTTGATCGTGATGCCGCGGGCCTTTTCTTCAGGCGCTGCGTCGATCTGGTCGTAGGCCTTGGCTTCGCCGCCGAACTTGGCCGACAGCACCGTTGCGATCGCAGCGGTCAGCGTGGTCTTGCCATGGTCGACGTGACCAATCGTGCCCACGTTCACGTGCGGCTTGGTGCGGGTGAATTTACCTTTTGCCATTTTCTCGACTCCGAAAAAAACGAGATCAACACATTCACATGGAGTTGCGTGCTCTTGACAGCAACCCCGACAAATTGGTGCCCTTTGCGGGAATCGGACCCGCGACCTCCCCCTTACCAAGGGGGTGCTCTACCACTGAGCCAAAAGGGCTTTGCTTAACCAAACGTAACCAAAACGCATGCCAACCACGAACCGGACCTCTGGAGCGGGAGACGGGAATCGAACCCGCGTCATCAGCTTGGAAGGCTGGGGTTCTACCATTGAACTACTCCCGCATTCGGGGGCACTGCAAGGCACCCAAAGCGCTAGATCCAATCGCTCTTAGAAACCAAATTCATCGCTGGTGGAGAGGGCTGGATTCGAACCAGCGTACTCGTAAGAGGGCAGATTTACAGTCTGCTGCCATTAACCACTCGGCCACCTCTCCGGCGAACCTCGAAATATAGCACGATTTTGTGACTACACAGAAATCCCAGCGACAAGTTGAAGCAAGGCCCTCTGCCGAGGTGTGAACCCATCGATTATCAACCAGTTTTGACGTCTCCCGGCGCCTGCGCCTCACGCCAGGCCCGGGCTTCGCTGAAATGTCCGCAGCCGATGAACGGCACGGGCGGCCGCAGCGCCGACAGCGGCGAAGGATGATTCGACATCAGCACCTTATGGCGCGCAACGTCTATCAACGCCCGCTTACTTTGCGCATGCGCACCCCAAAGCATGAAAACGACCGATCGCTCGCCCTGCGCCACATGGCGAATCACGGCGTCGGTCAGCACTTCCCAGCCGCGGCCCGCATGGCTGGCCGGCTGGGCTTCCTCGA
Organism: Variovorax frigidus; assembly: GCF_051216515.1. Classification (NCBI taxonomy): domain Bacteria; kingdom Pseudomonadati; phylum Pseudomonadota; class Betaproteobacteria; order Burkholderiales; family Comamonadaceae; genus Variovorax; species Variovorax frigidus. The sequence goes on from NZ_JBPJZF010000007.1 coordinate 296,520, forward strand.
CGGTGAGGCAGGTGTTGAGCAGCAGCACGCCGTGGGTCGCCCATTTCACGAGGCTGCCGCCCGGGTTCGGAAAGGGTGGCGGCGGCGTGCCCAGGTCGCGCTGGAGCTCCTTGAAGATGTTGCGCAGCGAAGGCGGCAGGGCCACGCCGGAAGCCACCGAGAAGGCCAGCCCCTCGGCCTGCCCGCGCCCGTGGTAAGGGTCCTGCCCCAGGATCACCACCCGCACGTCCCCGGGCGGCGTGAGCTCCAGGGCCCGCAAGGGTTGCGGCGGGAAGATCACCGCGCCGGCATCGAGACGCTCGCGCAGGAAGCCCTGCAGCTTCCGGCCGGCCGAACCCGCGAAGAAATCGTCGACCAGCGGCTGCCAACCCGGCGCCACGGGCCAGTCGGCAGGATCGCTGCTGGCCAGCTGATCCGGCCCGCTCATTGGAACAACGCCGCCAGCGCTTCGCCCGGTTCGTCCGCGCGCATGAACGCTTCGCCGACCAGGAAGGCCTGCACGCCGGCCGCGCGCAATTGCGCCACGTCGTCGCGCGAGGTGATGCCCGATTCGGTGACCAGCAAGCGCTCCGCCGGCACGCGCGCGCGCAGAGCGAGCGTGGTCTGGATCGACACCTCGAAGCTGCGCAGATTGCGGTTGTTGATGCCGATCAGCGGCGTCTTGAGCTTCAGCACGCGATCGAGCTCCGCAGCGTCGTGCACCTCGACCAGCACCGCCATGCCCAGGCCGAGTGCGATGGCCTCGAAGTCCTTCATCTGCGCATCGTCGAGGCAGGCCGCGATCAGCAGGACCGCATCGGCGCCCATCGCGCGCGATTCGTAGAGCTGGTAGGGGTCGACCATGAAGTCCTTGCGCAGCACCGGCAGGTCGCACGAAGCGCGCGCCTGCTTGAGGAAGTCGACGCTGCCCTGGAAGAACTGGCGATCGGTCAGCACCGACAGGCAGGCCGCGCTGACCGTGCCATCGCCTTCGGCATAGCTCTGCGCGATGTCGGCCGGGATGAACTCGGCGCGCAGCACGCCCTTGCTCGGGCTGGCCTTCTTGACCTCGGCGATCACCGCGGCCTGGCCGGCGGCGATCTTGCGACGCAGCGCGCCCACGAAGTCGCGCGTGAGCACACGGCTCTCGGCATCGAAGCGCACAGCCTCCAGCGGGCTGCGCTGCTTCGCGGCGGCGATCTCTTCGTGCTTGACGGCCACGATCTTGTTCAGGATGTCGGACATGGTTCTTTTCTCTCGCTGTCTGCGGTTCTGTGTCAGGCGGCCTGCGTGGCGGCCACGAGTTGCGCCAGCTTGGCTTTCGCGGCACCGCTGGCGATGGCGCTGCGCGATGTCTCCACGCCGGCCGCGATCGAATCCACCACGTTGGCGGCATACAGCGCGGCGCCGGCGTTGAGCAGCACGATGTCGCGTGCGGCGCCCGGTGTGTCGTCGAGCACGCCGCGCAGCATCGCCATCGACTGCTCGGGCGTCTCCACGCGCAGCGCGCGGTTGCTCGACATCTGGAAGCCGAAGTCCTCGGGGTGCAGCTCGTACTCGCGAATCTCGCCGTCCTTGAGTTCGCCCACCAGGGTGGCCGCGCCGAGCGAGATCTCGTCCATGCCGTCGCGGCCGTAGACCACCACCGCATGCTCCGCGCCCAGGCGTTGCAGCGCACGCACCTGGATGCCCACCAGGTCGGGATGGAACACGCCCATCAGGATGTTGGGCGCGCCGGCGGGATTGGTGAGCGGGCCCAGGATGTTGAAGATGGTCTTGATGCCCAGTTCCTTGCGCACCGGTGCCACGTTCTTCATGGCCGGGTGGTGGTTGGGCGCGAACATGAAGCCGATGCCCACGTCCGCGATGCATTGTGCGATCTGCTCGGGCTTCAGATTGATGTTCACACCCAGCGCCTCCAGCACGTCGGCACTGCCCGACTTGCTGCTCACGCTGCGCCCGCCGTGCTTGCTCACCTTGGCGCCGGCCGCGGCCGCGACGAACATCGAGCAGGTCGAGATGTTGAAGGTGTGCGAGCCGTCGCCACCCGTGCCCACGATGTCCACCAGGTGCATGGTGTCGGCCACCGGCACCTTGGTCGACACCTCGCGCATCACCTGCGCGGCGGCGGTGATCTCGCCGATGGTTTCCTTCTTCACGCGCAAGCCGGTGATCAGCGCGGCCATCATCACGGGCGAGCACTCGCCGCTCATGATGAGGCGCACGATGTGCAACATCTCGTCGTGGAAGACTTCGCGGTGTTCGATGGTGCGCTGCAGCGCTTCCTGGGGGGTGATCATGAGAGAGTTCTCCTCGAGATGGAATCAGCGGCCGACGTGGACGGCGGGTGCATCGGTGAACGCAAGCTTGAGGCCGAAGCCGATGAACAGCACGCCGGCCGCACGGTCGAGCCAGTGCAGGCCCTTCTGCACCGCGCCACGGCGCGCCATCCAGCCCGCGGCCAGGGCCCAGCCGACATTGACGGGAATGGCATTGAGGTTGAACAGCACGCCCAGCAGCACGAAGTACAGCGCCTTGTCGTCCGCGCCGGGGGCGATGAACTGCGGCACGAAGGCCAAGAAGAACAGTGCGACCTTGGGGTTGAGCACGTTGGTCCAGAAGCCGCCGAGGAAGATCGCCTGGAGGCTGCGTTGCTCGCCCACGGCAGCCACGGATTCCAGGTCGGCGGGCGCCTTCGGACGCGACAGCACCATGCGCACGCCGAGGTACAGCAGGTAGGCCGCGCCGATGTACTTGAGCACCGTGAACGCCGCCGCCGAGGTCGCCATCAGCGTGCCGACACCGACCGCGGCCGCGAAGATGTGGACGAAGCAGCCCGCGGTGATGCCCAGCCCCGCCACGATGCCCGCGCGCACGCCGGAGCGCAGCGCGTTCGACACGACGTACAGCACGTCGGGCCCGGGCGTGAGGTTCAGCAACCAGCCGGCGGCGATGAAGGCGAGCAGATGGGGAAGATCAGGCATCGCGCACTCCTGGGGCTCAGGCCTTGAAGAAGGCGCGGATCGCGGTGACCGCGCGGTCGACGCCCGCTGCATCGACGTCGAGGTGCGTGACGAAGCGCAGCCGGTAGAGGCCGGTCGCGAGGATGCCCTGGCTGTTCAGGCTCGCGAGCAACTCAGAGGACCGCGCCTGCGCAGCGCCCGTGAGGTCGACGAACACGATGTTGGTGTGCGGCGCCTCGACCGTCAGGCCTTCGATGCCTTCGAGCCCTTGCGCGAGCCGCTGCGCCAGTGCGTGGTCGTCGGCCAGGCGGTCGACGTGGTGGTCGAGCGCATGCGACGCGGCCGCCGCCAGCAGGCCGGCCTGGCGCATGCCGCCGCCCGCCATCTTGCGGATGCGGTGGGCACGTGCGATGAACTCGCGCGAGCCCAGCAGCGCCGAGCCGACGGGCGCGCCCAGGCCCTTGCTGAAGCACACCGACACGCTGTCGAAGCACTGCGCGATGCGACGTGCTTCGGCGCGGACGTCGGTGCTGTGGTTCAGTGCCGCCTGCGCGGTCGCCGCGTTGAAAAGACGCGCGCCGTCCAGATGCCGCTGCAGCCCCTTGCGCTTGGCCAGCTCGGTCGCGGCCTGCACGTACTCGAACGGCAGCAGCTTGCCACCCAGCGTGTTCTCCAGCGCCAGCAGCCGCGTGCGCGCGAAGTGCGCGTCGTCGGGCTTGATGGCGGCTTCGATCTGCGCGAGCGGCAGCGTACCGTCGGGCGCATGGTCCAGCGGCTGCGGCTGCACGCTGCCGAACACCGCGGCACCGCCGCCTTCCCAGCGGTAGCAGTGCGCCTGCTGGCCCACGATGTATTCGTCGCCACGGCCACAGTGCGACAGGATCGCGCACAGGTTGCTCTGCGTGCCGGTGGGCACGAACAGCGCCGCCTCGAAGCCCAGCAGCGCCGCAACCTTTTCCTGCAGCGCGTTGACGCTCGGGTCGGTGCCGAAGACGTCGTCGCCCAGCGGGGCCGCCATCATGGCTTCCCGCATCGCGGGCGTGGGCTGCGTGACGGTGTCGCTGCGCAGGTCGACGATGGGGGAACGGTCGGTCATGGTGGTCAGTCCAGGAAGTTTTTCAGCATCGCGTGGCCGTGCTCGGTGAGGATCGATTCGGGATGGAACTGCACGCCTTCGATGCGCACCTCATGCGCAAAGCCGGTGTGCCGCACGCCCATGATCTCGCCGTCGTCGGTCCACGCGGTGACGGCCAGCGCCTTCGGGCAGCTCTCGCGCTCGATCGAGAGCGAGTGGTAGCGATTGACCGTGAAGCGCTCCGGCAGCCCCGCGAACACGCCCTCACGCGTGGTCGTGATCTCGCTGGTCTTGCCGTGCATCAGTTGCTGCGCCCGCACGATCTTGCCGCCGAAGGCCGCGCCGATGGCCTGGTGGCCCAGGCACACGCCCAGGATCGGCAGCTGGCCCGCGAAGGCCTCGATGGCTGCCACCGACACACCCGCCTCGGCGGGAGAACAAGGCCCCGGCGAAATCACCAGCCGCGTCACGCCGCGGGCGATGCGTTCGCCGATCTGCGCCACGTCGATCTCGTCGTTTCGCACCACTTCGACCTCCGCACCCAGCTCGCCGAAGTACTGGACGATGTTGTAGGTGAAGGAATCGTAGTTGTCGATCATCAGCAGTTTCATGGCTTGCTCACAATCCTGTGCACGCCCTTCACCACGGGAAAGACGTTGAAGTTGATCAGAAGGCCCAGCTTGAGGCCCGACAGCCGCAGCGCCGCCAGCACCTGCGCGCGGTGCAGGTCGGTCAGCACGTCGACCGCCTTGAGCTCGACGATGACCGACTGCTCGATCACGAAGCCCGCGCGGTACACATCGCCCAGCGAGCGGCCCTTGTAGCTGGCCGACAACGCGACGTCGCGCGTGAAGCCGATCTCGCGCTCGGCCAGTTCGATCGCCAGCGCGGCGGCATAGGCACCCTCGTCGAGGCCCGTGCCGAGCACGCGCTGCACTTCGACGGCGGCGCCGATGATCTCGTGCGAGAAGTCGTTCTGAATATCGGGTGCGGTGCTCATGCTTACTCCAGGCCTTCCTCGACCAGCTCGGCCGCACGCAGGAGTGCGCGCGCCTTGGCCTCTGTTTCTTTCCATTCCAGCTCGGGCACCGAATCGGCGACCACCCCGGCCGCCGCCTGCACGTGCAGCATCTGGTCCTTCACGATGCCGGTGCGGATCGCGATGGCCACGTCCATGTCGCCCGCATAGCTGATGTAGCCGCAGGCGCCGCCGTAGAGGCCGCGCTTGGTGGGCTCGAGCTGGTCGATCAGTTCCATCGCATGCACCTTGGGCGCGCCGGTCAGCGTGCCGGCCGGGAAGGTGGCCTTGAGCACGTCGATGGCCGTCATGCCGTCCTTCAGCGTGCCTTCGACGTTGCTCACGATGTGCATCACGTGGCTGTAGCGTTCGACCGCGAAGGCCTCGGTCACCTTCACGGTGCCGGTCTTGGCGATGCGGCCGATGTCGTTGCGCGCCAGGTCGATCAGCATCACGTGCTCGGCGCGCTCCTTCGGGTCGTTGATGAGCTCCACCTCGGCCGCCTTGTCGAGCTCGATCGACGCACCGCGTGGCCGCGTACCGGCCAGCGGGCGGATGGTGATCTTCTGCTCGCCGTCGTCCGTGTTCTCCTGGCGCACCAGGATCTCGGGCGAGGCACCCACCACGTGGAAATCGCCCAGGTGGTAGTAGTACATGTAGGGCGACGGGTTCAGCGAACGCAGCGCGCGGTACAGCGACAGCGGCGACTCGGTGTAGCGCTTGCTGATGCGCTGGCCCACCTGCACCTGCATGAAGTCGCCGGCGGCGATCATTTCCTTGGCACGCTCGACGGCCGCGATGTAGTCGGCCCTGGCGAAGCTGCGCTCGGGCGGGTGCGGCTGCGTGGGCTTCACGATGGGCGCGCTCACCGAGTACTTGAGCTTTTCCTTGAGCTCGCGCAGGCGGCGCTTGGCGTTGGCATAGGCCTCGGGCTGCTTGGGATCGGCATAGACGATCAGGTACAGCTTGCCCGACAGGTTGTCGATGACGGCCAGTTCCTCGCACTGCAGCAGCAGGATGTCGGGGCAGCCCAGCGTGTCGGGCGGGCAGCTTTTTTCGAGCTTGCGCTCGATGTGGCGCACGGTGTCGTAGCCGAAGTAGCCCGCGAGGCCGCCGCAGAAACGCGGCAGGCCGGGCCGCAGCGCCACCTTGAAACGCTTCTGGTATTGCGCGATGAAGTCCAGCGGATTGCCCGTGGCGCTTTCCACCACCTGGCCGTTCGTCACGACCTCGGTCCGGGCCTCGGCGCCGAAGCCGGTGGCGCGCAAGAGCGTCTTGGCGGGCAGGCCGATGAAGCTGTAGCGCCCGAAGCGCTCGCCGCCCACCACCGATTCGAGCAGGAAGCTGTGCTTGCCGCCGCCTTCCGAATGGGCCAGCTTGAGGTACAGCGACAGCGGTGTCTCGAGGTCGGCAAAGGCCTCGGCCATCAACGGAATGCGGTTGTAGCCCTGAGCGCTGAGGCTCTTGAATTCAAGTTCGGTGATCACGGATTCGTTCTCCAGTTGCCTGCCGGCGCGTCTTCGGCCGGTGGCAAGGTCATTCACAGGGGGTTCCGGCGTCGTCGTACAGGGGCCGATCCGGAACCGCGGGCGCACGGCGTGCGCCGTGCCATCAAACAGTCAGCGATGGTTGGCGACGCCAGGGCCAGGCTCCCCGGCTGCCTTCACCTGTTTGATGGATGTGATGAACGAACATGTTGCCGGGAGTTTAGCCCACGAAAACATCGAAACGTGCAACCGGGGGCTTCAGGGTTCCCCCGGAGCGCGGTCGGAAAGCGAAACGATAGATTCGCACGACCGTTCGCAAAAGATCGAGGAAATCCCCCCATGTCCTGTGTTTCGCTCCCTGCCCTGTGTGGCCGGCTCGTGCTGGCCATCAGCCTGAGCATGGCCGCGTTCGGCGCCTCGGCCGCCGCCGTCGATGTGGCCGGCGTCAAGCTCGACGACCGCCTGACACTGGTCGGCAGCCCGTTGCTTCTCAACGGCGCGGGCGTGCGCTACAAGGCCGTGTTCAAGGTCTACACGGCCGGCCTGTACCTGGGCCGGAAAGCGTCGACCCCGGAAGAGGTGCTGGCGGCAACGGGCGCCAAGCGCGTGGCCATCACCATGCTGCGCGACATCGACGCCAACGAACTGGGCAAGCTGTTCACCAAAGGCGTCGAGGAGAACTCGCCGCGCAGCGAGATGGTGAACCTCATTCCCGGCCTGCTGCGCATGGGCCAGATGTTCGCGGACCAGAAGCAGCTCAAGACCGGCGACACCTTCACCATCGACTGGCTGCCCGGCACCGGCACGCTGATCACGGTGCGCGGCGTGCCGCAGCCCGACCCCGTGAAGGAGCCGGCCTTCTACAACGCGCTGTTGCGCATCTGGCTGGGGCCGAGCCCGGCCGACTGGAAGCTCAAGGACGCGCTGCTGGGCAAGCCGTAGCGCCGACTCAGGCGGCCGCGAGTTCGGCCAGCGAATCGACGAAGCCGTCGGCGTCCACATCGCGCACCGGTTTGCCGTGGTTGTAGCCGTAGCTCACCAGCACCACCGGGCAGCCCGCGGCGCGCGCCGCACGGGCATCGTTGCTCGAGTCGCCGACCATCAGCGTGCGCGCGGGCACCGTGCCCAGCGCCTCGCAGGTCTTCAGCAACGGCAGCGGATCGGGCTTCTTGCGCGCGAAGGCATCGCCGCCGAACACCTGCTCGAAGAAGCGGTCGAGCCCCTTGGCCGCGAGCAGCGGCACGGCGAAGGCCTGGGGCTTGTTGGTCAGGCACGCCAGCCGCAGGCCCCGCGCGCGCAATGCCGTCAACCCTTCGATCACGCCCGCATAGAGCGCGGAATGCTGGCCGTTGATCGCGATGTAGTGGTGCTGGTAGCGCGCGAAGGCCCGTTCGTAGAGCGCGACTTCCGTGGACGCGCCCACGTGCGCCAGCACCGATTGCACGAGGTGTTCGGAGCCCTTGCCGACCATCGTGCCGACGGCCTGCGCGTTCACGGCCGGCAGGCCGAGATCGCCGAGCATCGCGTTCAGCGCGGCGACGAAATCGCCGAGGGTGTCGACCATCGTGCCGTCGAGGTCGACGATGGCGGCATCGAAATCCGAGAGGTTCAGGTGGGAGGCGTTCAAAGCAGGCCGATCGAGTTCAGGACGTGAAGCGACGCAACGCGAAGGCGCTGCGCGCGGAGCCCGCATTCTCGATCAGCAGGCCGACCGACTCAGTCCCGCATGCCGCAGAGAGCCTGCAGCACGGCGGTCCGCGCCTGCCCCAGCACCATGCCGCGCCAGTCGTCGGCATCGCCGTAGAAGGCGTCGCGCATGGCGGTCTTGACGGCCAGGATCTGTTCGGCCGAGGCCTCGCCCTTGCGACGGTGCAGCCAGTGGTCGCCGCGCACCGCATCGAGCACCGGCAAGACGGGCACGGTGCCGTACTCCAGCGCCACGCTCGCCTGCTCTGCCCCGGGGCAGGCCTGCGCGAGCAACAGGCTGACCGGTCCGCTGACCGGTGCCGACTTCGAGGTGGTCTCGCTGAGCGAGAACACGTCGGCGCCCCAGCAGCGACGCGCGAAGGGCAGTTCGGCGACGGCACCGGTGTGGATCTTCTCCGCATGCCCGCGCGGACCCAGGCCCGTATGGATGTCGAGCCAGGCCACGCTGCGCTTGCCGCGGCCATGCGTCTCCAGGATCCGCTGCAGCGTGCGCAGACTCCACGCGCGTCCGGCGCCGCCGTAGAACAGACCCTCGGGATGGTCGTACTGGCCCAGCGTGACCGCGAACTGGTAAGCCTGCTCACCCCGCTCGCGGATGAAGTCGGCCAGCGCCTGACGGTTGGCGTCGGTGGGCGGCCATTCGGCGGGCAGCAGCAGGTCGTGCAGTTCCGCGTAGCCCCGATTGGCCGGGCGCGCGCGCGCGAAGTCGACGCAGTTGCGGTTGAGGTCGATGTTGTCCTCATTGACGCGCCGCAGGTGCGAGAAGCCGTAGGGGTTGACCGCGTGCACCAGCAGCAGCGCGATGCCTTCGGCCGCGAGCCGGCCGTGCAGTTCCGTGTCGTGCAGCAGTGCGACCTGGCTGCCCGAACCGCAGAAGCCTTCGGGGCCGTGCGTGCCGGAGCTCATCACGATCAGGCGGGTGGCGTCGGCCGGGCCGAGCACCGTCGCATCCATCGACAGCGACTCGCCCTGCGCGCCCTGGTGGCCTTCCAGGACATGGGCCTCGAGCTCGGCGCCGGCGGTGCGCACGCCCGCGCGGAATTTGGCGCGTGCGTCGTCGTAGGTGCTGCCGAAGCATTCGGTGGTGGTGGGCATGGCGTTTCCTTTGTCGTTCTCAGGGAGAGGGTCGGTCGTCGCCCGGGGGGCATCGTCGGCAGTGGTGGTGGGCATCGGTCTCCTCGCCGCAGCAAATGTTCCTTGGCATGGGACCTCTTGGGCCAGGCCGGAGCTTAGGGACATTGACTGCAAAGGAAAAGACAACAAAAAAGGGCTCGTGATAACCTGAAGATTGCACCTTCCTCGCCGCCGAAGTGCGGGCCGCCCCATGACCTTCAACCAATTGCGAGCCTTCCTTGCGGTCGCGGAAACACAGGCCCTGCGCGCGGCGGCACGCCGCCTCAACGTGTCGCAGCCGGCCGTCTCCAAGGCGATGCGCGAACTCGAAAGGCAACTCGACGTCTGCCTGTTCGAGCGCCATGCCAATGGCGTGGTGCTGACCGACTACGGCCATGCTTTCCGCCGGCGGGCTTCACTGCTGATCGAGGAGATGCGTCGCACCCACGAAGAGATGGACGCGATCCGCCACGGCACCACGGAGAGCCTGTCGATCGCGGTCAGCTCGGCCATCGCGCTGTCGGTGCTGCCCGCGGCCTTCGAGGCCTTCCGGCAGGCCATGCCGCGCTCGCAGATTCACTTCTCCGAAGGCGTGATGCCGATGGCCCTGGCGCAGCTGCGCGACGGCAGCGTCGATTTCGTGGCGACCCACGTGCTGCCCGGCATGGTGAGCGACGAGTTCGAGGTCGCGCACCTGTTCTCCACACCGGTGGCCGTGTGCGCACGCAGGGGCCATCCGCTGGCAAAGACCCGGCGACTCAAGAAACTCGTGGATGCCCACTGGCTCGCCCCCGGGTATGCCGAGGAGAACGGGGACGTGCTGCGCCAGCTGTTCTCGCAGCATGGCCTGCCTGTGCCCGCCCACGCGGTGCGCTGTCAGTCCTTCACCGTCGCGCTGGGCCTGCTCGCGCAGACCGACACGCTGTCGGTGCTGGCCGAACCCATGGTGCGCGGCACGCTGAACGCGCAGGGCATCGTGGCCCTGCCCCTGCAGGACCGGATGCCCACCGTCGCCGGGATCGTCGTCACCCGCAAGGGCGCGGCACTCAGCCGCAGCGCGCAACTGTTCGTGCAGTGCCTGCGCGACGCGTGACGGGCGCTCGAGAAACGCCAGACAGGAGGCTCAGGCCTCGGTCAGCGTCTGCGCCGCCAACACCGCCTCGGTGCGATTGCGCACGTTGAGCGCGCGGAAGATCGCGGCGAGGTGGATCTTCACGGTGCCCTCGCTGATGCCCAGGCTGCGGCCGATCAGCTTGTTGGGTTTGCCCTGCGACAGCAGCTGCAGCACCTCGACCTGGCGGTCGGTCAGCACGTTGCGCAGCAGGTCGAGCGTCTGCACGGCGCTCGGGCCGCGCACCGCGGCAGCGACCACCGCGCCGGGCATGCCCGCCACCACGCCGGGCGGCACGGCCGACAGCATCATCGGCGGCACGTACACGCCGCCAGCCAGCACCAGCCGCACCGCCGAGATCATCACCTGCGGCGGATAGGCCTTGGGAATGAAGCCCCGCACGCCGCACGCGAGCGCGCAGCGCATCACGTTCGGATCTTCGGTGCCCGACAGCACGATCACCTGCATGGCGGGATATCGGCGCCGCAGTTCCTCGACGTGCGACTGGCCCTGGGCACCGGGCATGTGAAGGTCGATCACCGCGAGGTCGATGTCGTCCGACACCACGGCCAGCAGCTCATCGACGCTCAGGGCCTGGACGAAGACGATGCCGGGCTCGATTTCCGACAGCTTGGCCTTGACCGCCTCGATGACGAGCCAGTGATCGTCGGCGATCAGCATTTTCATGGCGCAACCTCTGGCTCAAGCGAACTCTTGAAAACCAAAGATAACGTCGATTGCCACGCACGACAAGCGAGAGCTAACCCGAAAGGCATAGTCCCCAAGCGCTAAGGCGCGGGCGGACCTCAGTTGCGCGGCGTGCGGGCCGAGCCGGCCACCATGTCGAAGCGGAACAGCCGGCATTCGATCGGCCCATTCCACATCGGCACGCGGCGCGACTCCTTGAGCCGCATGCGCTTGGGCAGTTGCAGGTCGGGCGTGAGCATCCAGGCGGTCCAGCCGGCGTAGTTCTTCTTCCAGTGGCTCGCGAGCTGGCTGAAGAATTCGCCGCCGTCCTCGGTCGCGGCCTGTTCGCGCGCGCCGATGCGGGCCACGCCACTGACCTCGATGCGCTCGCCGTAGGGCGGATTGAGCACAATCACGCCGCCCTGTGGCGCACCTTCCGGCGGCATGCGCTGCAAGGCGTCGCCGCCGCGGAACTGGATCGCCTCGGCCACGCCCGCGCGTTCGGCGTTGCGCTCGGCGAAGTCGACCATGCGGTGCGACACGTCGCTGCCGAAGATCGGCGGCGATGCGGTCGCGGGCTGGTCGGCCGCCTCGTTCTGGATCGACTCCCAAACGTGCGGCTGGAAGGGCAGCAGCTTCTCGAAGCCGAAGCGCCGCAGCGCGCCGGCCGGGATGCCCAGGCCGATCTGCGCGGCCTCGATGGCGATGGTGCCGCTGCCGCAGCAGGGGTCGTACAACGGCACGGCCGACACCGCGCCGGTCTCCGGGTTCCACCAGCCGCTGGCAGCCAGCATGGCGGCGGCCAGCGTTTCCTTGAGCGGTGCGTCACCCGTGTCCTGGCGCCAGCCGCGCTTGAACAGCGGCTCGCCCGAGGTGTCGATGTAGAGCGTGCAGCTGTCGGTGGTGAGGTGCGCGAACACGCGCACGTCGGGATGCTGGGTCTCGATGCTGGGTCGCACGCCGTGCGCCTTGGCGCGGAAGCGGTCGGCGATCGCATCCTTGATGCGCAGCGTGGCGAAGTTCAGGCTGGTCAGCGGGCTGTGCTGGGCCGTGGTCTCGATCTTGAAGGTCTGCTGGGGCGTGAACCAGATTTCCCAGGCCACGCCGCTGGCGATGGCGTAGAGGTCGTTCTCGCTGCGGTAGGGCGCATGCGCGAGCTCGATCAGCACGCGCTGCGCGAGCCGGCTGTAGAGGTTGAGCTTCATCGCATCGCGCCACGAGCCGCGCACGAACACGCCGCCGCGCGAGGCCATCAGGTCGTCGCCCGCAAGGCCGGTCAGGCCGTGCACCTCCTGGGCAAGAAAGTCCTCGACGCCGGCGGCGCAAGGCAGGAAGAGATGGAGCTGGTTCATGGTTCAGGCAGACGGAAGGAGGCCCGTCGATTGTCGCCGCTGGCGCGGCACGTGCTGCTTTGCGCTCAGAGCGCCTTGCGCAGGCTGGCCGGCGCGATGCGCAGCGCCTCGCGGTACTTGGCCACGGTGCGGCGTGCGCACTCGATGCCCTGTTCCTTGAGCATCTCGGAAATCTGGCTGTCCGACAGCGGCTTCTTGATGCTCTCGGAGCTGACGAATTGCTTGATCAGCGCGCGCACCGCGGTGCTCGATGCGTTGCCGCCGGTCTCGGTGCCCAGCGCCGAGCCGAAGAAGTACTTGAGTTCGACCGTGCCATAGGGCGTCGCCATGTACTTGGCGGTGGTGACGCGGCTGATGGTGGATTCGTGCAGGCCCAGCTCGTCGGCGATCTCACGCAGCACCAGCGGGCGCATCGCCAGTTCGCCGTGCACGAAGTAGCTCTTCTGCCGCTCGACGATGGCGCTGCTCACGCGCAGGATGGTGTCGAAGCGCTGCTGGATGTTCTTGATGAACCAGCGCGCCTCCTGCAGCCGCTGCGACAGGGCCTGGCTGCCCTCGCCCTTGTGCGACTTGAGCGCGCCGGCATAGATGTCGTGCACGCGCAGGCGCGGCATCACGTCGGGGTTGAGCATCACGCGGAACTTGATGTTCGCGCCCTGCCCGCTGCGGGTCACGATGACGTCGGGCACCACGATGTTGCGCTCGACGTCGACGAAGCGCCGGCCCGGCTTGGGCTCCAGCGTGGCGATCAGCTGCAGCGCGCTGCGCACTTCGTCCTCGTTGCTGCGCGTGAGCGTGGCCAGGCGCTTGAAGTCACGCCGCGCCAGCAGCTCCATCGACTGCTTGCAGATCGCGATGGCGGTCTTGCGCACCTGCTTGAGCGCGTCGGGTTCGTTCGGCACGGCCAGTGCCCGCAGCTGGATCGCCAGGCACTCGCCGAGGTCGCGCGCACCCACGCCGACCGGTTCCAGGCTCTGCAGCAGGCCCAGCGCCACCTGGAAGTGATGCACCAGGCCGTCGAATTCGTCGTTGTCGTCGCCCGCCAGGCCCGACGCCAGTGCCGGCAGCGAATCCTCGAGGTAGCCGTCGTCGTTGAGCGACTCGATCAGGAAGCGCAATGCGGCGCGGTCGCTCTCGTTGAGGCGCAGGCTCAGCGCCTGGCGGTGCAGGAAGGACTGCAGCGATTCCTGGCTGCGCGCCAGCTCGGTCGCATCGGCGCGGTCGCTGCCGTCGTTGGGGCCGAGGTTGTTGCTGCTGGCCGGGGCATCGCCGCCCCACTCGCTGTCGTCGGGCGCCATCTCGACGGTGCCGTCGCCTTCCCAGTCGGGGGCGGCTTCGGTCGCATCGACGGCCGGCGCGTCGGCCTCGGCGGCGGCGCTGCTGGTGCTGTCGGTGGCGCTCGTCGCGGAAGGGCCGGGCGTGAACTCGTCATCGCGCGGCGGTGGCGCATCGGCGGCATCGACGCCGAACTCTTCGCGTGCCGCTTCTTCGGCCGTGCGTTCCAGGAAGGGGTTCTCGTCGAGCATCTGCTCGACTTCCTGACTCAGCTCGAGCGTGGACAGCTGCAGCAGCCGGATCGACTGCTGGAGTTGGGGCGTGAGCGCGAGATGCTGCGAGACGCGCAGCGAAAGGCCTTGCTTCATGAAAAGATGGCCCCCCCCCAGGCTGCGCGCTGCGCGCTGCGCCAACCCCCTACATGGGACGGGCCGGCCGCTTCGGGCGGCCGTGCGCGGCGGCCCCCGCGAAGGCGTTCCGCGTGGATGACGGCCACGTTCGTGCTTAACCCTCGCCGCACGATCACATCCGGAAATGCTCGCCTAAGTACACGCGGCGTACCTCGGCGTTGTCGACGATCTCCGAAGGCGTGCCTTGTGCCAGCACATGCCCGTCGCTGATGATGAACGCGTGATCGCAGATGCCCAGGGTCTCGCGCACGTTGTGATCGGTGATGAGCACGCCGATGCCGCGGCTCTTGAGGAAGCTCACGATGCGCTGGATCTCGATCACGGCGATCGGATCGATGCCGGCGAAGGGTTCGTCCAGCAGGATGAAGCGCGGCTGCGTGGCCAGCGCGCGGGCGATCTCGACGCGGCGGCGTTCACCGCCCGACAGCGCCAGCGCAGGCGAATCGCGCAGATGGTCGACCCGCAATTCCGCCAGCAGTTCGTTCAGGCGCTGCTCGACGCGCGCAGAGGACAAGGGCACCAGCTTGCCCTTGGCGTCGGGCTCGAGTTGCAGTTCGAGCACGGCCCGCACGTTTTCCTGGACCGTGAGCTTGCGGAAGATCGAGGCTTCCTGCGGCAGGTACGACAGCCCCATGCGTGCGCGGCGGTGGATCGGCATGTGCGCGATCGGTTCGCCGTCGATGCTGATCTCGCCCGCATCGGCGCGCACCAGCCCGACGATCATGTAGAACGAAGTGGTCTTGCCGGCACCGTTGGGGCCGAGCAGACCCACCACTTCGCCCTTCTGCACGTCCAGCGAAACGTCCTTGACGACCTGGCGGCTGCCGTAGCGTTTCTGCAGGCCGCGCACCTGCAAGCGACTGCCCTGGGGCTCGGCCGCGTCGGTTGCACCGAGTCCCGAGCGCACGGTGTTCAGGCTGCCGTCCGTCACGGGCGCGGTCCCCCGTCGAGCGTGGTGCTCGGCCGCAGGCCACGGCCCGGCGCGGGCGTCGGGGTGGCTGGCGATGCCGGCGCGGCCGACGGATTGGCCGCCCCGGACGCCGCGGCCCTGGGCGTGAGGATGGTCCGGACCCGGCTGCCCGGCGCGCCCGCGGTCACGCTGGCGCCGGGCGCCGCGCTCGCGCCATTGACGGTGAAGGTGTCCCTGCCCTGGTCGTAGACGATCAGCTCGCCGCTGCTCTCGTCGTTGGGGGTGGAGCCGATCAGGCGGCGCATGACCGCGCGGCGGATGAACTTCACGTTGTCGGCGCGGCTGTCGTATTCGATCACCTCGCCTTCGCCTTCGGTCCACTCGTCGCCGGGCGTGTCACGCTTCTGCTTGTAGTAGGCCCGCTTGCCCGGCGCCGCCGTGACCACGCCGTACTGGTAGCCCTCGGGGTCCTGGCGCACGTCGATGCGCGCGCCGCGGATCAGGATGGTGCCCTTGGTCACCACCACGTTGCCGGTGAACACGCTGGTCTGCTGGAGGTCGTCGTAGCGCATGGCATCGGCTTCGATGTTCATGGGCTTGCTGCGATCGGCCTTCTCGGCCAGGGCCGGCACCGTGGCGCAGGCCAGCATCAGCACGGCAGCGCCGGCGCGCAGGAGGGAGAGGAGTGGGGAGTTGGAGCGCGAGGTCATAGAGGCACGAAACTTGCTCGATCATTGTATGCGGCACGGGGCACCGCATCGGTTGCGCAGACGAAAAAGCCCGCCGAGGCGGGCTGATTCCGGGAGAAGCCGCACAGGCCGCGGCGCTTTATGACTTGCGCGCTTCGGCGATCAGCACGTTGGTGACTTCCAGCGCACGGTCCAGCGAACCGGCGGTGTCACCGTCGATGTACCAGCGGCCCGCCACGCCCAGTGCGGGCACGCCCGCGACCTGGTAGTCGGCCGTGAACTGGGTGGCGCGCTTGGCCTTGCCGGCCACCGAGAAGGACTTGTACAGATCGGCGAACTTCTTGGCATCGAAGCCCGGCTGCTTCTCGAACCAGGCCAAGATCGCGGCATCGCCGAACAGCGGCTGGCGCTGCTGGTGGAGGGCCTGGAACACCTTCATCTGGAACTCGTCCACCTTGCCCATGGCTTCGAGCGTGTAGTAGAGGCGCTGCTTGGGCTCGGTGTCGTTGCCCACGAAAGGCACCGGGATGCGGCGGAAGACCACGTCGGCCGGCAATTGCTTGACCCAGGTCTCCAGGCGCGGCTCGAAGGCGGCGCAGTGCGGGCAGTTGTACGAGAAGAACTCGACCACCTCGACCTTGCCGGCGGGCGTGTCGACCGGCGCCCGTTTGCCCAGCACGATGTAGTCGGTGCCGGCCTTGGGTGCGCGGCCCTGGGCCTGCACGCCGGTGGCGGCGAAGGGAAGCAATGCCACCGAAGCGGCGGTCAGCGAAAAGTCACGGCGTTTCATCATCAAAGGTTCTCCAGTGCGGCTGACTGAGCCGCGAGACCGGTGCGGAGTTCCCGCACCGAAGAAATCGAGGGATGCGCGACATCGCCGCGGGCCGCAGCCCTGCGCCTATCGTTGGACGCGCACGAGGTTGGATTCGAAGCCGCCGCCGTCCAGGCGCGACTTCAGCCGGTCGGCATCATCCTTCTTGTTGAAAGGCCCGGCACGCACACGGAATACCGTGCGGCCGGCCTGTTCGCGCTCGGTGATCCGGGCTTCCACGCCCATCAGCGACATCTTCGCGCGCTGGGCCTCGGCGTCCTCGGTGGTGCGGAAGGCGCCCGCCTGCACGAAGTAGACGAAGGGATCGGGCCCCTCCGTCACCGTGCCGACCGTGCCGACCGCGCCGGCACGTGCGCGGGCCAGGTCGCCCAGCGGATCGGCCGACGCCGCGGGCTTGCCGACCTCGGCCGGCGACACCGTGCGCGGCTTGGCCGGCTGCGTGGTGCCGGAGGCATCTGGCGCGACCACCACCGGCACCGGGCCGGTCGAGGGCGGATTGAGCGGGCCGGCCGACGCCGGCTGCGAAGTCTCGGGCGGCGCGGCCGGACGTGCCGCCGGCTTGCCCGACAGCGGCGCGTTCGGGTTCCAGTCGCGGTTCTTGCGCGCCTCGGCCTCGTCCTGCTCGGCACCGCCGCGCTGGGTCTTGGTCATGAACGGGATCGGCACCTTGGTCACGTAGACCGCGATGCCGAGCGCCACGCCGAGTCCCAGCACGATGCCGATGATCAGGCCGATGGCCGTGTTGCCGCGTTGTCTTGTTTTCATGGGTGAGGAAGGGTTCACATCTTGCGCGGCGCACTGACGCCGAGCACCGCGAGGCCATTGTGCAGCACCTGCGCCGTGGCGGCGACCAGCGCCAGCCGCGCCTGCTTGACCGCCTCGTCGTCGACCAGAATGCGTTCGGCGTCGTAGTAGCTGTGGTAGCTGGCCGCCAGCTCGCGCAGGTAGAAGGTTACGTCGTGCGGCGCGAAATCGGCGGCCGCGGCCGTCAGCATGGCCGGGTACCTGGCCAGCAGCAGCATCAGCGCCTGCGCGGCCGGGCTCTCGAGCGCCGACAGATCGACGCCCTGCAGCGTGGCCACGTCGCCCCCCCAGGCCGCCAGCACCGAGCAGATGCGCGCATGCGCGTACTGCACGTAGTAGACCGGGTTGTCGTTGTTCTTCGCCACCGCGAGGTCGATGTCGAAGGTGTATTCGGTGTCGGGCTTGCGCGACAGCAGGAAGAAGCGCACCGCGTCGGTGCTGGTCCATTCGATCAGGTCGCGCAGCGTGACGTAGCTGCCCGCGCGCTTGCTGATCTTGACCTCTTCGCCGCCCTTGACCACGCGCACCATGGTGTGGAGCACGTAGTCGGGGTAGCCGGCCGGGATGCCGACACCGGCCGCCTGCAGCCCCGCCCGCACCCGCGCGATCGTGCCGTGGTGGTCGGTGCCCTGGATGTTCACGACCGTGTGGAAGCCGCGCTCCCACTTGGCGATGTGATAGGCCACGTCGGGCACGAAGTAGGTGTACGTGCCGTCCTGCTTGCGCATGACGCGGTCCTTGTCGTCGCCGTACTCGGTGGA
Organism: Variovorax frigidus; assembly: GCF_051216515.1. Taxonomy (NCBI): domain Bacteria; kingdom Pseudomonadati; phylum Pseudomonadota; class Betaproteobacteria; order Burkholderiales; family Comamonadaceae; genus Variovorax; species Variovorax frigidus. Next base: position 314,693 of record NZ_JBPJZF010000007.1, read on the forward strand.
CTTGAGCCACAGCGCGCCGTCGAGTTCGTAGGTCTTGCCGGCGTCGATCAGCTTCTGCACCGTGGCGGCCACGCGGCCGCTGGTGTAGAGGCTGGACTCCAGGTAGTAGTTGTCGAACTTCACCTGGAAGGCCTGGAGGTCCAGGTCCTGCTCGCGGCGCAGGTAGGCCACGGCGAACTGGCGGATCGAGTCCAGGTCCTCGACGTCGCCGCTGGCCGTGTAGGCGCGATCGTCGGCGCTGACGGTCTTCTTCGCCTTGAAGTCCTCGGCGATGTCGGCGATGTAGTCGCCGTTGTACGCCGCGGCCTTCTCGCCGCTCGGCCATTCGGCGTCGCCGGGCTTGAAACCCTGCAGCCGCAGTTGGGTGCTGTGGGCCAGCGTCTGGATCTGCACGCCGGCGTCGTTGTAATAGAACTCGCGGTAGACGTCCGCGCCCTGCGTCGAGAGCAGGCTGCAGATGGCGTCGCCCAGCGCCGCCTGGCGGCCGTGGCCGACGTGCAGCGGGCCGGTCGGGTTGGCCGAGACGAACTCGACCAGCACGCGTTCGCCGCGCGCCGGCTGGCGGCCGAAGGCCCCGCCCGCGGCCAGCACCTCGCGCACGATCTGCTGCTTGGCGGTCGTCTTGAGCCGGATGTTGAGGAAGCCCGGGCCGGCGATCTCGACCGCATCGACCCACTGGCCGAAGGCCGGCGTGGCGAGCAGCGCGGCGCTGAGCGCCTCGGCGAGCTCGCGGGGCTTGCGCCCCAGGGGCTTGGCGAGCTGCATCGCCGCCGTGCTGGCGAAATCGCCGTGCGCCGCGACCTTGGGCGATTCGAAGATCGCCTTGGCACCGGCACCGGGGGAAAAGGATTCGAGCGTGTTCGCGAGCGCCGCGAGCAGCTCCTGTTTGACCAATAGCATCGCCGGATTTTACCGGGGGCAAACCCGAGCGCCGGAGACGATCGTCATCCAATCGTTGCCGTCGCCCGTTAGGATGGTCGGCCCCAGGGTGGGGCACGGGTCACAACCAACCTTGCAAGGACGTATCCCCTCATGAAAAAGCTCCTTTCCCTGGTCGCTTCCACCATCGCACTGGGCGCCTGCCTCTCGTTCGGCGCCCATGCGCAGGACAAGGCTGCCGCACCGGCAGCCGCGCCCGCCGCCGCAGCCGCCGCCAGCGCCAGCTGCGACGCCAAGGCCATCGACAAGAACGGCAAGGCGCTGGCCGGCGCCGCCAAGAACAGCTTTGTCAAAAAGTGTGAAAAGGACGCCAAGGCCGCCTCGGCACCCGCCTGCGCCGCCAAGGCCATCGACAAGAACGGCAAGGCACTGGCCGGCGCCGCGAAGAACAGCTTCGTCAAGAAGTGCGAGGCGGACGCCGCCAAGGGCTGACGCCGCACGACGCGGGCAGATGCGAACAGGAGGCCCGCTGCGTGCGGGCCTTTTTCATGGCCGCTTACTTCCCGAAACCGCGCGCCAGGAAGACGGCGAACAACGGGATCACGGCGATCAGGTGCGCCTGCACCATCACCAGTTTGCGGGTCTTCGTGACCTCGGCGGCGGCCGGCAGCGCGCCGGTCGTGCGCAGCGCCTTGCGCCAGCGCAGGTAGGTGAGCGTCGGGAAGATCGAGATCAGGCCGACCACGATGAACAGCGTGAGCTTCACGTGCAGCAGCGGGTTGGTCCAGTACCAGGCCGTGCCCTTCACGCCCAGCACCGTGCGGGCGATGCCGGTGGCCAGCACCGCGACCGCCGCGATGCCGTAGACCCGGTCCACCGTGGCCAGGCGCTCGACCACGGCGGCGTTGAGCCACTGCACGCGGCACAGCGCGGCTTCACTGGAGATGAACACGACCATCGTGAGGATGGCCAGCAGGTGCAGGTAGGCGAGGATGGCTTCGAAGGTCATCGATGGCTCTCTTCTTGAAGGGGCGTGTGAGGGGTGCGGCCGATTGTGCCGTCATCCAGCTGCCCAAAACTCGGGCCGGCCGTACTCGGCCTTGAGAAAATCCAGCCACAGCCGCACCCGCAGCGCCAGGTGCTTGCGCTGGGGAAACACTGCGTAGATGCCGTTGGGCGGCGCCGCGAATTCGTCGAGCAGCGGCACCAGCAGCCCGGCCTCGACCTCGGCTTCGATCTCCCAGCCGCTGCGCCAGGCGATGCCGTGCCCGGCCAGGCACCAGTCGTGCAGCACCTGGCCGTCGGAACAGTCGAGCGGGCCGGTCGGCTTCATGTGGACGGTCTCGGTCTCGCCCTGGGCCGACGTCACCCGAAATGCCCAGCCGCGGGTCTGCGAGGCGTCGCTCGACAAGGTCAGGCAGGCGAAGCGCGCCAGCTCCGACGGATGGCGCGGCGTGCCGTGGCGGCGCAGGAACTCGGGCGTGGCCACGCAGCGCCGACGGTTGTCGGCCAGGCGCAGGCTCACCAGCGAGGAGTCGGGCAGGTCGCCCACGCGCACCGCGCAGTCGAAGCTCTCCCCCGCGACGTCGACCACCCGGTCGCTCAGGTTGAGCGAGATCGTGACCTCCGGGTGCAGCGCGTGGAAGCGCGGCACCAGCGGCGCGACGTGCCGGCGCCCGAAGCCGGCCGGCGCCGTGACCCGCAGGTGGCCGCTGGCCTTGACGCCGCCCGCGCTGACGCTGGCCTCGGCGTTGGCGAACTCCGCCAGCAGGCGCTGGCAGTCCTCGAGGAAGGCGCTGCCTTCGTGGGTCAGCGTGAGGCGGCGCGTGGTGCGCAGCAGCAGCTTGACGCCCAGCCGCTCCTCCAGCGCATCGATGCGCCGTCCGATGATCGCCGGCGCCACGCCCTCAGCCTTGGCGGCCGCGGTAAGGCTGCCGCGGGTCGCGACCGAGACAAAGGATTCGAGTTGGGTGAGGCGGTCCATCGGTGGCGATTATGGGGAGCGCGGCCGCCCGCCAGCAGGAAATCCGATGTTTCGATACAATCAAGTTTCGAAACTATCTCGTTCCGTTATATTCATGACCACCGACACACCCCTGCCCACCCCCGGCCGCCCGCGCGATGCCGCGCTCGACGCGACCATCCTGCGCGCCGCCATGGAGATCCTGGGCGAGTCCGGCATCCATGCCGTGACCATGGACGCGGTGGCGCAGCGCGCGGGCGCGGGCAAGGCTTCGCTCTACCGGCGCTGGAAGTCCAAGGACGAACTGCTGGCCGACGCGCTCACGCTGCATTCGCCGATCGACGTCGAGGTCGACACCGGCTCGCTTCGCGGCGACCTGGCCAAGGTCTACGAGCACTACTACGGCCTGGGCAACCACGTGATGCAGGCCGCCGTGCAGGAGATGCTGGGCAACGTGCGCCAGCACATGGCCTGGACCGAGAAGGTCACGCCCGAACGGCTCACGGCGCGCCGCGCCAAGGTGCGCGCGCTGGTCGAGCGCGCGGTCGCGCGCGGCGAGATCGCGGCGCCGGAAGACATGGACATGCTGCTCGACCTGGTGCCGGCCATGATCCTGTACCGCTACAACACGCGCAACCAGAAGGTCAGCCGCGCCTCGATCGCGCGCTTCATCGACGGCCTGGTGCTGCCGTTGACGCGCGCGCCCGACAAGGACATGGCGAAGTGAGCGAGCAGGCCGTCGTCACCGCAGCGGCACCCGCGCCGGCCGCGCCCGAGGCCGCGCCCTACAGCGTGCGCGAAGGCGTCGCCTTCGGCGCGGTATCGCTGCTGCTCGCGCTCACGCAGGGGCTGGGCGTGAACCTGGTCAATTCGAACCTGACCGGCATCCAGGGCGCGCTCGGCGCCACGGCCACCGAGGCGAGCTGGCTCACCACCGCCTACTTCGCCACCAACATCACGGCCTCGCTGCTGCTGACCAAGGTGCGCTACCAGTACGGGCTGCGCCGCTTCGTCGACATCGTGATCCCGCTCTACCTGCTGCTGGCGGTGTCGCACCTGTTCGCGCAGCACCTGGGCTCGGCCATCCTGGTGCGCGCCGCGCTGGGCCTGGCCGCCGCGCCGATCAGCAGCCTGGCGGTGCTCTACATGGTGCAGGCCTTTCCCGCGCCCAAGGCGGTCGTCGCGCTGGTGGTCGGTTTCGCCGGGCTGCAGATCGGGGCGCCGCTGTCACGCATCATTTCCGAGGACCTGCTGCAGATCGGCCAGTGGCACGGCCTGCACTTCATCGACGCCGGCCTGGCCATCCTGTGCTTCGCCGCGATCAACGTGGTGCGGCTCAAGCCGATGCCCACGCAGCAGATGTTCGCCAAGGGGGACGGCATCGTCTTCACGCTCTACGCCGTGGCACTGGCGCTGCTGTGCGTGGTGCTGACGCAGGGCCGGCTGCACTGGTGGAGCGACACGCCCTGGCTCGGTCTGTGCCTGGCCGGCTCGGTGGTGTGCTTCGGGCTCTACATGGCGATCGAGCTGCAGCGCGAGAAGCCGCTGATCGACCTGCACTGGCTGGGCACGCCCTTCATGCTGCGCTTCATGGGCGCGATCCTGCTGTTCCGCATCGTGCTGTCGGAACAGACCGTGGGCGCAGTCGGCCTGATGAACACGCTGGGCTTCACCAACGACCAGATGCACGTGCTGTTCGCCTGGGTCACGGTGGGCACGGTGGTCGGCTTCCTCGCGGCCGCGCTGGCGATCCCGTCGAAGCGCTTCGACGTGCTGGGCGACATCGCGCTGGTGCTGATCATGGTGGCGGCCGTCATGGACGGGCGCTCGACCGTGCTCACGCGTCCGCACGACCTGTACCTCTCGCAGACGCTGCTGGCCGCGGCCAGTTCGATGTTCCTGGCCTCGGCCATGCTGCAGGGCTTCCTGCATGTGATCGCGGGCGGCATGAAGAACCTCGTGAGCTTCATCGCCATCTTTAGCGGCGGCCAGGCATTGGCCGGCCTGGTCGGCCAGGCCTGGCTGTCGACGCTGCTGGCCGAACGCCAGCGGCTGCACTACGCCCAGCTGGTCGAGCACCTGACGCTGACCGACCCGCAGGTGGTGCAGCGGCTCACGCAGCTCGGCGGCGCCTACGCCTCGACGCTCAACGACAGCGCCGCGCGCGCCAACCAGGCGCTCACGCTGCTGGGCCAGCAGGTCACGCAGCAGTCCTATGTCATGGCCTACAACGACCTGTTCCACACCGTGGCGCTGGTCTCCACGCTGGGCTTCCTCGTCTTCGCGGGCGTCAAGACGCACCGCTGGCACCGCGCCCGCAACACGGCACCGGCCGCGCCGCTCGCTCCTGTCTCTTCCTGATCGCCTCATCATGTCCTTCGCTTCCAAGACTCTCCGTTCGCGCAGCACCTGGATCGTGCTCGCCGCCACCCTGCTCTGCCTGGGCCTGGTGCTCTACGCCTGGCGCCTGCCGCCCTTCCGCACCGGCACCGAGACCACCGAGAACGCCTACGTGCGCGGCATGGTGACCCTCGTCGCGCCCAAGGTCGACGGCTATGTGGCCGAGGTGCTGATCCAGGACTACATGGCGGTGCAGGCCGGCCAGGTGCTGGTGAAGCTGGACGACCGCATCTACCGCCAGAAGCTCGAGCAGGCCCGCAGCGCGCTGGCCGCGCAGGAAGCCAACCTGGCCAACACCGTGCAGGCGCGCCGCTCACGCGAGGCCGCGATCGGCAACACGCAGGCGCAGATCGCGAACGCCAAGGCGCAGCAGGCCAACGCCCGCGCGCAGCTTGCGCGCGCCCAGGCCGACATGCGGCGCGCCACGCCGCTGGCGCAGGACGGCTCGCTGTCGCAGCGCGAACGCGACCAGACCGAGGCCGCGCTGCACCAGGCCGAGGCCACGCTCAAGCAGGCCGAGGCCGGCGCGGCGCAAGCGCAGGCCGGCCAGGCGGTCGCCACGCAGGACCTGCAGACCGTGGTGGTCAACCGCAGCGCAGTGGAAGCAGCGGTCGAATCGGCGCGCGCCGCGGTCAGGCTGGCCGAGATCGATCTCGACAACACGCAGATCCGCGCACCGCGCGACGGCCACGTGGGCGAGGTCGGCGTGAAGCTGGGCCAGTACGTGACGCCAGGCACGCAGCTGGTGGCGGTGGTGCCGCAGCAGGTGTGGGTGGTGGCGAACTTCAAGGAAGCGCAGACCGCGCGCATGGCGCCGGGCCAGGTGGCGCGCTTTCATGTCGATGCGTTGTCGGATGCAGCGCTGACCGGGCATGTCGAGCGCCTGTCGCCGGCCACCGGGTCGGAGTTCAGCGTGATCAAGCAGGACAACGCAACCGGTAACTTCACCAAGATCCCGCAGCGGCTGTCGGTGCGCATCGAGGTCGATCCGGACCAGGCACAGAGCGCACGCCTGCGCCCGGGCATGTCGGTGGTGGTGAGCGTCGACACGCGCTCGGCCCAGGGCGACGCCCCGAGGAGCACACCGTGACACGCCTCGCACTCATCGCCGCGGCCCTGAGCGCGACGCTCCTGCTGCAGGCCTGCGGCAGCGTGCCGGCCTCGCATGCGCTCGCGGCCGACGTGCCCGACGCATGGCAGCTGAGCACGCTGTCGACCTCGGCCACCACCGTGCAGTCCGGCTGGTGGCGCGCGCTCGGCGATCCTGTGCTCGACGGTCTGGTCGAACGCGCACTGGCCCGTAACACCGACCTGCGCAGCGCCGCCGCGCGCGTGGCCGAAGCCCGCGCGCTCAGCGACATGCAGCAGGCCGCCGCGCTGCCCACGCTGGACTTCGGCGTCGGCGCCAACCGCAGCCGCAGCATCAGCGCCGCCACCGGCAAGCCCTACCTGTCGACCGTGCTGCAGCCGCAGTTCCAGGCCGCCTACGAAGCCGACCTCTGGGGCCGCGTCGACGCGCTGGGCCAGGCCGCCGATGCGCAGCTGCAGGCCAGCGCCGCCGCCCGCGACAGCGCCGCGCTGAGCGTGGCCGCGACGGTGGTTTCGGGCTACGTCAACCTGCGCGCGCTCGATGCGCGCGTCGAGGTCGCGCGCCAGACGCTGGCGGCGCGCGCGTCGGCGCTGGACCTCGCGCGCTCGCGCCAGCAGCGCGGCTACACCTCGGCGCTGGAAACGCAGCAGAGCGAAGCCGAATACCGCGCGACCGCCGCCGTCGTGCCGCAGCTCGACCTGGCCATCCGCCGCCAGGAACATGCGCTGCGCCTGCTGACGGGCGACGCGCCCGCCCCCGTGGCACGCGGCCTGGCGCTGACCGCGCTGCGCATGGCCGCGCTGCCCTCGATCGGCGTGCCTTCGGAGCTGCTGCGCCGCCGCCCCGACATCGCGAGCGCCGAGGCGCAACTGGCCGCGACCGATGCGCAGATCGCCGCGGCGCGTGCGCAGCTGCTGCCGTCGATCCGGCTGTCGGCCACGCTGGGCAGCATCAGCTCGAGCGCACTCACCGGCGACCCGTTCAAGCTCTGGAGCCTGGGCGGCAGCGTGCTGGCCCCCTTGTTCGAGGGGGGCAGGCTGCGCGCGGGCGTGCGCGCAGCCGATGCACGGCGCGACCAGGCGCTGGCCGCTTACGAGAAAACCGTGCTCACCGCCTTCGGCGAGGTCGAGGACCAGCTGGCCGCGATCGACGAACTGGCGCGGCAGGCGGTCGAGGTCGAGGCCCAGCGCATGGCGCTGCAGGAGACGCTGCGCGTCGCGAGCAACCGCTACCGCGAGGGCTATGCCTCCCACCTCGACGAGCTCGATGCGCAGCGCAACCTGTTCAGCGCGCAGCAGACGGCGCTGCAACTGCGGGCGGACCAGCTTGCCGCCCGCATCGCGCTCGACCGTGCGCTGGGTGGTGGCTGGCAGACGGCGGATCGCGCGCAGGCCGTGCAGCGCACACCGTGAAGCCGCGCGCCGCGCGCTTCAGGCCTCGCGCGCGCAATCGCGCATCAACTCGCGCAGCCACTCGTGGGCAGGCGAATGGTCGGTGCGCGGATGCCACAGCATTCGCACGTCGAACAGCGGCAACTCCAGGGGCAGGTCGAACAGCGAGACCGCGGCCATGCGTGTCATGCGGCGTGCCAGGCGCGCCGGCACGCTCGCCACCATGTCGGAGGTTTCCAGCACGAAGGGCAGCGCGAGGAAACTGGGTTTGATCATCTGCACCCGGCGGCGCAGGCCGTAGGGCTCGAGCGCCGCATCGATCTGCACGTTGTAGATCTGCGCGGCCACCGGTTCGATCGTCATGTGCGGCAACGCGCAGAAGCCCGCCACGTCGAGCGTCTGGCCGAGCACCGGGTGGTCGCTGGCGCACAGGCCGAGGAAGCGGTCGGAAAACAGCTTGCAGCCCTTGAGGTAGTCGGGCGCGCCGGGAAAGTAGGTGAGGGCCAGGTCCAGCTCGCCAGCGGCCATCATCTCGCCGAAATGGTGGGGATTGGTCTGCAGCACGTGCAGCTTGACGCCCGGCGCTTCCCGTCGGATCCGGCGCATCACCGCCGGCATCATGAGCAGGTCGATGTAGTCGATCACGATCAGGCGGAAGGTCTGGACGGCGGTGGCCGGATCGAAGCGCGGCGGCTCCAGCACGCGCTCGAGCGCGGCGATGGCCTCCTGCACCCGCGGCCAGAGCAGCAACGCCAGTTCGGTCGGCATCCAGCCGGTCCCGGTGCGCATCAGCAGTTCGTCACCGAACAGGTCGCGCAGCTTGGCGAGCGACACGCTCATCGACGACTGGCCCATCTCGAGGCGTTCGGCCGCGCGGGTGACATGCCGCTCGCGCAGCAGCGCGTCGAAGGCGCGCAGCAGGTGGAGGTCGAGGTCCTGAAGCTTCATGGGACCGCATCTTGCCGCGACCGCAGCGCCCTGCGGTCGATCCGGCAACGGGAAAACCCGCATCCTCCATCACGAATCCGATGGCCGTCATCGAGGGCCGCGATTGCCGCGGGAGGGTCGACTGCCAATACTTGGCCGCTGCGTTCCACTTCCATAGAGAGACATTCCGATGGCCATCCCCCAGATCCGCGTCACACGCGAAGAGATGCGCAAGCGCGTCGCCTACTTCAAGGACCTCAAGGGCTTCGACGGCGGCCTGCCCGACAGCCGTTACCCGAGCGCGATGCGCAAGCTGTACAACGCGGTGGGCTTCCAGCCGCCAGCCGGCAAGGGCGGCGCCGACGTGGTGTCGCCGGTGGGTGCGCAGGCCGCGGAGAACGCCGCGATCCGCATCAGCGAGGGCTTCAACCTCGGCTTCTGCGAAGCCAAGCCGGGCAACGGGCCGATGATGCACAACCACGACACCAACGAGACCTTCATGCCGCTGACCGGTACCTGGCGCTGCTCGTGGGAGCTCGACGGCAAGGACGAGTACTTCGACGTCGGCCCCTGGGACATCTGCTCCTTCCCGCCGGGCGTGAACCGTCGCTTCGAGAACGTGACGCACGGCGAGCCGGACAAGACCCACTTCCTGATGTTCGTCATCGGCGGCAACGCGCCGGAAGCCGACTTCACCGAGAAGGCCAAGACGACGCTGCGCGAAGAGGGCTACCTGGCGTGACCGAAGCGGACACCTACGCGGCGCCGGCGCCTCTGCGGGCTTACGCCGCGCGCACGCCGCTGCGGCATTTCACCGACGGCGAAGGCGCGCCCTGGCAAGTCCGCGACAACGGCCGTGCGGGCACGGCGCAACCGCTCGTGCTGCTGCCGGGCGCCCTGGGCGACGGCAGCACGGCATGGCGCGTGGCCGAAGCCTTCGATGCGGAGCGGCGCGTGATCGCCGTCACCTACCCGGGCGGCTTCGACCCGGCGCAGCTGGCCGACGGACTCGCTGCCTTGCTGCGCCACCTCGAGACCGGCCCTGTGGCGCTGTGGGGTTCGTCGTACGGCGCCTGGTGGGCGCAGACCTTCGCCGCCCGGTACCCGGCGCAGGTCGTGGCGCTGTGGCTCGGCAACACCTTCGTGGACGGCGCCGACGTGGCGCACTCGCCGCTCTTCGAGGCCGCCTGGCTCGACGCGGCGCCGAGCGCCGAGGTGATCGACCGCTGGCACACGGCGTTGGCCGCGCGGCCGGACGATCCGCTGCGCGCCGTGCAATTGCACATGCTGCACCACGGCCTGCCGGCCGAAGCCTTCCACCAGCGGCTGCGGCAAGTGGCGCACGCGGCGGCGCACGCGGCAGTGCCCCGGATCGCCAACACCGTGGTGTGCGACTGCGAAGACGACCCGACCCTCACCCCACAGGTGCGTGCGCGCGTGCGGGCACGCCATCCCGATGCGCGGCATCTGACGCTGGCGAGCGGCGGGCACTACCCGCACATCGTCGCGGCAGAACCCCTGATCGCCGCGATGCGCACCTGGCTGGCCTGAGTCCCCCGAACAGCACCCCACGATCCCAACGAGAGCACCCCATGCCCCATCTCCTTTCCCGCCGCACTGCCCTCGGCCACTTCGGTGCCGCTGCCGCAGCGGCCGTGGCCACGCCCCTGTTCGCGCAGGGCCAGTGGCCCGACCGGCCGATCAAGGTCATCGTGCCCTTCGCGGCCGGCGTGTCGCCCGACGTGGTGACGCGCATCATCAGCGAGCCGCTCGGCCGCGCGCTGGGCCAGCCGATCGTCATCGACAACCGCGCCGGCGCGGCCGGCATCATCGGCGCCGAGGTCGCGGCCAAGAGCCCGGGCGACGGCTACACGCTGTTCATGACGGTCAATTCGATCATGGGCGTCAACCCCAACGTCTACACCAAGCTGCCCTATGACACCTTCCGCGATTTCGCGCCGGTGACGCAAGTGGCGCTGGTGCCCTACGTGCTGATCACCGGGCCGAACCAGCCCGACGCCAGCCTGAAGGACCTCATCGCCCGCGCCAAGGCCAAGCCCGGCTCGGTCGACTACGGGTCGCTGGGCATCGGTTCCGGGCCGCACGTGGTGATGGAGATGATGAACAACATGGCGGGCATCCAGATGGTCCATGTCCCCTACAAGGGCAGCCCGCTGTCCGACGTGATGGCCGGGCAGATGCCGCTCGCCTTCGAGCCGGCGACGACGGCGATCCCGCTGATCAAGAGCGGCAAGCTGCGCGCGCTGGCGGTCACCAGCAAGAAGCGCAGCACGGCGCTGCCCGACGTTCCCGCCGTGGCCGAGCTGCTGCCGGGCTACGACGGCGACGGCTGGCAAGGCTTCTACGTGCCGGCGGCGACGCCGAAGGACATCGTCGCGCGCTTCAACACCGAGATCGTCAAGGTGCTGGGCCTGCCCGAGGTCCAGCGCAAGCTGATCGACCTGGGGCTGCAGCCCGTCGGCAACTCGATCGAGGCTTTCGCCAAGGTGTCGCGCGACGAATACGCGAAGTGGGGAAAGATCGCGAAGGCCAACAACATCCGCATCGAGAGCTAAGCCGCCGAACCGCCGGCCTTCAGGGCAGCGATGTCCGCATCCCCATAGCCCGCTTCGCGCAGCAGCGCGTCGGTGTGCTCACCGAGCAGCGGCGGCTGCAGCCGGATGCCGGGCCGCTGGCCGCCCAGCGTGAACGGCATCAGGGGCACCTTCGATTCGCTGCCGTCGTTCATGCGCACGGGGGCCAGGCCGCCGGTCGCGTTGAGGTGCGGATCGTCGAACAGGTCCTGCGGCTTGACGATCGGCGCAAAGGGCAGTTCGTTGTGCTCGAACACCGCACTCAGTTCAGCGGCGCTGCGCGAGGCCAGGTGCGATCGCAGGATCGGCATCATCCATTCGCGTGCGCGCACGCGGTCGTTGTTGGTCGCGAGCCGCGGGTCGGCGTGCATCTCGGCGAGGCCGAAGGCCTTGCAGAAGATGGCCCACTGCTTGTCGCTCACCACGGCCAGGAAGATCTGCTCGCCGCCCTGCACCGTGAACACGTCGTAGATGCCCCAGGCCGAGATGCGGCTGGGCATCGGGTCGGCGGCCTTGCCGGTGGCGGCGAACTGCATCATGTGCTGGGCCACCAGGAAGATGTTGTTCTCGAACAGCGCCGACTGCACCTCGCAACCTTCGCCGGTCTGTTCGCGCTGGCGCAGTGCGGCCATGGCGCCGATGGCGCCGAACATGCCGCCCATGATGTCGTTCACGCTGGTGCCCGCACGCAGCGGGTCACCGGCGCGTCCGGTCATGTAGGCCAGGCCGCCCATCATCTGCACCACTTCGTCGAGCGCGGTGCGGTGGTCGTAGGGGCCGGGCAGGAAGCCCTTGTGGCTCACGTAGATCAGGCGCGGGTTGAGCTGCTTGAGCGTCTCGTAGTCCAGGTCCAGCTTCTTCATCGTGCCGGGCTTGAAGTTCTCGCTCACGATGTCGGCGCTGGCGATGAGCTTGAGCGCCGCCGCCACGCCTTCGGGCTTCTTCAGGTCGAGCGCGATGCTTTTCTTGTTGCGGTTGAAGGTGGGAAAGAAGCCGGCGCCCGAGCCCAGCAATCGGCGTGTGTCGTCACCGGCGATCGGCTCGACCTTGATGACCTCGGCGCCCAGGTCGCCCAGCAGCATGCCGCAGGTCGGGCCCATGACCATGTGGGTGAATTCGACGACGCGGATGCCCGCATAGGGCAGGGGTGGAGCATGGGACATGGGTGAGCCTGAGACGCTGGAAAAGCGCTATTTTCGGGGCGATCGGCAGCCGGCGCGGCGTGCGGCATCCCTCTTGACAGGGATGAAAACCATAAGGGGCGCTGATGCTTGGGAGCGCAAACGTCAGGGTCGCGCCAGGACGTCGGAGCGCAGCAGCCCCAGGTGCTTCTTCAGCGTGTCGAAGACCTGGCGCGTGACCGGGTTGACGACGTGGCTGCGCACGTAGAGGTAATAGACGAGGTCGGGCAGGCGCGGCATGCCGTCGCCCGGCCCGAGCACGCGCAGGCCGGCATCGAGCTGCTCGACGCCGCGCGCCGTCACGCCCAGGCCTGCGCGCAGGGCGGCCTTGATGCCGATCAGGCTCGAGGAGGTGTAGCGCGGCGTCCAGGCGATGCCGGCGGCGTCCAGCGCCTCGTGGCCGATGCGGCGAAAGATGCTCGGACCGTCCGCCATGATCAGCGGCACCGGCTTGGCCGGATCGTGCAGGTAGCCTGCGCCGCACAGCCACACGGTCGGCGAGGTCCGCAGCACCACGCCTTCGAGCTGCGGATCGCTGCGATTGGAGATGATCATGTCGAGCTCGCCGCTCTGGATGGATTTCATGAGGAAGGGACTGCGGCCGATGTGGATGTCGAGCTGCAGCAGGGGCGAGTTGCGCGCGATCTCGGTCAGCAGCAGCGGCAGCATGGTGTCGGCCACGTCGTGCGGCGCGCCGATGCGCAGCACGCCTTCGAGCTGACCCTGCTGCAGGCTGCGCAGGGCCTCGTCGTTGATCGCCAGCAGGTGGCGGGCGTAGACGAGCAGCCGCTGCCCATGGTCGGTGAGGCGCTTGTTGCGGCCGTGCTTCTCGAACAGCGGATGGCCGATCTGCTCCTCCAGGCGCTGCATCTGCTGCGTGACGGCCGACTGCGTCTTGCCCAGATGCACCGCCGCGGCGGCGAAGCCGTCGTGCGCCACGATGGCGGCAAGCGCGCGCAGCAGTTCGAGATCGAGTGTGCTCATTGATTAACTTTACTGATGTTTTCCGTGCCGCAGATGGATTGTTCGAACGGACGGTCGTCACTAAAGTGAAGTCCAGGCGAATCAAACCGACACGAATTCCGAAGGAGCCATTTCCATGACCGCGACCCCCTCTTCCCTTGCCGACGAACGCCAGCAGGCGGTGCAATCTGCCATCGCGCAAATGAAGGACACGCTGCGGGGCGGCGAGGCGACCCGCGACACGCTGGTCCCGGTGCTGGACGCGCTGCTGCAACTCGCCGCGCGGAAGCCGCTTTGGCAGGAAGACAGCTTCCAGGCGCCCGCGGCCGGCGAGCATCAGGCGCGCTACCTGATCGCCGAGGACGCCGACCAGAGCTTCGCGCTCTATCTCAACGTGATGCGGCCCGGCAAGCGCATCGTGCCGCACAACCACACGACCTGGGCCTGCATCGCAGCGGTCGAAGGCACCGAACACAACCGCGTCTACGAGCGGCTTGACGACGGCACGGTGCCCGGCGTGGGCCGGCTGCGGGAGACCGCGTGCGTGGTCGTCGCGCCCGGCACCGGCATCGCGCTGATGCCCGAGGACATCCATTCGGTGGAAATCCAGGGCGACCAGGTGATCCGCCATCTCCACATGTACGGCCGGGCGCTGGAAACGCTGAACGCGCGCACCGGCTACGACCTGGACGCCGGCACCTGCCAGACCATGGGCATCGGCGTGCAGACGCGCCGCTAGCCCGCCGCGGCGGCCGCCGCATGTCCACGCCTCCACACAAGCTCTGCTGCGACGGCACCCCGTGCCGCGGCGGCAGCGACCGCGCACGCCGGTCGCACACCCACCCACCCAGCCCCTTCTCCGCATGACGACCTACCTGTCCCCCTCCACCCTGAAATCCTGGCTGCACGACGGGCAAGAGATCGCGCTGCTCGACGTGCGCGAGCATGGCCAGTACGGCGAAGCGCACCTGTTCTATGCGGTGCCGCTGCCCTACAGCCGGCTGGAGATCGACGCGCCACGGCTGGTGCCGCGCCGCAGCGTGCGCCTGGTGGTCTACGACGCGGGCGACGACAGCACGCCCCAGGTGGCCGAGCGTGCCGCCGCGCGGCTGGAGGCACTGGGCTACACCCAGGTGCGGGTGCTCGAAGGCGGCACGCGCGCATGGAAGGCGGCGGGCTTCGTTCTGTTCGCGGGCGTGAACCTCCCCTCCAAGACCTTCGGCGAACTCGCCGAGCAGACGTACCACACGCCCCGCATCGGGGCCGACCGCCTGGCGCAGATGCTGGCGCAGGGCGAACCCGTGGCGGTACTCGACGGCCGCCCGCTGTCCGAGTTCCACAAGATGAACATCCCGGGCGCCACCTGCTGCCCCAACGGCGAACTGGCCTGGCGGGTGTCGACGCTGGTGCCCGACGCCACGATGCCCATCGTCGTCAACTGCGCGGGACGCACGCGCAGCATCATCGGCGCGCAGACGCTCATCAACCTGGGCGTGCCCAACCCGGTCTACGCACTGGAGAACGGCACGCAGGGCTGGTACCTCGCGGACCACCGGCTGGCACACGGCGGTACCCAGGGCTACGCCGTGGACTCGGGCAGCCCCGCACTGAAGCCGGCCGCCGAGGCGCTCGCGCGGCGCTTCGACGTGCCGCAGGTGGATGCGTCCACCGTCCGCGACTGGGCCGCCGACCCGCAGCGCACGCTGTTCCTGTGCGACGTGCGCACGCCCGAGGAGTTCGCCGCGGGCAGCCTGCCGGCGGCACAGCACACGCCGGGCGGTCAGCTGATGCAGGCCGGCGACCAGTACGTCGGCGTGCGCGGCGCACGCCTGGTGCTGATCGACGACGACGGTGTGCGCGCGCCCACGGTGGCGAGCTGGCTGCGCCAGATGGGCCACGATGCCAGCGTGCTCGCGGGCGGGCTGGCCAGCGGCCTGGCGTTCCCGCCGGCCGATGCGCCGCAGCCGCCGACGCTGGCCGGCATCGACGCTGCGACCCTGGCCGCGCGCCTGCACCGCGACGAGGTGGCGCTGGTCGACCTGCGCCCCGGCATGGCCTTCCGTGCGGCGCACATCCCGCAGGCGCGGTGGTCGATCCGGCCCGCGCTGGCCTCCCTGCTGCAGCACGAGACGCGACCGGTCGTGCTGGTCGCCGACACGCCGGCGCTCGCCGCGTGGGCCGCCACCGAATGGCCGGCCGGGCGCCCCGCGCCGCTGCTGCTCGACGGCGGCATGGCGGCCTGGCGCGAAGGCGGACGGCCCGTGGTCGCGAGCCCGGACACGCCGCCGGATGCGCAGTGCATCGACTACCTGTTCTTCGTGCACGACCGGCACGACGGCAACAAGGAGGCCGCGCGCCGCTACCTGGCCTGGGAAACCGGCCTGGTCGCGCAGCTCGACGCCGACGAACTCGCCGGCTTCCGGCTGCCGGCTGCATCGGCCTAGATCTCGCTTGCGCCATTCCCGTTTCCCGCTCTCCGTCTCTTCCACTTTCAGGAGTTTCGCCATGCCTTCCGTGCTTCGTGTGCTTCGTCTTCCGTCCTTGCTGCAATGGGCGGCCATCGCTGGCTGCGCCGCCTCCTTCATGCTGCCTGTCGCGTCCGCCGAGCCGCTGCCGCAGCGCAACGGCTTCCCGTCGCAGCCGATCCGCTTCATCTCGCCCTTCCCGCCAGGCGGCGGCAACGACGGCACCACACGCTTCGTCACCACCCGGCTGTCGGAGGTGACGGGCCAGTCGGCGGTGGTGGAAAACCGCGGCGGCGCGGGCGGCAACATCGGCGCCAAGGCCGTCGCCGAAGCCAAGGCGGATGGCTACACCGTGCTCACGGCCCAGGTGTCGCTGATGGCGGTCAACCCGAGCCTCTATGCCTCGGCCGGCTTCGACCCGCTGAAGAACTTCGTGCCGATCACCCAGATCAACGCCGCGCCGCTGGCGCTGGTGGTGGCGGCCGAATCGCCGTACAAGACCTTCGCCGATCTGGCGGCGCGCACCAAGAGCCATCCGGGCACCGTGACCTATGCGACGCCCGGCAACGGCACCCTGTCGCACCTGGTCGGCGTGGTGCTCGGCAAGGACAGCGGCATCGAGATGACGCACGTGCCCTACAAGGGCGCGGGGCCGGCCATCACGGACCTGCTGGGCCGCCAGGTGGACGTGCTCGTGAGCTCCACCGCATCGGTCGCCGGCATGCTGCAGAACGGCAAGATGCGCGCCCTCGCCGTCACCAGCCCGCGCCGCATCGGCGTGTTCGCGAAAGTGCCGACGCTGGAAGAACTCGGCTACCCGAACACCCGCTTCGAGGACTGGTACGGCTTCTTCGCGCCCGCCGGCACGCCGCCGGAACGCGTGGCTTACCTCAACGAAGCGCTGGTGCGCACGCTGCGTATGCCCGATGTCAGCCGGCTGATCACCGACGGCGGCAGCGAGGTGGTCGCCGGCACGGCCGACGCCTTTGCCGCCCAGCTGCAGCAGGACATCGTCCGCTGGGCGCGCGTGGTGAAGCTGTCGGGCGCGAAGATCGACTGACCCGGCACGAGCGACCATGAATGCCCCGTCCCCCACAGCGCCCGGCCTGGGCTTGCAGACCCGCCTGCTGCACGCGGGCAAGGCGCCCGCCTATGCCGGCGGCAGCGCGGTCAACCCACCACTGGTGCGCGCCAGCACCGTGCTGTTCGACAGCGTCGCGGCGCAGCGCGAGATGCGGGCGCGCCGCGGCGACGAGCGCCTGTTCACCTACGGCGCGCGCGGCACGCCGACCACCTTCGCGCTCGAGGATGCGGTCACCGAACTCGAAGGCGGCTTTCGCACCCGGCTGTTCCCGACCGGCCTGGCGGCCGTCGGCATGACGCTGCTGGCCTACCTGAAGCCCGGCGACCACGTGCTGATGTCGGACAGCGTCTACGAGCCCGTGCGCAGGCTGGCGGACGACTTCCTCGCGTCCTACGGCATCGGCTGCACCTTCTTCCGCGCCGACGGCAGCGACGTGGCGGAACTGCTCACGCCCGCGACGCGCATGGTCTACGCCGAATGCCCGGGTTCGCTGGTCTACGAGATGTGCGATGTGCCCCGCCTGGCCGCGCTCGCCCACGCGCACGGCGCCTGGCTCGCGGCGGACAACACCTGGGGCTCGGGCTGCCAGTACCGGCCGCTCGCCCTGGGTGCCGACATCTCCATCATGGCCGCGACCAAGTACCTGTCGGGTCACTCGGACGTGATGATGGGCACCGTGTGCACCACACGCGAGGCCTGGGAACCGCTGGCGCGGCGCAGCGACACGTTCGGCATGACGGTCAGCCCGGACGATGCCTGGCTGGTGCTGCGCGGCATGCGCACCCTGTCGGCGCGGCTGCAGATGCACGAGCGCCACGCGCTGCAGGTCGCCGCCTGGCTGCAGTCGCGGCCGGAAGTCGCGACCGTGTTCTGCCCCGCGCTGCCGACGCATCCGGGCCACGCGCTGTGGCTGCGCGATGCCGACGGCACCAACGGGCTGCTGTCTTTCGAGCTGCAGCCGCAGATCTCGTCGCTGGCGGCCGAACGGCTGGTGGACAGCCTGTCGCTGTTCGGCATCGGTGCTTCCTGGGGTGGCTTCGAGAGCCTCGCCATCCTGGTCGACATGACCCGCGCCCGCAGCCGCGCGGACTGGCAGGGGCGCGGACCGGTGGTCCGCCTGCACGTGGGACTGGAAGACCCGGCGGACCTGCTGGCCGACCTGGACGCGGGCTTCGCCGCGATGCAGGGCGCCAGCCTGGGCGCCCGATGACCCTGCTGTCCGCCGCAGCGCCGGCGCAGCGCCGGTTCGAGCGCGCCCGCACGCTCTGGCCGGGCATTGCCGTGGCGACGATGGCGATGCTGTCGGCCACCTTCATGGCCGAGCACTACGGCGGCCCGCTGCTGCTGTATGCGCTGCTGATCGGGCTGGCCCTGCATTTCCTCTACGACGACGGCCGCTGCCGGCCCGGCATCGACTTCTGCACCCGCACCGTGCTGCGCGTCGGCGTGGCGCTGCTGGGCGCGCGCATCACGCTGGGGCAGGTGGCGCAGCTCGGGCTCGGGCCCTTCTGCGTGGCCGTCGCGGGCATCGTGAGCACCATCGGCCTGGGCGGCTGGCTGGCGCGGCGCATGGGACTCAAGACCGATTTCGGCCTGCTGTCGGGTGCTGCGGTTTCCATCTGCGGCGCCTCGGCCGCGCTGGCGGTGTCGGCCGTGATGCCCAAGTCGGAGGAGAACGAGCGCCACATGCTGCTGACCGTGGTCGGCGTGACGGCACTCTCCACGCTGGCGATGGTGTTCTATCCACCGCTGGCGCGGCTGCTGGACCTGCCCGACGCGGCGGCGGGCATCTTCCTTGGCGGCACCATCCACGACGTGGCGCAGGTGGTCGGCGCCGGCGCGATGATCTCGCAGGAGGCGGCCGAAG
This sequence comes from Variovorax frigidus, assembly GCF_051216515.1. Taxonomy (NCBI): domain Bacteria; kingdom Pseudomonadati; phylum Pseudomonadota; class Betaproteobacteria; order Burkholderiales; family Comamonadaceae; genus Variovorax; species Variovorax frigidus. Next base: position 333,497 of record NZ_JBPJZF010000007.1, read on the forward strand.
CGGCAATCATCGTCAAACTGCTGCGCGTGCTGCTGCTGGTGCCGGTGGTGGCCGTGCTGGCGCTGTGCTGGCGGCGTCAGGGCCTGCAGGCGGCCGGCGCGGGACCGGCAGGGTCGCAGCCGGCGCCCCGACCGCCGCTGGTCCCGCTGTTCCTGGGCTGCTTCATCGCACTGGTCGTGCTCAACAGCGCGGGCGGCGTGCCCGCGGCCGCCGGCCGTCTGTTGAGCGACATGTCGCGCGTCTGCCTGGTCGTCGCGATCGCGGCCCTGGGCATGAAGACCTCGCTGGCCCGGCTGATGGGCCTGGGCTGGCGGCCGCTGGCATTGATGCTGATCGAAACCGTGTGGCTCGCCGGCCTCGTGTTGGTCTACCTGGCGCTGGCCTGAGCGCTCGCATCAGGGCCGAAGCCCTTGGGCAGGCCCGCCTCGGGCGTCATGCCGTACACCGGCTCGCCGGGCAGGCCGGCCATGAGCGGCGCGCGCGCCGCGATCAGCTTCCGCAGATCGATGCCGGTGCGCACGCCCATGGCCTCGAACATGAAGACCAGGTCTTCGGTGACCACGTTGCCCGATGCGCCCGGCGCGTAGGGACAACCGCCCAGGCCGCCGAGCGAGGCATCGAAGGTGCGCACGCCTTCTTCGTAGGCCGCCAGGCAGTTGGCCAGGCCCAGGCCGCGCGTGTTGTGCATGTGCGCGGCACCGGCCTTGGGGCCGAGTTCGGCGCGCAGCCGGCGGAACAGCCGGCGCACCTGGGCCGGGTTGGCATAGCCCACGGTGTCGGACAGGCCGGCTTCGTCGGCGCCGGCCTCGATGCATTGCACCGCGAGACGGATCACCTCGTCCTCCGGCACCTCGCCCTGCAGCGTGCAGCCGAAGGCGGTCGACAGGCCGGCCTCGAAGCCGACCTGCGGCGCGAGGGTGCGGCGCAGGTCGGCAATGGCGCGCACTTCCTCGACCATCTGTGCGCGCGTCTTGCGCACGTTGGCCAGCGAATGCGCCTCGCTGGCCGACACCGGCACGGTGAGCTTGTGCACGCCCGCGGCCAACGCGGCTTCGGCACCCCGCAGGTTGGGCACCAGCGCCATCACCGTGAGGCCGGGCAGCGTGATCGCATGGCGCACCACCTCGGCGGCATCGGCCATCTGCGGCAGCAGCCGCGCCGGCACGAAGGAAGCGACCTCGATCTCGCGCACACCGGCGGCGTGCAGCGCATCGATCCAGCGCAGCTTGTCGACCGTCGGCATCGTGGCATGGACGGACTGCAGTCCGTCGCGAGGGCCGACCTCGCTGATCAGCACCTCAGGCTGGGGCATGGGACATCCGTGGCGTTCGAGAGAAGAGGCCTGCATTGTCGCCACGCGCCGGTGTCGACGCGATCTCCGCGTCATTACATTCATTTTGGTCATCAATCAAAGGAGTTTCTGGCGATTAATTGGCAGCCGGAGATGCAATAAAGTAGCGCATCAGGGCACCGTCGCGCGCGCCCGCGCACTTTGCCCCTCCATCCACCAGACGAGGTTTCCATGACCGATCGCACCACCGTCCACGGCCTCCAGGTCGCCAACGAACTCCACCGCTTCATCGAAGACAGGGTGCTGCCCGCCACCGGCGTGGACAGCGCGCGCTTCTGGCAGGGCTTCGATGCCATCGTGGCCGACCTCGCGCCCAAGAACATCGCGCTGCTGGCCGAGCGCGACCGGCTGCAGAGCGAGCTCGACACCTGGCACAAGGCCAACCCGGGCCCGATCGGCGACATGCCCGCCTACCGCGCCTTCCTCGAGAAGATCGGCTACCTGCTGCCGCAACCCCAGGACGTGACGGCCACCACCGCCAACGTCGACGCCGAACTGGCGCTGCAGGCCGGCCCGCAGCTGGTGGTGCCGATCCTGAACGCGCGCTACGCGCTCAACGCGGCCAACGCGCGCTGGGGCTCGCTGTACGACGCGCTCTACGGCACCGACGCGATCCCAGAAACCGACGGCGCGGAAAAGGGCAAGGGCTACAACCCGGTGCGCGGCGCCAAGGTCATCGCCTTCGCGCGCGACGTGCTCGACCAAGCCGCCCCGCTGGCCAACGGTTCGCACAAGGACGCGACCAGCTACAGCGTGAAGGACGGCCAGCTGGCCATCGCGCTGCACAGCAGCAGCACGTCGCTCAAGGACCCGGCGGCCTTCGTCGGCTACCAGGGCGACGCGGCCGCGCCGTCGTCGGTGCTGCTCAAGCACAACGGCATCCACCTCGACCTGCAGATCGACCGCACCACCGCCATCGGCAAGACCGACGCCGCCGGCGTGAGCGACCTGGTGCTCGAAGCCGCGCTCTCGACCATCCTCGACCTCGAGGACTCGGTGGCCGTGGTCGACGCGGCCGACAAGGTGCTGGCGTATTCGAACTGGCTGGGCATCCAGCAAGGCACGCTGACCGAGGAAGTCGCCAAGGGCGGCAAGACCTTCACCCGCGGCCTGAACCCCGACCGCGAATACACCGGCGCCGACGGCCAGCCGCTGAAGCTGCACGGCCGCTCGCTCATGTTCCTGCGCAACGTGGGCCACCTGATGACCAACCCGGCCATCCTCTACGGCAAGGGCCAGGAGATCCCCGAGGGCATCCTCGACGCCGTGGTGACCACCACCATCGCCACCATCGACCTGAAGCGCAAGGGCAACTCGCGCACCGGCAGCGTCTACATCGTGAAGCCGAAGATGCACGGCCCGGCCGAAGTGGCCTTCGCCAGCGAGCTGTTCGGCCGCGTCGAACAGCTGCTGGGCCTGCCCGCGAACACCGTGAAGCTGGGCATCATGGACGAGGAACGCCGCACCAGCGTCAACCTCAAGGCCTGCATCGCCGAAGCCGGCGCACGCGTGGCCTTCATCAACACCGGCTTCCTCGACCGCACCGGCGACGAGATGCACACCGCGATGCATGCCGGCGCGATGCTGCGCAAGGGCGACATCAAGGGCACGAAGTGGATCGCCGCCTACGAGAAGAACAACGTGCTGGTCGGCCTGTCCTGCGGCCTGCGCGGCAAGGCGCAGATCGGCAAGGGCATGTGGGCCATGCCCGACCTGATGGCCGACATGCTCAAGCAGAAGATCGGCCACCCCAAGGCCGGCGCCAACACCGCCTGGGTGCCTTCGCCCACGGCCGCCACGCTGCACGCGCTGCATTACCACCAGGTCAACGTGGCCGAGGTGCAGAAGGAGCTGGAGAAGATCGACGCGAATGCCGAGCGCGACAACATCCTCGACGACCTGCTGCAGATCCCGGTGGCGCCGAAGCCGGTCTGGAGCGACGCCGACAAGCAGCAGGAGCTCGACAACAACGTGCAGGGCATCCTGGGCTACGTCGTGCGCTGGATCGACCAGGGCGTGGGCTGCTCGAAGGTGCCCGACATCCACAACGTGGGCCTGATGGAAGACCGTGCCACGTTGCGCATCTCGAGCCAGCACATCGCCAACTGGTTGCTGCACGGCATCGTGAGCAAGGAACAGGTCAACGCGACCTTCGAACGCATGGCCGCGGTGGTCGACGGCCAGAACGCGGGCGACAGCCTCTACCAGCCGATGGCCGGCCACTTCAAGACCTCGTCCGCCTACCAGGCCGCGCAGGACCTGGTGTTCAAGGGCCTCGAACAGCCCAGCGGCTACACGGAGCCGCTGCTGCATGCCTGGCGGTTGAAGGTGAAGGGCGAAGCCGGATAAGAAGAATGGCGCCTCACGGCGCCGTTTTTTTATGTCCCGGGGGTCACCGCAAACTGAAAGAAATCCTGCAGTCGCTTGTCTTCTGTCACCTGTTCGTGCGGTACCAGCAGATAAAGCCACGGCTTCGCCCCGATGTCATCTGCATTCTTCGAAGCATGCCGACACCAAAGCGCGCCAGCCTTGGCCTTTGCCATCACGTCTTCTGCTTGCATGTCCTTGCGTGCCTTGGTTTCGCACAACAGCAAATGATCGGCGGTCTCGACTACGAAGTCGGGCACGTATTCGGGGTGTTCGTGATCCAGCTTGTAGAAGATTTGAAATTGCCCTTTTGCTGGCTTGAACCACTTACTTGAATCCCGCTCAAGAATCACGGCAAAGCGGCGCTCGGTGTCCGAGTCGAACTTCTGAATCGGATAGAGGCAATGCGAGAATCCACCGAACAGCATCTGCTTGATGCGACTCGGATCCTCAACTGTCAGGCGATAGTCCTTCGGCACCTGACCTGCAGTGGTTGTATAGGTCGGCGCCTTCAGCGCTGTGAATCCTCGTCGCACTTCCACGTCGTACTGGATGACTTCTGACTCAAAAAAGTGCTGCGCCATCTGCGCATGGATGTTTCGCGCGATGAGTTGCCGATCGAGATCAAGGACATTGCGAACCTCCGTCTCATCAGACAGATAGCTGCGCAAATGCGAGACCAGTTGCCCCGCAAGGTCGTACAGCAAAGACGCATGCGTCATGTAGTCGATGTCGTCGAAGTCGATGAGCGCATGCACGATGTAGTCTTCCAAGCGGCGCTCGATGCGCCCGCTCTGCGCAGACAGCGTGAACTGCTCGTGCGTGCGCAACGTTTGGCCGACGAGCGAGCGATCCTTCGGCTGCAGATGCAGGCTTGAGACATCCAAAGTGAAAGGACTGAAACCGCTCGTCACCTCCCCTTTGGGAGCCACGACGATGCGAGGGATATCAATCGTTTGCTGGACAAGATTTTCAACGGCACGCCGCACGACATCCGCAAGATCGATCTCCGGCGGCGCATCGTCGCCCTCCAGCAGCGTGACTTGTTGCGGCGGCAGTTTGGCTCGCACAGCTTCCGTGATGCGGGCCTGAAACTCCGGGGTGAGCAGGGTCTGCCGGGTGGGTGCGGCTTTCGGGAGCAGCTCGTAGGTTGCGGCCGCCTCCATCGCCAGAACGGCCGCCTGCCGCTCAGGCTCTGTGTTGAACAACAGAGGGAGCGACGTGCTGCCTCCGGTCGGCTGAACTCCTGTTGAACTCTGTGTCGCCAGTCCGCCGATGGCACGCTCCCAGTTCGGCTGCACCACCACGCTGCGCGGCATGCCGCCGGCTTCTCCATCCATTGCATCCAGGTAGAACGCCTTGAGTCGTATCGGCGAGTCTGCCCGATTCGCGTCGTCGATGATTTCCTGAAAGCGATCGTGCGCAATGATGCTCAGCCGATCGACTTCCGCCACCCCTGTCCGCTTGCCATACGGCAAACGTAACCCGCGCCCGATGGATTGCTCCACCAATGTCCGCGCATTGGCTGCACGCAGCGGAACGATGGTGTAGAGGTTGGTGACGTCCCAGCCCTCCTTAAGCATGTTGACGTGAATCACGATCTCGGTCGGTTCGTCCACACTTTCCACCGCCAGCAGGCGACGCACCATCTCTTCCTCCTGTGCGCCGGTCTTGCTGCTGTCGACCTGAATAACCTTGCCTTTGTAGCGGCCGCTGAAGAACTCATTCGACTGCAGGTGCGTCATCAGCTGGCCGGCATGCGTGGTGTCGCGCGCAATCACCAGCATGAAGGGCTTGACCTCCTTCACGCCGTTCGTCCGCGCGTAAGTCTGCAACTCAACCTTGGTGGCTTCGTGCATGCGCACACCGTCTTGCAGTTTGACGCGCTCCACCTCTTCCGAGGGCATCTTGTCAGCGTCGAAATTTCGTTGAGTCACCACGGCCGGCTCTTTCACGAAGCCGTCTTCCATAGCCTGTGCCAACGGATAGTTCATCACCACGTTCTTGAATGGCACCGGCCCCTTGGTCGTTTCGACGAAGGGTGTTGCCGTCAGCTCCAATCCTATCAACGGCTTCAAGTCGTTGATAGCGCGCACGCCTGCGCTGGCGCGGTAACGGTGCGACTCGTCCATCAGCAGCACCAAGTCAGGCAAGCCCGCCAGATAGTCGAAGTAGCTCTGCCCGATGTACTCCGACAGCCGCTTGATGCGCGGCGACTTGCCGCCACGCACTTCGGAATTGATCTTCGAGATGTTGAAGATGTTGATGGTCACCGGCGAGAGCAGGTCGCCCAGTGCCTGAGCTCGCTCTTCGTAGTTGTCGCCCGTGATGATCTCGGGCGGATAGGCCGCGAAGTCGGCCACACCCTTGAATACGTACTTGGGTGTGTTGGGCGTGAAGTCGCCGATCAGCTTGTCGTAGATCGTGAGATTGGGCGCCAGCACGAAGAAGTGCTTGATGCCGTGCGCCTTGTACAAGTAAGCGATGAATGCGCCCATCAGCCGCGTCTTGCCAACGCCCGTCGCCAAAGCGAAGCACAGCGACGGAAACTCCCGCTCGAAGTCTTGCAGCGACGGGAACTGCCCCTTGAGCGTTTCCAAGACCTCGGCCACGTCTGCTGCATCGCGCTCATGCTGCAGCATGCCGGGCGCCGCCTCCAGCGCAGCGGCGAGCTTGACGAGCGATTCCCTCTGCGGCGCGCGCAAACTCATGCGCCCGGCGGTATCGTTGACATCGCGCTGACTCATGACTTGTCCTCTTTCGTCTTTTTCTTGGTTGGCACCTTGGCCGGTACGCCGATGGAAAGCTGCCGCAGTTCACGGCGAAGCTCATGCTCCAGTTCCTGCTCCGTCGGCAGGTGCAACTGGTAGCGGCTCGTGAAGATGTTGCGTTCCTGCTGTTCGCCCAGGGTGTACTTCACCACCGCGTCATTCTTGTCCGGGCACAGGATCACGCCGAGCGTCGGGTTGTCGCCCTCGGTGCGGCGCTCACGGTCGTAGTAGTTCACATAGAACTGGATCTGGCCCAGGTCGCCATGGGTCAGCTTGCCGACCTTGAGATCGATCAGTACATAACACTTGAGCACTGCGTGATAGAAAACCAGGTCGATATAGAAGTGATCGCCATCGACTGTGATGCGCTCCTGGCGCGATACGAAGGCAAAGCCCTTGCCCAGCTCCAGCAAAAAGGTTTGCAGGTTGTCGATGAGCGCCTGCTCCAGCTTCGACTCGACCAGCTTCGGCGATTCGGGCAGCCCCAGAAACTCGATCACCAACGGATCCTTCAGCGCGTCGAGCGGTTGCATCACTTCCTGCCCGTGCGTGGCGAGGCGCATCAAGCCCTTCTTGTCCTTGCTCTTGGCCAACCGGTCGTACAGCAGGCTGGCCGTCTGGCGCGACAGCTCGCGCACCGACCATGCATTGCGAATCGCCTCGATCTCGTAGAAGGCGCGGGCCTCGCTGCGCCCGACGCGCAGAAGCTGACGGTAGTGGCTCCACGACAACGAGGGATGAAGCACGCCGGGTTGCCAGGCTTCATCAGCCTTCGATGATTTCCGAGACGGCGTCTCGGGCGTTGAGGCCAAGGGCAGCACGAGGGAGCCTGCCGCCGATTTCCGAGACAACGTCTCGGAAATCAACTGCGGGTAGTCGAGATAGAACTGCCGGAACGCTTCGAGGTTGTCGACCGAGTAGCCACGCCCGAACTCGGCATTCAACCGCGCCGACAGCTCGGCCAGCAGTTTGGCGCCGTAGCCCGCGCGTCGCTGCCCGCGCTGCTCTTCCTCCACGATTTCCCGGCCAATCAACCAGTTGGCCGCCACCTGCGTGGTGTTGACCGTGCGCACCACTCCCGCACGCGCAGCCTCCAGGATGTCGCGCACACGGCCATAGAACGGCGGCGCAACGTCCACAAGTTTCTTGCGCGATGGCGTTGCCACCTCAGCCAGCCTCACCGTCGGCGGCATCGGTGAAGAAATCAGGCTGCGCTGGCGAGTCCACCGTCTTCTGCGCCATCGGCAAGTTGGCGACATTCAGGCTGTAGTCGTCATGGCCCCATTCGCAGCGGTCCTTCACCATCTTGGGAATCTTCTTGATGGTGAGGTTGGGCCAACGCTCTGCCGCTTGCGCTGCTGAAACACCGCGCCACGCGCCGCAGCAGACCAGCAAGGAACGGTCGGAGCCGACCTCGTCGCTCAGGGCGGAGAGTTGCTCGGCGGACAGGGTTTGCGTCGTGACGTAGATGAAGTCACGCTCGCTGGAATGGCCTTGCTGCCACCACAACACGTCGGAGGGCGCATAGCTGAAGCCCTCGAGCTTGCACATGGCCGCTGCCAGCATGCCGGCGTCGTACTCGGGATTGATGACCAGATTGCCCCAGCGGTCGGTAGACAGAAGTGTGGGGGCGAGTTCGTAGTAGCGGAAGCCGCCGCCGCCTTCCCAACCCGTAGGCTCGGTCACACCGCCCGAATCTTGGCCGTCGATGACTTTTTGAAGACGCGGGACGATGTGCGTCTGGCAGTGCTCTCCAAGCTCAACCATGATCCAGCGGCGCCCCATCTTGTGAGCCACGGCGCCAGTCGTTCCCGAACCGGCGAAGGAATCAAGAACGAGATCACCACGGTTGGTCGCAATATGAAGGATTCGATTCAGAAGTCCTTCAGGTTTCGGCGTACCAAACGGCTCAATACCAGTCAACAGCTTATTCAAGTGATCACGCTTAGCACCTTGGTTTGTTCCGACCTCATCAGCGGACCACCATGTTCGCGGTGCCACACCGTCTCGAACTTCCGACAAGTACCTTTTGATAATGGGTAGGCGATCACCATCTATACCAAAATAGGCGCGACCTTCGCCTCGTGCTTTTTCAAGCGTATCGGGAGCGAACGCCCAATATCTACCAGGGGGCGGAGTTACAGCGCGACCGGAGGGAAGAATCACAGAAAACCGTTGCTTTTCACTCCCGCTCTTAGCTGTACCGTCATCTCCTTGGCGCCAAGGCCCACGCGGATCGTCATCCGGATTCTTGAACCGTCCAAGCTGGGTATCAGTGCGGGGCAGCAGATTGCGGATCTTCGACCACACTCCTCTTTCTCGCGCGTAGAGGAGCACGTAGTCATGAGACGACGAAATGTCAGCGTCGCCTCGGCCTCCTTTGTCCTTCTCCCAAACGCAAGAAGCTACAAAATTCGACCGACCAAAGATTTCGTCGCACAAGACCTTGAGGTAGTGCGCCTCGTTGTCATCAATCGTGATCCAAAGCGAACCATCTTCAGACAGCAAGCGCCGAATGATCTCCAGTCGATCACGCATCAGTCCTAACCAGATCGAATGCTCTAACCCGTCGTCATAGTGCGTGAATGCGCTACCTGTGTTGTATGGTGGGTCAATAAACACACACTTCACCTTGCCCGAAAACTCCGCCTCCAATGCCTTGAGTGCAAGCAGGTTGTCGCCTCTGATCAGACGGTTGTCGAATATGTCTGAATCGGACTTCCGCGAAGACGCGTGGTAACTGCGCTTCGGGTCTTCCAGCAGGATGCGAGGCTCCAAGCGCGGCCGCTGGTCCTTGCCGATCCATGTCAGCTCTAGTTTTTGTCGAGTCATGCGAGTTATTTTGCGGTGTTCAAGGCGCGTATCACGTCGGCCTTGAGGGTCTGTAGATTTCCCGGATCGGAGAAAATTTCGGCCGCGGGCTTCCCAACCCAGTGGGCACCTGCGCAGGCTTTGGCCAACTCGCTCCGGATGTCATCGATGGCGACCGAAATTTCCATGCGTTCCGCGCTGGTCAAGGTCAGCGTCACGGCGTCGATCAGCGTTCTCTTGCGCGTGAAGACAAGATGCGAAACCAGTTCGATCGTTTCTCGGGTGAAGGCGGCACCCTCCAAAGACTGCGTCCCCAGGTCGGCGTTGATGATCGTTCGGACCATGCGGCCGATCTGCGTGGTCCGCCACAGCTTGCGGGCCGTCAGTTCGTCAGGAAACAACTGCCCGTAGAGCGAGTCCGCAGTCTGTGCAACCGCATCGCCCGCCAAATTGCGTCTGCGGTCCCACAGGCGCTCTGGCGTGCTGCGCAGCGCGCAGAGCAATTGCATACTCGCCGTACCCATCAGGGAACAAGCCAAGCAATTGGCAGCCTCTTGCGCAGTGAAGACTTTCTCCGCAGCATGCGGGTCCGATGCGCTTTGCTTGTAGATGTACGTGATACCGGCAGCCTTCAACGTGCGGCGCCAGTCTTCCTGGTTGTCGTCCAGCGCAATGAAGTCCTGCACCGTCACCGCGTTTTGACTGTTCCGATATTCCGTCACCCGGTCGCCGAAGTCGGCGGCGCCGCCTTCCTGTATGCACGTCACCAAGACATACGCCTCGTGCGTTTCGTAGTGCGCCAGTGGTTGCTGGGCTACCGTGCCCGCGGTCTGGGCGCCATTGATGATGGAAACCCCGGTGAGCCTGAAACGCCCACGGGATCGCTGCGCATCCATGGGGCCGACCGGCGTGATCCTCTGGCACAAGAGGGTGATGCCGTTGTTGAAATAGAGAAAATCCCCTGGCGCCTCCGTCAGGGTACGGGTAATCTCCGCGTTGACTTCAGACGAGCCTCGGTATCGGCGGATGTTAGCGCGCACCAATGCATGGTCGTGCGTTTGATAGAGGGCCGCCAAGTCCCGCACCCGCATAACCCCATAGAAGGCGCGAGCGGGCGCATCGACCAACCCGAAGTTCTGTAGTTCGATCTCGACCTCGATGACCTGTTCGGCACGACGCGCCATGAGAACGTCGTGGAGGTCGCTGAGGCCAAAGCGCATGAACTGGGCACGCCCCGGATGGATCGCATTGATGCGCTGCATCGCATCGGAGAACAGTGTGCGGCGATCTTCGTCCAGCGATGTTCCGGTGTAGACCAGCGCAAACCTGAGTTTGTAGTCGCCATTCATAGCCGCTTCGATCGCCGCCTTGCGCTGTTGCAGCGCGGCATTGAATCGCTCGAACTTTCCTGCGGCGAAATCCAATACGCCCAGTTGAAATTTGGAAGCGTCACCCAAGATCGGCTCACCTAGCCCGCTGTGGATGTATTTGGACTGAACGAGCCAGATCACGCCGGTCGTGCCGATGTAGACCGAGTCAACGCCGTGGTCTTGCCCCCCATCAATGCTTGCCGCCACCGCCTCAGCCTTCGAAGCGCCGGCCTGTGACATCAGGAAGAAGGCGGCCAACGCTTTCGATAGGAAGTTGCGTTCTTTGTCCTGCTCTGTCTTTCCGAGGCCCTCAATGGACCCGGTGAATTCAGCCTTGAGAGAAGCCTGGATCTGCTGGACTTCCAACGGACGCGGCGGTGCGGTCGCCATTACACCAACTCCCAGGCGATGACGAAAACGTCTTGCAGCCGGGCCGCACTTGACAAGCGCGACTCCAGGTCGTCGATCAGTCGGCTGCGCTGCACATCAATCTCATCCTGTCTGTCGAAAATCCGTCGCCGCAATTGACCGCGCTTATCTTCCAGCGCCCTCTGCTGCTTCTGCCAATGCAGCTTTTCGTCGAGCGTGCCGGACACGCTGGCCGTCCGGCGAACGTCCTTGATCTCGCGATCTAGCTCTTTGACTTCATTTTCCAACCCGATCTTCAGATCGTCGGCCCAAGCGTCGAGCTTCTGCACTTCGCCATCGAAATACCCCAAGTTGCGCAAATTGATCTCGCCCAGACGAGCGCTTTGCAGTGCCAACATCTGGCTGTCGAGCGATGCCGGAGGTTCGTCGAAAAGTTGAGCTTCCAGCAGTTGCGCAGGAAGGCGCAGCAGCTTTTCAGGGTCCTCGTCGTGCAACGGCTTACCCTGGCTATTAATCGCCGTGACCAGCAAGTGTTCCTCCTGCGCGCCAAGCGACTCCACCGACAACACACTGACCGCCAGCCATCCATGCTGGCCTCGGAGATCGCGCAGGGTTGCGACGTGGACGCCATGGGCGGCATAGTCGAAGCGCAAACGTGCGCGCGGCAAGCGTCGCGCACGAGCACTGGCAATGAGCGCTTGCGCCAGTGGATGACCCACCCGATAGAGATGAGCATCACCGCTACCGCGAGGCAACTCATAGCGCCCCAATGGGACGCTTTCGGCATCGGCCGCTTCTACCACTTGTGGAAGCTCATGCAGGTCGAAACCACCTTCATCGGCACTGGCCAGACCTTTCAATTCAGATCGCGTCAGGTCCAGCAGCAAACGCTCGAAGCGCGTTCGCGAGCTCTTGCTTTCGGTCTCCCGCAGTTTGAGTTTTTCTTGCACCGCCTCGTCGAAGTTCTCCAACAGCAGTTGCCGCGTCTTCAGCATGGTGGTGCTGATTTCCCCTGCCAGATCGAGCTGCAGTTGGCGAAAAGAATCTTCGATCTCCTTGGGCTCCCGGCAGCTCTCATAGATTTCGGCGATGCGCCGCTCGAAATCGACGCCGCTCCCGATCGTGCCCAGCACTTCATCGCTGGCGCCAAAGACGCCCTCGAAAAGCTGAAACTTCTCGGCCAGGAGGTCATAGACGCGCCGATCTGCCGCGTTGCTCAGATCGATGAAGTTGACCACCACCACGTCGTGCTTTTGCCCATAGCGATGGCAGCGACCGATCCGCTGCTCGATGCGCTGAGGGTTCCACGGCAAGTCGTAGTTGATGACGAGCGAACAGAACTGAAGGTTGATGCCTTCGGCGCCCGCCTCGGTCGCAATCATGATGTTGGCGTGATCTCTGAAGTGCTCGACTAACGCTGCACGCGTGTCTGCGGTGCGCACGCCCGTGATGCGGTCGGTGCCCTCGTGACGAGCGAGCCAGCCTTGATAGAGACCCGTCGCTTGAGCGCTGTTGTTGGTGCCATTGAAAAGCACCGTTTGGCCAGCCCATTTGCTGCTTTCGAGCAGTCCGAGTAGGTAATCCTGAGTTCGCCTGGACTCCGTGAAGATAAGCGCCTTCTTTGCGGCACCAAGACTTTCGAGCTTAGCAAAAGCCAGGTCGAGCGCTTTCAGCAGGGCATCGCCCTTAGCATTGTCGTGCAAAGTGCCGGCACGCCGCTGGAATTCCCGTAGCTCGGCGATTTCCTCTGCAACACTCGAACCGGCCATTGAACCCGGCTTTTCCTCTCGCTCCGACCATTCTTCTTCGGTCTCGTCGAGCGCTTCGTAGTCCTCATCCAGAGTCTCGGTCAACGACTCGTCCAAAGGTTTGCTGACCAGCACCGCCTCGAGCCGCGTGGCCATCGTTCCCAACGCACCCGCGATAGCGAAGCTGGAGGATGCCAAGAGCTTCCATAGCACCAGCGAGATCAGCTGCCGCTGAGCGCCGGGAAGCGCGTTGAGAACCGGTCGACGGAGATAGTCCGCAACATCTTCATGCAGCGCTTGCTCCGCGGCCATGGGCGTGAAGTCCTGAACCATCGGGATGCGCCGCGTGTACGGTATGAAGGGCTGAACTTGCCGACGAAGCGTGCGAATGCAGACAGTATCGAGCCGGCTGCGCAGGCGCGCGAAGGTATCAGGGTTGCCGAGTCCGCTGAACTGCTCACGAAAGCTGTCGGCATCGCCAAATACCTTGTCATCCACCAGGCTGACAAGGCCATAGAGTTCCATCAGCGAGTTTTGAAGCGGGGTGGCCGTGAGCAAGACTTTGGGTGCATGACTCAGCGCCTCCTTCAGCGTCTTTCCAATGACGTTGCCACGCTTGTAGACGTTGCGCAGGCGATGAGCTTCGTCCATAACGACCAAGTCCCAGGCGACGCCCCTCAACTCGTCTGCTTTCGCCTTGGCGAACTGGTAAGAGCAAATGACGATTCGGTCAGCCAGTTCGAACGGATTCTTGAGCCCCTGCTTGCGCAGCTGCCTGAAGCTCTTGGCCTCAAGCACGGCGCCGTTCAAGCTGAACTTATCCTGCAATTCCTGGTGCCACTGCTTTCGAAGATTCGCCGGAACGATGATCAGGATCTTCCGCTTCCGTTCTGCCCAGCGCTGCGCGATAACCAAGCCGGCTTCGATCGTCTTTCCCAATCCGACCTCGTCGGCGAGGATGACGCCTTTGGACAGCGGGCTGCGGAAGGCGAACAAGGCCGCATCGACCTGATGCGGGTTCAGGTCTACCTGTGCATCCACCAGGGTCGACGCCAACTTGTCGGCGGCGTCACCCGCGATCTGGCGCGAGAGCAGCCAGGCGAAGTACTGGGTCTGATACTGAGTAAAGCCGGCAGCCAAGCGTGAATCCTTTGGAAAGCCGTTGGATTATCAGCGCGCTCCGGCAATGCCAGGGCAACGCGATGCTCAGGTGTGCGACCGCTCTACCTAAACGCGCCGCCTTGGGGACAGTCACGCAGGTCAGCAGACAATCGACCCCATGCCTTCACTTCCCTCGCCCGACCCCACGCGTTGCCCGCTGTGCGGCGCGTCGAACGTCTGCGCGATGGAGATCGCCAAGGCCACCGGCGAAGTGCAGCCGCCGTGCTGGTGCCTGTCGATCGATTTCGACGCAGCGGTGCTCGCCCGCATTCCCGCAGCGGCGCGCGGACAGGCCTGCATCTGCGCGCGTTGCGCCGTATCGGCCGACGCTCAGTGCGGCGCCTTGCCCATGCCGTCCTGAAACATGCCCTGGTATTGCTGCAGGCCGGTCTGGCAGAAGGGCTGCTGCGCCTGCATCTGGCCCTGGCTCTGGCTCTGGTTGTTCGCCAGCGGCATGTCGGCCGGTAGCGGCACCGGGGCGGCGTCGGCATCGAGCGGCACGTCGGTGGTCGTGGCCTCGTTCTGCGGCGCACCGGCCTGACCGCGCTGGCGTTGCTCGGTGATCATCTGGTGGATGAACTGCAGCTTGCCCACGGTGGCGCGCGGCAGCACGAAGGGGTAGTAGTCGGGCTGGCCCATGCTGCGCGACAGCTCGTTGAGCACGTTGGTCAGGCGCACCCAGCCGTTGAGGAAGTCGAGGAATTTCATCGCCCCCGGATGTTCGGTCTGCCAGAGGTCTTCCGCGGTGAACAGGTCGCTCGCCAACTCGACGTTCTGCGCGTCGACACCGAAACTCATCGCGGTGTCGGCCGTGTCGGCCATGTGCAGGTAGTGGGCCCAGGTCTCGGCCCAGTCCTCCCAGGGATGCGAACTCGCGTAGCTGGTCACGAAGCGCACCGCCCAGTCGGCCGGCGGGCCGTTCTCGTAGTGCGTGCGCAGCGCGGTCGCATAGTCGGCGCGCTCGTCGCCGAACAGGCCGCGGAAACCATCGATCCAGGGCGTGGGCGCGACCAGCAGGTCCCAATAGTAGTGGCCGATCTCGTGGCGGAAGTGGCCCACCAGCGTGCGATAGGGCTCGCGCATCTCGGCGCGGATGCGCTCGCGCACCGCATCCTCGGCCTCTTCGGCGTTGAGCGTGATCACGCCCATCTCGTGACCGGTCAGCACATGGGGGCCGCCCGGCACATTGCTCAGGAAATCGAAGGCCAGTCCGTGCACCGGATCGGCATGGCGCGTGACCACCGGCAGGCCCAGCGCGAGCAATTGCGAGAGCAGGCGGCGCTTGCCCTGCTCGAGCTTGCGCCACAGCGTGCCGTTGGTCTCGATGGAGAGGTCGGGAATGGTGCGGGTCGCGCTGCACGACAGGCAATAGCCCGGCGCCAGCCCGTGCGGCGCCGGCGCTGCATCGTCGCCGGCGCCCGGTGCGGGCACCATCCAGTTGCAACCGGCGGCGGACAGGAAATTGGTGCAGCGACGCAGCACCGGGCCGCCGGCATCGCCGAAGACGGTGAAGGTGTCGACCTCCGCGGCGGGCGCGAGCGGCACCACACCCAGCCGCTCGGGCACGAAGCCCAGCGGCGTGCGGCAGGCCAGGCACTGGCTGTTGCCGAGGAAGACCGGCCGGCCGCACTGGCACTGGTAGGCGCGGCTGATGGTGGGCGCGCGCAGCTCGGCCGCCAGCGACGACGCATTGCCGTCGGGCGGCACCTGCGGATCGGCGGCCTGGCTGCCGTCATCGGTGAGAGAGTCCATGATGTATGTTCTTTTGGGTGGGACGGTGGGACAGCGCAGGCATTGTCTCCCCCGCCCCACGGCGCTGCGAAGCGCAAAGACCGATATCCTTGTAGGACAGGCCGACCCCGAACGGCCGCCCGCCCGCCGCCCCATGACCGCCTCGCCTCTCCCCTCCCTCAGCCAGCGCTACGGCGAACGCTACCGCTGGCTGCTGCTGCTGTCGGTGATGGTCGGCACCATGGCCTCGATCATGTCGTCGACCATCGTCAACGTGGCGATCCCCGGCATGAGCCACTACTTCTCGCTCGGGCAGGAACGCGCCCAATGGGTGAGTTCGGGCTTCATGGTGGCGATGACGGTGTCGATGCTGACCACGCCCTGGCTGCTGGGCCGCTACGGCTACCGGCGCACCTACGTGGGCACGATGGTGCTGCTGCTGGCCGGCGGCATCGCGGGCGGGCTGGCCAACAATTTTTCGCTGGTGCTGATCGCGCGCGTGGCCGAAGGGCTGGCCGCGGGGGTGGTGCAGCCGATCCCGGCCATCATCATCCTGCGCGCCTTCGAGCCGCACGAGCAGGGCCGCGCCAGCGGCATCTTCGGCATGGGCGTGGTGCTGGCACCGGCCATCGGGCCGAGCATCGGCGGCGTGCTGGTCGATCTGTTCGGCTGGCGCTCGATCTTCTTCATGGTGGTGCCCTTCTGCCTGGCCTCGATCTGGCTGGCCTACAAATTCGTACCGACCACCGCGCCCGGCGGCGTGAGCGCGGCACGCACCAGCGGGCTCGACTGGCGCGGCCTGGTTATCGGCACCGTGGGCACGCTGTGCCTGCTCAACGGCCTGGTCGCGCTGCGCGGCGATGCGCCGCTCGAGGCCTGGGCCCTGCTGGCCGGCGCCGCCGCCGCGCTGGTGCTCTTCATCTGGTGGCAGAAGCGCCTGCTGGCCGACGACGGCGCGCCGCTGATGAACATGGCGCTGTTCGGCTACCGGCAGTTCTCCATGGGCACCGTGGTGGCCTTCATCTACGGCGCGGCGCTGTTCGGCTCGACCTACCTGCTGCCGGTCTACATGCAGGTCGCGCTGCACCTGTCGGCCTCGCACGTGGGCACGATCATGCTGCCGGCCGGCATCGTGCTGGCCTTCACCATCGCAGGCGTGGGCCGGCTGGCCGACCGCCAGCCGACCTGGCTGCTGGTGAGCATCGGCCTGGCGCTGCTGGCGGTCTCGTTCACGCTGATGCTCGCGCTCTCGCTGGGCAGCGCACTGTGGCTGCTGGTGGTCTTCGCGGTCATCGGGCGCATCGGCCTGGGCTTCATCCTGCCCTCGCTCAACCTGGGCTCGATGCGCCCGCTGGCCAAACCGCTGATCCCGCAGGGCGCGAGCACCATCAGCTTCCTGCGCATGCTGGGCGGCGCGGCCGGCGTGAGCCTGTGCGCGATCGCGCTCGAATGGCGGCTGGCGGCGCACGGGGATTCGCTCGCCAACCCGCTGAGCAGCCCGGCGCGGCTGGCCGCCTTCAACGAGGTCTTCCTGATGCTGGCCGCGCTGTGCGCGCTCGCCATCTGTGCGGCCTGGCAACTGCGCGTCCCCGCGCCCTCCCCCACTCTCTCGCCCGAGGAAAACTGAGCATGTGCCAACTGCTGGGAATGAACAGCAACACGCCGACCGACGTGACCTTCAGCTTCACCGGTTTCGCGCAGCGCGGCGGCCGCACCGACCACCATGCCGACGGCTGGGGCATCGCCTTCTTCGAGGACCGCGGCCTGCGGCATTTCGTCGACCACCTGCCGGCCTGCACTTCGCCGGTGGCCGAGCTGATCCGGCGCTACCCGATCCAGAGCAGCCACGTGATCGCCCACATCCGCAAGGCGACGCAGGGCCGGGTCAATTTGCAGAACTGCCATCCCTTCGTGCGCGAGCTGTGGGGCCGCTACTGGGTGTTCGCCCACAACGGCGACCTCAAGGACTTCCGGCCACGGCTGCACGGCAACTTCCACCCGGTGGGCGACACCGACAGCGAGCACGCCTTCTGCTGGCTGATGCAGGAGCTCGCCAAGTCGCATGCCGACGTGCCCAGCGTGGAGGAGCTCACGCTGACGCTGCGCGAACTCGCGCCGCGCATCGCGAAGCACGGCACCTTCAACTTCATGCTGTCGAACGGCCAGGCCCTCTGGGCGCATGCCTCGACCCACCTCTGGTACATCGAGCGCCAGCACCCCTTCATGCTCGCCCATCTGGCCGACGAGGACGTGGCGATCGACTTCGCGAAGCACACCACGCCCGACGACCGCGTGGCCGTGGTCGTGACCGCGCCGCTCACCACCAACGAGACCTGGACCGCCTTCGCGCCCGGCGAGCTCGCGGTGTTCGTGGACGGTCGCCGGGCCGGCTGAGCCCGGCGCCGGCCGCCGACACGCAAAAAAACAACGCGCGGGCACCGTCCGGCGCGGATTCCGTGCGTACGCGACCATGGCATTGAACAATAATGGTTCGCATTTGCAATTCAGCCTCATCACGCCATGTCCTCCACTCCTTTCCTCCTGCGCCCGGTGACGATCGCCGCCGCATTGGCGCTGCATTCCTGGGTCGTGTTCGCGCAGACCGCGCCGGCTGAACCTGCAGGCACCCTTTCGACCGTGACGGTCGAGGCCAGCGCCGACGCCTCGGCCGAAGGCCTGGCCAAGCCCTTTGCGGGCGGCCAGGTGGCGCGCGGCGGACGGGTGGGCATCCTGGGCACGCAGGACATCATGAGCTCGGCCTTCTCGACCACCAGCTACACCAGCGAACTGATCCAGAACCAGCAGGCGCGCAGCGTGGCCGACGTGCTGCAGAACGACCCTTCGGTGCGCGTCGCGCGCGGCTTCGGCAACTTCCAGGAGTCGTACTTCATCCGCGGCTTCATCGTGAATTCCGACGACATCGCCTACAACGGCCTCTACGGGCTGCTGCCGCGCCAGTACATCGCCTCGGAGCTCTTCGAACGCGTCGAGGTGCTGCGCGGCGCGAGCGCTTTTCTCAACGGCGCGACGCCCAGCGGCGGCGGCATCGGCGGCAACATCAACCTGCTGCCCAAGCGCGCGGGCAACGACCCGCTGACGCAGGTGAGCACCGGCGTGAGCAGCGGCCAGCAAGGCCATGTGTCGACCGACATCTCGCGCCGCTTCGGCCCCGACCAGAGCACCGGCATCCGGCTCAATGCCCTGCATCGCGAAGGCGGCACGGGCGTGGACGAGGAGAAGGTCAAGCTCGACCTGTTCTCGCTGGGCCTCGACTGGCGCAGCCGCGACGCGCGCATCTCGGCCGACTTCGGCCACCAGGAGCACCGCCTGACGCGCCCGCGCCCGAACGTCACGCTGGGCGCCGGGCTGACCTCGGTGCCCTCGGCCGCCGACAACCGCGTCAACTACGCGCAGCCCTGGACCTACTCGAACGAGCGCGACACCTTCGGCTCGGTGCGCGGCGAATACGACATCACTTCCGATGTGACGGTCTGG
Source organism: Variovorax frigidus (assembly GCF_051216515.1). Taxonomy (NCBI): domain Bacteria; kingdom Pseudomonadati; phylum Pseudomonadota; class Betaproteobacteria; order Burkholderiales; family Comamonadaceae; genus Variovorax; species Variovorax frigidus. The sequence continues at coordinate 352,671 of NZ_JBPJZF010000007.1, forward strand.
GGCGCGGCCGGCGCGCGCCGCAGCTTCGAAGGCAACCGGCTGGCCGGCATCACGGTCACCCACGCGAATGGCGCGGGCAACATGTCCCGCTTCGACAACGAACGTCAGGACGACACGCGCACCGCCGAGTTCGGCGTGCGCGCGAAGCTCGGCACCGGCCCGGTCAAGCACGCGCTCGTGGCGTCGTACTCGTTCTACGAGCTCGAGGAAAAGAACGCCTATGCCTGGGACTTCTTCAACACCACGGTGAGCAGCATCTACAACCCGGTGGGCATCGCGCTGCCAGGCTTCTCGGCCGGCGCCTTCCGCGGCAACGACCTGGCCAACCCGTCGCTGCTGACCAAGGTGCGGCTGAGCAGCCTGGCGGTCGGCGACACGCTGTCCTTCCTCGACGACCGCGCGCTGGTCACGCTGGGCGTGCGCCACCAGACGCTGTCGAGCACCGACTACGCCTACTTCACCGGCGTGGCCTCACCCTACGACAAGAGCCGCACCAGCCCGATGGCCAGCTTCGTCTACAAGCTGCAGCCGCAGGTCTCGCTGTACGCCAACTATGTCGAAGGCCTGAGCAAGGGCGACACCGCACCGACCACTTCGACCACCGGCCCGGTGCTCAACGCCGGCGCGCAACTCTCACCGTACGTCTCCAAGCAGAAGGAGATCGGCGTCAAGTACGACGGCGGCACGATCGGCGGCGGCATCGCCTTCTTCTCCACCGACAAGCCGCGCGCCTTTGTCAACAGCCAGCAGTTCTTCGTCGAAGCGGGCAAGGACCGCCACCAGGGCATCGAGCTCACCACCTTCGGCGAGGCCTACAAGGGCCTGCGCCTGCTGGGCGGCCTGACCTTGCTCGACGCCAAGCAGAAGTCGACCGGCGTCGCCGCCACCGACGGCCGGACGGTGATCGGCATTCCGAAGGTCCAGGGCAGCATCGGCCTCGACTGGGACGTGCCCGGCGTGCGCGGCCTGTCCTTCGACGCCCGCGTGGTCGCCACCGGCCACAGCTACGCCGACAGCGCCAACACGCTGCGCGTGCCCGGCTGGGCCCGGCTCGACCTCGGCGCGCGCTACATCACCGAGATGGCCGGCAAGCTGGTGACGCTGCGCGCGCGCGTGGACAACGTGGCCGACCGCGACTACTGGTCCTCGGTCGGCGGCTACCCCGAGAACGGCTACCTGGTGCTGGGCAACCCGCGCACCTTCAGCGTGAGCGCCTCCTTCGACTTCTGACCGTCGAAGGCCGCCGCGCCCGTACCGGAAGGGACCTCAGGGTCCCTTTTTCAGTTCCGCCTCGAGCGCATCGATGAACATCGCGGGCACGTCGAAGCCGGTCTGCTCGGTGATTTCCTGGAAGCAGGTCGGGCTGGTCACGTTGATCTCGGTGACCGAGTCGCCGATCACGTCGAGCCCGATCAGCAGCAGCCCGCGCGGCGCGAGCGCGCGGCCCACGGTCTCGGCGATCTCGCGGTTGCGCGCGGTCAGCGGCTGGGCCACGCCCTTGCCGCCGGCCGCGAGGTTGCCGCGCACCTCGGTGCCCTGCGGGATGCGCGCCAGCACGAAGGGCGCGGGCTCGCCGCCGATGATCAGGATGCGCTTGTCGCCCTCGACGATCTGCGGCACGAAGCGCTGCACCATGATGGTTTCGGCACCGCCCTTGTTGAGCGTCTCGACGATCGAGCCGAGGTTGAGCGCATCCTGCCGCACGCGGAAGATGCCCATGCCGCCCATGCCGTCGAGCGGCTTGAGAATGATGTCGCCGTGCTCGGCGTGGAAGTCCTTCACCGACTCGGCGCTGCGCGTGACCAGCGTGGGCGTGGTGAACTGCGGAAACTCCATGATCGCGAGCTTCTCGGGGTGGTCGCGCAGCGCGCGCGGTTTGTTCACCACCTGCGCGCCTTCGCGCTCGGCCTGCTCGAGCAGGTGCGTGGCATAGATGTACTCGGCGTCGAAGGGCGGGTCCTTGCGCATCAGCACGCCGTCGAAGTCCTTGAGCGCACGGGTCTCGGTGATGTCGACCGTGAACCAGTCGACCGGGTCGCCGGTCAGCGTGATCTGGCGCACGGTGGCCGTGACCTGGCCGCCCGAGACCCACTGCAGGTCTTTCGGCAGGCAGGCCGCGATGCGATGCCCGCGCCGCTGCGCCTCGCGCATCATCGAGAAGGTGGTGTCCTTGTAGATCTTGAATTGATCGAGCGGGTCGGCGACGAAGAGAAGGTTCATGGTGTCTTTCCGGCGGCCGGTTCGACCGCCTTGCTTTCTTGCCGAATCTTGCAGGCAGGCGCGATGTCCTTGCTCGCCACGGCCTTTTTGCCGAGCTGCTGGATGGCCAGCGCGAGCGCACCGGCCACCACGCCCCAGAAAGCCGAGCCGATGCCGGCGATCGTCACGCCCGAGAGCGTGACCAGGAAGGTGATCAGCGCGGCCTCGCGGTGCGACTCGTCGCGCACCGCCGCGGCCAGGCCGCCACCGATGGTGCCGAGCAGCGCGAGCCCGGCGATGGCCGCGACCAGTTCCTTGGGGAAGGCGGTGAGCAGGCCGGTGACTGCGGCGCCGAACAGGCCGATCACCACATAGATCGCGCCGCAACTCACGGCCGCGGTGTAGCGCCGGGCCGGATCCTCGTGCGCCTCGCGGCCCATGCAGATGGCCGCCGTGATCGCGCTCAGGTTGAGCGCGTAGCCGCCGAAGGGCGCGAACACCAGCGTGACCAGGCCGCTCATCGTGATGAGCTTGGAGACCGGCATGTCGTAGCCGGCCGCGCGGATCGCCGCCACGCCGGGCAGGTTCTGCGAAGCCATGGTCACGACGAACAGCGGCAGCGCCAGGCTCACGGCCGCCTGCCAGGTGAAGACAGGCATCACGAACACCGGCATCGCGAGGCTGAAGTGCACCGACGACCAGGCCAGCTGCCCGCGCACCGCCACATGGACGATGGCCACCAGCAGCGTCAGCGGCACCGCGTAGCGCGGCACGAACCGCTTGCCGAGCAGGTAGGTCGCGAGCATCAGCAGCACCAGGGGCAGCGCGGTCTGTGCCGCGGTGAAGGCCGAAAGCCCGAAGCGCGCCAGCACACCGGCCAGCAGTGCCGAGGCGATCGCCATCGGGATCTTGTTCATCACGCGTTCGAACAGGCCCGTGGCGCCCGACAGCGTGATCAACACGGCGCAGACGATGAAGGCGCCGACGGCCTCACCCATGCCGAAGCCCGCGCCTGCGGTCGCCAGCACCGCCGCACCCGGTGTGCTCCAGGCGATCATCACCGGCTTGCGCAGCCACAGGGAAGGCAGTGCGCTCGCGAGCCCCATGCCCAGGCCCAGCGCCCACATCCACGAGGCGATCATCTCCGGCGTCGCACCGAAGGCCTGCGCGGCCTGGAACACGATCGCCACCGAGCTGGTGAAGCCCACGAGCACCGCAACGAAGCCCGCGGTGAAGGCCGACAGGCTCAGGTCTTTGAAGAATCGCATGCGGGGATTGTGCCGTCAGCCTGGCGACCCGCCGATCTCGGTGACGGCTTCATTTGCCCGCGCTTCCCGGCGGTGGCACGAAGCCCAGCCCGTCGAGAAACGCACGCACCCTGGGCTGCCAGACCTCCGGGAACCGCGTGAACAACGAATGACCGTCTTCGCCATGCGGCGGGTATTGCTCGAACTCACCGACACCCCCTCCGTCCTTGAAGCCCTTGAACCATTCGCGCGGGTGTTCGGCCCCCAGGTACTGGTCGTTCTGGGTATAGATCCAGAGCGTGGGCACCCGAGCTGTCTTGCCATAGGAACCGAACAGGCGCTCCATTGCCTGCGGTGCGCACGGCCTCTGCGGCCGGGTCTTCGGATTGCCGCCGCCACCGCCTGCGAAGTTGATCGCCGCCACGACGCCCGGGAGGCGCTGCGCTGCTGCCGCAATGGCCGTGGTACCACCGAACGATTGACCCGCGATGACGGCGCGTTCCCGATCCGCATCAGGCCGACTGCGGACGGCATCGAGAACTGCCACGGTCTGCGCGAGGGCGACGGCATAGCCGGGTTCGTAGCGCTTGGTGCTGCAGTTGCCGGTGTCTTCGACGTCCTCGCCTCCCGTGTCGCCGTAGCCGATGCGGGTCGGCACAGCCACGATGAAGCCCTGCGCCACGAAGTAGCGCGAAGCCTTGAGGTATGTCGCGCGGCCCATCGCGGCACGTTCGGAGGCCTCCGCCGAACGGCCATGGTTTAACACCAGCACGGGCGCGGGTGTGGGGTTGCGGTCGTCCCGAAAGAGCGTGAGTTTGATGGACTGCGCGATCGTCTTGCCGTAGCTGTCGCTGACCTGGACGGGCAGGTCCATCTGCTCCTCGATCCACTTGGCCTGGGCTGGCGCCAACGCGGCCAACTGCAGCACGATGGCGCAGCCGGCAGCGATGCGCTTTCTCAGGATGCGCTGCGGGCGGTTGGAAGCGCGCGCGGCACGCGGTTCACTGGCCGCGCCACCTGCACCCCGGCCTGCCGTCGCTTCCGGCAGCACTGTCTTCTCGACCGTCATCTTTTGCCTCCCATGCCGAACTCTTCGTTTCAGATGACCGAAAGATAACGGCCCGGGACGCGAAGGCGGCTCGAAAACTCAGGAATTTCTGATCGGTGGCTTGTACACGACGCAATGTGACTTGCACGCAATGAACCTCCACGGCGCGACAGCCACACCTTGCCTTGGCGCATGCACCGCGGGGCCATGCCCAAGCCCGACAGGACGAGCTAGATCTCGATCTTCGACCCCAACTCCACCACCGCGTTGTTCGGCAGATTGAGGAAGTTCGCCGCCCCGCTCGCGCTGTGGTGCATCTGCGCGAACAGCTTCTCGCGCCAGGGTGCCATGCCGCTGCCCAGCGTGGGGATCACGACGTCGCGCGAGAGGAAGTAGCTGGTGGTCATGGGCTCGAGCTGGCAGCCGCGCAGGCGCGCGTTCTCGAGCGCGCGCGGCAGGTCGATGTCGTTCTTGAAGCCGTAGTTCACGATCACCTGCCAGCAGTGGTGGCCCAGCGGCTCCATCTCGATGCGCTTGTCCATCGGGATCCAGGGCACCTCATGGTTGCGCACCGTGACGAACAGGTTCTGCTCGTGCAGCACCTTGTTGTGCTTGAGGTTGTGCAGCAGCGCGTTGGGCACGCTGCCGGGCTCGGCCGTGAGGAAGACGGCCGTGCCCTCGACCCGCGCGGGGGGGCTCACGAAGACCGCACCGAGGAAGCTGCGCAGATCGATCGCATCGGCGCGCTGGGTCTCGCCCATGAGCCGGCGGCCTTCCTTCCAGGTGATCATGAGCGTGAAGACGGCCAGGCCGATCATCACGGTGAACCACCCGCCCTGCGGCAGCTTGAGCAGGTTCGATGCGAAGAAGGCGAAGTCGATCACGAAGAAGATCGCGGTGGCGCCGATGCACAGCAGCAGCGGCAGCTTCCAGGCGAAGCGGATCACGAAGAAGGTCAGCACCGTGGTGATCAGCATGTCGGTCGTGACCGCGATGCCGTAGGCCGCGGCCAGGTTGCTGGAGTTGCGGAACATCACGACGGCCAGCACGATGGTGACGAACAGCGCCCAGTTGACGAAGGGGATGTAGATCTGGCCGGCCGAACGCGCGCTGGTGTGCTCGATGTGCAGGCGCGGCAGGTAGCCCAGCTGGATCACCTGGCGCGTGACGCTGAAGGCGCCGGTCAGCATGGCCTGCGAGGCGATCACGGTGGCCGCCGTGGCCATCACCACCAGCGGCACCAGCGCCCACTCGGGCGCCATGCGGAAGAAGGGGTTGGTGACCGCGCTCGGGTCGCCCAGCAGCAGCGCGCCCTGGCCGAAGTAGTTGAGCACCAGGCAGGGCATGACCACCGAGAACCAGGCGATGCGGATCGGCCGCTTGCCGAAGTGGCCCATGTCCGCGTAAAGCGCCTCGGCGCCGGTCACGCACAGTACCACGGCGCCGAGCACGATGAAGCTGATGCCGGGGTTGTCCCAGACGAAGCGCGCCATGTAGTGCGGACTCACCGCCGCGAGGATCTCGGGGTGGGTAACGATCTGCGAGATGCCCAGCAGCGCCAGCACCAGGAACCAGGCCAAGGTGATCGGTCCGAAGAACTTGCCGATGCCCGCGGTGCCGCGCTTCTGCACGGCGAACAGGCAGAACAGCACGATCAGCGTGATCGGGATCACGTAGCCCTTGAAGTGCGGCGAGATCACTTCCAGGCCCTCGACCGCCGACAGCACCGAGATCGCCGGGGTGATGACGCCATCGCCATAGAACAGCGCCGTGCCGAAGATGCCGATGGCCAGCAGCACGTTGCGCAGCTTGGGCCGGTCGACCACGGCGCGCGACGCCAGCGCCAGCATCGCGACCAGGCCGCCCTCGCCTTCGTTGTCGGCACGCAGCACCAGCACCACGTACTTGAGGGAGACGATGACGGTCATCGTCCAGAAGATCATCGAGAGCATGCCGTACACGTTCTCGACCGTGAACGGCACGTGGCCGTGCCCGAAGATTTCCTTGATGGCGTAGAGGACGCTGGTGCCGATGTCGCCGTAGACGATGCCGATGGCACCGAGCACGAGCGCGGCGGAGGACGTTTTAGGAGCGGACACGAGGTCGATGGAACAGGCGAAGCGGTGTGAGCATCACACCCCTCCTGGGACGACGGCGCGCATCGTGATGACGCGCACCGCTCAACGCCGACCTGGTAATTCCGTTGCTGTGGGACCGCTATTCTGCCGTTGCCGCCGGTCTCCGCAAAGACACGGCAGCGACGTCGTTACTCGTAGACCTCGGCGTCCGGGTCGGTCGCCTCGAGTTCGTAGCTGGCCGCCACCATGGCCAGACGGCCGATCACGCCATACATGTAGAAGCGATTGGGGGCGCTGGCGCCCGGCTTGGCGCCCGGTTGCGGCAGGTGCGCACTGTCGGAAAAAGCCAACGGAACGAAGCTCGCGCCGGGCGACTTGAGGCTTTCGTCGCTGCCACGGTCGGCGTGCACGCGGTAGAAACCGCCCACCACGTAGCGGTCCATCATGTAGACGACCGGCTCGGCCACGCCCTCGTGGACGCGCTCGTTGGTCAGCACGCCCTCCTGGATGATCAGGTCCTCGAGCTCCTGGCCGGCGCGCCCCGGGCTGGTCCGGCTGTGGGCCTGCTGGCTCAGGCCCAGCACTTCCTTGGCGTCGCGCACCGTCATCACGCTCGTGCCGCCCGGGCCGCTGTCGGCCTTGACGATCACGAAGGGCTTCTCGTTGATGCCGTATTCCTTGTACTTGCGGCGCACCTTGGTCAGCATCGCGTCGACATGGCTGGTGACCACGTCGACCCCCACGCCCTCGCCCAGGTTCACGCCCGCGGCGCGGCTGGACATCGGGTTGATCAGCCAGGGGTCGATGCCCAGCAGCTTGCCGAAGCGCTTGGACACTTCCTCGTAGCTGCGGAAGTGGTTGCTCTTGCGCCGCACCGACCAGCCCGCGTGCACCGGCGGCAGCAGGTACTGCTCGTGCAGGTCTTCCAAAATGCCCGGGGCGCCGGCCGACAGGTCGTTGTTCAGCAGGATGGTGCAGGGATCGAAGTTCTTGATGCCCAGGCGGCGCTTGGTGCGCACCACGGGCTCGAGCGTGACCGTGTCGCCATTGGGCAGCTCGATGGTCTTGGGCGACTTGATCGCCGGATCGATCGAGCCCACGCGCACGTTGAGCCCGGCCATGTGGAAGATGCGCACCAGTTGGGCGATGTTGGCCAGGTAGAAGGTGTTGCGCGAGTGGTTTTCCGGAATGACCAGCAGGTTGCGTGCTTCCGGACAGATCTTCTCGATGGCGGCCTGGGCCGCCTGCACCGCCAGCGGCAGCATCTGCTGCGTCAGGTTGTTCCAGCCGCCGGGAAACAGGTTGGTGTCGACCGGTGCCAGCTTGAAGCCCGCGTTGCGGATGTCGACCGAGCTGTAGAACGGCGGCGTGTGCTCCATCCATTCCAGCCGGAACCAGCGCTCGATGGCCGGGGTGGAGTCGAGAACGCGTTGTTCGAGTTCGTTGATGGGGCCGGTCAGGGCGGTGACGAGGTGGGGGACCATGCGGCGGCCTTGTGTGCGTTCAGCGGAAAGGTGGAGTGGAATTGTAGGATTTGGGGCCACCGGGCCAGATGACAAGCCAAAAAAACGCTGCCAGAAACGAAAAGCCCCCTGAATAAGGGGGCGATGCGATGCGGACTGGCCGAGGGTGCGGCTCAGCTCCTGACTTCACCCTGACCCAGCACCACGTATTTGAGCGAGGTCAACCCTTCGATGCCGACCGGCCCGCGCGCATGGAACTTGTCGGTGCTGATGCCGATTTCGGCGCCCAGCCCGAACTCGAAGCCATCGGCGAAGCGTGTGCTCGCGTTCACCATCACGCTGGCCGAATCGACCTCGCGCAGGAAGCGCTGGGCGTTGATGTGGTCGCGCGTGAGGATCGCGTCGGTATGGTGGCTCGAATAGCGGTTGATGTGGGCGATGGCCTCGTCGATGCCTTCGACCACCTTGATGCTGATCACGGCCGCGAGGTATTCCTCCGACCAGTCGGACTCGACCGCATCGACGATGGTCGCGTGGCCGCCGTGCAAGGCGTCGTCGGCCCGCAGGATCCGCGCCGCGACCGGGTCGCAGCGCATCTCGACGCCCTTGGCCGCGAACACCGCGCCGATCTCGGGCAGGAACAGGTCGGCCACCGAGGCCGCCACCAGCAGCCCCTCGGCCGCGTTGCAGGGGCTGTATTTCTGGGTCTTGGCGTTGTCGACCACCTTGACCGCCATGTCGAGCGAAGCGCTGTCGTCGACGTACACATGGCAGTTGCCGTCGAGGTGCTTGATGACCGGCACCTTGGCGTCGCGGCTGATGCGCTCGATCAGGCCCTTGCCGCCGCGCGGGATGATCACGTCGACGAACTCGGGCATGGCGATCAGCTGGCCCACGGCCTCGCGGTCGGTGGTCTGCACCAGCTGCACCGCCTCGACCGGCAGGCCGGCCTCGGCCAGTGCCGCCGACACCAGCGCCGCCAGCGCCTTGTTCGACTCGATGGCCTCCGAGCCGCCGCGCAGGATGGCCGCGTTGCCGCTCTTGATCGCCAGGCTCGCGGCCTCGATGGTCACGTTGGGCCGGCTCTCGTAGATCATGCCGAAGACGCCGATCGGCACCCGCATCTGGCCCACGCGGATGCCGCTGGGCTGCTGCTTCATGCCGATGATTTCGCCGATCACGTCGGGCATGGCGGCCAGCTGCTCGCAACCCAGGGCCACGGTCTCGATGACCTTGGGCGTGAGCTTGAGCCGGTCGACCATCGGGGCCGACAGGCCGGCCGCGGTAGCGCGCTCGACATCGCGGGCATTGGCCGGTGCCAGCGCGGCCGCGCCTTCGCGCAGCAGGCGGGCCAGCGCCTTGAGCGCCTTGTTCTTGACGGCCGCATCGGCGCGCGCCATCAGTGCGGAGGCGGTTTTGGCTTGCAGGCCCAGGGTTTGGACGTATTCGTTGACGTTCAGAGCATTCATCGCCGCATTTTCCCACTCCGTCCCGGCGCGCGGACCGGCAAGGACATTCAGGCGCGGCGCGCGGCGGCGTCGGGCGCCATGCAGGCGCGGCACAGCATCAGCGCGAGCCGCTGCAGCGCCTGCCAGCCACTGGCCGGCCAGTCGGGCTGGCGCAGGCCCTTGACGATGCCGTCGACGGTGTGCGCGGCCTTGAGCAGCCGCGCCAGCGCGCGGTCGTCGAGCCGCGGCAGCGCGCGCTCGAAGGCCTGCTCGCGCGCACCCCAGATGCGGTTCTCGCGCAGCGCCATGGGCAGCGGACGGCCCGCGCCCATCGCGTCCTTCACGCGCTTGAGCGCGCGGATGTCCTCGGCCAGCGTGTAGTGCACCAGCACCTCGGCCTCGCCCTCGGCACGCAGGCCGTCGAGCATGCGCGCCACGCGCACCGGGTTGCCGGCCAGCACGGCCTCCGACAGCTTGAACACGTCGTAGCGCGCCACGTTGTTGACCGCGCCCTCGACCTGCTCCCAGCCGAGTTCGCCCGCCGGGTGCAGCAGCGCGAGCTTCTGGATTTCCTGGTGCGCGGCCAGCAGGTTGCCTTCGACGCGGTCGGCGAAGAACTGCAGCGTGCGCTGGCCTTCCTCGCCGGCCTTCACGCGCTGGCCCTGCAGCGCCAGGCGCTGCGCGATCCATTGCGGCAGCGCCGCGCGTTCGACCGGGTCGACCTGCAGGCTCGCGCCGTGGTTCTCGAGCGCCGAGAACCAGGCGCCGGTGCGCGTCGCGCGGTCGAGCTTGGGCAGAATCACCAGCGTGAGCGTGCTGTCGTTGCCCTGCGCGGCCTCGGCGATCTGCTGCAGCGCCACGCTGCCGTCCTTGCCCGGCTTGCCCGACGGAATGCGGATCTCCACGATCTGCCGGTCGGCGAACAGCGAGAGCGAACCGCCCGCGGCCAGCACCGCGCTCCAGTCGAAGTGCGCGCCGGCCACGGTGTACGAACTGCGCTCGGTGTAGCCCTGCGTGCGGGCGGTCGCACGGATGGCGTCGGCCGCCTCCTGCGCGAGCAGCGGCTCGTCGCCGTGGATCGTGTAGAGCGAGCGCAGCCCCTTCGCGAGGTGCGCCTGGAGTTGGGCGGCCGCGAGCTGCATGCGCGCTAGAGCGCCTTGACCGCGGCGATGCGGCGCAGCATCTGCTGCGCCACGTCGTTCTGCATGTCGCGGAACAGCAGCTCGGCCTCGGCGTCCTTGGCGAGTGCACTGGACTCGTTGTAGGTCAGGTCGCGCTTCTGCGAGATTTCGGTCACCAGCAGTTCCTTGCCGGCCGGCGTGCGCAGGCGGAAACGGATCGTGAGCCGCAACTCGAGTTCGCGCACTTCGCCGGCCGCGTTGGTCGCGAGCACCACGCGGTCGCGGTTCTCGCCGAGGATGTCGAGCACCGCTTCGGCCTCGGACGCACGCGCCGCCGGGATGAGTTCGACCGTGCCGGCGGCCGCGAGGTTGCGGCGCAGGTAGTTGATGAAGGCCGAGTTGCCCGGCACCGCGATGCTCTTGAACGCGAAGATCGGCGCCTTGCGCAATTCGAAGCCGCAACCGGCCAGCGTGACCAGCACGGTCACGGCAGCGGCAGATGCCAGGAACAGGCGGCGTGAAGGCTGAGGTTGTTTCATGCGATCAGAGCACCACGTTGACGAGCCGGCCCGGGACCACGATCACGCGCTTGGGCGGAGCGCCCGCCGCGTGCAGCACGAAATCGTCGCTGGCCAGCGCCAGCGCCTCGATCTCGGTCTTCGAGGCGCCCGCGGGCACCACCACCTTGCCGCGCAGCTTGCCGTTGATCTGCAGCATGAGCTCGATCTCGTCCTGCACCAGCGCGGCGGCGTCGACCGCCGGCCAGGGGGCGTCGAGCAGATCGCCGAAGGCCTGGTCGTAGCCGAGCTGCTGCCACAGCTGGTGCGCGATGTGCGGCGTGGCCGGGTACAGCACGCGCAGCAGGATGCCGAAACCTTCGCGCAGCACGACACGGTCGCCGGCGTCGCCGGTCGGCTTGAAGCCTTCGAGGGCGTTGAGCAGCTTCATCGCGCCCGACACCACCGTGTTGTATTGCATGCGCTGGTAGTCGTAGTCGACCTGGCGCAGCACGCTGTGCACCTCGCGGCGCAGCGCCTTGGCTTCCTTGCCGAAGTCGGCTGAGGCGCCGGGCCGGCCCGCGCCGGCATCGAAGGCATGCTGCGCGGCACCGAAGTTCCAGACCCGGCGCAGGAAGCGCGAGCTGCCCTCGACCGCCGCGTCGTTCCATTCCAGCGTGGCCTCGGGCGGTGCGGTGAACATGGTGTAGAGCCGCGCGGTGTCGGCGCCGTAGCGCTCGATCAGGTCCTGCGGATCGACGCCGTTGCGCTCGCTCTTGCCCATCTTGCCCACGCCGCCGTACTCGACCGACGAACCGTCGGCCAGCGTGCCGCCGACGATGCGGCCCTGCGCGTCGAGCACCGGCGTGACCTCGAGCGGCGGGAAGTAGTTCTTGCCGCCCGACGCACCGCGCCGGAAGTAGATGTGGTTGAGCACCATGCCCTGCGTGAGCAGCTTGGCGAAGGGCTCGTCGACCTTCACCAGGCCCAGGTCGCGCATGACCTTGGTCCAGAAGCGCGCGTACAGCAGGTGCAGGATCGCGTGCTCGATGCCGCCGATGTACTGGTCCATCGGCATCCAGTAGGCCGCGCCCTCGCCGACCATCGCCTGGTCGTTCTTCGGGTCGCAGTAGCGCATGAAGTACCAGGACGAATCGACGAAGGTGTCCATCGTGTCGGTCTCGCGGCGCGCGGGCTTGCCGCACACCGGGCACACCACGCCGGCATGGAAGCCTTCGTGTTTGTGCAGCGGGTTGCCCGAGCCGTCGGGCACGCAGTCGGTGGGCAGCACCACCGGCAGGTCCTTCTCGGGCACCGGCACCGCGCCGTGTTCTTCGCAATGGATGATCGGGATCGGCGTGCCCCAGTAGCGCTGGCGGCTCACGCCCCAGTCGCGCAGGCGCCAGGTGGTCTGCAGCTCGCCCAGGCCCTTCTGGCCCAGCGCATGCGCCACGGCGGCCACGGCCTCCTTGTGGGTCATGCCGCTGAAGTTGTCGGAGTTGATGGTCACGCCGCGCTGCTTGTCGCCGTACCAGTCCTGCCACTTGTGATAGTCGAAGTGCGGCTCGTCGTCCACCAGCACGACCTGGATGATCTCGATGTCGTACTTGTTGGCGAACGCGAAGTCGCGCTCGTCGTGCGCGGGCACGCCCATCACCGCGCCGTCGCCGTAGCTCATCAGCACGTAGTTGCCGACCCACACCGGCACCTGCTCGTCGGTGATCGGGTGCGTGACGGTCAGGCCCGTGGGCACGCCCTTCTTTTCCTGCGTGGCGAGCTCGGCCTCGGTGGTGCCGCCGTTCTTGCACTCTTCGATGAAGGCGGCGACCTTCGGGTCGGCCTTGGCCGCGTGCGCGGCCAGCGGATGCTCGGGCGCGACCGCGCAGAAGGTCACGCCCATGATGGTGTCGGCGCGCGTCGTGAAGACGTACATGCGGCCGTCCTGGATCGGCTTGCCGTCCGCACCCCGGATGTCGTGCGTGAAGGCGAAGCGCACGCCTTCGCTCTTGCCGATCCAGTTTTCCTGCATCAGCTTCACGCGCTCGGGCCAGCCCGGCAGCTTGTGCTGGGTGTGCTCGAGCAGTTCGGGCGCGTAGTCGCTGATCTTCAGGTAGTAGCCGGGGATCTCGCGCCGCTCGACCGTGGCACCGGTGCGCCAGCCCTTGCCGTCGATCACCTGCTCGTTGGCCAGCACGGTCATGTCGACCGGGTCCCAGTTCACGACCTGGGTCTTGCGGTAGGCGATGCCCTTCTCGAGCATCTTCAGGAACAGCCACTGGTTCCACTTGTAGTAGCTCGGATCGCAGGTCGCGATCTCGCGGCTCCAGTCGATCGCCAGCCCCATGGCCTGGAGCTGGCCCTTCATGTAGGCGATGTTCTCGTAGGTCCACTTGGCCGGCGGCACGCCGTTCTTGAGCGCCGCGTTCTCGGCCGGCAGGCCGAAGGCGTCCCAGCCCATGGGCATGAGCACGTTGTAGCCCGACATGCGCAGGTAGCGCACCAGCATGTCGTTGATCGTGTAGTTGCGCACGTGCCCCATGTGCAGCTTGCCGCTGGGGTAAGGCAGCATCGAGCAGGCGTAGTACTTCTTCTTGAGATCGCCGCGCGCATCGCGCAGGTTCTCGACGACACGGTAGGCGTCGGCCGCGGTCCAGTGGGACTGGGCAGCGGATTCGACGTCGGCGGGTTGGTAGCTGGGGTTCATGAGGCTTTGGCAACAGCCCGGCGCTCGGTCGGCCGGGGGAACGCGGATTATCGCGGCTGTCAGGCGCTCGGCCTGTAACGCGGGGCTTGGCGCGGATCTGGCGCGGTTTTCGCATGCACAATGAAACGACCGACCCCCGACATGCTGACCGCAGGCCTCCCCTTCCCCCTGGGCGCGACAGCCGGCCCGCAGGGCCTGAACTTCGCGCTCGCGGCGCCACGCGCCACGCGGGTCGAGCTGTGCCTGTTCGATGCCGGCGGCCGCCACGAGCAGCAGCGCCTGCCGCTGCCGGCCTGCACCGACGGTGTCTGGCACGGCCATTTCGCGGGCGCGCAGCCCGGCCTGGTCTACGGGTATCGCGTCCACGGCCCCTGGGCGCCGCACGCGGGCCAGCGCTTCAACCCGGCCAAGCTGCTGCTCGACCCGTACGCACGCGAGATCGTCGGCCGCTACGACGGCAGCGACCTGTTCCTCGGCCATGTGCCCGGCCAGCCCGCGCAGCGCGACGGCCGCGACAACGGCGCGGTCGCGCTCAAGGCCCGCGTGACGGCGGCCCCCGGCCCCTTGAACGTGGCGCGCCCCCGCGTCGCCGCGGCCGAGCGCGTGCTCTGCGAGCTGCACGTGCGCGGCCAGACGATGCGGCATCCGGCCGTGCCCCCCGCGCTGCGCGGCAGCTACGCCGGCCTGGCCGAGCCGGCCGTGCTCGACCACCTGCAGGGCCTGGGCATCACCACGCTGAGCCTGATGCCGGTGCAGCACCGCGCCGACGAGGAGCGGCTGCTGAAGATGGGGCTCAGCAACTACTGGGGCTACACCCCCATCGGCTGGTTCGCACCCGAGGCACGCTACTGGAGCGGCCGGCCCGGCAGCACGCCGAGTTCGGAGTTCCGCGCGCTGGCCGACGCGGTGCACGCACGCGGCATGGAGCTGGTGATCGACGTGGTCTACAACCACAGCGCCGAGACCGACGAGTCGGGCCCCACGCTGTCGCTGCGCGGCATCGACAACGCGCTCTACTACCACCTGCGCGCCGACGACCGCGCGCTGTACGAGAACTGGACCGGCTGCGGCAACTGCCTGAACTTCGCCGAGCCGCGCGTGGTGCAGCTCGCGATGGACAGCCTGCGCCACTGGGTCACGGCGCTGGGCGTCGACGGCTTCCGCTTCGATCTCGCGCCGGTGCTGGCGCGGCGCGGCGGCGGCGACTTCGACGCCCGCGCCCCGCTGCTGGCCGCGCTGGCGCAGGACCCGGTGCTGTCGCGTGCGCTGCTGATCGCCGAGCCCTGGGACATCGGCCCAGGCGGCTACCGGCTGGGCGAGTTCCCGCCCGGCTGGCTCGAATGGAACGACCGTTTCCGCGACACGCAGCGCAGCTTCTGGCTGGGCCATGGCGCGGGCCTGGGCGATTTCGCGCACCGCTTCACCGCGTCCAGCGGCGAGTTCCGCCACGACGGCCGCGCGCCCACGGCCAGCGTGAATTTCGTGACCGCGCACGACGGCTTCACGCTGCGTGACCTCGTGAGCTATACCGAGCGTCACAACCTGGCCAACGGCGAAGACAACCGCGACGGCAGCGGCCACAACCTGAGCCGCAACGGCGGCGTCGAAGGCGAGACCGACGATGCCGCCGTGCGGGCCGGGCGCGCGCGCCTGCAGCGCGTGTTGCTCGCCGCCTTGCTGCTGTCACAGGGCACGCCGATGCTGCTGGCGGGCGACGAGATCGGCCACACGCAGGCGGGCAACAACAACGCCTATTGCCAGGACAACGAGACGACCTGGCTGGACTGGACGCATGCCGACACGTCGCTGCAGCGCTTCGTGACGCAGGTGCTGGCGCTGCGGCGCGAGGCGGTGCCGCTGCGCAGCGCGGCCTGGTGGCCCGCGGACGGTGCGCCGTCGGGCCTGCGCTGGCTCACGCCGGAAGGCCTGCCGATGACGCCGGCCGACTGGGAACGCGGCGACCGGCCCGCGCTGATGGTGCTGTTCGATGCACCCGCGCAGGACGTGGCATGGCTCGTGCTCATCCAGGCCGGGACCGAGGCCGTCGACTTCGCGTTGCCGCCCGGCACCTGGTGGCGCCGGCTGGCCAGCGAAGACGACGACCGGCCCCACCGGCTGCTGCGCCGCGAAGAAACCTTGTCGCCCGCCACCCTGTGGCTGGCGCAAAGGGTGCGCGACGAAGCCCCCGGTGCTACGCTGAAATGACCCACAACAACGGGAGACAAGCCGCATGACCGAGAACGCCAAAATCCAACCCTTGCAGGCCCATCAACTGGTTCGCCGCACCATCGCCCTGGTGCTGGCCGGCGGCCGGGGCTCGCGACTCAAGCAGCTGACCGACCGGCGCGCCAAGCCGGCCGTGTATTTCGGCGGCAAGTTCCGCATCATCGACTTCGCGCTGTCGAACTGCCTGAACTCCGGCATCCGCCGCATGGCGGTGGTCACGCAGTACAAGTCGCACTCGCTGATGCGCCACCTGCAGCGCGGCTGGAGCTTCCTGCGCGCCGAACTCAACGAGATGGTCGACGTGCTGCCGGCCCAGCAGCGCGTGGGCGACGAGCACTGGTACCGCGGCACGGCCGATGCCGTGTTTCAGAACCTCGACATCATCCAGACCCGCTCCACCCCGCACGACTATGTGGTGGTGCTGGCCGGCGACCACATCTACAAGATGGACTACTCGATCATGGTCAAGGACCATGCCGAGCGCGGCCTGGGCTGCACGGTCGGCTGCATCGAGGTGCCGCGCCATGAGGCCTCGGCCTTCGGCGTGATGGCGATCACCGACGACCGCACCGTCACCGAATTCCTCGAGAAGCCGGCCGATCCGCCCGCCATGCCCGGCCACCCCGACCTGGCGCTCGCGAGCATGGGCATCTACGTGTTCGATTCCGAATACCTCTACCAGCTGCTCGAGGAGGACGCCGTCAACCCCGACTCGAGCCACGACTTCGGCAAGGACATCATCCCGCGCGCCGTCGCCCAGGGCCGTGCGCTCGCGCACCCGTTCAGCCTGTCGTGCGTGACGCGCGGCGCGCGCGGGCCCGAGGCGCCGGTGTACTGGCGCGACGTCGGCACGATTGATGCATTCTGGGCGGCGAACCTCGATCTGGCGTCCATCACCCCGGAGCTCGACATCTATGACACCGACTGGCCCATCTGGACCTACCAGCGGCAGCTGCCGCCGGCCAAGTTCGTGCTCGACCATAACGGCCAGCCCGGCATCACGGTCAACACCATCGTGTCGGGTGGCTGCATCGTCTCGGGGTCCAAGGTGAGCAGCTCGGTGCTGTTCTCGGGCGTGCGCATCCACTCCTTCTGCGAAGTGCGCGAGGCCGTGCTGCTGCCCGACGTCGAGGTCGGCCGCCATGCGCGGCTCTCGAAGGTGGTGGTCGACCGCGCCTGCGTGATCCCCGAAGGCATGGTGGTGGGCGAGGACCCGGTCGCGGACGCGGCCCGCTTCGAGCGCACGGAGACCGGCGTGGTGCTGATCACGCGCGAGATGCTGCAGCGGCTCGCCGAGGCACCGCACTGATGCGCATCCTGCAGGTCAGCGCCGAGTTCTTTCCCCTTCTCAAGACCGGCGGGCTGGCGGATGTCGCCGGTGCGCTGCCGGCGGCACTGGCGCAGGCCGGGCAGGACGTGCGCGTGCTGCTGCCGGGTTTTCCTGCGATCCTGGCCGGCGTCAGTGGACTCGCCGAGGTGGCGGCCTTCGACGCACCCTGGGGCGAGCGCGCGGTGCTGCGCGCCGGCCGCATCGGCAGCGTGCACGCCTATGTGATCGATGCGCCCGCGCGCTACGACCGCCCGGGCAACCCCTACGAAGACGCCGCGCGCCAGCCCTACGCCGACAACGCGCGCCGCTTCGCGCTGCTGGGCTGGGCCGCGGCCCGGCTGGCGCGCGGCCTCGATCCGGCCTGGCGACCCGAAGTGGTGCATGCGCACGACTGGCATGCGGCGCTCGCGCCCGCCTACCTGGCCTTCGACCCCACGGACGGCCCGCGCGTGGGCAGCGTCTTCACGGTCCACAACCTGGCCTACCAGGGGCTGTTCCCGCCCTGGGAGTTCGCGGGCCTGGGCCTGCCGCCGGCCGCGTTCCACATGAACGGGCTCGAATACCACGGCCAGCTGTCGTTCATGAAGGCCGGGCTGTACTTCTCCGACCGGCTCACCACCGTGAGCCCGAGCTATGCGCGAGAGATCCAGACCCCGGCGCAGGGCTGCGGCCTCGACGGCCTGCTGCGCGGGCGCAGCGGCGTGCTGAGCGGCATCCTCAACGGCGTGGACGACGCGGTCTGGAACCCGGCCCACGATGCGCTGCTGCCTACGCCCTTCGACGCGCGCCATCCGGGCGGCAAGGCGGTGTGCAAGGCCGCGCTGCAGCAGGCGCTGGGCCTGGCCGTCGCGACCGACGCGCCGCTGTTCGTGATGGTCAGCCGGCTCACCGAACAGAAGGGCCAGCACCTGGTGCTGGGCGCCATCGACACGCTGCTCGCGCAGGGCGGGCAGCTGGCGCTGCTGGGCACCGGCGAGCGCTGGCTCGAGGAGGCTTTTCGCGCGCGCGCCGCCGCGGCGCCGCAATCGGTGCATGCCACACTGGGCTACGACGAAGGCTTCGCGCACCGCCTGTTCGGCGCCGGCGACGTGACGCTCGTGCCTTCGATGTTCGAGCCGTGTGGTCTCACGCAGATGTACGGTCTCAAGTACGGTAGTCTGCCCCTGGTGCACCGCGTGGGCGGCCTGGCCGACACGGTGGTCGACTGCACGCTCGAGAACATGGCCGACGGCAGCGCCAGCGGCTTCGTCTTCGACGACTTCGACGCCGCCGGCTTCGACCGCGCGCTGCGCCGCGCCTTCGCGCTGTACCACCGGCCGGCCGACTGGCGCCGCGTCCGCACGCACGCGATGCGGCAGCCCGCCGACTGGCAGACCGCCGCCGCGCACTACATCGCGGTCTGCGAGCAAGCCCTCGCCTGACCTTCCCCGATCCACACACCACACGACGACCCACCCATGACGATCGAAGAATTTGCCTACGACCATCCCGACCGCGACGTGGCCGCCTTCAAGCGCGCCGTGGCCAACAAGCTCATCTATGCGGTCGGCAAGGACCCGTTCGCCGCCAGCCCCGACGACTGGCTCAACGCCACCGCGCTGGCGGTGCGCGACCAGCTGGTCGAACGCTGGATGGCCACCACGCGCGCGAGCTATGCGCAGGACGTCAAGCGCGTGTACTACCTGTCGATGGAATTCCTGATCGGGCGCACCTTCACCAACGCACTGCTGGCGCTCGAGCTGCAGGACATCGTGAAGCAGGCGCTGAGCGACTTCGGCGTCGACATCGCGGCGCTGGCCGAGCGCGAGCCCGATGCGGCGCTGGGCAACGGCGGCCTGGGCCGGCTCGCGGCCTGCTTTCTCGACTCGATGGCCACGCTGGGCGTGCCGGGCTTCGGCTACGGCATCCGCTACGAGTACGGCATGTTCCGCCAGAAGATCGTCAACGGCCAGCAAGTCGAGACGCCCGACTACTGGCTCACGCGCGGCAACCCCTGGGAATTCCAGCGGCCCGAAGTGACCTACCGGGTGCGCTTCGGCGGCCACGTGCAGAAGCGCGACGGCGGCAGCGCGGCCGACTGGGTCGACACGCACGACGTGCTGGCCGTGGCCTACGACACCATCATCCCGGGCTACGGCACGCAGGCCACCAACACGCTGCGGCTGTGGTCGGCGCGCGCCACCGAGGAGATCGACCTGTCGGCCTTCAACCGCGGCAACTACATGCAGGCGGTGGAGAGCAAGAACCACTCGGAGAATGTCTCGCGCGTGCTCTACCCCGACGACTCCACGGCCTCGGGCCGCGAGCTGCGGCTGCACCAGGAGTACTTCTTCGTCAGCGCCAGCGTGCAGGACCTGCTGCGCCGCTACCTGCGCACCCACACGACCTTCGACGACCTGCCCGACAAGGTCAGCATCCACCTGAACGACACCCATCCGGTGCTCGCGGTGCCCGAGCTGATGCGCCTGCTGCTCGACGAGCACGGCCTGGACTGGGACACCGCCTGGGGCCACACGCAGAAGGTGTTCAGCTACACCAACCACACGCTGATGCACGAGGCGCTCGAGACCTGGCCGGTCGAGATGATGGGCCGCATCCTGCCGCGCCACCTGCAGATCCTCTACGACCTGAACGCGCGCTTCCTCGCCACCGTCACGCAGAAGCTCGGCAACGACGTCGAGCTGCTGCGCCGGCTGTCGCTGATCGACGAGACCGGCGAGCGGCGCGTGCGCATGGCCTACGTGGCGGTGCTCGCGAGCCATTCGATCAACGGCGTGTCGGGGCTGCACTCGGAGCTCATGAAGCAATCGATCTTCGCGGACTTCAACCGCATTTTCCCGGAGCGCTTCAACAACAAGACCAACGGCGTCACGCCGCGGCGCTGGCTGGCGCAGGCCAACCCGTCGCTCGCGGCGCTGCTCGACCAGCGCATCGGCCGCGGCTGGCGGCGCGACCTGACGCAGCTCGAAGCCCTGCGCCCGATGGCGCAGCAGCCGGCCTTCGTGCGCGCCTTCCGCCATGCCAAGCGCGAGAACAAGCTGCGGCTGGCCAACTGGATCGAGCAGCACCTGGCCATCACGGTCGACACCGACGCGATGTTCGACGTGCAGGTCAAGCGCATCCACGAGTACAAGCGCCAGCTGCTCAACGTGCTGCACGTGGTCTCGCGCTACCAGCGCATCGTGGCCGCGCACGAGGCCGGCCAGACCAGCGAGCTGGTGCCGCGCGTGGTGGTGTTCGCGGGCAAGGCGGCTTCGGCCTATCACGCGGCCAAGCTGGTGATCCGGCTGATCAACGACGTGGCGGCGGTGGTCAACAACGACCCGCGCGTGGGCAAGCTGCTCAAGGTGGTGTTCCTGCCGAACTACAGCGTGAGCCTGGCCGAGGTCATCATGCCCGCGGCCGATCTGTCGGAGCAGATCTCCACCGCCGGCACCGAGGCCTCGGGCACCGGCAACATGAAGTTCGCGCTCAACGGCGCGCTCACCATCGGCACGCTGGACGGCGCCAACGTCGAGATGAAGGACAACGTCGGCGACGACAACATCTTCATCTTCGGCAACACCACGCCCGAGGTGGCGGACATCCGCGCGCACGGCTACCAGCCGCGCAGCTTCTACGACGCGAACCCCGAACTGCAGGGCGTGCTCGATGCGATCCGCGACGGCAAGTTCTCGCCGGGCGAGCCCGCGCGCTACCAGGGCATCTACGACACGCTGGTGAACTGGGGCGACCAGTACCTGCTGCTGGCCGACTACGCGAGCTACGTCGAGACCCAGGCCCGCGTCGATGCGCTCTACCGCGACCCCGAGGCCTGGACCCGCATGGCGATCCTCAACGTGGCAGGCATGGGGGCGTTCTCGTCGGACCGGACCATCGCGGAGTACGCGCACCAGATCTGGAAAACGAAACCCGTGATCCTGGATTGAGGTTTTCCTCCCTCCCCCGCTGGGGGAGGGTTGGGGTGGGGGCACGACAGCGCCTGCACATCGAGAACGTCGAATGCGGGGGCGGCCCCCATCCCAACCTTCCCCCAAAGGGGGAAGGAGCAAGACAAAGACCTCAGCGCGGCTTCTCGACCGTCGGCGCTTCGGTCACGAAGCCGATCCGGTTCAAGCCCGCCTTGTTCGCGATGCCCATGAGCACCACCACGCGGCCGTAGGGCACGGTCTGGTCGGCGCGCAGCTGGACTTCGGTGCCGCGGTCGCTGGCGGCGGCCTGGGCCAGGCGGCTCGCGAGTTCCTCGTCGGTGACCGGCTGGTCGTTCAAAAAAGTCTGGCCCTTGGCATCGACCGACAGGCCGACGAACTTCGGCGTCTCGTTGGCGGTGCCGGCGCCGGTGCGCGGCAGGTCGAGACGGATCGCGCTGGCCATCAGCGGTGCGGTGATGATGAAGATCACCAGCAGCACCAGCATCACGTCGACCAGGGGCGTCACGTTGATGTCCGACATCGGGCGCTGGCCGCCCGCGCCCATGGCGCGCCCGCCGCCGCCGGCAGCGGAACCCAGGGAGGTGCGACCGAAGGCCATGGCGCGAATCGCTAGACGGGCATGGGCCGCGCGGGCGGCAGCGGGGCCGGCGCGGCGGGCTCGCCGAACAGGCCCAGCAGGTCGTGCGCGAAGCCTTCGAGCTCGGCCTCGATGCGGCCGATCACGCGGCCGAACACGTTGTACGCCAGCACGGCGGGGATCGCGACCGCCAGGCCGAAGGCCGTCATGATCAGCGCCTCGCCGACCGGGCCGGCCACCTTGTCGATGGTGAAGCCACCCGTCTGGCCCGCGATGCCCGCCAGCGCGCCGTGAATGCCCCAGACCGTGCCCAGCAGCCCGACGAAGGGCGCGGTGGCGCCGACGGTGGCGAGCAGGATCTGGCCCGACTGCAGCCGGCGCAGCGCGGCATGCAGGGCGTCGCGCAGGGCGCGCGTGAGGCGCTGGTTGCGGTCGCCGCCCTGGCCCAGCGTGGCGCCTTGCGCATTGCCGGAGAGGGACTTGAGGGCCGAGACGGCCGGCAGCACCAGCCGCGTGGCGTCGAAGCTGGCCACGCTGCGTTCGGCCTCGGTCAGGGTGGGCGACTGCCAGAAGGCCGCGATGCTGCGCAGCACCGCCCGCGTGCCGCCGCGCAGCAGCCACGCCTTGAGCAGGATCGCGATCCAGCTGGCCATGGACATCGCGAGCAGCAGCGTCGCCACCGCGCGGCTGATGCCGTCGCCCTGGGTCAACAGCTGCAGCACGCTCATGGGAAAACCTCCGCGCTGCGCGCTGCGGTGCGAGCTTGCTTGGGGCGGCCCGGCGCTGCGCTCATTGCTCTATGTCCTACTTCAGGCCCAGCACGTCGAACATGTCGAACAACCCGGCCTTCTGCGTGGCCAGGAAGCGCGCGGCGCGCAGGCTGCCTTGCGCGTAGGTCGTGCGGCTGGACGACTTGTGCGTGATCTCGATGCGCTCACCGGTGCCGGCGAACAGCACGGTGTGGTCGCCCACGATGTCGCCGCCGCGGATGGCCGAGAAGCCGATGGTCGAAGGGTCGCGCTCGCCGGTGATGCCTTCGCGGGCGTACACCGCGCATTCCTTGAGGTCGCGGCCCAAGGCGTCGGCGATGACCTCGCCCATCTTGAGCGCGGTGCCCGAGGGCGCATCGACCTTGTGGCGATGGTGCGCCTCGATGATCTCGATGTCGTAGCCGGTCGAGAGTGCCTTGGCCGCCATCTCGAGCAGCTTGAGCGTGACGTTGACGCCCACGCTCATGTTGGGCGCCATCACGATGGCGATGTCCTTGGCGATCTCGGCGATCTCGGCCTTCTGGGCCTCGCTGAAGCCGGTGGTGCCGATCACGGCCTGCACGCCGAGTTCGCGGCACACCGCCAGGTGCGCCAGCGTGCCTTCGGGGCGGGTGAAGTCGATCAGCACCTGCGCGTTCTGGAGGCCGGCACGCAGGTCGGCCACGATCGGCACGCCGCTGGTGAAACCCAGGAAGGCCGCGGCATCGCTGCCCAGCGCTTCGCTCTCGGCGCGGTCGAGCGCGCCAGCCAGGGCGAGGTCGTCGGCGTTGCGCACGGCCTCGATCAGCATGTGGCCCATGCGGCCGGAAGCGCCGGCGATCGCGATGCGACGCGCAGTGGAGGACGGGGCGGAGAGTTCGGTCACGCGGGTTCAGCCTTCAGCAGAGTCGAGAGAATTCGGGAACGACGGAGCGAGCCGTCCCGGGGGCGCGGTGAGCGCAAGAGCCGGCACGGTGGCCGGCGTTCGCCTCAGCGCGCGGATTCCAGCGGCGGGTAGCTCGGCGGCAGCGGTGCCAGTGGCGCGGGCGGCACCGGCGCGGCATCGGTCTTGGCGGGCGCCACCTTGTTGAGCTGTTCCTCGGTCGCCTCGAGCGGCGGAATCTTGCCGCTGAACTTGCGCACGTCGAGGCCGGCCACGAACTCTTCCTCGCTGGGCATCGGGTCGCCCTGGAAGCGTTCGAGCAATTCACCCTTGAAGAACAGGGTCAAACGGCGTTGCTGAGGCTCCACGCCCTGGCGACGGATCGTGAACACGTAGTCCCAGCGATCGGAATGGAACACGTCGGTGAGCAGCGAAGTGCCGAGGATCTCGCGCACCTGCTGGCGCGACATGCCGGGCTTGAGCGCCTCGACCTGTTCCTTGGACACGAAGTTGCCCTGCACCACTTCGACCTTGTAGGGCGTCACGGCATAGAGCATGCCGCGTGTGCGGTCGGTAACGCTGCTGCAGGCGCCGAGCGACACGCTCGCCACGACGGCGGCAGCCAGTAGGCACAGGCGGCTTTGGGAATTGGCAAGCATGGGGAAAAAGGGGAGCGATATGATCGACCCATTGTAGCGGCTGGCCTTTTTGCGGACGGCCGCACACACGGCTGGCGAGGAACGACCATGGGCAATATCGACGAACTCAAGAATACCGGCCTCAAGGCCACGCTGCCGCGTCTGAAGATCCTCGAGATCTTCCAGACCGGCGGCCAACGCCACATGACGGCCGAAGACGTCTTTCGCGTGCTGCTCAACGAACGCTCGGACATCGGCCTGGCCACTGTCTACCGGGTGCTCACGCAGTTCGAACAGGCCGGCATCCTGGAGCGCAGCCACTTCGAGAGCGGCAAGGCGGTCTACGAGCTCAACGAAGGCACGCACCACGACCACCTGATCTGCACCTCGTGCGGCAAGGTCGAGGAGTTCTACGACGCCGAGATCGAACGCCGCCAGCAATTGATCGCCAAGGACAAGGGCTGGATCCTGCAGGACCACGCCATGTCCCTGTACGGCCTGTGCGGCGACTGCGTCAGCAGGAGATAGGCTCGCCCCCAGGCTGCGCGCACTTCGTGTCGCTGCGCCACCCCCGCCGGGGTCCCTGGCATGAGGCTGAGGCAGGGTCAGTCCTGGGCTGACTCCATGGCCTTGTGGTGGCGGGCGACGAAGTCGGCATAGGTGTCGATGCCCCGCAATTGCAGGATCGAATTGCGCACCGCCGCCTCGACCAGCACCGCGATGTTGCGCCCGGCCACCACCTGGATGATCACCTTGCGCACCGCGATGCCCAGCACGTCCTGGGTCAGCGGCGCGGCAGGCATGCGTTCGTAGTCGCGCTCGAAGCTGTCGCGGCGCACCAGGTGCACGATCAGCTTGAGCCGCATCTTCCGGCGCACCGCGGTCTCGCCGAAGATCGCGCGGATGTCGAGCAGGCCGATGCCGCGCACCTCCAGCAGGTTCTGCAGCAGCTCGGGGCAGCGGCCCTCGATGGTGTTCTGGTTGATGCGGAACAGGTCCACCGCGTCGTCGGCCACCAGGCCGTTGCCGCGCGAGATCAGCTCCAGGCCGAGCTCGCTCTTGCCCAGGCCCGATTCGCCCGTGATCATCACGCCCAGCCCCAGGATGTCCATGAACACGCCATGCATCGAGGTGCGTTCGGCGAAGTGCTTGGACAGGTAGGCGCGCAGCAGGTCGATCACGTAGGCCGAGCCGTCGCGCGTGGCGAACAGCGGCAGCTGTGCGCGCTCGCAGATCGCCAACAGCTCGTCCGGCGCGGCCTGGCCGTCGGCCAGCACCAGCACCGGCGGTTCCAGCGTGACGATGCGCGCGATGCGACGTTCGCAGTCCTCGGGCGTGCCGCGGGTCAGGTACGCGATCTCGCGCGCGCCCAGTATCTGGACCCGGTACGGGTGGATGTAGTTGAGGTAGCCGACCAGATCGGCCGCGGATTGCGCCCGGCTGATGACTTCCGCGTCGAACTGGCGCTCCGAGGCACCCAGCCCGGCCAGCCACTCCCAGCGCAGCGGCCCGCGGAATTCCTCGAACATCGCATCGGCGCTGATGACGGTGGGTTTCATGGACGACTCGTGAAACGAAAAGTCACGTTATGCCAGAAACACCGCAGAGCCGGCTTTGCCGGTCTGCTGGTGTTGCCCCCGGCAGGGGGAGGGAGGAGCGACACGAAGTGTCGCGGAACCTGGGAGCGCGCAACAGTTCAGGCGATCTGGGCCGACTGCCAGCCCGCGATCAACCCGTGCAGCACCGCCGCATCGGTGCTGGACTTGATCTGCTCGCGCAGGCCGGCGTCGCTCAGCAGCTCGGCGATCTCCGAGAGGATCTCCAGGTGCTTCTGGGTGGCCGCTTCGGGCACCAGCAGGAAGATCAGCAGCACCACAGGCTGCTCGTCGGGTGCATCGAAGCCGATGGGGTCGGCCAGCTGGAACACGGCCGCCATGGGCGACTTGAGGCCCTTGATGCGCCCGTGCGGAATGGCCACGCCGTGTCCGAGCCCGGTCGAGCCGAGCCGTTCGCGGGCGAACAGGCTGTCGGTGATCAGGGCACGACCCAGGCCATGGAGGTTTTCGAACAGCAAGCCGGCTTCCTCGAAAGCACGTTTCTTGCTGGTGGCGTCAACGCTCACGAGGACTTGAGCGGGCGGCAGGATGGACGCGAGGCGATTCATGGGTGGGGTCGAGGCGGGGGCGATTATGCACCCTTGCCGTAAAAAGCAAAGAGCCACCCGAAGGTGGCCCGCAAGAGTATTTGCCCGAACAGGTCTATATCGGACCTTACATCAGACGCTTGGGTGCTGCGTGGTGATGGTCCTGGAGCTTGTCCTTGTGACGCACGACCTGGCGGTCGAGCTTGTCGACCAGCTCGTCGACGGCGGCATAGAGATCAGCGTGGCTCGACTCCGCAAACATGTCGTTGCCCTTGACGTGGATGTTGCACTCCGCCTTCTGACGGCGCTCCTTCTCCTTCTGCTTTTCCACCGTGAGGAGCACCTTGACATCGACCACCTGATCGAAGTGCCGGGTGATCCGGTCCAGCTTGGTGGTGACGTAGCTGCGCAGTGCAGGGGTGACGTCGAGGTGATGACCGCTGATCGTCAGATTCATGAATGACCTCCTGGAATTGACGGTTGGGAAAAATGGCCGCGGCACCGGGATTGGCGCTTCGACCGGGGGGGAAGGAAACAGGGGAAGGGGAAGAGAAATGTGCAAAGAATTGAAGGGGTCGATTCACTATGCCCAAGCCGCGGAACGATTGCAATCCCTCGCCGACCCGGCCCGCCGAGCGGTGCAGCGGGCGCTTCCAAATTAATAGCATCCGATGCAGTACAGGCAACATCTTGCGACCCGATGAGAACCAAAGGTAACGCTCCGATTCGGGGCCGGACGACCCTTCTGCAGGCAGGGTGGCCGACGCCTTTCAGCGCCAGCTGGCCCGCATGCGCGCCAGCAGATCGATGGTCGCGGCCGGGGGTGGCGTGTGCGGTGCGCGCGGCGGCGGTGGCGGCCAGGTGACCTGCTCGAAGCGGGCCGCATCGGCCTCGGTGACGAAGCGGCTGCGCCCGGCATAGAGATGGCGGTCGCCGCGGGCCGACTGCTGCGTGACGTAGAAGCGCTGCGGCACCAGCAGGTGCAGATGGTCCTTGGCGCGCGTCATCGCGACGTAGAGCAGGCGCCGCTCTTCCTCGAGCTCCTGCGCGCCCTGGGCCACGTCGGCCGGCAGGCAGCCGTCGACCACGTTGAGCACGTGCACCGAGGTCCATTCCTGCCCCTTGGCCGAATGGATGGTCGAGAGGATCAGGTAGTCCTCGTCGAGCAGCGGCGGGCCCGCACGGTCGCTGGTGGCCTCGGGCGGGTCCAGCGTGAGTTCGGTCAGGAAGCGCTCGCGCGAGCCGTAGCCGGCCGCCAGCCGGGCCAGCTGCTCGACATCGCCACGGCGCACGCCCGCATCGTCGTGCAGGCGCTCGAGGTGCGGCAGGTACCAGCGCAGCGCGAGTTCCATGTCGGCCGGCCAGGCGAGCGAGGGGGCGCGCAGCGCGGCATAGATTTCTGCGAAGCGCGCCCATTCGACCAGCGCCGATGCGGGCGGCACGAAGGCCTGCACCGCCGCGGCCGGATCGGCCGCCCCATCCATCGCGTCGAGCAGCCGCGCGGCCGTGACCGGGCCGATGCCGGGGATCAGTTGCGTGACGCGGAAGCCCGCGATCCGGCTGCGCGGGTTCTGCGCGAAACGCAGCACCGAGAGCAGGTCCTTGACGTGCGCGGCCTCGAGGAACTTGAGCCCGCCGTACTTGACGAAGGGAATGTTGCGCCGCGCGAGTTCGAGCTCGAGCGCGGCGCTGTGGTACGAGGTGCGGAACAGCACGGCCTGCGACTTGAGCGCCAGCCCGCCCTCGCGGTGCGCGAGCACGCGGTTGGCCACCCACTGGGCCTGCTGCGCCTCGTCGGGCACCAGCACCAGCTGCGGGCGACCGGCCGAGGGCTTGTCGGTCCAGAGCGTCTTGGCGTGGCGCTCGGCGGCCGCGGCGATCACCGCGTTCGAGACGTCGAGGATGGGCTGCGTCGAGCGGTAGTTGCGCTCCAGCGTGACGATGCGCGCGGCCTGCGAGAACTGGTCCGGGAAGTCGAGGATGTTGCGCACCGTGGCGCCGCGGAAGGAATAGATCGACTGCGCGTCGTCGCCCACCACCGTGACGCCGCGCCCGTCGGGCTTGAGCCCGCACAGGATCGAGGCCTGCAGCCGGTTGGTGTCCTGGTATTCGTCGACCAGCACGTGGTCGAAGCGTTCGCCGATCAGCGCCGCCAGCGCGGGCTCGGCCACCATGCCGGCCCAGTAGAGCAGCAGGTCGTCGTAGTCGAGCGCGTGCTGCTGCTGCTTGGCCTCGACATAGCCGGCGAACAGGCGCTTGAGCTCGCTTTCCCATTCGGCGCACCACGGGAACGCATGCGCGAGCACTTCCGCCAGCGCGCCGCAGGTGTTGACGGTGCGCGAGTAGATCGACAGGCAGGTGCCCTTCTGCGGAAAGCGGCGCGCGGTGGTCGAGAAGCCGAGGTCGTGGCGCACCAGGCCCATCAGGTCCTCGGCGTCGCCGCGGTCGTGGATGCTGAAGTTTTCGGCCAGCCCGATGTGGGCGGCGTACTCGCGCAGCAGGCGCGCGCCGATGCCGTGGAAGGTGCCGGCCCAGGGCAGCGCGGGCGCCGCCTCGGAGCGCAGCCCCAGCACCTGCGCCGCCACCTGGCCGGCGCGGCGCGACATCTCCTGCGCGGCCCGGCGCGAAAAGGTCAGCAGCAGGATGCGCTGCGGATCGACGCCCTGCGCGACCAGGTGCGCCACGCGGTGCGCGAGCGTGCTGGTCTTGCCCGAACCCGCACCGGCGATCACCAGCAGCGGCCGCGCATCGGCGATCGCGGCGCCCACGCCATGCTCGACCGCTGCGCGCTGCGCCTCGTTGAGCGTGGCGAGCGCGGCCGCCAGGCGCTCGGCCTGGGGGGCGGGGACAGGGGAGGCGGTACGTGCGGCGGTGGGCATCGGGACCCGACTGTACTGGATGTTCATCCAGCCCTCGGCCGCGGCACGTCATGCTGCAGTGCCATAATCGCGCCTCACTGCAACCCCGGAGACCCGCATGGAAAGCTATCCGTCTCGGCAGCTTTCAACTCCCTCCTGAGCGTCGTTGGCGAGGGTCTTGAAAGCGCCCTTCCCGCCGCCAACCGCAAGACCTTTTCACGGGAGTGAGCCATGCTCAACATCTTCACGCTTGCCAATGGGCGCCTCGTTCAGGAAGAGATCGAGGCCCTCGAAGAGCTGTCACAGTTCCAGCCCATCTGGGTCGACCTCGAATCGCCGACGGTCGAGGAAAAGCGCTGGATCAAGCAGTACTACGGCCTGTCCATCCCCGAAGACGCGATGGACGAGGACATCGAGGAATCGGCGCGCTTCTACGAGGAAGACAACGGCGAACTGCACATTCGAAGCGACTTCCTGATCGACGAGGAAGAGAACGCGCGCTCGGTGCGCGTGGCCTTCATCCTGAACCAGCACAACGCCGAGCTGCGCAGCCGCGGCGTGCTGTTCTCGATCCATGACGAGGACATCCCGGTGTTCCGCCTGCTGCGCATGCGCGCACGCCGCGCGCCGGGCCTGATCGAAGACGCCAAGGAAGTGCTGCTGAAGCTGTTCGACGCCGACGCCGAGTACTCGGCCGACACGCTGGAGAACATCTACGACGAGCTCGAGGTCGCGGGCAAGAAGGTGCTCGAGGGCAACGTGAGCGACGAGCTGGCCGGCGAGGTGCTGGGCGCCATCGCGCGCCAGGAAGACTTGAACGGGCGCATCCGCCGCAACGTGATGGACACGCGCCGCGCGGTCAGCTTCATGATGCGCAGCAAGATGCTCAACGCCGAGCAGTTCGAGGAAGCGCGGCAGATCCTGCGCGACATCGAATCGCTGGACAACCACACGGCCTTCCTGTTCGACAAGATCAACTTCCTGATGGATGCGACCGTCGGCTTCATCAACATCAACCAGAACAAGACCATCAAGATCTTCTCGGTGGCTAGCGTCGCGCTGCTGCCGCCCACGCTGATCGCGAGCGTCTACGGCATGAACTTCCGCGTCATGCCCGAGATCGACTGGGCCTACGGCTATGCCTATGCGATCGCGCTGATGGTGGCGAGTGCGTTGGTCCCGATGTGGTATTTCCGGCGCCGGGGCTGGTTGAAGTAGACCACCCCCGAGGGCTTCGCCCTCCCCCTCAAGGGGGCGACACCGCTGGCCCGGCTAAGCCGGTTCCAGGGTGTCTCTGGTGAAGACACGTGAAGACGGGATCACCCCCGAGGGCTTCGCCCTCCCCCTCAAGGGGGCGATGCCAGCAGCCCGGCAAAGCCGGTTCTGCGGCATCTCTGGTGAAGACTTGAACCACCCCGAAGGGCTGGGCCCTCCCTCGAGGGGGCGACACCGCTGGCCCGGCTAAGCCGGTTCCAGGGTGTCTCTGGTGAAGGCCGCCCCTGCCGTTTTACTGTTGGGGTTTGGGCAACGCGCTTAGCAACGCATCCACGATCGCAGCCGAATACGGGCTCGCGACGGTGCGGATGAATGCCAGGAAGTCGCCGTGCGCGGCGTCGTCGGCGCGGTCGGAGATGGTGCGGACGGCCGCGAAAGGCAGGTCGAAATCGTGGCAGACCTGGGCGAAGGCGGCGCCTTCCATTTCGACCGCGAGCGCATCGGGCAACTCGGATTGCAATGCGCGCGCCTCGGCCGTGGTGGAGACGAAGCGGTCGCCGCTGATCACCAGCCCGTGGTGCACGCGGGCCTGCGGCAAGGCCGTGCGGGCGGCTTCGCGCAGCGCCGCAGCCAACGCGGCATCGGCCGGGAAACGGCTTTTCGCGTAGAGCGGCACCTCGTACCGCGGGGCGATCGGCGATGCGTCCATGTCGTGCTGCAGGAAGGCGTCGGCGACCACCACGTCGCCCACCTGCACGCCGGGGCCCAGGCCGCCCGCGACGCCGGTGAAGACCACGCGGCCGACGCGGAAGCGCTCGGCCAGCACCGTGGCCGTGGTGGCCGCCGCCACCTTGCCGATGCGTGCGAGCACCGCGATCACTTCGTGGCCGTGCAGGTGGCCCTGCCAGAAGTCGCGGCCCGCGACCGTGACCTTGCGCTCGTCGGGCATGCGCTCGAGCAGCGCGGCCAGCTCTTCATGCATCGCCGCGACGATGGCGATTGGCGCCGCTGCGTGCATCGTGCGGCCCTTACTTCTTCGCGTCGCGCAGTTCGCGGCGCAGGATCTTGCCGACCGGCGTCTTGGGCATGTCCGTGCGGAACTCGATGACCTTCGGACGCTTGTAGCCGGTGAGGTTCTCGCGGCAGAAGGCACGCACCTGCTCTTCGGTGAGCGACGGGTCCTTGCGCACGATCACCAGCTTGACCGCCTCGCCGGTCTTGTCGTCGGGCACGCCGACGGCCGCGCATTCGAGCACGCCGGGAATCAGCGCCGCGACGTCCTCGATCTCGTTCGGGTACACGTTGAAGCCCGACACCAGGATCATGTCCTTCTTGCGGTCGACGATCTTGAAGAAACCGCGCTCGTCGACGACGCCGATGTCGCCCGACTTGAACCAGCCGTCGTCCGTCATGACCTTGGCGGTCTCGTCGGCACGTTGCCAGTAGCCGGCCATCACCTGCGGTCCCTTGATCGCGATTTCGCCGCGTTCGCCGGGCGCCACTTCGCGGCCGTCGTCGTCGAGCAGCGTCATGCGCGTGCTCGGCAAGGGCACGCCGATGGTGCCGGTGTAGACGGTGCTGGTGATCGGGTTGCAGCTGACCGTGGGCGAAGTCTCGGACAGGCCGTAGCCCTCGCAGATGGGGCACCCCGTCTTCTCGAGCCAGAGCTTGGCCACGGCGCCCTGCACCGCCATACCGCCGCCGACCGAGACCTGGAGGTTCTTCCAGTTCACGGTGCCGAAGTCGGGATGGTTGGCCAGGCCGTTGAACAGCGTGTTGACCGCGGGGAAGCTGTGGAAGGTGTGCTTCGACAGCTCCTTGAGCGTGGCCGCGAGGTCGCGCGGATTCGGGATCAGCAGCACCTTGCCGCCGGTGCGCAGGCCCAGCATCATGTTCACCGTGAACGCGAAGATGTGATACAGCGGCAGTGCGCAGACGCTGGTCGGCTGCTCGCCGGCCGGCACCTTCTTCATCGCGGGCGCGTTCCAGGCCTCTGACTGCAGCACGTTGGCGATCACGTTCCGATGCAGCAGCACCGCGCCCTTGGCGACGCCGGTCGTGCCGCCGGTGTACTGCAGCACCGCCACGTCGTCGGGACCGATGGCCGGAGCCTTCAGTTCCCGCCGCCCGCCGTCGCCCAGCGCCTTGTTGAAGCGCACCGCGCTCGGCAAGACGTAGGGCGGCACCAGCTTCTTCACCTTGCGCACCACGTAGTTGACGAGCGTGCCCTTGAGCAGGCCCAGCCGGTCGCCCATCGCGCCGAGCACGATGTGGCGGATCGGGGTGGACGCGAGGCAGTGCTGCAGCGTCGCTGCGAAGTTCTCCATGATCACGATGGTCGTGGCACCGCTGTCCTGCAACTGGTGCTCGAGTTCGCGCGCGGTGTAGAGCGGGTTGACGTTCACCAGGATCAGGCCCGCGCGCAGGATGCCGGCCACCGCGATCGGGTACTGCAGGCAGTTGGGCATCATCACCGCCACGCGGTCGCCCTTGACCAGGCCGAGGCCCTGCAGGTAGGCCGCGAAGTCGCGGCTGCGGCGATCGACCTCCGCATAGCGCACCTCCTTGCCCATGAAGCTGTAGGCGGTGCGA
Source organism: Variovorax frigidus (assembly GCF_051216515.1). Classification (NCBI taxonomy): domain Bacteria; kingdom Pseudomonadati; phylum Pseudomonadota; class Betaproteobacteria; order Burkholderiales; family Comamonadaceae; genus Variovorax; species Variovorax frigidus. The sequence continues at coordinate 385,619 of NZ_JBPJZF010000007.1, forward strand.
TCGGCGTACTTCGAGAAGCTCTCCTCCATCAAACCGACCAGCGAGGCATAGCTCGAAGGATCGATGTCGGCGGGGACGCCGGGGGGATAGCTGGCGAGCCAGGGACGGTCCGTCATGTTCTTGTCTCCACTTCAGAAAAAAGGAAAGCGCCGCGACGCGGCGCTTGCGGTCTCCAGGCGAAGGCCTACTCGATCGCCTTGCCCATGTCTTCCACGACCTTCTTGGCGTCGCCGAAGACCATCATGGTCTTGTCCATGTAGAAGAGTTCGTTGTCCAGGCCCGCGTAGCCCGCAGCCATGGAGCGCTTGTTCACGATCACCGTCTTGGCCTTGTAGGCCTCCAGGATCGGCATGCCGTAGATCGCGCTGCCCTTGGTGTGCGCGGCAGGGTTCACCACGTCGTTCGCGCCCAGGATGATCGCCACGTCGGCCTGGCCGAACTCGCCGTTGATGTCCTCCATCTCGAACACCTGGTCGTAGGGCACCTCGGCCTCCGCCAGCAGCACGTTCATGTGCCCCGGCATGCGCCCGGCCACCGGGTGGATCGCGTACTTCACCGTGATGCCCTTGTCGGTGAGCTTCTGCGCCAGCTCCTTGACCGCGTGCTGCGCGCGCGCCACCGCCAGGCCGTAGCCCGGCACGATGACCACCGTCTCGGCATTGCTCAGGACGAAGGCCGCATCGTCCGCGCTGCCGCTCTTCACGGGCCGCTGCTCCTTGGCACCGCCCCCCGCCGTGACCGCCTCGCCGCCGAAGCCGCCCAGGATCACGTTGAAGAAGCTGCGGTTCATCGCCTTGCACATGATGTAGCTCAGGATCGCGCCCGAGCTGCCCACCAGCGAGCCCGCGATGATCAGCATCGCGTTGTTCAGGCTGAAGCCGATGCCCGCAGCCGCCCAGCCCGAGTAGCTGTTGAGCATCGACACCACCACCGGCATGTCCGCCCCGCCGATCGGGATGATGATCAGCACGCCCATCACGAAGGCCAGCGCCAGCATCGCGAAGAAAGCCGTCCAGCTCTCGGTGAAGACGAACACCAGGCCCAGCGCGACGGTCAAGAGGCCCAGCACCAGGTTGAGCATGTGCTGGCCCTGGAACTGCACCGGCGCGCCCTGGAACAGGCGGAACTCGTACTTGCCCGAGAGCTTGCCGAAGGCAATGACCGAGCCGCTGAAGGTGATCGCGCCGATGGCCGCGCCCAGGAACAGCTCCAGGCGGTTGCCCGCGGGGATGGCGTAGCGCAGGAAGCCGTCGATCAGCACCGCCCCGCCATCGACCGCGACGCTGCCGATGGCCGCGGCCACCGGTGCGGCCGTGATGCCGAAGGCCCAGGGCTCGGCCACCGCGGCCACCGCGATGAACACCGCCGCCAGCCCGATCATGCTGTGCATGAAGGCCACCAGCTCGGGCATCTTGGTCATCTCGACCTTGTTGGCCATGTAGGCGCCCAGACCGCCGCCCACCACCAGCGCGACCAGCACATAGGCGATGCCGGTGCCGAAGTCGATGTTCAGCGCCCGGGCCTGGCCATGGATCAGCGCGATCGTGGTCAGCACGGCGATCGCCATGCCGCTCATGCCGAAGACGTTGCCGCGGATCGATGTGGTGGGGTGGCTCAGGCCTTTCAAGGCCTGGATGAAGCAGACGCTGGCCACCAGGTACAGCAGCGTGACGAGGCTCATGCTCATGCTGCGTCTCCCTTGCCGGCAGCGGGTGCGGCCCCTTCGACCTTGCTCAGGACAGGCTTCTTCTCTTTCTTCCTGAACATCTCCAGCATGCGCCGGGTCACCAGGAAGCCGCCGAAGACGTTCACCGCGGCCAGCGCCACGGCCAGCACGCCCATGGTCTTGCCCAGCGGCGTGGTGGTGAGCGCGGCCGCGAGCATCGCGCCCACGATCACGATCGCCGAGATCGCGTTGGTCACCGCCATCAGCGGCGTGTGCAGCGCGGGCGTGACCGTCCACACCACGTGGTAGCCCACGTAGATGGCCAGCACGAAGATGATCAGGTTGATGACGGTCGGGTTGACGGATTCCATGTCTCGGCTCCTTGTTTTTTTTACTTGCGGGTCACCTGACCGTCGCGCGTGACCAGGCAGGCCGCCACGATGTCGTCTTCGAGGTCGATCTTCAGACCCCCCTCCTTGGGCAGCACCAGCTTGAGGAAGTCCAGCACGTTGCGCGCATACAGCGCCGAGGCGTCCGCCGCCACGCGCGCGGGCAGGTTCGTCTCGCCCACGATCGTCACGCCGTGCTTGACCACCGTGCGGTCGGCTTCGGACAGCGGGCAGTTGCCACCCACGCCGTCTGCCCCCTTGCCCGCTGCGATGTCCACGATCACCGAGCCCGGCTTCATGGACTTGACCATCTCTTCGGTGATCAAGGTCGGCGCCGCACGACCGGGAATGAGCGCCGTGCTGATCACGATGTCCGCCAGCGCCACGCGCTTGGCCACCTCGACCTGCTGGCGCGCCAGCCAGCTCGCGGGCATGGGCTTGGCGTAGCCGCCCACGCCCACAGCCGCTTCCTTCTCTTCGGCGGTGTCGTAGGAGACCTCGATGAACTTGCCGCCCAGCGACTCGATCTGCTCCTTCACGCTGGGGCGCACATCAGAAGCCTCGATGACCGCCCCCAGGCGCTTGGCCGTGGCAATCGCCTGCAGGCCCGCCACACCGACACCCAGGATCACCACGCGCGCGGCCTTGACCGTGCCCGCGGCCGTCATGAGCATCGGGAAGAAGCGCTGGTACTGGTCGGCCGCGATCATCACGGCCTTGTAGCCGGCGATGTTGGCCTGGGAAGACAGCACGTCCATGCTCTGGGCGCGCGTGGTGCGCGGAGCGGCTTCCAACGCGAAACCCACGGCCCCGGCCGCGGCCAGGCGCTGCAGGCCCGCGGCATCGAAGGGGTTGAGCATGCCGACGACCACGGCACCGGGCTTGAGCAAGGCGGCTTCGGCGTCCGAGGGCGCGCGCACCTTGAGCACGATCTCGGCGGCGAAGGCCTCGGCCCCATCGACGATGCGCGCACCGGCGGCTTCGTAGGCCGCATCGGTCACGCTGGCCGACACCCCCGCGCCCGACTGCACCACCACCACGTGGCCCTGCGCCACCAACTTCTTCGCGGTCTCCGGCGTCACCGCCACGCGTGTTTCTCCGGCCAGCGTCTCGGCTGGTACACCTATCAGCATAGAGAATCTCCTCGGGGCAGCGCGGGGCTGCGTTGTTGTTGGCTCGGGAGCTTACCCGAAGGCCTCGCCGGCTGGCCGCACGCTTGCGCAGGCGTCGGGCCCTCAGGGTGCGGCCTTGCCCTGCGCCTGCACCGGCGCCTTGACGGCCAACCAGTCACCGCATGCCGAGGGCAGCCAATGCACGCTGCGCGCCACGCGCGCGCTGTCGAACCCCACTTTGTAGCGGCAGGTCGTCACACCGCCGCCGCTGCGAAAGTGAAAGATGTACTCCCATTCCCCGGCGCCGGCCGTGCTGCGCTCGTCGCCCGCATCCGGTGGGCCGAACCACCGCAGCAGATCGGCTGCGCGCACGCCGACTTCGGCCTGCGCCACCAGAGCCCGATCCGGAAAGCGGCCCTCCCCCCGCGCACCCTGCGCGCCGGCCGCAACGATGGATGGGGCCGCGCCCGGACCGCGATGCGACGTGTCCACCGGAAGGGCGCAGCCGGCCAGCAACCCGGCGCCTCCCGCCAGCCACGCGAATTTTTTCAGCGGAATCCTCTGGTTCATCAATGCGCCACCCCATCGGGTCAATTGCAAAATAATGTCAATTAAAAATAATTGGAAATTTTTCCGCATCCAATGTAATCATTCAAGCGACCACACTCCAATGCAATACGCGAATCTTTTGGCACTTAATGACACTTATTGACCATCTCACCCAACATCCGTGCAATAGTTAACAATTACAAGTGTCATTACACTTGGTCAACAGATGCCCCGCACCTAGACTCCGGACCTGAAAACAAAGGGAGATGCAATGCGAATTGCCGCACTTGATGACGAATCAGTCCAGTTGGACTTGATTCGCCTGACCATGGAAGGAATCGGCCATGAATGCCATGGCTTTTCCGACGGAACCACGCTGTTGCGCGAATTGCGCCTACAGACCTATGACCTGCTGATCCTCGACTGGGCGCTGCCCGATGTGCAGGGTCCCACGGTCGTGAAATGGATTCGGGAAGATCTCAACAGCCGTTTGCCCATCCTTTTCGTGACCAATCGTCGCGAAGAGGCCGACATGGTGGAAGGGCTCACGGCCGGCGCCGACGACTTCATGGTGAAGCCGATCCGGATCGCCGAACTGGAGGCACGCGTGCGTGCCTTGCTGCGGCGTTCGTACCCCGCGCAGTTCGAACCGGAACTGGTCTTCGGCCCCTACCATTTCCACCCCCATTCCCGCACGCTCAAGTTCAAGGGCGAGCCCACGGAGCTCAAGCACCGCGAATACGAACTCGCGCTGTTCCTGTTCCAGAACCTGGGCCGCCTGCTGTCACGGGAGCACCTGCGCGAAGCGGTGTGGGGCCTGGGCGCCGAGACGCCCTCGCGCTCGCTGGACACGCACATCTCGCGCTTGCGCACCAAGCTCGACCTGCGTCCCGCCAACGGTTTCCTGCTGTCGGCCATCTATGGCCTGGGCTACCGACTGGAATCCATCGACGGCACCGACTTCACGACCCTGAGGGAAGCGACGAGCGGCTTTTCGGCATGATCGTCGCGAAGTGCAGTGCGCAGGCTGCGCTGATGGCCTGCGCGCTGGTGGTGGGCAGTGTGCAGGCCGCGGTGCCGCCACGCAGCGACCTCCGACACAGGGTGGTGGCGGGCGAGACGCTGCAGTCGCTGGGCGAGCGCTATCTGCGCTCGCCTTCGCGCTGGCGTGAACTGCAGGCGATCAACCATCTGGCCGACGCCGCCGAGCCCGCCCCCGGGAGCGTGATCCACGTTCCGCGCGCACTGCTGCGTTCTGCCTGCCTGGCGACGGCCAAGGTGGAATTCGCCCAGGGCAAGGCCACGGGCTTCAATGCGTCCGCTTCGGCAGCGACAGCCGGGGATGCCAACGGCACGCCCGATGCGCCTCCCGTGCCGCTCGCCACCGGCGACGCCGTGACCGAAGGCCTCCGCATCCAGGTGCCCAAGGACGGTTACCTGCGGCTGCGGCTGGCGGACGGCTCGGTGGTACGGGTGCTGGCCGACTCCGATGTCGAACTCAAACGCCTGCGCAACAGGCGTGCCACCGGGTCTTACGAATCGGTGATCCAGGTGCGCCGCGGCAAGGTCGAATCGGAGGTGGAGCGACAGCCCAAAGGCCGCGTCTTCGAGATCCATGCGCCGGGCGCCGTGGCCAGCGTGCGTGGAACGCGCTTCGCCGTGGCCGTCTCGCCAGAAGGACGGGTCTCGACCGCCGTGACCAGGGGCATGGTCAAGGTGCAGCCCCAAGGGAAAAACAGCCTGTACGGCGCCGAGGTCCAGGCGGGCGAAGGCGCAGTGATCGAGGCCGACGGCCAGCTCCACAAACGCCCCGCGCTGCCGGCACCGCCCGACCTGTCGTCACTGCCGGCCGTCCTGCAGGATGCCGGCGCGCTGGTGTTCGACCTGCCGCCGCCCGATGGCACGCTGGCCGGCTACGAAGTGCGCATCGCGCGGCCGGAAAGCCTGCGCGAGGTCCTGCGCAACGGCACCTTCGAGAGCGGTCACATCCAGTTCCCGGCCCTCGACGACGGCGACTACATGGTCAGCGTGCGCGCCATCGATCGCGAAGGCCTGACCGGCCCCAGGACCCTGCGCGCCTTCCGCGTCCAGGCGCAGCCCGTGCCGCCCGCCGCCCCGTCGCCCGCGACGGGCGCACGCATCACCGGCAAGGCCCGCCAGACCTTCCGCGCGCAGCACTGGAGCGTCTCGGGCCTGAGCGGCCTGTTCCCGCCGGCCCGCCGCATGCACATCGGCCCGGCGGCGAACAGGTCGAGCGGCGATCTCCTGCGCATCGCGGATGGGCGGTCGGTCGCCCGAGGCTGACCACCGCGCGCCTCTGCCCACCATGCCTGCCGATTCCGGTGCCGCCACGGCCCCCGCGGGCCACCATCGCCGCCCGCGCTGGCAGAGCCGGTTGCGGCGGATGCTGGCGCGTCGGCTGGCATGGCTGCTGCTGGCGATCGGGCTGACCGCGCTGGTCACGGTGCTCACGCTGATGCAGTCGATGCCGCGCCTCGACCGCATGCTGCAGGACAACGCGAGCGCCGGGATGCGCCAGCCGCCATCGCACGAGATCGTGATCGTCGCCATCGACGAGAAGAGCCTGGCCGCCATCGGCCGCTGGCCTTGGCGGCGCGCGCTGCATGCCGAGCTGTTGCGCCGTATCGCGGCGGAAAGCCCGCGCTGCATCGGTCTCGACGTGCTGCTCACCGACACCGACCTCGAACACCCCGGCGACGACGAGGTGCTCGCCGCGGGCATCGCCGACAGCGGCTGCGTCGTGCTTCCGATGGCGCTGCAGTCGCGCGGCTCGCAGCGCCCTTCCGAAATGCTGCCGGTGCCCGTGCTGGCGAAGGCGGCGGCCGCCATCGGTCATGCGCACCTGTCGCTCGACGAAGACGGCATCGTGCGCAGCGTCTACCTGCGCGAGGGCTTCGCCGGCCGCGGCTGGCCGCATTTCGCGCTGGCGCTGCAGGAGGCGGCAGAAGCCTATGCCGGCGGCCCGATGCCGTCCACGCCCGCACCACCGGCCCTGACGCCCACGAATCCCGGGCCCTGGTTGCGCAGCGGGCACGAGGCGATCATCTTCACCGCCGGCACGGCCGACACGCCGGCCTTCAAGACTGTCTCGTACATCGACGTGCTGCGCGGCCGGGTCGCGCCCGACACCTTCCGCGACCGCTACGTGCTGGTCGGCGCCACCGCCGCCGGGCTGGGCGACCTGTACGCCACGTCGACGCCCAACCCGCACGGCCTGGTGCCCGGTGTCGAAATCTTCGCCAGCGTGCTGCAGGCACTGCAGAACGGACGCCACGTGGTGGTGGCGAGCCCGACGCAGGACCTGGCGTACAACCTGCTGCCGATGGGCATCGCGCTGCTCGGTCTGCTGTGGCTGCGCCCGCTGGCAGTGGTGGCGCTGATCTGCGCGCTGCTCGCGGTGCGACTGGGCCTGCAGAACGCCCGCCCCTGGGTCGGCATCCAGTTCGCGCCGGCCTCCGGCCTTCTGGGCCTGCTGCTGGTCTATCCGCTGTGGAGCCTGATGCGACTGACGGCGGCACTGCGCTATCTGCGCTGGGGCACGGCGCAGCTCAACGAAGCGCTCGACGGCCTGCCCGTGACCGGTCCGCCGCGGCTGGCGGGCGACTTCCTGGACCGCCAGATGACCGCCACTTCGGCCGCCGGCCTGCGCATGCGCGACCTGCACCGCTTCGTGCGCGACGGGATCGATCACATGGCCGATGCCACGCTGGTGCTGGACCGCGACGGCCGCGTCTTCATCGCCAATCTCGCGGCGGCCCACCACTGGAAAGTGGCGCCGCAGAGCCTGGCGGGCCACGACGCGCACGACCTGCTGGCCGACCTGCGCTGGCGCACCACGGGCGCGCCCATGGTGACGCCCGGCGTGCTGAACGGGCCCGAGCTGGCGCCCATCCTCGGCGAGGGAGAAGACGCCTTCGGCCGCATTCTGCTGCTGCGCTGCGTGCCCTTCTTCGACGCGCGAAACAAGCATGCCGGCTGGATGAGCGCACTGGTCGACATCACGCGGATGCGGCAGGCGCAGAGCCAGCGCGACGAGGCGTTGCGCTTCATCTCGCACGACATCCGCGAACCGAGTGCGTCGATCCTCACGGCCATCGAACTCGCGCGCACACGGCCGGAAGTGCTCGGCGGCCAGGCGCTGCTCGACCGCATCGGGCGACATGCCCAGACCGGCCTCGAACTGGCCGACGGCTTCGTCAACCTGGCGCGCGCCGAGGCACAGCCCTTCCACGCGGAATTGCTCGACGTGGCGAGCCTGCTGCAGCTGGCCATCGACAACGCCTGGGCCCACGCGCACAAGAAACAGGTGCAGGTGCGCTTCCTCAGCACCCACGAAGAAGCCCTTTGCATCGCCGACCGCTCCTTGCTGACCCGGGCGCTCACCAACGTGTTGAGCAACGCCCTCAAGTACTCGCCGGCCGGCGCCGACCTCGACTGCTCGGTGCGTGCGCGCGAGGGCTTCTGGGCCATCGCCGTGCGGGACCACGGCCCGGGCATCCCCCCGGCGCTACAGTCGCAGCTGTTCCAGCCTTTCCATCGCCTGCACCGTGAAAGCCACCCCGAGGTGCACGGCGTGGGCCTGGGCCTGCTGCTGGTGCGCACCGCCGTGCAACGTCATGGCGGCACGATCGAGATCGACAGCGCAGCCGATGCCGGGTGCACCGTCACCCTGGTTCTCCCGCGACCCAGCGCCGCCGAAATGCAGGCACTGTGTCATCACCTCCACCACAAGGAATGAAAAGATGATCCGCTTTGCCAAACTCGCCGTTGTCGCCCTCTGCCTTGCCGGCGGCTTCGGTCTTGCAACTGCCCAGGAGGTGGAGCCCAGCGACATGGTGCGCGGCGGACTGCAGGCGGTGCAGATGATCGACCAGGACCAGGTGGGCGAGCTCTGGGACGGGGCCGCGCCGGCGGCGCGCAAGCGGGTGTCGCGCGCCGACTTCATCGCCATGGTCGCCAAGGCGCGTGCGCCGCTCGGCGCCCCGCAGCAGCGCACCTGGGTGGCGGTGAACCGGCAAGTGGTGAACGACGCCGACCCGGAGCTCGGCGGCCAGTACGTCAGCGTCGAATACGAGAGCCGCTTCGCCGACCGGCCTGCACCGGTGCGCGAACTGCTGAGCTTCCATCTCGACAGCGACCGCATCTGGCGCTTCAGCGGCTACGTGCTGCGCTGAGGCCTGGCATGACGGCACGCTGGAAACCCAACGTCACGGTGGCCGCCGTGATCGAACGCGACGGCCGCTTCCTGCTGGTCGAGGAGCACACGGCGCACGGCCTGAAGCTCAACACACCGGCCGGCCACCTCGACCCGGGCGAATCGCCCGCCGAAGGCTGCGCCCGCGAGGCGCTGGAGGAAACCGCCCACCACTTCACGCCGACCGCGCTGGTGGGCATCTACATGGCCCGCTTCCAGCGCACGCCGGGCACCGGCACCGCGCAGCGCGACAGCGAGGAAGACGTCACCTACCTGCGCTTCGCCTTTGCCGGCACGCTGGGCGATTTCGAGCCCGCGCGCACGCTCGACGACGGCATCGTGCGCACGCTCTGGATGACGCCCGACGAGCTCCGCGCCAGCGTCGACCGGCACCGCAGCCCACTGCTGCTGGAGTGCATCGAGGACTACTTGGCGGGCCAGCGCCATCCGCTGTCGCTGATCCATACCGACGCTTCGGTGCACGCCACGCCGCTGCGTTGAGTCGACTCAAAACGTGTGAAGGAACCGTCGCGAGCGCCCCGAGCCTGCATTGAGGAGCGGAGCCGCACTCCCGTGCGGTGAGCACCGCAGATGCGGGATCGGGGTGCGCAGCAGGTTCATTCGCACGTTTTCAGCCGGGCCGCCGGTGTCGCCCCCCCAGTGGGGGAGGCGCCGAAGGCGCTTCGGGGGGGGACGCAATCACTCCGCCACCCAGGCACACGTCGCCGTCATAAAGCACCGCCGACTGCCCCGGCGTGACCGCCCATTGCGCTTGCGCGAAGTCGAGGTGGAAGGCGCCGTTCGCGCCCTCGCCCAGCGCGCAGGCCGCGTCGGCCTGCCGGTAGCGCGACTTGGCGCCGTACGTGCCGGCCACCGGTGCCGCGCCCGCGACCCAGCTCGCGTCGTCGGCGCGGAGCGTCTGCGACAGCAGCCAGGGATGGTCGTGGCCCTGCACCACCCAGAGCGTGTTGGCCGCCATGTCCTTGCGCGCCACGAACCAGGGCGAATGGTCGCCCGCGCCGCGCTGCGCGCCGCGTTCCTTCACGCCGCCGATGCCCAGGCCCTGGCGCTGGCCCAGCGTGTAGAAGCTCAGGCCCTGGTGCTCGCCCAGCGTGCGGCCGCGCTCGTCCTTGATCGGGCCGGGCGCCTTGGAGATGTAGCGGTTGAGGAACTCGCGGAACGGCCGCTCGCCGATGAAGCAGATGCCGGTCGAGTCCTTCTTCTTCGCGTTGGGCAGGCCGATGTCGTCGGCGATGCGGCGCACCTCGGTCTTGTGCAGCTCGCCCACCGGGAACAGCGTCTTCGACAGCTGCGCCTGGTTCAGGCGGTGCAGGAAATAGCTCTGGTCCTTGGCCGGGTCCAGGCCCTTCCGAAGTTCGTGCCGGCCCGTGCCTTCGTTCAGGCGCACACGCGCGTAATGACCCGTGGCGATCTTCTCGGCACCGAGCCGCATCGCATGGTCGAGGAAGGCCTTGAACTTGATCTCGGCGTTGCACAGCACGTCGGGATTGGGCGTGCGGCCGGCCTGGTACTCGCGCAGGAACTCGGCGAACACCCGGTCCTTGTAGTCGGCCGCGAAGTTGACGTGCTCGATCTCGATGCCCAGCACGTCGGCCACGCTGGCCGCGTCGATGAAGTCGACGTTCGACGAGCAGTACTCGCTGTCGTCGTCGTCTTCCCAGTTCTTCATGAAGATGCCGACCACCTCGTGGCCCTGCTCCTTGAGCAGGTGCGCGGTGACGGCGGAGTCGACGCCGCCACTCAGGCCGACCACGATGCGCTGCTTTTTCATAGGGCGCCATTGTCCCAGCCTCGGCCGACCGGCGCCCGCATGCGGGAAATCACCGAGCGGCAGGGGGCGATGCGGGCACGCCACAATCCCCGCCATGTCCCGCATTCCGCCCATCCAGAGCCTGCTCGCCTTCGAGGCGCTCGCGCGCCTGCGCAGCGTCACGCAGGCGGCCGAGGAACTGAGCGTCACGCCGAGTGCGGTGAGCCACCGCATCCGCCAGCTCGAGACGCAGCTCGACTGCAAGGTGTTCGCGCGCGGCGACTTCAGCCTGAGCGCCGAGGGCACGGCCTACCTGCCGCGCGTGCGCGAGGCCCTGACCGCGCTGCAGCAGGTGCCCGGCCGCCAGCGCGGGCCCGACGCGCCGACGCGGCTGCGGGTGGCCGTCACGCCCACCTTCTCGCGCCAGATCCTGCTGCCGCGGCTGGCCCGCTTTCGGCATGCCTACCCCGAGATCGAGCTGATGCTGCAGGTCACGATCCCGGGCCATCACCTGACGGCCGAGGAGGCCGACATCGAGCTGCGCCTGGGCACCGGCGGCTTCGCCGACCGCGAATCGACGCACCTGCTGTCGGAAGACATCTGCCCGGTCTGCAGCCCCGAGTACCTGCACGAGACCGGCCCGCTCGACGGCTTCGACACCGACGAGATCGTGGCACGCGCGCACCTCATCCCCTCGCCGCTCGAACCCTGGCACACCTGGTTCCGGGCCTGCGGCATCGGCCTGCCCGAGCCGCGCACCGGCACCCAGTTCAACGACCTGGGGCTGGTGCTCGACGCCGCGGTGGCCGGCTTCGGCGTCGCGCTGATGCGGCTCAAGCTCGGCCAGGCCTGGCTCGACAGCGGACGGCTGGTCCGGCTGTCGCGCGAGAGCGTGCGCTCACCCAACGACTATTTCCTGTGCTGGAAGCCGGGCACGCTGGAGCGCTGGGAATGCGCCGCCTTCGTCGACTGGCTGCGTCAGGCGCTGGACGATTGAGCACCGTCAGCCAGGCGCCGTCGCGCCGCCTGTTTGAAAAACCTTCACGCGCGCCCGGCCCAGAATTCACGCCGCCACCGGCCCGCCGCCCCTACAGTGCGGCACGCTCCCATTCCCTCCGACATCGTTCCGACATGACCACCATCACCACCATCGAAGATCTGCGCGTCCTGGCCGAGAAGCGCGTGCCGCGCATGTTCTACGACTACGCCGACTCCGGTTCGTGGACCGAAGGCACCTACCGCGCCAACAGCGAGGACTTCAAGAAGATCAAGCTGCGCCAGCGCGTGGCGGTCAACATGGAAGGCCGCACCACCGCGACCACCATGGTCGGCCAGGCCGCGAAGATGCCGGTCGCGATCGCGCCGGTCGGGCTGACGGGCATGCAGCATGCCGACGGCGAGATCCATGCGGCGCGCGCGGCCGAGAAGTTCGGCATCCCGTTCACGCTCTCGACCATGAGCATCTGCTCGATCGAGGACATCGCCGAGCACACGAGCGCGCCCTTCTGGTTCCAGCTCTACATGATGCGCGACCGCGAATCGATGGCCCGCATGATCGAGCGCGCGCGCAACGCGAAGTGCAGCGCGCTGGTGCTCACGCTCGACCTGCAGGTGATCGGCCAGCGCCACAAGGACCTGAAGAACGGCCTGACCGCGCCGCCGCGGCCCACGCTCAGGAACATCGTCAACCTCGCCACCAAGCCGGCCTGGTGCCTGGGCATGCTGGGCACCAAGCGCCGCACCTTCCGCAACCTGGTCGGCCACGTCAAGGGCGTGAGCGACATGCGTTCGCTGTCGGCCTGGACCAACGAGCAGTTCGACCCGACGCTGTCGTGGGCCGACGTCGAATGGGTCAAGAAGCAATGGGGCGGCAAGCTGATCCTCAAGGGCATCATGGTGGCCGAGGATGCGCAGCTGGCGGTCGACGCCGGTGCCGACGCCATCGTGGTGAGCAACCACGGCGGCCGCCAGCTCGACGGTGCGCCCTCGAGCATCGAGGCGCTGCCGCCGATCGTCGACGCGGTGGGCTCGAAGACCGAGGTCTGGATGGACGGCGGCATCCGCAGCGGCCAGGACGTGCTCAAGGCCTGGGCGCTGGGCGCGCGCGGCACCATGATCGGCCGCGCCATGGCCTACGGCCTGGGCGCGATGGGCGAAGCCGGCGTGACGAAGGCGCTGCAGCTGATCCACAAGGAGCTGGACGTGACCATGGCCTTCTGCGGCCACACCGACATCCAGAACGTGGACAAGCGCATCCTGCTGCCGGGAAGCTATCCCACCTGAGCCGGCATCAGGCGCGGGCCGGGAACAGTTCCTTGTGCAACTCGGCCACGATCTCGTAGGAGCGCAGCCGCGCCGCGTGGTCATGCACCTGCGCGGTGATCATGAGCTCGTCGGCGCCGGTGCTTTCGATGAAGGCCGCCAGACCGGCGCGCACCGTCTCGCGCGAGCCGACGGCCGAGCAGGACAGCACCGAGTCGAGCAGCGCGCGCTCGGCCGGTCCCACGCTCGCGTAGTAGTCCTCGACCGGCAGCGGCAGCCGGCCCGGCCGTCCGCTGCGCAGGTTCACGAAGGCCTGCTGCCATGAGCTCGCGCGGAAGCGCGCTTCCTCGTCGGTCTCGGCCGCGAAGGCATTGAAGCCCAGCATCACATAGGGCTTGGCCAGCTGCGCCGAAGGCTTGAAGCTCTCGCGGTAGATTCGGATGGCCGCCATCATCTGCTGCGGCGCGAAGTGCGAAGCGAAGGCATAGGGCAGCCCGAGATGCGCCGCCAGCTGCGCGCCGAAGGTGCTCGAGCCCAGGATCCACACCGGCACCTCGAGGCCGCGGCCCGGCACCGCCATCACGGGCTGGCGCGGCTCCTTGCTCATGAAGTCCATGAGCTCGATCACGTCCTGCGGGAACTGGTCGGAATCCGATTCGAGGTTGCGGCGCAGTGCGCGCGCGGTGCGCTGGTCGGAACCGGGCGCGCGGCCCAGGCCCAGGTCGATGCGGCCCGGGTAGAGCGATTCGAGCGTACCGAACTGCTCGGCGATCACCAGCGGCGAATGGTTGGGCAGCATCACGCCGCCCGCGCCGATGCGGATGGTCGAAGTGCCGGCGCCGATGTGGGCCAGCAGCACGGCCGTGGCCGCGCTCGCGATGCCCGGCATGCCGTGGTGTTCGGCCAGCCAGTAACGGCGGTAGCCCTGCGCTTCGGCATGCTGCGCCAGCGACAGGGAATTGCGGAACGACTGCGCGGCATCGCTGCCCTCGCAGATCGGGGAGAGATCGAGGATGGAAAAATCGGCCATGGCGCGCATCATGGACCGATCGGCTTTGGCCTGCTGAGGCAGGCCATTGCGCAGTCTGCTAGGGCCGGGTGGCCCGTGGCGTAGAGTCCGGATGCATGACCCTGCCCAGCCCCTCCTCCACATCCTGCGCGCCCTGGGGCGCCGCCGATGCGGTCTTCGACCGGCTCGAGGGTGCCTGGCAATTGATGCGCACCATCGAAGGCCAGGCCGAGATGCACGGCGTCGCGGTGTTCACGCGCGAGGGCGCCGACAGCCTTCACTACCGCGAGGACGGCCGGGTGCGCCTGGCCAATGGCCAGGCATTCGACGGGCACCGCGAGTACCGCTTCGAACGGGCGCCGGACGGCCTGGCCGTGTTCTTCGCCGAGACCCCGCCGCGGCTCTTTCACGGCATCGTGCTGGCCCCCGAGGGCGACGCATGGACCGGCGCGGCCACGCACCTGTGCACGCCCGACACCTACGAAAGCCGCTACCGATTTCTGGCCGACGGCCGCTTCGTGATCCGCCACACGGTGCACGGACCGCGCAAGGCCTATGTGTCGGAGACCGTGTTCCGACGCAGCAGCGTTTAGCGCACCTCAGTCGCGGTCGAGGCGCCAGCTCGGCATGCCGCGCATCACGGTCTGGACCAGCAGCGCGCACAGGCCGCACTTGACCAAATCGCCCGGGATGAAGATCAGCATGGCCATCGCGGCCTGCGTCAGCGACATGTGGGCCACCCAGGACAGGCCGGCGATGCCGAAGGCATAGACCACCCCGATGCCACCGACCAGTGCCGCGACGAAGGCACCGGCCAGAAGGCCCGCGCCGGTCAGGCGCGCCATGCGGCGCATCAGCAGGCCGCAGGCGAAGGCACCGAACATCCAGCCGAACAGGAAGCCCGCGGTCGGGCCCACGAACACGCCCAGCCCGCCGCGGCCGCCCGGCAGCAGGGGCAGGCCCAGCGCCACGGCCAGCAGGAACAGCGCGATCGCGCAGAAGCCGCGCCGTGGCCCGAGCAGGCAGCCGGCCAGCATCACGCCCAGCGACTGCAGCGTGATCGGCACGCCGAAGGGCAGGTCGATCTTGGGGATCAGGCCGAACACGGCCATCAGGGCGGCGAACAGCGCGACGTACGAAAGGGAACGTGACGAAGTAAGAGAACCGGCAGAAGAAGTCATGGGTGTCGATCCAGTGAGGAAGTGGAAGATTTCAGGGCCCGGGCCGCGCGTCAGCGGCCCAGTCGCACGGCCAGCGCGTCGGCCACGCGCTCCGCGGTCTGCAGGGTGCGAATGGTCAGCGGCGCCAGCAGGCGGAAGCCGCCGCCATGGCCTGCGCGGACCCGGTAGGCATCGTCGAGGCGCTGCCACTGGGCATGGAAATTCTCGGCGAAACGCAGCATCAGCCCGAGGCCCAGCGCCAGCCGCTCGGTCGGCACGCCCAGCCGCTGCAACGGCTGCAGCACGGCCTCGAGCACGGCCAGCAGGTCGTCGAAGCGCGTGCTCAGCGTGAGCATCAAGGCCAGCAGCGCGGCGCTCGCGAGCCGCAACGCGCTGGCCACGCCCAGCATCGTCGAGCCCAGCGCGACGTGGAAGCCGACGATCAGCGCCCCGGCCACCGCCATGCCCAGCAGCATGCGCGCGCGGCGCCACGCGGGCGGGCCGAGCGACACGAAGCACAGCAGCACGACCCCCAACACCACGGCGAGCGAGAGCGGCCGGTTCATCAGCACCAGCAGCGTGCCGCCGACGGAGAGAACCGCGAGCTTGAGCCACGCGGGCAGCCCATGCAGCCAGGTGGTCTGCGACGAATAGAGGCTACGCATGCGACACGCCGTGGCGGTGCTCGGCCTCGGCGCGTGCGCGCACGTCGTCGACATACGCCGCGCACACCGCCTGACCGCTGCCATCGGCGCGCACCTGGCCATCGGCCAGCCACAGCACGCGCTCGAAGCCGCGCACCGTGTCGAGCTGGTGGGTCGACACCACGACCTGCTGTTCGGTCGCCGCGAGCTGCGCGGACAGCCGCGCCTGGCTCGGCAGGTCGAGGCTCGCGAAAGGCTCGTCCAGCAGCAGCGTGCGCGGGCTGCAGATCTGCAGCGCCAGCAGGCAGACCTGCTGGCGCTGGCCCTGGCTGAGTTCGCCCACCGCGCGGCCTGCCCAGTCCGAGAGACCCCGCTGCGCGAGGAAGGCCTGGGCCTGCGCGCGTGCCGCAGCGCGCGCCGCGCCCTGCGCCGTCAGGCTGAAGGCCAGTTCCTCGGCCACGGTCGGAAAGACGATCTGGTCGTCGGGGTTCTGGAACATCAGCCCGATGTGGCGAGGCAGCTGGCGGCGCCCGGACGCCGTGTCCAGTCCGTGCACCCGCACCCGCCCCTCGTCGGGCCGGTCGAGCCCGCACAGCAGGCGGAAGAGGCTGCTCTTGCCGGCGCCGTTGTCACCGATCAGGCCGATGCGGCGCTCCGTCAGATGCAGCGTGAGGCGCTCGAACACGCGCCGCGTGCCACGCACCAGCGTGACATCCTCGAGGCGAAGGCCGTCGGCGGGCAAGGGGGGATTCGTTGTCTGGAGCAAGGGGCGCCACTTTACTTGAAGCCTTCGACGGGCCCGCGCATGCGCAGGCGTCACCGCGCGTGGGGCGCCGACAGTCGCGACACCGTCGGCTCCTGGCGCGTGACGTTCTGCTTGCCGCTCGGCAGATCGATCAGCAGCGATGCCGACTCGCCCGACATCCGCAACGCGACCGGCGTGCGCCCCTCGTCGGGAGACAGTGACCGCAGGCCTTCAGGCAGCGTCGGTCGAATCCACCTTCGGCTCGATCCGGTAGGCGCAGCGTCGCGCGCCCGCCAGGATATGTTCGACGCGGCTGACGCGCACGTCGGGCCCCAGCACTTCGTCGAAGAGTTGCAGTTCACTGCGGCAAAAGCCTGTGCAGGCCTGCGCCGCGGTGCAGATCGGGCAATGGTTCTCGATCAGCAGAAAGCCGTCGCCCTCGGGCTGGCACTCGGCCATGTAGCCTTCGCGGCTGCGGATGTCGACGAGCCGTTGCAGCCGCATCTCGAGGCTGCGCGCGCCGCGCATGGCCTCGGTGTAGTTGGCACGCATGGTGTTCTCGCGCGCACCGATGAGCTGGTCCATGCCCTTCTGGCCGAACACGCTGACGACGGCGCTGATCATCTGCACCGTCATTTCTGCATGCGTGTCGGGAAAGCGCTTGTGGCCTTCGCCGGTGAGCCGCCAGATCTGCGTGGGCCGGCCGCGCCCGCTGGGGCGGCTCTCGGCGTCCACCAGGCCGTCGGCCTGCAGCTTGGCCATCTGCTGGCGCACCGCTTCCACCGTGACGTTCAGCACCTTGGCGATGTCGGGAATGCCGAGCGCGCCGCGGGTCTTGAGCGTCGAGAGGATGCGGTCTGCCGGCTGGTGCGGCATCCAGGTGGGCTTGGCATCTGGGGCGGGCATGGCGAGTTCAATCGTGGAGGAAATCGATGTGATTGTCAGGTGTGGGGCCCTTCCCTTCCATTCGAAGGTGCTTGCCAGCCGCCACCCAGCGCCTTGTAGAGCGCCACGAGGCTGGTGTACGAGGCGGTTTCGGCCTCTGCCACGGCGTCCTGCGCGCGCAGCAGGGTGCGCTGTGCGTCGAGCACGCCCAGGTAGGGGGCGGCCCCTTCGCGGTAGCGCACCTCGGCCAGTTCGGCGGCGCGGCCGCTGCGGGCCGAGGCTTCGACCAGCCGTTGCAGGCGCAACTGGTTCTGGCCGTAGCCGGTCAGTGCGCCCTCGACGTCCTCGATGGCGCGCAGCACGGTCTGTTCGTAGCGCGCGCGGTCGCCTTCGGCGCGGGCCTCGGCGCCGCGCACGCGGGCCTTGACCGAGCCCAGTCGCAGCGCGGGCCAGCTCACGCCGGGCGTCACGCTGAAGGCGCGGCTCGACGCGCTGCCCAGGTCGGCACCACGCAGCGCAATGAAGCCCAGGAAGCCCCCGATGTCGAAGCGCGGGTACAGCTCTGCCGTGGTGGCGCCCACGTCGGCCGTGCTGGCCGCCAGGCCGCGCTCGGCGCGCAGCACGTCGGGCCGGCGCCGCAGCAGGTCGCCCAGGTCGCCGATGGGCAGGCGCTTGTCGAGCACGCGCAACTGTTGCGGCTGCAGCATCGGCTCCAGCTCGGCGGGGCGCAGGCCGGCCAGCACGGCCACGCGATAGGCCGCCTGGCGGCGGGTGGTCTCGAGCGCCGGCAGCTGGCTTTCGGTGGTGGCCAGGTTGGCCTGCGCGCTCGCCAGGTCGCCTTCGAGGCCGCGACCGGTCTGCACCTGCGCCTCGGTCACGCGCAGGCTGCTGCGCAGGCTGTCGAGCGTGCGGCGCGTCACGGCGAGGCGCTGCTCGGCGCCGCGCATCTCGTAGTAGTTGCGGGCCAGTTCGGCCACGGCCACGATGCGCACCTGTTCGAGGTCGGCGGCCGTGGCCTGCGCGCGCGCCGTGGCCGCTTGGTCGAGCCGCTGCAGGCGGCCGAACAGGTCGATCTCCCACGAGGCATCGAAGCCCGCGCGGCTGCTTTGCGCCAGCGTGCGCGCATCGGCCGGCGTGCCGTTGCCCTGCGCGATGCTGCGTGTCTTGCTGGCGCCCATCGTGACGACGGGCAGGCGGTCGAGCTCGGCCTCGGTCTGCGTGGCGCGCGCCTCCAGCAAACGGGCCTGCGCGATGCGGATGTCGTGGTTGTTGCCCAGCGCGCGTTCGATCAGCGCATCGAGCTGCGCATCGTCGAGCTGGCGCCACCAGTCGCGCTGCACCGCGTCGTTGGCGAACAGCGAGCGCTCGGGCGCGGAGATGGCGACCGGTGCATCCACCGGCGCGGTGTAGGTCGGCCCGACGGCGCAACCGGCCAGCACCATCACGCCGAGCGCGAGAGGCGCGGCATGGGAAAAGAGTCTTGTCGTCATGGTCATGCTCCCGGTGTCGTCAGGCGTGGTCGCCGGCAGGCTCGCGCGCCACGAGCGCGTCGAGTTCGGTGGCGCGCTGCGAGCGGCCCACCGTGCGGTGGTCGCGTGCCAGCAGCGTGTACATGGTGGGCAGCACGAACAGCGTGAACAGCGTGCCCACCAGCATGCCGACGACGATCACCAGGCCGATGCTGAAGCGGCTGGCGGCGCCCGCACCGCTGGCGAACAGCAGCGGCACCAGGCCCATCACCATCGCGGCGGTGGTCATCAGGATCGGGCGCAGCCGGATGCGCGCGGCCTGCTCGATGGCGGGGCGGCGGTCCAGGTTGTCGCGCTCCTGGATCTCGTTGGCAAACTCCACCATCAGGATGCCGTGCTTGCTGATGAGCCCGATCAGCGTCACCAGCCCGATCTGCGTGTAGATGTTGATGGTGGCGAAGCCCATGGCCAGCGGCACCAGCGCGCCGCAGATCGACATCGGCACGCTGATCAGAATGATCAACGGGTCGCGCAGGCTTTCGTACTGCGCCGCCAGCACCAGGTAGATCACCACGATGGCGAAGACGAAGGCCATCACCAGCGCCGAGCCTTCCTGCGTGAACTGCCGCGCATCCGACTGCCAGTCGTAGCTGAAGCCGGCCGGCAGCTTCTTCGCCTCCTCGCTCAGGAAGGCCACCGCGTCGCCCATGGTCACGCCCGGCATCGGGATCGCCTGGAAGGTCGAGGCATTGAGCTGGTTGAACTGCGTGAGCTTGTTGGGCCCGACGCTGGTCGACAGCGAGACCAGATTGGCCAGCGGCACCGGCTGGCCGCTCGCGCTCTTCACGAAGTAGCGCGACAGCGCTTCGGCCGACAGGCGCTGGTCGCGCGGCGATTGCGGAATCACGTCGTACGAGCGGCCGTCCATGCCGAAGCGGTTGACGTAGTTCTCGCCCACCAGCACGGCCAGCGTGTCGCCGATGGACTTCATGGTCACGCCCATGCTGTTGGCCTTGGCACGGTCCACGCGCACTTCGGTCACCGGGTTGTTGAACTCCAGGTCGCTGTCGACCACGGCGAACTTGCCGCTGTCGCGCGCCGCCTTCTTCAGCGCTTCCATCGCCTCGAACACCGCGCGATGGTCGCCCGCGCTGCGGATCACCATCTGCACCGGCAGCCCGCCGGTCGAGCCCGGCAGCGAGGGCAGCTGGAACGCGAAGACGCTGCTGCCTTCGACGTCGTTCATGCCGCCCTGCACGTCGCCCTGGATCTGATCGGCGCTGCGCTTGCGGTCTTTCCAGTCCGAGAGCTGCACGCCGCCGATGCTGTTCGACACGCCGTCCGAGCCGTTGATGAGCCAGCGGCCGGTGTTCTCGGGCAGCGCGGCCAGCACCTCGTCCCACTTCTTGCCGAACTTCTCGACGTAGTCGATGTTGGCGTGCTGCGGCGACTTGATGACGGTCATCACCATGGCCTGGTCCTCGCCGGGCGCCAGCTCTCGCTGCGCCGCGTTGTACAGAAAGGGCAGGCTGACCAGCACCGCCACAGCGAGCAGGCCCGTCACCCAGCGGTGGTGCAGCGACACGTCGAGCAGGCGGCCGTAGGCCGTGGCCAGCTTGTGGAAGAAGGCTTCGGCATAGCGGGCCATTCGACTTGCATTCGCATCCTGCGGCAGCAGGAACGAAGCCATCACTGGCGACAGCGTGAGCGCGATCACGCCCGACACCACCACCGCGCCCGCCAGCGTGAACGCGAACTCCTTGAACAGCGACCCCGTGAGGCCGCCCATGAGGCCGATGGGCGCATACACCGCGGCCAGCGTGAGCGTCATCGCGATCACCGGCCCCGCCACTTCGCGTGCGCCGATCAGCGCGGCCTGCACGCGCGACTTGCCTTCCTCGATGTGGCGGTGCACGTTCTCCACCACCACGATGGCGTCGTCGACCACCAGCCCGATCGCCAGCACCATCGCCAGCAAGGTCAGCAGGTTGATGCTGAAGCCGAACAGCAGCATCAGCGCCGCCGCACCCAGCATCGACAGCGGAATCGTCACCACCGGAATCAGCACCGCGCGCATCGAGCCCATGCACAGGAAGATCACCACCACCACGATGGCAATGGCTTCGAGCAGCGTCTTCTGCACCTCGTCGATCGAGGCCTCGATGAAGCGCGCCAGCTCGAAGGGCAACTGCACCTCGACGCCCGGCGGCAGGTTCTGCTGGATGCCGGGCAGCAGGTCGCGGATGCGCTTCACGATCACCAGCGGGTTGCCGTTGGGCGCGGCCTGCAAGCCGAGGTAGATGGCGGGCACGCCGTCCATGGTGGCGCTGCTGTCGACGCTGGCCGCGCCCAGTTCCACCGTGGCCACGTCGCCCAGGCGAACGATGGCGTCGCCGTCGCGCTTGACGACCATGTCGCGGAACTCGGCCACGCTCACCAGGTCGGTGTTGACGCGGATGTTCGACACCACGTACAGGCCCTTCACCTGGCCCGGCGCCGCCTGCACGTTGTTCTGCCGCAGCGCGTCGGCCAGCTCGCCGGCCGAGATGCCGCGCGCGGCCATGCGGTTGGGGTCGAGCCACACGCGCATCGCCAGCGTCTGCCCGCCCGAGACTTCCACGCCCGACACGCCGGTGATGGACGCGAACTGCGGCTGCACCACGCGCGACAGGTAGTCGGTGAGCGCCGGCACCGGCATCGTCTTGCTGGAGAAGCCGACATACGCCACGGCGGTCGCTTCACCGGCCGACTTCAGGATGACCGGGTCGAAGGCCTCGGGCGGCAGCCGGTACTTGACCTGGCTGACCTGCGCCATGGCCTGCGTCAGCGCCTGGTTGGCGTCGGCGTTGAGCTTCATGCGCACGCTGATCACGCTGCGTCCCAGCGTGGACGACGACGACAGGTAGTCGACGTTCTCGATGGTCGCCACCGCCTGTGCGATCGGCTGCGTGACGAAGCCCTGCATCAGCTCCGGCGAGGCGCCGGGGTACTGCGTGGTGATGGTGAGCGTGGTGCTTTCGGTCAGCGGGTACTGGCGCACCGGCAGATCGCCCAGCGCGCGCGCGCCGAGCAGAAGAATCAGCGTGCTCACCACCAGCGCCAGCACGGGCCGGCGCACGAAGAGGTCGGTGAACTTCATGACCTGGGCTCCCTGGGCGCTGTGACGGCCAGCGTGTCCTTCTCGGCCGGCACCACGGCGGCGCCGCTGTACAGGCGCAGCTGGCCCGAGGTGACGACCTGCTCGCCGGCCTGGAGGCCCTGCTCGATGACGACCCGGCCGTCCTGCCGGTCGCCGGCCTTCACGAACACCTGCTGCGCCGTGAAACCGCCCTTGTCGTCGGCGCGCACCACGAAGACCGCGTCGCCGTGCGTGCTGTAGGTGATGGCGGTTTCGGGCACGGTGATGGCGTCGGTGCGCGCGGGCAGCGCCACCTTGCCGCTGACGAACATGCCCGGCGTGAGCGCGCCGTCGGCGTTGTCGACCGTGGCCTGCAGGCGCACGGTGCGCGTGTCGGTGCCGATCTGGGGCTCGATGGTGCTGAGTCGGCCCTGGAAAACGCGCCCCGGATAGGCGTCGACCGAGAGCGCCACCTGCTGCTTGCGATGGAGCGCAGGCAGCGCGGTTTCCGGCAGCGTGAGGTTGGCGAACAGCGTGCGCGCGTCGGTGAGCGACACCAGCGCATCGCCGGCGCGCACGAACTGCCCGAGGTTGACCTTGCGGATGCCGAGCACGCCGTCGAACGGCGCCTTGATCTGCTTCTGCTCGCGCATCGCCTGCGCGCGCCGCAGGTCGCCGTTGGACTGGTCGAAGGCGGCCTGCGCCTGTTCGAATTGCTCCTGCGTCGCGGCCTGTTGCGGCAGCAGGCGACGCGTGCGCTCGAGCAGCGCCTTGGCGTTGGCGCGCTGGGCGGTCAGGCGTTCGAGGTCGCCCTGCTCGGGCGCATCATTCAGCTGCACGAGCAATTGCCCGGCGCGCACTTCGCTGCCGGGCACGAACAGGATCTTTGCGACCCGCCCTTCGACTTCGGCCGGCACCTCGACCTGGCGGTTGGCTTCGAGCGTGCCGATGCCGGCCAGGACGCGCGCCACCGGGGTCTGCTGCGCCACGGCCACCGCCACCTTCACGGGCGGCATGCCGCCGCCCTGCGCATGCGCCGGCTTGAATTGCGCGAGCAGCCCGTAGCCGCCACCTCCCAGCACCACCACCGCAAGGCCGGCGCCGAGCCAGGCCCTTGAACGTGTCTTCATGATCGGTCCATTAATAATCAAAGAAAGTGCTTTGATTATTAGCGATCAAGGTGAGGATGTCGAAGCGGCGCCTTCAATGACCTGAATGCATTCAGGCTATCGACGCGCCATCGACCAGCGTGCGCGCCGCCCGAACGGGCACCATGAAAAAGGCCCGCAGCTTGCGCTGGCGGGCCCTGGCTGCGGAGCGAAAAGCAGGACTCAGAACGGAATGTCGTCGTCCATGTCGTCGAAGCCCGACGACGAACGCGCCGGAGCCGAAGCCGGCGCCTGACGCGGGGCCGGTGCCTGGCGCGGTGCCGCGGCCGCAGGACGCGAGTAACCGCCGCCACCACCGCCGCCGCCGCCATTGCCGCCACCCTGCGAATAGCCGCCATCGTCACCGCCGCCCGCCGGGCCGCCCATGCCTTGACGGCTGCCCAGCATCTGCATCTGGTCGACGCGGATGTCGGTGGCGTACTTCTCGACACCGTCCTTGTCTTGGTATTTGCGGGTCCGGATCTGGCCTTCGACGTAGATCTGCGAGCCCTTGCGCAGGTACTGCGCGGCGATTTCGGCGAGGCGGCCGTTGAACACCAGGCGGTGCCACTCGGTCGCTTCCTTCATCTCGCCGCTTTGCTTGTCCTTCCACTTGTCGGTGGTGGCCAAGGTCGCGTTGCAGACCTGGTCGCCGCTCGGGAAGGTACGTGTTTCGGGATCGCGGCCGAGATTGCCGACGAGGATGACTTTGTTGACCGATGCCATGTGCACTGCCCCTGATGAATGGATGAAGAGGAGGAAAAAAAGAACCTGAGATTATCTACGCTCGGGCCCGGCTTGCGGGAACCGGCCGTCGCCGGCACCGCGGCGGACCTCAACCGGACCTCAACCGAGAATAGCCGGGGCGTCTATCATGTCCGGTTGCCCAAAAAATCGGACCGCCGCCTGTGAATTCGCCCCAAAACGACGCCTACCTCGGTGCCGTGCTCGCGCAGCAGCGCATCAGCATCCGCGGCGCACGCACGCACAACCTCAAGAACGTCGACCTCGACATTCCGCGCAACAAGCTGGTGGTGATCACCGGGCTGTCGGGTTCGGGCAAGTCCAGCCTGGCCTTCGACACGCTCTATGCCGAGGGGCAGCGCCGCTATGTCGAGAGCCTGTCGGCCTATGCGCGGCAGTTCCTGCAGCTCATGGACAAGCCCGACGTCGACGTGATCGAGGGCCTGTCGCCCGCCATCAGCATCGAGCAGAAGGCCACCAGCCACAACCCGCGCTCGACCGTGGGCACGGTGACCGAGATCCACGACTACCTGCGCCTGCTGTATGCGCGCGCCGGCACGCCCTACTGCCCCGACCACCACCTGCCGCTGCAGGCGCAGACCGTCTCGCAGATGGTCGATGCGACGCTGGCCATTGCCGAGCCGCGCCGGGCCGCCCCAAGCGGCGAGAGCCCCCTCGGGGGGCAGCGAGGACACGACAGTGCCGAGCGTGGGGGCGAACCGTACCAGCCGCGCTTGATGATCCTGGCACCCGTGGCGCGCGAGAAGAAGGGCGAGTTCCTCGAGCTGTTCGCCGAGATGCAGGCCGCGGGCTACGTGCGCTTTCGCGTCGACGGCGCGACCTACGAATACAACGACCTGCCCAAGCTCAAGAAGACCGAGAAGCACGACATCGACGTGGTGATCGACCGGCTGCGCGCCCGCGCCGACATGCAGCAGCGCCTGGCCGAGAGCTTCGAGGCCGCACTGCGCCTGGCCGACGGCCGCGCCATTGCGCTGGAGATGGGCGACGAGAACACGGTCGCCGGCAAGGAGCACCTGTTCAACGCCAAGTTCGCCTGCCCGGTCTGCAGCTACTCGCTGGCCGAGCTGGAGCCGCGGCTGTTCTCGTTCAACTCGCCGGTCGGCGCCTGCCCGAGCTGCGACGGCCTGGGCCACCGCGAGTTCTTCGACCCGAGCCGCGTGGTCGCCTTCGCCTCGCTGTCGCTCGCGAGCGGTGCGATCAAGGGCTGGGACCGGCGCAACGGCTATTACTTCAGCATGCTGGAGAGCATCGCCAAGCACTACAAGTTCGACCTCGACGCGCCCTTCGAGTCGCTGCCGGCCGCGGTGCAGGCGGTGCTGCTGCAGGGCTCGGGCGAGGAAGAGATCAAGTTCAGCTACACCATGGAGTCCGGCGCCTCGGCCGGCAAGAAGCTGGTGAAGAAGCATCCCTTCGAAGGGATCATTCCGAACATGGAGCGGCGCTACCGCGAGACCGATTCCACGCTGGTGCGCGAGGACCTGGCGCGCTACCGCAACATGCAGCCCTGCCCCGACTGCGGCGGCTCACGGCTGCGCATCGAGGCGCGCAACGTGTTCCTGGTCGACGACACGCCGCGTGACGACGGCAGCACGCCGCCGCGCATGGCCATCTACGAAGTGAGCCACCTGACGCTGCGAGACAGCCTGGCCTACTTCCAGACGCTGAAACTGCGCGGTTCCAAGGCCGAGATCGCCGACAAGGTGGTGCGCGAGATCGGCCTGCGGCTCAAGTTCCTCAACGACGTGGGCCTCAACTACCTGAGCCTGGACCGCAGCGCCGAGACGCTGTCGGGCGGCGAATCGCAGCGCATCCGGCTCGCCTCGCAGATCGGCTCGGGCCTGACCGGCGTGATGTACGTGCTCGACGAGCCCAGCATCGGCCTGCACCAGCGCGACAACGACCGGCTGATCGGAACGCTCAAGCATCTGCGCGACATCGGCAACAGCGTGATCGTGGTCGAGCACGACGAGGACATGATCGCCGCCGCCGACCACGTGATCGACATGGGCCCGGGCGCGGGCGTGCACGGCGGCCGCGTGATGGCCGAAGGCACCTATGCCGAGGTCGCGGCCAACCCGGATTCGCTCACCGGCCAGTACCTGTCGGGCACGAAGAAGATCGCGGTGCCCGCGCACCGCACCGCCTGGCTGCCGGTGGTCGCCAAGCCGGCCTTCAACGAAGGCAAGAAGGCGTCTTCATCGCGCTTCCCGCAGAGCCCGGCCGCCGAACGCCGCGCCGCGCGCGAGGCCGCGCACCTGGCCTCGCAGGGCGAGCTGCAGGAGATCCGCGTGGTCAACGCCAGCGGCAACAACCTGAAGAACGTGAGCGTGGCCTTCCCGGTCGGCCTGCTGACCTGCGTGACCGGCGTGTCGGGCTCGGGCAAGTCGACGCTGGTCAACGACACGCTCTACAGCGCGGTCGCGCGCACGCTCTACCGCGCGCACGACGAACCGGCCGAGCACGAAGCCATCGAGGGCATCGAGTACTTCGACAAGGTCATCAACGTCGACCAGAGCCCGATCGGGCGCACGCCGCGCAGCAACCCGGCCACCTACACCGGCCTGTTCACGCCGATCCGCGAGTTGATGGCCGAGACCAACACCGCACGCGAACGCGGCTACGGCCCGGGCCGCTTCAGCTTCAACGTGGCCGGCGGCCGCTGCGAGGCCTGCCAGGGCGATGGCGTGGTCAAGGTCGAGATGCACTTCCTGCCCGACGTCTACGTGCCGTGCGAGGTCTGCCACGGCCAGCGCTACAACCGCGAGACGCTCGAGGTCCAGTACAAGGGCAAGAACATCGCGCAGATCCTCGACATGACGGTCGAGACCGCGCACGCCTTCCTCAAGGCCGTGCCGACCATCGAGCGCAAGCTGCACACGCTGCTCGACGTGGGCCTCTCCTACATCAAGCTGGGCCAGGCCGCGACCACGCTGTCGGGCGGCGAGGCGCAGCGCGTGAAGCTCGCGCTCGAGCTCAGCAAGCGCGACACCGGCCGCACGCTCTACATCCTCGACGAGCCGACCACCGGTCTGCACTTCGCCGACATCGAGCTGCTGCTGAAGGTGCTGCACCAACTGCGCGACGCGGGCAACACCATCGTGGTGATCGAGCACAACCTCGACGTGATCAAGACCGCCGACTGGCTGATCGACATGGGCCCCGAGGGCGGCGCGGGCGGCGGCACGGTGGTGGGTGAAGGCACGCCGGAAGACATCGCGGCGAACGAGGCGAGCCACACGGGGCGGTACCTGAAGCGCTTGCTGTAGCAAGCCAGCGATGGCGCGGCTCAGCCCGCGTCGATGTCGGTGCGCCCGAGGTAGTGCTTGGGCGTCTTCCCCATCACGCGCCGGAACATCGCGGTGAAGGCGCTCGGGCTTTCGTAGCCCAGGTCCATCGCCACGGTGGTCACCGAAGTGCCCAGGGCCAGGCATCGCAGCGCCTCCATCAATTGCAGCTGCTGGCGCCACAGGGTGAAGGTCATGCCGGTCTCGTCGCGAAAGAGCCTGGTCAGGGTGCGCCGACCCAAGGCGCCGTAGCGCGCCCAGTGCGCCAGATCGCCTTCGCACGACGGCTCCTCCAGCAGCTTGCGGCAGATGCGCAGCAGCCGGATGTCGCGCGGCATCGGCACGTGCAGCGGCGCGTGCGGCGCGGCGCAGATCTCGTCGAGGATGAGCCGCATCACGCGTCCGTCGCGGCCGGCCTCGTCGTAGAGCAGCGGAATCTCGGTGGCGTCGATCATCAGTTGCCGCAGCAGCGGCGAAACCTCGATCACGCAGCACCGGGTGGGCAGGTCGGGCGAGGCATCGGGCTGGATGTAGAGCGAGCGATTCGAGACGGCCTGTCCGCGCGCGTGCATCTCGTGCTCGACGCCGCCAGGCACCCACACCGCGCGGTTCGGCGGCACCAGCCATGCGCCGGCCGCCGTGTGCAGCGTGAAGGTGCCCTTGACCGCGTAAGCCAGCTGCGCACGCGGATGGGAATGCAACGGCACGATCAAGGACGGCTCCGCCGCATGCTCGACCACGATCATCGAGACCGGCCGCGGAATGGACTGGTAGGCGTGGAAGGTCTGGGTGCGGAGCATGCGGTTCGGTCCTTGCCTGGCACGCGTCGTGTCAATGCACGGCCGCGTACATGATCTTGTCTTCGGTGGCGTTCTCGGGCGCGAATTCCTCCACCACGCGGCCCTGCCGCGTCACGAGGATGCGGTCGGACAGCGTCAGGATCTCCGGCAGGTACGACGAGATCACGAGCACCGCGATGCCGTCGTCGGCCAACGCGTGGACGAGTTGGTGGATCTCGGCGATCGCGCCCACATCAACCCCGCGCGTGGGCTCGTCGAAGATCACCAGGCGGGGCCGCTGCACCAGCGATTTCGCGATCACCACCTTCTGCTGGTTGCCCCCCGACAGCTCGACGATGCGCGCATCGCTGTCGATGGCACGGATCGACAGGCGCTGGCGCCAGGCCTCCGCGAGTTTGTGCATCTCCCCTCGGCGCGCGAGCATGAACCGGCTCGGCGACGACGCGAGCTGCCCGGTGTAGATGTTCTCGGCGATTGATAGGGTCTCGAAGAAGCCCTCGAGCTTGCGGTCCTCGGTGACGTAGACGACGCCGTTGCGCACGGCCGGGCGCGGCGTGCGGAAGCGCACCGGCTCGCCGTCGAGCAGGATCTCGCCGCCGTGCAGGAAGTCCCGCTTCGCCACCCCGGCCACGATCTTCGCCGTCTCGGTGCGGCCCGAGCCGATGAGCCCGAACATGCCGGTGATCTGCCCGGCATAGAGCGAGAACGCGTTGTTCTTCACGATGGTGCCCATCGACAGGTTCTGCACGCTCAGCACCTTGGCACCGCGTGGCCGGCGCGTGCGTTGCGCCCCCCGACCGTAGAGCGCCTGCGAGAGGGACCGTCCGACCATCGCCTGGATGACGCTGTCGCGGTCCATCTCGCTCGCGGCGGCGGTCAGCACATGCTCGCCGTCGCGCAGGATGGTGATGCGGTCCGCGATCGCCAGCGCCTCCTCGAGTGCGTGCGAGATGAAGACGATCGAGACGCCGTCGGCGCGCAGCCGTTGCACCAGGCCGAAGAAATGGTGCTTCTCCTCGGGTGTCAGGGTGGCCGTCGGCTCGTCGAAGATGATCAGGCGGGCATCGTGCTGGACGGCGCGCGCGATCTCCACCATCTGCCGCTGCGCCGCGCCCAGTTGCGACACCAGCTGGGTGGGATCGACGTTGAAGTTCAGGCGCTGCAGGAACTGCTGGGCCGCGATGTACAGGCCGCGCAGGCGGTTGAAGAAGGGTTCGTCGCCGAGGTACAGGTTCTGCGCCACGGTCAGCGACGGCACCAGGCTGGTTTCCTGGTAGACCATGGCGATGCCGTGCCCGAGCGCATCGTGCGGCGACGCGAAGCGCACCGGCTGCCCCTCGAGCAGGATCTGCCCCTGCGACGGCTGCACCGCGCCGGCCAGGATCTTGGTCAGCGTCGATTTGCCGGCGCCGTTCTCGCCGAGCAGCGCGTGCACTTCGCCGCGCTGCACGCCGAAGCTCACGTCTCGCACCGCGTGGACACCGCGGTATTCCTTGCCGATGTGGCGGAGTTCGATCAGTAGAGGGTCCATGGCTTCATTCCTGCGCTTGTGCATCGAGCGAGACGACCTCGCCCCCGCCCTGGCAGCCGACGTAGAGCCGGCCCTTCATTTCGACGGCGCTGGTCACGCCGTGCCTGCGTCCGTCGGCGCGGCTGTGCGCGCTCCATTGCGGCTGGAAGTCGGCGTCCAGCTTGCACACCAGGCCGTACGACCGGGTCGGCGCCCAGGGCTTGAGCATGCCCATGGACTTGATGCCGCCGCCCTGCATGGGCTCGCGAAAGTCCAGCCCCGAGGCCAGCGCCGGTGCGACCCAGAACCGCTCGGGGATCTGCGCCATCATTGCGTCGCGGTACGCGCGCTCGCGCAGCACGAACTCCACGAGCTGGCTGCGTGGCGCGAACAGGCACAGCCACCAGCCGCCGTCGGCCGCAGGCGCGATCCGCGACGGATAGCCGGGCAGGTCGCCCAGCACCACGCTGCGACGTCCGTCCGCATCGATGCGCACCAGCCGGTGCGCCCAGGCTTCGCTGATCACGATCGAGCCATCGCGGTGCCAGGCGATGCCACCGGGCCAGGCCAGGTCCGTTGCCACCGGCCGCGCGGGGGCGTCCCAGCGGTCCAGCACCCACAGCGCGCCGGTCGCCCGGCCCTGCAACAGGTCGGCGCGCCATTGCGAGGGCAGCCGGTCGCGCGAGCCTTCGGTCACCCAGAGTCGTCCGTCGGGCCCGGCCCGCATCGCCGTGGGACAGCAGATGACGCGGCGCGCCGCATCGGCCAGCACGCTGGCGGCTTCCGGCAGCGGGCCGACCGTGCGCAGTCCACCGCCCGAGAGCGCGGCGAGCGCCTGGCCGTCGGCCAGCGTGGCGATCGCACAGATGTCGCGTTCCATCCGGCCCAGTGGCCGCAGCGCGCCCGTGCTTGGGTCGAGCGCATGCAGTTCGGGACCGCTGCTCAGCAGCAGTTCGTCGTGCCAGACCGTGAGGTTGTCGGGCGACGCGATGCGTGCCTGGCCGAGCGCCTGGTCGAGCAGGCTGTTGGGCCGCAACGGGCCGTCCATGGGTGGCACGGTGACCGCGTGCGGGCCGCGGCCCAGGGTCCGGTCGAGCCATGCGCCGAATCGGCTCGGGGTGTGGCGGTTCATGCGGCCGCCCCGCCATAGCTGCGTTCACCGGTCCATTCCGGGTCGGCGCCGGGCAGCGCGATCCGGCCGATGCGGTTGTTGAGCAGGCCGCCGAGGTACAGGTGCCCCCGGTGTTCGCGCATCGAGGTGATCATCGGATGGTTCTCCCCGCCCAGGTCCCAGAGCGTGTCCAGCACCTGGCCCTTCGCGTCGAACTTGATCACGCAGCCGGTGTTGATGTTCGGGAAGATCAGTTCCTGCGGCGAGACGCGCCGCGCCATGCGCTTGCGGAAGCCCGGCATGCGCAGCGACAGGTCCATGGACGGCGTGCGCATGCCGACCAGGGCCAGCCAGAAGTTGCCGTCGGAGGCACGGTTGATGTTGTCGGGGTAGCCCGGTAGGTCCTCGATCACGCGCTCCACCCGGCCCGCCTTCGGTCCGGCGAACCAGTAGCGGCTGATGCGGCAGGCCCAGGTCTCGGCGAAGAAGAAGGACTCGCCGTCGTGCGCCATGCACACGCCGTTGGGGAACACCAGGTTGCGCAGCACCGTGCGGGTCTTCCGCGTGGCCGGGTCGTAGCAGATGATGCGGCCGTTGCCGCGGCTCTCCAGCGCGTCGTAGGCCCAGTTGTGCATTTCGTAGCGGACCGTGGCCTCGCTGAAGAAGATGCGGCCGTCGGCTGCGATGTCGAGATCGTCGGCCAGCTTGAGCCGCGAGTCGTCGATCACCGACCAGGTCGTGCGATCGGTTTCATCGGTCAGGCGTTCGATGCGGCGGTCGGGCGAAACGCTGTAGAGGCCCATGCCGGCGATGCACACCACCAGGTTGCCCGCGCGGTCGAAGGCCAGTCCCAGCGGATGGCCGCCGACATGCGCGAAGACCTCCATGCGCACGTGGTCCGGCCCGAAGAAGCGCACGATGTCGCCGTGCCGGGTGCCGGTGTAGAGATGGCCCTCCGCGTCGAAGATCACATCCTCCGGGCCCTCGACCTGTGCCAGGCCGATCAGCGACACCTCGCGCAGCCGGTCGTTCACCGCATAGGGCGAGCCCGAGCCGGCCTCGGTCGACGGCGCGGGCGGCAGCGCGAGGTACGCGGGCGAGACGTAGGTCTTCGCCAGCAGCTTGTGCTTGTTCTTGAGCCAGCGCACGTCGATGGCGATGGCCGCCAGCAGGATCAGGCCCAGCGCCAGCGAGCCGGCGCCGCTCTGGAAACCGATGCGCACCAGGCCGTTGGTGATGAGCAGCACCACCACCGCACCCATCAGCGCCTTCGCGACCGAGCCGCGCCCGCCGCCCAGGCTGTTGCCGCCCACCACCGCGGCGGTGAGCGCCATGATCTCGAGCCCGGCGCCGGTGTCCGAGCCGGCGCTGCCCAGACGGGCCGCGTACAGCAGGCCCGCGAGGCCGCACAGCAGGCCCGATCCCACGTAGGTCAGGCAGACCGTGCGTCGCACCGGAATGCCCACGTTGTAGGCGGAACGCCGCGAGCCGCCGATCGCCATGATGTGCCAGCCGGGACGCGTCCGGCTGAGGAACAGATGCGCGACGGCCGCGAACACCACGGCGGCCAGGAAGCTCAGCGGCAGCCCGAGCACGGTGCCCGCGCCGATGAAGTCCCACACGGCGGATTCCGGCATGTTCGTGGCGATCTCCACCGCATGCCGCAGCAGCAGCATGTCGACCACCGCGCGCACGATGATCAGCATGACCAGCGTGGTGAGGAAGGCGCGCAGCCGCAGGTAGCCGATCAGCACGCCGTTGAGCAGGCCGACGCCCGCGCAGACCAGCAGCACCACCGGCATCGCCGCCCAGGGCGACCATTGCGCGACGTTCATCAGCAACAGCGCAACGAAGTTGCCGAGCGCGAAGTTCGAGCCCACGCTCAGGTCGATGCCGCCGGCGACCATCACGATCATCATCGCGCAGACGATGAAGATGAACTCGCCGAGCTGGCGCGAGGTGTCGCCGAGGTTGGCGGCGCCGAAGAAGTTCGGAATCTGGTGGCCGAACACGGCCAGCACCACGGCCAGCGCCAGGAATGGCACGGCGTTGTCGATCCAGTTCTTCGACAGGATCTCCCCGACCACGTGGTCGGGCACATACTTGTATCGCCATCGGGCGACGGTTTGGGACGCGGACATGTGCGGCAACTCCAGATGCGCGCCGCGCCGGCGGGTCGGTCCGCCGGCGCGGCTGTGAGCGGTGATTCGCGGTGCTTACTTCTTCTTGTAGTCGTCGAGGTTCCAGCACGAATCGCCGCGCAGGCTGGCCTTGGTGATCACGCCCACGGGCGTGACGCGCGAGATGTCCTGCGCCGGGCGCGCCGAACTCGCCAGCAGCGTCTTGACCACCTGCACCAGTTCCTGCGACTGCTGCTTCACGTCGTAGGTCATGTAGGCGCTGAAGTTGCCGTTGGCCACGTTGGCGCAACCGGTGCGCGCGGCGCCGCCGTTGGTGGCGAGGAACACCTGGTCCTGCTTCTTCGCTTCGCGGATGGCCGCTGCCGTGCCGGTGTCCTGCCCGTCCCAGAAGCCGATCACGCCGCACAGGTCGGGGTGCTGCTTGAGCGCGGTGTCGGTCACGGCGCGCGCCTTCGACGCATCCCAGTCGGCGGCCTGGTTGGAGACCACCCTGATGTCGGGATTCTTCGCCAGCACGGCCTGCACGCCCTGCATCTGGTAGGTGCTCGCCGCGGCCGTCAGCACGCCCTGGACGATGCTGATCTTGCCCGACCTGCCGGCTTTGGGACTGCACTTCTGGACCACGGCATTGGCCATCGCCTCGCCGATGCCCACCCAGTCGGCACCGACGAAGGCACTGGTCTTGGCCGCCGAGCGCATGTTGACCTGCACCACGCGGATGCCGGCGTCTTCCGCGCGCTTGAGCAGGCGCGCATAGGACTGGATGTCGGGGTTCTGCACCAGCAGCACATCGGGCTTCTCGTTGATCAGCGAGGTGATGGCCTGGGCGCCCGCGTCGGTGCTCCAGTTCGGGTCACGCACGATCCACTTGACGCCCAGCGGCTCGAGCTGTCCGCGCACCATGGTGTTCCAGCCGTCGGTCAGGTCGTAGCCCAGCGAGGTGGGCACGAAGGCCACGGTCTTGCCCTGGAGCGGCGTGTCGGCGGCATGCGCCGCGCAGCCCATGGCGACGACGGCGGCCAGCAGTGCGCATCGAACGGAATTGGTTTTCATGGTCTTGTCTCCTTGTCGGTGAACGGGGAAGCGGAAGGCAGAGCGGCCGTGGCCGCGGGGACGCCGGCGCGCGCTAGATGTCGCCCTGCTGGGCGGTCTGCTCGTCGCGCGGATTGATCAGGCTGTCGATGACCAGGGCCGCCAGCAGGATGGCGCTCTTGATGACGTTCTGCACCGTGTACTGGATGTCCATGATGGTCATGCCGTTGAGCAGGATGCCGATGAGCACCGTGCCAACCAGCACGTTGCGCACGCCGCCCTTGCCACCGCTCAGGCCGATGCCGCCGAGCACGACCACGAGAATGACGTCGTAGATCATGGTGGAGTTGACGATGCGCGTGTTCATGCTGCCGACCGATGCCGCGGTGATGACCCCGGCCAGGCAACCCACGCACGAGGCGATGGCGTACTGCAGCACCACCAGCGGACGCACCGGCACGCCCGTCATGCGCGCTGCCTGGTAGTTGTCGCCCATGGCATAGATGAAGCGGCCGGTGCGGGTGTAGCGCAGAAATGCGGCCATCAGCGCCGCAACCACGCCGAAGCACACCACCGGCAGCGGCACGCCCGCCAGTTCGCCCTGGCCGATACGGGTGAACCAGGCCGCGTCCTCGGGCGCATAGACCACGTCCAGCGGGATCAGCTTCATGCGCCCGAGCCCGTAGATGAAGGTGCCCATGGCCAGCGTGGAAAACAGCGCGGGGATCTCGGCGTAGGCGACCAGCAGGCCGTTGACCACGCCCAACACCAGCGCGAAGCCCACGCCGGCCAGCAGCGCCATGCCGAGCGACATGCCGCTGGCGGTCAGCGCGAGCGACCAGGCCACCGAGATCGCCATCACCGCCACCAGCGACAGGTCGATGCCGCGACCGATCACCACCATCGCCATGGCCAGCCCCAGGATCCCGAGCACCGCCACGCCACGCACCAGGGACAGCAGGTTGTCCCGCGCGGCGAAGCCGTTCAAGGCCACGCTGAACACCGCGAACAGCAGCACGGCCAGCAGCAGCACGATGCGCTCCTGCGTCAGCCAGCCGGCGTGGAAGAACCGGCGGGCCGCCACGGCGGGCGTGGCGGCTCCGATGGACGGTGGCGCTTGCATGGACATGGCGGTTCTCTGTTCCGTGGATGGAAGGCGATGGTCGGCGGTTAGCGGGAGCCCTTTTCGCGCAGTGCCTGCAGCAGCGCCACGGCGCGGTCGGTTCGCACATCGTGCTCGGACGCCATCTGCCGCGCGACCGCATCGATCTCGTCGCCGGTGGCACCTGCGACCAGTGCGATGTTGCGGGCATGCAGTGCCATGTGGCCTCGTTGGATACCCTCGGTGGCGAGCGCACGCAAGGCGCCGAGGTTCTGCGCCAGGCCGACCGCCACGGCCACCTCGCCGAGCTCCTGCGCACTCTTCACGTCGAGGATCTTGAGCGCGAGTTGCGCCAGCGGATGGGTCCGGGTGGCACCACCGACCAGGCCCACCGGCATCGGCATTTCGATGGTGCCGACCAGCGCGCCCGTCGTGTCCTTCTCCCAGGTGGTCAGCGAGGTGTAGCGGCCGCTGCGGCAGGCATAGGCATGCGCACCGGCCTCGACCGCGCGCCAGTCGTTGCCGGTCGCGACGATCACCGGATCGATGCCATTCATGATCCCCTTGTTGTGGGTGGCGGCGCGGTACGGGTCGACCGCGGCGAAGGTGTAGGCGTCGAGCACACCCTCGACGATCTCCTCGCCGCTGCGCTCCGGGGTCTTGAGCACTTCGGGCGTGAGCCGCACGCGGGCGCGCGCCAGCCGCAGATCGGCCAGGTTCGACAGGATGCGCAGCCGCACCTTGCCGCCGGTGAGTTCCTCGACCAGGGGCGACACCGATTCCGCCATGGTGTTGACGGTGTTGGCACCCATGGCGTCGCGCACGTCCACGATCAGGTGCATCACCACCATCGCGCCGCGCGGCGTGTCGGGGAAGACATGCACTTCGATGTCGCGGCAACCGCCGCCCAGGCCGATCAGCACCTTGTCGCGGCTGTTGGCGATCTCCAGGATGCGATCGCGCCCCCGCAGCAGTGCCTGCCGTGCGCCATAGGGATCGGTCACGCCGAGGACCTGCACCTGGGCCCGCATGATCGGCCCGGTGCTCGAGGCCTCGAAGCCGCCGCCCTCCCGCGCCAGCTTGGCCATGAACGAGGCAGCGGCCACCACCGAGGGCTCTTCCACCACCATCGGCACCAGGTAGTCGCGGCCGTTGACCTGGAAGTTGCCGCCGATGCCGAAGGGCAATTCGAAGGTGCCGACGACGTTCTCGATCATGCCGTCGGCGCGCGACAGGGCGAGCGCGCCGGGCGTGCGCAACAGCGCCACGTCGTCCGCGCTCAGGCCGGCCACGGTCGCGAGGTGGTCGAGGCGCTGCGCGGGCGTGAGCGAACGGAAGTTGGGAAGGCGGGAGTCTTGAACCATGGGATGTCCTGAATCGACGAGTGAATGAGTGAAGAGGGATGGATGGATGGCCGCAGCGTCAGCCCGGCGGCGGCGCGGCACGGTCGCGCGACAGGAAGCGGCGCAGGCCTTCGCGCGCCTCGTCGCTGGTGAAGGCCCGCTGGCCGAGCACGGCCTCGCGGCGGAAGGCTTCGTCGAAGGGCAGGTGCCCGAGCGTCAGCGCCGCCTCCTTGATCACCGACACCGCCACCCGGCCCTTGCGGGCGATGCCGCGCGCAAAGGACAACGCCACCGCCTCCAGTTCGCCGGGCGGCACCACGCGGTTGAGCAGGCCCATCTCGGCCAGCCTGCGCGCGGGAAAGCGCTCGGCCGTGAGCATCAGCTCCATCGCCAGCGCATAGGGAATCTGCCGCACCAGGCGCACCAGCGTGCCGCCGGCCGGCGTGAAGCCCAGCGAGGCCTCGGGCAGCGCGAACACGGCCGTCTCCGATGCGATGCGGATGTCCGCGGCCAGCATGATCTCGAAGCCGCCGCCCATGCACAGACCGTTGATCGCGGCCACCACCGGCTTGTAGAAGCCCGGTTGCTTGATGTGGGCGCCGTCCCATTCCGAGATGTCGAAGCGGCCCTCGGCCAGCGCGGGGATGGACTCGCCCAGGTCGGCACCGACGCAGAAGGCACGCTCGCCATTGCCGCCCAGCAGCACCACGCGCACCTGCGGATCGTCGTTCGCACGGACGAAGGCCGCGGCGAGCTCCTCGTACATGGCGAGCGTCAGCGCGTTGAGTTTCTCGGGCCGGTCGAAGCGCACATGGGCGATGCCTTCGTCGTCCACCGCATAGGTGATGCCCATCAGATCACCCCCTCGGCGACGTAGCGGTCGTAGTCGCCGTCGGCGACGCGCAGCCAGCCCTTGAGGACGACCTCGTTGTGCTCGCCGAAACCGGGTGCATTGCCGATGGCGCGCACCGGCGTGGCCGAGAGCTTCATGGGGCTGCCGAAGGCCTGCACCGCCACGCCGTCGACCTGCGTCGGAACGAACATCTCGCGCGCCTTCAGGTGCGGATCGACGACGACCTCGGCGATGGTCTTGATCGGCGTCATCGGGATGGTGTCGCCGGCCAGCGCCTCGAGTTCGGCCTTGGTGTGTCGCGCACACCAGTTCTGCACGATCGGCTGCACGCGGCGCGCGTAGGTCGCGGGGTCGAAGCGCTTCTCCATCGAGTCGATCTCGGGGTCGTCGACCAGCGAGGGCTCGCCGAAGATGCGGCAGGCCTCGCGCCAGAATTTGTCGGTGTAGGCACCGAAGAAGACGAAGCCGTCCTGGCACGCGTACTGGCCATAGGGCCGCACGAAGGGATGGTCGTTGCCCAGCGGCTCGCCCACCACGCCATCCACCGTGTAGTTGACGATCGCGTGCTCGGTGAGCGTCACCACCGCATCCTGCTGGGCCACGTCGACCCACTGGCCTTCGCCGGTCTCGCGCGCATGCAGCACCGCCGACAGCGCCGCGATGGCCGCATAGAACGAGGCCGAGAGGTCGCCGATGATCGTGCCGACGCGCACCGGCGGCTTGTCCTTCTCGCCGTTCAAGGACCACAGGCCGCCGGTCGCCTGTGCGCTGTTGTCGTAGGCCGGCCGACGCGAGTTGGGCCCGGTCTGGCCGAAGCCGCTGATCGACACGTACACCAGCCGCGGGTTGCAGGGCTTCAGGGCCGCGTAGCCCAGGCCCATGCGCTCCATGGTGCCGGGCCGGAAGTTCTCCACCAGCATGTCGGCCTTGCTCACCAGTTCGCGCAGCAGCGCCCGTCCCTGCTCCGACTTGAGGTCCAGGCTCACGCCCAGCTTGTGGCGGTTGTACTGCGCGAAGAAGGCGCTGGCCCGGCCGGTGGTGCCCTGCACGAAGGGCGGGAACGTGCGGACGTAGTCGGGCTCCGCGGGGTTCTCGACCTTGATCACCGTGGCGCCCAGGTCGGCCAGCATCATGGTGCAGTAGGGGCCGGCCACCACGCGGGTGACGTCGACCACCACCAGGCCGCGCAGCGGCCCGTCGCCGAGCGGCAGTTGCATCGATTCAGTACTCACTTGTGTGTCCTCCGTGGGGTCCGTGGGGGCGTGGGCGCAGGGGTGCGCCTTCAGCCGTGATGCAGGGCCGCGGGCGTCGCTTCCGAGACCGCGCCGCGCTCGATGTACAGCGTGCGGCTCTGCACGCCGTCGAGCAGCGCCGCATTCGATTCGGTGACCACCACGCAGAGCTGCGGATGCGAGACCCGCAAGGCGCGCAAGGCGTCGCCGTATTGACGCGCCAGGGCCGGGGCCAGGCCCTGGAAGGGTTCGTCCAGCAGCACGAAGCGCGTGCCGACCATCAGCGCGCGTGCGAGGGCGACGATCTTTCCCTGGCCGCCCGACAAGGCGGCGCCCGAACGCACGAGCATCGGCTCGAGCTGCGGCACGCTGGCCAGCACGGCATCGATGCGCTGCCGGATCTCGTGGCGCGGCAGCCGCAGCACCTCGCACGGCAGCGTGATGTTCTGCACCACGCTCAGCGTCGGCAGGATCACGCGGTCTTCCGGGGCATAGCCGAAGCCGGCCGCGGCGCGGCGCGACGCGGGGCTGCGCGTGATGTCCTGGCCGTCGAGCAGCAGCCTTCCCGAGCGCGCCGCGGCCAGGCCCATGACGCCGCGCAGCAGCGTGGTCTTGCCCGCGCCGTTGCGGCCCACCACGGCCACGGTCTGGCCGGGCGCGAGTTCGAGCTCGACATCGCGCAGCACCGAATGGCCCGCGAGGTCGATGTTCATCGATTCGATGCGCAGCATCAGCGTTCTCCCAGTACGTCGCGGCGCACCCGCGGATCGGCGAACACCTGCGCCGGGTCACCGTCCGCGGCGATGCGGCCGTCGATCCACGCGGCCACGCGGGTCGCGTAGCGGCGCACGATCTCGACGTCGTGCTCGACGAACCAGCTCGTCACCTGGCGCTGCTGCAGCGCGTTCATCAGTGTCTGCATCACGCCATGCTTGTCCTCGGACGACACGCCGCTGGTCGGCTCGTCCATGATCACCAGCTTGGGCTCGCGCATCAGCGCGATGCCCACGTCGAGCAGCTTGCGGCGGCCCTCGGGCAACACGTGGGTCGGGTCGTCCGCATGGGCCGTGAGCTCGACCAGTTCCAGCATCTCGGACACCGCGCGCGAGTCCGCCGCGTGCGCCAGCGAGGTCCACGGCGACAGTCTTCCCTGGCGGCTGACGGAGGCCAGTTCCAGGCATTGCCGCACCGTGTGGTCGAGGAACAGCTGCGGCAGCTGGAACGACCGGCCCACGCCCAGGCGCGCGATCTGGCGCGGGCCCTTGCGCGTGATGTCCTCGCCCTCGAACAGCACCCGGCCGCTGTTCGGCTTGATGTAGCCGGTGCAGATGTTGATGAAGGTGGTCTTGCCCGCGCCGTTGGCGCCGATCACCGCCAGGTGCTCGCCACGCGCCAACGTGAAGTCGATGCCGTCGGCGGCCGCGATGCCGCCGAAGCGCAGCGTGAGCGCTTCCGTGCGCAGCAGTTCCTGAGGGTTCGATGTGTTCATCGGGCCTCCCGTGCAACGGTCTTCGGCAGCGCCAGTTTCGGCGCCCGCCGGCGCCAGCCGACGATGCCTTGCGGCGCAAAGAAGATCACGGCGATGAGCGTGATGCCGAGCAGGGTCTGCCAGGCGTTGGTGAACCAGGCCGCCGCCGCGAGCTTGATCAGCTCGAACACGGCCGCGCCCAGGAACGCGCCGACGGCGTGGCCCGAACCGCCGAGGATGGCGATGAACACGTACTCGCCGGAACGGATCCAGTAGCCGCTCTCGGGCGTCACCAGGCTCTGCACCAGCGCCAGCAACGCGCCGGCCAGTCCCACCAGCCCGGCCGACAGCACATAGCCCTGCGCCAGCACGGCGCGCGCCGACAGGCCGATGTACTCCAGCCGCGTCTCGTTGGTGCGGATCGCCACCATGACCTGGCCCGCACACGACGCGAAGTAGCGCTGCACCCCCCAGGTGATGCCCACGGCCAGCGTCAGCGCGAGCACCAGCATCGCGAGTTCGAACTGGCCGCGCTCCATCGCCATGCCCAGCAGCGAAGGCCGCTCGAAGCGCAGGCCGTCGGTGCCGCCGGTCCATGCATAGAGCTTGCCGGCCAGCGAGAACAACACCATCGACAGACCGAGGTTCAGCATGCCGAAGAAGATGCCGCGGTAGCGCGAGACGAAGGCGGCGACCAGCGCGCCGACGACCAGACTGGCGACCACGCCCACCGCCGCGGCCACCAGGCCGTCGAGACCCGGGAAGGCGCGCACGGTGAAGGCGGTGGCATAGCCCCCGATGGCGGCGTACATCGCATGGCCGAAGGACACCTGGCCGGCGCGCATGAGCACCGTGAGGCCGAGCGCCGCCAGGCCGAAGCACAGGAAGGTGATGAGGGGCATGCGCGCCCACGGCCACGCGAGACCGGCACCGAGGATCAGCAGGACCGCGAGCGCCGTGGCCGCGAGGGAAGTGCTTGTGCGCAGCATCAGATCCTCCGCGCCTGGATGGCCGAGAACAGCCCGTGCGGCCGCACCAGCAACACCGCCACCATCATCAGGTAAGGCATCACGACTTCCAGTTCGGGCAGCGTGTACACCGCAAGCGAACGGGCCATGCCGATCAGCACCGCAGCCACCAGCGCACCGGTGATCTGACCGAGGCCGGCGGTGGCGATGACGGCGAACGAGGTCACGATCATCTCGGCGCCCAGCCCCGGGACGAAGGAGGTCATGGGCACCGACAGCGCACCGCCCAGCGCGCCGAGCGCGCCCGCGAGTGCGAAGGTCAGCGTGCCGACACGCGCTGCGTTGATGCCCAGCGCGGTCGCCACTTCGCGGTGATGGATGACCGCCACGATCTGGCGGCCCGCCGTCGAATGCCGGAGCAGGAATTGCAGCCCCGCATAGGCGACGAGTGCGACGCCGGGAATGAAGATCAGCTGGTAGTTCATGAAGGTCACGCCGCGCAGCTCGGTGGTGCCCAGGCGCGTCGCGAGGTCCCCCGCATTAACGGGCGTGGCACCCCACACCATGCGCTGCACGTCCTCCAGCACCATGAAGGCCGCGAAGGTGACGAGCAGTTGCAGCACTGGGTCCCGGTCCTGGAAATGCCGCAGCAGGCCGCGCTCGAGCAGGCCGCCCAGGGCCGCGCCCACGACGGCGGCCGCGACGAACAGCGAGGCCACCAGCACGAAGGTCGAAGACGTGTGCGGCAGCAGCCAGCCCAGCAGGCTCGCGGCGCTGTAGCCGCCGAAGGCGTACAGGCTGCCGTGTGCCACGTTGATGACGCCGAAGACGCCGCAGATCAAGGTCAGGCCCAGCGAGATGAGGAACAGCAGGCCGGCGTACGACAGCCCGTCGACGGTGGCCAGCAGGAAGAGATTCAGGTCCATGAACGGTCGGCGCCTCGTGTCCCCGTGCTCAGTCGCCCACGCGGCGGATCTGGCTGTTCTGGATCAGCGCGGGCTTGAGCGTCTTCACCCACTCGGCCGACTTCTGACCCACCGGCGGCGCCACGATGTCGGCCGGATAGAACATCAGTTGCTTCGCCACCGGGAAGGGATG
The DNA here is from genome assembly GCF_051216515.1 of Variovorax frigidus. Classification (NCBI taxonomy): domain Bacteria; kingdom Pseudomonadati; phylum Pseudomonadota; class Betaproteobacteria; order Burkholderiales; family Comamonadaceae; genus Variovorax; species Variovorax frigidus. The sequence continues at coordinate 427,471 of NZ_JBPJZF010000007.1, forward strand.
CGCGGCGTCCTTGGCCGTCACGCCGTACAGCTGGCCCTGCAGGGCCTGCCCGTCCTCGCGCAGCCGGATCGGGCGCGAGAGGCCGCGGTACTCGAGCTTGCGCAAGGTGGCGGCGAGCTGGTCGGTGGTCGGCCACTGCCCCTTGTTGTCGGCGAGCGCCTGCTTGTAGGCGCCGGTGGCCGCCTTCAGCGCCTGGACCATGTGGTACACGGCGAAGTTGGGATAGGCGCCGGTGCGCTGCTTGAACTTCTGCACGAAGGCGCGCGCCTCGGGATCGTTCATGAACTCGGGGTCGGCGAAGTAGCCGTCGCCCACGAAGCCGACGATGACGCCGGGCGGCACTGCATCGCCGAGCCGCTCGAGCGAGGAATCGGCCAGCGGCAGCACGAACTGCGAGGACCTGAGCAGCCCGCGTTGCGAAGCCTGGCGCAGGAAGGTGTCGAGGTCGCCGCCCCACGCGGTGGACAGCACCACGTCGGGCCGCAGTGCCTGCAGCCGCGTGACCTCCGTGGAGAAGTCGGAGGCGCCGAACTTCGGGAACAGCTCGGCCACGATCTTCACGTCGGGCTTGAGCGCCAGCAGCGTGTTGCGGAAGATCTCCCACGAGTCGCGGCCCCAGGCGTAGTCCTGGTTCACCACCGCGAGGGTCTTGAAGTCGGGCTTGACCTTGAGCAGGTGCAGCACCGCGGCCACCATCTCCATCGTGCCGTTGGGGCCGGTGCGGAAGACGTATTTGTAGCGGCGCTCCTCGAGCACCTTCTCGGTCGAGCATTCCCAGAGGATGTTGATGACCTTGAGGTCTTCGGCCACCGGCGCCAACGCATTGCAGTAGCCGCTCGAGATGGCCGACAGCATCAATTTCTCGCCGGGCTCCTGCGCCAACCGGCGGTACTCGGAGAGGAACTTGTCGGCGCCCTGCCCTTCATCGATCCATGTCGGAACGAGCTTGGTGCCGTCGATGCCGCCCGCGGCATTGAACGCCTCGATCCACATGTCGGCCGCGACCTTGGCGGGCGCGCCGAGCACTGAGGCCGGTCCGGTCATGAAGGTGCTCATGCCGAGCTTGATCTCGGCCGGACGCGGGGGCTGCGATTGAGCGATGGCAGCGGTGGCCAGGACGAACGAAGCCGTCCCCCACGCCATGAGTCTGGCAAGCGATTTCACTGGGTTGTCTCCTGTGGTCTCTCACTGTTAATGTGCGAGTGCATGAATCATGTCGGTCGCATTCGCGATCTCCTATGGCACATCAACACACTTGACGAACAACCTTGTGGGTGGTTCTCACACCTCGGTGCAGGCAGCGCGTTGCGCGTCAGGGTTTGCACCGAGCTTTGCCGCCTGAAGGCGCATGTCTGGAGATGTACTTGACCTCATCGGAAACGGTCCTGCGCGCCGATCGCGCCGTTGCAAACGACCCGTCCAACGAAAACGCCTTGCGGATGCGCAGCGAGCTCCAATCCGAGCTGCTCGCGATGCTCCAGCGCCATGCCGGCGCGCAGGCCTACGACGAGATGCTCGAACGCGTCGACGCGACCGTGGACGACCCCGTGCAGCGCGCGCTGCTGGTCGACAGCATCCGCGCGGCGATCGCGGTGTGCGAACAGCAGGCGGTGCAGCAGCGGCGTGAACGCGGCCTGCTGGTGGTGCTGGAAAGCGCCCACGACCTGACGGCGATCCGCGACCTCGAACTGGTGCTGCAGGCGATCGTGCGGCGCGCGCGGCAGATCTTCTCGTCGGACATCGGCTATCTCACCAACTTCGATCGCGTGCGCAACGACTTCTACATCCGCGCCACCGAAGGCGCGATCTCGGAGCGCTTCAAGAACGTGCGCGTGCCGCCCGAGCAAGGCATCTGCGGCCACATCCTCAAGCACAAGACGCCCTACCACAGCAGCGACTACCTGACCGACCACGGCTTCGCGCACGAACGGGGCATCGACCTCGCGATCAAGGACGAAGGCGTGCAGTCGCTGCTGGGCGCACCGCTGATGGTGGGCAACCACTGCATCGGCGTGCTGTGCATCTGCGACCGGCAGCCGCGCCGTCATGCGCCCTGGGAGGTCGCGATGCTGTCGACGCTGGCGGCGCAGGCGGCGGTGGCGATCGAGAACGCGCGGCTGTTCCAGGAAGCGCAGGTCGCGCTCCAGCGCGCCAGCGATGCCAACGCCTCGCTGCACCGGCAGGCCGAGGAGATTCAGACCGCGGCCGAGGCGCACGAGCAGATGACGCGCCTGGTCGCGCGCGGCTGCAGCGTGGTCGACATCCTCGACATGGCCTCGACGATGTTGGGCGGGCACATCGTGCTGCTGGACGAAGCCGAGCAACCGACCCAGCGTGCGACGACGGCCCCCACGCATCTGAGCGGCACGATGGCCGAGATGCTGGCCCGCATGGACGTTCAGGATGCGGTGCACGGCGCGCTGACCGAGGGGCGGCGCACCGGCCGCTCGCACGGCATCGACGGCGGTGCGGACCGCCACCTGCGCGTGGCCGCGCTGATGGGCGGCGACCGGCTGCTCGGCGCGATGCTCATGCTGTCGGACCGCGCGATGAGCGCCACCGAGATCCGCACCTTCGAGCGCGGTGCGCTGGTGGCGGGCGTGGTGCTGCTGTCGCAGGAGCGCAGCGAGCTGGTGGTGAGCAGCGAATCGGCGGCGGCGATCCGTTCGCTGGTGAGCTGGCAGCAGGAGTCGCTTGCGACGCTGCAGCTGCGGACCCAGCCGCTGGGGCTGGACCTGAGCGGGGCGCTGCGCATGACCGTGCTCAGCGTGGAAGACCGGCACATCGAATATGCGCTGCGTCGCATGCGCCCGGCCGTGATGCGCGGCACCTTGTTCGAGGAATGCGAAGGCTTCATCGTCGCCATCTGCCCCGAGGTGGCCTTCGAGGCGCTGCAATCGTCGCTGCAGGCCACCCTGCTCGCCGACGCGCGCCTGGATGCGGTCGGCGTGACCTCGGGCCCGCTGTCGCAGGTCGACGGATTGCCCGACGGCTTCCGGGCGCTCAAGCGCGGCATCGACATCCTGCGCGCGCTGGGCCGCTCGCACGAGCTGGTGCCGGAAGCCACGCTGTCGATGTATTCACTGCTGTTCGAACACCGCCGCGCCGCCGATGTGGCCGGGTTCATCGCAGCGACCATCGGCGACCTGGTCGAGCACGACCAGCGCCGCGGCACCGCCCTGGCCGGCACCCTGCTCGCCTATCTCGAGCATGCGCAGAACGCGAAGGCCACCGCCGAGTCGCTGGAGATCCACGTCAACACCCTGCGCCAGCGGCTCGAATCGATCGACAACCTGTTGAACAACTGGCGCACGGGCGGGCGTGCGCTGGAGCTGCATGTCGCCCTGCGGCTGCACCTGCTGCGAAGCACCGTGCACTCGCAGGCGCTGGCGGCGAGCGGCGCGATCGGCTAGCGGGCACGCGGCCTGCACGGTCGATCGCCAGGCGCCGCACGCGCTCCCGCGCGAATCGCCACAATGCGCCTCCATGGAGACACTCACCAAACGCCAGCTGGCCCTGCTCATTCCCCTCACGATCATCTGGGGCCTCAATTGGCCGGTGATGAAGCTCGGCGTGACGGACTTCCCGCCCATCACCTTCCGCACCATGTCGCTCTGGCTCGGCGTGCCGGTGCTGGCGCTCGTGCTGGTCGCGTTGAAGGTGCCGTTCCGCGTGCCGCGCCGCCACTGGCCCGAGCTGCTGTGGCTGGCCGCGACCAACATGTTCGTCTGGCACGCCTGCATCATCGTCGCGCTCAAGGAGCTGTCGAGTGGGCGCGCCGCAATCCTGGGCTACACCATGCCGGTGTTCTCGGCCATGATCGGCGCCTGGCTGTTTTCCAACCGTCTCAGCGCCCGCGCCTGGCTCGGCGTGAGCGCCGCGGCCCTGGGCGTGGGCCTGCTGCTGTGGCACGAGATCATGGGCATGGCCGGCAAGCCGGCCTTCGTCGCGCTGGCACTGGTGGCGGCTGCCACCTGGGCGCTGGGCACGCAGTTGCTGCGCCGCACCGCGATGCCGGTGCCCACGCTGGCCATCTCGTTCTGGATGACCACGCTCACCGCCGCGGTGATGAGCGTGCTGGCCGTGGCGATCGAGCAGCCGCAATGGAAAGCGCCCGGACCCGCCACCTGGTGGGCCGTGCTCTACAACGCGGTGCTGATCTTCGGGTTCGCGCACGCGGCCTGGTTCTCGCTGGCGCGTGACCTTCCGCCGATCGCGTCGAGCCTGAGCGTGATGATGATCCCGGTGCTGGGCGTCTTCAGCGGCGCAGTGTGGCTGGGCGAGAAGATCCATTGGCAGGACTGTGCGGCCGTGGCGCTGATGGTCGTCGCCATCGCGGCAGTTCTGTGGCCGTCGCGGCCCACGGCCACGGCCTGACGGACGGCGGCGCCGCCGCACCGCGCGTGCGCCTAAGGGTTGGCACCATTCGTGCAAGCCCCGTTGACACCAGATGCTTCATGCATAAAGTATTGACTTGTGAATGAAGTGGCTCCGCACAATGCCGGGGCCGCATGCATCGATGTGGTGCCAACCTTACTTACCGGAGTCTCCATGCGCACGAAGATCACCCCGTCGCCCGCCGCGACCCGCCTGACCCGTTCCCTGTGCGCCCTGGCGCTGGCCTCCGCCTTCGGCTTCGCCGGCACCGCGATGGCCGCGCCGGTGAAGGTGGGCCTGGCCCTCGACATCTCGGGTCCGTTCGCTGCGTTGGGTGCCGAGGCGCGCGACGGTTTTGCGCTGGGCATCAAGCAGCTCGGCGGCAAGCTCGGCGGCCAGCCGGTCGAGTTCATCCAGGCCGACATGGCGGGCAGCCCCGACCAGGCCAAGCAGCTGGTCGACCGCATGATCCAGCGCGACAAGATCGACCTGTTCAGCGGCCCGATCGGCTCGAACATCGCGATCGCCGTCGGCCCGACGCTGTTCGCGGCCAAGGTGCCGTACCTGTCGTCGAACGCCGGCCCCAGCCAGTTCGCGGGTGCGCAGTGCAATGCCTATTTCTTCGGCACCGCCTACCAGAACGACCAGTTCCATGAAGCGGCCGGCAAGTTCGCGCAGGACCGCGGCTTCAAGAAGATGGTGCTGATCGCCCCCAACTACCCCGCGGGCAAGGACGCACTGGGCGGCGTCAAGCGCCAGTTCAAGGGCCAGGTGGCCGACGAGCTCTACACCAAGCTGGGCCAGATCGACTACGCGGCCGAACTGGCGCAGATCCGCGCGGCCAAGCCCGACTCGATCTACTTCTTCCTGCCCGGCGCGATGGGCATCAACTTCATCAAGCAGTTCGTGGGCGCGGGCCTGTCGAAGGACATCACGCTGGTCACCAGCGGCTTCTCGGCCGACGAGGACGTGATCGGTGCCGTGGGCGAACCGATGCTGGGCCTGTTCAACACCTCGCATTGGGCGCACGACCTCGACAACGCGCCCAACAAGGCTTTCGTCGAAGCCTTCAGGAAGGAATACAACGGCCGCTACCCCTCGCTGTACGCCGCCCAGGCCTACGACGTGATCCTGGCCATGGACGCCGCCGTGAAGCAGGCCGGCGGCAACGCGCAGAACCGCGAAGCCGTGATCGCCGCCCTGAAGAAGGCCAACTTCGCCTCGACGCGCGGCAGCTTCAAGTACGCGAACAACCACTATCCGATCGAAAACTTCTACCTGCGTGTGATCGGCAAGGACGCACAGGGCAAGGTCACGAACAAGACGGTGAGCACGCTTTTGACCAACTACGGCGACACGTACTCGGACAAGTGCCCGCTGAAGTAGGCCCTGGCGCCTGAAGACGGGCACTGCGCCCGTCTTGTCTTCTTCCGCACCGCCGGCCTGGCAGCGATCGGCCCGGCGGTGTTCCCCGCATCCGCCATCCAAGACCGTCTGGATTCATGACCGGCATTCTCTTTCTCGAGCAACTGCTCAACGGACTCGGCTTCGGCCTGATGCTGTTCCTGCTGGCCGCGGGGCTCACGCTGGTGTTCGGCATCATGGACGTGCTGAACCTCGCGCACGGCTCGCTGTTCATGTCGGGCGCCTACGTCGCGGCGCAGGCCCACCAGCAGAGCGGCTCCTTCTTGGCCGCGATCGTGCTGGCCGTGGGGGTCACGGTGGTGGTCACCGCCCTGCTCGAAGTGCTGCTGATGCGCCGGCTCTACAAGCGCGACCACCTCGCGCAGGTGCTCGCGACCTTCGGCGTGATCCTGGTGGCCGACGACATCGTCAAGATGATCTGGGGCCCGTCGCCGGTGATGGCGCCCACGCCCGCGGCCCTGAGCGGCCCGGTGCAGCTGATGGAGGGCCTGCCCTACCCGGCCTACCGGCTGGTGATCCTCGGTGCCGGCATGGCGGTCGCGCTGGCGCTCTATGTGCTCGTGAACCACACGCGCGTCGGCATGCGCGTGCGCGCCGGCGCCTCTGACCGGCCGATGGCCGAACTCATGGGCGTGCGCGTGGGCCGCATCTTCAACGGCGTGTTTTTGCTGGGCGCGGCGCTGGCCGCGCTGGCCGGCGCGCTGATGGGGCCCATCGTCGCGGTGCAGGTCGGCATGGGCGAGCAGATCCTGATCCCCGCGCTGGTGGTGCTGGTCATCGGCGGCATCGGTTCGGTGCGTGGCGCCTTCGTGGCCGCCCTGCTGGTGGGCCTGGTCGACACCGTCGGCCGCGCCTTTTTGCCGATGCTGTTGCGCGCCACGCTGCCGCCGGCCACCGCCGCCGACCTCGGCCCGCTGTTCGCCGAAGTGGCGATGTACGCGCTGATGGTGGTCGTCCTGATCTTCCGCCCCTCGGGCCTTTTCTCGGCACGCGCATGAAGCCCCGTACCCTTCTTCTCGTCGCGCTGCTGGTCGCGCTCGCGGCCTTCCCGCTGCTCGCGCCGCTGTTCGGCATGGAGTTCTACGTCGGCTTCATGCGGCGCGTGCTCATCATCGCGCTGGCCGCGGCCAGCCTCAACTTCATCCTGGGCTTCGGTGGCATGGTGGCGCTCGGTCATGCGGGCTTCATCGGTGTCGGCGCGTACACGGTGGTGGCCTTGTCCGATGCGGGTGTGGTGTCGGCCTGGCTGCTCTGGCCGGCCGCGATGCTCATCGCAGGCGGCGTCGCCGCGCTGATCGGCACCGTGGCGCTGCGCACGCGCGGCGTCTACTTCATCATGACCACGCTGGCCTTCGCGCAGATGCTGTACTTCATCGCGGTGTCGCTGCGGGCCTACGGCGGCGACGACGGCTACACGCTGCCCGCGCGCCCGGTGCTGGGCATGGGCGTCGACCTCGGCAACGAATCGAACTTCTACTGGGTGGTGCTCGCGCTGGTCGCGCTGCTGCTGGCCTGGATGCACCGCGCCACGGGCTCGCGCTTCGGCCATGCGCTGCGGGGCATCCGCGACAACGAAACGCGCATGCGCGCACTGGGCTACCCGGTGTTCCGCATCCAGCTCGCGGCCTTCGCCATCGCGGGTGCGATCGCCGGCCTCGCGGGCGCGCTGCTGGCGGGCGGCAACGGCTTCATCAGCCCCGGCGCGATGCACTGGACCCAGTCGGCCACGCTGCTGGTGATGGTGGTGATCGGCGGCCTGGGCCGCAGCTGGGGCGGGCCGGTGGGCGCGGCCGTGTGGCTGCTGCTGGAGGAAGTGCTCAAGCAGCACACCGAGCACTGGCACATGCCGCTGGGGTTGCTGCTGATCGCGGTGGCGCTGTGGGCGCCCAAGGGGTTGGCGGCACTGTCTCGGCGCCGCGCACCCCTCACCCCAGCCCTCTCCCCAGAGGGGCAAGGGAGCAAGTCATGAGCCTGTTCAGAATCGAAGGCCTGGTCAAACGCTTCGGCGGCCTGCTCGCGACCGACCATGTGAACCTCACGGTGGATGCCGGCGAGGTGCATGCGCTGATCGGCCCCAACGGCGCCGGCAAGACCACGCTGATCAACCTGATCTCGGGCCTGCTCAAGGCCGATGCCGGCCGCATCTGGCTGGGCGAGCGTGACATCACCGGCCTGAAGGATCACCAGCGCGTGGGCGCGGGCCTGTCGCGCTGCTTCCAGGTCACGCGCGTGTTCGCCAACGAGACGGTGCACGACAACCTGATGCTCGCGGTGCAGGCGCACGCGGGCAGCAGCATGCGCTTCATGGCGCCGCGCGCGCACGAAGCCGACCTGGTCGCCCAAGCCGAGGTCCTGGCCGAGCGCGTGGGCCTCGCGAGCGAACGCCAGCGCATCGCCGGCACTCTGCCGCACGGCGCGCAGCGCGCGCTCGACGTGGCGCTGGCGCTCGCGGCGCGGCCCAAGCTGCTGCTGCTCGACGAGCCGATGGCCGGCATGGGCCCCGACGAATCGGCGCGCATGGTGACGCTGATCGAGTCGCTGCGCAGCGAGATGGCCATCCTGCTGATCGAACACGACATGGACGCGGTGTTCAAGCTCGCGAATCGGCTCACGGTGCTGGTGCAGGGCAAGGTGCTGATGACCGGTACCGCCGACGAAGTGCGCGGCCATCCCGACGTGCAGGCCGTCTATCTCGGCACCGAAGCGGAAAGCCACGCATGACCCCCCTCACCACCCCCCTCCAGCCGCTGCTCGAAGGCAAGGCCATCGAGGCCGGCTACGGCGCGAGCCAGGTGCTGTTCGGCATCGACATCGACATCCGACCCGGCGAAGTGCTCGCACTGCTGGGCCGCAACGGCATGGGCAAGAGCACGCTGCTCAAGGTGCTGACCGGCACGCTCAAGCCCTTGCGCGGCAGCGTGCGCTTCGACGGCGCCGACATCGGCGGCGCCAAGCCCGACGTGATCGCGCGCCGCGGCGTGGCGATCGTGCCCGAAGGCCGGCACGTGTTTCCGAACCTCAGCGTCGACGAGCACCTGCGCGCCTTCGCGCGGCCGCGCGCCGATGCGAAGCAGGCGGCACCACGCTGGACCGTCGAGGCGCTGTACGGCCTGTTCCCGCGGCTGGCCGAACGCAAGGCCAACGCCGGCAACCAGCTGTCGGGCGGCGAGCAGCAGATGCTGGCCATCGCACGCGCGCTGTCGACGCATCCGCGCCTGCTGATCCTCGACGAAGCCACCGAGGGCCTGGCCCCGGTGATCCGCGAGGAGATCTGGCGCTGCCTGGCCACGCTCAAGGCCGAGGGCGAAGCGATCCTGGTGGTCGACAAGTACGTGCAGCGCCTGCTGCCGCTGGCCGACCGCCACCTGATCCTCGAACGCGGCCGCGTGGTGTGGCGCGGCGATTCGGCCGCACTCGACGCCGACCGTGGGCTGTGGACCCGCTACCTCGGCGTTTGAAGTCCACGGTCCGCGCCGCTCACACCGGGCGAGTGATCCCGCCGTCCACGCGCAGCTTCTGCGCCGTGATGGAGCCCGCGCCGTCCCACACAAGAAAACGCGACGACCCCCAAAGACCTAAACCGCAGGCAGGGTCGCCTGCATCGACGCACGCTGGTTGAAAGCGTCGAACCACTTCGCGCTGTTCGGCGCCTCGGCACGCCAGTCGACCGTGGGAAAGCGGAAGTCCATGTAGCCCAGCGCGCAACCGAAGGCGATGGTGCCGATGTCGACACGCTCACCGAACGAAGGCGCCACCGTCTCCAGCCATTCGAGACCGGTGCGCACCTTGGCAAGCTGGCCGTCCGTCCAATCGGCCCAACGCAGCGGCTCGGGGCGCAGCACGTTCTCGTAGCGTGCGAGCAGCGCGGCACCCGTCATGCCATCGGCCAGCGACAGCTCCGTCAGGCGCGCCCAGCGGTCCGCGCCCTCGGCCGGGAACAGCTTGCCCGACTGCATCGCGTTCAGGTACTCGCAGATCACGCGGCTGTCGAACAGCACCTGGCCGTCGTCGCTGATGAAGGTCGGCACCTGGCCCAGCGGGTTCTTCGGAATGATCGTGGCGTCGCGCACCACCGGGCCGGCCGCGCTCGGCAGCTTCTCGATGCGCTCGGCAATGCCGAGCTCGTGGGCCACGACCATGCATTTGCGCACGAAGGGGGAAGCGGGAGAGAAGAAGATTTGCATGATGGTGCTGAAGTGATGTCTGTCGTTTTGTCGTCAGGCGTGTTCGTGTTCTGCGGCGCCATGGGCCAGGTGCATGCCGGCGACCCAACCGAAGGTTAGCGCAGGGCCCAGCGTGATGCCCGGCGCGGGGTACTCGCCGCCCATGACCGAATGCATGTCGTTGCCGGCCACGTACAGGCCCGCGATGGGCGCGCCCTGTGCGTCGAGCGCGCGGGCCTTCGCGTCGGCGCGGATGCCCAGCGCGGTGCCGATGTCGCCCGGGTACACCTTCACCGCATAGAACGGCGCCTGCTCCAACGGCGCCAGGCAGGCGTTGGGCTTGTGATCGGGATCGCCGAGGTAGCGGTTGTAGGCATCGCTGCCCTTGCCGAACACCGGGTCCTGGCCTTGCGCGGCGAGCGGGTTGAACCTTTCGACGGTGCGCACCAGGCCGGCCGCGTCCACGCCCGCCTGCTGTGCGAGCGCTTCCAGCGTGTCGGCGCGAAACAGATAGCCGGCGCGCACCAGGTGTTCGCGCGAGCGGCCGCCGGGCAATGCGAGGCCCAGGCCCCACTTCTCCATGAACACGCTGTCGCACACCAGCACGGCCGGAATGCCGCTGGCGTTGGCGTTGGCGTTGGCGTTGGCGTTGGCGTTGGCGCGGTACATGCCGCGCACGAACTCGTGGTACGAGGTCGACTCGTTCACGAAACGTTCGCCCCGCGCATCGACCGCGATCAGCCCGGGCTTGGCGCGGTCCCACACCAGGTGCGGATAGCGCAGCACGCTGCCGTCGGGCCGCGTGAGCAGCGAGACCGGCGCCCACAGCGCCGGCCCGGTGTGGCCGGTGCCGAGCACGCCACCGGCCTGCTGCGCCATCGCGATGCCTTCGCCGGCGTTGTCTTGCGGCGACATCGAATACGGGCCGGTGGGTGCCGGGTAGTGCGCACCGCGCATGGCGGCGTTCCACGGAAAGCCGCCGGTGGCGATGACCACGCCGCGCCGCGCATGCACCGTCGTGTCCTTGCCGTCCCGGCGCACTCGCACGCCGGTGACGGTGCCCGCCGCGTCCTGCACCAGCGCCAGCGCCGGCGTGTCGAGCCAGAACGGAATGCCTTTCTTCAGCACGCTGTGAAAGAGCCGCGCGGCGAGCGCGTTGCCCAGCAGCAGCCGCGTGCCGCGGTGGTGGCCGCTCAGGCGGTCGCCGACGTAGCGCAGCACCATCTTCACGCCATGCTTCCACGACGCGAACGAACGCCAGACCGCGAGCAGGTGCTTCACGTCGGTCATGTTGACCATCATGCCGCCGAGCACGCAGAACTCGGGCAGCGGATCGCGCAGCGTCTTGAAGTGCGGACCGAGCAGGCGGCCGTCGAACTCGATGGGGTCGAGCGAGCGCCCGCCCATGGCGGCGCCTTCGCGATCGGGGTAGTAGTCGGGCGAATAGGTGCGCGCGGCCAGCTGCACGTCGGTGCGTTCGCGCAGGTAGCGCAATGCGAGCGGACCGGCATCGAGGAATGCGTGGCGCAGTTCTTCATCGCCGGCCGCGCCCACGGTGTTCTGCAGGTAGGTCCAGGCCTTGTCGGGCGTGTCGGGGTGGCCGGCCGCCTCGGCCTGGTCGTTCAGCGGCACCCACACGGCGCCGCCCGAGATGGCGGTCGAGCCGCCGATGCGATCGGTCTTCTCGACCACGAGCACGTCGAGGCCTTCGAGCTTCGCGGTGAGCGCGGCCGACAGGCCGCCCGCGCCGCTGCCGACGACGACGACGTCGTACTCGGTCTTTTCCTTCTGCTGTTGTTGTTGCTGCGTCATCAGGACCCCGAGCCTCCGAGCGACTTGCCGCCGTCGACGAACAGCACCTGGCCGGTCACGAAGCCGGTGGCGGGCGATGCGAAGAAGGCCACCGCGTTGGCGATGTCTTCCGGCTTGCCCGCGGCACCCGTGGGCTGCAGCGCAAGCTGCGCGGCCAGGCGTTCGGGCGACAGCCCGCGCAGCAGCGGCGTCTCGATCAGCCCCGGCGCGATGGCGTTGACCATGATGCCGCGCGATGCCAGCTCCATGGCGCTGGCGCGCGTGTAGCCGACCAGCGCGGCCTTCGAGGCCACGTAGTGCGCGTGGTTCTTCGCGCCCAGGTAGGCACGCGATGCGATGTTGACGATGCGCGCGCCGCTCGCCATCTTGCGCGCGGCCTCCTGCGTGAGCGTGGCCACGGCCAGCAGGTTCACTTCGTACATGCGGCGAAAGTCGGCCGAGGTCACGTCGAGAAAGGCGCGCTCGTCGAAGATGCCCGCGTTGTTGACCAGCGCTGCGAGCGGCGGCAGCTGCTGCACCATCGCGCGCACGGCGGGCTCGTCGGTGAGGTCGATGGCGCGGCATTCCACGTCGAGGCCGGCGGCGCGCAGCACCCGCGTTTCGCCCTCGGCCAGTTCGCCGTTGAAGTCGGCCATCACCACGCGCCAGCCGTCGCGTGCCATGCGCTCGACGATGGCGCGGCCCATGCCGCTGGCGCCGCCCGTCACGAGGACGAGCGGCTTCTCTGCACTGCTGCTGTTGTTCATGGTTGTTCCGGAGTGCTGCTGCGGTGCTCAGACCGCGAGGTAGCCGCCATCGACCGGCAGCACCACGCCATTGACGTAGCTGGCCATCGAGGAGGCAAGAAAGACGACCGGCCCGGCAATTTCGTCGGCCTCGCCGTGGCGCTTGATGGGCACGCGGCTCATGTACCAATCGGTGCCGTGTTCGGTCTCGCGCTGACCGGCCGTCATGTCGGTGACCATCAGTCCCGGCGCCACCGCGTTCACGCGCACGCCATAGGGTGCGAGATCGCGCGCCAGCACCTGCGTGAGCGAACGCACGCCCCCCTTGGCCACCACGTAGCCGGCCGAGGAGATGCCCGCACCGAAGGCCACGATGGACGACAGGTTGACGATGTTGCCCTGCGAGCGCTTGAGCGCCGGCACGAAGGACTGCGTGACGTTGAACACGCCCTGCAGGTTGACCGACATCACGCGGTCCCAGGCTTCGCGCGCGCCCGGCTCGTCGAACTTCGAGCGCACCGAGATGCCCGCGTTGTTGACCAGCACGTCGATGTCGCCGTGCGACGCCGCGACGCGCACCGCGAGTGCATCGACCGCCGCCGCGTCGCTCACGTCGACGCTTTCGGCATCGGCGCGGCCACCGGCTTCGCGGATCGACGCGGCCACCTGCTGCGCCACCTCGAGGTCGCGGTCCACCACCAGCACGTGCGCGCCTTCGGCCGCCATGCGGCGCGCGATGGCCTCGCCCAGCCCGCGCGCGGCGCCGGTGACGAGCGAGAGTTTGTCTTTGAGGAGCATGAAGAAATTCCCTTCGGGAAAGAGCGTTGCGGCGTCAGACACCGAGGTAGGCGCGGCGCACGGCCTCGTCGTTCGCAAGTTGTGCGGCGGGGCCGTGCAGGGAGATCTCACCGTTCTCCAGGATGTAGCCGTAGCTCGACACCGCCAGCGCCAGCTGCACGTTCTGCTCGACCAGCAGGATGGTGATCTTCTGTTCGCGGTGCAACCGTTCGATGATCTCGAACATCTGCGCCACCAGCAGCGGCGACAGGCCCATCGACGGCTCGTCGAACAGCATCACGCACGGGCGCGCCATCACCGCGCGGCCGATGGCCAGCATCTGCTGCTCGCCGCCCGACAGGGTGGCTGCCATCTGGTGCTGGCGCTCCTTCAGGCGCGGGAACATGGTGTAGACCGACTCGAGGTCGTTGCGGATGCCCGCGCGGTCGCGCCGCAGGTAGGCGCCGAGGTCGAGGTTCTCGCGCACGCTCATGTCGCGGAACACCTGGCGGCCTTCGGGCACCTGCACGATGCCGCGCTTCACGAGTGCGTCGGAGCCGAGACGGTCGATGCGCTCGCCGTCCAGCCGCACCTCGCCCTCGGTGCAGTCCACCAGGTTCGAGATGCAGTTCAGCGTGGTGGTCTTGCCCGCGCCGTTACTGCCGAGCAGCGCGACGATCTCGCCCTCGGGCACATCGACCGACACGTCGCACAGCGCCTGGATGCGGCCATAGGCGGCCGAGATGGCACGCAGGGACAACAATGCTTCAGCCATGCGCGGCTCCCTTTCCACTCTTTCCACTTCCCTTGCCCAGGTAGGCTTCGATCACGCGCGCATTGCTGCCGATTTCCGCAGGCGTGCCTTCCGCGATCTTTTCGCCGAAGGCCATGACGGTGATGCGGTCCGAAATCGACATCACCAACTGCATCACGTGCTCGACCAGCAGCACGGTGATGCCGTCGCGCGCCACCAGTTCCTTCAGCAGCCGGTCGAGGCTTTCGATCTCGCGGTTGCGCAGGCCCGCCGCCGGCTCGTCGAGCAACAGCAGCTTGGGCTTGATGGCCAGCGCGCGCGCCAACTCCAGCAGCTTCTGGCGGCCGAAGTCGAGGTCGCGCGCCGGCTGGTGGCGTTCGTCGGCCAGGCCGACGCGCTCCAGCAGGTGCATGGCGAAGTCTTCGGTTTCGCGGTCGGGGCGGCGCAGCAGCCGACCCAGCGTGCCGGCGCCGCGCGAGTGCGTGCCGAGCAGCACGTTCTCGAGCACCGACAGTTCGGCGAACAGCTCCAGGTTCTGGAAGGTGCGCGCAATGCCGAGCGAGGCCATGCGGTGAGGCGACACGCTGGTGAGTTCGCGGCCTTCGAAGGTCACGCTGCCGCTGCTGGGCGTGTAGAAGCGCGAGATGCAGTTGAAGGTGGTCGACTTGCCCGCGCCGTTCGGCCCGATGAGCGCGTGGATGCGGCCCTGCTCGACCTGGAACGAGAGGCCGTTCACCGCCTTGAGGCCGCCGAACACCACGCTGATGTCGCGCACGTCGAGGAATGCCGTGGCGCTCATGCGTGCTTCTCCGCCACGTTTGCGCTGGCCACGCTGGTCGCGCGCTGCGACTTGCGGCGCGCCACGAACAGCGACGCCATGCCCTTGGGCAGGAACATCATGAAGAGCATGAGGATGCCGCCGTAGATGATCTCCTGGTACGACGGGGCCTGCCGCAGCAGCTCCGACGCCAGGCCGAACACGATGGCGCCGGCCACCGCGCCGCGCACCGAGCCGAGCCCGCCGACCACCACCATCGTGAGGACCAGGATGGTGGTCTGGAAACCCAGGCTCTCGGGGTGGATGAACGAGGTGAACAGCGTGTACATGCCGCCGGCCACGCCCGCGAAGGCGGCCGACAGCACGAAGGCCGTGACCTTGACCGCGCGGGTGTTCACGCCCATGGCGATGGCGGCCACGTCGCTCTCGCGCACCGCACGGAACGACGAGCCCAGCCGCGAGCGCGACAGCGCCACGGTGAGCCACAGCATCAGCGCCGCGATGGCGACCACGAAGGGATAGGCCTGCAGGTCGTTCATGAGCTGGTAGCCGCCGAGCGAGGCCGGTTTCATCTGCAAGCCGTTGGAGCCGTTGGTCACCTGCTCCCAGTTCAGGAACACCCATTGCATCGCCTCGCCGAAGGCGAAGGTGGCCAGCGCCAGGTAGATGTCGCGCATGCGCAGCGCCAGCAGGCCGATGACCCAGCCCAACGCGGCCGACAACACGGCGCCCGCCAGGATCGACACGAAGAACGGCGGCTGCCACTGGTTGTTGATGAGCCCGGCCGTGTAGATGCCGATGCCGAAGAAGGCCGCGTGCGACAGCGCGAACTGGCCCGTCTCGCCGATGACCAGGTGCATGCCGAGCGCCAGCACCGAGAACACCATCAGCAGGTTGACCACGTACAGCACGTAGCCGCTGGTGGTGAAGGGCAGCACCGCGAGCACCACGGCCATGCCGAGCAGCACGCCGCGGTCCCACCACGGGGACGAAACTGTCGAAGCGCTCATACCTTCTTCACCTGAGGCTTGCCGCCGAGCAGCCCTTGCGGACGCACCAGCAGCACCACCATGATCGCCA
Source organism: Variovorax frigidus (assembly GCF_051216515.1). NCBI lineage: Bacteria > Pseudomonadati > Pseudomonadota > Betaproteobacteria > Burkholderiales > Comamonadaceae > Variovorax > Variovorax frigidus. Next base: position 443,362 of record NZ_JBPJZF010000007.1, read on the forward strand.
CGAAGGGCGCGACCACGATGGCGTTGGACGAAATGAAAAGCCCCACCAGGTTCTCGACGATGCCGATGATGAAGCCGCCGACCACCGCGCCCGGCAGGCTGGTGAAGCCGCCGACGATGGCGGCCGCGTAGGCCAGGATGGCGATGTGGCCGATGTCGGGCGTGATGAGGATCTTGGGCGTGATCAGCAGCGCCGAGATGGCCGAGATGACGCCCGTGAGCGCCCAGATCTTCATGCGGATCGAGCCGAGCTTGACGCCCACGATCTGCGCGCCGCGCGGGTTCATGCCCACCGCGCGCATGGCCTGGCCGGTGCGGGTGCGGGTGAACATCAGGTACAGCAGCACCATCACCACCACGGCCGAGCCGAAGATGGCCAGGTCGAGCAAGGTGAGCGAGGCCTGCCCGATCATGATCGGGTCTTGCGGCACCAGCGAAGGCAGCGAGCGCGGCGTGTCGCCCAGGCCGGTCTTGCGCACCAGGCCCTTGAGCAGGTACGCAAAGCCGAGCGTGGCGATCACCAGCTGCACGCCGACGCCGCGCGAAGCGGTCACGCGCTGCATCACCACGCGCTGGAACGCGGCGGCGAGCAAGGCGGTGACGGCGATGCTCGCGAGCACCGCGCCCCAGTAGGGCCAGCCCCACACCACCAGCGGGAACAGCGCGGCGTAGCCGCCGGCCATGAAGATCTCGCCTTGCGAGAAGTTCGGCACGTCGGTGGTCTTGAAGACCATGACGATCGCCACCGCCAGCAGCGCGTAGACGCTGCCGGTGACGATGCCGGACAGCACGCCCTGCTGCACGAAAAGCCAGATGTCGGAGAGGCTCATGAGATGGATGCCTGCTGCGTGCTCAGGGCTTGTAGGTCCACACGCTCTTGTAGCTGCCTGGCACCAGGGCCATGCTGCTGCCGTCGAACTTGATGTAGATGGCCGACTCCTGCGCGGCGCGATCCTGCGGGCCGAATTCGATCGGGCCGGCCATCACGCCGGAGTCGAACTTCATGGTCGACAGCGCCGTCAGCACCTTCTCGCGCGTGGGGTTCGGGCCGGCCGCCTTCAGGGCGTTGACCACCGCCATCGCGGGCGGAATGCCGTAGGGCATGTAGGCCTGCGGATGGCCGGGCTTGGCCGCCAGGTCGGGGTAGGAAGCCTTGTACAGGTCGTACACCCACTTCAGCTTGGGACCGCCGGGCACGTCGGCCAGCACTTCCTGGATGTAGACGTTCTTGAAGGCATCCTTGTTGCCGACGTTCTCCACCAGCTGCTTCAGGTCGGCGGTCGAGTTGACGGCCAGCACGATCGGCTTGTTGAAGCCCAGCTCGAAGGCGCGCTTGACGATCAGGCTCACCGGCCGTGCGTAGGTGGTGAGCAGCAGCACGTCGGGGTTGGCCGCCTTGATCTTCAGCATCGGCGCCGTGACGTCGGTGATGTTCGGGTTGACCGACTGCACCTGCAGGTCGACACCGCCGAGCGCCTTGGCCTGCGCCTGGGCCGACTCGAGGTTCCAGCCGCCGTAGGCGTCGTCGTGGTTGATGTAGCCGATCTTCTTCGCCTTGAGCTGTTCGCTCGCGAACTGCACCATCGAACCGCCGACGGCGTGCTGCGAGATGGAGAAGGCGCCGTAGATGTACTTCGACGGCGGATACAGCGCGCCGTCGCCCGAGGCGTTGAGCATGACCAGCGGGATCTTCGCGCGCTCGACGTATTCGCGCGCGCCGACCACGGCCGCCGAACAGGAGCCGCCGTTCAGCAGAAACACCTGGTCCTGCTCGGTGAGCTTCTTCACCGCGGCCAGCAGGTCGTTGGCGTTGCAGCGGTCGTCTTCGACCACGAGTTCGATCTTGCGGCCGTTCACGCCGCCTTCCTTGTTGACCTTGTCGTAGTACATCTTCGCGGCGTTGATGACGTCGAAGCCGTAGTTCATGGACGCGCCCGACATCGGCGAGAACATGCCGATCTTGATGGTCTTGTCGGTCAGACCGGGCTCGGCCTGCGCGAAGGCGCTGCTCGCCAGGGCGCACTGTGCGGCGCCCAGTGCCATGGGTGCCAGGGCTGAAATCAGAAGGTTCTTTTTCATGGGCTGTCTCCGTTGGTGTAAGTGAGAAAGGGAAAGGCGCGCCGCGCCTACTGCATGCGGTAGCCGCCGTTGACGTCGATCACGTTGCCGGTGATGTACGCCGCCTGCTCCGAGACCAGGTAGTCGACCGCGCCGGCCACGTCGGCCACCGTGCCGATGCGCCCGAGCGGGATGTTGGCGGCCGCGGCCGTCAGCGCGCCGCTGCTCTGCACGGTGCCGCGCAGCATGTCGGTGTCGATCAGGCCGGGGGCCACCGAGTTGACGGTGACGCCCATGTGCGCCGATTCGCGCGCCATCGCCTTCGTCAGGCCGAGCACCGCCGACTTGGCGCCGATGTAGGTCGCGCTGGAGCGGTAGCCGCCGAGCTGCGCCGCCACCGAGCCGAAGGTGACGATGCGGCCGTGCACCACGGGCGCGGCCTCGCGGCGGCGCAGGTAGGCGCGGCCACAGAGGAACACGCTGCGCGCGTTGACGGCGAAGGTGCGTTCCCAGTCGTAGAGCGTGGTGTCCTTGACGAGCGAGCGTTCGCCGCCGGGCATCAGCAGGATGCCAGCCACGCAGACCAGCACGGCGACGGGGCCGAGCTGGCTTTCGATGCCGTCGAACGCGGACTCGACCGCGGCTTCGTCGCTCACGTCGAACTGGCGGAAGTGGTGGCCGTCGCCCAGCGATTGCGCCACGTCGCGGGCGTTGTCGCCGTCGATGTCGGCCACGACGACGCGAAGGCCGCTGGCCGCGAGGCGGCGGCACACGGCCTCGCCGATGCCACGGCCGCCGCCGGTCACGAGGGCCAGCCGGCCGGGAGCTTGTGCATGATGTTCCGCCATGGGCTGCGAGGTCTCCGTGCCGCGTCGGTGCGGCGTGAAAGTTGGTCGAGGGCCGCATTGTGTATACATGAACACCTTTTATATCCCTCGTTTACCCTGATATCACGCCTTGTTTCTTATATTCACTGGCATCATGTATACCTGACATGGACACACTCTCCCAACAAGTCACAGAGACGCTGCGCACCTGGATCCTTCACGGGCGGCTTGCGCCCGGCATGCGGGTGGAGGAAGTGCCGATCGCTGAAGGCCTCAAGGTGTCGCGCACGCCGGTGCGCGCCGCGCTGGCCGCGCTGGCGATGGAAGGGCTGATCGACCACCAGCCCAAGAAGGGCTACCTGGTGCGCTCGTTCGCGCTCGAGGACATCCTGGCGGCTTATGAAGTGCGCTCGGTGCTCGAAGGGCTGGCCTGCCGGCGCTTTGCGGCGTTGGGCGTGGACGAGCCCACCGCCGCGCTGCTGCGCGAGTGCCTGCGCGAGGGCGACGAGATACTGGCCAAGGGCCAGCTGCTGGTGGAAGACCTGGCGCCCTACCAGCAGATGAACGTGAAGCTGCACAACGCGCTGATGCACGGCGCGGGCAACCAGTGGATCGTGCGCTTCGGCGCGCAGGCGCAGGCGGTGCCGTTCGCGTCGGACCGCATCATGCTGTGGCACGACCACGGCGTGATCCTGCGGTCGCACGACGACCACCACCGCATCGTGCAGGCCGTGATTTCAGGCGACGCGGCGCGCGCCGAGCAGCTCATGCGCGAGCATGTGTACTACGCGGGCATCCTGCTGCGCGACAACTACCAGCGGCTACTGGACGAGCGCAGCCGCGACGGGACGACGGCGCCGCTGACCGGACAGCAGCCTGCGCAACCTGCGCCGCAATAAGCCGCGTGACCTGCTCGCCGACCTGGCGCAGGCGATCGCGGCCATGCGCGCGCCGGTCAGCGCACCACCAGCCCCTCGAGCGCCGGGTCCGGCGGCGGCACGCTGAGCTTCATGTCCTTGAGCGTCCTGACCAGCAGCTGCGCGATCATCAGGTTGCGATGCGTCTTGCTGTTGGCCGGCACCACGTACCAGGGGGCCGCGTCGGTCGAGGTGGCGTCCAGCGCCTTGGCGTAGGCGCGCTGGTACAGATCCCACTTCTTGCGCGCCTCGAGGTCGCCCAGGCTGAACTTCCAGTGCTTGGCCGGATCGTCGATGCGGGCCTGCAGGCGCTCGCGCTGCGCGTCCTTGTCGATGTGCAGCATGCACTTGAGCACCACCGTGCCGGTCTCGGTCAGCAGGCGCTCGAAGTCGTTGATCTGCGCATAGCGGCGCTGGGTCGCGGCCTTGTCGATCCAGCCCTCGACCACCGGCACCAGCACGTCTTCGTAATGGCTGCGGTTCCATACCGCGAGCTCGCCGGTGCGCGGCACCACCGCATGGCAGCGCCAGAGAAAGTCGTGCGCCTGCTCCTCCAGGCTGGGCGCCTTGAAGGCCGCCACGCGCACGCCCAGCGGCGAAGTGCGCGAGAAGACCCAGCGCACCGTGCCGTCCTTGCCGCTGGTGTCGGTGCCCTGCAGCACCAGCAGCAGCTTGCGCCGGCCCTCGGCGTGCATGAGGTTCTGCAGTTCGTCGAGTTCGGTCGCCAGCGCGTCGAGCTGCGCATGGTGCGCATCCTCGTCGCCCTTGAGGAAGCCCTTGTTCCCCGGGTCGATGTCGGTCAGACGGACCTTGGAACCGATGCGGTACTTGTCGAAGCGGGACATGGGCGACACCTCCAGACGATAAAAAGAAAAGAACTCAGCGCGCGCCGATGCGGGCCTCGCCGAACAGCGCCTTCATGTCGCGCGGCTGCGAGCGCCAGTACTGCGGCGGTGCCTCGACCTGTGCGCCGAGTTCGGCCGCGGCACGCCAGGGCCAGTGCGGGTCGAACAATGCAGCGCGCGCGATGGCCACCGCGTCGGCCTGGCCGGCGGCGATCACGGCCTCGGCCTGCTTGGCCTCGGTGATCAGGCCGACCGCGAACACCGGCACCTCGAGCGCGGCCTTGAGGCGCTCGGCCAGCGGTACCTGGTAGCCGGGCGACAGCGGAATCTTCTGCTGCGGCGACACGCCGCCCGACGAGGCATGCACGAAGCTGCTGCCGCGCGCGGCCAGGGCCTTGGCGAAGGCGATGCTCGAGTCGATGTCCCAGCCGCCCTCGACCCAGTCGGTGGCCGAGATGCGCACGCCCACCGGCATGCCGGCCGGCACCGCGGCGCGCACCGCCTCGAAGACCTCGAGCGGGAAGCGCATGCGGTTCTCGAGCGAGCCGCCATAGCCGTCGGTGCGCTGGTTGGCAATGGGCGACAGGAACTGGTGCAGCAGGTAGCCGTGCGCGCCGTGCAGTTCGATGGCATCGATGCCCAGCGCATGTGCGCGCTGCGCGGCCCGCACGAAGGCGGCCTTCACGCGCACCAGGCCGGCGTCATCGAGCGCCACGGGCGCGGGCTCGCCGGGGGCATGCGGCAGCGCGGAGGACGACACCGTCTGCCACGCGCCTTCGCCAGGCGCCAGGCACTGGCCGCCCTCCCATGGCACGTGGCTCGAGGCCTTACGGCCCGCATGGGCCAGCTGGATCGCGATGGGCATGCGCGAGTGCCGGCGCACCGCCTTCAGCACCCGTGCGATCGCCGCCTGGTTGTCGTCGTCGTAGAGGCCCACGTCGGCGGGCGTGATGCGGCCGATATCTTCCACCGCCGTCGCCTCGATGATCAGCAGCCCGGCACCGGAGAGCGCGAGCTGGCCCAGATGGATCAGGTGCCAGTCGGTCATGTTGCCGGCACCGTCGGCAGAGTACTGGCACATCGGCGCGATCACGATGCGGTTGGGCAGCGTGAGCCCGTCGAGCTTCAGCGGAGAGAACAGCAGGCTCATGGTTTTCCTTGCTCCGGCTTGCGCACGCGCATCATTCCTTCCTGCGCGGCAGAGGCCACCAGCACACCATCGCGCGTGAACACGCTGCCGCGCGAGAGGCCGCGCGCGCCGCTGGCGCTGGGCGAATCGAGCACATAGAGCAGCCAGTCGTCGAGACGGAAATCGCGGTGGAACCACATCGCATGGTCCAGGCTGGCCATGCGCACATTGCCCTGCAGGTAGGTCAGGCCGTGCGGGATCAGCGCCGCACCGAGCAGGCCGTGGTCGGAGGCATAGGCCAGCAGCGCGCGGTGCATCAGCGGATCGTCGGGCAGCGGCGCCACGGCGCGCATCCAGATCGCGCGCGTGCCTTCGCGCGGCACGGGCGCGATCAGGTCGTCGGGCTCGACGGTGCGGAACTCGATGCCGTGCGGCATCAGGCCCTTGATGCGCGCTCGCTCGGGCAACCGGTCACCCAGCGCGATGCGGCGCTGCAGGTCGTCGGCGACCTGCTCGGGTGCGGCGGTCGGCGGCATGCCGAACTGGTGCTCCACGCCTGCATCGACGGTCTGGAACGAGGCCGACATCTCGAAGATGATGCGCTCCTGCTGGCGTGCCACCACATGCCGGGTGGTGAAGCTGCGGCCGTCGCGCACGCGGTCGACCGTGTATTCGATGGGCGCATGTTCGCCGGGCAGCAGGAAGTAGGCATGCATCGAATGCACCGGGCGATCGGCCTCGACGGTGCGGCTGGCGGCCATCAGCGCCTGGCCGAGCACCTGGCCGCCGAAAACGGCGGGCGTGCCGAGGTCCTCGCTCTGCGCCCGGAAGCGGTCGTCGCCCAGCGGCTCGAGTTGCATGAGGGCGACGAGTTCGTCGACGAGGCGGGTGGCGGTGGCGGGATCGGTCATCGGGGGGAGAAAGAGACAGGGAGCCGTGCACGATAGCAAAGGACGCCATTGCGTGCTGTCGCTGGCTTCACTGGGCGCGGATCAGAGTCCGGCAGTATCGAACCGGAAGATCAACCGGAAAGTCAACCGGAACTACAACCTTCAACGCAGAAAATAAGATATTGTTGGCAACTACTTAGCAATCATTGTTTCGATATTTCAAAGAAAAAGAACCGGAAATCATGTCCGTTTCACCGACCCGGCTGACCCTCTACGACCAGCCCTATCAGTTCGAGCCGCTCCTGCCTGCCGCCAGGCTCGATGTGTTGCGGGACACGACGCGCCGGGTGTTCGAGAAGTCATCGCAACTCAAGGCCTCCGCCAGCCCCGAGACCCGCGATGCACTCAGGGAAATCGTGCGGTCCATGAATTCCTATTACTCCAACCTCATCGAAGGCCAGAACACCCACCCCGCGAACATCGAACGCGCACTGCACCAGGATTTTTCCAGCACACCCGACGTGGCACGTCGCCAGCGCATTGCCTTGGCCCACATCGAAGCCGAGCGTGAACTGGAGGGCCAAGTGATGTCCGAGGCCCAGGCACTGGGCAGCACATTCCTTCTCACGGTGCATGCCGCCCTCTACAGCCGGCTGTCGGTTGCGGACCGCACGACCGACGATGGCCGCATCGTGGTGCCGGGCGCCCTGCGAACGCACGACGTCTCGGTGGGCCGTCATCACACGCCAGCCTGGGCATCGGTTCCTGCGTTCCTGAAGCGCATGGACGAGGTCTACGGCAGCCTCCGCGGCGTCGACGCCCTGCTCTACACCATCGCGTCGGCCCATCACCGCATGGCCTGGACGCACCCCTTCGAAGATGGCAATGGACGAGCGGTCCGACTGCAGACACATGGCGCCCTGTTGCCGATGTCGGGCGGGCTGTGGTCCGTCAACCGGGGCCTGGCCCGACAACGAGAGCGCTACTACGAGATGCTGGACCAGGCCGACAGCGCACGGCGCGGCGACCTGGATGGCCGAGGCAACCTGAGCCAGGAGATGCTCTGGGCATGGTGCGACTACTTCACCGGCCTCTGCGAAGACCAGGTGGACTTCATGGCCAGCATGCTGGACCTGCCCCGACTCAAGGACCGCATTCGGGCCTATGTGGCTTTTCGCAAGGCCTCGGACGGCATCGCCGAATACCGGTCCGAGGCTGTGCTTCCATTGCAGACCTTGACCACGGCGGGGGCGCTGTCCAGAGGCGACTTCATTCGCATGACCGGCCTCGAGGAGCGGACCGCACGCAAGCTCGTCTCGCGCTTCCTCCAGGATGGCTTGCTGAAATCGGAAGGCCACCGATCTCCGCTTCGCATGGCCTTTCCGCTGGCCTCGCTGAACATCCTGTTCCCCAACCTGTACCCCGAGGCCTCCACCAAAGCCCCGGACTGATCAGCGGTCCAGATCCGCGCCGTCGGCGATCAGCTTCTTCTGCAGCGCCGCCACGTCGACCTGCGCGAAACGGCCCGCGCCCAGCGTCGCGGCCGCCGTTCCCGCGGCCTGGCCCATCACGAAGCAGCCGCCGCTGGCGCGCGCGGCCGACTGGCCTTCGTGCGTCATGGCGGCGCAGCGGCCGGCCACCAGCAGGTTGTCGACCGTCCGGGGCACCAGCATGCGCCACGGCAGGTGGTTGAAGGTGTTGGCCTCGTCGCGCGGGAAGGCCCATTCGATGCGGCCGTCGGCATGCATCTCCATCGGCCAGCCGTTGAGGCCGATCACGTCGTCGAACTTCGCCGAGGACAGGATGTCCTCGCCGCTCAGCGCGTACTCGCCCTCGATGCGGCGCGTTTCGCGCAGGCCCACCTGGGGCGCGATCTCGACGATGGCCGACTGCTCGAAGCCCGGCACCTCGGCGCGCAGGAATCGGAAGTACTCGGCGATCTGGCGCCGGCCCTCGAGCTCGCCGTCGCTGAGCTCGCGCGCGTCGACGCCGTTCATCGCCTTGCCCTGGGCATTGCGGATCTGCGTGACGTTGGCGCGCCATTCGCGCGGGTCGATGTTGGGCCGCAGGATCGCGCCGTCGCGCGGAAAGCGGTAGGCCTCGGGGCTGCGCTCGCGCACCGCGTTCATCAGGTCGTTGATGGCCTTGAACTCGCCCACCGCGGCCAGCGCGCGCGGCGCATCGACCTGGCCGACACGGAACATGGTGCTCGGGAACAGGCCGCTGCCGTGGCCGTCGCCGACCTCGAAGGGCACGCCCGCGAAGGCGGCCACGTCGGCATCGCCGCTGCCGTCGATGAAGGCGTTGGCGCGGATCGCCTGCCGGCCCGACTTGGTCTCGACCACCAGCGCGGCGATGCGCTGGCCGTCCATCAGCACCGCGGCCGCATAGGCGTGGAACAGCAGTTCGACGCCGGCCTCGACCACCATCTGGTCGGCCGCGCACTTGTAGGCCGAGGTGTCGTAGGAGCGCACGCGGATGCGGCCCTGCATGCCGTCCTGCGGCTTGTTGAGGCCGCCCAGCGCGTCGATGCGCGCGAGCAGGTCGTCGGCCACGCCGTGCACCAACTGCGTCATCTCGCCATGGCGCTTGCCGTAGAGACCGGCGAAGTTGGTCACACCGCCGGCCGTGCCCATGCCGCCCAGGAAGCCGTAGCGCTCGACCAGCAGCGTGCGCGCACCGTGGCGCGCCGCGCTCACCGCCGCCGCCAGGCCGGCCGGGCCGCCGCCGACCACGACCACGTCGTATTCGCCGTAGACCGGCAAGTCCCGTGCAGGTTCTTTGAGGATGGATGTCATGAGATTCCTTTCGCAAAACACCGCAGAACCGGCTTTGCCGGGCTGCTGGTGTTGCCCCCGGAAGGGGGTGGATGAAGCGACACGCAGTGCGCGAAGCCCGGGGGAGAGCCAAGTCCTACCGCAGAACCGGCTTTGCCGGGCTGCTGGTATTGCCCCCGGAAGGGGGTGGGAGAAGCGACACGCAGTGCGCGGAGCCTGGGGGAGAGCCGATGACTATTGGAGCTTGATACCTCGCGTCTGGATGATGCGGCTCATGATCTTGGCCTCTTCGTCCACGCGCACGCGCATGCCTTCGGGCGAAGTGCCCACGGCCTGCCAGCCTTGCTCGAAGAGCTTCTGGCGCACGTCGGGCGACTTCATGACGATGGCCACTTCTTTCGAGATGCGCTCCTGCGCCGCCTTCGACAAATTGGCCGGGCCCAGAAGCGCGGTCCAGACCTCGAGGTTGAAGTCCTTCACGCCGGCATCGGCCAGCGGCGCGAGCTCGGGCACCAACGTGCTGCGGCCGCTGGTGATGCCGATGGCCTGCAGCTTGCCCGCGCGGATCTGCGGCATCGCGACGCCCGGCGGTATCAGCGCCATCTGCACCTGGCCGCCCAGCATGGCCGTCACGACCTGCGGGTTGCCCTGGTAGGGCACGTGCACCGGGTTGAAGCCGGGCACGCGGCTCTTGAGCAGCTCCATGCCCAGGTGCGCCACCGAACCGATGCCGACCGAGCCGTAGTTCCAGGTGTCGCCGGCCTTGCGCGCAGCCTCGAAGAAGGCGGCACCCGCGGGCAGGTTGTTGGGCGCGACCACCACCAGCGGCGCGGTGGCGATCAGCGACAGGTAGGTGAAGTCCTTGCCCGGGTCGTAGGACAGCTTGGGATACAGCATCTTCGACGACGTGAGGTTGCCGTTGATGACGATGCCCAGCGTGTGGTCGTCGGTGGCCTTGGCCACCTGGTCGGCCGCGATGTTGCCCGAGGCGCCGGCCTTGTTGTCGACCACCACCGGCTGGCCCAGCGCGCGTGACAGCGGTTCGGCGATGGTGCGCGCCGCGATGTCGGGCGTCGAGCCGCCGGGAAAACCGACGACCAGGCGGATCGGCCGGGTCGGCCAGGCCCCTTCCGCCGCGGCGGCGAAAGGCAGTGCGGCGGCGGAGGCGGCCGCCAATGCGAGGACAAGAAGGGAACGGCGCATGTTTTTCTCTTTCGGAAGCAGGAAGGCGTTACTCGAGGCTGATGTTGCCGATGCGGACCAGTTCACCATAGACCTTGGACTTGGCCTCGGCATTGCGCTGGATTTCCTCCGGCGACCAGGCCAGGGGCTCGAAGGCAAAGGTGTCGAAGCGGGCACGGATCTCGGGGTCGGCGATGACCTTGGCGACATCGGCGTTGATTTTCGCCTTGACCGCGGCCGGCACGCCCTTGGGCGCGAGCAGCGAAACGAAGGAATTGACCTCCAGCGAGGGCGGACCGCCCGCCTCGGCCATGGTCGGCACGTCGGGCATCTGCGGAATGCGCTTGGGCGCAGCGATGGCCAGGTAGCGCAGCTTGCCGGCCTTGTAGATGCCCTGGCTCGACGGAATGCTCGCGAAACTCCACGGCACATCGCCCGCACCCACGTTGGCGAACAGCTGCGAAACCTCGCGGTATGGCACGTGCTGCATGCGCGTGCCGGCCAGCGCGTCGAGCTGCTGGCCGCCCAGATGGCCCGGGCTGCCCACACCCCAGGAGCCGTAGCTGATCTGGCCCGGATGCGCCTTGGCATCGGCGATCAGGTCGCTCATGTTCTTCCATTTGGAGTCGGTGCCCACGGCCACGAAGAAGGGCGTGCGGAACAGCGACGCCACCGGGTCGAAATGTTGCAGCGTGACGAAGTTGCGCGACTTGTAGAGGTGGGGCAGCGCGGCGATGTGCTCGCTGTCGAACTGCAGCAGCGTGTAGCCGTCGGGCGCGGCGCGCCTGGCCTGCTCGATCGCGATGAAGCCGCCACCGCCCGGCTTGTTGTCGACCACCACGCGCTGGCCCCAGAGCCGCGAGAGCTTCTCGGACACCAGGCGCAACACCGCGTCGGGGCCGCTGCCCGCCGCGAAGGGCGTGACCAGCGTGACGGGCTTGCTCGGAAAGTCGGCCGCAACGGCGGTCTGCGCGTGGGCGCCGGCGTTCAGCGTCAGCAGCAAGGCGGCGACGGCCGGGACGAACAGACGGGGCATCGAAGGCATGGGGGAGTCTCCTGGTGGATGGATCTGCGACGGAATGTTCTCTTCTTTTTTCTCTCTGCGCGACGCCGATCATCGCGCGTTCGCGCGTCGGCCGAATGTCGCTGGCGTTCAGCCGGCGGGCCGCGGCGCGGCATCGGCCGCGTCCAGGCATCGGTCTGGCCGCCAGGCATAGAGCCACTCGACCGCATCGTAGAAACGCTCGGGCGTGCGGCCTGCCCACAGGCTGTTGCGCACCAGGCGCTCCACGCCCTTGGCGTGATAGACGCGCCCCATCTCGCGCACCGACAGCACCACACGCGCGGTGCGCGCCACGCGGGCCGAGGCATAGAGGCGGAAAGCGGCCGGCAGGTCGTCCACGCCGTCGGCCGAACGGCAGGCCTGCACCGCAGCACCGAGCGTGACCGCATCCTCCAGCGCCATGCAGGCGCCCTGCGCGAGGTACTGCATCATGGGATGCGCCGCGTCGCCCAGCAACGTGGCATGGCCTTCGCTCCAGTTCGCGATCGGTTCGCGGTCGGCCGTGCTCCAGCGGCGCCAGGACGTGGGGCGGTCGAGCAGCTGGCGCGGCCGCGCATGCACGCCGTCGAAGTACGACAGCACCTCGGCCTTGCTGCCGTCGCTCACGCCCCAGACTTCCTTGTCGCGGCTGTGGAAAGTCACGACCAGGTTGTACTGTTCGCCATGGCGCAGCGGGTAGTGCACCAGATGGCAGTCGGGCCCGGCCCAGACCACCGGCGCGTTCCAGCGCAGGTCGGCCGGCATGTCCTCGGCCGGCACCACCGCGCGGTACACGACGTGACCCGACACGCGCGGCGCATCGCCGACCAGTTTTTCGCGCACCACCGACTTCACGCCGTCGCAACCCACCACCGCATCGGCCGTGAAGACCCGGCCGTCGTGCGCGACGGCCCGCACCTGCGCGCCGCCCAGTTCCAGGGCCTCGACCTGCGTGCCCGTGTGCACGCGGACCAGCGGCTGCCGCTGCACCGCGGCATGCAGCGCGCCGTGCAGGTCGGCGCGATGGCTCACCGCGTAGGGGTTGCCGAAGCGCCCGCGGAAGGCCTCGCCCACCGGCACCGACGCGACTTCCGCGCAATCGACCGCGTCCATCATCACCAGCCGGTCGGTGAAGACCGACCCGGCGCGCACCGCCTCGCCCACGCCCAGCGCGTCGAGCGCGGCAAAGGCATTGGGCCCCAGTTGCAGGCCGGCGCCGATCTCGCCGATGGTGTCGCTCCGCTCCAGCAGCTCGACCGCGAGACCGCGCCGTGCCAGCGCCAGCGCCGCGGCCATGCCGCCGATGCCGCCGCCGATCAGCAGCACGCGGGGCGCGTCCTTCTTGGTGGGGTTCATCGCATGCCTCCGGCTCAGTCGATGCGCACCGACAGCGAGGGCAGCCCGTCGATGCGCACGGCCATGGTCTGGCCGGGCTGCACCGCGCCCACGCCTTCGGGCGTGCCGGTGAAGATCAGGTCGCCGGGCTGCAGCGTGAACAGCGAGGACAGGTTGGCGATGACCTCGTCGACCGACCAGATCAGGTGCGCGATGGTGGCCTGCTGACGCACGGTGCCGTCGACCTCGAGCACGATGCCCGCACTCTGCACCTGCGGCGCCTCTTCGCGGCGCACGAGCGGCGCGATGGGCGCGGAGAAGTCGAAGGCCTTGCCCACTTCCCAGGGACGGCCCTTCTCGCGGGCGGCGATCTGCAGGTCGCGGCGCGTCATGTCCAGGCCCACCGCATAGCCGAACACATGCGAGGCGGCATCGGCCTGCGCGATGTCGCGTCCGCCCTTGCCGATGGCCACCACCAGCTCGGCCTCGTAGTGGTAGTTCTTCGTCAGCGGCGGGTACGGCAGCGTGGCGGTCGAGCCCTCGGCCACCGGCACCACCGAGGCGTCGTCGTTGGGCTTGCAGAAGAAGAAGGGCGGCTCGCGGTCGGGGTCGAATCCCATCTCGCGCGCATGGGCCGCGTAGTTGCGGCCGACGCAGTAGACGCGGCGCACCGGGAACAGGGCGTCGCTGCCGACGATGGGCAGGCCGACGATCGAAGGCGGGGTGAAGGCAAAGGACATGGGGGCTCCTGCCGCACGCGGCGGCGCATGAGAAATGAAGAGATCGGGACCGGACGCGTTCAGTCTTCGAGAAAGGCTTCGCGCAGCACGCTCATGGCCTGCTGCACGGGCCGGTCGGAGAAACTGAACAGCACCACCTCGTCGACGGCCGTGAGCATCAGCGGTGCCCACGAGGGCACGACGAAGGTGTCGCGCGGGCCGAAGTCGAAACGCTGGCCCGCGATCTCGGCGGTGCCACCGCCTTCGACCACGCTGTAGACCGCGCCGTCGGTGGCGCGGTGCGTCTTGCCCGCGAAGCCGCGCGGCAGCAACTGCAGGTTCGTCGCGATGGTCGGCATCGGCGAGCCGCCGGTCAGCGGGTTGATGTAGCGCAGCTTGTGGCCCAGCCAGGCGTCGGGCGCCTCCTGCTTCTGCAGCTGTGCCAGCGCCTCCCGGCTGCGGGCATAGGGGTAGTTGAAGATCGGCGAGGTGGCCGACGCATGGTCGTGCCGGACCGGCACCATGTTGTGGCCGAAGCGCGCCAGGCTGTGGCCTTCGGGTCGCGCCACGTGCTGCACCTTGGCATCGTCGTTCTCGGCAAAGCCGGCGTCGAAGAAACGCACCATCGGGATGTCGAGGCCGTCCAGCCACACCACGGGCTCGCTCACGCCTTCGATGCCCTCGTTGCCGTGGTCGTGCCAGGCCCACGAGGGCGTGATGATGAAGTCGCCCGGGTGCATGGTCGTGCGTTCGCCGCCCACGGTGGTGTAGGCGCCCTTGCCGTCGACGATGAAGCGCAGCGCCGACTGCACATGGCGGTGCGAGGGCGCGACCTCGCCCGGCATGATGAGTTGCAGGCCCGCGTAGAGCGATTGCGTGATCGACGAGCGCCCGGGGATGGCCGGGTTCTCCAGCACCAGCACGCGGCGCACCGCTTCGTCGGCGGTGATGAGTTCGGCCGATTCCATCAGCAGCGGCCGGATCGCGTCGTAGCGCCAGAGCGCGGGCACGCAAGGCGTCTGCGGCTCGCGCGGCACCAGCGCATGCAGCGATTCCCACAGCGGCGTGAGGTGCAGCGGCAGGATGCGCTCGTAGTAGGCGCGGCGTTCGTCGGTTCGCGGGGCGGGGGTCATGGGGTGTGTCTCCGTCGTCGGCACGTCGTCCGTGCCTGGGGTGCCATTGTTCGCCTCCCCCACTATGGCTTCAAGCCCCCATTTCAATACCCGGTATCTCGTTTTTCGATAATGCAGGCTTCGTCTTCCGGAGCCGCACGCATGTCCAAACTCGATCTCGACTGGCTCGCCGTGTTCGACGCGGTCTACAAGACCGGCAGCGTGTCGAAGGCCGCCGAGCACCTGGGGCTGGCGCAGGCAGCGGCCAGCACCATGCTCAACAAGCTGCGCGAGCACTTCGGAGACCGCCTGTTCACGCGCACCGCGCGCGGCATGCAGCCGACGCCGCATGCCGAGCGCATCCACCCGCACCTGCGCGAGGCGCTGGCGCAGCTGGAAACCGCACGCGGCACCCGCAGCACCTTCGACCCGGCACAGGCGCAGCGCAACTTCCGCATCTGCATGACCGACATCAGCGAAGTGGTGCTGCTGCCCGGCCTGCTCGACCACCTGCGGCGCGTGGCGCCCGGCGTGCACCTGGAGACCGAGATCATCTCGACCGCCAGCGGGCGCAGGCTCGAGGACGGCGAGGTCGACCTCGCGGTGGGCTTCATGCCGCAGCTCGATGCCGGCTTCTACCAGCAGACGCTGTTCATGCAGAACTTCGTGGCGCTGGTCGCGCAGAACCATCCGCGCATCGGCGCGCGGCTCACCATGAAGCGCTTCGAGGCCGAGGCCCACGCGGTGATCTCGTCCTCCGGCACCGGCCATGCGATCGTCGACAGGACCTTGGCGCAGCTGGGCGTGCAACGCAACGTGGTGGTGCGGCTGTCGAGCTTCCTGAGCGTGGCGCGCATCGTGGCCCACACCGAGTTGCTGGTGATCGTGCCGCGCGTGCTGGGCGAGGTGCTGGCCACGCAGGAGCCGGTGCGGTTGATGGAGCTGCCCTTCGCCCTGCCCTCGTATGCGGTCAAGCAGCACTGGCACGAGCGCTTCCATGCGGAGGCGGGCAATGCGTGGCTGCGGCGCACGGTGGCGCAGTTGTTCGGCGGCGGCTGAGCGGCAGGCTTCAGCGCTGCGCGGGCAGCAAGGCTTCCAGCGTGTCCAGCGTGTCCGCCTCCGCCACCGGCTTGTCCTCTCGCCAGCGCAGCATGCGCGGAAAGCGCACCGCGATGCCGCTCTTGTGGCGCGGGCTGCGCGCGATGCCCTCGAAGCCCAATTCGAACACCAGCGTGGGCTTGACGCTGCGCACCGGGCCGAAGCTTTCGATCGTGGTCTTGCGGATCACGGCGTCGACGCGGCCCATCTCCACGTCGGTGAGGCCGGAATAGGCTTTGGCAAAGGGCACCAGCTTGCGCTCGGGCGCATCGGGCGGGCCGTCCCAGACCGCGAAGGTGTAGTCGCTGTAGAGGCTGGCACGGCGGCCATGGCCGCGCTGCGCGTAGATCAGCACGGCATCGACGCTCAGCGGATCGATCTTCCACTTCCACCAGGTGCCGACGTCCTTGGTGCGGCCCACGCCGTAGTGCGCATGGCGCTGCTTGAGCATCATTCCTTCGACACCCATCGCGCGCGCGGCCTCGCGCTGGCGCCCCAGGTCGGCCCAGTCGGTGCCTTGGAGCATCGGACTGGCGATGAGCTGCGGATGGCGCAGTTGTGCGATCAGCGCATCGAGCAACACGCGCCGCGCCTGTTGCGGCTGCATGCGCAGGTCGCGGCCCTCCCACTCGAGCAGGTCGTAGCCCAGCAGCACCACCGGGATCTCGCGCAGCAGCTTGGGGCCCAGCGTCTTGCGGCCGATGCGGCGCTGCAGCTCGGCGAAGGGCTGTACGCGGCCTTCACCGTCCGGCAAGGCCTCGTCCTTGCGCCACACCACGATCTCGCCGTCGAGCACCGTGCCGTCGGGCAGCGCCTCGCCCATCACCGCCAGTTCGGGGAAGCGGTCGGTCACCAGTTCCTCGCCGCGCGACCAGAGCGACACCACGCCCGCGCGCTTGACCAGCTGGGCCCGGATGCCGTCCCACTTCCATTCGACGATCCAGTCCGAGGGCGGGCCGAGCACCGCGTCGAACTGTTCGAGCGGCAGGTTGAAGGGATGCGCGAGAAAGAAGGGATAGGGCTGGCCGCTGGTCTTCTGGTTGAGTTCGCTGTCGTTCTCCGGGGCGATCAGGCCCGCATAGTCGGCCGCGCTCGGCAAGCCACCGATGTGGGTGTAGCCCATGAGCCGCTGCGCGACGCGCTTGGGGTCGAGCGCGCCGACCGCCGCCAGCGCCTGCGTGACCTGCAGCCGCGACACGCCCACGCGGAAGCTGCCGGTGATGAGCTTGAAGTACACCAGCCGCTCCTCGACCGCGAGCTGCGGCCACTGCGCGCGCAGCGCGGCCGTGAGTTCCTCGGGCGCCATCTTGCGCAGCGGCAGCAGGCGCTGCGTGATCCATGCCGCCAGGCCGAGGTCGTGCGTCTCGGTCGGCGGCGGCAACAGCAGTGCGATGGTCTCGGCCAGGTCGCCCACGGCTTCGTAGCTTTCATCGAACAGCCACTCGGGCAGGCCGGCGGCTTCCTGCGCCAGCAGCCGCAGCAGCTTGGTCGGCACCAGCTGGCGCGGCTTACCTCCGGCCAGAAAGTAGACGGCCCAGGCGCTGTCCTCGGCCGCGGCCGTGCGCAGGTAGCGTTGCAACGCGGCCTGCTTGGCCAGGCTCGAGGTGGTGGCGTCGAGTTCGCGGTACAGCGCGGCAAAGGCCTTCACGGTATTTCTCCTTCCCCCTTTGGGGGAAGGCCGGGATGGGGGCTGTCGACGCCCCCACCGCGCACCTCCGTCGAAGCAGCAGGCACCTCTTCGCCATCCTCCTCCCCATACGCCGTCTGAAAGCCCTGCGCTTCCAGTCCGTTCTCCGTGAGCCAGCGCACCAGCACCGCCACGCTGCCATGCGTGACGAACACACGCTCCGCGCCGGTCCCTGCGATCGCGCGCTGCAGGCCCGGCCAGTCGGCGTGGTCGCTCATCACGAAGCCGCGGTCGACGCCGCGGCGCCGGCGCGTGCCGCGCAGCTGCATCCAGCCGCTGGCGAAGGCATCGACATAGTTGCCGAAGCGCCGCATCCAGGGCGTGCCCTGGGCCGAAGGCGGCGCCAGCACCAGCGCGCGCTTGAGCAGCTGTGCATCGACACCGGCATCGCTCACCCGCAACGTGGGCGGCAGCGCGACGCCGGCCGCGCGGTACACCGCGTTCAAGGGCTCGACCGCACCGTGCACCACGATCGGCCCGATGCCGGCATCGACGCCATGCAGGATGCGCTGCGCCTTGCCGAAGGCATAGCAGAGCAGCACCGAGGCGCGGCCCTCGTCGGCGTTGCGGCGCCACCAGTCGTTGATCTCGGCGAACAGCACCGCCTGCGTGGGCCAGCGGTAGATCGGCAGGCCGAAGGTCGACTCGGTGATGAAGGTGTCGCAGGGCACGGGCTCGAAGGGCGTGCAGGTGCCGTCGGGCTCGGTCTTGTAGTCGCCCGAGGCCACCCACACGCGGCCGCCGTGCTCGAGCCGCACCTGGGCCGAACCCAGCACGTGGCCGGCCGGGTGCAGCGAGATGCGCACGCCGTGGTGTTCGATCGCCTGGCCGTAGGGCAGCGTCTGCAGCGCGATGTCGGCGCCGAGCCGCGTGCGCAGCGTGCCCTCGCTGTCGGTGTGTGCGAGGTAGTGCCCATGGCCGACGCGCGCATGGTCCGAATGCGCGTGCGTGATGACGGCCCGGTCCACCGGCCGCCAGGGGTCGATGTAGAAGCCGCCGGGCGGGCAATAGAGTCCCTCGGGCCGCGCGACCACCAGATCGTCGGCGCGCAGGACGGTGGAGGCTGGCGGCGGCATGCTCATGCGTTGCGATCGTAGGCCGGCACGCGCTTCGGTGCAGCGCGCGCAGCGCCGCGAAATGCTGTGGGCAGGTGCCTACGCGTCCGGCGCACGCCGATTCCCGTGGGCCGGCCGAACGGCCACAATGGCCAGGGTCGCCTGTCGAGCAAACGCGTCCACCTCCCTCACCCACGAACTCCGCCCTGCCATGCCCCACACTGCGATGAACATCCGACTGCGGGGCCTGCGCCGGGCGTTGGGGTCGCTGAAGGTGCGCATCACCATCGGCGGCATCGCGGCACTGGTCCTGGGCATCGGGCTGATCGCGGTGCTGCTGATCAGTCGCGCGGAGCAGGACACGCTCAGGGCCGAGCGCCACCGCGAGATCAGCGAGGCCGCGCGCACCGCGGCCTCGCTGTCGCGCCGCGTGGTCGAACTGCAGCGCGCGCTGCAGGCCGTGGCCTTCCGGCTGGATCCCACCGTGCTGACCGACGATGCGGCCACTGCCCGCTTCCTCGAAGACCAGCCGGTGCTTCGCAATCTGTACAGCAGCCTCTTCGTCGCCACGACCACGGGCGAAGTGCGGCTGTACGCGGACGAGGGCGGCATCAATCACTCTCGCCTCGATCTGTCCGACCGCAACTACTTTCGCCGCACGCTGCAGGAGGGACGCTCCCTGGTGTCGGAGCCGCTTCCGGGCAAAGTCAGTGGCGAGCCGCTGATCGTGTTGACGCAACCGGTGCGCGATGCGAGCGGCATCTACGCCGTGCTCGGCGGCTCGTTGCGCCTGAGCAGCCGCGACCTGCTCGACGGCCTGGTCGATGCCCAAGGCAGCGAGGCCTCGGCGATGGTGGTGGTGTCCGACGGAAAAGGCCGTGTGCTGGCGCACCCCGATCGCCGGCGGATCATGACGCTGCTGTCGGACGACGTGCGGCTGGGCCACGCCTTTGCCGCCTGGGTGGCCAGCGGCTCGCCCGTCGAACCCCAGGGGCTGGTGCTGCCGCAGCCCGGTGAGGTGGTCAGTGCCGCGGGCGTGCCCGGGCCCGACTGGATGATCTGGCGCACACGCGCGGAGGCCGAGCTGCTCGCACCCTTGCACGATGCGCGCAGGGACGCGCTGATCGGCGCGATCGCCCTGATCGCGCTGCTGTCGGCCGCCATGCTGCTGTTTCTCTGGCGGCTGCTGCGGCCGCTGACGCTGCTCGAACACCGCGCTCAGCATCTGTTCGACGGCTTGCTGCAGCCGCAGGCCGGCTGGCCCGTGGCCTCGGGCGAGATCGGCAGCCTGAGCCGGGTGCTGCGTCGGGTGGGGATGGAGCGCGTCACGCTGGAAGAGCAGAACGCCGAAGTGCTGGGAAGGCTGGGCTCCGTCATGGGCGCTGCCCCGATGGGCATCGCTTTCGTGCGGGGCTCGAAGTTCGAACTCGTCAACGCAGAATTCTGCCGGCTGATGGCCGGTGAACAATCGGACCATCTCGCCCGCCCGGTGCGGACGCTGTTCGGCTCCGACGAAGACTTTGCGGCGTTCACCGCGCATGAGCAGGCCGCCTTCCGTGCCGGGCTTTCTTACGCAGGTGAATGGCAATTGCTGCGCTGCGACGGCACGCGCTTCTGGGCCGCCCTGCGCAGCAAGCCGGTCGACGACATGGACCGCTCGCAAGGCACCATCTGGACGCTCAACGACATCGGGGCCCAGAAGGCCGCGCGCGAGCAGCTCGAATGGTCGGCCACGCACGACCCGCTCACCGGTCTGGCCAACCGCAAGGCCTTTGCCCTGCAGGCGCAACGCCTGGTGGATGCCCTGCCGCGCTCGCTGCCGGCCGCGCTGGTGTTCATCGACCTCGACCACTTCAAGCCCGTCAACGACACCGCCGGTCATCTGGCTGGCGACCTGATGCTTCTGACGGTGGCCACCGCCATCGCCTCCTGCGTGCGCGCGGGTGACCTCGCGGTGCGCATGGGCGGGGACGAGTTCGCGCTGGTGCTGGAGCGCTGCCCGCATGCGACGGCCGTGCGCATTGCCGACGACGTGCGCCGCGCCATCCATGCCGTGGCGCTGCCCTGGGAGCAAGGCATGCTCCGGGTCGGTGCGAGTGCCGGCGTGGCCAGCCTGCGCGAGGACACGCCGTCGGTCGATGCCTGGCTCGAAGCGGCCGATGCGGCCTGCTATGCGGCCAAGGCCGCAGGCCGAGACACGGTGCGCTCGGCGCCCGGCGAGATCGCCTGATTCAGTGCATCGCGACCGCGTTCACCACGCGGTCCACTTGGCCTCGCTGGCCGCCGAGGCCACCGTGCGTTCGATGAAACGCACGCCGCGTGCGCCGTCTTCCACGCGCGGATAGTCGGCCACGAGCGGATCGGCCGCCACGCCGTCGAGGCGCGCGCGCAGGTCCGCGACCACGCCTGCATAGACATTCGCGAAGGCTTCGATGAAGCCTTCGGGATGGCCGCTGGGCAAGCGGCTCGCGCGTTGCGCCGAGGCATGCAGCCAGGGCGAACCGCGCGTGAGGATGCGCTTCGGACCATCGACCGGATGGTGCACCAGCGCGCTCGGCCGCTCCTGCCGCCAGTCGAGCGTGCCCAGCGTGCCGGACACGCGCAGGCGCAGATCGTTCTCCAGGCCGGTGTTGATCTGCGACGCGACCAGCACGCCGCGCGCGCCGTTCGAGAAGCGCAGCAGCAGGTTGGCATCGTCGTCGAGCGCCCGGCCCGGCACCAGTGCGCCGAGGTCGGCGCACAGGCGCTCGATTTCCAGGCCGGTGACGGTGGCGATCAGGTTCTCGGCGTGCGAACCGATGTCGCCGATGGCGCCGGCCGCCCCGCTCTTCGCGGGGTCGGTGCGCCAGCCGGCCTGCTTGTTGCCGCCGGCTTCCAGCGGCGTGGCGAGCCAGCCCTGGCTGTACTCGACGATCACCTTGCGGATCTCGCCGATCTCGCCCGCACGCACCATGGCGCGCGCCTGGCGCACCATCGGATAGCCGCTGTAGTTGTAGGTCACGCCGAACACCGTGCCCTGGCGCGCGACCGCGCTCACCAGGGCCTCGGCCTCGGCCGAGGTGTGCACCAACGGCTTGTCGCACACGACATGGAAGCCGGCTTCCACGAAGGCCTGCGCCACCGGGAAGTGCACATGGTTGGGCGTCACGATAACGACGAAGTCGATGCGCTCGTGCGCGGGCCGCTGCAGCTCGTCGGCCAGCAGCGCCTGCCAGTCGCCATGGTTGCGCGCCTCCGCCAGGAACAGGTCGCGGCCCGAGGCTCGCGCCTTCTCGGCGTTGGACGACAGCGCGCCGGCCACCAGTTCGCACTGGCCGTCGAGCGCGATCGCGTGGCGGTGGACCGCGCCGATGAAGGCATCGCGGCCGCCGCCGACCATGGCGTAGCGCAGCTTGCGAAGAGGTGTATCGGTCATGTCGTATTTTTCAAGGAACACCGCGGAACCGGCTTTGCCGGGCCGCTGGTGTTGCCCCCGGTAGGGGGTTGGCGAAGCGACACGAAGTGCGCGCAGCCTGGGGGCGAGCTTAGAAAGGCGAGTTGGGGTGGTAGAAGTCTTTCGCGTTGTCCTTGGTGATCAGCACCGAAGGAATGATCGTCGTGGCCGGCAGCTTCTCGCCCTTGAGGCGCGCTTCGGCGGTCAGCTTGATCGCGTCGTAGATGAACTTGGGCGAGTAGCTCACGTCGGCGCCGATGCGCTTGTCCTTGCCGTCCAGGATGGTCTTGACCATGGCCTTGGCACCCGCGCCGCCGAACACGATCTTGATGTCCTCGCGCTTGGCCTGCTCGATGGCCTTCAACACGCCCACGGCCATGTCGTCGTCGGCGGCCCAGATGGCATCGATCTGCTTGAAGCGCGTCAGGTAGTCCTGCGTGACCTTGAAGGCGTCGTCGCGGTTCCAGTTAGCGTACTTGGCATCGAGCAGCTTGACGTCGGGGTGGGCCTTGAGCACCGCGTTGAAGGCGTCCATGCGCTCGTTGTCGAGCGTGGTCGCGATGCCGCGCAGCGCCACCACGTTGCCCTTGCCGCCCAACTGCTTGACGATGTATTCAGCCGGGATGCGGCCGAAGGCGGTGTTGTCGCCGGCCACGTACGCGTCCTGCGCGCTGGTGTCGGTCAGGCCGCGGTCGACCACGGTCACGTAGGCACCCTTGGCCTTCACCTGGGCCACCGGCTTGGTCAGCGCAGCCGACTCGAAGGGGAAGATCACCAGCGCGTTGATCTTGGTCACGGTCGTGAAGTCCTGCAGCTGGTTGGCCTGTTCGGGCGCGCCGCTGGCGGTCTTGATCGTGATCTTCAGGTCCTTGTGTTGCTTCTCCAGGTCCTTCTTCGCCTGGTTGGCCCAGTAGTTGATGCCGCCCATGAAGCTGTGTGTGGCAGCCGGGATCGACACGCCGAGGTTGACCTTCTCCGCGGCCATGGCGGGCAGGCTGGCAAGGGAAGCGGCGGCGATGGCCGTGAGCGCGATGCGACGGGTGAAGCGGGTCATGCTGAATGTCTCCTTTTGGTTGGATGAAACGGGAACGGAACAACGAACGGAAAGCCCCTTCGTGGAACACCGCGGAACCGGCTTCGCCAGGCCGCTGGTGTTGCCCCCGGCAGGGGGTTGGCGAAGCGACACGCAGTGCGCGCAGCCTGGGGGCGAGTCATCTCCTTCCTCTTTGCAGGAACGCGACGATGATGATCACGAAACCCTGCACCGCGGCGTTGAGGTACACGCTGATGATGCTGGTGAGGTTCAGGATGTTGCTGATGACCGAGAGCAGGATCGCGCCGATCACGGTGCCGGTGATGCTGCCCGCGCCGCCCTTCAGGGCGGTGCCGCCGACGATCACCGCGGCGATGGCTTCGAGCTCCCACAGCAGGCCGGTGGTCGGCGAGGCCGAGCCCAGGCGCGGCACGTAGAGCAGCGTCGCGATGCCCACGCACACGCCCAGCAGCACGTAGGTCAGGATCTTCACGCGGTCGACGTCGACGGCCGCGTAGCGCGCCACCTGTTCGTTCGAGCCGATGGCCTGCACGTAGCGGCCGTAGGCCGTGCGGTTGAGGATCACGCCGCCGATCACCGCGACGACGAAGAAGACCCAGACCGGCACCGGGATGCCCGCGAGGCTCGCGTAGTAGACCGGCGCATAGAGGTCCGACAGGTCGTTGTCGAGCGTGAGCGCGCCGCCGTCGGCGAAGTAGGTGAGGTAGGCGCGGAAGATGCCCAGCGTGCCCAGCGTGACGATGAAGGGCTCGATGCGGCCCTTGGTGATCAGCAGCCCGTGCGCCAGCCCGAACATCGCGCCCAGCACCACCGCCAGCGCGGCGCCGAGCATCACGGCCATCAGCGGCGAGCCCGTGGCCGGGCCGGCCCAGTTGATGAACATGATCACGCTGCCCGCGATCAACGCGGCCATCGAGCCCACCGACAGATCGATGCCGCCCGAGATGATCACGAAGCACATGCCGACCGCGATGATGCCGATGAAGGCGGTGCGCGTGAGCACGTTCATCGCGTTGTCGACGGTCGCGAAGTCGCCGTTGAGCAGGGTGCCCGCGATGCACAGCAGCACCAGGCCGATGATGGGCCCCAGCCCATGCAGGCGCGCGGCCCAGCCGGGTTTGGATTCGGCGCGGTGGGCGGAGGCCTCAGGCGTGGGCGTGTTCATGGCTGGCTGTTCCTGTGGCATGGGCAATGAGCTCTTCTTCGGTCAAGTGTTCGGCATCGAGCGTGGTCACGAGCCGGCCGGCGCGCATCACCGCCACGCGGTGGCACAGGCCGATCAGCTCCATGAGCTCGGACGAGACGACGATCACGGCCAGCCCCTCGCGGGCCAGTCGCTGGATCAGGAAATAGATGTCGCGCTTGGCGCCCACGTCGACGCCGCGCGTGGGCTCGTCGAGCACCACCACCTTGGGCCGCGGCTGCAGCACCTTGGCCAGCGCCAGCTTCTGCTGGTTGCCGCCCGACAGCGACGAGGCGCGCGCATCGAGGTCGCCGGTGCGGATGCCGTAGTCCTTCACCGCCTCGGCCAGCGCGGTGCGTTCGGCGTCGGGCTTGAGCCAGGGCTGTGCATAGCGCTCGAGCGCCATCAGCGTGAGGTTCTGGCGCAGGCCGAAGTGCACGTGCAGGCCCTTGCCCTTGCGGTCTTCGCTCAGGTAGGTGAAGCCGTGCCGTGCCGCGTCGCGCGGATTGCGCAGCACGACCGGCTTGCCGAGCATCTCGACCGTGCCGCTGCCCGGACGCAGGCCCATCAGGCCTTCGAACAGTTCGGTGCGGCCCGCGCCGACCAGGCCGGCGAAGCCGAGGATTTCGCCGGGGCGCACCTCGAAGCTCGCGTCCTGCGCCCAGCCCGGCACGTTGAAGTGGCGCACCTGCATGGCGGGCGCGACGTCGCGCACCACCGGATCGCGCGGCGGGTAGAGGTCGGCGAGTTCGCGGCCCACCATCAGGTTGGCCATCTGGTGGCGCGTGACTTCCGAGGTGAGCGAGCGCGTGACGAAGCGGCCATCGCGCATCACGAGCACGTCGTCGGTCACCTGCTCCACCTCGTCGAGCTTGTGCGAGATGTAGACGATGGTCACGCCGTCGGCGCGCAGCTGCGCGATCAGCTTGAACAGGCGCTCGGTCTCGCCGGGCGTGAGCGTGGCGGTGGGCTCGTCCATGATCAGCAGCCGCGCGCGGCGCGCGATGGCTTTGGCGATCTCGACCAGTTGTTTCTCGGCCACGATCAGCCGGCGCACCTTGGTGCGCGGATCGACCTGCAGGCCGACGGCCGCGAGCGCGGCGGCGGCGTCGCGCTCCATCGCGGCGTCGTCGAGCAGCCAGCCCTTCTTCTTTTCATGGCCGAGAAAGATGTTCTGCGCGACGCTGAGGTCTTCGGCCAGGTTGAACTCCTGGTGGATCAGCACGATGCCGAGTGCCTCCGCATCGCGCGAGCTCGCGAACTGCTGCGGCTGGCCGTTGATGTGCAAGACGCCACCGGTGGGCTGTTCGTAGCCCGCGAGGATCTTCATCAGCGTCGACTTGCCTGCGCCGTTCTCGCCGAGCAGGCCGTAGACGCGACCCGGCGCGAGCGAGAAGCTCACGCCGTGCAGCACCTGCACGGGGCCGAAGGCCTTGACGATCTGGTCGAAGGCGACGGCCACGCCGGGCTTGCCCGTGCTTTCAACGCTCATGGTGCGATCCCCCTGACCTTCAGTGTTTCCTGCATCGCGAGCGCGCCCGCGCCGATGAGCCCGGCCTGCGGGCCCAGCGGCGTGTACTGGATCTCCAGATGCCGCGTCGACAGCGCCAGCGAGCGCTGGTAGACGCTCTGCCGCACGGCCGCGAGAAACAGCGGGCCGATGTGCGTGATGCCGCCGCCGATGAACACGTGCGACGGGTTGAAGAAATTGACCACCGACGCAAGCATCTGGCCCAGCAGGTTGCCCGCGCGCTGGATGATGCCGTTGGCCGCGGCGTCGCCGGCACGGCCGGCCAGGCCCACGTCGACCGCGTCGAGCCGGCCCTGGCTGCGCAGGCACTCGGCCAGCATCTCGCTCTCGCCGGCCTCGGCAGCCTGCACCGCCATGCGCGTGATCGCCGGGCCGGCGGCCATCACCTCGACGCAGCCGACATTGCCGCAATGGCAACGCGGACCTTCCTGGTCGACGCAGATGTGACCCACGTCGCCGGCCGAACCGGCCGCGCCGCGGTACACCTCTCCATGCACCACGATGCCGCAGCCGATGCCGGTGCCGACCTTGATCACGAGGAAGTTCTGCAGCGAGCGCTTGAGACGCCAGAGTTCGCCCAGCGCCATCAGGTTGACGTCGTTGTCGACGAAGACCGGCGCGGCGTATTCCTCGCGCAGCGCGTCGCGGATCGAGAAGCCGTCCCAGGCCGGCATCAGCGGCGGGTTCACCAACTGGCCGATCTGGAAATTGACCGGTCCGGGCACGCCGATGCCGATGCCCATGACCTGCTTGGCGGTGTTGCCGCAGCGGGCCAGCAGTTCGCGCATCAGTACGCGCACACGGGCCAGCACCACGCCCGGGCCCTGGCGCACGTCGGTCGCCTCGGTGTGTTGCGCGAGCGGACGCAGGTCGGGGCCGAGGATGGCGATGTCGAGGCTGGTCGCGCCGATGTCGATGCCGATCACCACGCCGAGCGCGCTGTGGAGCTGGAGGTTCTCGGCGCGGCGGCCGCCCGAGGAGCGCTGCAGCCCGGCCTCGGCCAGGAGCCCCTGCTCGACCAGCCCGGCGATCAGGCCGTTGGCCTTGCTCTTGGAAAAGCCCAGCCGCTCGGCCATGCCATGGCGCGAGCCGCCGGACGACCAGAAAGTCGTCTCCAGCACTTGCATCTCATCGGCAGTGAGCCCGCTCCAGCGTTCCACGTCTTTTGTCTCCGTCTTGTCGCTTCCGGCATCGGTGGCTGGAAGAAGGCGAATACTAGTGGGGCCGCTTCAGCCGGACAAGGTCCAACTTAGGACATATTCAGACCGAAGTCGGCCAGACAAGAAAAAGCCGCCCGAAGAAGGCGGCTTTGATTCGTGGAACACCGCGGAACCGGCTTTGCCGGGCCGCCGGTGTTGCCCCCTGCAAGGGGGTTGGCGAAGCGACACGAAGTGCGCGAAGACTGGGGGTGAGCCCAGTGACACCGCGGAACCGGCTTTGCCGGGCCGCCGGTGTTGCCCCCGGTGGGGGTTGGCGTAGCGGACACGAAGTGCCGCGCAGCCTGGGGGCGAGCTACTTCTTCTGGCGGTACTTGCGCAGCGCCGCGATCTGCGCGGCCATCACAGCCAGTTCCGACTGCGCCATCGCGATGTCGATGTCACTCTTGGCGTTCTTCAGTGCCTCCTCGGCGGCGGCCTTGGCGGCGTTGGCCTTCTCGTCGTCCAGGTCCTTGCCGCGGATCGCGGTGTCGGACAGCACGGTGACGCTGTTCGGTTGCACTTCCAGGATGCCGCCAGCCACGAAGACGAATTCCTCGTTGCCGTCGGCCGTCTCGATGCGCACGGCGCCCGGACGGATGCGCGTGATCAGGGGCGTGTGGCGCGGGTAGATGCCGAGCTCGCCGGCTTCACCGGGCAGCGCGACGAAGCGTGCCTCGCCCGAGAAGATCGACTCTTCCGCGCTGACCACGTCGACGTGAATGGTGTTGGCCATCTGATTTCCTTAGGTTGAAGAAGGGGTGGAAAGCAAGCAGTCGGCCGTCGGGTGAGGCACTGCGCGAAACCGTACCGAAGTAGGGTGAGCACAGCCACGAAGCCCGGCGGTCGAATGCGACGCTTTACGCCATCTTCTTCGCCTTTTCGAAGGCTTCGTCGATCGTGCCGACCATGTAGAAGGCTTGTTCCGGCAGGTGATCGGCCTCGCCGTTCACGATCATCTTGAAACCACGGATGGTCTCCGACAGCGGAACGTACTTGCCCGGGGCGCCGGTGAACACTTCGGCCACGTGGAAGGGCTGCGACAGGAAGCGCTGGATCTTCCGAGCGCGGGCAACGGCCAGCTTGTCGTCGGGTGCCAGTTCGTCCATGCCCAGAATCGCGATGATGTCGCGCAGTTCCTTGTAGCGCTGCAACGTGCCTTGCACGGCGCGGGCCACGTTGTAGTGCTCTTCGCCGACCACGTTCGGGTCGAGCTGACGCGAGGTCGAATCCAGCGGGTCCACGGCCGGGTAGATACCCAGCGAAGCGATGTCACGCGACAGCACCACGGTCGAGTCCAAGTGGGCGAAGGTCGTGGCGGGCGACGGGTCGGTCAAGTCATCCGCAGGGACGTACACGGCCTGGATCGAGGTGATCGAGCCGACCTTGGTCGACGTGATCCGCTCTTGCAGACGGCCCATTTCCTCGGCCAGCGTGGGCTGGTAGCCCACGGCGGAAGGCATGCGGCCCAGCAGTGCCGACACTTCGGTACCGGCCAGCGTGTAGCGGTAGATGTTGTCCACGAAGAACAGCACGTCACGGCCTTCGTCGCGGAACGACTCGGCGATGGTCAGGCCGGTCAGCGCCACGCGCAGACGGTTGCCCGGGGGTTCGTTCATCTGGCCGTAGACCATGGCCACCTTCGATTCCTCGAGCTTCTCGAGGTTCACGACGCCGGAGTCGGCCATCTCGTGATAGAAGTCGTTGCCTTCGCGGGTCCGTTCGCCCACACCGGCGAACACCGACAGACCCGAGTGAGCCTTGGCGATGTTGTTGATGAGTTCCATCATGTTCACGGTCTTGCCCACGCCGGCACCACCGAACAGACCCACCTTGCCGCCCTTGGCGAACGGGCACACCAGGTCGATCACCTTGATGCCGGTTTCCAGCAGGTCCTGCGACGGCGAGAGTTCGTCGTACGCAGGCGCCTTGCGGTGAATGGAAGCGGTGACTTCCTGGCCGACCGGGCCGCGTTCGTCGATGGGCGCGCCCAGCACGTCCATGATCCGGCCGAGCGTGGCCTTGCCCACGGGCACGGTGATCGGGGCTTGCGTGTTCGTGACCATCAGGCCGCGACGCAGGCCGTCGGACGAACCGAGCGCAATGGTGCGCACCACGCCGTCGCCGAGCTGCTGCTGGACTTCCAGCGTCAGCGCCGAACCTTCCATCTTCAGGGCGTCATAGATCTTCGGCATCTGGTTGCGCGGGAATTCCACGTCGACCACGGCACCGATACATTGAACGATCTTGCCTTGCACTGCATTGGCTTGAGCCATCATCTGCTCCAATTAATTTTTGAATCTGGGTGACGTCGAGGAAGCCTCAGACGCCGGCGGCCGCCGCAGCGCCCGACACGATTTCCGACAGCTCTTTGGTGATGCCGGCCTGGCGGGTCTTGTTGTAGACCAGCTTGAGTTCGGCGATCACGTTGCCTGCGTTGTCGGTCGCGGCCTTCATGGCCACCATGCGCGCCGAGTGCTCGGACGCCATGTTCTCGGCCACGGCCTGGTAGGCCAGCGACTCCACATAGCGCACCAGAAGTTCGTCGATCACGCTTTCCGCGTTCGGCTCGTAGATGTAATCCCACGAATGCTGACCCGGCTCGACCTTCAGCGATTCAGCGGCCAGCGGCAGCAGTTGCTCCACCGTCGGCTCTTGCTTGATCGTGTTGATGAACTTCGTGTAGCAGAGATACACCGCCGAGAGCTTGCCTTCCGCGTAAGCGTCGAGCAGGGTCTTGACCGGTCCGATCAGCTTGTCGAGATGCGGCGTGTCGCCCAGTTGGGTGACATGCGCGACCACGCGGGCGCCGATGCGGTTGAGAAAACCCAGACCGCGTCCGCCGATCGCCACCGTCTCGATCGCCTGACCGGCAGCCTGCGCTTCGCGCAGGCGCGCCGTGACCGCGCGCAGCAGGTTGGTGTTCAACCCGCCGCACAGGCCCTTGTCGCTGGTCACCACGATGAAGCCGATCGCCTTCGCGTCGTTCGTCTTCATGAACGGGTGCACGTACTCGGGGTTCGCCTGACCCAGGTTCGCCGCGATGGTGCGGATCTTCTCGCTGTACGGGCGCGCGGCGCGCATGCGCTCCTGCGCCTTGCGCATCTTGGACACCGAGACCATCTCCATGGCCTTGGTGATCTTCTTGGTGTTCTCCACCGATTTGATCTTGCCGCGGATTTCCTTACCGGCTGCCATAGATGCTCCTTAAGCCTTGGTGTCGAGCGCCATCAGGCGAACGACTTCTTGAACGTCGTGATGGCAGCGGTCAGCTCAGCCTCGGCGTCCTTGTCGAGCGCCTTGGCCTTCTCGACCTTGTCGAGCAGCGCAGCGTGGCTGGTCTTCAGGAACTGATGCAGACCGTGCTCGAAGGGCAACACCTTCTTGATGTCTAGATCGTCCATGAAGCCCTTGTTCACCGCGAACAGCGTGGCACCCATCAGCGAGATGGGCAGCGGGCTGTACTGGGCCTGCTTGAGCAGTTCGGTCACGCGGGCACCGCGGTCGAGCTGCTTGCGGGTGGCTTCGTCCAGGTCGGAAGCGAACTGCGCGAACGCAGCCAGTTCACGGTACTGGGCCAGGTCGGTACGGATACCGCCGGACAGGCTCTTGATGATCTTCGTCTGAGCCGACGAACCCACGCGCGACACCGAGATACCGGCGTTGATGGCGGGGCGGATGCCTGCGTTGAACAGCGAGGTTTCCAGGAAGATCTGGCCGTCGGTGATCGAGATCACGTTGGTCGGCACGAAGGCGGACACGTCGCCGGCCTGCGTTTCAATGATCGGCAGTGCGGTCAGCGAACCGGTCTTGCCCTTGACTTCACCCTTGGTGAAGGCTTCGACGTAGTCGGCGTTCACGCGAGCGGCGCGCTCGAGCAGACGCGAGTGGAGATAGAACACGTCGCCGGGGTAGGCTTCGCGGCCTGGCGGGCGGCGCAGCAGCAGCGAGACCTGACGGTAGGCCACGGCTTGCTTGGACAGGTCGTCGTACACGATCAGGGCGTCTTCGCCGCGGTCGCGGAAGTACTCGCCCATCGTGCAGCCGGAGTAGGCCGACACGTACTGCATCGCGGCCGATTCCGAAGCCGAGGCGGCGACCACGATCGTGTAGTCCATGGCACCGGCTTGTTCGAGCGCGCGCACCACGTTCTTGATCGACGAAGCCTTCTGGCCGATCGCGACGTAGACGCAGGTCACGCCCTGGCCCTTCTGGTTGATGATCGCGTCGATCGCCACGGCGGTCTTGCCGGTCTGGCGGTCGCCGATGATCAGTTCGCGCTGACCGCGGCCGATCGGCACCATGGAGTCGATCGACTTCAGACCGGTCTGCAGGGGCTGGTCGACGGACTTCCGTGCGATCACGCCCGGTGCGACCTTTTCGATCACGTCGGTCATCTTGGCGTTGATGGGACCCTTGCCGTCGATCGGCTGGCCCAGTGCATTCACCACGCGGCCGATCAGCTCGGGGCCGACCGGCACTTCCAGGATGCGGCCCGTGCACTTCACGGTGTCGCCTTCGGAGATGTGCTCGTACTCGCCCAGAATCACGGCGCCGACCGAGTCGCGCTCGAGGTTCAGCGCCAGGCCGTACGACGGCGTGCCGTCGGCGGTGGGGGTGAACTCCAGCATTTCGCCTTGCATCGCGTCCGACAGGCCGTGCACGCGCACGATGCCGTCGGTCACCGACACCACGGTGCCTTGATTGCGAATGTCAGCGCTGACACCAAGACCCTCGATACGGCTCTTGATCAGTTCGGAAATTTCTGCGGGATTGAGTTGCATGACTCTTTCCTTCTTTCAATAAATGGGGCCAACCGCCTCGCCGCATCAAGCGGTGAGCGCTGCTTTCATTTGCTCGAGACGCGCCTTGACGGACGTGTCGAGGACTTCATCGCCCACCACGGCGCGGATGCCGCCGATCAGCGACGGATCCAGTTCGACGCGCGTGTTCAGCTTGCGGCCGAAGCGGCGCTCCAGCGACTCCGCCACGGTGCGCAGACCGGCTTCGTCGATGGGGAAGGCGCTGTAGATCACGGCATCCGAAGCGCCGCTCTGGGCGTTCTTCAGAAGACGGAACTGGACAGCGACCTCGGGCAATGCGGCGAGTCGACCGTTGTCGATCACGGTGCGCAGGAAATTCTTGCCGTTCTCCGGCAAGCCCTGCGACACGAAACCGGACACGAGGTCGAACACCTGTTCGGGCGCGACCTTCGGGTCGGCGGCGAACTGCAGCAGTTGCGGATTTCCGGCAACGGCGGCGAGCTGGTCGAGCCAGCCGGCCGCGCCTGCGAGGTCACCGGCCGAGGCCTTGAACAGCGCTTCGGCGTACGGACGGGCGATGGTGGCAAGTTCGGCCATGGCGTCCTCAGAGCTCGGTCTTCAGGCGGTCGAGCAGGTCGGCGTGGACGCCGGCATTGACTTCCTTGCGGAGAATCTGCTCGGCACCCTTGACGGCCAGCGCGGCGACTTGCTCGCGCAAGACCTCACGGGCACGCACCGATTGCTGTTCGGCTTCGGCCTGCGCGGCGACCACGATCTTGTTGGCCTCCACGGTGGCACGGCCCTTGGCCTCTTCGACGATTTGCTGGGCGCGGCGCTCGGCGTCGGCCAGCAGGTTGGTCGTCTCATGACGAGACTTCACCAGTTCCTGCTCGACGCGCTGGTTGGCCGAAGCGAGTTCCGCCTTGGCCTTCTCGGCGGCCGCCAGGCCCGCGGCGATCTTTTGTGCACGGTCATCCAGCGCCTTCGCGATGGGCGGCCACACGAATTTCATCGTGAACAGCACCAGCAGCAGGAAGACGATGGCCTGAACGAACAGGGTCGCGTTGATACTCACGGCAACACCTTTCTAGAGTGGCGTTGAACGGGACTTACTTGGGCAGGTTGGCCAGGAAGGTCGCGGCAAACGGGTTGGCGAAGGCGAACAGCAGGGCGATGGCCACACCGATCAGGAAGGCAGCGTCGATCAGACCGGCCAAGATGAACATCTTGGTTTGCAGGTCATTCATGAGTTCGGGTTGACGTGCCGACGATTCGAGGAACTTGCCGCCCATCAGTGCGATACCGATGGAAGCACCGATCGCGCCGAGACCGACGATCAAACCACATGCCAGAGCGACGAGACCGAGAATGTTTGCCATGATGACTCCTTAGATTACAGATTGAAAGCGAAGAAAAAACGAAAAGCGGAAGCGTTAACCAGGCCTAGTGGCCCTCATGCGCCTGACCCAAGTAGATGAGTGTCAGCATCATGAAAATGAATGCCTGCAGCGTGATCACCAGGATGTGGAAGATCGCCCAGACGGTTCCGGCAATGATGTGCCCGACAGGCAGCATCACACCCGAGAACGAAGCTGCCATCGCGCCACCCATCAGTGCGATCAGCATGAAGACGAGTTCGCCGGCGTACATGTTGCCGAACAGCCGCATGCCGTGGGAGACGGTCTTGGCGAGGTATTCGATGACCTGCATCAGCAGGTTGATGGGCCACAGCACGGGATGCGCGCCGAACGGAGCCGTGATCAGCTCGTGGCCCCAGCCGCCCAGGCCCTTGACCTTGATGCTGTAGAACAGGCACAGCAGCAGCACGGAGGTCGACAGACCCAGCGTGGTCGAGAGGTCGGCGGTCGGCACGACACGCATGTAGGCGTGGTGCGGGTCGCCGCCGGTGGCTTCGTGGAACTTGGCCCAGAGCGCAGGCAGCAGGTCGACCGGCAGCATGTCCATGGCGTTCAGCAGGAAGATCCAGACGAACACGGTCAGCGCGAGCGGTGCAATGAACTTGCGACTCTGCGCGTTGCGCACGTTGGCCTTGGCCTGGCTGTCGACCATCTCGACCAGGATCTCGACGGCGGCCTGGAAGCGGCCTGGCACGCCGGCGGTCGCCTTGCGCGCGGCGAGCCACAGCACGAAGCAGCCGATGACGCCGATCGCCAGTGCGTAGAGCACCGAGTCGAGGTTGATGACGTTGAAGTCAACAATGGCTTTCTGGGTGACCGGCTCGAGATTCCAGTTCACCTGCCAATGCTGCAAATGGTGAACGATGTATTCACTCGCGGTCGGTGCGTGTCCTTCTGCGGCCATCTTTCAGCGTCTCTTTAAAGAATCAATCCGGTTCAACAATCTGGGCCGCACCACAAGGGCCACCCAGTACATTTTCAGCGCCACCACGACGCCCAGGAGCATCGCCAGCCAGCTCAGGTCGCCGATCACCCAGGGCGCCGCCGCCAGAAAGGCAATGGTCAGCGCCAGCTTGATCAGCTCCCAGACAAAAAACCTCAGCATCGCAGCCGATGCAGGTGCATCCTGTGATGCACCCCTCCTCGTACCCGCGAAGACACCCCGGACAAACAACGCCGCCGGAATGGCCACCGCCAATGCCCCGTAAAGTGCGGACATGCCGACCACCGGTCGACCCGTCCATCCCCAGCCGATGCCTGCCACGACCATTCCTGCGACCACCTGGGCCACGATCACCCACCAGGGCGAAGGTTCGGGATTGGCTTCACGCAGCTGCTGCGCCTGTTCGGCGGTGAGCGGCTTGAAATCGGAGTCTTCGACATCCATCTCGGATTCAGGAGTGCTTGTCGTCATTTGAATGTGCACCACCAGTCACCGAAGGCTGCTGAATTTTACAAAGCCATTGATTATAAGTAAAAACCCCTCCCGTTCCGCCATGACCAAGCAGGTCAGCAGGGAACTTCACTTGCTTGACACACTCGCCTTCCTTCCATGACGACCACACCGCCCTCTGCAGTCGACCCCACGACCACCCCCTCCGCCACCCCGACGGAGTCGCTGATCGAATACCCCTCGATCTTCCCCATCAAGGTGATGGGCCCCAAGGTGGACGGCTTCGTGCACGCGGTCACGCAGGTGGCCGAACGCTTCGATCCCACCTTCGACGCAGCCACCATCGAGCTTCGCACCAGCAAGGCCGGCAACTACCTGGGCGTGACGCTCAACGTGACGGCCACCAGCCGCGAGCAGCTCGACGAAATCTACCGCACCCTGTCCACGCATCCGATGGTCAAGGTGGTGCTGTGACCCTCGAGGCGCTCGCGCGCCCGGCCCTGGCAGCAACGCTGCTGGGCCACATCGACTACCTCGAGAGCTACGAGGCGATGCGCGCGTTCGCGACCGGACGTGGCGTCGACACGCCCGATGCGCTGTGGATCTGCGAACACCCGGGCGTCTACACGCAGGGCCTGGCCGGCAAGGCCGACCACCTGCTGAACCCCGGCGACATCCCGGTGGTGCAGACCGACCGCGGCGGCCAGGTCACCTACCACGGCCCGGGCCAGGTGGTGGCCTATCCGCTGATCGATCTGCGGCGCGCGGGCTACTTCGTCAAGGAGTACGTCTACCGCATCGAGGAGTCGGTGCTGCGCACCCTCGCGCACTTCGGCGTGACCGGCCATCGCGTGGCCGGCTCGCCCGGCATCTACGTGCGGCTCGACGATCCGTTCTCGCACGCGATGCTGAAGGCATCGCCCCCCGGCTCCGCGTCGACCGGCGCCTTCCCCGCCAGCGACCCGTTCCACGGCCTCGGCAAGATCGCCGCGCTCGGCATCAAGGTCGCGCGCCACGGCACCTACCACGGCGTGTCCTTCAACGTGGCGATGGACCTGGAACCCTTCTCGCGCATCAACCCTTGCGGCTATGCAGGGCTGCGCACCGTCGATCTTTCTACAATCGGTGTCCACACCACCTGGGAAGAAGCCGCGCACGTGCTGAGCCAGAAGCTCGCCACCGGCCTGGCTCCCTGATCTCGCCATGAGCACCACCGAAGTCGTTCGCGACGCACAGAGCGCCGAAACCTACAACCCCCTGGCCAAGCAGAAGGCCGCAGCCAAGCTGTCGCGCATTCCGGTCAAGGTGATCCAGGGCGAGGTGCTCAAGAAGCCCGAATGGATCCGCGTCAAGGCCGGCTCGCCGACCACGCGCTTCTACGAAATCAAGCAGATCCTGCGCGAGAACAACCTGCACACGGTGTGCGAGGAAGCCTCCTGCCCGAACATCGGCGAATGCTTCGGCAAGGGCACGGCCACCTTCATGATCATGGGCGACAAGTGCACGCGCCGCTGCCCGTTCTGCGACGTGGGCCACGGCCGCCCCGACCCGCTCGACAAGGACGAGCCGCTGAACCTGGCACGCACCATCGCCAAGCTGCGCCTCAAGTACGTGGTGATCACCAGCGTCGACCGCGACGACCTGCGCGACGGCGGCAGCGGCCATTTCGTCGAGTGCATCCGGAACATCCGCGAGCTCTCGCCGATGACGCAGATCGAAATTCTCGTGCCCGACTTCCGCGGCCGCGACGACCGCGCGCTCGAGATCCTCAAGGCCGCGCCGCCGGACGTGATGAACCACAACCTGGAAACCGCGCCGCGCCTCTACAAGGAAGCGCGCCCCGGCAGCGACTACCAGTTCAGCCTGAACCTGCTCAAGAAGTTCAAGGCGCTGCACCCGAACGTGCCGACCAAGAGCGGCATCATGGTCGGCCTGGGCGAGACCGACGAAGAGATCCTGCAGGTCATGCGCGACATGCGCGCGCACGACATCGACATGCTGACCATCGGCCAGTACCTGTCGCCCTCGAACTCGCACCTGCCGGTGCGCCGCTACGTGCATCCCGATACCTTCAAGATGTTCGAGGAAGAGGCCTACAAGATGGGCTTCAGCCACGCGGCCGTGGGCGCGATGGTGCGTTCGAGCTACCACGCCGACGAGCAGGCGCACGCGGCCGGCGTGTAAGCCTGTTGGCGCGGAGCGGCGGCGGCGTCGCGTGCGGCTCACCGTAAACGGTGCGCCTTCACTATCCTGGCGGCGGACCCAGATGATGAAGGACTGACTTGCAAACACACCCCGCCATTCAAGCGTCGATGGAACGCGATTTCGTTGCCATCGCCGATCGGGTTCGCCTCCATGCGCAACACACGCCCGAGCGTCCGGCGCTCGCCGACGCCACGCACACGCTCGACTACCGCGCGCTCGACGCCTTGATGGACCGCATCGCCGCCAGCCTGCAGCGCGACGGGCTCCAGGCCGGCGATGCCATCGCGATCTGCGCTGCCTCGTCGGTGCACTACGCCGCGGTGTTCCTGGGCGCGCTGCGCGCCGGCATCGCGGTGGCACCGCTCGCCCCCGGCTCCACGCCGGCCAGCCTGGCCCGCATGATTTCGGACGCCGATGCACGCCTCCTGTTCAGCGACGCTTCGGCGGCGGAGGTGATCGGCCCCGCGCAGGCCGGCGGCATCGCGCGCGTGGCGCTCGACGGCTCTGACGTGGGCCTCGGCCTTGACGCCTGGCTCGCACCGATCGGCACGCTGCCCGCGCCCGTCGACGTGCAGCCCGCATGGCCCTTCAACATCATCTATTCCTCGGGCACCACCGGCGAACCCAAGGGCATCGTGCAGGGCCACGGCATGCGCTGGGCCCATGTGCAGCGCGGCGCGAAGTACGGGTACGGCCCCGACACCGTCACGTTGCTGTCGACGCCGCTGTACTCCAACACCACGCTGGTGGTGTTCTTCCCCACGCTGGCCCTGGGCGGCTGCGTGCTGCTGATGCCCAAGTTCGACGCGCTCGGCTATCTGCAGCTGGCCGAACGGCACCGAGTGACGCACACCATGCTCGTGCCGGTGCAGTACCAGCGCCTGATGGCGCACCCGGCGTTCGATGCGCACGACCTCTCGTCGTACCGCTTCAAGTTCAGCACCAGCGCGCCTTTCAACGCGGCACTCAAGGCCGACGTGCTGAAGCGCTGGCCCGGTGGGCTCATCGAGTTCTACGGCATGACCGAAGGCGGCGGCACCTGCGTGCTCGAAGCGCACCTGCATCCGACCAAGCTGCACACCGTGGGCCAGCCCGCCGAGGGCAGCGACATCCGGCTCATCGACGAGGAAGGCCACGAACTCCCGCGCCACGACACCGAAGCGGCCGGCGAGGTCGTGGGCCACTCGGGCGGCA
Source organism: Variovorax frigidus (assembly GCF_051216515.1). Lineage (NCBI taxonomy): Bacteria > Pseudomonadati > Pseudomonadota > Betaproteobacteria > Burkholderiales > Comamonadaceae > Variovorax > Variovorax frigidus. The sequence continues at coordinate 481,404 of NZ_JBPJZF010000007.1, forward strand.
TGATGACCGGCTACCACCGCCAGCCCGAGAAGACGCGCGAGGCCGAGTGGTTCGACGCCACGGGCAAGCGCTTCATCCGCACCGGCGACGTGGGCCGCTTCGATGCCGACGGCTTCCTCACGCTGTTCGACCGCAAGAAGGACCTGATCATCAGCGGCGGCTTCAACATCTACCCGAGCGACCTCGAGGCCGTGCTGCGCGGCCATGCGGCCGTGGCCGACGTGGCGGTGATCGGCGTACCCTCCGAACAGTGGGGCGAGACACCGATCGCCTTCGTGGTGCGCCGCGAAGGCGACACCACCACCGAGGACGCCCTGCTGTCATGGGCCAACGCCCAGTTCGGCAAGACGCAGCGGCTGGCGCAGTTGCACTTCATCGACGAGCTGCCGCGCAGCGCGATCGGCAAGGTGCTCAAGCGCGAGTTGCGCGAGCGAGTGCCCCGCTGAGAACGTGTGAATGAACCTGCTGCGCACCCCGATCCCGCGTCTGCGGTGCTCACCGCACGAGAGTGCGGCTCCGCTCCAGAACTCGGCCCTGGCAGGCTCGGCGCGCTCGCGACGGTTCCTTCACACGTTCTGAGGCTGCGGCTTCCGCCTACCTGTAGTCGAGCGTGAAGGTGGCCGTGCCGTTGGCCTGGCCCGGTGTCACTGCGTTGCCGGTCTGGTAGTAGCGCGCGGTGTAGGGCAGCACGTAGCCGGCAGCGACCGAGGGCCCCACGTCCACGGTGTCGCCGAAATTGACCGCCGTCTTCGTGCGGCCGTTCAGGATCTGGATGCCGACGCCCCCCGCCGTGTTCGTGCCGGCGGCCGCCTGGGTGATGCGCAGCACGCCATCCACGTTCGCGGGGTCGGCCGTCGCGTCCATCCGGATCTGCACCGTGTTCGGCTTCATTTGGCAGTTCAGCCGGATGTTGAAGTTGCGATCGCGCGCCGTGCTGCCCCGGCCCTTGAAATCGCTCAGCGCCACCTTGCCGAAATCCACCGGGATGTTGCGCGAGCCTGCGTCGACCGCGCAGGAGGGGGTGAGGAGGGTGGTGCCGCTGCCGGAGAGCCTGGTGGTGATCATCGACTGGATGACGTCACCGTCGCCCACGATGAGGGAGTAATCCCCGGAGGACAATGGACCTTTGCCGGTCTCTGCGGCGGTCTTGATCAACTCCACCCTGAACTCGGCACCTGCAGCGACGCCGGCATCCACATTGCCTTGAATCCCCGTCTGGCCCGGATAGTAGCCATACGCCTGCGCTGACGCGTACTTGACCGACAAGCGGATGCCCACACCGGGAACGTTCGTCGAATAGATGGTCGTACTGCCCGGCACCGGAGCGCCCTTCACTATGTACTGGTCGAGGCGGCCGCCATTGCGGCAGCGCCACAGCCGCTCCGCTGCGCCGGTGACCGGGATCGCAAAGGTTCTGGTTGCAATGACCGTGTTGATTGCCAGATCGTCGGACATCAACACTTTCCCCATGTCCATGTCGATGACTTTCCCCGTGACACCCGGAATGGCCGTGCACGCGGCCCAGGCCCCCTGCGAGCCCAGCAGCATCACCATGACCGGCACAGTGCCACGCAGGAACCGCTGCAAGCGAGCGAATCCGTCGCTGTCGTTTCTGGTATGCGTCATTTCACCTCCTTGGCTGACATCTCATCCACTCTCGTTTGTGCACACTGCCCCTTCAACTCACGGATCGGCGGCGGCGTCGCCTCTTCCGGCAGGCTGTAAGGCACGACACACTGGTCGCTCGCACCCTGCCCCCAGCGCACGGTCAGCCGTCCGCTCTGGCCCGCGCCCGTCACGAAGGCCTGGCCCTCCGGCCCGACGATGCCGACCTCCTGGCCCGCCTCGCTCTCGATCCTCGAGCCCAGCGGCAGCGCACGGCCCTTCTGATCGCTCAGCGTCATCAGCAGGCGGTAGCCGACCGAGGTTTCGAACTTCGCGACCACCACCGCGCCGCGCGTGGGCACCACTTCGGTCACCGCGTTCTTGACCTCCACCGTGTCGCCCAGGTCGGCGGTGCGCAGCGCCACGCGGTTCACCCGGTACGGCGTGAGGTTGGGAATCACCGCATGGCCGGCACTGTCGGTCGCCACGCCGGTCTGGGACTCGACGCCCACGCCCTGCGCCTTGGGCGCCTGCACCAGGCCGATGGTCTCGCCCAGCGGCTGCGACAGCGTGAGGCCGCCGCCATGGAACAGCATGCCCCCGGCCATGCCGAAGTTGCTCTGGCCATAGCCCCGGCCCTGCGAATGGCCCAGGTCGAAGCGGCCGACCGGCGACAGGTAGCTCGCGCTGCCGCTGCCGGTGCTGCCGCCGCCCTGGTTCGTGCTGCCGGCCGTCACGTTGTAGTTCAGGCGGCTGTCGTCGAAGACCGAGCCGTAGAGGCTGGCCTGCTGGTTCACGCGGCCAGTGTCGTCGCGCGTGGCCGTGTATTGCGCACTGGCCCGCGTGTCGCCCAGCGGAATGCTCAAGGTGAACGTCAGCTGGCGCAACGGCGGACGATTCAGGCTGCTGGTCTGGTTGTAGAAGACGCTGTAGCCGAACTGTCTGTAGGTGCCCGAGTAACCCACCTGCACCAGCCGGTCCTTGGCATTGGTGCCCCAGTAGCTTTGCTGGCGCGCCGAGGCGAACACCGACCCCTTGTCGCCGATCTGCTGCGAGAGCTCGAAGCGCAGCTCGTTGCGGCGGCTGTTGAAGGCCTCGAAGGGCTGCAGGTCCTGCATCTGCACGGCTTCCTGGAAGGTGCGGAAGCCGCTGGTCGAATAGCGGTAGCCCGCCACGCGGAAGTTGGTGCCCAGGTCGAGAAAGGACTTCGAATAGAGGAAGCGCAGCGACTGCCCGTCGAAGCGCTTCTCGCCGTTGAGGGGCGTGCGGTCGGTGGTGTACGCGCTCGAGAGGTCGACCGACACGGCGCCGAAGTCGCGCAGGTTCTTGCCCATGCCCAAGAGCACCGACTGGTACATGCTCGCGGCCAGCAAGCCGCCGTAGAGCGTGAAATCCCGGCCCAGCCCGCGCGCCAGCGTCGCCTGCATGAAGGTCGGCTGCGCCAGCGAGGGCCGCGCACCGATCACATGGCCGTCGTAGTTGTTGCGGTAGCGCCCGACGGTGGCCGAGTAGCGCCAGGTGCCTTCGCGCAGCAGCGTGGGCACGGCCGAGAAGGCCTGGATGTATTTCGCCTCGCGGCCGTCGGCTTCGGTGACGGTCACCTCGAGGTCGCCGCTCGAGGCGGTGGGGTACAGGTCGTCGATCACGAAGGCGCCCGGCGCCACGAAGGTGCTGTAGACCAGGTAGCCGTTCTGGCGCACCGTCACGCGGGCATTGGTCTGCGCGACGCCGCGGATGGTGGGCGCGTAGCCCTGCTGGCTGTCGGGCAGCATCGCATCGTCGGAGGCGACTTGCACGCCGCGAAACGGCAGGCTGTCGAAGAAGTTGCCCGGCGTGCTGCCGTCGCCGATCAGCAGTTGGCCCTGGATCGAGGCCAGGTCGCGCTGCGCATAGCTGTTGACCGCCTGCCAGCGGCCCTGGCCGTCGATGCCGCGGCTGTAGGTCGAGAAGTGCCGAAAGCGCCAGTCGCCGTAGTTGAAGCCCGCGCGCAGGCCCGCGAACAGCGTGTTGCGCTGCAGGGCTTTGGTGCGATCGTCGAAGGGGTTGCCGTCGAACACGTTCTGCGGCGTGCTCGAAGGCTTCGTGTCGTTGCGGTAGTTGTCGCCGCTGTAGCGCGCGAAGTTGAATTGGTAGTCGAGCATGCCCGCGGTGATGCCCCGGTCCCATTTCTCCGGCCCGACCGCGCCGCGCGCCGAGCGCTTGAGCGCCGCTTGCGGGATGCTCACGAACAGGCGTTGCTTGCCGCCGTCGTAGCTGAAGCTGGCATCGGGGATCGCCGCGCCCAGGTCGACGCAGGCCTCGTCGCTCGCGGCCACCAGCGCGGGGAACACCGCCACATTGACGCCCCAGTCGTCGAGCATGCGGCGCGTGAGGCAGGGCACGGCGTCGCCCTTGCCCTCTTTCTCGACGAAGCGGATGTCGGCTTGGCCGGCGCCACGCTCGTTGAGCGAGACGTCGACCCGGTACTGGCCGGCAAGCACGCGGTTGCCGAAGGAGAACAGCGACAGGTCGGCATGCGACTGGTCGCCGCCGATGCTCAGGAAGTCTTCGTTGAAATTCGATGCCGCCGCCTGCGGCTGCTGGGCAAGGCCGGACGCGCCTAGCGTGCCGAGCAGGGCGGCGCACAGCGCGCGCCGGTACGGGGCGTGGAGAGCGGGCGGACGCATGGCAATCGGGCCTCAGCGCTTCTCGGGGGCCGGCACGAGTTCGGCTTTCACCGCCACGGGCTTGTCGCCCTCAGGCACCTGAACGCGCTCCTCGGGCGTCTCGCCCCCATAGTCGTTGAGCGTGGTGAAGTTCACCTGAACCGGCTGCGGCGCCTTGACGGCGGTCAGCGGATAGGCCATCTCGCCGAAGGGCGGCACCATGTCGGCATTGATCTGCTGCTGGCCGGCGTTGATGTTCAGCGCGGTGAAGGTCACGTGGTAGGCCGTGGGGTTGCCGACCTTGAGCACCGCGCCCCGGCCTTGCGCATCAGGACCGACGGCCCAGGTGAGCTGGGCGCGCGACTCCGTGGGCCTGCCGACCAGTTTCGCGGGCCGGTAGAACAGCTTGATGCGGCTGCGCACCGCAATCTGCAGCACGTTCTCCTCGGCCGACTTCTCGGGAATCTCCTTGACGTTGAGCCAGAACACCGACTCGCGGTCGGCCGGCAGCTCGCCGGCCACGCGCAGGATGCGCAGGATGTTCTCCATGCCCGGATCCAGCCGCGACAACGGCGGCGTGACCAGCAAGGGTGTCTTGTTGCGGCCTTCGCCGGCGTCGATCCAGGCCTGAATCACATAGGGCGAGGTGCCGGTGTTCTTGACCGGAATGGAGGCCTCGCGGTCCTTCTCGCCGAGGATCACGCGCGTGCCGCCGAGCGTCACGCCGGCACCGGCGGGCCACTGGAGGCCCAGCATCAGCAGGAAAGCGAGGGCCCAGCGAAAGCGATGGTTGCTGCACATGGAAGAGTCCTGGGTCCGGGCGAAGCGCATGCGGCGCGCGTTGGCCCGCTCGGCAGCACACGCAGGCACAGCCGAACAAAGAGATGAAGAGCGAGGAGAGAAAGGCCGGCACCGGCCGGCCCCGAAGCGGTGGTCGCTTCAGCAGCCGGCCGAGGCGGCCACCGTCGACACGGTTACTTGTAGTTGACCGTGAATTGCGCGGTCGCGTTGGCCGGACCGGTGGTCACCGCAGCCTTGGTCGCCACATACACCGCCTGGAACTTGAGCGAGTTGTCGCCCGTGCCCAGCGTGTACTGACTCGAGGCCGTGCCCAGCGCGATCTTGGTGCCGGCCGAATCGCCCAGCTCGATCGCCACGCCCGAAGCGGAAGCTGCGCCGGCCTGGCCGGAACTGGACAGGCGCAGGTTGGTGGCGTCATCGGCATCTGCCGTGCCCGAGAAGGTCACGGTCGCGCCCTTGGCGGTCGCGCCGCAGCCCAGCAGGTCGATGGAGAACTTGGCAGGTGCCGAGGCTTTCTTGCCCACCGTTGCGGTGCCGGCGGTTGCGCCGTCGAAGGCCGTGCGCGCGACCTTGCCCAGCGGCACGCTGAGGTTCTGACTGCCGGCCGCGATCGAGCAAGGCGCATCGACGATGTCGCCCGTGAAGTTGATGGTGCCGTCCGTGGCGGCGAAAGCGCCCTGAGCGAGGACACCGGCCGCGACCAGCGCGGCGATTTGGATAAAGCGATTTTTTTGCATTTTCATTCCCTGATTTGAGTGTTCAACTGACTGCCTGCTGACGCAAGGCGATCGGAGTTTAGCGACTCAAATACGAGAGAAGAAGTACACTTGCTGCGATTTAACAGTAGTTATCAATGTTCTGGTTCATATGTGTGATTTCGCCACACCGAACCGCAACAGGAAACATTAGTTCTCAATCTGCAGGATCAATTTGCCGAAGTTCTCGCCGCTGAACAGCCGATCCAGTGCCTCCGGAAAGGTGTCGAGGCCGACCACGGTGTCTTCCTTGCTCTTCATGCGCCCGTCCTTCAGGTAGCCCGCGAGTTCCGCGATGGCCACCGGGTACCGGTCGGCGTAGTCGAAGACCACGATGCCCTCCATGCGCGCCCGGTTCACCAACAGGCTCAGGTAGTTGCGCGGCCCGGCGGCCGGCATGCTGTTGGCATTGTTGTACTGGCTGATGGCGCCGCAGATGATGATGCGCGCCTTGCGCGCCAGCTTGGCCAGCACCTGGTCGAGGATATCGCCGCCGACGTTGTCGAAGTAGATGTCGACGCCCTTGGGGCAGTGTTCCTTCAGGCCCGCGCGCACCGCGCCCTCGCCGGCCTTGTAGTCGATGCAGGCGTCGAAGCCGAGCTCCTTCACCACCCATTCGCACTTGGCCGCGCCGCCCGCGATGCCGACCACGCGGCAGCCCTTGAGCTTGGCCAACTGGCCCACGGTCTGGCCGACGGCACCGGCCGCGCCCGACACCACCACCGTTTCACCGGGCTTGGGCTGGCCGACATCCATCAGGCCGAAGTAGCCGGTCATGCCCGGCATGCCGAGCACGTTGAGCCACTGGCCGATGGTGCCGACGCGGAGGTCGATCCTGACCAGCCCGTTGCGCTGGATCTGGTCCTGCGGAACGAGGACGTATTCCTGCACGCCGAGCGTGCCGTAGACCGTGTCGCCGACCGCGAAGGCGGCGTTCTTCGATGCGATGACGCGGCCGACGCCGCCCGCGCGCATCACTTCGTCGATGGCCACCGGCGGGATGTAGCTCTTGGCGTCGTTGAGCCAGCCGCGCATGGCGGGGTCGAGCGACAGCGACAGGATCTGCACCAGCACGCCGCCCTCGTCCGGCTCGGCGACGGCTTCGGTCGTGAAGCGCCAATGCTCGCGCGTGGCCTTGCCCTCGGGGCGTTTGGCGAGGCGGACCTGATGGTTGATGCGGGGGCTGGTCATGGTGCGTTCTCCCTGTCTGGTGTGGATGAGGAGGCGCATCGTAGCCCTGCGTTTCGGCCGCGCTGGTAGCGCAGGCGACAGGCCGCGGGCCGCCTGCGCCGGCCCGATCTACGGCAGCCGGATCGTGATCTGCAGACCCGGATGCGCATTGCGCACCACCATTTCGCCGCCATGCGCCTCGGCGATCAGCCGGCACAGGTGCATGCCCAGGCCGACACCGCCGGTGGCCCGCGCACGCGCGCCGTCGGTGCGATAGAAGGGCTCGGTCAGCCGGTCGAGCTGGGCCTCGTCGACGCCGGGCCCGTGGTCGCGCACCTCGATCTCGACGCCCTGCTTCGGCCCCTCGAGCACCGCACGCAAGGACACGCACGGCGGCCGAGGCGCACCGGTGCTGTAGCGCAAGGCGTTGTCCAGCAGGTTGCGCACCAGCAGACGGATGCGCATGCGATCGACGGCATGCGGCGGCAGGCCTTGCACCAGGTCGAGGTGCACGTTCTGCGCGCCCGGCATCTCGGCCACGGCCTCGCGGATCAGCACCGCCAAATCGACGGGCTCGCGCTGCAAGCCGATGTGCGGACTGGCCAGGCGCTCGCTTTCGAGCAGGTCGCTGATCAGGTCGCGCATCTCGTTGAGGTCACGCAGCAGCGCCTCGCGCTCGACCGCGCCTTCGGGCGTGGCGGGCAGCAGCTCGGCGTTGAGCCGTGCGCGCGTGAGCGGCGAGCGCAGCTCGTGGCTCAGCGCCAGCAGCAGGGAGCGCTTCGCGTCGAGCATGCCGCGGATGTCGTGCGCCATGGTGTTGATGCGCTGCGCCAGGTCGCCCAGTTCGTCGTGGCGTCGCAGCGGGATGGGCTGGTCGAAGGCGCCGCGGCCGAAACGCTCGGCCCCGACACGGATGTCGTCGAGCGGGCGCAGCAGCTTCCGCACATAGGCGTAGGCGGCCATGATCAGGCCCAGCAGCAGCGCGAGCATGACCCAGCCGATGCCGTGCGGCCGGTCGCGCACGGGCGAATCGCCCAGGCCGAAGGTCAGCACATGGCCATCGGCGGTGCTGCGCCGGAACCACTCGTCGCGCGCGTCGGCACCTTCGCGGCGGTCGTCCCACCAGCCGCGCCGGTCCTTGGCGGGATGCGAGTCCCACTGCACCTGCGGCCCGTCGATGCGGATCGAGATCGGCAGGCGCGCGACCAGCGCCCGGGCGCGCTCCGCGTCCGGCGGGCTGCCGATCTCCAGCACCAGCCGGTCGATGTAGTCGATCAGCAAGGGCTGGGCCGCATCGCGCCAGCCGGTCTTGAAAGCGTGCCGCATGCCGCCCAGGAACACCGTGGTCATGGCCAGTGCGAGCAGCACGAACACCGTAATGAGCCGCAACCGGAGCGAGTGCTTCCAGCGGTGCCGCCAGCGCCGCTCGGTGTGGGTTCGACGGGCCCTCATTTCCCCAGGGCCAGCGCGTAGCCCGCATTGCGCAGCGTCTTGATGCAGTCGAGCGGCTCGAGCTTCTTGCGCAGGCGGCTGACCACGATGTCCACCGCACGCGTGTAGAAGTCGGCTTCCTGGCCGCGCAGCTGGTTGAGGATGTCGTCGCGGCTCCAGACCTTGCCCGGCTGCCGCGCCAGCAGCGCCAGCAGCTCGAACTCGGTGCCGGTGAGCTCGACGCGCTCGCCATGGCGCAGCACCTCGCGCCGGTCGAGGTCGATGGACAGTCCGTCGAAGTCCTGGCGTTGCGTGGTGGCGACCGGCGCCGTCGATTGGCGCTGGCGCCGCAGGATGGTCTGCACGCGCGCCACCAGCTCGCGCGGCTCGAAGGGCTTGGGCACGTAGTCGTCGGCGCCCAGCTCGAGCCCGACCACGCGGTCCATCACCTCGCCGCGCGCGGTGAGCATCACGATCGGAATGTCGCTCTCGGCGCGGATCGCGCGGCACAGCGCAAAGCCGTCCATCTCGGGCAGCATGACATCGAGGATGGCCGCGTCGTAGTGCGAGGCGCGCAGCTTCGCCAGCCCTTCGCTGGGACGCGTGGCGCTGTCGAGCACGCAGTCGAAGCGCGCGAAGTAGGTGGTCAGCGGCGCCGCGAGGTGCTCGTCGTCGTCGATCAGCAGGATGCGTGACATGGTCGGATTGTGCCTACTGGCGGCGCCCCACAGCAGACTCACGATCAGGCTCGAAGGCATCGGGAAGATGCGGCGCATGGCAGGCACTCCGGTGGTGGTCGCATCGCAGCCACCGGTGTGCGCGCAGACCGCGCGATGAACGTATCGGCGCGGTGCCGCGGCTCATCCATGCCGGCCCCAGCGGCGCCCGCGGTCCATGAACTCGCGCACCTTCTGCTGCTGCGCGGGCCGCAGGTGGTCGAAGAAGTCGGCCGTGGCCGCGATGATCTCGGGGCTGCCGGCACGCACGGTCGCGGTCTTTTCCTCGACCAGGCGGGTGGCGGCGGCCTGGTCCAGCTTGTCGCCGGCGAACAGGGCCTTGAACTGGGCGCGCGGATCGCCACCGCCGCGCAGGGCTTCGCGCTGCGCCTGCAGTGCATGGGCCAGCGCGGACAGCTTCTGCTGCTGCGCGGCATCGAGGTCGAGCTTGCTGCCGACGCGCTCGACCATGCGCGCGCGGAATTCGACCGAGTCGCTGTCGCCGCCGTGGCGGTGGCCCGCACAGCCCACGATGCTGCCGAGCACGAGCACGCCGCCGAAGAGGCCGACCAGACTGCGTTGGAACCAGGGTTTCATGACGATGCTTTCTGACGAAGTGAAGGGACTGCGAAGTCTCAGAGACGGCTGGCGGCCGGCTTGGGCGCGCTGGCGTTGGCATCGAAGGGATGCGGCTGTGTCGAGACCACGCGGCTGTTGACGCGCGAGCCCGCGCTCACGTTCTGGTCGGGCGCGGCGGCCGCGCGCACGGCCTCGCCGCGCGCGATCGCGCGGTCCTGCGAAACGACGACCCGTTCGGCGCCGCGCGAACCGCGTGTCACGTTCTGGTCGGGTGCGTTGGCGGCGCGGACCGCATCGGCCCTCACGTCGGCGCGCTGCAGGCCGCCGGGCGATGTCTGCACGCCTGTGTAGCTCTCGGCGTGCGCGGCCGTGGCGCCCAGCAGGGCGATGGTGGAAACGGCGAGGAAGGTGCTGCGGATGTTCATGTCGAGGTCCTTTCGGTGAAGGGATGAAGGAGCCTCGATGGTGCGATCCGCGGGCGGTGAAGTCTTCTCACCGCCGTATCGGCGTGTTTCGTTTTATTGCGACGGCACCGGCGCGCCGCGCCGGCCGCCCGGCCTCAGCGCGGCGCGCCGAGCAGGGCCGCGGGGTCTTCGGCCTCGAGCACGTCCTGCGCCCAGGCCTCGAGCTTGCTGGTGTCGGCGCGCAGCACTTCCTGCTTGACCGCCAGGATCTGCGACGGGTGCATCGAGAAGCTGCGCAGGCCCAGGCCCAGCAGCAGGCGCGTGAAGTTCACGTCGCCGGCCATCTCGCCGCACACGCTCACGCCCTTGCCCTGGCGCCGGCACTCGGCGATGGTCTCGGCCACCAGCCGCAGCACGGCCGGATGGGCGGGGTCGTAGAGGTGGGCCACGGCCTCGTCGGCACGGTCGATGGCCAGCGTGTACTGGATCAGGTCGTTGGTGCCGATCGAGAGGAAGTCGAAGTGCTTGAGAAAGGTCTTGAGCGTGAGCGCGGCCGCCGGGATTTCGATCATCGCGCCGAGCTTGACGCGGCCGTGCACCGCGCCGCGCCGGTCGAGCTGCGAGCGCGCCTCCTCGATCAGTGCCAGCGTCTGGCGGATCTCGCTGGCGTGCGCCAGCATCGGGATCAGCAGGTGGATCTCGCCGTGCGACGCGGCGCGCAGGATCGCGCGCAGTTGCGTGAGGAACATCGCCGGGTCGGCCAGGCTCCAGCGGATCGCGCGCAGGCCCAGCGCGGGGTTCAGGTAGTCGTCGCGCACGGCTTTGCCGTCGAGCGGCTTGTCGGCCCCGACGTCGATGGTGCGGATGGTGACCGGCATGCCCTGCATGCCCTCGACCGCGCGGCGGTAGGCCTGGTACTGCTCTTCTTCGTCGGGCAGTCGCGTGAGGCGCTGCGCCTCGCGGCCCATGAACAGGAACTCGCTGCGGAACAGGCCCACGCCGACCGCGCCGGCCTTGACCGCGCCCAGCGTGTCCTCGGGCATCTCGATGTTGGCCAGCAGTTCGACCCGCTCGCCGTCGAGCGTCACGGCCGGCTTGTGGCGCAGCCGCGTGAGGCGCCCGCGTTCGAGTTCGCCCTGGCGCTGCTTGAAGCCGTACTCGGCCAGGATGATCGGCGAGGGGTCGACGATCACCACGCCGGCATCGCCGTCGATGATGACCCAGTCGTCCTGACGCACCAGCTGGCTCGCGGTGCGCGCGCCGACCACCGCCGGGATGTCCATGCTGCGCGCGACGATGGCCGTGTGCGAGGTGCGGCCGCCCACGTCGGTGACGAAGCCGGCGAACACGCTTTTCTTGAACTGCAGCATGTCGGCCGGCGACAGATCGTGCGCGATCAATACCAGGGGCACATCGGCACCCTCGCCCGAGGTCGGGTCGTGCGCGTCGTCGTCGTGGGCCGCGCGCTTGCGCCGCGGCGGCGTGGGCGCGAGCACGGCGGCCGTGCCCTTCATGCGATGCAGCATGCGCTCGACCACCTGTTCGAGGTCGGCCTTGCGCTCGCGCAGGTAGGCATCCTCCATCTCGTCGAACTGGCGGGCGATCACTTCCAGCTGCGTGGTCAGCGCCCATTCGGCGTTGTAGAGGCGCTCGGTGATCCAGTGCTTGACGCCGCCGCTCAGCGCCTCGTCCTGCAGCAGCATCTGATGCACCTCGAGCAGCGCCGCAAGCTCGTGCGGCGCCTCGCTCGGCCCCATGAGCGCGACGCTGGCCTGCAGCTTGGTCAGCTCGTCGGCGACCGCGTTGCGCGCGCTGCGCACGCGGTCGATCTCGGTCTCGATCTGCTCGGGCTTGATGAAGTAATGCGCGACGTCGATGCGGCTCGACACCACCAGCACCGCACGCCCGATGGCGATGCCACGGGCGACGGGAAGGCCGTGGACCGCAAAGGTCATGGCGCCATCCGGGGCGTGCAGCGCAAGCGCGGCGAGAAGGCCTGGAGGCGCGCCATGGTCACTCGCCCTCGCCGAACTTGTCGTTCATCAGGGCGATGAGCGCATCGCTGGCCTGCTGCTCCTGCTCGCCGATGGTTTCCAGCACGACCGTCGAGCCGAGCCCGGCGGCCAGCATCATCACGCCCATGATGCTCTTGGCATTGACGCGACGCTCGCCGCGCGAGAGCCAGACTTCGCACGGGAAACTGCCGGCCAGCTTGGTGAGCTTGGCCGAGGCACGGGCGTGCAGGCCCAACTTATTGCTGATGGTCACGGATGTCTTGATCACTGTGTTTTCTTCTCGCCTGGTTCTGGGGAGCGGCCACTGCCACCTGCATCACGCCCGCCGTACCGCCGGCGATGGCCCGCTGCACCAGGGCATCGAGCGGCTCGTTGCGGTAGCTCACCGCGCGCAGCAGCATCGGCAGGTTGACGCCGGCCACGAGCCGCGAGCGCGCGCCGTCGACCAGCTTCTGTGCCACGTTGCAGGGCGTGGCGCCGAACACGTCGGCCAGCACCAGCACCTGGGAGCGCGGCGCACGCAGCTGCAGCTCGAGCGTGATGCGCGCCGCGGCCAGCGTTTCTTCGGGCGATACGTTGGGCAGCACGTCGAGCGCCGCGATGTTCTGCTCGCAGTCGGGAAACACATGCAGCGCACATTGCCGCAGCGCCTGTGCGAGCGGAGCGTGGGCGATGAGAAGGATGCTGTTCATGCGACGCGAGGGGACGGATGTCGATTATGCGGGGGCGCCCAGAGGAAGTAGAGGTACGACAGCATGCAGCAGCCCAGAAACACGGCAAAGGCGGCGCGGAAGGCGTCCACGGTGTCGAAGCCCAGACCGAGGAACAGGTCGATCAGCAGGCCGATGCCCCATTGCACCGTGAAGATGCCCAGAAAGATCACGAGGTTGTAGGCCGACAGCGCGCGGCCGGCCAAGGCCGCCGGCAGCGCCATCGCCACCGCCGGTTGCGCGAGCGTGACGACGGTGGACATGCACAGAAGCAGCATCCATGCGGTGGTCCCTGCCGCCGGCCCGGCCACCAGCATCAGCGCCAGCAGCCCCATGTTGAGCGGCAGGCCCCAGGCGAGCAGGCGCGTGGCCCCGATGCCGCGCCGCACCAGCCACGGATTGACGGCGCCCCAGAGCCAATAGGCGGCCAGCATCGCGATGCTGATGCGGAACAGCGCGCTCGCGGCTTCGAAGGACGAGTAGCCCGCCACGCGCGTGAGCCAGGGCACGACCCACAGCGTCTGCATCGCGACGAAGCCGCCGTAGTTGAAGAAGCCGATCGGCGTGACCTTGCGGAAGAAGGGGTTGCGGAACACGGCGCCGTACCCCGGCGTCGCCGCGGCGTCCGCTGCTTCGTTGTCACCGCGCGCCGGCACCAGCGGGCGCCAGGCAGGCACGACCCAGGCGATCAGCGCCATCGAGAGCAGCACGCCCGCGGCGAGCAGCCAGAACAGCGGTCGCCAGCCGATCATCGGCACCAGCCAGTGCACCGGCAGGGTCGCTGCCACCAGCCCCAGCGAGCCGACCATGAGCATCCAGGCATTGCCGCGCAGCTGCAGTGAGGGATCGAACCAACGCCGATAACCGGTCAGCGGCGCCATCAGGCAGGCGCTCACGCCCACGCCGGTGAGCACGCGCGCAGCCAGCAGCATCGGGAACTCGGTGACCTGCGAGAACAGCAGGCAGCCCGCCACCGCCGCAGTCAGGAAACACAGCACCACGCGCTTGGGGCCATGGCGGTCGAGCCAGGCGCCCATCGGCAGTTGCGTGAGCGCGAAGCCGAAGAAGTAGCCGCCGGCCAGCAGGCCGAGGTCGCGCGACTGGAGGTCGAACGCCTCGGTCAGCACCGGCGACAGCGTGGCGGTGATGGCGCGCACCAGCGTCGACAGGAAGTAGGCGAACGCGAAGGCCAGGAAGACCGCGATCGCGCGGGACGAACTGCGCAGCATGTCGCTGGCCGGTGCAAGGGGAATGGCGCTCATCGTGCGGGCCGCAGCAGACTCATGGCAGCCTCAGGCCGTCGAAGAAGGTGGTCACGGCTTCGGCATTGGCCGGCGTGCCCAGCACCGTGGCCTGGTAGATCGAGACGCCGCCCGCGCGCCATTGCGCGAACCACAGCACCCGCGTGGCTGGGCCGGGTCCGTGGCGCTCGCCCGCATCGAGCCGGACCGGTGCCGGCTGCAGCGCGGCACGCGGCACCACACCCACGGATTCCTGCGGCGTCACACCCGCCAGCTGGGTGCGCGTGGCCGCGCGCCAGGCGCCCAGCCAGGCCTCGGCCTGGGCCGCGTCGGCAGCGCGCGCATGGGCCACGGCAAAGGTGGCACCGCCGGCCTCGCAACCTGCCATCTCGACGTTCACGGCCTCGGCGCCCAGTGGCAGCGCGCGGCTGGCGCGATCGGGCTTGCAGGGCAGGAGCGCGATCAGGCCGCCGTCGCCGATCGGCACCTCGCGCCAGTTGAAGGTGAGGCTGCAGGCGGCCAGAGCGGCCGAGGCAAGGAGGAACAGGAAAGCGGCCGGGCCGGCGCGGGAGGAGGAAGGCATCGGGTCGCGATTATGGGCGCGCGCCCCGATCCGGTGCGGCCCTGCCACAGCGGGAAGGCTCAGCGGATGGCGCCGAACACCTTCTGCAGGATCGCGCTGCCGCTGCCCACGGGATCCTGGCGGATCTTGCGCTCTTCCTCGCCGATCATCAGGTAGAGGCCATCGAGCGACCTGCCTGTGACATAGCCCTGGAGGTTGGCGTCCTCCTTCTTCACCAGCCCGAAGCCGGCGGCCTTGCCCGCGAGCTGGTTGTACTTGTCGGCCAGCTTCACCTTGACAGTGGCCGCACTCACGATCGGCAGGAAGCGCTCGGTCAGCGGTGCGCGCGTGCGTCCGGCGAAGAATTGCGTGACCGAGTTGTCGCCGCCCGTGAGGATGCCCTTGGCATCGGTGACGCTCATGGTGCGCACCGCATTGACCAGCAGGTCCCTGGCGGCCGGCACGGCCTGCTCGGCGGCCCGGTTCATGGCCGTGACCAGCTCGTCGATGCGGCGGCCCTGTCCCATCATGCGCAGCACCTTCGAGCCCTCCTCGAGGTAGCCCGGCAGCGGAATGCGCACCTTGGGGTTGCCCAGGAAACCGTCGGGCCGGCCCAGCAGGCTCACGGCCACGGTGGCGCCCTTCTCGAGCGCGGCCTTGACGCCGCTGGAGGCGTCGGCGCTGCTGAGATCGCTCAAGGACAGTGCATGCGCCTGTTGCATGGCCAGCAATGCCAATGAGGCAGGCAAGGCCAGGCAGGCGGAACTAAAATTGCGGCGGTCCATTCCATCGGTCTCCATGAAAAAAATACTCCCTGTCGCTGCGCTCGTGATCGCCCTCGCTGCCGGCGCCGGCGTTTATCTGAAGACCGGCGTCTCGGCCGCACCGGCGTCGACCTTCGTGTTGCTCGACGGCAGCCAGAAGACCACGGAAGACTTCAAGGGCAAGGTGACGCTGGTCAACTTCTGGGCCACCAGTTGCGTGACCTGCGTGGCCGAGATGCCCAAGGTGATCGCCACCTACGACAAGTACAAGGCGCAAGGCTACGACACCTTGGCCGTCGCCATGAGCTACGACCCGCCCAGCTACGTGGTGAACTTCACGGAAACCCGCAAGCTTCCCTTCAAGGTCGCGATCGACAACACCGGCGCCGTGGCCAAGGCCTGGGGCGACGTGGCGCTCACGCCCACCACCTACATCGTCAACAAGCGCGGCGAGATCGTGAAGCGCTACGTGGGCGAGCCCGACTTCGCCGAACTGCACAAGCTGATCGAGAAGCTGCTGGCCGAAGCCTGAGCGCCCCACCACCAAGCAACGAAAAAGGCACCGAGAGGTGCCTTTTTCTGTTCCAGGGACACCGCGGAACCGGCTCCGCCGGGCCGCCGGTGTCGCCCCCTTGAGGGGGAGGCGAAGCGACACGGAGTGCGCGAGCCTTCGGGGGTGGGTCAACGTGCTCTGAAGCTGTCGTGGCACGCCTTGCAGGTCGCGCCCGCCGCACCGATCGAGGCCTTGATGGCATCGAGGTTGCCGGTCTTGGCGGCCGCCGCCAGCTTGACCATCTCGCCCTCGGCCTTGCCGGCCAGGTCCTGGAACTTCGCCTGCTCTGTCCAGACCTCCGGCCGGGCCTTGCCGCCCTCGGTGCCGGGACCGAACGCCACCCAGGGCTGCTTGATCAGTTCGGCCACGCGCTGCGCGCTCTCGTCGGCGACCTTGGCGTTGAAATCGTCGCGGCCCGAGGCCATGTCGGCGACGCGCTTGAAGTTCTGCTGCATCTCCTTGAGCGTGGCCTGGCGGAACTTGATGGCGTCCTCGGGCTTGTCGAACTTCTGGGGCTGGGCATGGACGGGCAGCACGGCTGCGACAACTGCCGCAGCCAGCGTGAGGCTGGCAAGACGAATCATGGGCTTCCTTGTTATTTCGTGAGGATCGATGCCGCGCCTGCGGCACCGAAGCGCAGTTTAGAGGGCGTCGAAGGCACAGGGGCGACATGGGGCTTCCGGTGGCTGCCGCCGAGATTTGCTAATCTGCGCCTTCTGCTTTCTTCTGCTCGCCCGATGACTCCTTCTCCGACCCCGGCCATGGACGAGGCCCGCCCGACGCCCACGCGCGTCTGGGATCTTCCGACGCGGGTCTTTCACTGGCTGCTGGCCCTGGCTGTCAGCGGCCTGCTCGCGACCGGCTTCCTTGGCGCGATGGAATGGCACTTCAGGCTCGGCTACCTCGTGCTGGCGCTGCTGCTGTTCCGGCTGCTCTGGGGTTTTGTCGGCGGGCGCTGGTCGCGCTTCGGCACTTTCCTCTACCGGCCGCGCTCGATCCTGGCCTACCTGCGCGGCAACGCCCACCCCGACCATCTGATCGGCCACAGCCCGCTGGGCGCGCTGTCGGTCTTCGCGATGCTGGGGCTGCTGGCGCTGCAGGTCGGGACCGGCCTGCTGGCCGACGATGAAATTTCCAATGCGGGCCCGTTGACGCACCTTGTGTCGGGCGCCGTCGCCAGCCTGGCGACCGGCTGGCATGCAGAGCGCGGCAAATGGCTGGTGATCGCCTTGCTCGTGCTGCACCTGCTGGCCGTGCTCTATTACGCGCTGGTGCGGCGGCACCGTCTGGTGGGCCCGATGATTTCAGGCGACAAGTCCTTGCCGGCCGCCCAGTCCAGCCGGGACGATGTGACCACGCGCCTGTTCGCCGTGGTGCTGTTCGCGGCCTGCATGGGCTTCGCGCTCTGGATCGGATCGTTGCGGTCATGAGCCCTTTTCCCACCTCACGCACGCTGCCGCTGATCGGCACACCCGACATCGTGCTGCTGCCGCCGGTCGAACCACACGAACTGGACGCCACCCGTGCCGTGTTCGCCGAGTACGCGAGCACGCTCGGCATCGACCTGGGTTTCCAGAATTTCGCCGAGGAACTGGCGGCGTTGCCCGGCGACTATGCCGAGCCGCGCGGCGTGCTGCTGTTGGCACTGGTCGAAGCCAGCGATGCCGTTGCGGCGGCCGAACGCCACAGCGGCCTGGTGCTGCGCATGGCCGATGGCCGGCCGGCCGTGGTGGCGGGTTGCTGCGCGCTGCGGCCGCTCGACACCGCCGACGATCCGAACTCGGCCGAGATGAAGCGTCTCTACGTGCGCCCGGCCTTTCGCGGCCTGGGCCTGGGCCGGCGGCTGGCCGAAGCGATCCTCGACGCGGCGCGCGGCGCGGGTTATGCCTGCGTGCTGCTGGACACGCTCGACGACATGGAGTCGGCGCGCACGCTCTACGAGGACCTCGGCTTCACCGAAGTCCCGCCCTACTATCACAACCCGATTCCGGGCTCGCACTACCTCAAGGTGGAGCTCTAGCCCACCCCCGAAGGCTGCGCGGCACTTCGTGTCCGCTTGCCTTCCCCCTCAAGGGGGCGACACCAGCGGGCCGGCAAAGCCGGTTCCGCGGTGTCTCTGGCATTGAAAGGAAAAAGGCGCCTCGCGGCGCCTTCGTCGGGGGTGCGCAGAGGCGATCAGCCCTTGGCTTGCGCCAGCAGCGTTTCCGCATTGCTGACTTCGAACTTGCCCGGTGCCTCAACGTTGAGCGTCGCGACCTTGCCGTCCTTCACCAGCATCGAATAACGGTTGCTGCGCAGGCCCATGCCACGGCCGGTCAGGTCGAGCGTCAGGCCGGTGGCCTTGGCGAAATCGGCGCTGCCGTCGGCCAGCATGCGCACCTTGGTGCCGGTCTTCTGGTCGCGCGCCCAGGCGCCCATCACGAAGGCGTCGTTCACGCTCAGGCACCAGATCTCGTCGACGCCCGCGGCCTTGAAGTCGTCGAAGTGCTGCACATAGCCCGGCACGTGCTTGGCCGAACAGGTGGGCGTGAAGGCACCGGGCAGCGCGAAGACCGCGATCGTCTTGCCGGCCGAAGCCTTGGCGACGTCCACGGCGTTCGGGCCGATGCTGCAGCCCTCGCCTTCGACCTCGGAGTATTCCTGCAGGGTGACGGAGGGAAGGGTGTCGCCGATTTTGATCATGATTGAAATGCTCCGGACAAAAAAGAAACGGCCCACATTGTGGGCCGTTTCGGGAGGGGCTGTGCGCCCAGGGTCAGACCAGGACGGCCTTCTCGACCAGACGGGTCACGACCCAGTTCTTGGTCTTCGAGATCGGGCGGCTTTCCGTGATCTCGATGGTGTCGCCCAGGTGGTACTCGCCCTTTTCGTCATGGGCGTGGTACTTGCTCGTCTTGGCCACGATCTTGCCGTAGAGCTCGTGCTTCACACGACGCTCGACCAGCACGGTCACGGTCTTCTCACGCTTGTCGCTCACGACCTTGCCGATCAAGGTGCGCTTGAGGGATTTTTTAGCTTCCGTCATGTTTGCTCCTTACTTGGCGGCGGGTGCTTCTTGCTTCTGAGCAAGAATGGTCTTGGCGCGAGCGATGTCGCGACGTGTCACGCGCAGCGTCGAGGTGTTCGACAGCTGTTGCGTGGCCTTCTGCATGCGCAGACCGAAATGGGCCTTCTGCAGATCCTTGATTTCGGTTTGCAGGCCGGCGACGTCCTTGTCGCGCAGCGCTGCTGCCTTCGACACCTTGGCCGGCTTGGCCGCGGCGTCCTTCTTCTTACGTGTTGCCATGAGTGTTCTCTCCTCGATCAGGTGCCGAGCTGGCGCGCGACGAAGGTGGTACGCAGCGGCAGCTTGGCAGCAGCCAGGCGGAACGCTTCGCGAGCGAGTTCTTCGGGCACGCCGACGATCTCGAACACGATCTTGCCGGGTTGGATTTCCGCGACGTAGTACTCGGGGTTGCCCTTACCGTTACCCATCCGCACTTCAGCGGGCTTGGTAGAGATTGGCTTGTCCGGGAACACGCGGATCCAGATGCGGCCACCGCGCTTCACGTGACGCGAGATCGCGCGGCGTGCAGCTTCGAGTTGGCGCGCGGTCAGACGGCCGCGGTCGGTGCATTTCAGACCGAAATCACCGAATGCCACCGAGTTGCCCCGGGTAGCGATGCCAGTGTTGCGGCCCTTTTGTTCCTTGCGGAACTTTCTGCGTGCAGGTTGCAGCATGTTTTATTACTCCGTGAGACTGACCCGAGCGCTTTCGCGCCCGGGAAAGACCGATTACTCGGTCTTGGCACCGTCAGCTGCTGCAGCTGGCGCGGCTTTGCGGACGCGCTTAACGGCGGGTTTCGGGTCTGCACCCGGTGCTGCGGGTGCACCACCGGTCGCTTCTGCGGGCTTGTCGCTGCCATCGGCCGGCGCGGTGTTGCCACCGATCGGGCCACGGCCACCGGCGCGGGGGCCGGGACCACGACGGTCGCCACCCGGACGGTCGCCACCAGGGCGGCCATCACGGCGGGGACCCCGTGGGCGACGCTCGTCGTCCGGTCGCGGCGTTTCGACGGCCGGCAGGTCGTTACGACCCAGCGTGTCGCCCTTGTAGACCCAGACCTTGACGCCGATGACGCCGTACGTGGTCTTGGCTTCCGAGGTGCCGTAGTCGATGTCGGCGCGCAGGGTGTGAAGCGGCACGCGGCCTTCGCGGTACCACTCGCAACGCGCGATTTCGATACCGTTGAGACGACCCGACGACATGATCTTGATGCCCAGGGCACCCAGACGCATGGCGTTCTGCATCGCACGCTTCATGGCGCGGCGGAACATGATCCGCTTTTCGAGCTGCTGCGTGATGCTGTCGGCGATCAGTTGGGCATCGATTTCAGGCTTGCGCACTTCTTCGATGTTCACTGCGACCGGCACACCCAGCTGCTTGCCGAGTTCGCGCTTGAGGTTCTCGATGTCTTCGCCCTTCTTGCCGATCACGACGCCCGGACGTGCCGAGTAGATCGTGATGCGTGCATTCTTGGCGGGACGCTCGATCAGCACGCGCGAAACCGACGCGTTCTTGAGCTTCTTCTTCAGGTACTCGCGCACCTTGATGTCTTCGGCCAGCATGCCGGCGAAGTCTTTGTTGCTGGCGTACCAGCGGCTCGACCAGTTGCGGCTGACCGCAAGGCGGAAGCCGGTAGGGTGGATTTTTTGTCCCATAGTCTTCCGGCCTTTTAGTTGCCAACCGTCACGTACACATGGCACGTGGGCTTGCTGATGCGGTTGCCGCGACCCTTGGCGCGCGCGGTGAAGCGCTTGAGCGTGGCACCTTGTTCGACGTAGATGGTCTTGATCTTCAGCTCGTCGATGTCGGCACCGTCGTTGTGCTCGGCGTTGGCGATTGCCGACTCGAGCACCTTCTTGATGATCACAGCGGCTTTTTTCTGCGTGAATTGCAGAACGTTGAGCGCTTGATCGACCTTCTTGCCGCGGATGAGGTCCGCGACCAGACGGCCCTTGTCGACCGACAGGCGGACACCGCGGAGGACTGCACGTGTTTCAGACATGGTCGTTCCTTACTTCTTCTGGACTTTTTTGTCCGCGGGGTGCCCCTTGAACGTGCGGGTGAGCGCAAATTCGCCGAGCTTGTGGCCGACCATCTGGTCGGTGATGTACACAGGCACGTGCTGCTTGCCGTTGTGCACGGCAATGGTCAGACCGATGAACTCGGGCAGAACCATCGAGCGACGCGACCAGGTCTTGATCGGCTTCTTGTCCTTGTTCGTCACAGCCTTGTCGGCCTTGGCCACCAGATGGTGGTCGACGAAAGGACCCTTCTTGAGAGAGCGTGTCATTTGCTATCCCCTTATTTCTTGCGACGCGACACGATGAAGACCTGCGTGCGCTTGTTGTTACGGGTGCGATAGCCCTTGGTGAGGTTGCCCCATGGATCGACTGGATGGCGACCTTCACCGGTCTTGCCTTCACCACCACCGTGCGGGTGGTCAACCGGGTTCATCACCACACCGCGAACGGTCGGACGGATACCCATGTGACGCTTCGCACCGGCCTTGCCCAGACGGCGCAGGCTGTGCTCTTCGTTGGCGACTTCACCGATGGTGGCGCGGCATTCCACGTGCACGCGGCGGACTTCACCCGAGCGCATGCGCACTTGAGCGTAGACGCCTTCGCGTGCCAGCAGCGTGGCCGACGTACCGGCCGAACGCGCGATCTGCGCGCCCTTGCCGGGTTGCAGCTCGATGCAATGGATCGTCGAACCGACCGGGATGTTGCGGATCGGCAGCGTGTTGCCGGCGCGGATCGGAGCTTCCGAACCGCTCAGCAGCGTTGCACCGGCTTCCAGACCGCGCGGGGCGATGATGTAGCGGCGCTCGCCGTCGGCGTAGCACACCAGAGCGATGTGGGCGGTGCGGTTCGGGTCGTACTCGATGCGTTCGACCTTGGCCGGGATGCCGTCCTTGTTGCGCACGAAGTCGACCACGCGATAGTGATGCTTGTGACCACCGCCGCGATGGCGAATCGTGATGTGACCGTTGTTGTTGCGACCGGCAGCCTGGAACTGCGGCTCGAGCAACGGAGCGTGAGGGGCACCCTTGTACAGGTGATCCCGGGAGATCTTCACCGCGCCGCGTTGGCCCGGCGAAGTGGGTTTCATCTTGATGACGGCCATGATTAAGCGCCTTCCCCGACGAGGTTGAGCTCTTGACCTGCCTTCAGCGTCACATAGGCCTTGCGAACGTTGTCGCGGCGGCCGATGGACTTGCCAAAGCGCTTGGTCTTGCCCTTGGTGTTGAGCACGGACACGCCCTGGACTTCGACCTTGAACATCAGTTCAACAGCGGCCTTGATCTCGGGCTTGGTGGCGTCCTGCAGCACCTTGAAAGTGACGGTATTCGACTTTTCGCCGACCATCGTTGCCTTTTCGGACACGATAGGGGCGACCAGCACGGCCATCAGGCGGCCTTCCTGGTACTGGGTACGGAAGACCGGCGTAGGATTCATGCGGCTCATGCGAACATCTCCTTGAGCTTGTCGACGGCACCCTTGGTGACGAGCACCTTCTTGTAGTGCACCAGCGACACCGGGTCGGCGTAACGCGGCTCGACGACGAGCACGTTCACCAGGTTGCGCGAGGCGAGGTAGAGGTTCTCGTCGACTTCTTCGGCGATCACGAGCACGGACTCGAGATTCATGGCCTTGAACTTGGCGGCGAGCGGCTTGGTCTTGGGCGAATCCACGGTGAGCGAATCGACCACGGCCAGACGGCCTTCACGAGCGAGCTGCGAGAAGATCGACGCCATGCCGGCGCGGTACATCTTCTTGTTGATCTTCTGCGTGAAGTTTTCGTCAGGCATGTTCGGGAAGATGCGGCCGCCGCCACGCCACAGGGGCGAAGACGTCATACCGGCACGGGCGCGGCCCGTTCCCTTTTGCTTGAAAGGCTTCTTGGTCGAGTGATGGACCTGTTCGCGGTCCTTCTGGGCGCGCGTGCCTTGACGGGCGTTGGCCTGGAATGCGACGACGATCTGGTGAACCAGGTCTTCGTTGTAGTCACGGCCGAACACGGTCTCGGGGGCGTCGTACTTCGACGCGGCCTGGCCTTGCTCGTTCAGGAGTTCGAGTTGCATTACTTCGCTCCTTCAGCAGCTTGGGGCTTGGCCTTGATGGCCGGACGCACGGTGACGAAGCCACCCTTCGAACCGGGGATCGCACCCTTGATCAACAGAAGCTGACGCGCTTCGTCGATACGGAACACGTCGAGGTTCTGCGTCGTGACGGTGACGTCACCGAGGTGACCCGTCATGCGCTTGCCCGGGAACACGCGACCTGGATCCTGCGCCATACCGATGGAACCCGGCACGTTGTGCGAACGGCTGTTGCCGTGCGACGCGCGCTGCGAACGCATGTTGTGACGCTTGATCGTGCCAGCGAAGCCCTTGCCGATGGAAGTGCCTTGCACGTCCACCTTCTGGCCCACCGCGAACACGCTACCCGCGGCAATCACGCCACCGGTCTTGTGCTGACCGGCCGTATCGGCGGTCACGCGGAATTCCTGGATGATTTCGCCAGCTTCGACACCCGCCTTGGCGAGATGTCCGGCTTGCGGCTTGGTCACGCGCGATGCTTTACGCGAACCGAAAGTCACTTGAAGCGCGACGTAGCCGTCGGTCTCTTGGGACTTGATCTGGGTCACACGGTTGTTGGACACATCCACCACCGTGACAGGAACTGCGTCCCCGTCATCGGTGAAGAGACGCATCATCCCCACCTTGCGGCCCAGCAACCCGAGGGAGTTGCTCAGACTCATTTGTTTTCTCCAAAAATGGAAGTCTTCCTTCGCCGCTGCCACTTCAATTGGCGACAGCGTTTGGCCCCGTTGAAGGCCCTCGAAGAAAGGTTGATAAATCTCGGCTTGTACGCACCCGCGAAGGCGCAAAACGAGCAGAGCCGGCGATTATAGCCCGCACTGCCCTTTTCACGCAAGGCGTCGCCCCGAGAGGGGCATGCGTCCGGCCGATTCAACGGACAAGGTCCGTCGGCATTGCTGCCGACGGACCCTGAAGAAGCGCAGAACCGGAGTTACTGCAGCTTGATCTCGACGTCGACGCCAGCCGGCAGGTCAAGCTTCATCAGCGCGTCCACGGTCTTGTCGGTCGGGTCGACGATGTCCATCAGGCGCTGGTGCGTACGGATTTCGAGCTGGTCGCGCGACGTCTTGTTGACGTGCGGCGAGCGCAGGATGTCGAAACGCTTCATGCGCGTCGGCAGGGGCACGGGGCCCTTGACGATGGCGCCGGTGCGCTTGGCGGTGTCCACGATCTCAGCGGCCGATTGGTCGATGAGCTTGTAGTCGAACGCCTTCAGGCGGATGCGGATCTTTTGCTTCGTTGCCATGGTGTGTGTCCTTGTGCCTGCGGATTAAGCGATGACCTTGGCCACGACGCCCGAACCCACGGTGCGGCCGCCTTCGCGGATGGCGAAACGCAGGCCTTCTTCCATGGCGATCGGGTTGATCAGCTTCACGGTGATGCTGACGTTGTCGCCAGGCATGACCATTTCCTTGCCTTCAGGCAGCTCGATCGCACCGGTCACGTCCGTCGTGCGGAAGTAGAACTGCGGGCGGTAGTTGTTGAAGAAAGGCGTGTGACGGCCGCCTTCGTCCTTCGACAGCACATACACCTCGGCGGTGAAGTGCGTGTGCGGCTTGATCGAACCCGGCTTGCACAGCACTTGGCCGCGCTGGACGTCTTCGCGCTTCGTGCCGCGCAGCAGCACGCCCACGTTGTCGCCCGCTTGACCTTGGTCCAGCAGCTTGCGGAACATTTCCACGCCCGTGCAGATGGTCTTCTGGGTCGCAGCGATGCCGACGATCTCGATTTCTTCGCCGACCTTGATGATGCCGCGCTCGACAGCGCCGGTCACCACCGTGCCACGACCGGAGATCGAGAACACGTCTTCCACGGGCATCAGGAATGCACCGTCGATGGCGCGCTCAGGCGTCGGGATGTACGTGTCCAGTGCGTCGGCCAGCTTCATGATGGCTTCTTCGCCCAGCTTGCCCTTGTCGCCTTCGAGGGCGAGCTTGGCCGAGCCGTGGATGATGGGGGTGTCGTCGCCCGGGAAGTCGTACTTGTCCAGCAGCTCGCGCACTTCCATCTCGACCAGCTCGAGCAGCTCGGCGTCGTCGACCATGTCGCACTTGTTCAGGAACACGATGATGTAGCCCACGCCCACCTGGCGCGCCAGCAGGATGTGTTCACGGGTCTGGGGCATCGGGCCGTCAGCGGCCGAGCACACCAGGATCGCGCCGTCCATCTGGGCAGCGCCGGTGATCATGTTCTTCACATAGTCGGCGTGACCAGGGCAGTCGACGTGTGCGTAGTGGCGGTTGGCCGTTTCGTACTCGACGTGCGCGGTGTTGATCGTGATGCCGCGGGCCTTTTCTTCAGGCGCTGCGTCGATCTGGTCGTAGGCCTTGGCTTCGCCGCCGAACTTGGCCGACAGCACCGTTGCGATCGCAGCGGTCAGCGTGGTCTTGCCATGGTCGACGTGACCAATCGTGCCCACGTTCACGTGCGGCTTGGTGCGGGTGAATTTACCTTTTGCCATTTTTCAATCCTTAGAAAGAGCATTCCCGTGTATTGGTTTTACGTCTGCATCCGGTTGCTGATTCACCCCGCACGGGAACAGGATGGCACCGAATCGCAGACAAAAAAATCGCGCTGTTCGCACTCTTTTCGCGAAACACCGCGGAACCGGCTTTGCCGGGCCGCTGGTGTTGCCCCCGGTAGGGGGTGGGAGTCGCGACACGAAGTGCGCAGCGACCTGGGGGCGAACCTTACTTCGCGCGGGCCGCCACGATGGCTTCTGCGACGTTACGGGGGGCTTCAGCGTAGTGCTTGAACTCCATCGTGTACGTGGCGCGGCCTTGCGACATCGAGCGCAGCGTGGTCGAGTAGCCGAACATTTCCGACAGCGGCACTTCGGCCTTGATGGCCTTGCCGCCACCCATCATGTCTTCCATGCCCTGGACCATGCCGCGACGCGAGGACAGATCGCCCATCACGTTGCCGGCGTAGTCTTCCGGGGTCTCGACTTCCACGGCCATCATCGGCTCCAGGATCACCGGGCTGGCCTTGCGGCAGCCTTCCTTGAAACCGAAGATCGCGGCCATCTTGAACGCCATTTCGTTCGAGTCCACGTCGTGGTACGAACCGAAGTGCAGCGTCACCTTGACGTCCACCACCGGGTAGCCGGCGAGCACGCCCTGGCCCAGTGCTTCGATCACGCCCTTTTCGACCGCGGGAATGTATTCGCGAGGAACCACACCGCCCTTGATCGCGTCGACGAACTCGAAGCCCTTGCCCGGCTCCTGCGGCTCGACCTTGAGCACCACGTGGCCGTACTGGCCCTTGCCGCCCGACTGACGCACGAACTTGCCTTCGGCATCTTCGACGGTCTTGCGGATGGTTTCGCGGTAAGCCACTTGCGGCTTGCCGACGTTGGCTTCCACGCCGAATTCGCGCTTCATCCGGTCCACGATGATTTCCAGATGCAGCTCGCCCATGCCGGCGATGATGGTCTGGCCCGATTCTTCGTCGGTCTTGACGCGGAACGACGGATCTTCCTGTGCCAGGCGTTGCAGGGCGATGCCCATCTTTTCCTGGTCGACCTTGGTCTTGGGCTCGACGGCCTGGGAGATCACCGATTCCGGGAACACCATGCGCTCGAGCGTCAGGATGGCGGTCGGATCGCACAGCGTTTCGCCCGTGGTCACTTCCTTCAAGCCGATGCAGGCAGCGATGTCGCCGGCACGGATTTCGCTCACTTCGACACGGTTGTTGGCGTGCATCTGCACGATCCGGCCGATGCGCTCTTTCTTGCCGCGCACCGGGTTGTAGACGCTGTCGCCCTTGGTCAGCACGCCGGAATAGACGCGAACGAAGGTCAACTGGCCGACGAACGGGTCGGTCATGAGCTTGAATGCCAGCGCGGAGAACTTCTCGCTGTCGTCAGCCATGCGGGTGACGGGCGTTTCGTCTTCGTCCATGCCGTTGACCGGCGGAATGTCGGTCGGTGCGGGCATGTACTCGACGACGGCGTCGAGCATGGCCTGCACGCCCTTGTTCTTGAAGGCGGAGCCGCACAGCATCGGCTGGATTTCGCCGGCAATGGTGCGCTGGCGGATCGCGGCCTTGATCTCGAGCTCGGTCAGTGCCGTGCCTTCGAGGTATTTGTTCATCAGCTCTTCGCTGGCTTCGGCGGCAGCCTCGACCAGCTTTTCGTGGTACTCGGCACACACATCGACCAGATCGGCCGGGATGTCCTTGTAGGTGAAGGTGACACCCTTGTCTTCGTCCCAGTAGATCGCCTTCATCTTGACCAGATCGACGATGCCCTGGAAGCGGTCTTCCGCACCGATCGGGATCTGGATCACGACCGGGTTGGCCTTCAGGCGGTCGACCATCATCTGGCGCACGCGCAGGAAGTCGGCGCCGGTGCGGTCCATCTTGTTGACGAACGCGAGACGGGGCACCTTGTACTTGTTGGCCTGACGCCAGACGGTTTCCGACTGGGGCTGCACGCCGCCGACGGCGTCGTACACCATCACGGCGCCGTCGAGCACGCGCATCGAGCGCTCGACTTCAATCGTGAAGTCCACGTGACCGGGGGTGTCGATGATGTTGATGCGGTGTTCGTCGAACGTACCGGCCATGCCCTTCCAGAAGCAGGTGGTCGCAGCGGACGTGATCGTGATGCCACGCTCTTGCTCCTGCTCCATCCAGTCCATGGTGGCGGCGCCGTCGTGCACTTCACCGATCTTGTGGTTCACACCGGTGTAGAACAGGATGCGCTCGGTCGTCGTGGTCTTGCCAGCGTCGATGTGCGCCGAGATACCGATGTTGCGGTAGCGCTCGATGGGTGTAATGCGTGCCATGAGAATTTACTCCATTAACGGATGAAAGCCCGCTCACCACACGGCGAGTCGGGCTTCCAACCAGTCTGATTTGAGGGACGGTCTTAGAAGCGGAAGTGGCTGAACGCCCGGTTGGCTTCTGCCATGCGGTGCACTTCGTCACGCTTCTTCATGGCACCGCCACGGCCTTCCGTGGCTTCCATCAGTTCGTTGGCCAGACGCAGGGCCATCGACTTTTCACCGCGCTTGCGAGCGGCTTCCTTGATCCAGCGCATCGACAGGGCGAGGCGACGGACAGGACGGACTTCGACCGGGACTTGATAGTTCGCACCGCCCACGCGGCGCGACTTCACTTCGACCATCGGCTTCACGTTGTTGATGGCAACGGTGAACGCTTCGACGGGGTCCTTGTCCGGGTTCTTCTTTTCGATGAAGTCGAGGGCACCGTAAATGATGCGCTCGGCAACAGCCTTCTTGCCGCCTTCCATGATCACGTTCATGAACTTCGACAGCTCGACATTGCCGTACTTGGGATCCGGCAGGATTTCACGTTTGGGGACTTCGCGACGACGTGGCATTTTTTTAACCTCTTTGCTTCAGTTGGTACCGTTTCCGATACCGCGAGAGCCAGTTGGAACTCTCACTTACTCGACCCGACCTTGGGTCACTTCGTTCGATGTGCCCGCCAAGGCAACCGAACACCGCTTGTTTTCGAGAAGAAGGCTTATGCCTTCTTCGGACGCTTCGCGCCGTACTTGGAGCGCGACTGCTTGCGGTCTTTCACGCCTTGCAAGTCGAGCGAACCGCGCACGATGTGGTAGCGAACACCGGGCAAGTCCTTGACACGACCGCCGCGAACCAGCACGACGCTGTGTTCCTGCAGGTTGTGGCCTTCGCCGCCGATGTAGGAGATGACTTCGAAGCCGTTCGTCAGACGAACCTTGGCCACCTTGCGGAGTGCCGAGTTGGGCTTCTTGGGCGTCGTGGTGTAGACGCGGGTGCAGACACCGCGACGTTGCGGCGAGTTCTGCATGGCAGGGCTCTTCGAATTGATCTTCTCGACCGTTCGACCCTGACGCACCAGTTGATTGATGGTTGGCATGAATGAATGAATCCCAAAACACCCCGACCTTGGACCCCACCGTGACATGGGAAGCCGGGAATTGACGAAAACGTGAAACCCTTCGGAAATTTCCGAAAAGCCCGCGAGTATAGCAGGCGGACGGGCCGCGTGGCCAGCCCCCTACTTGATCCAGAGGCGAACGGCGTCCCAGGCACGGCCGAGGATGCCGGCCTGCTCGACCGCTTCGAGCGCCACCAGCGGCACCTCGGTCACGGGCTCGTCGCCCAACGTGACCTTGAGCGTGCCGACCTGCTGGTTCTTGGCGAAGGGCGCGACCAGCGGTTCGGGGCGCGCGACCTGTGTCTTGATCTTGCTCGCCGAACCCGCGGGCACCGAGACCACGATGGCTTCCGGGCGGCCCAGCTTGAGCGTGTTCGCCTTGCCCTTCCAGACCGCCGGTGTGGCGGCAGGCTGGTTGCCGTCGAACAGTTTGACGGCATCGTAAGCGGTGTAGCCCCAGTTCAGCAGCTTCTGCGACTCGTTGGCACGCGCGTTCTCGCTGGCCGCGCCGAGCACGATCGACAGCAGGCGGCGTCCGCCGTTCAGGTTCGGGAAATCGCGCTTGGCCGTGACGATCATGCAGTAGCCGGCGGCATCGGTGTGGCCGGTCTTCAGGCCGTCGACGGTCGGGTCGCGGAACAGCAGCAGGTTGCGGTTGGTGTCGTTGGTCGACGGCGTGCCCGGATAGCGGTACTTCTTGATCGCGTAATACTGCACGTACTCGGGAAAGTCGTGCATCAGGCGCGTCGCGAGGATGCTCAGGTCGCGCGCCGTCGTGGTGTGGCCCGACGCCGTCAGGCCCTCGGGATTCCTGTAGCTGGTGTTCTTCATGCCGAGCACCTTGGCCTGCTCGTTCATGAGCTGGACGAAGTGCTCGACCGTGCCGCCGACGCCCTCGGCCAGCGCCACCGTGGCGTCGTTGCCCGACTGCACGATCAGGCCCTTGATCAGGTCTTCCACCGGCACCTGCATCTTCGGATCGATGAACATGCGCGAACCGGGCATCTTCCATGCGCGCGGGCTGACCGGCAGCGTCTGCGTGAGCGAGATCTTCTTGGCCTTGAGCGCATCGAACACCAGGTAGGCCGACATCAGCTTGGTCAGCGAGGCCGGCTCGACCGGGCTGTCGATGTCCTTCTGCGCGAGCAACTGGTTGGACGTGATGTCGAGCAGCAGATAGCTGCGCGCGGCGACCTCGGGGGGAACGGGCATTTGCGCCGCGGCCAACATGCAGAAGGATGCCGAAAAAAACAGCACCAGCGCGCG
Organism: Variovorax frigidus; assembly: GCF_051216515.1. NCBI lineage: Bacteria > Pseudomonadati > Pseudomonadota > Betaproteobacteria > Burkholderiales > Comamonadaceae > Variovorax > Variovorax frigidus. The sequence goes on from NZ_JBPJZF010000007.1 coordinate 511,664, forward strand.
GAGCGCGACAGACAGACGATTCATGGGGATGGGAGACCGGGCTACAGGTCCGCGCGCAGATGGCGGACAACAAGGTTTTTCAAGAGCGGCAATTGTCCGTGAAAGAAATGACCGCCTCCGGGGACGACTGTGACAGGAAGTGACTGCGGGCGAGCCCAATCCATCACGGCCGAGAGCGCAACGGTGTCGTCGGCTTCGCCATGCACGATCAACGTACGTTCGACCGCCCCTTCGGGCAGCACCGGCGGCACCACGCGCGCAACACTGGCACCGACCAGCGTCAGGTGTGCGACCTCGCGCTCGGTCCAGAGTTCCTGCAATGCAGTGATCGCGACGAAGGCGCCGAAGGAAAAACCGGCCACGGCCAGCGGACCCGACGGTGCGAGTTGCGCGACCACGGCACGGTAGTCGTCGCTCTCGCCGCGGCCTTCGTCATGCACGCCCTCGCTGGCGCCGACGCCGCGGAAGTTGAAACGCACCGCGGTCCAACCGCTGGCGATGAAGGCGCGCGCCAGCGTCTGCACCACCTTGTTGTCCATGGTGCCGCCGAACAGCGGGTGCGGGTGCGCGATCACGGCCACGCCGCGCGAAGGCTGGCCATCGGTTGGCAGGTCGCGCTGCACCTCGATGATGCCGGCGGCGCCTTCGAGCCGAAGCTTTTCGGTTTGCGAATTCATCACGGGCGCTCCGCTCAGCGCCCGACGTCGGCCGGCAGCACCAGGCGCTCGACCACCCGGCCATTCTTCAGATGCGACTCGACGATCTCGTCGATGTCGGCCTGGTCGACGAAGGTGTACCAGACGGCTTCCGGGTAGACCACGGCCACCGGGCCGCCCGCGCAGCGGTCCAGACAGCCGGCCTTGTTGACCCGCACCTTGCCGGCGCCGGACAGGCCGGCCGCCTTGACGCTGGCCTTGCAGTGGTCGAAACCCTGCTGCGCGCCGTGCAGGGCGCAGCAGTCCTCGCCGCCCTTGCGCTCGTTGAGACAGAAGAAGATGTGGCGCTCGTAGTAACCAGGCGCGGCGGGCGCGGCGGATGCGGCTGGAGTGGGGGAACGGGGCATCGCCCCATTCTAGGTTTGGCGTCTGCGCCGAGACAGCGCCACCAGCACGTAGCCCAGCGTCGCAAAGGGCCACAGCCAGCCCAGCCATTGCACCAGCCCATGGAAACGGATGAAGCGCCCCTGCTCCCAGGTCGCCAGCGTCTGGGCGAAGTACGCGCTCTCGGGCGCCTGGTTCAGCAGACTCAGATGCAGCACCAGCGCGGCCAGCAGCAAGGCCGCACACAGCCTGCGCGGCGCGGCCAGCAGCAGCAGGCCGAAGACGATGGCGGTCACGGTACCGACCTGCACCGGCAGGCTGAACCAGGCCCAGGCATGCGCCGGACCCCAGCTCAGCGCCGCAGACAACGCGCTGCCGGCCAGGCCTGCGCACAGGATCGCGGCCATCAGCATCGCGCGGCGTGGCACCGATCGCGTCACCATGAAGCCCAGCAGACACGGCACCAGCGCACCCAGCATCACGCACAGCAGTTCGATGCCGGGCACCAGCGGCTGCAGCTCGAACTCCCGCAGCGGCATCCAGTCGAGAAAGGGCGTGTCGACCAGCCATTCGGCGATCGCGTTTTCCAGCCGCTCGAAGACCTGGCCGAGGCCGAAGGGAACCGCTGCCGGGAACAGCAGCGCCACGGGCCACAAGGCCAGCAGCACCAGGCCGTAGCGCGCGTCATCGACGAACCATTGCGTGCGTGCGCGACTCCAGTGCGCCACCGCGCCCAGGCGCTCCAGCGCGGCAGCCAGCATCGAGCCGACCAGCGCGCCCAGCGCATTCAGGCCCAGGTCGACATTCGAGGGGATGCGCATCGGCAGGTAGCCCTGCAGCGTCTCCATGGCAAAGGCGATCGCAGCGCCGGCCAGCGTGGCGCGCAGCACCGCCGGGAAGACGCCGGCGCCCGGTTGCGTGCGCAGCACGACCAGCGCGGCCAGGAATCCGAAGGGCACGTAGCCCGCCACGTTGACCCCGAAGTCGAAGCCGGTCCAGTAGCGCGGCCAAGGCGCCGAGAGGTAGGACCAGGGCGCCAGGCCCTGGTCGCGCCAGTCCGTGAAAGGATAGAGGCTGGCGTAGACGATCAGCGCCGCATACGCCAGCGCCAGCGGCAACGCGGTGGACTTGTGCGGAGCGTTCACCGTGCAGGCGGCCGGAACGGTGCGCCGCACCCTAGAAGGGCTTGACGACCACCAGCACCACGATCGCCAGCAGCAACAGCACCGGCACCTCGTTGAACCAGCGGTACCAGCGGTGGCTGCGCATCGGCGCGCCGGCCACGAACTTGCGCAACAGCACGCCGCAGCCATGGTGGTAGCCCAGCACCAGCAACACCAGCGCCAGCTTGGCGTGCATCCAGCCATTGCCCGGGCCGCGGCCGATGCCGTAGCCCATCCACAGCCAGACGCCGAAGACCAGCGCCGGCACGGCCAGGAAGGTGGTGAAGCGCATCAGCTTGCGCGCCATGAGCAGCAGCCGGGCCCGCTCGGCCTCCGAGCCGGGCGGCACCATCGCCAGGTTCACGAAGATCCGCGGCAGGTAGAAGAGGCCGGCGAACCAGCTGGCGATGAAAACGATGTGCAGCGACTTGATCCAGAGCATGGACGCAGTTTAGTGGGGGCGAAAGCCGCCGCCGCGAAGCGCGCTCCTTTCGCGGAACACCGCGGAACGGGCTCCGCCCGGCCGCCGCTGTTGCCCCGGAGTGCTGCACGCAGTGAGCGCGACCTGGGGGCGAGCCAGAAATGCTTAAAAAAAAGCCCGGCGTCGAACGCCGGGCTGGGAAGCCCTTTTGCTGTCACACATCAAGGCACCCGCTCAGGGAGGAAAAGCGGGGAGCGGCAAGCCGCCCGGGGGTAATTTAACAAAGCGACAAGAACGTATCAAGCACGCGCACAACTATTTTTTAACAATTAACAGTTCGAATTGAATTCCAAAATACTCGTTGCATGCAGAGCCACGCAGCGCCCACAAGGTCTACGGCGGGCGGATGGGGCACACGGTAGTACATCAGGCACAATTTTCGACATGACCCTGCATGCCCCCTTCCCCGCCGGCCGGCCGCGCCGCCTTCGCCGCGATGCCTTCACACGGAACCTGGTTAGAGAGCATGCGCTCACTTCCTACGATCTGATCTATCCTGTCTTCGTGCAGGAAGGCGAACGCAAACGCGATCCGGTGGGCTCCATGCCGGGCGTCGAACGCTTCAGCCTCGACACGCTGTTGCCGGTGGCGGAGGAATGCGTGGCCCTGGGCATTCCGGTGATGGCGCTGTTTCCGGTCATCGATGCGGGCCTCAAAACCCCCGCGGGGGATGAGGCCTTCAATCCCGACGGCCTGATCCCGCGCGTCGTGGCCGCGCTCAAATCGCGTTTCCCGGATCTCGGCGTCATGACCGACGTGGCGCTCGACCCCTACACCAGCCATGGCCAGGACGGCCTGCTGGACGACCACGGCTACGTGCTGAACGACCCGACCGTCGAGGTGCTGGTCAAGCAGGCGCTGGTGCAGGCCGCGGCCGGCGTCGACATCGTGGCGCCGAGCGACATGATGGACGGGCGGATCGGCGCGGTGCGCGATGCGCTCGAGGCGAACGGCGACATCCACACGCGGATCATGGCCTACAGCGCCAAGTACGCGAGCGCCTTCTACGGCCCGTTCCGCGATGCCGTCGGTTCCGCGACGAACCTCGGCAAGAGCAACAAGAAGGTCTACCAGATGGACCCGGGCAACAGCGACGAGGCCCTGCGCGAAGTCGGCATCGACATCGCCGAAGGCGCCGACATGGTGATGGTCAAGCCCGGCATGCCCTACCTGGACATCGTGCGCCGCGTGAAGGACGAGTTCCACGTGCCCACCTTCGCCTACCAGGTGAGCGGCGAGTACGCGATGCTCAAGGCCGCCGCACAGAACGGCTGGCTCGACCACGATGCCGTGGTGCTGGAAAGCCTGCTGGCCTTCAAGCGCGCCGGTGCCGACGGGGTGCTCACCTATTTCGCGCTCGACGCGGCCCGGCTGCTGAAGCAGCAGCGCTGAACGCGCGCCCCTGCCCTGCATGCGCCTCTTCGAAATCACCGGGTCCCAGGTCGACGAGCACGACGCGCTGGCACCGCTCGCCTTGCCGGGCGCCTGCCGCCTGGGCTACCTCTGGATCTCCCTCACGCGCGAGGAATTCCGCGCCTCGCTGGCGGAGGTGCAGGGGGTTCTCCAGTCGCTGTGCGGCATGCAGCTGGTCGATCTGCATGTGAGCGACCTGCTCAACGACCAGTTGCCTTCGCACTACGACTACACCTCCCTCTACGACGTGCTGGTGTTCCGGCGCCTCGCGGCCGGCCCGGCGGCGCCGCATGCCGAGGGCCAGCCCCGGCTGCCGCGCAGCGGGCCGCCCGTGCTGCGGCGCGTGGACACCCGGCCGGTCGGCTTCGCGGTGTTCGACCGCGTGCTGCTGTCGGTGCACCCGGACGACGGCGCCGTGCGCGACGCCTACGCGGCCAAGCTGCTGGCAGCCGCGCGCAACGACCGCCCCGAGGGCACGGCCCCGGCGCTCGACGTGCGCGCCGTGAGCGCCCGCGTGCCCACCAGCCCGGCCGACCTGATGCTGCGCGTGGTCAACCAGATCGTCGATGCCTACCTCGACCTGCGCCGCGAGCTCACGCGGCAGCTCGACCACTGGCAGGCCGAACTGATCGACCCGAAGAGCCGCTTCACCAACTGGAGCGCGCTGATGGAGGCGCGCCAGTCGCTGCACCACCTCGACGAGATCTGCGAAGACCAGCGGGTGGCGGTGCAGGACTGGATCGACGCGATGGAAACGCTGCCGACACCCGACACCGCCCCCGCGCTGCGAGAGCGGGAGCTGCTCATGGTGCGCAGCCGCGACGTGCTCGAGCACATCGAGCGCGTGGTGCACCACGTGCGCCGGCTCGAACAGAACGCCGAGACCGCAGTCCAGATGCACTTCAGCGTGCAGAGCCACCGCGCCAACGACATCATGCGGGTACTGACCGCATTGACCGCCATCTTCCTGCCCTTGAACCTGATCGCCGGCATCTTCGGCATGAACTTCGAGTTCATCCCGCTGGTGCACAAGGCCGACGGCTTCTGGATCGCGATGGGCTCGATGGGGGTCATCGCGCTGGTGCTGGTGGTCGTGTTCTGGCGCAAGCGCTACCTCGCACGCACCGGGCGCTGAAGCCAAGCGCCCATGAAAAAACCGGGCGACGCTTGCGCATCGCCCGGTTTTTCCGGATTCGACTTCAACCGCCCTTCGGGCGGCCGTGGATCAGAGGCCGGCTTGGTTGGTGCGAGCCAGCGAACCGTTCGTGTAGGCAGCGGGGATGGTGCTGTTCACGAAAGCCTTGCGGTCCAGGTTCTGGTTCGGCGCGTGGGCGGCGGCCACAGCTTGCTCGGCCACTGCAGCGCGGCTGGTCGACGAGACCAGCGCGGGGGTGACGCGCGAACCGTTGGTCACGTTCTGGTTCGGAGCGTGTGCGGTCGCGACGGCTTGCGCTTCGACGTTGGCACGGCTGTTGACCGAGTTGACTTGCTGCACGCCTTGGTAGTTTTCAGCGTGAGCGCCGGCAACGGCGAGGAACGACAGGGCAGCAGCAGCGATGATTTGGGTGGTCTTCATTTTGATTTCCTTCAGTGTTCAAGAGTGCAATCGAACCGGTCGGGAGTGGTGGCGGTCCTGTTGACACGCTGCACCCTCGAGGGCCTGTTCACTCGGACTGGCTGGTGGGCTGGCCCGTGAGATGAATTGTGCCGCGAGAATATGGGGTAAACCCTTGCGAATCGGAACCACGGTGTTCACAAAAACGAAACAATGGGTCCCATTTCGCGTGCACAGCTTTGCATTCGAAGCGATTACGCTCCTTCCACGCCCCAGCGGCACAACCTGAAGCGCAATGGACAGCCTCGACCTTCTCAAGACCTTTCGCGAAGTCGCCGCACTCGGCAGCTTCTCGGGTGCGGCCAAGCGCCTGGACATGTCCAAGGCCACGGTCAGCAAGTACGTGGCCGAGCTCGAATCGCGCTTCGGCGTGCGCCTGCTGAACCGCTCGACGCGCTCGGTCAGCCTGACCGACGCCGGTGCCCTGCTGCTCGAGCGCAGCAAGCCGGTGATGGAGATGGTGGCGCTCACCCAGGCCGAACTGCAGGAGCATGCGAGCCGGCCCACCGGGCGGCTGCGCATCACGGCGCCACATGGCATGGGCCAGGGCGACCTGCCGCTGCTGCTGGCGCAATTCATGGGCTACTACCCCGAGGTCAGCATCAGCCTGCAGCTGACCAACCGCACGGTCGACATGGCCGAGGAAGCCGTCGACCTGGCGCTGCGCTTCGGCCCGATCGAGGACGACAACCTGATCGTGCGCAAGCTGCTGCAGATGCCGCTGGTGGTCTGCGCCTCGCCGATCTACTGGAAGAAGCACGGCAAACCGTCCCATCCGTCGGAGCTGGCCACCCACGACACGCTGACGCACTCCCGCCTGGGCACGCATCCGCAGTGGCGATTCGAGGTCGACGGCAAGCCGATGGACGTGCACGTGAAGAGCCGCATGGACTCGACCGAGGGTGCGCCGCTGATCGAGGTGGCGCTGCAGGGCTTCGGCGTGACCTACATGCCGGCGCTGCTGGTGCAGCCGCACCTCGACCGCGGCGAGCTGGTGGCGGTGCTGCAGGACTACGTGCGCGTCGACATGTGGCTGTCGGCGGCCTACCTTCAGCGCCGGCACAACAGCGCGGCACTGCGGGCACTGGTCGACTTCCTGCAGACCCGCATCGGCGCACGCGCCACAGCCGACGCCAAGGCCAAGGCCAGGGCCAAGACCCAGACCAAGGCAACGCCCGCGAAGTGATCGCTGGCGCAGCCTTGGCCGGGCGCCTCAGGCCAGGTGCTGCGCGAAGAACTTCAGCGTGCGCGCGCGCGCCAGCTTCGCGGCTTCGGCGTCGTACGCGCCGCGCTGATCGCAGTTGAAGCCGTGGTGCGCCTCGTACAGGTGCACCTCGACCTCGGGATGCGCCTTCTTGAACGCTTCGACGGTGTCGAGCGGAATCCACTGGTCCTGGGTGGCGAAATGCGCCAGCACCGGTACCTTGGGCTTGCGGGCGATCTCCTCCGGTGCGGTCGCGCCACCACCGTAGTAAGGCGCCGCGGCCGAGAGCCCGCTCACCCCTGCCGCCGCGCGCCAGGTCAGCAGGCCGCCCCAGCAGTAGCCGACGATGCCGACCTTGCCGCCGCGCGCCGCGTACTCGACGGCCGCCTGCAGGTCCTGCAGCACGCCGGGCGCGGGCAGCGCCTCGACGGCGGTCTTCAGCGCGAAGCCGGCGTTCATGTCTTCGGTGCTGTAGCCCAGCTCGACGTCCTTCTTCACGCGCTGGAAGGTCGCCGGCGCGACGGCCAGGTAGCCCTCGGCCGCGTAGCCGTCGGCCACCGAGCGGATGTGCGAGTTGACGCCGAAGATCTCCTGCACGACGACGACCGCGCCCCTGGGCTGGCCCGCGGGCTCGGCCACGTAGGCGGGAAAGGTGAAGCCGTCTTTGGCGGTGAGATCGATGAATTGACCCATGGTCGGTGCTCCTTCAGGTTTCAAGGGAAATGTCGGGTGGCTTGCTCAGTCTTGCGCGTTCAATGCGCGTTCGACGAAGTCGAGGCGATCCTGGCCCCAGAAGAGTTCGCCGTCGATCACATAGGTGGGCGCACCGAAGACCTGGGCGTCGATGGCCTGCTGCGTGTACGCCTCATAGCGCTCCTGCACGGCCTGGCTCTGGGATTGCTCGACGCGCTTGGCCGGCAGGCCGCATTCGACCGCCAGCGCCTCGAGCACGGTCGGATCGGCGATGTTGCGCTCCTGCTGCCAGACCGCGGCGAACACCGCGCTGGCGGCCCGCAATGCGGTCTCGGTGCCGTCGTGCAGGTCGATGGCGATCAGGAACTTGGCCGCATCGTCGCCGGACACCGGGAAAAACTTGGGCTTGAGGTTGATCGGCAGGCCCAGGTGGCGGGAGAAGCGCGCCATCTCGACCAGCCGGTAGGCCTGGCGCTGCGGTGCGCGCTTGCCCAGCGGCAGGCCGCCCGAAACCGGAAACACCGCGCCGAAGTCGACCGGCCGCAGCCGGACCGTCGCACCCGCGGCCTGCGAGATGCCGACGAAGCGCGCGTGGCCGAGGTAGGTCCAGGGACTTTGCGGGGTGAAGAAATAGTCGATCGTGCGGGGCATGGCGGTCCTCGGAGGTGTGCGGTGCTGTAATCCGGCTCGGCAGCTTTTTTAACCGACGCACAGCTTTTGTGCAGGAGGCGGGATTTGGACCAGCAAGTGCTTCTGATCACCGGCGGCGGTCGCGGCATCGGTGCCGCCACCGCCCTGCTCGCGGCGCAGCGCGGCTACGCGGTCGCCGTCAACTATGCCAGCAACTCGCTGGCGGCCGACGAGGTGGTGCGCCGCATTCGTGCCGACGGCGGCAACGCCATCGCGGTGCAGGCCGACGTGGGCGACGAGGCCCAGGTGCTCGCCATGTTCCGCAAGGTCGACGCCCGCTTCGGCCGGCTGGACGCCCTGGTCAACAACGCGGGCGTGGTCGACCAGCAGGCGCGGGTCGACGAGATGAGCGTGGCGCGGCTCGAACGCATGTTCCGCATCAACGTGATCGGCAGCTTCGTCTGCGCGCGCGAGGCCGTGCAGCGCATGAGCACGAAGCACGGCGGCAGCGGCGGTGCGATCGTCAACGTCTCGAGCGGCGCGGCACGGCTGGGCTCGCCCGGCCAGTACGTCGACTACGCGGCCAGCAAGGGCGCGATCGACACCTTCACCATCGGCCTGGCCAAGGAAGTGGCCGACGAGGGCATCCGCGTGAACGCAGTGCGCCCGGGCCTGATCGAGACCGAGATCCACGCCTCGGGCGGCATGCCCGACCGCGCCGCGGCGCTCGCGCCCTCGGTGCCGATGAAGCGCACCGGCAGCGCCGAGGAGATCGCCGGCGCGATCCTGTGGCTGCTCTCGGCCGAGGCCAGCTACACGACCATGGCGCTGCTCGACGTGACCGGGGGACGCTGAGATGGCCAGCCCCACCATGGACCTGATCAAGCCGATGATCACGCTGCTGGCCATCGTCAACCCGCTGGCGATCGTGCCCTTCTTCATCCACTACACGCAGGGTTACACCGAAGGCCAGCGCCGACGGACGGCCTGGGTCGCGGCCTTCAGCGCGTTCCTCGTGATCGCCGCGAGCGCGCTGGTGGGGCTGCAGCTGCTGGGCTTCTTCAACATCTCGATCGCCAGCTTCCAGGTCGGCGGCGGCATGCTGCTGCTGATCAGCTCGCTCAACATGCTCAATGCGCAGCCGGCCGAATCGAAGACCAGCGAGGAGGAGATCCGCGCCACCGAGGTCAAGGCCTCGCTGGGGGCGTCGATCGCCGTGGTGCCGCTGACCATTCCGCTGCTGACCGGCCCGGCCACCATGTCGACCATGGTGATCTATGCCGAGAAGACGCAGCACATCTGGGAACTGGCCGTGCTCGTGGGCTACGGCGTGGTGATCGGACTGGCGACCGGCATCGCCTTCTCGCTGGCCGAGCCGATCGCGCGCGCGCTGGGCAAGACCGGCATCAACGTGATGACGCGGCTCATGGGCCTGATCCTCGCCGCGCTGGCGGTGGAAGTCATGGCCGACGGCCTGGGCAAGCTGTTCCCGGTGCTGGGACGCAGCGCGCTTTGACGCCAGGGGCGCGTCAGCGCGCCTGATCGACCCAGGCCACCACCTCCGCGATCGCCGCGTCGCTGGCCGCCGCTAGCGCCTTCACGCCGCCCGGCGCATCGGCACCGGGCGCCGGCCGCTGCACCACGAAGCTGCGCTGCGCCAGCACGCTGTCGCCGCCGGCAGCGCTCTGGATCAGCGTGGCCCGCAGGCGCACCAGGCCGACACTCCGGGTCGGCGATTCGAAGTAGTGGCTGAATTCGTCGAGCGAGATGCGCAAGGTGCGCGGCACGCGGCCCGCGCTGCGCGCCAGGGTGGCGCTCTCCTCGCGGTTGAGCACCGTGCGCTGCACCGCCAGCGCATCCCGCAGCCGCTGGTAGATCAGCTGGTTGGGCGCCATGCTCCAGCGCGACTGGCCGTAGGGCCGCAACTCGTTGGCGTCGGCGTAGGCCAGCCGGTAGAGGATCTGCGTGCCCTCGAGCCGCGCGCCGGCATCGATCTCGGCCAGCGCCAGCGTGGGCAGGCGGGCCGCATCGGCCGGCACCGCGGGCAGCGACAGCACCGGACCGAAGTCGTAGAGCGTGGCCCGCGCCGGCCGGTCGGGCAGCGCGCCGCAGCCGGCCAGCAGGGCCGCGAGCAGCAGCGCGCCGGCACGAAGGCCGGAAGAGGGAAAACGTGCGTCGTTCATGGTCATCGCCTTCATCAGGGACGTGCGGCGGCGGGCGCCGAGAAGCCCGGCTCGCCCGGGCCGGCGGCCGTGCCGCCGTTGCCGAACAGCAGCGACTGCGGGTTGTCGTTGATGCCGTCGGCCGCGCGGCCCAGGCGGCGCACCGCGTGCGAGGTGTCGTCGGCCACGCGGTTCAGCCGCGGCAGCGTCGCGCCGTTGAAGCTGTCGACCGCCTGCGACAACGCCTTGGTGCCGTCACCCAACCGGTCGATCGGGCCGTCAGGTGCGTTGAGCCGGGTCGCGGTCGCATTGAGGTTGTTGGCCACGCGCGAGATGTCGCCGGCCGCGGTCCTGACCGTGCCCATCGCGTCGCGCGTGCGGTCGATCAGCGGCGGCAGCGCCTGCAGCGCCGGGTTGAGCCCGGTCTTGACCGTGTTGTCGATCTGGCGCGTGAGCTGGTTCGCGCTGGCTGCGGCCTGCGCAATGTTCTCCAACGCGTCGGCGATGCGTTTCTGGTTGGTGTCGCCGAGCAGCGTGTTGGCGCGCTTCGTGACCTCATCGACCTGATCGAGAAGGGCCTCGCCGCGGTCCTGAAGCTGCGCCAGCATGGAGGGCTTGAGCGGAATGCGCGGCGGGTTCTCGTCGTCGGGCGCCAGCACCACCTGCGACTCGCCCTTGTCGTCGATCGCGAGGAAGGCCAGGCCGGTCACGCCCTGGTAGCTCAGCGTCGCGAAGCTCGAGGTGGTGAGCGGCACGCGTTCGTCGACCGCGATGCGCAGGCGCACGTTGCCCTTGACCTTGGGGTCGAAATCGATCGCCGTGACCTTGCCGACCGCGATGCCGCGGTAGCGCACCATGGCCTGCGGCTGCAGGCCGCTGACCGCGTCGCGGGTGGAGAGTTCGTAGGTGTGGCGCACCGTGTTGTCGCGCGTGAGCCAGACCACCAGCGCCACCAGCACGGCGACCAGGCCGAGCACGAAGGCACCGGCGGCGAGGGCATGGGATTTGTTTTCCATGGTCTTATCTTTCCGAATCGGCGGCGGCGGCAACGGCCGGCACCTCATGCAGGGCTTCCATCGCGCGCAGGCCGCGTCCGCCGAGGAAGTAGTTGCGGATGAAGGGATGCTCGCAGGCGATCACCTCGCGCGGCAGGCCCGAGACGATTACGTGCTGGTCGGCCAGCACCGCGATGCGGGTGCTCAGGTCGAACAGCGTGTCGAGGTCGTGCGTGACCATCACCACCGTGAGCCCAAGCTCGCGGTGCAGGCTGCGCAGCAGGTCGCAGAAGCCGTCGGCGCTCTCGGGGTCGAGCCCGGCGGTCGGCTCGTCGAGCAGCAGCAGCGGCGGGTCCATGATCAGCGCGCGCGCCAGGGCCACGCGCTTGATCATGCCGCCCGACAGCGCCGACGGGTTCTTGTGCGCCTGCGACGGGTCGAGCCCCACCATCTGCAGCTTGACCAGCGCCGCGTCGCGGATCAGGTCGTCGGGCAGCAGCTTGAGTTCGCGCAGCGGCAGCGCGATGTTGTCCAGCACGCTGAAGGCCGAGAACAGCGCGCCGTGCTGGAACAGCATGCCGACCTTGGCCGCACCCTTGGCGCCGAGCTGGCCCGGGCGCTGGCCCAGCACCGTGACGTCGCCGCGCGTCGGATGCGCGAGCCCGAGGATCTGGCGCAGCAGCACCGTCTTGCCGGTGCCCGAGCCGCCGACCAGCGACAGCACCTCGCCGCGCCGGATCGTGAGGTCGAGGTCGCGGTGCACCACCTGCTCGCCACCGCCGGACGACGGAAAAGCGGTCCAGAGCCGACGGATCTCGACCACCACGGGCGCGTCGGCGGCGGGTGCGTCGATCATCGGAAGCCCACGCCCTTGAACAGCACCGCGAACAGCGCATCGACCAGGATCACCACGGTGATCGAGGTCACGACCGACGAGGTGGTGCCGCGCCCCAGGCTCTCGGTGTTGGGCTTCACCTTCATGCCGAAATAGCAGGCCACGAGCGCGATCAGGATGCCGAAGACCGCCGACTTGCCCAATGCGAGCCACAGGTTCGACAGCGGCACCGCACGCGGCAGCGCCTGCATGAAATAGGCGGGCGACAGGTCGATCGCGAGGTCGGCCGCGATCATGCCGCCGAACAGCGCGGCCATCGAGGTCCACATGCTGATCAGCGGCATCGCGATGGCCAGCGCCAGCACGCGCGGCATCACCAGCCGGAAGCCGGGCGGGATGCCCATGACGCGCATCGCGTCGAGCTCCTCGGTCACGCGCATCACGCCGATCTGCGCGGTGATGGCCGAGCCCGAGCGGCCCGCCACCAGCACCGCGGCCAGCACCGGCCCGAGTTCGCGGATCAGCGAGAGCCCCAGGATGTTGACCATGAAGGTCTCGGCGCCGTAGTTGCGCAGCTGGTTCGAGGTCAGGTAGGCCAGCACCACGCCGATCAGCAGGCCGACCAGCGCGGTGATCGGCAGCGCCGTGGTGCCGAACTGGTAGAGCTGGCCCGAGAGATCGCGCCAAGGCCCGCGGTGCGGCGCGCGGATCAGCGTGCCGATGTCGAGCACCAGCTGGCCGATCATCTGCAGGAAGTCGCGCGCCACCGCCAGCCCCCGCGGGCCGTTGTGCGCGAAGGACTTGAAGCGGTCCGCCAGCGTGGGCTGTGTCTCGACCGGCGGCCGGCAGGTGAATCGGGCGACGTGCTCGAGCACCGCCTTGTGCGAGGGATCGAGTTCCAGCCGCTGCGGCCAGACGCCGCCCCAGTGGTTCCAGAGCACTTGCGCGCCGATGTGGTCGAGCTGCTCGATCGGCCGCAGGTCCCAGGCCAGCTCGGTCTTCTTCCGCACCTCGCGCAGGCTCTGCGCGAGCGCGTTCCAGTCGTCGCGCGATGAAAAGGCCAGCGCGGTCCAGGGGCCTTGCGCCACGACGGCATTTGCACCGTCGGCCACGATGCGCGGCGACGCGTGCATCCCCCCGCTCGGCGCCGCGGCGACGGGGGTGGGCGCGGTGTGCGGCGCGGAGGATGGCATGGATGCGATCTGTTCCTGAAAGGCTCGTTGTGACGGCCGCATCATCCTAACCGCAGGGGGGTGACGAAAGGCTGGCGGCGCCTGCCCGCGCTAGCGGTTCGTCGGCTGCTTCTGCTCGTAGGCCAGCTCGAGCCGGTAGGCCAGGCCCAGGAACAGGGATTGCGCGAGCGCGAGGGTGCTGGTCAGCGAGCGAAAGCCGAAGGTCGCGCCGTCCTGCACCAGCAGCGTGGCCTGCGCCTGTGCGGCCAGCGGGCTCAGCTGGCTGTCGGTGATCGCCAGCAGCCGCGCACCGCGCGCGACGGCAGCCTGCGCGACCTCGAGCGTCTCCTGCGCGTAGGGCTCGAAGGACACCGCGATCAGCAGGTCGCCCGGCACCAGCGCGCGCAACTGGCCCTGCTGCATGTGGCCCAGGCCGTTGAGCCAGTGCACCGGCTTGGCCGTGTGCTGCAGCGCATAGGCGAGGTACGCGCCCACGGGAAAGGCGCGACGCGACGCCACCAGCCACAGCGTGGGTGCGTCGAGCATCAGCGCGACAGCGGCGTCGAAGGCCGCATCGGGCAAGGCGCGCTGCAGCGCATGCAGGCTGTCGATGCTGCCGCCGATGACCTCGTGGGCGATGTGCGCCGCGGACAGCGAGTCCTTGCCGGCGCCGACCAGGTCGCGGATGCGTTCCTGGTAGTCGCGGTTCGGCGCCAGCTGCCGCACCGCCCCGACCCGGAACAGCGCCTGCATCTGCGTGAAGCCGGAAAAACCGAAGTGCTTGGCGAAGCGCACCACCGCCGACGGCTGCACCTCGCATTGCCGCGCCGCCTCCTGGATGCCCTCGAGCGCGAGCCGGTCACGGCTCTTCTCGACATGGCGCGCGATGTTCTTGAGCTGCCGGCTCAGCGACGCATAGCCCGCGTGCACGGCGGCCAGGAACTCGTCGGCCGTCGCATACGGCGCGGGCCCTTCGGTGTCGGTCGTCCTCGGAGAGGATTTTCTAGTTTTCATTAATTTAGAAATGATTTTCTATTTTCCACTATCATCGGCCCTGCAAACCATTATCTGGTGCGCCTTTCACGACCGCGGCAGCGCGGCCTGGCGTGCCCTTCGAGAGACAACGCGAGGACGCGATGAGCACCCTTCAATTTCCAACGCAGCGGCCCTTCGATGTGGCCTGCCTGGGCCGCCTGGCCGTCGACCTGTACGCGCAGCAGATCGGCTGCAGCCTCGAGGAAGCGACCAGCTTCGCCAAGTACCTGGGCGGTTCGTCCGCCAACATCGCCTTCGGCACGGCCCGGCTCGGCCTGCGCTCGGCCATGGTCTCGCGCGTGGGCAACGAGCAGAACGGGCGCTTCCTGCTCGACACGCTGCGGCGCGAAGGCTGCGACACGAGCCAGGTGCAGATCGACGACCAGCGCCTGACCGGCATGGTGCTGCTGGGCATCAAGGACCAGGACACGTTCCCGCTGCTGTTCGCCCGCGAGAACTGCGCCGACATGGCGCTCGACGCCGACGCCATCGACGAGGCCTTCCTGGCCCGCTGCCGCGCGCTGGTGATCACCGGCACGCACCTGAGCACGCCGACCGTGCTGGCGGCCAGCCGCCGCGCGCTCGACATCGCGGGCCGCCACGGCCTGGTCCGTGTGCTCGACATCGACTACCGCCCCGTGCTGTGGGGCCTGGCCGCCAAGGGCGACGGCGAGACGCGCTACATCGGCAACCAGGATGTGAGCCGCCACCTGCAGGCGCAACTGGGTCAGTTCGAACTGATCATCGGCACCGAGGAAGAGTGGCTGATCGCCGGCGGCGTCGAGGGCGACCTGATGGCCTGCCTGCGCCGCGTGCGCGAATGCACGGACGCCGTGCTGGTGGTGAAGCGCGGACCGCTGGGCTGCAGCATCGTCGAAGGCGCGATTCCCGCGGCCCTCGACGACGCGCTGACCGTGTTCGGCGAGCGCATCGAGGTGCTCAACGTGCTGGGCGCGGGCGACGCCTTCGCCTCGGGGCTGCTCGCGGGCCTGCTGCGCGGCAAGTCGCTGGCCGAATCGGCGGCCATCGCCAACGCCTGCGGCGCGATCGTGGTGTCGCGCCATGGCTGCGCGCCCGCGATGCCGACGCCGGCCGAGCTCGATCACTGGTTTTCCGGTCATCGGCATCCCAAGCCCGACCGCGATCCGCAGCTGTCGCACCTGCACCGCGTCTCGGTCAACCGCGCCGCCTGGCCCGAACTCTACGTGCTGGCCTACGACCACCGCTCGCAGTTCGAGGACCTGGCGCGCCAGGCCGGCGCCGACGCCGCGCGCCTGCCGGGTCTGAAGAAGCTGATCAACCAGGTGGTGGCCGAGGTGGGCCGCGACCCGGGCTGCGAAGGCAAGCTGGGCGTGCTGATCGATGGCCGCATCGGCGAAGCCGCGCTGCACGACGCCACCGGCCGCGGCTGGTGGATCGGCCGCCCGATCGAGAAGCCGGGCTCGCGCCCGCTGCGTTTCGACGGCACCCATTCGCTGGCCTCGCAGCTGCTGCACTGGCCGCGCGAGCACACGGTGAAGTGCCTGGTGTTCTATCACCCGGACGACGCCGCCGCGCTGCGTGCCGAACAGGACGAGTGGCTGCAGCAGGTCTGGGAAGCCACCCGTGCGAGCGGGCACGAACTGCTGCTCGAAGTGATCCCGCCCAAGGACACGCTGGCGCCCGGCGACACCGGCGAGGCCGTGCTGCGTGCGATCCGCCACTTCTACGACCTCGGCTTCAAGCCCGAATGGTGGAAGGTGGGCACCATGTCCCAGCGCCACTGGCAGGCGCTCGATGCGCTAGTGCGCGAGCGCGACCCCTACTGCCGCGGCGCGGTGATCCTGGGCCTGTCGCAGCCGCTGGAGCAACTGGTGGCGGGCTTCGCCGAGGCGCAGGCGCCGATCGTCAAGGGCTTCATGATCGGCCGCACCGTCTGGGCCGGCCACAGCCTGGCGTGGCTGCGCAACGAGATCGACGACCCGACCTTGCAGGCGCGGGTGGCGGCCGACTTCCGGCGCCTGATCGCCGGCTGGCGCGCGAGCCGCGCGACCGTGGCGAACGGCGACGAGGTGGCGGCATGAGCCTGCTCGTCAAAGCCAACCCGAACGGCCGCGTGATCGCCGAGGTCACGCCCGCTTCCGCCGGCTGGACGCACGTGGGCTTCAAGGCCCTGCGCCTGGCCTCGGGCGACGAGGAGCGCTGGCACACCGGCACGCGCGAACTCTGCATCACGGTGCTGAGCGGCCAGGTCGACGTGCAGGTCGGCGAGCGCCGCTTCAGCGCCCTGGGCAACCGCGCCTCGGTGTTCGAGGAACGCTCGCCCACGGCCGTCTACGTGCCGCCCGGACGCGAGGTGTGCGTCACCGCGCTCGGCGCGGCCGAGATCGCGCTGAGCACCGCACCCGCGACCGGCCGCTTCGACGCCCGCGTGATCGAGCCTGCGCAGATGACGCGCAGCGTGCGCGGCCAGGGCAGCAACACGCGCCATGTCTGCGACATCCTGCCCGAGTCGGCGCCGGCCGAGGGGCTGCTGGTGGTCGAGGTGATCACGCCGGCAGGCAACGCCTCGAGCTACCCGCCGCACAAGCACGACAGCGCGGGCGAGGCCGAGACGGTGCTGGAGGAGACCTACTACCACCAGCTCAACCCGGCGCAAGGCTTCGCCTTCCAGCGCGTCTACACCGACGACCGCAGCATCGACGAATCGATGGCCGTGGAACACCGCGACACGGTGCTGGTGCCGCGCGGCTACCACCCCTGCGTCGCGCCGCACGGCTACGACCTGTACTACCTGAACACCATGGCCGGCCCCGAGCGCCGCTGGGCCTTCAAGAACGACCCCGCCCACGAATGGATGGTGGCGCCGCGCTGACGGCTCCGCGTTCATCGCCCCAGAAGAAAAGAAGAGCCCGCGCGACCACGCGCGGCACAGCGTTCAACACCCGGAGACAACCCTCATCATGAAGCGCAACACCCTTCGCATCCTCGCGGCCGCCCTGCTGGCCACCACCTTCGGCGCACAGGCCCAACCGGGCTTTCCGACGCAGCCGGTGAAGTGGGTCGTGCCTTACGCCCCCGGCGGCACGACCGACGTGATCGCACGCCAGCTCGCGATCCGCATGGGCCAGGACCTGGGCCAGCCGGTGATCGTCGACAACAAACCAGGCGCCGCCAGCATCATCGGCGCGACCTTCATCGCGCGCTCGGCGCCCGACGGCTACACGGTCGGCACCGCCGACTCGGGCACCCTCGCCTTCAATCCGGCGATGTACTCGAGCCTGAGCTACAACGCCGACAAGGACTTCAGCTTCATCGGCGGCCTCGGCAGGATGCCGCTGGTGCTGGCCGTGCACCCCGCCTTCCCCGCAAAGAACGTGCAGGAGTTCCTGGCGCTCGCGCGCAAGACGCCGGGCGCGATCTCGTCGGGTTCGTCGGGCCCGGGCTCGCCGCTGCACGTGGCGCTCGAGCTCTTCAAGCAGCGCACGCAGACCGACATCCTGCACGTGGCCTACAAGGGCTCGGCGCCCGCGATCCAGGACCTGATGGCCGGCAAGGTGCGCGTGCTGGCGGTGGCCACGCCGCAGCGGCTGGCGATCCTGCCCGACGTGCCGACCATGGCCGAGGCCGGCGTGCCCGGCTTCGAGGCCTACGCATGGCAAGGCTTCGTCGGCCCGGCCAAGCTGTCGCCGGCGGTGGTCGAGCGTCTCAACAAGGACCTGGTCGCGGCGCTCAAGAACCCGGAAACGCGCGCCAAGCTCGAGGAGATCGGCATCCAGCCGATGCCGATGTCGCCGCAGCAATTTGCCGACTTCACCCGCAGCGAGCAGAAGCTCTGGTCGGGCGTGATCAAGGCCGCCAACATCAAGCTGGACTGAGTGCCAGCATGCCAACGGAGACTCCCATGAACCCATCCCGCCTCCCCACCCGCCGCAGCGCATGCGGCGCCCTCGCCGCGCTGATGGCCGGCGCCGTGCTGCCCGCCTCGGCCCAGTCGGGCGCCTACCCCAACCGCCCGATCGAACTGATCGTGCCCTTCGCCGCGGGCGGCGGCACTGACGTGCTGGCGCGCTCGCTCGCCGAGTCGGCGCGCAAGCATCTGCCGCAGAGCCTGATCGTGATCAACAAGGCCGGCGCGAGCGGCGGCGTGGGCTGGTCCGAGCTGATCCATGCCAAGCCCGACGGCTACAAGCTCGCGATCATCACGGTCGAGCTGACCATGATCCCGCACATGGGCCTGACCAAGTTCACGGCCGACGACATGACGCCCATCGTGCGCCTCAACGCCGATCCGGCCACCCTCGCGGTGCGCGCGGACTCGCCGTTCAAGACCCTCGAGGACCTGCTCGCGGCCGCGCGCAAGGACGCGGGCGGCGTGCGCATCGGCAACGCCGGGCCGGGTTCGCTGGGCCACCTCGCGGCGGCCGCGCTCGAGGACAAGACCGGCACGCGCTTCAACCACGTGCCCTTCCGCGGCGCGAACCCGGCGGTGCTCGACCTGTTGGGCGGCCACATCGAAGCGGTGGCGGTGACACCGGTGGAAGTTGCGACCTACGTGGCCGCGGGCAAGATCCGTCCGCTGGCCGTGATGTCCGAGCAGCGCATCGCGGCCGGCTGGGAACAGGTGCCGACCTTGAAGGAACGCAGGATCGACCTGGTCGTCGGCGGCTGGCGCGGCCTGGCGGCGCCGAAGAACACGCCGCCCGAAGTGCTCGCGCTGCTGGCCACCGCGTTCGCGAAGACGCTGCAGGAGCCCGCGCTGCGCGAGACCATGGCCAAGCAGAACATGGGCGAGGGCTACCTCGACGAGCCCGCGTTCAAGGCGCTGATCGCGCGCGACAACGCGACCTTCAAGCAGCTCATCGACAAGCTCGGCATCAAGGCCTGACACCCGACGCCTCTCAGGCCGCGAAACCCTCGGCCAGCTCCGCGCGCAGCCAGCTGACGAAGGCCGTCACCGCGCGCGGCACGTGCGTGGCATAGGGCCGGATCGCGTAGAGCCGGTCGCCGAAGGCGCCGACCGGCTGCCATTTGGGCAGCACCTCGACCAGCTTGCCGGCCTGCAGCGCGGATTGCGCGCTGAAGTCGGGCAGCAGTGCGATGCCGAGCCCGGCGATCGCGGCGTCGCGCAGCGCCTCGCTGTTGTTGGCGGCCAGCGGCCCCGACACCGGCACCGTGACGCGCGGCGCGGCCGAGGGCTTGCGCGTTTCGAAATGCCAGGCCGGCGTGTCCTGCGCGCGCGGATAGTGCAGGCAGTCGTGCACGCTCAGATCGGCCGGCGCCTCGGGCAGGCCGCGCCGGCGCAGGTAGGCCCGGCTCGCCACCAGCACCGACCGGGTTTCGCAGAGCGTCCACGCGACATGGGTGTCGGGCGGCGCGGCCGTGTGGCGGACCGCGAGGTCGAAGCCCTCCATCGCCAGCGAGCTGAGCCGGTCCGACAGCTCGAGCTCGATGCGCACCTCGGGCTGCGCGCGCAGGAAGTCGGCCAGCCGCGGCACCAGCTGCTGGCGCGCGAAGGCCACCGGCGCCGTCACGCGCACCCGGCCGCGCGGCACGCCGGCCAGGTCCCGCACGCCGGAGAAGCTGTGGGCGATCTGCTCGAAGGGTGCGCGCATGTCCTCGACCAGCCGCTGCCCGGCCTCGGTGAGCCGCACGCTGCGCGTGGTGCGCTGCACCAGCGGCACGCCGGCCGCGCGCTCCAGCTCCGCGATGCGCTGGCTCATGGCCGCCTTGCTCACGCCCAGGCGCTGCGCGGCGGCGGTGAAGCTGCCTTGCTGGCTCAGCACCGTGAGCCAGTGCAGATGGGTCCAGAGCGATTCGATCTTTTGGTCTTCCATCCCTCTATTGTTCACCAATGCGAACAATCAATTCAGCTTTCGAGCCTAGGCGCGCACCGACCCGCTGCCTAAACTGCGGCCATCGTCCCTCCGCGGACACCCACATTCAGCGAAAGCCCCCATGTCCACAGCCATCGCCCACTACATCCACGGCCAGCCGGTCGCCAACACCTCGGGCCGCGCCCAGGACGTGACCAACCCGGCCACCGGTGCCGTCACCGCCCAGGTCGGTCTGGCGGGCGTCGACCAGGTCAACGCCGCCGTGGCCGCCGCGCAGGCCGCGTTCCCGAAGTGGGCCGACACGCCGCCGATCCGCCGCGCCCGCGTGATGTTCAAGTTCCTGCAGCTGCTCAACGAGCACAAGGACGCGCTGGCCCACCTGATCACCGCCGAGCACGGCAAGGTCTTCACCGATGCCCAGGGCGAAGTCAGCCGCGGCATCGACATCGTCGAGTTCGCCTGCGGCATTCCGCAGCTGCTCAAGGGCGACTTCACCGAGCAGGTCTCGACCGGCATCGACAACTGGACGCTGCGCCAGCCGCTGGGCGTGGTGGCGGGCATCACGCCCTTCAACTTCCCGGTGATGGTGCCGATGTGGATGTTCCCGGTGGCCATCGCCGCGGGCAACACCTTCGTGCTCAAGCCCAGCCCGACCGACCCGAGCGCTTCGTTGCTGATGGCGGAACTGCTCAAGCAGGCCGGCCTGCCCGACGGCGTGTTCAACGTGGTGCAGGGCGACAAGGTCGCGGTCGATGCGCTGCTCGAGAACCCCGACGTCAAGGCCATCAGCTTCGTCGGCTCGACGCCGATCGCCAACTACATCTACGAAACCGGCGCCCGCCACGGCAAGCGCGTGCAGGCGCTGGGCGGCGCGAAGAACCACATGGTCGTGATGCCCGATGCCGACATCGACCAGGCCGTCGACGCGCTGATCGGCGCAGGCTACGGCTCGGCCGGCGAGCGCTGCATGGCGATCTCGGTGGCGGTGCTGGTGGGCGACGTGGCCGACCGGCTGCTGCCCAAGCTGATCGAGCGCACCAAGACGCTGCAGGTGCTCGACGGCGAGAACCTCGCGGCCGAGATGGGCCCGATCGTCACCCGCGCCGCGCACGAACGCATCACCGGCTACATCGACCTGGGCGTGAAGGAAGGCGCCAAGCTGCTGGTCGACGGCCGCGGCTTCGACGGTGCCAAGGCCGGCGCAGGCTGCGCCGACGGCTTCTGGATGGGCGGCACGCTGTTCGACCACGTCACGCCCGAGATGCGCATCTACAAGGAAGAGATCTTCGGCCCGGTGCTGGGCTGCGTGCGCGTGGACGATCTCGCGGCCGCGGTCGACCTGATCAACGCCCACGAGTTCGGCAACGGCGTCTCGTGCTTCACGCGCGACGGCAATGTGGCGCGCGAGTTCGGCCGCCGCATCCAGGTCGGCATGGTCGGCATCAACGTGCCGATCCCGGTGCCCATGGCCTGGCACGGCTTCGGCGGCTGGAAGCGCTCGCTGTTCGGCGACATGCATGCCTACGGCGAAGAAGGCGTGCGCTTCTACACCAAGCAGAAGAGCATCATGCAGCGCTGGCCCGAGAGCATCGCCAAGGGTGCCGAGTTCGTGATGCCGACGGCGAAGTAGACCCGTAAGCATTCCGGCGGGAATCGCCACCTACACTGACCAGCCCGAGGCACGGACACACCGGCCCGGGCTTTTTTTCGATCTGGAGACAACGCGTGAGCAAGAGCGACAGCGACAGCGAAAGCACCTTCGACTACATCGTCATCGGCGGCGGCACGGCCGGCGCGCTGATGTGCAACCGGCTCACACGGCAGGCGCAGAAGCGCACGCTGCTGATCGAGGCCGGCCGCCGCGACGACTACCACTGGATCCACATCCCGGTCGGGTACCTCTACTGCATCGGCAATCCGCGCACCGACTGGCTCTACAACACCGAGCCCGACCCGGGCCTCAACGGCCGCGCGCTGCGCTACCCGCGCGGCAAGACGCTGGGCGGTTCGTCGTCGATCAACGGCATGATCTACATGCGCGGCCAGGCCCGCGACTACGACCAGTGGGCCGCGCTCACCGGCGACGACGCCTGGCGCTGGAGCGAGGTGCTGCCGGCCTTCAAGAAGCACGAGGACCACTACCTGGGCGCCGACGAGATGCACGGCGCGGGCGGCGAATGGCGGGTCGAGAAGCAGCGCCTGCGCTGGGACATCCTCGACGCCTTCGCGCTGGCCGCGCAGGAAGCCGGCATCCCGCACTCGACCGACTTCAACCGCGGCAGCAACGAAGGCGTGGGCTACTTCCAGGTCAACCAGAAGAACGGCTGGCGCTGGAACACGGCCAAGGCCTTCCTGCGCCCGGTCTGCTACGGCCGGCCCAACTTCGAGATGTGGACCAACGCGCAGGTCACCCGGCTGATCGTCGAGACCCAGGCTGACGGCAGCCAGCGCTGCACCGGCGTCGAGGTCTGGGACGGCAAGGAGATGGTCACCGCGCACGCGACCCAGGAGGTGGTGCTGTGCGGCGGCGCCATCGGCTCGCCGCAGATCCTGCAGCTCTCGGGCATCGGCCCGGCCGAACTCTCGCGGCAGCACGGCATCCCGGTGGTGGCCGACCTGCCCGGCGTGGGCGCCAACCTGCAGGACCACCTGCAGATCCGCGCGGTGTTCAAGATCGAAGGCGCGCCCACGCTCAACGTGCTGGCCTCGTCGCTGTTCGGCAAGGCGAAGATCGGCCTCGAGTACGCGCTCAAGCGCACCGGGCCGATGAGCATGGCGCCCTCGCAGCTGGGCGCCTTCACGCGCAGCTCGCCCGCGCACGAATGGCCGAACCTCGAGTACCACGTGCAGCCGCTGTCGCTCGACGCCTTCGGCGATCCGCTGCACGCCTTCCCGGCCTTCACCGCCAGCGTCTGCAACCTCAACCCGACGAGCCGCGGCACGGTGCGCATCAAAAGCGCGCGCTTCGGCGACGCGCCCGCGATCGTGCCCAACTACCTGAGCACCGCCGAAGACCGCCAGGTCGCCGCCGATTCGCTGCGGGTGACGCGGCGCATCGTGGCGCAGCCGGCGCTGGCCCAATACAAGCCCGAGGAATGGAAGCCCGGCCTGCAGTACCAGACCGACGAGGAACTCGCGCGGCTGGCCGGCGACATCGCGACCACCATCTTCCATCCGGTGGGCACCGCCAAGATGGGCGCCGACAACGATCCGATGGCCGTGCTCGACTCGCACTTCCGCGTGCGCGACGGCAAGGGCGGCCTGATCGCGGGCCTGCGCGTGGTCGATGCCAGCGCGATGCCGACCATCACCAGCGGCAACACCAACAGCCCGACGCTGATGATGGCGGAGAAGGCCGCCGAGTGGATCGTGCGCGGCGACTGAGGCCGCGGCAGTTCATTCGGCGCTGCGCGCCTCGGCCACGATCCAGTCCCGGAAGGCGCGCAGCAGCGGTGCCTGCGCGCGCGACTCCGCATAGACCAGGTAGTAGGCGTCGGCGCTCGTGAGCGCCTGCGGGAACAGCACGGTGAGCGTGCCGGCCGCAATCTCCGCCTCGACCAGGAAGCTGGGCAGCAGGGCCGCGCCCAGCCCCGAGACCGCCGCCTGCGCGATCATCGAGAACTGCTCGAAGCGCGGCCCGCGCAACGCCGACGCGCCGGCCACGCCCACCTGCTCGAACCATTCGGCCCACTGCATCGGCCGCGTGCTCTGCTGCAGCAGCACCACCGCTGCCAGGTCGTCCGGGCTGCGGATCGCATGGCGCTCTGCAAAGGCCGGGCTGCACACCGGCACCACCGCCTCGTGCATCAGGTACTCGCAAGCCGCGCCGGCCCAGTGCGGGGCGCCGAAATGGATCGCCGCGTCGAAGGGCTCCTGCGCGAAATCGAAGGGCTCGGAACGGGCCGCGAAATTCACCGTGACTTCCGGGTGCAGCGCGACGAAACCACCCAGCCGCGGGATCAGCCAGCGCGTGCCCAGCGTGGGCAGCACCGCCAGGTTGAGCAGGCCGCCGCCGCCGGCCGAGGCCATGACCTTCTGCGTGGCGGCGGACACCTGCTGCAGCGCCGCGCGCACGTCGGCCTCGTAGATGCGGCCGACGTCGGTGAGCACGATGCGCTGGCGCACGCGGTGGAACAGGGCCACGCCGAGTTGTTCTTCGAGCTGGCGGATCTGGCGCGAGACCGCGCTCTGCGTGAGGTGCAGCTCGTCGGCCGCGCGCGAGATGCTGTGGTGCCGCGCCGCGGCCTCGAAGGCCAGCAGGTCGGCGACCGGGGGCAGGAAGGATTTTCTGAACATGGTCATTCGAGGAGGGAATGAAAGATGCTGCTTTGTCGATCGACGATAGAAACAGCCTCGGCGACAGCCCGCACTTCATTCTCCTTCAGCATCAAGTTCTTCCACTTTTTCGCTATCCAATGGGGCCCGGCTGGCCGACAGTGGCGCTCGCGCCCGATGGCCTTTCCCGCCCCGGACCGATCCCTTCCCTCCCGGAGACAACACCACATGAAGAAGTCCCTCAAGACCCTCGCCGCGGCGGCGCTGTGTGCGCTCGCCTGCGCTGGCGCCACCGCACAGCAGACGCCGACCGGCGGCACGCTGGACAAGATCAAGGCCAGCGGCAAGGCCGTGCTCGGCGTGCGCGAAGCCTCGCCGCCGATGGCCTACATGCTGGGTGCGGGCGAGAAGTACGTGGGCTACCACGTCGAGCTGTGCGAGCGCGTGCTCAAGGACATCGTGCCCAACGCCAAGCTCGAGTACATGGCCGTGACCGCGCAGAACACCATCCCGCTGGTGCAGAACGGCACGCTCGACATCGGCTGCGGCCCCACCACCAACAACACGGCGCGCCAGCAGCAGGTGGCCTTCGCACTCACCACCTACGTGAGCGAAGTGCGCATGGCGACCAAGGTCGACTCGGGCATCACCTCGCTCGACCAGCTCGCGGGCCGCAACGTGTCGGCCTCGACCGGCACCACCGCCGTGCAGCTGCTGCGCAAGCGCGAGCGCGCGACCAACGCCACCTACAACACGATGCTCGGCAAGGACCACCTCGAGAGCTTCCTGATGCTGGAGTCGGGCCGCGCCGACGCCTTCGTGCTCGACGACAACCTGCTGGCCGGCATCATCGCGAACGCCAAGAACCCCACGTCCTACCGCATCGTCGGCGACGCCCTGGGCGCCGAGCCGATCGCGCTGCTGTTCCGCAAGGACGACCCGGCCTTCAAGACCGCGGTGGACGACGCGCTGCGCAAGCTCATGAAGAGCGGCGAGCTGGAGAAGATCTACACCAAGTGGTTCGTCGCACCGATCCCGCCGCGCAACACCAGCCTCAACCTGCCGATGAGCCCGGCACTCAAGCAGCTGATCGCCGAACCCAACGACAAGCCGCTGGAAAGCTACGCCAAGTAGGGGTCTGACGCGGGCGGTTCAGCGCAGCCCGCCGAAGCGCGGCGCCGGACCGCCCGGCGTGCCGGCGGCCTGGCGCAGCAGCGTCTCCCGCAGGCGTGCCGCGGCCACGATGGGCGCCATCGCCAGCGCCAGCCGGTCGGCGATGGCCGCCAGCTCGGCATCGTTCTGCTCGGCGGCATGGGCGTGCGCGAAGCGCACCACCTCGACGGCGTAGTCGGCATTGACGGCCATCCACTCGGTGTCGGTCACGCGGCCGGTCTTGCGCCGCAGCGCCACGTGCAGCCGCGCCGCGATGGCGATCCGTTCGTTCTCGGTCATTGACGGCCTCCCATGTCGTGCGTCATCCGCCGACGCTCGCGGTGCACGCGCAAGCCCACGATCCCCGCCAACAGGGTCGGCAGGACCACCGCCATGTTTCGGTGCTTCATGGGCCTCTCGCTTGTGTGATGGGGACGCGAGCGTCTTGCACGAGCCGTGCCACCGGTCGCATCCTGAAACACCCTGCGCGGTGCACAGCGCCATCAGCGGGTAATTCCCAATGCACTGCCGCGGTGCACGCCCTACAGTTGCGCCACTCGCAGACGGCACGCCCGTAGCGCGGGGGTACCGAGGAGACAATTTCCCAGGCGCACGAACGCCGACAACAAGAACAGAGACAAGCCCAGGCATTCACCAGAAATGCCGTTGAAAAAATGGAAAAGCGCCGCTGGTCGGCGCTTTTTCTTTGGGCGCCACACGGTGCCGCGCCAGGGGCGCCGCGTGCCCCTGCGACAATGCCGCCCCATGGAAATGCTGGTGCTCACGCTCGGCTCGCTGTTCGCGGGCTTCATCGATTCGATCGTGGGCGGGGGCGGACTGATCCTGGTGCCGGTGCTGTTCAGCGTCTTCCCCGGCGCCGCGCCCGCCACGCTGTTCGGCACCAACAAGAGCGCCTCGGTCTGGGGCACGGCCGCGGCCACGGCCCAGTTCGCACGCAAGGTCGACCTGCGCTGGCGCGCGCTGGCCGGCGCCGCTGTGCTGGCCTTCGGGGGCTCGCTGGCCGGCGCCTGGACCGTCACCCAGATCTCGCCCGACTTCCTGCGCAAGCTGCTGCCCTTCATCCTGCTCGCCCTGCTGGCCTACACGCTGGCGCGCAAGGACATGGGCCGCCACCACACGCCCCGCTTCAGCGGCCGGGCCGAGATGGCGGCGACCGGCGCGGTCGGGCTGATGCTGGGCTTCTACGACGGCTTCTTCGGACCTGGCACCGGCAGCTTCTTCGTCTTCCTGTTCGTGCGCTGGCTGGGCTACGACTTCCTCAACGCCTCGGCCTCGGCCAAGCTGCTCAACACCATGACCAACCTGGGTGCGCTGCTGCTGTTCGCGGCCAAGGGACACGTGTGGTGGCACTACGGCCTGGTGATGGCGGTGGCCAACGTGGTGGGCAGCCTGATCGGCGCACGCGTGGCACTGCGGCACGGCGCGGGCTTCGTGCGCGGCGTGTTCCTGTTCGTGGTCAGCGCGCTGATCCTCAAGACCGGCTACGACGCCTTCCTGCGCTAGAAGCTGAACAGGCCCTATGGCGCCGCGGCCGGGCCCGACGGCGCCGGCCAGGCGATCTCGCTCGCCATGCGCGGCTTGCCGATGGGCGCAGTGGCCTTGCCGATGCGCACGGCCGCCATGTCGGCCTCGCCCGGGTACTGGTTCAGCAGCCAGTAGTCGAACACGCGGCGCGCGATCGGCGCCGCGGCACCGGCGCCCCAGCCGGCGTTCTCCACGATCACGGCCAGCGCGATCTTCGGATCGTTGGCCGGCGCGAAGCCTATGAACAGCGCGTGGTCGCGCTGGTGCTCCTCGAGGGCACGGGCGTTGTATTTGGTGTTCTGCGCCTGCGTCACGGCCTGCGCGGTGCCGGTCTTGCCGGCCGCGCCATAGCCGGCGCCCGCGAACACGCCGCGCGCGGTGCCGCTGGTGATCACGCTGGTCAGGCCTTCGCGCACGACCGCCACGTTGGCCGCCGAGAAGCCCAGGTTTTCCGCGGGCGGCTGGATCGTCGACTTGACCTGGCCGGTGACGGTGTCGCGCACCGCCAGCGCCAGGTGCGGCCGGTGCCGCACGCCGCCATCGGCCACGATCGCCGCGGCCTGCGCGAGCTGCAGCATGGTGAAGTTGTTGTAGCCCTGGCCGATGCCCAGCGAGATGGTCTCGCCCGCGAACCACTTCTTCTGCTCGGGCCGCTTGTAGGCGTTGCGCTTCCACTCGGTGCTGGGCAGCACGCCGCGCACCTCGCCGCCGAGGTCGATGCCGGTGATCTGGCCGAAGCCCAGCGGCTTCATGAAGTCGTGGATCCGGTCCACGCCCATCTCGTTGGCCAGGGTGTAGTAGTAGACGTTGCTCGACACCTGGATCGAGCGCCGCATGTCGAGGTTGCCCAGGTTGCCTTCGGGGCTGCCGAAGCGGTGGCCGCCGAAGTTGAAGAAGCCGGGGTCGTTGACCAGCACGTTGGGCCCGCGCGTGCCGGTCTCGAGTGCGGCCAGCGCCATGAAGGGCTTGTAGGTCGAGCCTGGCGGGTAGGTGCCGCGCAGGGCCCGGTTGAGCAGCGGCTTGTCGAGCGATTCGCTCAACTCCTTCCAACTCTCGGTGTCGATGCCTTCGACGAACAGGTTGGGGTCGAAGGTCGGCTTGCTCACGAAGGCCAGCACCGCGCCGGTCTTGGGATCGATCGCGACCAGCGCGCCGCGGCGGTCGCCGAACATGTCCTCGATCAGCTTCTGCAGCTTGATGTCGAGCGACAGCATCACCGTATCGCCCGGCGTCGACGGGTGGCTGGCGAGCCGGCGCACCGCGCGCCCGCCAGCCGAGGTCTCCATCTGCTCGACGCCGGTCTGTCCGTGCAGCGTCTTCTCGTAGCTCTGCTCGACGCCGAGCTTGCCGATGTGGTCGGTGCCCTTGTAGTTGGCGATCTCTTCGTCGTCCCAGTCTTCCATCGCTTCTTTTTCGCGCTGGTTGATGCGGCCGATGTAGCCGAGCACGTGGCTCGCGACGTCGCCGTTGGGATAGTTGCGGAACAGCCGCGCCTTGATCTCGACGCCGGGGAAGCGATAACGCTGCGCAGCGAAGCGGGCCACTTCCTCGTCGGACAGGCGCGTGCGGATCGGCACGGAGTCGAAGCTGCGCGAGTCTTCCCGCAGCCGCTTGAAGCGGCGCCGGTCGCGCGGCGTGACCTCGACCACCTCGGCGAGTGCGTCGATGGTTTCCTCGACCTTGCCGGCCTTCGAGGGCGTGATCTCCAGCGTGTAGGCCGAATAGTTGGAGGCCAGCACGATGCCGTTGCGGTCGAGGATCAGGCCGCGGTTGGGCACCACCGGCACGATCGCCGTGCGGTTGCTCTCGGCCTGCTCGGCCAGGTCGGCGTGGCGCACGATCTGCAGGTAGACCAGCCGCGAACACAGCAGGCCGAAGGCGCCCAGCACCACCAGCCCGATCACGATCACGCGCCGCTTGAAGCGGGCGAGGTCGGCGGCGACGTTGCGGATTTCGGTCATGCGGCGTAGAGGCTACGCGCCGCCTGCGCAGGCATCAAGCCACGCACGGCACACGCGAAGCCGAAAGCACTCATAGCGGCCGATTGGCGTCCGGGTCCGGCGTGCGCCGCTGCGGCGCCAGCAGGATCACGCTGACCAGCGGCCACAGCAGCGCCTCGAGGGCCGGCGCGATCAGCAGCGTCCAGCCCGGGAACACGCCGCCGCCGATCATGCGGATCACGAGTTCGATCAGGTGCGACAGCGCGAACAGCGGCAGCACCTGCAGCGACTGCGAGACCACCGAGTACCAGAGGATGCGCCGGTGGCCCATGATCGCCAGGAAGCTCAGCGTGGTGTACGACAGCGCATGCTGGCCCAGCAGCGCCGACTGGTGCACGTCCATGCACAGGCCGAACGCGAAAGCCGCGCCGATGCCGATCCGCGCGGGCTGATGCACGCTCCAGAACACGATCACCAGCGCCAGCAGGTCGGGCGCCCAGGCACCGCGGCCCAGCGGCACCATCGTGATCAGGAAGGCGACGATCAGGCTGCCCCAGATGAAGATCGGGTTGACCGGCAGCAGCAGCTGCTGCTGCCCGGGACGCATGATCATGGCGCCGGCCTTCCCCGGCCACGGGCCGGTGTGGTGGGGGCCAATGCCGCGGACGCCGCGGTCTTCGGCTTGTCGTTCGTCTTCGCGCCGGCCGGCGCCGAGGCAGCGGCGGCCGCCGGCACCGGCGTGCCCACGGGCGTCAGCACGAGCACGTAGCGCGCCGCCGTCACGCCGGCGAGCGGCAGGCAGTAGATGCGCGCGAAGCCCGAGTCGGCGCGCCGCTCGATGCGCTCGATCTTGGCCACCGGCAGGCCGGCCGGATACACGCCGTCGACCCCGCTGGTCGCGAGCAGGTCGCCTTCCTGCAGATCGGCATTGGCGGCCATGAAGCGCAATTCCAGGCCGCCGCCATGGGCGCTGGCGTCACCGAAGGCCACGCTGCGCGCGCCGGTGCGGGCGTTCTGGACCGGAATGGCGAGGTCGCGATCGATGACCAGCGTGACCTCGCTGGTGAACGGCTGCACCTGTGTCACCTGGCCCAGCACGCCGTGCTCGTCGATCACCGGCGAACCGGCCTCGACGCCCTGCGACAGGCCCTGGTCGATGACGATCTTGCGGGTGTAGGGGTCGGCTGCGTCGTAAAGCACTTCGGCCGCGCGGCCGGGCGTGCGGGTGGTCTGGCGCAGCGCGAGCAACGCGCGCAGGCGCTCGTTGTCGATGGACAGCGTGTCGGCCTGGCTCGCGCGCTCGGCCTGCAGCGCCAGCGCGCGGCGGGCCTCGGCCTCGTTGCGCTGCGCGACCTGCAGGTCTTCCATGTAGAGGCCGCCCTGCGCGAACAGCTGCACCGGCTTGAGCGCCAGCCACTGGACCGGATAGAGCACCGCACCGACGGTCGCGCGCAGTGGCCGCGTCAGGTGGAAGCGTGCGTCGGCCACCATCAGGAACAGCGCCAGCGCGCTGAAGAAGATCAGCTTGCTCAGCGCCGACGGCCCCTGGCTGAAGAGGGGCGGTGCGGAGCGATCGAGGGTGCCGAGTGGCATGACGCTTTATGCCACGAGTGGCGCGGGCCTGGAGCGAAGGGGCTTCGGACTTGTTTCAGGGCAGCCGCGGAACCGGCTTCGCCGGGCCGCTGGCTGCGCCCCCGGCAGGGGGTGGGAGCGCAACGCGCGACCTGGGGGCGAGCAACATTATTCGCTGGTGAAGATGCTGCCCAGCCGGTCCATGCGCTCCAGCGCGATGCCGCAGCCGCGCACCACGCAGGTCAGCGGGTCTTCGGCCACCAGCACCGGCAGGCCGGTTTCCTCGGCCAGCAGGCGGTCCAGGTCGCGCAGCAGCGCGCCGCCGCCGGTCAGCATCATGCCGCGCTCGGCGATGTCGGCGCCCAGTTCGGGCGGCGTCTGCTCGAGCGCGTTCTTCACCGCCGAGACGATGTTGTTGAGCGGATCGGTCAGCGCTTCCAGCACTTCGTTGCTGCTGATGGTGAAGCTGCGCGGCACGCCTTCGGACAGGTTGCGGCCCTTGACTTCCATCTCCTTGACTTCGGAGCCCGGAAAGGCCGAACCGATGGTCTTCTTGATGACTTCGGCCGTCGGCTCGCCGATCAGCATGCCGTAGTTGCGGCGGATGTAGTTGATGATGGCCTCGTCGAAGCGGTCGCCGCCGACGCGGACGCTGCCCTTGTAGACCATGCCGCCCAGCGAGATCACGCCGACTTCGGTGGTGCCGCCGCCGATGTCGACCACCATCGAGCCGCTGGCTTCGGACACCGGCAGGCCGGCACCGATGGCCGCGGCCATGGGTTCCTCGATCAGGTAGACCTTGGTCGCGCCGGCCGCTTCGGCCGCGTCCTTGATCGCGCGGCGCTCGACCTGGGTCGAGCCGCAGGGCACGCAGATGATGATGCGCGGGCTCGGTGCGAGCAGCGAGCGCGGATGCACCATCTTGATGAACTGCTTGATCATCTGCTCGGTGATCACGAAGTCGGCGATCACGCCGTCCTTCATCGGGCGGATCGCCTCGATGTTGCCGGGCACCTTGCCCAGCATGGCCTTGGCTTCGCGGCCAACGGCCTGGATCACCTTCTTGCCGTGGGGGCCGCCTTCATGGCGGATGGCTACGACCGACGGCTCGTCCAGCACGATGCCCTTGTTACGGGCGAAGATGAGGGTGTTGGCGGTGCCGAGATCGATCGCGAGGTCGGTCGAAAAGTACCGACGGAAAGCTCCAAACATGTGGAATTCCTCTGAAGCACGGCATGCGCATCGGCATGTCGTCGCTTATTTTGTGGTCGTCTGACGGGGTGGATTGATCTGTTTTTGCAGCAAAAGCCAGCGCGTTCGCGGGGGTTGCGGCAAAGGCGGGATAATACCCGAATCCCCTGGCTTTCCCTTGCTTTCGACCCCCTCGCAGGGCCGGTTTAGCCGCCGTTTCGCTCGATTTAGCTCGATTTCTCATGTCACTCACCTCTTCCGATATCGCCCGCATCGCGACGCTCGCGCGCCTGCAACTGGCACCCGACGAAAGCGCGCGCATGCAGGGCCAGATCAACGGCTTCTTCGACCTTGTCGAAACCATGCGCGCGGTCGACACCACCGGCGTCGAGCCGCTGGCCCATCCGGTGGCTGCCATCGAGGACATCACGCTGCGCCTGCGCGAGGACGTGGTGAGCGAACCCGACAACCGCGACGCCAACCAGAAGAGTGCGCCCGCGGTCGAACGCGGCCTGTTCCTCGTCCCCAAGGTGATCGAATGAGCGCCGCGCTGCACCAACTCGGCGTGGCCGGCCTGGCCAGGGCGCTGGCGGCACGCGAAGTGTCGGCCGTCGAAACGGCCCAGCATTTCCTGAACCGCATCCAGGCCCAGCCCGCGCTCGGCGCCTTCGTCGCGGTCGATGCCGACGCCACGCTGGCGCAGGCCCGCGCCGCGGACGCGCTGATCGCGACCGGCAACGCGCCCGCGCTGGCCGGCGTGCCGATCGCGCACAAGGACATCTTCGTCACCACCGACTTCCCGACCACCGCCGGCTCGCGCATGCTGGCGGGCTACCGCTCGCCCTTCAATGCGACCGTGGTGCAGCGCCTGGCCGACGCCGGCGCGGTGACGCTGGGCAAGCTCAGCTGCGACGAATTCGCCATGGGCTCGGCCAACGAGAACGTGGCCGTGCCGGCCGTGGGCGGCGACGCCGTGGTGCCGGTGCGCAACCCCTGGGACACCAGCCGCATCCCCGGCGGTTCTTCGGGCGGCAGCGCCGCCGCCGTGGCCGCGCGCCTGGCGCCGGCCGCCACCGGCACCGACACCGGCGGCTCGATTCGCCAGCCGGCCTCGTTCTGCGGCATCACCGGCATCAAGCCAACCTACGGCCGCGCCTCGCGCTACGGCATGGTGGCTTTCGCCTCCAGCCTCGACCAGGCCGGCCCGATGGCCCGCTCGGCCGAGGACTGCGCGCTGCTGCTGTCGACCCTGTGCGGTCCCGACCTCGACCGCGACTCGACCTCGATCGATCGCCCGGCCGAGGACTATTCGCGCACGCTGAACGGCTCGCTCGACGGCCTGCGCATCGGCGTGCCCAAGGAGTTCCTGGGCGACGGCGTGGCGCCCGGCGTGCGCGCCGCGGTCGATGCGGCGCTGGCCGAGTACGAGAAGCTGGGCGCGAAGCGCGTGGCCATCACGCTGCCGCGCACCGAGCTGTCGATTCCCGTGTACTACATCCTCGCGGCGGCCGAAGCGTCGAGCAACCTGAGCCGCTTCGACGGCGTGAAGTTCGGCCACCGCGCCAAGGACTACAAGGACCTGGCCGACATGTACGGCAAGACGCGCGCCGAAGGCTTCGGCGACGAGGTCAAGCGCCGCATCATGATCGGCACCTACGTGCTGTCGCACGGCTATTACGACGCCTACTACCTGCAGGCGCAAAAGGTGCGCCGCATGATCGCCGACGACTTCCAGCAAGCCTTCGCGCAGTGCGACGTGATCGCCGGCCCGGTGGCGCCGACCGTCGCATGGAAGCTCGGCGAGCACGGCGGCGATCCGGTCGCCGACTACCTGGCCGACATCTTCACGCTGCCCGCCTCGCTGGCCGGCCTGCCGGGCATGAGCCTGCCCGTCGGCTTCGGCGAGCACGCGATGCCCGTGGGCCTGCAGCTCATCGGCAACTACTTCGCCGAAGCGAAGCTGCTCAATGCCGCGCACCGCTTCCAGCAAGCCACCGATTGGCACACCCGCACGCCCGAGGGCACATGACGATGAGCGAACCCGTGAACTCCTTCGAAGAACAACAACAGGGCCGCCCGACCGGCCCGCTGGTGCAGGGCTATGAGGTCATCATCGGCTTCGAGACCCATGCGCAGCTCTCGACCGCGTCGAAGATCTTCAGCCGCGCCTCGACGGCCTTCGGCGCCGAAGCCAACACCCAGGCCTGCGCGGTCGACATGGCGCTGCCGGGCACGCTGCCGGTGATGAACAAGGGCGCGGTCGAGCGCGCGATCAAGCTCGGCCTGGCGCTGGGCTCGACCATCGCGCCGCGCAGCGTGTTCGCGCGCAAGAACTACTTCTACCCCGACCTGCCCAAGGGCTACCAGATCAGCCAGTTCGAGATCCCGGTCGTGCAGGGGGGCTCAGTGTCCTTCCTGCTGGGCGAGGAGACCAAGACCGTGCGCCTGGTGCGTGCCCACCTCGAGGAAGACGCGGGCAAGTCGCTGCACGAGGACTTCATCGGCCAGTCGGGCATCGACCTGAACCGCGCCGGCACGCCGCTGCTCGAGATCGTGACCGAGCCCGACATGCGCTCCACCGCCGAGGCCGTGGCCTATGCGAAGGAGTTGCACAAGATCGTCACCTGGATCGGCATCTGCGACGGCAACATGCAGGAAGGCAGCTTCCGCTGCGACGCCAACGTGTCGGTGCGCAAGCCCGGAGACAGGCTGGGCACGCGGCGCGAGATCAAGAACCTGAACAGCTTCAAGTTCATGCAGCAGGCGATCGACTACGAGATCCGCTGGCAGATCGAGGAGATCGAGGACGGCCGCAAGGTGCAGCAGGCCACGGTCCTGTTCGACCCCGACACCGGCGAGACGCGTGCGATGCGCACCAAGGAAGACGCAGCCGATTACCGCTACTTCCCCGACCCCGACCTGCCGCCGCTGGCGATCGCGCCGGAGTGGGTCGAGCGTGTGCGGGGCGAGATGCCCGAACTGCCGCGCGCGATGGCCGAGCGCTATGTCGCGAGCCACGGCCTGTCGGCCTATGACGCGGCGCAGCTCACGCAGAGCACCGCGCTGGCCGGCTACTTCGACGCCGCCGTGGCCGCGGGCGCCGCGCCCAAGCTGGCCAGCAACTGGATCACCGGCGAGATCGCGCGGCGCCTGAACACGCAGGACATCGCCATCACCGAGGCCCCGGTGGGCGCCGCGCAGCTCGCGACGCTGATCGTGCGCATCGGCGACGGCACGGTGTCGAACAACGCCGCGCGCCAGGTCTTCGAGGCGCTGTGGACGGGCGAAGCGAGTGACGTCGATGCGGTGATCGAGGCCAAGGGTTTGAAGCAGATGAGCGATTCCGGCGCGCTCGAAGCCATCATCGATGGCGTGCTCGCGACCAACGAGAAGAACATCGCCGAGTACCGCGCGGGCAAGGACAAGGCCTTCAATGCGCTGGTCGGCCAGGTGATGAAGGCCAGCCAGGGCAAGGCCAACCCGGCGCAGGTCAATGCGCTGCTGAAGACGAAGCTGGGCTGAGGCCGCGGGCCCGGGCGTTCAGCGCCCGGCGCCGGCCCCCGCGGGCGCGGTGGCGGCCCACAGCGGCCGCAGCCGCACGCGCTCCTCGTCGAAGCGCGCATTCACGCGCTTCTTCTCGTCGTCCTGCGCGGCGATGAAGCGGTTCTGGATCGCGACGCTCTGCTCGTTGTCCTCGAGCTTGCGGCGCAAGGACGGCGGCGCCTTGCTCACGTCCTTCTTGTAGAACTCCATCTCGTCGTCGACCGACTGGCGCTCCTTGCCCAGTTCGCTCACCCGCTTGCGTGCGGCATCGATCACGGTGTCGATCTGCTGCATGGCCTCGGCGCGCTCGCGCTCGTGGGTGGCGAGGTTGGGGTAGCGCATCAGCAGCGCGCGCTCGCGGCGGCGCTCCTCGTTGAGCCGCGCGGCCTGCTGCGCGGCCTGGCGGGCGCGGTCGTCGCGCTCGGCCTGTTCGCGCGCGGTGTAGGTGGGTTCGACGATGCGGCGGGCGCCGCTGGGACTCAGGGCGCGCTGCTCGCGATCGCTGCAATCGGCGATCGGGCGATCGGCCGTGAGCGTGCGGCCGCGTGCGTCGGTGCAGCTGTAGATGCTGCTCCCGGAAGGCGATGCAGTCTGCGCGGCGACGGTGCCGGCCGCGAGCAGCGGCAGCAGCATCGACCAGGCCCCGCAGCGGGTTCGATCTTGCAGTGCCATTCGTTCTCCCTCCAGTTGCAGAGTCGCGCCTCAGGCGCCGTAACGCTCCCTGTAAGCCAGCACGCCCGCACGGTGGACTTCGAGGTCCCCGGTGCCTTGCGTCGAGAGGTACTGTAGCAAGTCGTCCAGCGTGGCGATCGCCAGCACCTGCATGCCCAGCTGATCGCGGACATATTGCACGGCGCTGTGGGGCACGTCGACGCCGTTCTCGGTGGCACGCTCCTGGCGGTCGAGTGCGATGGCCACTGCATGGGGCGTGGCGCCGGCTGCGCGGATCAGCGCGATCGATTCACGCACCGCGGTGCCCGCGGACATCACGTCGTCGACGATCAGCACCCGCCCGCGCAGCGGCGCGCCGACCAGCGTGCCGCCCTCGCCGTGGTCCTTGGCTTCCTTGCGGTTGTAGGCGAAGGGCACGTTGCGGCCGCGGCGCGCGAGCTCGGTCGCGACCGTGGCGCCCAGCGGAATGCCCTTGTAGGCCGGGCCGAGGATCATGTCGAACTCGAGTCCGCTGGCGATCAGCCGCTCTGCATAGAATTCGGCCAAGCGCAGCATCTTCGCGCCGTCGTCGAACAGACCGGCGTTGAAGAAATACGGGCTCAGCCGGCCGGCCTTGGTCTTGAACTCGCCGAACCGCAGCACGCCGGACTCGATCGCGAATTGCACGAAATCCAGAGCCACCGCAGCGCCCGCCTCATTCACCTCAGCCATCAGGAATTCCTTTGTTCAAACTGACCAGTCTCAACCTCAACGGCCTGCGTTCGGCGACCACCAAGGGCGTGGCCGACTGGGTGGCCGAACTGGCGCCGGATTGTATTTGCATGCAGGAAATCCGCGTCCAGGCCAGCGACATCGAGGGCCGCTTCGAGCAGATGGCGGGCCTGCAGGGCCATTTCCATTTTGCGGAGAAGAAGGGCTATGCGGGCACCGCGATCTACACGAAGCATGCGCCCAGCGCGGTGGTGGTGGGCTGGGGCGATGCCGAATTCGATGCCGAAGGCCGTTATCTCGAACTGCGCTTCGACACGCCGAAGCGCAAGCTCTCGATCATCAGCTGCTACTTCCCCAGCGGCTCCTCGGGCGAGGAGCGCCAGGCCGCCAAGTTCCGCTTCCTGAAGGGCTTCTTCCCGCACCTGCTGGCGTTGAAGAAGGAGCGCGAGTTCATCCTGTGCGGCGACATCAACATCGCGCACCAGGAGATCGATCTGAAGAACTTCAAGGGCAACATGAAGAACAGCGGCTTCCTGCCCGAGGAGCGCGCCTGGATGACCCGCCTGCTCGACGCCGGCGCCGAAGGCGCGGGCCTGGTCGACGTCTACCGCAAGCTCAAGCCCGACACCACCGGCGACGCCTACACCTGGTGGAGCAACCGCGGCCAGGCCTATGCGAAGAACGTGGGCTGGCGGCTGGACTACCATTTGGCTTCTCCTGCCCTGGCGGAAAGCGCTCGTACCGTCGCCATCTACAAGGACGTCAAGTTCAGCGACCACGCACCGCTGACCATCGACTACGACTTCGACCTTTGATCAGACGAGGCCTCGATCCGCTTTGGGCCGAGGCTGTGTGAAAATTCCGCCGCGCCATACTTTCGGGGTCCTTGACCTCTTGGCACATTGAGAAACGCAACCTGAGCTCATTTGAGAGGTCGACTTTCTGGGTAGCCCCCACCGCCCGTGTTTTCACACAGCTCGGCCCAAACCGGCTGTACGGTTTTCCCCAAAGCAGCCGCACAGCCTTCGGCGTTTGGCCATGTATGAAGCCGCAACATCCGCTGGAGGTTGTGCGCCTCCACATGTCGCCTCATCACGCTACTCAGACGGCCCTGCACATGCAAGCGGCGCAGTCTTCCGAGGACTGAAGCGCGACCTGCTCACACGGGCCGGTGCCGGTGCGTCATGTTGCGGAAAGTGCTGGGGCTGCCCATAATGCGAGCCATTCTTATTTAGGTACCGGCCCTTGATCGGCCCTGTGCGGATCGTGAACCCCCTGCCTCCTGCGTCCCCTCATCCGGTCGAATCGCTCTACGCCGAACACCATGGCTGGCTGCAAGGGTGGCTGCGGCGCCAGCTCGGCAATGCCTTCGATGCCGCCGACCTGGCACACGACACCTTCGTGCGCGTCCTCGGCAAGAGCGGCCACGAACCGATCCGCGAGCCACGTGCCTACCTGACGACGATCGCAGGAGGACTGGTCGCCAGCCATTGGCGACGCCATGCGCTGGAGCAGGCCTGGCGCGAGACGCTGGCAGCGCGGCCCGTGGCCCTGGCGATCTCCGTCGAGGAGCGCTGCCTGATCCTTGAAACGCTCGAACGCATCGCACGCCTGCTCGACGGCCTGCCGACCCAGGTGCGCGAAGCCTTCCTGCTCTCGCAACTCGACGGCCTGAGCTATGCGCAGATCGCCGAACAGCTCGGCATCACCGTCAACGTGGTCCAGAAGTCCATGGCCCGTGCCTTGGCGCATTGCTACAAGGCGCTGTATTGAGCGCGCAGCTGTCCCCCGGGCCCGATGGCGGCGAGGCCGTGCCGGATGCCATCGTCGAGCAGGCCATCGGCTGGTATGTGCAGCAGGCCTCCGGTGCACACGACCGGCAAGACCCTGCAGCCTTCGCCCGTTGGCATGCCGCGCACCCCGACCATGCGCGCGCATGGCAGCGCCTGCAGGCCATGGGCCACCAGATCCGCGATGGCTCAGGCGGGTTCGAGCCGGCCATCGCGCGCAACACGCTCAACCGCGCAGCCAGCCTGTCCGCGCGCCGCCGCACGCTGAAAACGCTGATGTGGGTCGGCGCCGGAGGCGCCGCAATCTACCTGGTGCAAGACCCGCTGCCCCTGCGCAGCCGCATCGCGCAGGCCTGGGTCGACTGGCGCACCGCCACCGGCGAACGCCGTACCGTGGTACTCGGCGACGGGAGCACGCTGCTGATGAACACCTGCACCGCGCTCGATGTGCACTTCGGCGCGCATGAGCGCCGACTGGTCCTGCACCACGGCGAAATCATGATCGCGACGGCACGCGATCCGGCCGGTCGGCCCTTCGTCGTGGCCACGCGCGACGGCACGCTGACGCCGATCGGCACGCGC
>NZ_JBPJZF010000008.1:0-299164 GCF_051216515.1 Variovorax frigidus
CAGGATCGCGAGCACGGCCTTGGTGACGGCATCGCTCTGCGCCCAGAGGGCGCCGATGCCGTAGGGGTTGTCGGTCTTGACCGCTGCGGCGTGGGCTGGAGCGGGCGCCGGTGTCGTTGCGGCAGCGGGTGCTGCTGCGGCTGCGGCCGTCGGTGCCGCGGCGTTGGCGTTGGCTTCGGTGGTCGGTGCGGCGGCATTCTGTGCGTGCGCCGGCAGGGCGCCCGCCAGGCAGAGGGTCAGTGCCATCGCAGCAGCCGGCACGAAGCGGGCGAGAAGCGTTTTGATCATGTGTGTCTCCAGCGAAAAGAAAGAAGGGCTCCGCTCACGCGTCCAGCGCGTTGGCATTCCAGCCGCGGGTCTTGCCCCAGATGGCATGCACGTCGGCGCCTGCGCCGCGCACGACGTGGTAGCGGTCATAAGGTGCGGCGGTCATGCAGGCGTGGTGGGGCAGGATGCGCACGCGGCTGCCGACCGGCAACGCATCGAACATGGCCTGCACCGCGCCGTCGGTGTCGCTGTCGGTTTCGCCATCGCATGCGATGAGTCCGTGCTCCTGGTGCAATTCAGCCACGCGCAAACCGCCCAGCGGTGCCGTGCCATCCACCTTGCAGATCAGCCCGAAGCCCAGGCCGTCGCGAAACTCGGCGGCGGACTCGTCCTTGGACAACGCGAGCGCGCCGGCATCGATGAGCACGCGGCGCGAGCGCGGGTTGTGGCCGATCACGGTGGCGAGCACCGACAGCGCGACGTCTTCGATCTCGCAGATGCCGCGCGCAGCCTGGTCGAGGTCGAAGAAGGTATAGACACCGGGCCGCATCTCGGTCACGCCGTCGAGGCGTTCGGCGCACACCGCGGTGGGTGTGGCCCCGACGCTCACCACGTTGATCGACAGGCCGGCCGCACGCAGGCGTTCGGCCGCGTGCACCGCGCCGGCACGCTCGGTCTCGGCGATGGCGCGGATCGCGTCGCGCCCTTCGACGTGGTAGCTGTGGCCCGCATGGGTCAGCACGCCGACCAGCGTGAAGGCTTCGCTCTGCGCAATGGCGCGTGCGACGGTCAGCAGCTCGGCATCGTCCGGCGCCAGGCCACCGCGTCCGCCGCCGGTGTCGATCTCGATCAGCATGTTGAAGGTGGCTTCCAGCGCGCGTGCCTCTTCGGCCGCCGACAGCACCGCCTCGACACGGTCGGCCAGCAGCGTGATGCGTGCACCGTAGCTGCGCTGGATGCGATCGAGGGCCTCGATCTTGCCGGCACTGATGCCCACGGCATAGGTCAGGTCCAGAAAGCCGTTGGCCGCGAAGTAGTCGGCCTCGGCCACGGTCGACACCGTGATGCCGCCGGCCTGTCCGCGCGTGGCCACGCGCGCCACTTCTGCCGACTTGGAGGTCTTCAGGTGCGGGCGCAGGGCCACGCCGTGGTGTGCCGCGCGCTGCGCCATCGCTGCGCAGTTGCGTTCGAGGATCGTGCTGTCGAGCAACAGCGCCGGCGTGGCGATTTCGGCCAATGCCATGTCTGCGAAAGCCTTCATCGGGATGCCTCGATCTGTGCCACCACCTGATCCACGGCTGCGGCCACCTGGCTCACGAAAGGCGGCAGCAGCACCAGCGTCATGTGCGCCGCGCCTTCGATGCAGGCCAGGCGGCGTTGCGTCGACAGCGCTGCATGCGCCTCCTGGAACTCGGGCCAGCGCTGTTGCACCGCGGCAAGCGCCGGGTCGGCACCGGCCGGCAGCGGCTGCTGCTGCGCCCACAGCACGGCCAGCGGACGCGAGCCGAAGTCGGGCGAGGCCGCCGCCTGGCGCGCGACTTGCGGCAGGCCGCGCACCTCGGCCAGTGTGGCATCGAGCGCTTCGGGCGTGTAGATCGCCTTCATCTGGACCAGCACCTGCGGCATGTCGGCGAACAGGGCCTCGATGGGCGCGTGCTCCGGCGGTGGCGGGCCGCCGGCCTGGAAGTTCGCACGCTTGTCACGCTCGGCAGCGAACTGCGATTCAGGCGGGCGCTCGTACATCGCGAACTGTTCGGGGTGGCTGGCGTCGAGCATCACCACACCGGCCACCTGCAGCGGATACAGGCCCGCGTAGACCCGGTTCAGCAGGCCGCCGATCGAATGGCCGATGAGCACGATCGGGCCCGTCACGCCAGCGGCTTCGAGCAGCGCATGCAGGCGGCGCGCGGTGCGCTCGCCGTCGAAGGGCGCCTCGTCGGCTTCGCTCCAGCCCATGCCGGCACGGTCGTAGCTGATCACCGGGTGCTTCGCGGCCAGCGCCTGCTGCAGCCGCGCGTAGGTCGTCGAGGCACAGCCGCCGCCGGCTTCGATCACGATCGTGGGCTGCGCGGCGTTGGCCGGCGCCGGGCCGCTGCGCTGCAGGTGCATGCTGCGGCCGTCGACGCTGTACAGCTCGCCGGGTGCGGGCATCCAGTGCGGGCGGCGGATCAGCGGGGCGCTGCGCTGGGGGTCTTCGACACGCGGCCAGTAGT
Organism: Variovorax frigidus; assembly: GCF_051216515.1. Lineage (NCBI taxonomy): Bacteria > Pseudomonadati > Pseudomonadota > Betaproteobacteria > Burkholderiales > Comamonadaceae > Variovorax > Variovorax frigidus. The sequence goes on from NZ_JBPJZF010000008.1 coordinate 2,481, forward strand.
CGAGGTCGCGCACGCGGTACGGCAGGTTGGCGAAGTCGGTGCTCAGCGCAGCCGGCGTCGACACGTAGAGCACTGCGCTGGCGAGCGGGCCGAACTCCGCATGGAAGTGCTGCGCCGACTTCACCACGACCAGCTTCTTGGCCGTCAGGTCGATGCCCAGGCCCGTGAAGAGGTCGCTGCCGATGACCTGGTTGCGCTTGCTGATGAGCACGATGTCCACGCCGTTGGCCGCCTGCACCCAGACGCAAGGGCCCATGGGCGTGTGATTGCCTTCCGCCAGGCCGCGCTGCGAATGCGCGTCCTTCACGGCCTTGACGGTCACGTGCAGGTCGATCGGATCGCCAGAGGCCGGGCCGCACTTGCCGCCCAGCCGCAACGCGAAGCTGGCGCCGACGCCGGCATCGCGGCACAGCTGCACCGCCCCCAGATCCCAGACGCCGCCGAAGGCCACGTCGGCGATGCCGCGCTCGATGATCGCGCGCAGCACGAAGGTGCTGTCGCTGGTGGCGCCGCCGCCTGCATTGTCGGCCGTGTCGGCGATGACCACCGGGCCTCCCGGCAGGGCCATGGCCCGGTCGAGCGCCTGGTCGACCGAGATCGAAGGCACGCCGGTCTGGTGGCGCAGATCCCAGAATTCGCGGCCCAGTTCCTCGGCGAGCTTCGCGGCCAATGCGGGGTCGTTGTCCGTCACCACCCACAGCTTGGCACCGGACTCGGGCACGTCGGCCCAGGGGAAGCCATGGCCCAGCGAGACCGAGAGCACGCCCGGGAGCTTCTCCGCGGCTTCCATGCGGCGCACGAAGCCGGCCATCGGTTCGCGCGTGGTGTGCCACTTGCCCACCATGCGGCAGTCGTGCACGGCCGTCACCGGCTTCACGCGGCCTTGCGCGGTGTCGACCACGATGCGGATCAGCTCTTGCAGGCGCTCCAGCGCATCGGTGTGCGGATATTCCTTGTAGCAGATGATCACGTCCGCACCGTGCAGCATCTGCTGCGTGAAGTGACAGTGCAGGTCGAGCGACACGCCGATGGTCACCTTCGGCCCGACGATGGCGCGCACGCGCGCGATCAGGTCGCCTTCGCCGTCGTCATGGCCCTCGGCGACCATGGCACCGTGCAGCACCAGGATCACGCCGTCGACCGGACCGGCCTTGCGCAGATCGTCCAGGATGTCGTCGCGCAGGCGCTCGTACACCGGGCGCACGATGCGCCCCAGCGGCTGCGCGAAGGCCAGCAGGCTCTCGACCATCTCGTGGCCTTCGGCGGCCAGCTGCTTGCGCGCCTCCACCGCGAACATGCCGTAGCCGGTGGCGTCGCGCGTGCTGGCGTCGCCGCGGAAGATGCCGTAGGCCTCGAAGCTGCCCTGCCCGGTGGGGGCTGAAACGAAGGTGTTGGTCTCGTTGGCGAACAGTGCGGTGAAGAACTTCATGCGCGTGGCTCCTGACGGGCAAGATGGATGTTTCGCGAGCGCGTCGTGGCGAACAGCAGTCCCACGACCCGGCCGTCCCTGCGCTCCACGTTCAGAATCGATTTGCCCATCTGGGACAGCACCGGATCGACCGAGACGAGCGTCATCACGTCGGCCGACAGCGGCGTCAGCACGTACGCGTGCTGACCCTGCCGGCCCTGCACGGTGAGCCGCAGCTTGCCGTCCACCATCGCCATCTGCGCGGTGGCGTCGAGGTCGGGGCTGGTGTAGTCACCGCACAGCGCGTCGGCGAGCGACACGGCATCGGGCGCGGTCTCGGGCAGGCGCTCGAAGCGGCGCGGCTGGCCGCCTTCGTGCAGCACGAAGGCCTCGGGTGCGCGTTGAGGGTCGATATCGGCGGTGTCGAGCACGAGGTCGTTCGTCGGCAGGTCCTGCAGGCCCAGCCACAGCTTGCCGTCGCCCTGGTTCAAGGGCCTGGCCTCGCCGGCCTGCCACGACATCGCCAGCTTGCCAGCCACGTCCGCAAAGCCCAGCAAGCTGCCCGTGGAGGGCGCGTGGTAGCGCTGGCCGGGCAGCGCGGGGAAGGCGCTGACCAGCGGGCGCACCTCGGGCGGCGCAAGTGCGTCGCCCAGCAACAGCTCGATCACCTTGAGGGTCAGCGCCCCCGGCGACACCGGCGTGCCGTTCACCATGGCGATGATGTCCAGCCCGTGGGTGGGCACGCTGATCATCTGCGACTGCGCGCCGAGCACGGCGCCCGCGTGGTGGACGATCTCGACGCCGCGGTACGGGTGGCGCGCCAGCCCGAAGCCGTAGTTCACCTTCGAACCCGACGACAGCGTGGTGGGCGCCGACAGCAGGGCCCAGCTCTTCTCGCTGCCCACGATCTTTTCGCTGCCGTGCATGTGCGCAAGCCAGCGCAGCATGTCGTCCGCCGTCGACACCAGCGAGCCGCCGCCGTCGAGTTCGCACGGGTACAGGCCGCGGCGCCAACCGCCTCCGGGCGCGGGCATGTACAGGCCGGCCATGCCGGGGACCACGTCGAGGTCGGTCTGCACCGAGGCGGTGTCGGCCATGCCCAGCGGGTCGAACAGGCGCGCCTTCAGGAAGTCGTTGAAGCTCTGGCCGCTCACGCGCTCGACGATCTTCGCCAGCAGGAAGTAGCCGCCGTTGCTGTAGACCATGTGCGTGCCGGGCTCGAAGTTGAGCTCGCTCTGGCGCGCCATGGCCGGCAGGCCCGGGCCGGGCAGCGTGAACGTGAGGCCGTGCGCAATGGCCCACAGCTCGTCATGGCCGCGCCAGCCGCTCGTGTGGGTCAGCAGATGGCGCAGCGTCGGGCCGTTGGCGCTCAGCTGCGGCAGCTCGGGCAGGTGCTTCTGCACGGCGTCGTCCACGTCGAGCAGGCCGTCTTCGGCCAGCAGCAGCACGGCCATCGCCGTGAAGTGCTTGCTGGTGGAGGCGATGCGCATGCGCGTGGTCGGCGTGAGGGACACGCCCATCTCCAGGCTGGCCATGCCGACGGCGCGGCGGTACAGCAGGCGGCCGTGCTGCGCGATGCCCAGCACCAGGCCGGGCGCATCGCTGCGATTGAGGGGCGCCACCAGCGCGTCGATGGCGGCCAGTGCGGAAGCGGTGTCAGGGAGAGAGGCTGAAAGGTGTGGTTGTGACATGGAGGAACAACGAACGATGAAAGGGAGGAGCTGGATCTCGAAGCAGAAGGCTCGGCTCAGTTCGGCTTCGCTTCGCGCATCAGGCGAACGAACGGGCCTTCGGTGGCGCGCAGCACCATGGCGCCCAGGCTGCCGCCGACCAGCGTGGTCGCGACGATGGACACCGCCAGGCCGTTGGGCATCGACTTGAGGGCGTCCGACAACATGCCGACCATCAGCGGACCCACCACGCCGAAAGGCAGGCTGGCGATCGTGAGCAAGGCGATGGTGCGGGCGCGCAGGTGCGGCGGCGCCGCGTCCTGCAGCACGTTGGGCAGCAGCACGGCACTGCCGATGAGCGGCACCACCAGGAGCCCCAGCAGCATGAAGTTGTGGTTGGCCGAACTCGCGAACAGCAGCAGCGTCGACATCAGCGCCGCCGAGAGATTGCCCAGCATGATCAGGCGCAGCGCCGCGGCCGGCCCCATGCGCGGCTGCACGTAGCGCATCGACAGCACGCCCAGCAGGCCACCGGCCACCGTGCCGCACAGGAAGGCCAGGCCCATGCCCTGCCCCATCTGCACCGGCGTGACGCCGTAGGTGCGCGCCGTGACGATCGGCAGCCAGGTGCCCAGCGAGCTCAGGCCCACGCTGGTCAGGCCGACGCCGAACACCAGGCCCGCGAAGGTGCGCCAGTGCCGGCGCACGTGCTGGCGCAGCGTGGTGCTGGCCGACGCGTCGGCGCTCGCAGCGGCCGGTGCACCGGGCTTGGCTTCCTGCGCGCCGCCGCGCGGCGTGCGCCGGATCGACAGCACCAGCAGCGTCACCGGAATGCCGGCGGAGGCCAGCACGAAGAAGGTCAGGCGCCAGGCTTCGAGCTGCCGCATCGCGACGGGCAGCCAGGGCCGCAGGTCGTCGGTGAGGTGCACGATGGTGCCGCCCAGCAGCGCACCGAGCGCACTGCCGAAGATGGCCGACAGCGCGAACACCGCATTGGCCAGCACCCGCTGCGCGCGCGGGAACAGGTCGGGGATCATGCTGTTGGTGATGGGCGTGAGGCCCGCCTCGCCCACGCCCAGGCCGACAGAGGCGACGAACAGCACGCCGTAGTCCATGGCCGTGCCGCGCATGGCCGTGGCGGCGCTCCACAGCACCACGCAGGCCGCGAGCACCACGCGCCGGTCGTAGCGGTCGCTGAGCCAGCCCAGCGGCATGGTGGCGATGCCGGTGAACAGCACGATGCCCGCGCCCTGCAGCAGCCCGATCTGCGTATCGGACAGCGACAGCGTCTGGCGGATCGGCTCCGTCAGCAGCGTGAGGATGACCTTGTCGATCGACCCCAGCACCGTCGCGATGATGAGAACCGCCAGCGCATACCAGGCGCTGCGCGGCGCTTTTCGTGTCGTTTCTTGCGCTGAGGGACGTGTGGCATCCGGCGGCAACCCGGCCACCAGCGGAGTAAGGCTCGACATCTCAGAACGGAACGTTGACGGACACGCCGATGCTGCGCGAGGGCGCCAGCGCCGCCTGCACCAGGTTCGGGTTCCCTGTCGGGCTGGTGTCGATCGACAGGATGCCGCGCTTGTTTGCCAAGTTGCGCACGTACGCCGAAACGCTGAAGCGCTGGAAGTCGATGCCCGCCTGCAGATCGACCAGCGTGTAGGCCGGCAGCTTGACGCTCGGGATGATCGAACTGCCGGGATAGCCCGCGTCGCGCTTGCCTGTGTAGCGTGCGCTGACGCCGACATAGGCCGGCCGATCAGCGATGCTGAGGTTGCGCGTCACGCCCAGCGTGGTCGCGAAGCGTGGCGTCTGGGGCAGGCGGGTGCCCGCCTTGGCCTCGAGGCCCTTGGCGTCCTCGGTCAGGCGCGCATCGATGAGTGCCGCGTTGGCGATGAAGCGCCAGTCCTTGGCGGGCTTCCAGTTGAGCGTGAGTTCCCCGCCCTTGATGCGGGCGCCCCCCGCGTTGGTGACGAACACGAAGCCGCCGCTGCGCGTGGGCTGCTGCACGTCACGCCACTCGATGTCGTAGAGCGCGGCTTCCAGCGACAGCGTGCGGTCCAGCAGGTCGGCCTTGTAGCCGAGCTCGTAGCTCCACAGCGAGTCGGACTGGTACATCGGCTGCACGATGTTGCGGTTGGTGTCGGCCTTCAGCACGTTCGGGCCGCCTGGGCGGTAGCCGCTCGCCGCGCGGAAGTACACGTTGCTGGTTTCCGACAGCGTGTACTTGGCGGCGGCGAGGTAGGTGATGGGGCTTTCCGACGAGGTTCCGGCGGCGTCCGCGTCGACCGCGCCGACCAGCCGGCCGCTCTGGCGGCTGCTGTAGTTCTGGCTGTTGTGCGCCAGCCGGACGCCGCCGGTGAGCGAGAACGCAGGCGTCATGTTCCAGGTGACGTCGCCATAGGCGGCCGTCTCGCGGTAGCGCGAGAACTGCGTCGACGACAGCAGGCTCATGGTGCCCAGACCGCCGGCCAGGTTGGCGTCCAATCCCCCGTTGTTGGCGCCGCGCTCGCGGTTCAGATAGAGACCGGCCAGCCATTCGAAGGTGGTGCCCGAGCGCGAGGTCAGGCGGAACTCCTGGCTGATCCGGTGCTGCTCCACGACGCTGTTGATCGGCGCCGAAACCACCGGCAGGCGCAGCGCGCTCAAGGTCGGCCCGTAGATGCGGGTGACGTCCACGGTGTTGTGGATTTTCACGTCCTGCGCGGAGGTGATCGAGTTCAGGCGGGCCCAGCCGAAGTCGTACTCCACGTCGAGGCCGAACAGTTGCGTGCGGTTTTCGTACGGCTCGGGGAGCGACCGCTGCCGCGTGCGCTCAGCGCCCCACGGGCGGCCGGTCCGCTTGTCCATGTCCTCGAAGCCCAGGCCCTTGCGCTTCACGTCCTGCACCATGCCAGTGAGACGCACCGTGAGCTCTTTCGTGGGCGTCACCAGCAGCGAGACCCGGCCGCCGTCGGTGTGGCCGCGGTCGATGTCCTGCCCCGCCGCGCGTCCCACGGCGTCGTAGCTGCCGCCCAGCCGATCGGTGAAGGCGGCGAAGCGCACGGCCGCCACGTCCTCCTTGATCGGCACGTTGAGCACCGCACCGGTCGTGAAACCCATGCCGCCGTCCTGCGTCCAGGAGGTGCCGAACTTGACCGAGCCGCCGAACTCCAGGGTGTCGGGCTGGTTGGTCACGTACTTGAGCACGCCGCTCATCGCGCCCGCTCCGTACAGCGTGCCCTGCGGGCCGCGCAGTACTTCGATGTGATGCAGGTCGAGCATGCCCATGTCCAGCGGCGTCGAGCCGGCGAGCGCGCCGGCCGAGCTCAGGCCCGTGGCGACGTCGTCGACGTACACGCCGACCGTCGCGATGCCCTGCGACGGGCCGGTGGTCAGCCCGCGCATGGTCAGGATGCCGCCCACGCTGCCGCTGCTCGTGAGGTTCACGCCCGGCTGCTCGGCCACGTAGTCGGCCAGGTTCTTGGCGCCGGCGCGCTCCAGCGTCTCGGCCTTCATCACGTTGACCTGCATCGGCACTTCGCGGATCGGCTCACGACGGCGCGTGGCCGTGACAGTGACGCTGTCGAGCGACTGCGGTGCTTCGGTCGATGGCATCGCCACCGCCGCCGCCACCGGTGCGGCGGCATGGATCACGATCGCGCCGTCTGCGCCGCGGCGCGTAAGCAGCGGCGTGCCTTCGAGCAGGCGCGACAGCGCGTCCTGCGACGACAGCGCGCCCTTCACGCCGCGTGTCGTCAAGCCCTTCACGTCGTCGACCTTGTAGAGCAGTTGCACGCCGCCCTGCGCGACGTAGGCATCGAGCGCGGTCTTCAGGTCGCCGCCGCCGATGTCGAAGGCCTGCTGCGCCTGGATCTGCGCCTGCGCATGCACCAGCACGGGCAGCCCGCTCATCAATGCCCAGGTGCCACCGAGGACCCAATGACGGATCGCCGCCGAAGGGCGTTTCTTCTTCGTCTGCTTCTTCTTGGCGGGCTGGCCGAGGCCTTGCGCGATGCGATTCATGGGGGTCTCCAGAGTGGTGTTTGTTTTGGTATCCACTGAGACGAACGCCCGGTCACATTCCGGTAATAAGCTAGTTCGAAATTCTGATTTCGTTGCCACTGTCCTGTACCGCCAGGCCAAAACCCTGCTTGAGCAGGGCCACGAACCCGCTCATGTTGTTGGCATCGAAGCTGCCGCCGATGCGCACCTGCGCGATGGCCGGATCGGCGATCACCAGCTTGCGCGTGTTGTAGCGGTTGAACTGCGCGGCCGCATCGCCCAGCGTGGTCTGGTCGAACACCAGCTTGCCTTCGCGCCAGCGCAGTTCGTCGTCGACCTGCTTGGGCGCCTTCGACATCACCAGCACGTTTTCGGCACGCGTGACGGCGGCCTGGTTGCGCGTGAGCACGGTGGGCTCGGCACTCTTCGCGTCGGGCTTGGCCGATGCGATCTGCACCCGCCCCTCTTCCACCGTCACGTTCACCTGGTCGCCCTGGCGCCGCACGAGAAAGCGCGTGCCCAGCACGGTGATGCGGCGGTCGCCCGCGATCACGACGAAGGGGTGGGCCTTGTCGTGTGCGATGTCGAAATAGGCCTCGCCCGCGTCGAGCCAGACCTTGCGCCCGCTGTCGTTGACGGCGGCGCGCAGCTGCGTGGCGGTGTTCAGCGTGAGCTTCGATCCGTCGGGCAGCGCCACCGACTGGCGCGCCCCCACGGCGGTGGCGTAGTGCTGGCCCCCCTCTTCCTGCATGTGCTGCCAGCCGAGCCAGGCGGTGCCGGCGACCGCGACCAGCATGCCGGCGGCGATGCGCTGCAACGAAAAGCGCGACAGGCGCCGGGCCGGCCATGCGGGTTGCGGCTGCGGTGCAGCGGCGGGCGCGGGGGTCGGAGTCGGGGCAGGCATCGGCGGTGGGGTGCGCAACGCGCCCAGCCGGTCGCTGCGCTGCCAGACGCTGGACAACCGGAGCCAGGCCACACGGTGCGCGATCGATTCGGCGATCCAGGCGTCGAGCTTGTGCGCGTCGGCCTCGGTCCAGGTACCGCTGTCGCGGCGCGCCAGCCAGTCGGCGGCGGCGGATTCGATGCGTTCGGCTTCTGTCATGTCGAGAGCCTCTTTTCGTTCTGCGCCCGACCGAAGGCCTTGGTGTCGAGCAGCACCCCTTCGGAGAGCAGCGCATCCGCCAGCGCCCGCACGCCCCGCGACACCTGCCGCTCGACGGTGTCTTCGGTGATGCCCAACTGCGTGGCGACCTCGCGCTGCGACAGGCCTTCGATCTTGCGCATCTCCACCACGCGGCGGCACTTGGACGGCAAGGCATCGAGCGCCGTCTGCAGCAGCCGCAACTCGCCGCGGCCCGAGGCGTGGCGTTCGGGCGTGAGTTCGTCGGCCGAGAAATCGAGCGCATCGAGGTCGGCGATGATCTCGATCGACACGATCTGCGACCGCCGTGCACGGTCGATCAGCAGGTTGCGCGCGGTGGCGAAGACGAAGGGTTTCACCAGTTCGGGCATGGCCTTGGCCGCTGATTCATAGATGCGCATGTAGACGTCCTGACGCAAGTCAGGTATTTCGGCGTCGTCGCGCCAGTTGCGGCGAAGGAAGCGCGTGAGCGCGGCCTCCATGGGCAGCACTTCCCTGACGAACCAGTTGTCCAAGTCACTGAGAACCAAAAAAGCGCTCCTGGGAATGGCCGGATGGGGTGACGGCTCGTCGCCGGGATTGACGACAGACACTGAGACGAACGGCCAGCAGATTTCCGGTAACGCACGGCGGAAAGCACCAAGAAATTCTAGGCGGCACTGAAATGGGGCACCCCGTTACCGGAAAGCGCCGCCGCGCTCGTCTCATGGGGGTAACAAGAACCATCTCGCCGGAAATACACCTACATGACTCGATTCTGGAGGCAGACCCCCCTCCTCCATACCTGCGCAGGCCGGTGCATGGCCGTCGCGCTCGGATGCTTGCTGACGACGGGCCTGTCCGGCGCCCACACCCGGGATTTCGACGTTCGCGGCGGCGAACTCCGGCCGGCACTCGATGCCTACATTGCGCAGTCCGGCGTGCAGCTCATCTACAAGGTGGAAGACGTCAAGGACCTGTCGACGCGGGGCGTCAAGGGAAAGATCGCGGCCGATGCGGCGCTCGACAGATTGCTGGACGGCACGCGCCTGCGCATCCGTCGCGGGCAGGACGGCGCGATGGTGCTGATCGCGCCGCCTGCGGTGAAGGCCGTCGGCGTTCCGGCGGCAACGGACAGGGCGCCTTGAGCGGGGTGCGGCAGTCCGCGTCGCAACCCTCGCAGGTCGATCAGCCGTGTTCGCGCCCGGACATGGCGTGCTCGACGAGGGAAGCCATTGCCGCAGCGCCGTCGGTGCCTTCGGCCGCGAGGCCTGCGAGGGTCCCCAGCCTGTCTTGCCACGCCTCGTCCTGACTGGCCTTGAGTTTTCCGACCAGGCGTTCGATGGGAATCTCGATGCCTACCACCGCGCCCAGCAGCTTGTCGATGAAAGCCGCTGGTGCGTCTGTCAACTTCCAAGCCGGCTGGCGCGAGGATTCGTGAAAAGCCGTCAAGCGAACCAGCATGTCGCGCAGCCAGTCCTTGTCGTCGATGGCGCGGGCCACGCCGTGTGCGTGTGCGACCACGTAGTTCCAGGTGGGAACGACTTTCCCGTGTTCCTGCTTGCCCGGGTACCAGCCTGGCGTGATGTACGACTGAGGGCCCTGGAACATCACCACCGAATGTTCCGATGCGAGGAGCTGCTTCCACACGGGATTGGCGCGCGACACGTGACCCAGAAGCGTCCCGTACTGGCCCCGTGACCTGTCGAGCAGAAAGGGCACATGGTTTGCGACCAGCCCTTCGCTGCTGGGTGCGACCCACGCGCCCAGCGGGTAGGCCTCCATCAAGGCGTGGGCTTCGACAACGTCGGGCTGTGCGTGGTGCGTCGATACGTACACGAAAACTCCTAAGACCGGTTCATCCGCCCCCCCAGCGCGAGGGCCGTTTCGGCCGGATTCTGCCGTACGCCGCTCACCCTCCGTAGAAAGGCAGCACAGCGCCTGGAGTGGCCCGTCCGAAGCAGAACCAAACCCGATGTGGACAGAACGACTGTTCGCCGCGACAGCAACTCACGCGTGGATCAGTCCGCCTTGATGCCAGCGTCCTTGATGACCTTCGACCAGCGTGCGACCTCGGCCTGGATCTGCCGACGCGTTTCGGCCGGGGTCGTGTAGACCGGCGCGGCCCCTTGTGCAAGCAGCGAATCCTTCACTTCCTTTTTCTCCATGGCATCTTTCAACGCGGCGCTGAGCTTGGCCAGGATCGGCTCGGGCAGACCTGCAGGCCCCAGCACACCGAACATCGACGTGATCTCGCCCCCCGTCAGGCCTGCTTCGGCGACGGTGGGCACATCGGGAATCGCCGCCTGGCGCGTGGGCGTGGTCACCGCCAATGCACGCAGCTTGCCACCCTTGATGAACGCTTGGGTGGCCGGCAAGGTGTCGAATGCGACATCCACCTGGCCGCCCATCAGGTCGTTCAGTGCCTGCGGGCTGCCCTTGTAGGGGACGTGCGTGATCTGGACATCCGCCTGCCGCTTGAACAATTCGGCGGCCAGATGCTGCGGCGATCCGTTGCCGGACGAGCCGTAGTTCAGACCCCCCGGCTTGCTCCTGGCGAGGGCGATGAATTCCTTGAGATTGGTCGCCTTCACCGAAGGACCGACCACCACGACCAGCGGCACGCGGCCCACGATCGAAATCGGTGTGAAGCTCTTTTCCATGTCGAAGCCGGCCGTGGCCGGCTGCAGCACGCTGTTGATCGAATGGCTGGTCAACGCGCCGAGGAGCAGCGTGTAGCCGTCGGGCTTTTCCCTGGCCACAAATGCGGCACCCAGATTGCCGGCGGCGCCCGCCCTGTTGTCCACGACGACCGGTTGGCCCAACGCGTTTGCCAACTGCAGGCCCACGACCCGTCCGATCACGTCCGTGGCGCCGCCCGCGGTGTAGGGCACCACCAGCTTGATCGGGCGTTCGGGATAGGTCTGCGCCATGGCAGGCAGCGCAGCAACCGCGACGAGGCTGGTCAGCGCAAACATCGCGGCACGGCGGCACATCGAGGGGTTGGATCGGGGAGTGGGACAGGTCACGGAAGCCTTCGGTTCTGGGATGAAAAAGCGAGGGGCCGGCAAGGACCCGACTGGGCGCCACTATAGGCAATATAATTATTGATAATCCTAGCAATAACCCTATTGGGGATTGAAGTCTGCGCTCGTAACCTGCAGCACGCCCCCGCACGAACGGGTTCACAACCACCCTCCAAGAGCCCCCATGACAGACGCCCACAAGCCTGCAGCCGACGCCAACCACGACATTGCCCCCGCGGATGCCGCTCAAGGCATCTCCAAAGGCCTGACGAACTACGGAGACCGTGGCTTCTCGCTCTTCTTGCGCAAAGCCTTCATCAAGGGGGCGGGCTACACCGACTCGGCCCTGGATCGACCGGTGGTGGGCATCGTCAACACGGGCAGTGCCTACAACCCCTGCCACGGGAACGCACCTCAGCTGATCGAAGCGGTGAAGCGCGGCGTCATGCTGGCCGGCGGCCTGCCGATGGACTTCCCGACCATCTCGATCCACGAGAGCTTTTCGGCGCCGACGAGCATGTATCTGCGCAATCTGATGTCGATGGACACGGAGGAGATGATTCGCGCGCAGCCGATGGATTCCGTGGTGCTCATCGGAGGTTGCGACAAGACGGTGCCTGCACAGCTGATGGGGGCTGCATCGGCCGGATTGCCTGCCATCCAGTTGATCACCGGCTCCATGCTCACCGGCTCGCACCGCAGCCAGCGGGTGGGCGCCTGCACGGATTGCCGGCGCTACTGGGGCAAATTTCGCGCCGAAGAAATCGACGCGGAAGAGATTGCGGATGTGAACAACCAGTTGGTGGCCAGCGTGGGCACCTGCTCGGTCATGGGCACGGCCAGCACGATGGCCTGCATTGCGGAAGCGCTCGGCATGACCGTGCCTGGCGGCGCTTCGCCGCCGGCTGTGACGGCGGACCGCATCCGCGTGGCGGAGCAGACCGGCACCGAGGCCGTCCGCATCGCGCGCGAGCGGCTGACCATCGACAAGATCCTCACGCCCGCCGCATTCGAAAACGCCATGCGCGTGCTCCTGGCCATCGGGGGTTCGACCAACGGCATCGTTCACCTGGCGGCCATTGCGGGTCGCATGGGTCTGGACATCGATCTCAAGGCGCTGGACCACATGGGCCGGGACACGCCCGTGCTGCTGGACCTGAAACCATCGGGCGATCACTACATGGAGGATTTCCACCATGCGGGTGGAATGGCGACGCTGTTGCGTGAGCTCAAGCCGCTGCTCAACCTGGACGCGCTGACAGTGACGGGCAGGACGCTGGGCGAGGAAATCGAAAGCGCCGGCCCCGGTTTCGCGCAAACCGTGGTGCGCACACGGGACAACCCCATCTATCCGCAGGGCGGGATTGCCGTCCTGCAAGGCAATCTTGCGCCGGGTGGGGCCATCATCAAGCAGTCCGCGGCCCATCCCAAGTTGATGGAGCACGAAGGCCGCGCGGTGGTGTTCGAGAACGCGCAGGACCTCGCCAACCGCATCGACAGCGATGCGCTGGACGTGACGGCCGACGACATCCTGGTGCTCAAGAACATCGGTCCCAAGGGTGCGCCGGGCATGCCGGAGGCGGGCTACATTCCGATTCCGCTCAAGCTCGCTCGCGCCGGCGTCAAGGACATCGTCCGGATCTCCGACGGCCGCATGAGCGGCACCGCCTTCGGCACGATCGTGCTGCATGTGACGCCGGAATCGGCGGTCGGCGGTCCGCTGGCCTATGTCCGCAATGGTGACCGCATCACGCTGTCGGTGTCTCGACGGGAGCTGACGCTTCATGTGACGGACGAGGAATTGGCCAAGCGGGCCGTGGAAACGCCGGTCGTCGTGCCCACGGCAGACCGTGGCTATCGCAAGCTCTTCCTGACGACCGTGACGCAAGCCGACCAGGGCGTGGACTTCGATTTCCTGCGCGCCGCACAGATGCGCGGCAAGGTGCCGCGCTCGGGATCGGACCCGGCCTGACAGGCTGACAGGCGGATCGGCAACAATCGCAGGCGCCCCGCTCGTTCGATCGAGCGTCGGGCGTTTGCCCCATCGTCTCCAACCCCATGTTGTTGCCAGCCACCTTGTCGCCCTCATCGCAATTCCAGAGTTTCGACGCTGCCGTCAGCCCCGCCGATGCATTGGCGTCCATGATCGCGGCCCTGGAAGAGGATGTGGTCTTCGGCCGCCTTCACCCGCGCGAGCGTCTGGTCGAAGACGAGCTGATGGAACGGTTCCAGGTCAAGCGGCATGTGACGCGCGATGCCCTGGCGGCCCTGGATCGCATGGGGCTGATCGAGCGCCGAAAGAACGTCGGCGCAGTGGTCCGATCCTTCACGGTCCAGGAGGTTCGGGAGCTCTACGAACTTCGAGGCCTGCTCGAAACGGAAGCGGCCCGGCGCGTCGTCATGCCCGTGCCACCCGAGCGCCTGGACCGCCTGATCGGGATTCAACGGCAACACGATGCTGCAGTGGCCGCGGGGGACGCCCGAACCGTGTTTCGGGTCAACCTCGCGTTTCACCAGGAGTTGTTCAGCCTGGCCAGCAGCGAGACGCTGCGCAAGGCCATCGCCGAGTACGCCCGGCAGACGCATCCCATTCGGTTCGCGTCGCTGGTTTCTGCCGACCACCGCGAACAGGCTCGCCAGGATCACTGGAAGATGATCGAGGCGTTGCGCGCCGGGGATCGCGAAGCATTGGTCGCCTTGTGTGACGCGCACCTATTGCCGTCGCGCAACGCTTATCTCAGCGCGCAACGGCATCGCTTCTAGCTTTCCGGTGCCTGCTCATTGGGCATGATCGAGCGCCGGGACGATGAGAACGTCGGGGTGTTCACTTGCACGCATCCCGCGTTCCAAGGCATACCATCCAGCGGATGTCAGAAACTCTGCCCTCTCTGCCCTTCTACCGACTGATCTACACGAGCCGTGTCACCCCCTCCATCGACATCGGTGCCCTGTTGAGACAGGCGCAGAAAAACAATCCTCCGCTTGAAATCACGGGAGGCCTGGCAGTGCTGGAGGGTGTTTGCCTTCAGTACCTGGAGGGGAGCGAAGACGCCGTTGAATCGTTGTTTGCGCGCATCCTCCCCGATGCGCGCCACGCCGACGTCAAGGTCTTGGAGCGCAGAGCCGTCCCGCGAAGAATGTTCAACGACTGGTCGATGGCCATGCTCAACTGGACCGAGGATGCGAAGCAGATCTTTCGAAGCTTCTCGCCCGGCATTCATTTGAATCTGTACGACACAGATCCGACGACCGCCGCGCCGTTGTTTCGCGCATGGGCTGCTACAGCAGATTGGCATCGGATGCGCTGAGAGCCGCCCCTGCGAGGGGCCATGCTCGGGCAACGCGCAGGGGGCGCTAGCTGTGAAGAGTCAAGAGGTTCTTTGGTGACTTCGAGATTCGCGACATAGGCGGCTGGCATGCGATGCCGTGATGTGGGCGGTGCCAGTTGTAGAAGTGACTCCAGAAGGGCAAGGCTGCACGACGGTCGTAGGCGTAGGCGTAGGCGCGGCCATAAGCCCACTCGCGCAGCGCTGACTGGATAAACCGTTCAGCTTTGCCGTTGGTCTGCGGTCGGTAGGCTCGAGTGAACTTCTGCTTGATGCCCAGTTCGACGCAAGCATCCCGGAACGCGAACGAATGGAAGGCTGGTCCGTTGTCCATGATCAGACGCTGGACTTTCACCCCCATCCTGGCGAAGTACGCGACAGCAGTGCGCAGGAAGCTCTCGCTCTGTCTTTGCACTCGTCGGGCCGCATGTCAGTGAAGGCGACGCGCGCATGATCGTCGATGGCCACAAACAGATATTCCCAGCCAAGCCCCTTCGTTCGCTTGCTGTAGTCGCCAGTAATTCTGTGCCCCACGTCGGAGAAGCGACCCAGCTTCTTGATGTCGATGTGCAGCAGATCGCCTGGCGCTTCCCGCTCATAGCGTTGCACCGGATCAGCGGGCGCCAAGTCGCTGAACTTTGACAGACCGGCTCGCCGCAGCACATGGCTGGCGGTGGCTTTGGAGACGCCCGTGTAAGGGGCGATGCGCGACTGCAGAAACAGTTTGCGGCGCAACTCGACAATCGTCAGCGCAACGCTGAATGACATGCTCAAGAACAACCTGGCCGCGTCCATTGATAAACACTTCGCCTTGCACACGGGGCGGCGGCACAGCCTTCTTCACGCCTGCGCCCGACAGGATGTCGTTCTCGTACGTGTAGGTTTAGTTGTCGAGTCAATGACGATGACGCCCAAGTGCGGAGAGCCTTTACCCAAGGCATGCTCCATGACTGCGTCGTGAATGCAGTCAGAACGATTGAGGGCTTGCTGGCGCCGAAGTCCAGGCGTGCGCGACCGTCCAGGACCAGGGTCACAATCGTTTTCGTCGAGCATCACGGACCGGATGCCCATGAAACCCTAGGCATGCAGGTAGCACTTCGCGTGCGCCGCAACTTCGCCCGCTGCGGCGCCGAGGTGGCGGCTGAGCATGGCCTTCTTTTGCTTCTTGGCCTTGGTCAACCGATCGAGATCGGCCAGTAGCTGGGTCTCCTCATCAAATTTTGCCAACTGCTCGGACAGCTCACTTCGGCGCAACCCGAGTGACTTCGGGTCGCCCGCCAGGTAGGCGCAAGGGCTCAACCCTTGCCATCACGTACGTCTACGCCAAGTGCGACCAGCAAAGCGCGCAGCCGGTCTGCCTCCGCCCAGTCGCGCGCTGCACGGGCAGCTGCGCGGGCCATCTGCAATGCGGCAATCTCGCCAGCGTCGCCTTCGATGGTCGAGTCACCCTCCGATGCTGGCGCGCAGCGATCGAGGCTCAGACCCAGGACGATGTCGAAATCGAAGATGAGCGCCAGCTTTTCCGCGGCGGTGAGCCCGTCGTCCTTCAACACGGCCCATACCACCGCCATCGCCATCGGTGTGCGCAGGTCGTGGAGCAGGGCAGCGTCGAAAGCCCGCGCATGGGCAAGGCCACGCAGAGAATCGGCACTGACGGAATGAACGCCGTGGCCCTCGCGACCACATGCGGCACGCAGTTCACCGACCCGACGTTTCAGCCCGGCATAGCTCCGCGCCGCAGTGTCCAGTGCCTCGAAGCTGAAGCGCAGCGAACCCCGGTAGTGCGAGGTCAGCACGAGATAGCGAAAAGCCAACGGGTCCAGCCCACGCCCGGTAAGGCTGTCCACCGTCAG
This sequence comes from Variovorax frigidus, assembly GCF_051216515.1. Taxonomy (NCBI): domain Bacteria; kingdom Pseudomonadati; phylum Pseudomonadota; class Betaproteobacteria; order Burkholderiales; family Comamonadaceae; genus Variovorax; species Variovorax frigidus. The sequence goes on from NZ_JBPJZF010000008.1 coordinate 18,868, forward strand.
CGCATCGCCACTGGACTTGGACATCTTGCCGCTGTCCAGTTCGAGGAAGTCGCAATGAAACCAGTGGCCCACCCAGCGGTGACCGAAGCAGCACTCGGACTGTGCGATCTCGTTGGTGTGGTGGACCCGAACATGGTCCACACCACCGCAGTGGATGTCGACATGCTCGCCAAGATACTTGCCAGCCATCGCCGAGCATTCGATATGCCAGCCGGGGAAGCCGCGGCCCCACGGTGAATCCCATTGCATGATCTGGTGCGGAAATTTCGACTGCGAGAACCACAGCGCGAAATCGGCCTGCTGGCGCTTGCGCGCGTCTGTCTCGACCCGCTCGGTGGGCGCGAGCTCGTCGAGCCGCAAGCCGGCGAAGTCGGCATAGGCGGGAAACTTCGCGATATCGAAGTACACGTTGCCGCCGCTTTCGTAGGCGAACCCCTTGTCCTGCAATAGCTGCACCATCGCAATCATCTCGTCGACATGGTCGGTTGCGCGGCAGACGATGCCTGGCCGACGGATGTTCAGCAAGGCCGCATGCCGGAAGAACTCAGACTCGTAGTGGCGCGCGATATCCCACGGTGAGCGCTGTTCCTGCCGCGCCGAAAGCACCATCTTGTCTTCGCCTTCATCGGCATCCGATTGCAGATGGCCGACGTCGGTCACGTTCATCACATGGGTCACCGCATGGCCCGCGCGCTGGAGCACGCGCACCAGCACGTCCTCGAACACATAGGTCCGCAGGTTGCCAATGTGGGCGTGCTTGTAGACCGTCGGACCGCAAGCGTAGAGCCGCACGCGACCGGGCTCGAGCGGAGCGAGCGGCTCGATGCGGCGTGTAGCGGTGTTGTAGAGCTGAACCGTCACAGGCGTCGAGCGCGGAAATCCGAGTTCAAGCTCGTGATCCGAGCGGTCCGGTCCGATATCGACGTGCGAAGGCCCGGCCTTGGCGGCAGCGCTCCGCAAAAGTCCATAAACCGTTCTACCTCTGACATCCGCGCCTCCTTGTACGTTTCGGAATGTACACGAGCGTTTTCCTCTTATGATCGCGGCTCTCGCTAGGGGTGCTGGCCCGATCGCTCGGACCGGCTGAGATCACACCCTTTGAACCTGTACATCCGCTTATTTATTTAGGTGGCCCGAGGTAATCCTCGCGCAGGGAAGCCGGTCCGAAACCGCCACGTCGTCACGCCCGCTCCGTCGAGTCCAGGTGCGTGCCTTGCGCATTCGGGCCACGCCCACCTGCCAAAGAATTTGCACTGGAGCAAATGAATGGCAACGACTCCGACGACAACGACTTCTGCTGCCTCGACGCCCGCCGCGCCGCGCGGCAACGAGGCGCTCACCCCCCTGCCCCTGTCCAGCCGCGTCTTCGGTTGGCACGACCATGCGTCGCTGTGGTTCAGCCTGGGTGTCGGATTGCTCGTGATGCAGATCGGCGCCTACCTGGTGCCGGCCGTGGGCACGCGCGACGCGACGGTCGCGATCCTCGTGGGTTCGTGCATCGGCGCGGCGCTGCTCGCCTGGACCGCGCGGCTGGGCTGCGAGAGCGGCCTGGCCAGCGCGGGGCTGATGCATGCGACCTACGGCAGCGCCTTCGCGCGGCTGCCGGTGCTGCTCAACATCGTGCAGCTGATCGGCTGGACCACCTTCGAACTCGTGGTGATGCGCGAGGGCACGCAGGCGCTCACGCAGCGCGCCTTCGGCCTCGATGCCAACGGTGCGCTCGGCACGCTGCTGACCACGCTGCTCTGGGGCGGCGTGCTGCTGGCCTTGCTCGCCGGCTCGATGGTGACGCTGGTGCGCCGCTTCGTGAGCCGCTTCGGCCTGCCGCTGGTGGTGCTCTCGCTGCTGTGGCTGACCTGGCAGTTCGCGTCGCAACTCCAGGCCAAGGGCTTCGACACCTTCTGGTCGCGCCCCGGCAACGGCAGCATGGGCATGTTCGGCGCGCTCGATCTGGTGATCGCGATGCCCGTGTCCTGGCTGCCGCTGGTGGCCGACTACGCACGGCACGGCCGGCGCGCGGGCCGCGGCCTGGGTGGTGCTTTCGGCGGCACCTGGCTGGGCTACGGCGTCGCCAATGTCTGGTGCTATGCGCTGGGCGTGATGGTGGTCAGCGTGGCCGAGCCGGGCACCAACCTCGTGACCGCGCTGCTGCTCGCGCAAGGCGGCCTGCTCGCGCTCGGCCTGATCCTGATCGACGAACTGGACAACGCCTACGGCGACGTCTACTCGGGTTCGGTCTCGGCCCACAGCCTGCGCCCGCGCTGGAGCGTTCGGCGCTGGGGACTGGTGCTGGCCGCCGTGTGCATCGCCTTCGCGCTGGTGCTGCCGATGCACACGCTCGAGCCCTTCCTGCTGATGCTGAGTTCGGTCTTCGTGCCGCTCTACGGCGTGATCCTGGGCCGGCTGGGGACGGGTGCGTCGACGGTGGTCACGCCGCGCCGCATCGATCCGGTCGCGGCCGGGCTGTGGCTCGCGGGCATCGCGCTGTACCACGGCTGCGCGGCCTGGGCACCTCAGTGGGGCTCGGCGCTGCCCACGCTGACGCTGAGCTTCGTGCTGGCCTGGCTCACACGACCGAAGCCGCAGTCACCTGCGCAAAACGATGGGTCGGCACTGGCGCGAAGCCATGGTTGAGCGGACCATGCCCCGCGCCCACCACCACATCGACGCCGGCCGCCATCGCGCCGAGCACATAAGCGCGCGCCAGCGCCACGGCCTCGGGCAGCGCATGGCCCAGCGCCAGGTGCGCGGCGATGGCCGACGACAGCGTGCAGCCGGTGCCGTGCAGGTTGCGGCTGGCGATGCGTGCCGAGGCATAGCGATGGCGCGCGCCGCCGTGCTGCAGCAGCACGTCGACCACCTCGTCGCCCGGCAGATGCCCGCCCTTGAGCAACACGCCTTGCGCGCCGAGCGCCAACAGTTCATCGGTTGCGCCGTCGAGCGCACCGATGCCGTCGATCGCATGGCCGATCAGCAGCGCGGCCTCGTCGAGGTTGGGCGTCACGACGGCGGCGCGCGGGAACAGCTCGCGCACCAGCACGTCGACGGTCGCGGGAGCGATCAGGCGGTCGCCGCTGGTGGCGATCATCACGGGGTCGAGCACCACGTTGCGCAGGCCGTAGTGGTCGATGGCCCAGACCACGACTTCGACCACCTCGGGCGCGTGCAGCATGCCGAGCTTGACCGCGTCGACGCCGATGTCCTCGACCACCGCCTGGATCTGCGCCTTAAGAAATGCCGGCGGCACGCCGTGGATGCCGCGCACGCCCAGCGTGTTCTGCGCGGTGAGCGCGGTGATGGCGGTCATGCCGTAGCAGCCCAGCGCCGCGAAGGTCTTGAGGTCGGCCTGAATGCCCGCGCCGCCGCCGCTGTCGGAGCCCGCGATGGACAGCACACGGGCGTAGCGTTGCGCAGAAGGAAGCACGGAGGTCGGTGGGTTCGTCATGCCGAAAATTATGGGCGATGGTGGCGATCCGCCGTCGAATCAATTCAATGAAAACACTGCCTTTCGATACCGCGAGCGTGCTCGGCGCCGGCCTGATGGGCCGGCTGATGGCGCTCGCGCTGGCGCGTGCCGGTTGCCGGGTCGCGCTGTTCGATGCGGGCGGCCCGGAGGCCGATGGCGCCGCCGCGCGCGTGGCCGCGGCGATGCTCGCGCCGCTGGCCGAGTCGGCGGTCGCGCCGCTGTCGGTGGTGCGCATGGGCCGCTACGCGCTGGGCCGCTGGCCCGCGCTGCTGGCCTCGCTTGCGACGCCGGTCTTCTTCCAGCGCGAAGGCACGCTGGTGCTGTGGCACCGGCAGGATGCGGCCGAGGCGGTGCGCCTGGCGCGCGTGCTCGAACGCACCGCGGCACAGGTGCCCGAACTGCCGGCCATGCAGCGCGTGGACGCGGCCGGCATCGCGGCGCTCGAGCCCGCGCTCGGCACGCGCTTCGGGCAGGGCCTGTTCCTGCCGGAAGAAGGCCAGCTCGACAACCGCGCGCTGCTGGCCGCACTGCGGGCTGAACTGGAGGCGCTGCCGAACGTGCAGCTGCACTGGCATGCGCCCCGGTCGCCCGACGACTTCACGCCGGGTGCCGACGAGCGCGTGATCGACTGCCGCGGCCTGGGCGCATTGCCGCAATGGCCCGCGCTGCGCGGCGTGCGCGGCGAGGTGATCCGCGTGCATGCGCCCGAAGTGGGCCTGACGCGACCGACCCGGCTGGTGCACCCGCGCTATCCGCTGTACATCGCGCCCAAGCCCGGCGGCGTGTTCGTGATCGGCGCGACCGAGATCGAATCGAACGACATGTCGCCGGCCAGCGTGCGCTCCACGCTCGAACTGCTGAGCGCGGCCTATGCGGTACACAGCGGCTTCGGCGAGGCCCGCATCCTCGAGATCGCCACGCAGTGCCGCCCGACGCTGCCCGACAACCTGCCCGCGCTGCGCCAGCCGGCGTCGCGCGTGCTACAGATCAACGGCCTCTACCGCCACGGTTTCATGCTCGCCCCGGCGATACTCGACATGGCGATGGAATGGCTGGCCGAAGGCCGCTCCGCGCTGGCGGAACGCCTCGGCCTCACGACGACGGAGACCCCCGCATGAACGTGCTGATCAACGACATCCCGCACACGCTGAGCGCGCCGGCCACGGTGGCCGATGCCCTTGCGGCCCTGGCCGCCGTGCCGCCTTTCGCCGTGGCAGTCAACCGCGCCTTCGTGCCGCGTTCGACCTACGCGGCGCACCCCCTCCAGGACGACGACCGCATCGAGGTCATCCGCCCTGTCACCGGAGGCTGACACCATGAGCCCATCCCCATCCGACGATCCCCTGGTGCTGTACGGCCAGACCTTCCACAGCCGCCTGCTGCTGGGCACGGCGCGCTATCCGTCGCCCGACGTGCTCGCGGCCGCAGTCGAACGCGCGCGGCCCGCGATGCTGACCGCGTCGCTGCGACGGCAGACCGCGGCGCAGGCACCGGCCGCAACCGACGACCACGGCTTCTGGGCGCTCTTGCGGCGGCTCGACGTGCCGGTGCTGCCCAACACCGCCGGCTGCCACGGCGTGCAGGAAGTGATCGCCACCGCGCAGATGGCGCGCGAGCTGTTCGACACGCCGTGGATCAAGCTCGAGCTCATCGGCGATGACTACACGCTGCAGCCCGACACGCTGAACCTGGTCGAAGCGGCCTCCTACCTGATCCGGGACGGCTTCCAGGTGCTGCCCTACTGCACCGAGGACCTGGTGCTGTGCCAGCGGTTGGTCGACGTCGGCTGCCAGGCCGTGATGCCCTGGGCCGCGCCCATCGGCACCGGCCGCGGCCCCGTCAATCCGTATGCCCTGCAACTGCTGCGCGAGCGGCTCGACGTGCCCCTGCTGGTCGATGCCGGCCTGGGCCTGCCCTCGCACGCCTGCCAGGTGATGGAGTGGGGCTACGACGGCGTGCTGCTCAACACCGCGGTGGCGCTGGCGCAGGACCCGGTCGCGATGGCAGGCGCCTTCTCCGACGCCGTGCAGGCCGGCCGCGCCGCCCACCGTGCCGGCGCCATGGCCGCGCAGGATGCGGCCCAACCCAGCACGCCGGTTCTCGGCACGCCCTTCTGGCATCACTCGGCCTCCTGAACACATGAACCACGACGACCGCTCCGCCCCCGCCACCGTCGCGACCTGCAGCGAACGCCTCGGCACGGCTGCATCGGCCACACCCGCCGCAGCCGAAGAACACGCCGTGGCGCATGCCTACCGCATCGCAAAGGAGAACTGCCTCAAGCTCGGCTTCATCGAGGTCGATGCCGATTGCCTGGCCCGCGCCTGGCAGGCCCAGTCCCTGCGCACCGGTCATTTCGATGCCGAGGCCTGGCCCGACACGCCCGAAGATTTCGGCATGTCGCCCCTGCCGCCCGCGCAGCGCGCCGACGCCTTCGCGCCTTGCCCCGAGCGGCTGGGCCTCTACGCAGTCTTGCCCGACGCCGCCTGGGTCGGCCGCATGGCGCGCGCGGGCGTGCCGACGGTGCAACTGCGCTTCAAGTCCGACGACGCGGCCGCCATCGACGCCGAGACGCGGGCCGCGGTGGAAGCGGTGCGCGGCACCGCCGCACTGCTGTTCATCAACGACCACTGGCAGGCCGCCATCGCGGCCGGCGCCTATGGCGTGCACCTGGGCCAGGAGGACCTGGACGCGCTCGCGGCTGAAGACCTGCAGCGCATCCGCACCGCCGGCCTGCGCCTGGGCGTGAGCACGCACGGCTATGCCGAGATGGTGCGTGCCGATGCCGTGAGCCCCAGCTACATCGCGATGGGCGCGGTGTTCCCGACCACGCTCAAGAAGATGGCCACCGCGCCGCAGGGCGTCGCGCGCCTGAGGGCCTATGCGCGCCTGCTGCGTGGCCAGTCGCTGGTGGCCATCGGTGGCATCGATGCCGAGCAGCTGCCCGCCGTGTTGAGCACCGGCGTGGGATCGGTCGCGATGGTGCGCGCGCTGATCGCCGCCGATGACCCCGAAGCCACGGCCGCGCAGCTGACCGCGGCGGTCGCGGCCGGCGCCCGCATGCACTGAATCCTCATCCTTTTTCCAGACTGCCCTCGCTTCCATGTCCGTCGCTCGCTCTCCTGCCCTTTCCCCTCTCGCCCTGGCCGCTGCGGCCGCACTGCTTTCCATGAGCGCCGCCGCCCAGGCGCAACAGGAAGCCACGCTGGCCCCCGTCACCATCGACGCGCGCAGCGCCCCGCCGCAAGCCGACATTTCCGGCTTCGGCGACCTGCCCCTGAAGGAGGTGCCGCTGTCGGCCACCATCGTCGACAGCCGGCAGATGCAGGCCAGCGGTGCACGCCGCCTGGCCGACCTCACGCAGTTCGACGCCTCGGTCACCGACGCCTACAACTCGGCGGGCTACTGGGATTACCTGACGGTGCGCGGCTTCGTGCTGGACAACCGCTTCAACTACCGGCGCGAGGGCCTGCCGATCAGCGCCGAGACGGCGATCGCGCTGGACAACAAGGAGCGCGTCGAGATCCTGCGCGGCACCAGCGGCATTCAGGCCGGCACCAGCGCGCCGGGCGGGCTGGTCAACTACGTGGTGAAGCGGCCCACCGAGAACGACCTGCGTGAAGTGCGTGCCGAAGTCTCGGGCCGCGGCAGCGTGCTGGGCGCGGTCGACCTGGGCGGGCGCTTCGGTGCCGAGCGCCAGTTCGGCTACCGGCTCAACGTCGCGGCCGAAGACCTGAAGCCGCGCACCTTCGCGCTCGACGGCCAGCGCCACATGGCCTCGCTGGCAGCCGACTGGCGCGTCACGCGCGACTCGCTGATCGAGGCCGAGATCGAATACAGCAAGAAGACGCAGCCCAGCCAGAACGGCTTCAGCCTGCTCGGCAACACGTTGCCCGCGCCGATGGACCCGCGCATCAACATCAACAACCAGCCCTGGTCGCAACCCTCGGTGTTCGAAGGGCTCACCGGCACGCTGCGCTTCACGCAGGCCATCAATGCCGACTGGCGCTGGAGCGCACAGATCGGACAGCAGCGCCTGAAGAGCGACGACCGCCTGGCCTATGCGTTCGGCTGCAGTGCCGAAGGCAACTACGACCGCTACTGCGCCGACGGCAGCTTCGATCTCTACGATTTCCGCAGCGAGAACGAACGTCGCACGCAAACCGCGGGCAGCCTGAATCTCAAGGGCCAGGCCATGACCGGCAGCGTGCGGCACGACCTGTCGATCGGCCTGCTCTCGAGCCGCGTGCGCAACCGATTCCAGGACCAGACCAACACCTTCCTGAGCACGCCCGGCACCATTTGGGGCACGGCCGTCGTGCCGCTGGAACCGGCGGTCTACGACCCGAACACGAACCGCGACGAACGCTCGACCGAACTGTCGCTGCAGGATGCAATCCGCTGGAACACCCGGCTCACGACCTGGGTCGGCCTGCGCCACACACGGCTCGACCGCGACAGCGTGCGCACCGACGGCTCGCGTCCCACCGGCTACAAGGACGGCGTCACCACGCCCTGGGTCGCCATCAGCTATGCGCTGCAGCCGGGCCTGCTGGCCTATGCGAGCTGGGGCGAAGGCGTCGAGTCGCAGATCGTGCCGAACAAGGCTTCGCAGTACGCCAACGCGGGCGAAGCGCTGCCGGCGCTGGTCTCGCGTCAGTGGGAGATCGGCTTCAAGGGCGGTCAGGAAGGCTTCAACTGGCAGGCCGCCTGGTTCGACATCTCGCGCCCCATGAGCAACATCGACGCCTGCAGCAACGCCGGCGCCGACTGCATCGGCCGCAACGACGGCAAGGCCGTGCACCGCGGCCTCGAGCTCAGCGCCGAAGGCCGCACCGGCCCGTGGCGACTGGGCGGCAGCCTCACGCTGATCGACGCCAAGCGCGAAGGCAGCGAGTTCTCGCCCGCGGTGAACGGCCAGCGCCCGACCAACGTGCCCAAGCAGGTGCTGCGCGCGCAGGCCGCCTACCGCATCGCGGCCGTGCCGGGACTCGAAGTGCAGGGACAGCTCTCGCACGAAGGCCGACGCAACGTGCTGCCCGACGGATCGATCACGCTGCCCGCCTGGACGCGCGTCGATGCGGCCCTGCGCTACGACACCCGCGTGGCCGGCATGGCCACGCGCTGGACGCTCGGCATCGAGAACCTCGCCGACAAACGCTACTGGAAGGAGTCGCCCTACCAGTACGGCCACGTCTACCTGTTCGCGGGCGCGCCACGCACACTGCGCCTGGGTGTCAACATCACGCTGTAGGGCGCAGCGGTCGCTCAAAGCGAGATCGTGCGCATGCCTTTTTGGGGCAGTGAAAAAATCGCGCTATAATCTAAGGCTTGTTCCTCGATAGCTCAGTTGGTAGAGCGCCGGACTGTTAATCCGTAGGTCCCTGGTTCGAGCCCAGGTCGAGGAGCCACCTACAAGCCGCAAGGCCTCTGGAGAGCCCGCTGTCACAACGACAGCGGGCTTTTTTTTGGCCGGGCGTTTCATGGAGTCATGTCACGATCCATGTCACGATTCAACAAGGGCTGGAATTTTTCGGCAGAGAGCAACGACCAGCGCCCAGGCGCGCAAGTCTGGCGCTTGGCAGCGACTCCCGGAACTGCTGGCCCGCACGCTCGACCCAGGCCTGCAGCGATGCCGCCGGGTCAGAGACATTGGGCGCGGCTTTCCCCCGCTCCCGTAGTTTTCCTTGGCTTGATTAATCGTGTGCTTGGGGATTTCGACGGTCACGTCTTCCATCGCGACGATGACCGGGAGAGCTTTGCCATACACGCCGACAGTCCTCTCACCGCGTGCCTACTTTGCCAGGAATGATGCAATCGCCGGCCCGGCCTGACCGACTGTGGCACCCAGTGCATCAGCATGAGCATTGGACTGTTCAACTCGACATGCTCTGCCGGAGTGCCTTGCGCCTTGAGGATCTCTACTGCGGACAGTGCGGCGAAAAGCTCTCTCTAGTGCATGTCACACTCGGTGCTGCAGTGCGCCAGTGCCTGCCGCAGCGCCGTGTCGACCGAACGCAGCGATATGCCGAGCCAACGGCTCACATCGCCGCGGCTGCGCTCTTCGACCCGCAAGGCAAAGAGGACCGCGCGCTGTCGGCGCGACAGGCCCTGCATTGCACGCGACAGGGCCGCCAGCGACGATCGAGCCTCGGCCACCGCATACGGGCCAGGCAATTCATCAGACAACTCGGGGCAACCGTTGTCGGGATCGTCCAGGGACACCGAAGGCCGCTGCGCCCTCAGGCGGTCCGTGGCCACATGGCAGGCCATGCGAAAGACATAGGCGTCGGCATTGTCAACGGCGCCTTCCACCGGGCGAGCCAGCCGCAGCCAGGTGTCATGCAGACACTCGGCGGCCAGGTCGGCGCCGCCGAATCGTCGCGACACGCGCTGGTGCAACTGCGCGTAGTGCTGCACCAGATGCTCCCGGAGATGCGCGGCCGTATCCTGAGCCGGCGGCAGCACGGACTGGAACGCGGGCCGGATCCGTTCGGGGCATTTCCAACCGGGGTTTTCCATCCACGCCGCTGGCAAGGCCGGGAAAGATCGGCCAAGGGCCGTCTGCATCGTGTTCATCATTGCGAAGTCCATGTGAGTCACGCCGTCTGCACCCCTACGGATTGCGCAGGCAACACCCCGCCTTCCCGTTGCCAGCCACTGGCAGCGGGAGGGGTCGTGAGGAACTTGAAAAACGGCTAGCGGTCTGCGCGCAAGCGGTGCCGCTGGCCCTCGGTCAGATAGCCGGCCTGCTCGGGGTAGAGACGGCCTTTTTCCCCAATGACCTGGACCACACTCGACTTGTCGTAGCGCAGTTCAGTCCGCGAATCGGGTCGCGAAGGGGTAGAGCGGGACGGAGCATCGTCCATCGGCTCATTGCCGAATCCCAGCACGCGCACCGTGAAGATCGAGGGCAGGTTCTGTCGCGCCGATGCTCGATCGCGTTGCAGCACTTCCTGCGCCGCACCTGCGGCCTGCGATGCTGCAGCGCTCGCATTGGTCAACGCACCCACATTCACCGCCGCGATAGTCGGAATGCCGATAGCCTCGCCCTTGACCGCAATGTTGGCCGCGTTCACCACCTGCAGCGCCGCCAGGTTCACGTTGCCCGACACGCGAATGCCCGCCTCGCCCGCGTCGATGGTGCCCAGCGGCGCGATCAGGTCCACATCGCCCGGCGGTACTTCGGGCAGTGGATTGAGCGTGGCGATGCCTGCACCCGTGCTCGGCACGTCCGGTGACAGCGTCACGTTGCCATAGGCGTCATAGACGCGTTTGGGCGGCGTGTAGACCAAGGTTGTCTTGGAGCCACGGCCCGCGTTGATATCGCCCTTGGCCGACCAAGCCAGGATATCGCCGCCGAAGGTCGTCATGATGCGCGAAAGACCCAACAGGACCGAGTCCTGGGAATACAGCGAAATATCGCCGGCGCCTTGCGTCACCACGCCCGCCGTCGAAGGCGGCACCTGCCCCTCGACGCCGATGATCTGTTTGCCGCCCGGCGTCAGCATCTGGATGTCGCCGCCGAAGAGTGTCCGGATGCCACCGCCGGGTCGGACGTTGGGACCGAGCAGGGCCGAGGAGGTGAACATGGTGATATCGCCGCCATAGGTCCGGTCGGCCGGGAACAGCGCCGCGATGGCCTCGCGCCCGCGCAGATAGGAGCCGTAGCGCGAACTCGCGGGATCGTTGTATTCGCGGCCACCCGCCTTCAGTTCGGCGAAATAGACCTGGCGCAGCAGGATGTTCTGCTGCTCCGGCGCCAGGCCCGCGAAATAGGTGCGGGCCTCGGCCTCGTCCTTGGCGGCATAGCCGAAACGGTCCTTGAGCCAGACGATGAGTTCGTCCTCGTAGGTCTTGGCGACCTTGCCGGGCTGGTCGGCGAGCGGCGTGCCCACCACTGCCAGGTTGGCCGGATCGAGGTAGAGCTTTGCCAGCGATGCATAGTCCGGCCCGGCGGCACCGACGCCCGCCGTCAACACGATCGACGCACCCGCACGGGTGTCGCCGGCAACGACGGCGCCATACGAGATGATCGAACCTCTATCGCTCAGGTACAGGCTGCCCTTGTCGGTCTGATAGATGTTGCGGCCGGCCGAGATATCGAGCACGCCGGGGCCCCAGATGCCGATGACGGAGTTCAGGATGTCGCGGCCGGCCGAGATCACGGACACATCGGTCGGATCGTTGTTGAGGATGTAGGCGTTGGTGAGAATGTCGCGGCCGGCCCGCATCACGACAGGCTTGGCCGCAAGCAATTGGGAGGCGCGCGCACCCGTGTTGTCCTCGAAATAGTCGCCACTCGTCAGCATGACGTCGCCGGCTACCGCATAGAGACGGATCGGATCTGGGTCGCCGGCATGAAGGTCGGTGGCAGTCGGGCCGCTGGACATGATGGCTTTGCCGAACAGACTTTCGCCGGCCAGCAATTCCAGGCTGCCGGTGCTGTTTGGGGACAGCATGAGCGCCACGTTGATCGAGCCGGACGGCGCGATGGCCGTGAAGTGGGCCGGATCGAACCTCAGACTGTCTCTATTGGCGGAGCCGGCGTCCGCGACAGGAAGCTGGCTGAGACTTCCGCCGGCCGAAAACAGCGTGTAGCCGCTGCGGCCTGTCCAGAGCGACATGCCATCCGGAGACGGGTCGGTTGCGGTGAGGACGCCGGCGGTGCCGCGGGAGTGAAGCGTGACGGTACCATCGCCGGTCACCAGCCGCAGCGGCGTGTAGAACGTCAGATCGCGCGGCTGCGTGGTGTCGGCGGCGCGCGGATCGTAGATGGATGAGCCATCGGGATTTCGCAGGCCATAGCCGCTGGACAGAAGCTGGCCGATTGATCCGGCACCGATCGCGGTATCGCCACGCAAATTGACTACGGCACCTGTGCCGACACCCAGGAAATCCACGAGGTCCACGCTCGAATAGACACCGGTGTTGATGCGCCCGCCGATGTCCAATTGCAGCGCACCGCCGCCATATTGGCTTAGCGCCCCGCCCGCGACGTAGCCGCTGCTGGCGACCACGAGATTGAAGGAGTCGTCGGACGACGGCAGGTAACCACCGTTGTCTTGGACGTTGAAGTTGCTGGTGGAACCGGCATCGCCGCCCGCGGTGATGTGGACGTTGCCACCGCCGAGCGTACCCAGGCCGGCGAAACCGCCGAAATAAACGCCCCAGGCGGTGGCTTCGCCTTGCGCCGCATCGCCCTGCTGCCACAGCCAGTTCGAGGGCTCGCTGCTGTTGAATCCACCACCTGAGGGATCGTAGGCCGTATAGCTGCGCAAATCGCCCTGGGCAGTCAGGCTGAAATCGCCGCCGTGATCGGTGAAGTACATGCGCTGGGTGTCCGACGCCGTCTTGTTGTAGGCATCGGTACCGGCGACCTGGTTGCCGGCGGTGTAGATGCCGTACAGCGAGTTCTGCCGGAAATCGCCGCCGGCCAGCAGATCGAGCGAACCGGTGCCGGTGCGGATCACCGAGGCGATCTCGTTATGGGTGGCCGGATCGTTGGTGATCGGCGCATCCAGTACCAGGCTGCCATAGCCGGCGCCAAGGGATCGCAATGTCGAGGCGGCGGCAAGCGTGCGCTGATCGGCCGAGGCCAGATCGGCGCCCGCGACCAGCCGCAACGACGCGCTTTGCGTGCCCGCCGCCTGCATCACAGCGCCCACCGATGCGGCGGATTGCCCTGGAATTTCCGGGATGCCGGGGGTGAAACTCGCGGCGATGACCGGCAGCGGCACACTGCTGTCCAGGTAGAGTTCTGCCAAAACGAACTTGGTTCCGGCCTTGACCGTATCGCCAGGATTGTAGGATCCGCTACCGAGAAAGATTCCGAATCCGTAGAGGTCGATATTGGGAACCACCCAATCGGCAGCCAGATAATATTCCGTGTAGTCGACACTGTTGTAGATCGGATTGCTGTAACCCCAATCGTCCAATGAGAATGTCGTCGGTATATCGACTACACCTTCATAGACGTTGGGCGTTCCCGGTATGCCCGGCGTGCCGGCGAACCCGTCGGAAATGCTGCCTTTGACGGTGAGCGTGCCGGCAGCACGGATCGCCAGCGCCATCGGTTCCCCGGCGCCATAGGTGGCCGAGTTCGCATCGCGGTTCGCATTGGCGCCGTAGCGATAGCCCGACAGATCGAGATCGCCCGAGGTCGAGAGGTCGCCGGTCGAGGCGATCTCCACGCCCGGCCGCAAGTGGAGAGAATCGCCATAGGCGCTAAGACCGGCAATACGGGGTTGCAGGGCGCCGTTGCCGAGCGCAGCGGTCATGAAGCTGACGTTCGCCGCGTCATAGCCATTGAGCATCGCCTGATCGATAACGCTGCCGCCCGGCAGCGTGTAGGTCCAGAAGGCGTTGAGCGCGATATTGGCCACGCCTTTGATAGCAAGCGGACCGGCCGCATTGACCTTGACATCGCCCGAAGTCTCGCCCGTGCGCGGCGCATTGAGAACCACCTGACCGTAGAGGCCGCTTGGTGTCGACAGGTCCAGCGTCGCGCCGGAATTCAGCTGCAGCGTGCCGCTCTTGGTCGAGAGTTCGATACGCCCCCGGTTCGACGCCTCGATCGGCATGCCGCGACCATCGACGGCGAGCGTCGTGCCATGCACGTCGAGAACGGCGGTTGCGGCCAGCGTCAGGTCGTCGCGTGCGGCCAGCGAGATGCTGCCGACACGTGTGCCCGAGGCATCGATCCGGCCATTGACGGTGAGCGAGCCGCCATCGGCCGAGAGCGCGACATTTTTGGCGCGCACCTCATCGCCGACCACCAGATCGCCGGTCTTGACCACAAAGCTGCGCGCCTCGAAGAATCCGGCGGCGTTGAGCTTCCGGTTGAAGCCAGAGAAATCGGCGAGGCTGGTGACGCGCAAATCGATGCTGCCGGAAGTCAAACCTTGCCCGCCGGCGCCGGCCAGGCTGCCGGCGAAATCGACCGTGCCGCCGACACCGGTCGCAGTAGCCTTGATCGACCCGGCCTCACTCCTCGTGGCCGAGACGTCGATGCTGGACGTGACCGCCTGGCCGATAGCGCCATGGGCGGTTTCCAGCAGCAGATCGCCGCCCCAGCTGTATTTGGTGACGTCGAAAAAGCGCACCGCCCGACCGGCAAGGTCGATGGCGGCGCGGCGGTCCAGCACAATGCCGTCGTCGGCGGTGATCGACAGCCGGCCGCTCGGCAGCGCCACGGCGGTATCGACGGCGACCTGGTTGCCGAACAGCTGGATCTCGGCGCCGAGCGCGGTGACGGGCGCGGTCGCCGCGGCCCCCGCCGCCGGCGCACTGACGGTCAGGCTGCCGCCGGTCCGATAGGCCATGGACGAGCCGGCCTCGCCGGTCAATAGCGGCGTGACGAGGTTCAGCGTGCCGCCGCTGCCGGCATAGGTCTTGGCGTCGAAGCCCGAACCGGGATTGGGTCCGGAAGCATAGACCGAGAGCGTGTTGCGATGGTTGGCGGTGATACGGTCGCTCGCGATGAGGTCGACCGTCGAAAAGCCGAGCGTCAGCCGGTCGAGCGCGGTCTGGTCCTGGCTGCGAGCGCCGGGCTCGTAGCCGAACACGATGTTGCGGGCATTGATCGCCAGGCTGCCAGAACCGGTCCCGGCGCCGCCCGCCGCGACCGCGCCGGGAGTGACGCTGACATAGGGGCTACCCGGCACACCGACGCCGCGCACGACACCGCTCCAGATCACCGTGTCGGCGGTGATCGAAGCCTGGTCGGAGGCCGCGCCCCAGCCGTATAGCGCCGGCGTATTGAGCACCAATGTCGGCGAAACGCCGGCCCGACCCGTCAGATCGAGTCGGGCGTTGCCGTAGAAATTGATCGACTGACTGGCCGCCAGCGTGACCTGCTCCAGCGGCGTGTCCGATCCGAGCAACCGGTCGATCATCTGCTGGGTCAGGTCGATGCCGCCGGTGCTGCCACCGTCCGTGAGGCTTTGCGCGGTGCCGATATTGAAGGCCGTCGTCGACAGTGCGAGATAGCGCGCGGCGAGCGTGACGTCGCCGAGGGTCTGCACGCCGCTGCTGGACAGAGCGATGGTGCCACGCGTCAGCAGCGATACGTCATCGGCGATGGCGATGCTGCTGGGCGAGGAGCCGCCCGTCGCGCCGAGAAAGTTCAGCCGGCCATTGCCGACCGCGAGCGCAGCGCTGCTGCCCAGGCCATTACCGGGAGACGCGACATTGAATACGTAACCCAATGAAGAATCGAGCAGGTTGGTGGCGCCTTTTCGCGTGTCGATGGTCGCGCCGCTCTCGACGGTGACCGCGTTCTTGGCCAGCAGGAACACCTGTCCAGCCTTGAGAACCGCGCCGGCTCGCAGCACTGTGTTGTCGGAGGCAGCCGTGAGAACGACCTGCGGCCCGAATTCCGTCGGACCTGTCGCATAGTCATTCCTCACGTTTTGCAGGCTGTAGCTGCCGCCGATGGCCAGCGTACCGGCGTCGAAGCGCGACAGATCCTCGGCGGTGACCGAGGCCATGCCGGCGGTCGTGGCGGATCCCTCCGACCGCACCTCGATCGCGGTGGGGAGGTTTAGCCTGCTGCTGGTGCCGACGAACAGGGTACCGGACTTGCCGCCCTTGTCGGCGGTCAGGTCGGCGAACCCCTCGAAATCGAGCACATTGCCGGTGTTGGGACCAAAGTCGATCCAGATCGACGAGGCATCGCGTTCCAGACGCGGGGTCACGGCGCCGAAGGTGGCGGCATTGGCGATGGCGAACTGGCTGTAGCTGGTCTCGTTGTATTGCGAATAACTGCGGGCCGAGGCAGCCGGAGTGATGATCACGTTTGTCGCCAAGGAGTCGCGCAGGCCCGTCTTGGCCGTGCCGAGCATGCCGGTGGCGACGTAGGAGCCGTTGGCCAACCGGATGGCGTCCTGGGCCAGGGTGGTCTTGGCGCCCAGTTCGATGCGGTAAGCGCCCGGCAGCAACGCATAGGTCGCCGGCATCAGGGTGTAAGTGCCAGCCGGCAAGTCGCCCATCGCGTGGTCCAGCGTGATCTGCCGGCCGATCGCCGGCATGGCGGCATCGGTGGTCACGGGTGCATAGTCCAACGCGTTACCGGGCACCAGCGCGTAGACCTGCGCGCTCGACGTGCTGTAGGTGTTGGCCGGATTGGCGTTGACCAGCGCGGTGTGCAGCACATCGACCGAGCCGCCGCGCCCGGTGATAAAACCGGCTCCGGTCAGCGAACCGCCGCCGGCGACGTCGATCAGCGAGCCCGCTTCCGCAGTCAGTGTCGCACTGTTGAAGTTGACGCCGCCGTTACTGAACGTCGCCAGATCGAAAAAATAAACCGTCTCTTTGTCATAGAGCCAGGACAGCCCGTCCACGGTGCCGCCATAGGGCATGGTCAGTCCCTCGGCGCTGACCGAGGTGATGCTGCCCGCCCCGAGCGTGACATTCGAGACGTACTGCTTGGTAATGCGATCGACCTCGTCATAGTAGGAAAAATTTCTCATGCCGAATGCGATCGTCCCGAGCGGCGCCCGGACGATGCCGTTCTGATGGATCGTGGGCGCATTCAAGGTGAGCGATCCGAACGCCGACAGCGGCACGGCGGGGTTGTCGCCGAGGCCGTTGATCGTCAACGTCCAGTTTGGATCGCCGGCAGTCGGGATCTCGTTCGGGCCGACCTGTATCAGCCCGACCCCGCCGGTGATCGGATAGAGCTGCGACGCGTTGATGGTCAGATCTGATCCGGCCATATAGATCTGCGCCGGGTTGGGAAGATACGCGGTCGGATCGGTCGGATCTCGCCCGTCAAGCAGAACCTTGCTGCCAGCGAAGCGGACATCGCCGCTGCTGTTCAGCACGACATGGTCGAAGCCGGCCACCGAGTTATATGTCCCTTCTGACATCTGGAGTGCACTGAACGAAGCCGTGTGCTGAATGTCGATCAGCGCAGCGGAGATCGACAGGTTGCCCGCATAGCGTTGAACAATCTGGGGAGCCGGATTGAACCCTACGGAGACCCCGGTTCCCGCTGCGCCCCCCAGCAGCACGTAGGGCGCGGAGATGACGACGCTCGGCAGCGCCCCATCGGTATGCATGATTGCGCCGCCACGCAGCATCAGCGCCTGCTGCAGGTGCAGCGAGACATCACCATCGAAGACGAACCTGTCGCTCGCCATCAGATCGAGCGTACCAAACCCACCGGCCGTCACTTCATCGGCGCTGATGTGCACCTGACCGGTCGGCAGGCCTGCGACATCTGCCACAGTCAGTCCAGCATCGAGGCCGGAGGCGGCACGGTTCTGCGTCAGGATGATCGAACGCCCCGTCGGATCCTGCCGATAACTCGTCTGTGTAACGCTGGGGTCCAAGACCGCTGAAGACGCGAGCACGAGGTTGAGCGTGCCGCCGGCCGCATTGGTGCCGCCGGATCGCGCCTCCAGTGTGCCGTCGTTGAAGATGGCTTTCCGCGAACCGATCCGGACCAGGCCGCCATCGCCGGCCAGCGCTGTCGATCCGCCGCGTGCGACGTCGATCATCGCTGCGGCGCCATTGGCCAGAAGCCGCGCGCCCGGCCGGATGACGACAGGCGCGGTGATCACACTCGACGTCGGGTTTCCAGATGCATCGACCGTCGGGGAACTCTCCAGACCGATCAGCAACCGACCGCCGGCTTGCGCGAAACCGTAGCGACGCCCCCGGCTGTCGAGGGCGGTCACCGCCTCGCCGGAAACGTCGAGCAGCGCATCACCGCCGATCCACAGGAACCCGTTCGGGTCGACGAGCGAAGACACTGTCGAACGATCAGACAACAAGGCAATGCTGCCGCCATGCGCCACCAGATCGCCGTCGATGGCGATCCGCTGCGCGGTAGCCGTCAGACGGATCGACTGCGTGGGATCGACCGTGATGGCGGCACCGCTTCCGACCTCGATTTCGCTGCCGGCCAGCGCGACGCTGGCGCCCGCCCGCTGGGTCAGTTTGCCGTTGATCGGATCTTCCGTATAGAGCGTCGGCAGAACCAGATCGGCCGCGCGCGCGATGTCGCCGCCGGTCGCCAGCCCATGGGCCGAGGCCGAGAGCTGATAGACCGGCATGGTCACATCGACCTTGGTCCCGTCGCTGACGAAGACGCCGCGATTGCCATTGACGGCGTAGCTGGAAAAGCCGGAACCGAACAGTCCGGAAGCGAGCTGCAGGGGCGCCTGCACCGCTGCCGCCTGCGGCAATACCGCGCCGCGCGGGAGGTTGACGCCCGCTTGCAGCGTCAAATTGAAGGGCAGTACGGCACCCGCAACATAAGCCGCGTTGAGGTCACCGTTTTTAACGGTGAACGAAGCGTACACACCCTGCGGAATGGTGATGGTCGCTGTGTCGGGAAGCCCTGAAAATCTAAAGGCGGGAATCGTTCCGGCTGGCAGCGTGCCGCCCTTGGGGACAAAGATATCCCCTCGGCCGGCCACAAAATACGTCAGATCGTACGGGACGTTGGTCCAGTCGGCGACTGTGGGCCCGTTATCCTGTATTGCGTAGTGGGCTGGTTTTGTCGGTATCGGAACACCTGCAAGAGATGTGCCGACGGTAAAGGTTTTCACTGCATCAACCGGTAGCGGCACGCCGGCCGGAACGACGAAATCCTGCGTCAGAGTGAGGCTGTAAGGCGCAGCCACGCCTGCCGGCAATTGCCCGGACGATAGATCCACCGTCGTCTCACCGATCACCACCGGTGCGTCGGTCCGGATCGTCAGCGCGCCGCCCTTGCTGAATCCGTAGGAGGCCAGCGTACCGTCCAGCGTCAGGGACGCAGCGAGTCGTGACGGTTGATACGCACCGTCGGTCCAGTCGAAGGTCGCCAGCGTGATGTCGCCGCCCTTGCCGCCGGAGAATTTGCCACTGGCGAGGATGACGCCGCCGGCCGAGGCGTCGATTCGCGAGCCCGTCTCCAGCGTCACGTCGCCGGAATTGGTGGTCTGCGTATTGTCCCCACCCGTCAACTTCAACGACACCGCGCCGCCATTGATGAAGGCCAGACGTGACGAGCCGGCGTCGGGGTCGGTAAGCAGGTTGGTCCACAAGCCACGCGTGTCGATCGTGGCACCCGTATGCAGCCCGATGTGGACCGCACCATTGGCATCGATCAACCCGACCGTGCCAGCCAGACTGCCGAGCGACACACTGCCACCCCGCGTCGTGAGATCGGCATAGACATCGATGCTCGGTGCGGCGAAATCGAATTTGCCGCCAGGCGCCAGCGTCAAGTCATCCTTGACGACGATGTCCTTCGTCGACCATACGGTGATGCCGCCGAGCCCGAAGCTGCTGATCGCATCGGCGTTGAGCCAACTCGTGCCGGTGCGATCGGTGGGCGCCTCGGCGTTGCTGAAGGTGACTTGTGTGGCCGAGGCCATGGTCGTCGGAACGGCATTGACGACACCATAGCCTTGAAGCGCCAGAGTTCCCGGCAGCGCCACTGCGGTCTGCGCCTGTTGGTAGCCGTCTGCAAGGGCGTCGCGGGTACGCGACTGTCGAGTGCCATTGAACACGTCGGCCACGATGTCGCCTTCGAGGACGGCCGTGGGTGCACTGACGATCAGCGTGCCGGCATCCCTGCCCACCGTGTAGCCATTCTCCAGTCGCCTCTGCGGCCCGATCAGCGGGCTGTAGAAGAACTCGGTGACCTTCCAGCGTTCATGGTCCGATTCGAAGCCTTTATAGACGCCGTTGAACACCATGTCGGCCGGCGCCTTGTCCAGGCTGTAGAGCCGCCCATCGCGGCCCTTCAGCCACGTCTGGTTGATGAACCCCGTCTGCACGTCCAGCGTGCCGCCGGCAAGGTTCACGCTTGAGCCCGCCTGCGTGATGACTTCCTTGCCTCCCAGCAGTACCGTGCCGCCCTGCGCCGCCCATTCGCCAATGCCGTGGCCTTGGTTGCTCAGGTATCCACCGACCTCGAGCAAACCGTTGGAGGTGTACCAGCGGTCGCTCTCATAGCCGCCCGTGCCCTTGGGTACCAGCACCAACTGGCGCCGGTCAATCCACACGTCGTTGTTGAATAGCTTGCCGCTGTCGCGGTTCTGCGGCGAGTCGCGCAGTTCGTTGCCCTGCACGTTGACCTTGACGTTGTTGCTCTCCATCGCCACGGTCACACCGACGGCACCGGCAACATCCAGCTGCGCCTTTTCTGCCACGACGCTGCGACCTCGCGCATCGCTCACGATCTGTCCCCCCGTGGCCAGCGTCAGGCTGTCGCCTTCGAACACCACATTGCCGCCCGAGACGATCTCGATGCGCGAGAGGTCACGCCGGTCGGCCATGGCCGAGAGATTGTTGAAGGCCCCTGTGATACCCAGGCTGCGCAACAAGTCTTGCTTGGCCGATTCGGCAATCAATGCATCGCGCTGGCTGTCCAGCGCCGTGGTCTTGCCGTCGTCCTCGATCACCACGGCGGTGATCGCATCCTTGCCCAGGGTCACTGCGCCTGAGCTATCGTTGGCCGAATTCAAGAGGTGAACGGTGCCACGGGTGTTGACCGTCGTCGTGCTGATCGCCACTCCGTCCTGGCGCACGTCGCGCCCGGCCAGGGTGATGTCGCCTTCGCGGGAGAGGATCAAGCCGCTGTTGGTGACCTTGCCTGCGGTGCTGTCCGCAACGAACTGCGGTGCGATCTCGTTGCCGCGGGTGGTCGATGCCGTGTTCGCGTCCGTGCCTAAACCCTTGCGGATGAGGAAGCTGTCGCCAGCAGCAAGCTGGGTCTGGCCCTTGCGCGTGGTGATCTCGCCCGCGTTGTGAACTTCGCTGCCAGCCAGCAGCACGTAGCCACCGCCTTGGGTGGCGGATTTAGGCTCGTGGGTCGTGATCCTGGCACCCGCCTTGACCTCGACCTTGCCCAGGGCGTCGGTAAGGCTCGCGGTGTTGGCATCGGCACCATAGATGCCATTGTTCTGGAACTGCGTGTTGCTGATGTTGGCGGCAGCGGCCACCAGGTTGCGCGTGTTGACCTGGCTGGTGCCATCGAATACCACGCCGTTGCGGTTGACGATCAGCACCGTGCCGTCGCCCTTGATCTGGCCCTGGATCCGGCTGGGGCGGGCACTGGGATCGTTGACCCGGTTGAGCACCGCCCAGTCGGCGTTCTGCTTGAAGTCCACCGTCGTGTTCTTGCCGACGTTGAAGGTCTCCCAGTTCAGGATGGCCTTGTCGCCGGTCTGCTGGATGTCGACCGTGGTGCGGCCGCCTGCGACCGTCTGGGTCGGGTCCTTGGCGTTGAGCCAGCCGGCGGTGAGCGAATTCGTATCGACCTTCAGGCCGCCTTCGGCCAGGCCGTCGGGGACATCGGAGGGGGCGAGGCCCGCAGCACGGCGTGCGGCTTCTTGTGCCGCCTGCTGGGCCGCAATGCCGCGCGCAGCGAGGTTGAGATTGTTGATCGAGCGCTTGAGCTGATCGTTGGCGCGCTGCTGCTGGCCCAGGGGACTGGTGAGCGAAGACGCTGGCATGCCGTTGGGCAGCATGCCAGTCTGCGAGGCGGTGTTCTGAATCGATCCCTTGTTGGCGAACCAACCAGGACTGAAGGCTCGCTGCGCATATGCGGGTGCGGTCACCGCTCCCGCGGCCAGCGTCAGGGCGACGGCCTGCGCAAGCGGCGCCAAATTGAAACGCCGTTCGCCTTTACGCAGAACTGCGTGCCTGCCCCGAATCTGTGTGCTCATGCCAATCCTTCAAGATGGTCGCGCCGGTATCTTTGCTGCCCCGCGTATGCAGCTTGTGTTGCTGGGAACGTCTGGCACGGCGGACCCGTCCGCGCACCAAAACACCCCATCAATAGATACACGTGCGACGCCGCGAAGTTGTGCAGCTTTTTTTCGCACTCAGGCGAGGCGGTGAATCTCAAACCGCCTGATAAAAAGCGCGTGCTGAATGCACACTGCGGCCCTGGCCTTGTCACAAAACAGACAGTGCTGGCCTTTGCCCTCGATCAGCTCAGCAGGAGGACACCGCCGACGAGGGACCGGGCCTTCAGATCGAACGCATAGCGCAACTGCTCAATCGCCTGATCGAGCGCGGTGATGCGGAAGTGGCCGCTAACAGGCCGGCCACCGGCAGTGTCGTTGAGCAGCACCACACGGCCCGCGCGATAGCGGTTGATTTCATCGACAACCTCGGCCAGACGGGCGTGGCGGAAGATCAGCATGCCCCGGCGCCAGGCCGATGCCTGCTCAGGGTCCACCTCGACGATACCGCCCGCAGTTCGGGCGTCATAGAACAGTTGCTGGCGGGCCTGCAGTCTTCGCGCACCCGACGGATGCGCCACTTGCACTGCACCGGCCAGACAGGTCACGCAGACCTTGTCGCCGACGTAGCGCACCTCGAAGCTTCCCGCGTCGGCCACATTGCGGCCGACACCCGCCACAACGGCAAATGGACGGCCGCCCCCCCGCAAGTCGATGGCCGCCTCACCGGCCAGAAGGTCCATGCCGCCCAGGTGTCCGTCCACCATGTCGCGGCGCACGCTGGTGCGTGTGTTGAGCGTCACTTCCACGCCCGAAGCCAAGGCTAGCGTGCGCTGCTCGCCGGTGGCCGTGCGGTCGTCAGCACCCCATTCGGAAGCACCCGGCCACAACCCGAGGGGTGGATGAACGACCGCGACGCCTGCCACAGCCGCAGAGACCGCCGCCATGCCCAGAAAGCCCCGGCGCGAGCGCACCAGGTTGCGCTGCCCGCGCACATAGTTGGCGACCAGGCCGGGCTGGGCTCCGGCGACCAAGCCAGCGGAGGGCTTGAGCGTGTCCCACAGGGCCTTGGCCTCACGGTAGGCGGCTTGGTGCGCCGGGCTTTCTTGGACCCACTGGCGGAATCGCTGCACATCCTCCTCGCTGGCGTCGTGCGATGTCAGCAACCGCAGCCAGTCCCAGGCACGCCGCGCCAGCGCGTCGTGGCCCAGGGCCTCGTCGCCGGAGATCGACGCAGGCGTTTTCATCGGAGAGCGCGGCACCGCAGTGCGCCAAGGAAGTCCATATTGTTATACACGTGTGACACAGCGCCATTGCGCATCTTATTTTTCGCGCGCATGGAAAAAAGCCGTCAGCCGCTCGTGCGCGCGCTGCAGTTCGGTTTCAACGGTGCGCCGGGAAATGTCCAACCGATCGGCCACCTCCTGACGCGTCATGTCCTCCCAATGCACCATCACGAAAATGGCGCGGCGCCGCTCGGGCATGCGCTCGACGAGTTGCGCGACGACGTTCAGATCGAAGCGCGCCTGTGCTTGCTCTGCCGGACCCGGGCCCGGGTCCGCCATTTCCTCCAGCACGGCGTCGATGTCCTCGCCCGACACCGTGTGGCGCTGCTTGCGCTGCATGTCCACGGCGATGTTCGTCGCCACCCGCATCAGGTAAGCGCCGGGGTGATCGCGCGCGGGGAGTTCTTTTGCACCCTGTAGCCGCACCCACGTGTCGTGCAGCGCGTCACTGGCCAGGTCGGCGTTGCCCAGCCGACGAGTCAGCATCAGCTTCAGGCTCGTGTAGCGCTTCGACAGGTAGTCCAGCAAGCTGGGTGAAGCGCCGTCGGTCATGACACACCGGCCGCCTGCGCGCGGCACGGAGGGGGGTCCCCGACTGCCGCCGGCAGCAAGGTGACGGTATAGGACACGGATGCAACCGCGGTCGGTGGAGGCGCACCCACCCGTATCCGATGCAAGGCCGCCAGCAGCGCCGCGTCGCGGCGGCGCTCGCCGGTCGATTCGATCAGCGCGGCATGGTTGACCTGTCCCGCCGCACCGATCTGGACCTCGACCAGCGCTCGGTAAGAGCCTGGCGCGGTCAGCGGCTCGCTGCAGAGGGCCCGTAGCACGCCGGCTTGCACCCGCGCGGGATAGCCGTCCAGCTCGCGGCCAATGGGCATCGGATCCGTGGCGTCGGCGGACAGATTGGGCGTCGCAGCGCGCCGGATCCGGAATACGTCACCGTGCGCGGTCGACATCTTCTCTGCAACCAGTCCCGTGCCTTGCAGCAGACGCTGCAAGCCGTCATCAGGAGAGTGGCGACCGCGCAGCGGAGCAGAGCGCAGGCCGATGGCCAACTCGCTGGGAAACAGCGCCGGCGTGCCGGACGCTTCACCATATTGAAACAGCGCTGTCTCCAACGGCTGCGCCGGGATGTCGAATTCAATCAGCGGCGAAGTCGCGAAAACGGCCCCAGTTGCCTGATCAGAGACGCCGCCCGCCGCCCATGACGAGGCGATCACCGCCCAAGAGATGCCGAGGACCCATGCAGCCCGCGAGCGGGTCAAGCCGTCGGTGTGCGAGCGCACCCTGACCAGCCCCGGCACCCTGTATTACCGCGAGCGTCGTCAAGCCCGCAGCAAGACTGCGGGAAGCGTGACAGGGGGACGTATCGAGTCGGCAAATTTACGCACCATTTTTGAGATTCCCATGCTGGCATCCCAATGTGACGGCCTTGCTACAGGAGTCGATTCTCTTGCTCCCACCGAAGGCGGAAGGTTGCGGTCATCTTCCTATGCCCCTCTGCCTTCCCAGGTCCCAGGACACGCCGCCACCGCGCATCACCGCCGATATCGTCTGACCGAGCCGGGGCTCGATCACAGGTCTCCACGGCACCAGACTGAATCCCATGCCGTCGTCCAACATCGCAAAGCGCCCGCTGGCGAGCTGGATGGAGCGCTGATAGATGCCACTGACGCATCGTGCATGGCGAACGCAGTTCCGGCGTCGGATCCGAGGCCCTTGCCCTCCTGCGGGTACAGCGGCAGGTGGTCAGCGTACTTGGCCAGCTGACCTTGAAGGTGATGGCGCCGCAGCGCAGTTCGATGGCAGTGGCGCGCGCCGCCATCGGTGCTTGCGCGGCCAAGGGCGCCGCGACGAACTCGAGGGTGGGGCTTGGCGTAGCGGCTTGCGACTTCTCAGTCGCCCGACGCCACTTGTGCACAAAGTTGGCGTTCAGGCCGTGAGCCATCCCGATGCTGGCAACGCAGGCCTGCGGCTGGGCGCACCTGAGCAAGAACCTGTGCCGTTGGCGATGCGCGCGACCAGGCGTTTCGCGTCCGGGAGGAACCGCCGCTTTGTCGATTCTTCCATGAAGCGCGGCGCACCCAGGGT
Source organism: Variovorax frigidus (assembly GCF_051216515.1). Lineage (NCBI taxonomy): Bacteria > Pseudomonadati > Pseudomonadota > Betaproteobacteria > Burkholderiales > Comamonadaceae > Variovorax > Variovorax frigidus. Next base: position 44,406 of record NZ_JBPJZF010000008.1, read on the forward strand.
TACCCTTAATTCCCTGCCGGCCGTTTGACAGCTTGCCTGGCTACGATGCCTCCAGCCCTAAAAGCCAGGAGACGCCATGACTTCCATTTTTTCGATCACCCGCCGCGCTGCATTGCTCACCAGCGCGCTTGCGCTCGCAGGCTGCAGCGGCCTGACGAGCAAGCCGGCCGGCAAGGACATCCACGTGATGACGTCGGGGGGATTCACGGCTGCGTACAACAACCTTCGCCCGGACTTCGAGAAGCTATCGGGCCACATGGTGAAGACCGCCTATGGCGCCTCCATGGGCAACGCCGCCGACTCGATTCCCAGCCGCCTTGGACGCGGCGAGCCTGCGGACGTCGTGATCTTGGCGCGGTCGGCGTTGGACGCGCTGGTGAAAGACGGCAAGGTCGTGGCCAGCAGCCAGGTCGACCTAGTGCGCTCTTCGATTGGATTCGCCGTGAAGCGCGGTGCGCCCCGGCCCGACATCTCGACGACCGAGGCACTCAAGCGAACCCTGCTCGCTGCGCCGTCCATTGCCTATTCGGCCAGTGCGAGCGGCACCTACTACGAGACTGAACTCCTGAAGAATCTGGGCATCGAGGCCCAGGTCAAACCGAAGAGCCGGCGCATCCTGAGCGAGCGCGTCGGCACCGTGGTCGCGCGGGGCGATGCGGCGTTAGGCCTGCAACAGGTGAGCGAGCTATTGCCGATCGAAGGCATCGACTACATCGGCCCGCTGCCGGCGGAAGTGCAGCGCGTGACAGTGTTCTCCGCGGGCGTCGCGACCGGCTCGAAACAGCCCGCGGCTGCCGCAGAACTCATTCGCTATCTGTCCTCGCCGGCCGCCGCGCCCGCCATCGCCAAAACCGGACTGGAGCCACTGACTGCGAAATGAGCCGAACCGGTGGCGCTGCGCCTGTCGACGATGAACCGAGAATGGGCGTTCAGTAGGCCAGAAGTGCGTCCCACCGCCATCTGCGCCAGCTCCGGAGCCGGTCCCACCGAAACGTCACCGCCCGTCCCGGGATCGCAGCCCGGTCCGGCCTGCCTGTGAAGGCAGGACCCCGGCGCAGGTCAGCCCACCTCGCGCAGCGAGGCCCTGAGGATCTTGCCCACCGACGACTTGGGAAGTTGCTCGCGGAAAACGATCTGCCGCGGCACCTTGTAGGCCGTGAGGTGGGTGCGGCAATGGCGCTCCACGTCCTCGGGCGTGAGCGCGGGGTTGCGCAGCACGACGAAGGCGCGCACGGCCTCGCCGGTGCCGGCGTCCTGCACGCCGATGACAGCGGCCTCGGCGATGTCGGGGTGGGCGGCCAACACGTCCTCCACTTCGTTGGGGTAGACGTTGAAGCCGGACACGAGAATCATGTCCTTCTTGCGGTCCACGATGCGGATGTAGCCCCCCTCTTCCAACTGCGCGATGTCGCCCGTGTGCAACCAGCCATCTTTCATCGCGCTGGCGCTCTCCTCGGGTGCATGCAGGTAGCCGGCCACGACTTGCGGGCCCTGCACCAGCAGCTCGCCACGCTCGCCCTGCGGCAGGTCACGCCCCTGGTCATCGACCACACGCACCCGGCAGCCTGGCATGGGCACCCCCACGGTGCCCAGGCGCGGCGTAGCTGAGGGCGGGTTGCACGAGACGATGCACGAGGTCTCGGTCATGCCATAGCCCTCCAGGATGGGGCAGACCAGCGCCTGCCAGGCCTGCGCGGTCGATGTGCGCAGGGCCGTGCCGCCCGAGAAGGCGTAGCGCAGCCTGGGTGGCTTGGCCTGGAACCAGGGCTCGGCCAGCAGGCCGGCGAACAGCGTGTCCACCCCGGCGGTCCACTGCACGTCGAACTGATCGAAGGTCTTTCGCAGGTTGGAAATGGGGCGCGGATTGGGCACCAGCAGGTTGCGCGCACCGACCTGAAAGAACACCAGGAAGTTCACCATGAAGGCGAACACGTGATACATGGGCAGCACGGTGAGCATTGTCTCTCCGCGCTGGGGGCCATCGTAGGCATCAAGAAAATCGCGGGTGATGCGCAAGGTGGCCAGGATGTTGCCGTGCGTGATCACCGCACCCTTGCTTCGCCCGGTTGTACCGCCCGTGTACTGGTACAGCGCCACGGGGTGGCTGCGCCGCTCGGCGGGTGTCAGCGCCTGCCCGCGCACCAGCGCATCGGCCATGCGCAGCAGCGGCGCTGCATCCGGGTCGGCAGGCCCGGCCATCTTGGCGCGGATGGCCGATGCCACGGGTTCCTCGAAGAAGTCCCACAAACTGGCCGTGAGCACCGGTACGCCCAGGACCTCGGCCACGGGCCCCGCCACCGGCAGGAACATGTCGCACACCAACAGCAGGCGGGCGCCGCTGTCTTCGAGCTGCAGGCGCAGCTCGCGCCCGGTGTACAGCGGGTTCACATTGGTCACGATGAGCCCAGCCTTCCACGCGCCGAACACTGCGATGGGGTAGTGCAGGCAGTTGGGCATCTGCAGCGCCAGCACATCGCCCGCCTGTAGCCCCTGCTCGCGCAACAGCCAGGCGGCAAAGGCGTCCGACAGGGCATCGATCTCGCGGAAGCTGCGCGCCACGTTCGCGCCGCTGGGCAGCACGAAGGTGAACGCGGGTTGGTCCCCGTGGTCGGCCGCGGCCTGCGTGACGAGGTGCGCGGCGTTGGCGGGCAGCGCCGCCAGGTCCAGTCGGTAGTGGCGCAAGGCCTCGGGGTACGCGCCCTCCCAGGGCATGGGCATTGGGAATGCGGTGGTGGCAGTCATTCGCGTTGTCTCCTTTTTTCTAGGTGCGGACGCTTCAAGCCTTGGCTTTGAACGCCGGCAGTTTGTCGCCCAGCCGGGCGCCCATTTCGGCACCCAGAGCCTGCAGGCCGCTCAGGGGGCGCACCATGACTTCGAACTCGGTGATCTGCCCTTGCTCGTTGAAGCGCACCAGGTCGATCCCCTTGAGCTGCTTGTCGCCCACGCGGGCGCTGAACTCCAGCACGATGTTCAGGCCGTCGTCGGTAGCCAGCTGGCGGTGGTAGGTGAAGTCCTCGAACACCTGGATCACGGTGGACAGGGCCAACATCAGCGCCGGGGCCGAGGTGTAGGCTGTGTTCGCCATGGGCGAGCGGAACACCGCCTCTGGGTGCACGATGCTCAGCAGGTTCGACAGGTCGCGGCTGGCCACCATGTGGTGCCAGGTGTCGAGCGAGCGGGCGACGGCGGGGTGGATGGTCTTGGGGGCTTCGGTCATGGAATGTCTCCTTGGGATGGGTCGAGAATCGATCAGATGCGGGCAGCGAGCGTCGTGCCCTGCAGGATGGCGCGCTTGGCGTCGAGCTCGGCGGCCACGTCGGCACCGCCGATGAGGTGGGCGCTCTGACCCGCGGCCAGCAGCGCGTCGTACAGCTCGCGCAGCGGGTCCTGGCCGGCGCAGACCACGATGTGGTCCACATCGAGCACTTGCGGCTGGCCGTCGATGCGGATGTGCAGGCCGGCGTCGTCCACGCGGTCGTAGGCCACGCCCGAGCTCATGCCCACATTGCGCGCCTTGAGCGAGGTGCGGTGTATCCAGCCCGTGGTCTTGCCCAATTGGTCGCCCACCTTGCTGCTCTTGCGCTGCAGCAGGTGCACTTGGCGCGCGGGGGCCTGCACCTGCGCGGCGCGCAGCCCGCCGGCGTGGGCATAGCCGGTGTCGATGCCCCATTCGTCGTTGAACTTGCCAGGCGCCAGGGCGCCGCTCTCGCCTTCGTGCGTAAGGAACTCGCCCACGTCGAAGCCGATGCCGCCCGCGCCAATCACGGCCACGCGCTGGCCCACGGGCTTCCTGTCGCGCAGGACATCAAGGTAGCTCAGCACCTTGGGGTGGGTGATGCCCTCGATGCCCGGCGTGCGCGGCTGGATGCCCGTTGCCACCACCACCTCGTCGAAGCCCTGGCCCGCCAGGTCGCTCGCTTCCGCCCGCGTGTTCAGGTGCACGTCCACGCCATGCAGTTCCAGCTGGCGACGGTAGTAGCGCAGGGTCTCGTAGAACTCTTCCTTGCCCGGCACCTGCTTGGCGATGTTGAGCTGGCCGCCGATCTCGCTGCCCGCATCGAACAGCACCACCGCATGGCCGCGCTGCGCAGCGGTGACGGCAAAGCTCAGCCCCGCCGGGCCGGCGCCGACGACGGCGATGCGCTTCTTGGCAACGGCCGGGGCGATGACCAGTTCTGTCTCGTGGCAAGCACGGGGGTTGACCAGGCAGCTCGTGATCTTGCCGCCGAAGGTGTGGTCCAGGCAGGCCTGGTTGCAGGCGATGCAAGTGTTGATCTCGTCGGCCCGACCCTGGCGTGCCTTGCGCACGAAGTCGGCATCGGCCAGCAGCGGCCGCGCCATGGAGACCATGTCGGCGCAACCCTCGGCCAGCAGGCGCTCGGCCACTTCGGGGGTGTTGATGCGGTTGGAGGTGATGAGAGGTATGCCCACCTGCCCCATCATTTGCTTTGTCACCCAGGCGTAGGCCGCGCGCGGCACCTTGGTGGCAATGGTGGGGATGCGCGCCTCGTGCCAGCCGATGCCGGTGTTCAAGATGGTGGCACCCGCCGCCTCGATGGCCTGGGCCAGCTGTATCACCTCGGCCAATGTGGAGCCGCCCTCCACCAGGTCGAGCATGGACAGGCGGTAGATGATGATGAAGTCCGGCCCCACGCGCTCGCGCGTGCGCCGCACGATCTCAACCGGAAAGCGCATGCGGTTGGTATAGCTCCCGCCCCATGCGTCGTCGCGCTGATTGCTGCGCGCGGCGATGAACTCGTTGATCAGGTAGCCCTCGGAGCCCATGACCTCCACCCCGTCGTAGCCCGCATGCAGGGCCAGCGCGGCGCAGCGCGCGAAGTCTTCGATGGTCTGCTCCACCTCGTCGGCCGTGAGCGCATGCGGCACATGGGGATTGATGGGCGCGCGCAGCGCGCTTGGTGCCACCAGGTCGCGGTGGTAGGCATAGCGGCCGAAGTGCAGGATCTGCATGGCGATCTTGCCGCCTTCAGCATGCACGGCCTGCGTCACCCTGCGGTGCTGTTCCGCTTCATGTTCGTTGACCAGCATGGCCCCGCCCTGCATGGGCCGGCCGTGCTCGTTGGGCGCAATGCCGCCCGTGACGATGAGCCCCACCTCGCCGCGCGCCCGCTCGGCATAGAAGGCGGCCATGCGCTCGAAACCGTTGGCCACTTCTTCCAGCCCCACGTGCATGGAGCCCATGAGCACGCGGTTCTTCAGAGTGATGAAGCCCAAGTCCAGCGGGGCGTGCAAGTGCGGGTAGGGACTTCCGCTGCCAGCCAGCGGCGCCGCAGCGTGTTTGAGGACAGCACTCATCGGGGTCTCCTTTTTGTTTATGCAACCAGTTGCATAAATATAGCCAGCATCCCGCTTTTATGCAACTGGCGCATAAGCAATGGAGTGCGTCCCGATTCAGGCAAGATGGCGAATTCCGCCTTCGCTCTTCGCCTCCTTTCCGATGTCCCTGCCGCACGCCCTTCTCACTGCCCTGGTAGAGCACCCTTGCTCGGGTTCGGAGCTTGCCGAGCGCTTCGACAAATCCATCGGCTACTTCTGGCACGCCACGCACCAGCAGATCTACCGCGAGCTGGCGCGGCTGGAGGAAGCAGGCTGGATAGAGGCCCTGCCTGCCGAGACGGGCCGCGGCCGCAAGCGCCAGTTCCGACTGCTGTCTGCGGGCCGCAAGGAACTGCGCCGCTGGATCGCCGAGCAGCAGGACCCCACGCCGCTGCGCGACGAACTCATGGTGCGCCTCCGCGCCGAGGCCGCCGTTGGCCCCACGGGCCTGGAAAAGGGAATCGCCCGCTTGCAGGCCATGCACCAGGACAAGCTGGCCGTCTACAAGCGCATCGAGCAGCGCGACTTCACTGGCAAGGAGCCGAGCCGCGAGCGCCGCCTGCAGCACTTGGTGCTCAGGGCAGGCATCCTGCAGGAAGAGCTGTCGCTGGAGATCGTGAGAGAGGCGCTAGAGATACTCGGCAAACCGCGCCAGACGCCTCGTGACCAGAGGTCATCCGCGACGCCATGACCAGCCTCTGTATTACCGTCAGCTTTGCCGCCAAACCGTTCCGCTGGTCGGCCATGGCCACCGATAGCCTTCGTGACGTAAATCGTTTTAAATCAATGGCTTACGAAGAATTTTCGATTGCTGACGATAGTCCCCGGAGGACCTGATTTCACCCCCGGTGCGCAGGCAGCGGGGACGGATGCCGGATGCCGGCCTCCAGGTAGTCCATGAACAGGGTGCGTTCCTGCACTTCGTTGCCGCGCCGGCCGATACTCAGCGGCCCGAACGGTGAGCGCATCGCGTAGCTGCGGTAGGAGATGCCGTAGTACAGCGAGTTCATGGTCAGCAGCAGGCGGAACTTCAGATGCTCCGTCTCGAGATCGGGCATCAGGGCGCCCAGCCGCTCCAGCGTGAGCGTGAGCAGGTCGCGGTGCAGGTCGGCCGAGATGCGCTGGCCCTCTTCGCCGAAGTCCCAACCCAGGCGGCCGATGAAGCACACGGCGTCGCGCCCCAGCCCGGGCTCGGCCAGCATGTCGATCATGGGGCCGAAGGCCGCCTCCAGCACCTCGCGCACGCCGTGGTTACGTGCGCTCGACGCGTTCAACGCGTTCAGGTGCTCCAGGCACCTCGGTTCGAGGATGCGCTTGAGCATCTGCGCCACTTCGCGCACCACGCTCTCGCGATTGCCGAAGTGGTAGTGCAGGGCCGACAGGTTGCTGGCGCCCGCCGCCGCCACGATGCGCCGCAGCGAAACGGCATTCATGCCTTCGCGCGCGAACAGACGCATTGCTTCCAGCAGCAAACGCTCCCGCGTGCCGGTGCAGGCGACATCGCGGCGGGTGTCCTGAGCGGGCGTCAGAGGCTTGGGCATGGCGTCGCGATTGTGACGAGCATGGCGGGTCATCCCTAATTCAAGTGAATTAATTCAGTGGAATTATGGCCGCTGTGAAAAGGGGGCGCCATGCAGCCGCACGTTGCTGCGCGATGTGCGGCCTTGGGCGCCGCCGTTTGGGCGATGGCGGCACCGCCGGCCGCGCCCGCAGACATCCGATTTCAAGGAGACAAACATGACGAGAGATAGGAAGAACCTCGATGCGCGCGCATCGAAGCGATGGTGGTTGCCGGCCCTCGCGGGCAGCGCACTCGTACTGGGCTGCGGTGGCGGAAGCGGTGGCGGCGGCTTCGCTTCCGTGCCGCCGCCCGCGCCCGACACGCAGCCGCGGCTGTCGGGCACCTTCGCCGGCGGGCCGGTTACTGGGCTCAACTACAGCGGCTCGGTGTCCGGAGCGCGCACCACCGATGCCGAGGGGCGCTTCCAGTACGCGTCCGGCGAGACCGTGAGCTTCTCCATCGGCGCACTCGCGCTGGGTTCGGCCACAGGCGCCGAGTCCCTGTCACCGCTGAGCCTCAGCGAAGGCGCTGCGTCGCCCGCCGATCCGCAGGTGAGCAACAAGCTGGTGCTGCTGCAGACCCTGGACGCCGATGGCGACCTGAACAACGGCATCCAGATCACGGACCCGATCCGTGACACCGTCTCGAAGCACGCACCTTCTATCCATTTCAAACAGCCCTCGGCCGCCTTCCGCACCAGCCTCGCGCCGGTGCTGGCTGAACTGGAGAAAGCCGACGCCTTCTCCGACCTGGACCCGCGCCCCCGCACGGCGCGCACGGCTGCGGCGGCGCAGGAGCAGTTCGCGCGCGCGACCAGCGTGCGCCACGTAGTGAGCACCACGGGCGGCGCGCTACGCGGCTTCGAGGCCACGCCGACCACCTGGCAGTACCTGGGCATTCCGTATGCGCAGCCGCCGGTCGGTGATCTGCGCTGGCGTGCACCGCAGGCCGCCCAGCCCTGGCGCGGTGTGCGCGAGGCCACGGCCTGGTCCAACCAGGCCGCGCAGAACCCGACGATGGAGCCGCTGGGCGAAGGCGGCATGAGCGAAGACTCGCTGTACCTGAACGTGACGGCGCCCAAGAACGCGTCGAAGCTGCCGGTGATGGTCTGGTTCCACGGCGGCTCCTTCGCCATCCTCACCAGCAATTCCAAGCAGTACAACAACCCGGCCAGCCTGCCCGCCAGGGACGTGGTACTGGTCACGGTCAACCACCGGCTTGGCCCCTTCGGCTACTTGGCGCACCCGCTGCTCAGTGCGGAGAGCGGCCACGGCGGCTCGGGCAACTACGGACAGATGGATCTCGTAGCGGCGCTGCAGTGGGTGAAGTCCAACATCGCGGCGTTCGGGGGCGACGCCGACAACGTGACGATCTTCGGCCAGTCGGGCGGGGGTGGGAAGGTCTATTCGCTGATGAATTCGCCGGATGCGAAGGGCCTGTTCCACAAAGCCATCGTGCAAAGCGGCGCCAGCGAGGTGGCCACCGAAGGAACGCCCGCATCCTCCCTGACCGGCGGCGAAGCGATCGGCAAGGCGGTGTTCGCGCGCGTGGGCGCCACCAGCCTGGAGCAGGCGCGTGCCCTGCCATGGACCGCATTCACCCAGGCCGACTTGGACGCCGGCATCCCGCGCGAGACCTACCGGCCCAATGTGGACTACCGCTACCTGGTCAAGACCTATGGCCAGAACATGACGGACGGCATGCCCAGCGACGTGCCCCTGATGGTGGGCGCGACCTCGGGCGACTACCCCTCGCTGCGCGCCGCGCTGCCGGTCTTCATGACGCAGCGCACGCCCACCTACCGGTCGCCGCAGTACGTCTACAAGTTCAGCCGCGTGCCCGCCGGCTGGACGCGGCTCGGACTGCTCAGCGGACACAGTGGCGAGCTGCCCTACCTGTTCGGCTACCCGCGCGGCATGGCAACCAACTACAGCATGGGCCTGACGCTCACGCCCGACGGCAAGAAGCCGCCGATCGGCGACCTCAACGGCAACGGCGTGAGCGGCAGCGCCGGCGATGAGGCCGACGTCCTGGCCGCGATGGAATGGGGACCGGCCGACACTGCGATCTCGGAACAGACGATGACTTTCTGGACCGACTTCGCCAAGCATGGGCGGCCCGGCACGGCCGCGCTGGACTGGCCTGCCTACACGGTGTCGGGGGACGCATTCATGGAGATCGGTCCGGAAGCGACCTCTTCGGTGCGAACCGGGCTGGCGAAAGCGTTCCCGTGAGTCTGACGGCCACTGCCAAGGCGTCGTGCGAGGACATCGGGTCGACGCTGGCACCCAGCGCCAGCGTCAACGCGGTGCTCATACAGGAACGAAGCTTCACCGCAGTGCGACCTTCTACCCTGTCCTCTTCCGCGCGACCAGGCGCCTCAAGACTCGGGAGATGTGTTCAGGCTGGATGGCCGCCGCCGGAGGCCCGGCGAGATCGGGAAAGGCCTTCAACACATGGTTGCTGAACATGTTCTCCGCGTCAGCGGCGCTCTCGGTTTCCCCTGCGCCCTGAGCGATTGGATGTAGGCAGCCAACACTGAGGACGGGCGCACTCAGAGCAGACATGCCCAGCGTGCAATCATCCGTCGCGAACTCCCTGCCCCGCTCCTTGATCTGGGCAGGGAAGCCTCCAGCGCAGCTGAATCAACGACGCTCCTGGCGTGGTGCTCCAGCGGGGCACTGAGGACGTTCGCTCTTTCATTCGCCGGGCACGGCGGCAACGTTGAACGACGATTTCGCGAGAGGCCCAACGCGACCTTGCTAAAGCGGCGAGATCCTGGCGCTCTTCATCATCTGCCTCGTCAACTCGACTTCATGCCGGATCACCTGCAGATAGCTGTCGGGTGTCGACGGCGAAACTTGGCTGCCCAGTTCAGTCAACGATGCGACCACATGGGGGTCTTTCAGCATTTGGCTGAAGACCTCGTAAAGACGCGCCGCAATCGGGTCGGGCGTGCCCGCGGGCAGCGAGAGCCCGCCCCACGATGTGAGCTCCACACCCTTCAGCCCTTGTTCGCCCAGCGTGGGCACGTCGGGCAGGCTGGCGTTGCGCTGGGTACCGGCGACACCCAGCGCCTTGAGCTTGCCGGCCTTCACCTGCGGGTAGGCCACCCCGAAGATCGGCATGCCGAAGCTCACCTGGCTGCCAAGCACCGCGTTGACCAGTTCCGATGCGCCCTTGTACGGCACGTGCGTCGCGCTGATGCCCGCGGCATTCAGGAAAAGTTCGATGCCGAGGTGCGAGGGCGTGCCCACGCCGCCCGAGGCGTAATCGAGTTTGCCGGGGTTGGCACGCGCCCTGGCAATGAGTTCTTGCAGTGACTCGATGCCCGACGCGGGGTTGACGACCAGCAGCACGTCCGACGTGGTAAGCCGCATGACGTGGCGGAAGTCCTTCATCACGTCGTAGCCGGGGCTGCGGTACATCAGCACGTTCGCGGCCATGGGCGCGGCTGAATAGATCCAGGTGTAGCCATCGGGCGTGGCGCGGGCCACTTGACGCGCACCGATGTTGCCGGCGGCGCCGCCCTTGTTCTCGATGATGATCGGCTGGCCCAGCACCCCGCCCGCCGCCTCGGCGAGGATGCGTGCGCCGGTGTCGGGGCCCGTGCCGGCGAGGTAGGGCACCACCCACTTGATGGGACGGCTCGGCCACGGGTCGGCGGACCGTGCGGTGCTCGCGAGCGGCAGCAGCGCGGATGCCGCGAGCGCGCGGCACAGCGCGCGGCGCGAAACGTCAATGAGGTCGTGGTTCATTTTGCTTGTCTCCGAATGGTTCTTTTGCTTTGTCCTGCACCCTAAGGCGCCTCGCCGAGCAATTCGCGCGCAATGATGTTCTTCTGTATTTCACTGGTGCCAGTGAGCACGCGGTACATGCGCAGCATGCGGAACAGGAACTCCACGCGCCGGCCCTGCACGATGCCCTCGCCGCCGTGAATCTGTACTGCCGCATCGGCGACGCGGAAGGCCGCTTCCGAGCAGAACAGCTTTGCCATGGACGCATCGGCGCGTGCGTCCCCCCCCGCGTCCAGTTGGCGCGCGGTCGAGATCATCAGGGCGCGTGCGGCGGCCAATTGCGTGGCCATTTCCGCCAACGAATGCTGGATGGCCTGGAACTCCGCGATCGGCCGGCCGAACTGGCGGCGCGTGCGCGCGTAGTCGCGCGCGTCCTTCAGCGCGACAGTGGCGAGGCCCACCATGCCGGGACAATGCAGCAGCCGGTTGACGGTGATGCGGCCCAGCGCCAACGCCAGGCCGCGGCCCCGCTCGCCGATGAGGTTGGCAACCGGCACACGGCAGTCGGTCAGCAGGATGTCGCCTGTGGTCGACTGGCCAGCCATCGTCTTGTAGCCAGCCTTCACTTCCACGCCGCTCTGGCGCAGGTCGACGAAGAAAGCCGATATCTCACGGCGCTCGGGGCTGTCGGAGGTGGAGGCCATCAGCACCGCATAGTCCGCAAAGGGCGATCCCGAGATGAAGCGCTTGCGCCCGTTGATGACGTAGGTATCGCCTTCGAGGCGCGCCTGCGTCTGCAGCGCGCCGGGGTCGGAACCGGCCTCGGTCTCGGTGAGCGCGAAGCAGATGGCCTTCTCGGCCTGCGCCACCGGCACGATGAAGTTCGCGAGCTGCATCGGCGTGGCGTGGCGCGCCAGCGCCCCCACGCGCGGCGGGCCGCTGAGTTCGCCGAAGACATGCGGCGCCAGCGGCGAGCCGCTCGCATAGATCGACTCCTTGATCAGCACGTGGTCGAGCAGCGAGAGCCCGAGACCGCCCATGCTTGTGGGCAGCGTCATGCCGTAGAAGCCCAGCTCGTGCGAGCGGCGCCACACGCGCTGCAGCGTGGGCCTGTCGGCGCCGTGTTCGTGGTCGATGCCTTCCTCGCGCACCAGCGCGGCCAGCTCGCCGTGCAGAAAATCGCCGATCCGCGCGATCAGTTCTGCCGCGCGTTCCGATCCTTCGAAGGGGCCGTCGAACAGCGGCGAGCGCACGCTGGAAGGCGCCGCGGCCTCGGCCGCAGGTACCGATGAATTGGATGGTGTGTTCATGGGGTGCAGCTCCTCAGTTCACGCGGCGGTCGAGGCCGGCCCAATACGGCGACTGGATGACCTTGCGCGCAATCTTTCCGTTGGCGTTCTTCTGCAGCACGTCGACGAACTCGATGCGACGCGGCCGCTTGAAACCCGCGAGCCGTTCGGCGCAGAAGGCATCGAGCGCCGAGGCGTCCACGGCCGTGCCGGGCTTCAGCACGATGTGCGCAGCCACGGCCTCGCCCCATTTGTCGTCGGGCACGCTGAACACGCACGCTTCATCGACCGCGGCATGCTGGTACAGCACCGCCTCCACCTCCGAGGGGTAGACGTTGAAGCCTCCGCTGATCACCATGTCCTTCTTCCGGTCGACGATGTAGATGTAGCCCTCGTCGTCGGCGCGCGCCAGGTCGCCCGTGTGGTATCGACCGTCCTGGAGCACCTCGGCCGTGAGTTCTGGCGCGCGCCAGTAGCCCGCGAAGATGTCGGCACCGCCCACCACGATCTCGCCGATTTCGCCGATGGCCACCGGCTGGCCTGCCTCATCGACGATGTCCACCTGCGACTCGAGAAAAGGCCGGCCGCACGACGCCAGCCGTTCGGGCATGGCGGCCCGCGCGAACAGATGGTCTTCCACGCTCAAGCCGCATACGCCCGAGGTCGTCTCGCCCGCGCCATAGCCTTGCGAGAGCACGGGGCCGAACACGTCCATCGCCTGCATGATGCGTGCGGGCGCCATCGGCGCGGCGCCGTAGCCCAGACGCCGCAGGTCGGGCAGCGGGCGGTAGCGGCCCTGCACCTCGGCCAGCAGCATGTTGATCATGGTCGGCACCATGAAGGTGTGGGTCACGCGTTCGCGCTTCATCTCGGCGATGAAGCGGCCAGGGTCGAAGCCGCTGAAAAGGCGGATCGTGGCGCCGCTGCACAGCGCCGGCACCAGCTGCATGCCCGACGCATGCGTGATCGGGCCGACCAGCCCCAGCAGGTCGCCGGGCTGCAGATTGTCGGCGCGCATCAGGAACTTGCGCAGCTGCGCGAGCCGGTTGCCGAAGGTCTGCATCGCGGCCTTGAGCACGCCGCTGGAGCCCGAGGTGTAGTGCAGCACCGCCAGCTCATCGGCGCGAACCCGCGCCGGTGTGAAGCGGTCGCTGGCGCGCGAAAGTCTGCCTTCGTACGACGCCGGCAGATCCTCCGCGGCGTCGAGCAACAGCAGGCGCGGCGCGGCGCCCGTGAGATGCGACAGGAAGCCCTCTGCGCGTTCGGCGGTGGTGACGATCAGTGCCGCCTCACTGTTCGCGATGACCTCGGCGACCTCGATCGGTGCGAGCCGCGCGTTGATCGGCGCCTTCACCAGCGCGGCCTTGTAGCAGGCCAGCTCGAGCTCGACGATCTCGATGCAGTTGGGCAGGTACACGCCCACGCGGTCGCCGCGCTGCAGGCCGAGGCCGCACAGCGCGTTGGCCAGGCGATTGGAGCGTCGCTCGAGCTCGTCGTAGGTCACCGAGCGCTGCGCGCTGGTGACGGCAAGCCGCTTCGCGTGGAGGCGGGCGGCGCGGGATGCGAGTTCGCCGACGTTGGCGATCTCGGGGGCTGTGTTTTGCAAGTTGTCTCCTGGAAGCCTGTGCCACGGCACGGGGTGAAGACGACTTTGGCAGCGGAAGGCGCGCAACAACAAATACGGATTGCTGATGCGCGGCCATCAAAAAGGTTGATGGCCTTTTGCAGGCGTCCGGCGCTATGCCTTGGCAGCCGTGCCTGGCGCACGCCGTTTGCCGAGCAGGAACTCCGCCTCCCACCGGCCCGACGCAATCATGCGGCGCGTCTCGTCGACCAGCGCCTCCATCACCGCCCGAGTCGCCGGGTCGGGCGCGCGCGCCGACGGGGTCGCAAGGAAGTAGGTGCGCGCCAGGTCGGGCTGCACCACCCGCGCCACCAGCCACTGCTTGCCGCCCGGCGGCGCATCGCCCACGGCGCAGGCGGGCGAGAAGGTGAAGCCCGCGCCGGCCAGGTACAACGATCGGATCACGCGCGCCGAGTCGTGCTCGTGCGCGATGTTGAGCTCCAGCCCAAGGTCGATTGCCGTGCGCTCGACCTGCGCACGAATGCTGAAGCGGCGCGACTGCAGCACCAGCGGCAGCCCGGCCGCGCGGGCGAACGGCAGTTCGGGGCGCTGCACCGCAGCGGCCTTGCTTTTCATCGCTTTCTTGTCGGTGGGCGGCATTGTCATGGCTGCCACTTCGCCGTCGGCGTCGTGACCGCAAACGAACATCGCCTCGCGCGCGAGCGGCTTCACGTCGAGGCCGTTGACATATTCGGTGTCGACCAGCACGCCGATGTCCGCGCGCCGCTCGACCATGGCCTTGCGCACCATCAGGCTCAGGTCGTCGATGACGAACACGCGGATGCGCGGGTTCGACTGCTTCAGCCGTGCCAGCACCGGCCCGAGCAGCAGCGAGGCCAGCAGGAACGGCACCGCCACCGTGACCGAGCCCTCGAGACCGTCGGGCACACGCTGAAGGCGCTCGCGCATCGCGCTGGCATCCGACAGCAGCTTTCGCGCGTCCTGGTAGAGCTGCAGTCCGGCCGCCGTGGGCGTGACGCCGACGTGCGAGCGTTCGAAGAGCTGGGTGCCGAGTTCGACCTCGAGCTTCTTGATCTGCGCCGTGAGCGCGGGTTGAGCCACGTACAGCGCACCCGCGGCGCGCGAAAGGCTGCCTGCCTCCAGGACGGCGATGAAATAGCGCAGCGATCGGAGTTCCATTGGCCCGAGATTCTCTACCCACGCGGCGCCTGCTTCTGAAATTCCCCCTCGCACCTTGTTACCGGAGCGAAAGACGAGCTGCCCATGCGCATCCCGTTCGCCGGAGACGCCACGCACTCACGCGTTGCACTCAGCCCGCTTTCCGGCTCGCCGGTACCGGGCTCATCAACTCGCTGACCAACTGCGCATAGGCGGTAGCTGCCGGCGAAAGCGTGCGTCCTGCGAGGGTCACGAGGCTGTAGTGCGTCTGCATGCGCGCAAGGCCCGCCACGGGCAGGGGCACCAGCGCGCCAGTTTCGTGGCCCGGCACGGGTGTCAGCGGTGCCAGGATCACGGCGTGCGCGCGAAGATTTCAAGAGCGGGCAGTTCCGCTGGGTGGCCAGCGCCATGAGCCAGGTTGTGTACGCCGGCCCTTCGAACCGCGCGGCGCGCGAGCTGGGTGCCGATGCGCTGGAGCAACTGGGTTACCAGGCCGAAGCCGGCACCTGGCGAAGCGCCTACCTGGTGGGGGCAATGGAACTGCGCAACGGTGTGCGGAAGATCCCGGCCAGCAGCAGCGCCAACGCGGACACGCTGAAAGCCGTGAGCAACGACCTGTTCTTCGACTTCCTCGGCGTGCGACTCGGTGCGACCAAGGCAGAGGGAAAGAAGATGGTATTCAACTGGAACTTCACCGATTCGAGCCAGCAGTTCGTGCTAACCCTGGAGAACTCCGCGCTGACGCACATCGCTGGTCAGCAGCCCGATGCCGACGCCACGATCACGCTGAGCCGTGCCACGCTGGATGCGGTGACATTGAAGGAAACCAGCTTTCCTTCGGCGGTATTGACGGGCAAGGTGAAGATCGACGGTGACCGTGCGAAGTTGGCGGAGCTGATGTCGATGCTGGACACCTTTGAACCGATGTTTCCCGTGGTGGAGCCGCGAAAGTGAAGTGTCCCGCGCTGCGCGGCACCACGACCTCGCAACCCGTGAAGTTGTGCAAGACGATGGAAAACGGGAGACACTGATCGGAGGATACAAATCCAGGCATGGACAGGCAGCAAGCTAAACAAGCTTTTTTAAGATCGGGTCCAGGGCGAGCAGGCACCTCCTGCTCCCGAGAGGATGTGCCTGCGGGGTAAAGTCCGACTTGCCATGACAACGATTTAAAGGACGAATGATGCAAGACCCCGTGCGCACCGGGATTCCAGGGTTGGACGAGGTGTTTGTCGGAGGCGTTCGACGGAACAACAACATCCTGGTCGAAGGCGCGCCCGGCGCGGGGAAGACCACCCTGGGACTGGCTTTCATTCACGCCGGGGCCGCCCTCTACGATGAACCTGGGGTGATCGTCTCTTTCGAGCTCGATTCCGAGAAATTGTTGCGAGACGCCAATGGGTTCAACTGGGATCTGCAACGGCTCATTGACGAGCGCAAGGTCAAGATCATCCAGACTTCGCCGGCCGTTCTGCTCAATGAGTTTCGCTCCTCCGATGGCGCTTTCACGGCGGAGCTGGCCTCCATCGGTGCGCGCAGGTTGATGATCGACGGCCTGACGCCACTTCGCCTCTATGCCGAGGCCAACGACAAGCCGTTTCGCGAGGATGTTCACTTGCTTGTCGAAGGGCTCGCCCGGCTCGGCGTCACGACACTTGTCACTGCGGAACGGGCGGAAACGAAGTTCGAGGCGCATGCGCACGAGCGATTCGTCTTCGATACCATCATCTCGCTGACCCGCAGCGAAGTGCGTCGACGCGTCCACAGGACCCTGGCGGTCGTCAAGTCGCGTGGCCAAGATTTCATCAGCGGGAGCCATTCGATGCGCATCGAGGCCGGCGCCGGCATCCACGTGTATCGGCGTGCCCAGTCGCGCCCCAAGGTCGACGAGGACCAACCCACGTCGACTGAACGCGTGTCCGTGGGATGCACTGCGCTGGACGTGATGATGGCCGGAGGGCTTTACGAGGGCTCAATTTCCATGGTGACCGGCATCTCCGGTAGTGGCAAAACGGTTCTGGGCGTGCAGTTTCTCACCTCGGCCGTGTTGGCCGGGCGGCGGGCGCTGCTGGTGACCCTGGATGAGCATCCACGCCAACTGATCCGAAACGCGGCGACCCTGGGCTTCGACCTGGAGGGCCTCGTGCGGCAGGGCTCGCTCTTCATCCACTACGAATCGCCCCTGGAACTGGAGCTGGACGTGCACTTCGACCGCGTGACGAAGCTGGTGGAGAAGGAAGGCATCGACTGCATCGTCTTCGACTCGGTGGCCGTCTACGAGATGGCGAGTCCCGACCAGGCCTCCGATTTTCTCTATGCGCTGGCTGATTTCGTCAAGGGTCGACTTGCGACCGCGTTCTTCAACTACGAGAGTCCCGAGCTGCTGGGTGTCTCGCAGATCAGCCAGGAGCTCAAAGGCTCGCACCTGGTCGACAACATCATTCTGCTGAGTTATGTGGAAATTTCCACGCGCCTGCGCCGCGCGATCGCAGTGCCGAAGGTGCGCGGGAGCAAGAACATCCAGACGACGCGCGAGTACGTGATCGGCGCGGGCGGCATCTCCTTGCTCGACGAATCGGTGGTCGAGGGGGAGGAGACTGCACCCGTGCCGCAGCTGCCCTTCTCTTCCTACTATGGGCTGCTGGCGCGCTCGCCGTCGCGCAAGAGCCCGGTGATCGAGGACGCTGTCGCGCACGGCAAGGCGCTGCCGGATTCCCCGGAGTTGCCTCCCGAGACGACCAAGTGAATGCCAGCGCCGACGCCCAGAGCCCCGAGAGCCGTCCAACGGGGTTGGACTGGGAAGGCTGGCGTCGTGCCTTGGCGCGTTTCGCCGCAGCAACCGAACTTTGCGTCTGCGCCTACGACCTGGACTGCGAAAGACAGGCCGGGCCATTTGCCTTCTCGAAGGTCGCGCGGCTGCTGGCGACGGCAGGTGTCTGGAACGAGGGCCGCCTCGGCGACAGGATCGAGCGAGACCTCGCTGCGCGGGTCCTCGAAACGGGTGCACCCGGGAACGCCAGCGTAGGCGACGAGCTGCGCCTGCAGGCCGTCCCGTTGTTGATCGGCGGCCAGGTGCGTGGCGTGATCATCTACGGATGGGCGTTCCCCACCTTCGGGACGCCGCTGGGATGCGAGCGCATCGCGCGTCAGCTCGGTATAGAAGGCGCACGACTTTGGGCGGAGGTGCGACTGGAGTCACCCGTTCCCGAGTCGCGCATGACGGTTTACACCGAACTGCTCGAGACCATGATCGAGTCCACGGTCCGCCATGCCGAGGCGGTCGAGCGCCTTCAGGAGCTCAGTCGGCTGCGTGAGGTGTTTCTTGCCAGCGTGTCGCACGAGCTTCGAACGCCGCTGTCCGTGCTCGGAACGCGGATAGAGATCTTGCTTCGTGGTGCACTCGCGGACCCGGCGGTCATCAGGGCCTCTCTGCTCAACATGAAGCACCACGTGAATACCGAAGCGCGGCTGGTCGAGGATCTCATCGAGGCAGCGCGAACTCGCACCGGCCAGTTGCGCGTCGACATGCACCCTGCGTCGCTTCGCGACATCCTCAAGGCAGCGGTCTCCGCCGTGGTGCCGCATGCCGAGGCCAAGCAGATTTCCGTCGTGATTCCAGAACTGGAAGAACTCGGCCAGCTGCCACTCATTGCCGACGCGCATCGTCTGCAGCAGGTGTTCTGGAATCTTCTGTCCAACGCAGTCAAGTTCACTCCGGCGTCCGGGCGCATCGAAATGCGGTTGCAACGCGACGCGCATGCGTACACCGTTTCGGTGGCGGATACGGGCAGCGGCATTGAAGAGGCGCTGCTTCCTCATGTTTTCACACCGTTCACGAAGCAGCTCAAGGCAAATGCTCAAGGACTGGGCCTGGGCCTGTCCATCGCCCGCCATATCGTCGAGCAGCACGGGGGGACGATCCGGGTGGAAAGTGCCGGGAGTCAGGCCGGGGCGACCTTCCATGTCACGCTCCCTGCGAATGTGTCGCCCGCAGACGATGCAGCGTAGCAGTGCCATGCGCATTCCGGGGCTGGCCTGAATAACCTGGCCAGGTGGATTCCTCAGCAAGACGCTGGGCGGCATGTCCCTACAACGGTCGCCATACCGCGATGACGGTAGACCTTGGGCTTTTGCGTCTGCACAGACAGTCGAGAGAGTTCTTCGACTGACGACCCAAATGCCTGCTCGGGAGCGGTGCCTTCGCAGCGCGGCGAACCGCCGCGTCAGTCCGGCAGCACGCCCCCGAGCACCGTCGCGACGATGCTTTCGAGCGCCCTGTCGTAGTGCGCGGCGCTCATCTTCTTGACCTGCAGCACCGCGTTCACGATGGGTTCGTAGTCGGCGTAGAACTGGGTGGAGGCCCAGAGCAGGAACAGGAAGTGCTGCGGGTCGATCCTGCGGATCTTCTTGGCCGCCATCCAGGCCTCGAAGACCTCGATGCTGGCCGCCGTGCTCTTGGCAATGTGGGCCCGGTCGGCCGTCGACAGGAACGCGCCGCCGCGCACCACCTCGTTGGCGAACAGCCGCGCTTCGAGCGGGTTCTTGCGGCCCAGTTTCAGCTTGGCTTCGACATACGCACGCAATGCCACGGCGGGCTCGGTCTCGACCTTGAGGATCTGCAGCGCGCTGTCCCACTCTTCCAGCAGCGGCGCAAAGATGGCGCTGTAGAGCTCTTCCTTGGTGGCGAAGTAGTAGTAGACGTTGGCCTTGGGCAAGCCCGCGACGGTGGCGATCTCGGCGATGCGCGCGCCGTCGAAGCCCTTGGCGGCAAACACCTCGCTCGCCGCCTTGAGGATCTTTCGCTTGTTGCCCGCCCTGATCTCTCGGTCGGCGGTGGTTTCCGGCGTCGTGGATGGTGCAGGTCTGGTGTCGCGCATGAGCAGGGTGTCACTTTCTACCGGGAACAAATTCTAGGGGGCGCGCTGCGGGCAGCGGGAAATCACCTAGTCAAAAATTCTGACCAACTCGTCAGTTTCTTCTTTAGAATTTCCTGACGAACTGGTCAGCTTTTAGCGTTTAAATGTAACCCATGCCCCAAACCCTGCGCAGCGCCCTGCAAGAAACACTGACGAACTGGCAAGCCGACCTGCCCGATGCCTGGCGCGCCGCGCTGGGCGACGTGCAGCTCGACTTCGATGGCGTCGATGCGGCCCTGGACCTCGAAGCCTGGGAACCCATCTTCCCGGCGCGCAAGGGCCGGCGCCTGCCCGGCATGCCCGCCGGCGCGCACATGCTCAAGGCCTTCGACAGCGTGACGCCGTCGCGGGTGCGCTGCGTGGTGCTGGGGCAAGACCCGTATCCGTCGATCGACATCGCCACCGGGCGCGCCTTCGAGGTCGGCAACGTGGCCCAGTGGCGCGAGCTCGACAAGATGTTCACCAAGAGCATCCGCGCCTGGGTGCAGATGGTGGCCGAGGCGCGCACCGGCGACGCCCGCTATGGCGGCGCCTTCGCCCACTGGCCGCACACGCTGCAGGCCATCGAATCGGGTGCCCTGCCCTTCGAATCGCCCGGAACGCTGAGCGACCGCTGGAGCGACGGCGGCGTGCTGCTGCTCAACACCTCGTTCACGCTCAGCCGCTTCCAGGTCGGCATCGATCCGCACCAGTCGCACGGCCACCTGGTGCTGTGGAAGCCGTTGATCGATGCGGTGCTGAGCCACCTGCTGCAACGCGACGAGCCCCTGGTCTTCATGGGCTTCGGTGCCTCTGCTGCCGAGGCCCTGCAGTCGGCCGGCGTGGTCGAGGGACGCCGCCACAACGTCGCCTGCATCCTGCGCGAGCACCCGGCCAGCGCCGACGCCGTGCTGTCCCTGCCCAACCCCTTTGCCCTGTGCAACGCCTATCTCGCGGAGATGGGCGGCGCTCCCCTGAACTGGTGATTTCCTTCATGAACGACGCGAACGACTACGACTACATCATCGTGGGCGCGGGCTCCGCAGGCTGCGCCCTCGCCGCGCGGCTCAGCGCCCGCCCCGCCACGCGCGTGCTGCTGCTCGAAGCCGGTGGCAAGGACTCCAACCCGCTGTTCCGCCTGCCGATGCTGATGGGCAAGCTGTTCCAGTCGGGCATCTACAACTGGCACTTCCACACCGAGCCGGAGCCCAACCTCAATGGCCGCAAGCTCTACTGGCCGCGCGGCAAGGTGCTGGGCGGCACGTCGACCATCAACGGCATGATCTACGTGCGCGGCGGCAAACAGGACTACGACGGCTGGGCCGCCATGGGCAACCCCGGCTGGTCCTACAAGGACGTGCTGCCGGCCTTCAAGCGCTCCGAGGGTCACATCCAGCGCGAAGGCGTGTTCCACAACACGCAGGGCGAGCTGACGGTGTGCCGCGCACGCGGCTGGAACGCACTGCTCGACGTGTTCTGCGAAGCCGGCAAGCAGGCCGGCTACCCGCTGAACGACGACTTCAACGGGCCCACGCAACTGGGCTTCGGGCGCTACGACTTCACCATCAAGAAGGGCAAGCGCTGGTCCGCTTCCTTCGCCTTCCTGCGGCCGGCACTCAAACGCAGCAACCTCAAGGTGGTCACGCGCGCGCTGACCCACAAGGTCGTCATCGAGCAATCGAAGGCCGTGGGCGTGGCCTACGAAGTGAATGGCCAGATGCACATCGCGCGCGCCAACAAGGAAGTGATTCTGTGCGCCGGCGTGGTCGGCTCGCCGCACCTGCTGATGCTGTCGGGCATCGGGCCGGAGGCCGAGCTGGCGCAGCACGGCATTCCGGTGCGCAAGGCCCTGCCCGGCGTGGGCGGCAACCTGCAGGACCACGTCGATTGCGTCATGGCCTACGAATGCAAGCAGCCCGTGACGCTCTACAAGGACCTGCGCTTCGACAAGATCGCGTTCTCGGTGGTGCAGGGCATGCTGTTCGGCGAAGGCATCACCACGACCTTTCCTTACGAGGCCGGCGCCTTCATCAAGACATCGCCCGAATTGGACGACCCCGACGTGCAGCTGCACTTCATGCCGGCGCTGGAAAAAACCGCCAACCTGTATTTTCCGAACCCGTTCAAGAAGACCCGCATCGAAGCCAACCACGGCTTCACGCTGCGCGTGGGGCCGGTCAACCCCAACAGCAAGGGCCGCATCCGCCTGCGCTCGGGCCGACCGACCGACGCACCGCTGATCCAGCCCAACTACCTGGACACCGACTTCGACCGCAGGACCATGGTGAATGCGATCCGCGCGACGCGCCAGGTCATCGAGCAGCCGGCGTTCGACGCCTACCGTGGCAAGGAAATTGCGCCCGGCCCGGAGAAGCAAAGCGACGAAGACCTGATGGCCTGGCTGCGCGCCACCGCGATGACCACCTTCCACCCGGTGGGCACCTGCAAGATGGGCCACGACGACATGGCCGTGGTCGACCACCGGCTCAAGGTGCACGGCATCGCCAACCTGCGCGTGGCCGACGCCTCGATCATGCCGGTCATCTCGAGCGGCAACACCAACGCCCCGGCCATCATGATCGGCGAGAAGTGCGCCGAATTCATCCTGGCCGGCCAGTAAGCAGATTCACCGGAAAGAAACGAGCACTTTCATGATCATCGAACACCGCCTCTATACCTTCCGCCCCGGCACCATCGACGCATGGCGCGAGAAGTACGAACGCGAAGGCCTGCCGGTGCAAAAGCGCCACCTGAACCAATTCGTGGGCCTGTACGTTTCCGAGATCGGCCGGCTGCACACCACCGTGCTGATCTGGGCGTACGACAGCCTGGCCGACCGCGAGGCCCGCCGCGCCGCGATGTACGCCGACCCCGAGTGGCAGTCGTTCATCAAGAGCGTGTGGGCGCTCGACGCCATCCAGAGCCAGGACGTGATGATCATGAATCCCGCGCCCAGCTCGCCCACGCCCTGAACTCTTCTCTTCGCTTGTCCGTCCGTCCTTCAACTCCGGAGCTCACCGCATGACCACCCACGCCACCTCTCGCGCCGCCGCCCCACGCCGGCAGATCCTGAAAGCCGCAGCCGGCCTGGGCGGTGTCGCCATGGCCAGCGCCCTCTACCCGCTGATCGCGCACGCCAAGGGCGGGCTGATCGCGCTGGTGCACACGCAGGCCGCTGGCGATGCCAGCGCGGTCGACGCGATGATTGCGCGGCTCAAGCTGCTGGGCAAGGAAACGGGCATGCAGACCCGCGCCATCTACGCCAAGGACCCGTCGACCTACGAGACCATCTTCCGCACGCTGGGCGATGCCGGCGCGGCCGTGATCGTGTCGACCTTCAACGAGGTCACCGAGCCCTTCAAGGCGCTGGCGCCCAAGTACCCGAAGACGCAGTGGCTGCAGCTGTTCGGCGACGAGATGAAGCCGGCCATTGCGAACGTGACCACGGTGTCGTACGACTACTACCTGGGCACCTACCTGGCCGGCATCTTCGCGGGGCGCATGACGACCAGCGGCAAGATCGGCTTCATCGGCGGCATGTCGATCCCGCCGCTGAACGCGGACTTCAACGCCTTCAAGGCCGGCGTGCTGTCGGTGCACAAGAACGCCACCGTGACGGTCGCCTTCGCGGGCTCGTTCCAGGACCCGGTGAAGGGCCGCGAGATCGCCACGCAGATGTACAACAGCGGCATCGACTTCATCCAGACCGATGCCGCCGCCACCGACGCGGGCATCATCGCGGCCGCCAACGACAAGCCCGGCCGCCTGGTGAGCTGCCTCGACCCGGCGCAGTATCCGCAAGGCCCCAAGTCGCTCGTTTCCATCGTCAGCCTGCACTTCGGCAAGTCGCTGTACGACGAGGCCTCGCGCATCATGAAGGCCGGCAAGGGCGGCTCGCACCTGCACACCGGCCTGGGCACTGGCGTGGTGGCGCTCGAACTGTCGCCGCTGTTCCAGAAGGAAGGCGACAAGGCGGTCGCGGCCAAGGCCGAGGCGACCATGGCCGAGATCCGCACCGCGCAGGCGGCCATCCTCGGCGGCACCCTCAAGGTGCCGTTCAACACCGTTCTTTGATTCTTCCGGCTGCAGCATGAACAGAACTTCTCCGAACGGCGAGGCCACCCGCCCGGGCGCCGCGCTGGTCCTCGATGGCGTCACGGTGCAGTACGACACCGTGAAGGCGCTCTCGAGTGTTTCCATCGCCTTCGAGGAAGGGCTGATTCATGCGGTGGTCGGCCAGAACGGCGCGGGCAAGACCACCTTTGCGCGCGTGTGCTCGGGGCTGGTCAAGCCCACGCACGGGCGCGTGCGCATCGGTGAACACGAAATCCGCACCGGCCAGGTAAGCGCCGCGCGCGCCGCCGGCGTGGAGCTGGTGCACCAGAGCTTTGCGTTGCCGGCTTCGTTCACCGTGGCGCAGGCCATGGAGTTCGGTTCCGACCGGCACCGCGGCCTGTTCACCTCGCGCCAGCTCGAGAAACGCTGGCAGTCGCACCTCGACGGACTGGGCCTTGCCGTAAGCCCGCGCGAGGTCATTCGCAACCTGCCGATCGAGACGCAGCAAGGCATCGAGATCGCACGCGCGCTGGTGACCGACGCCAAGGTCTTGATACTCGACGAGCCGACGGCCGTGCTCGCACCCGCCGGTGTGGAGACGCTGTTCGAGCGCATTCGCATCCTGAAGAAGCGCGGCGTGACCGTCGTGCTCATCCTGCACAAGATCCGCGAGATGATGGCCATCGCCGACACCGTGAGCGTGCTGCGCCGCGGCGAACACGTCATGGGGCCGGTGCCCTGCGCGACCATCAGCGCCGCCGACCTGAGCCAGTGGATCATGGGCGACGCCAAGGCCCCGCCGCCGGCGGGCAGCGAACCTGTCGCCCGAAAGCCCGACCTCAATGCCCCGACCGTCATGCGCATGCACGACCTGTCGACCCGGCCCGATGCCGAAGGCGCCGCGCTGGCCCATGTGAGCCTGGACATCCGCGCCGGAGAAATCATCGGCATCGCGGGCGTCGAAGGCAACGGCCAGCGCACACTGGTGCGCGCCATCGCCGCGCTGGCGGAAACCGCCGGCGGCACCATCGCCTTCGACGGCAAGGACCTGACGCACAGCGACCTCGCCACGCGCCGCGCGGCCGGCCTTCGCATCATTCCCTTCGAGCGCAACGTGGAAGGCCTCTCGTTGAACAGCAGCCTGTGGGAGAACTGGGCCATGGGCCGCCTGCTGAAAGACGGCCTGCTGTCGTTCGTGCGGCCGAAGAAGCTGCAGGCCGAATGCGACACCGCGCTCACGCAATGGGACGTGCGCTACGCCAGCTGCAGCCAGCCCGCGGGCTCGCTCTCTGGCGGCAATGCGCAGAAGGTGATCTTCGCGCGCGAGGTCGACGACAGCGCCCGCCTGATCATTGCAGCCCAACCCACGCGCGGCCTCGACATCGGCGCCACCGCCTATGTGTGGAAGGCGCTGCGCCAGGCGCGCGACCGGGGCGCCGCGATCATCCTGATTTCCTCCGACCTCGACGAACTCTTCGACATCAGCGACCGCGTGCTGGTCATGCTGCGCGGCCAGGTCGTCGGCGAATACAGCGCGCCCTACGACCTGCGACAGGTGGGCCAGGCGATGGTGGGAGCACACGCATGACGTCCAATACCCTTTCCATGGCGCGCATGCTGCCGGTGCTGCGCGTGCTGCTCTTCGTGTGCCTCGCGCTGCTGTTGTGTGCGCTCGCCTTCCTTTGCGCCGGGCTGCCGGTCGGCGAGCTGTTCACCGGCATCCTCGACGGTGCATTCCTGCGCGACGGCGCGGTGCACCAGGGCCTGCGCTGGGCCATGCCGCTGTTCATCACCGCGACGGGCGTGGCCATCGCGTTCCGTGCGGGCTTCTTCAATATCGGTGCGCAAGGGCAGTTCTACATCGGCTCGATCTTCGCGGCGTTCACGGCCGAATGGCTGTCGGGCGGACCGGCCTGGCTCGTCGTGTCGTGCTGCCTGCTCGCCGGCCTGCTGGGCGGCGCGCTGTGGGCCATGTGGCCGGGGCTGCTGCGGCTGCGCTCGGGCACCGACGAAGTCATCACCACGCTGATGGGCAACTTTCTGGCGGGCCTGCTGCTGGTGTACGTGACCTCGGGCCCGCTGAAAGACCCGACGGGCTCGGGCCAGCAAGCCTCCAGCCGGCCGATTGCCGATGCGTACCGCATCTCGGATTCGCTGGGCGTGTCGCCGCTCATCGTCGTCCTCACGCTGCTGGTGTTCGCGCTGTCGTGGCTGCTGGCCAACCGCACGGCGCTGGGCATCGTGGCCAACCTGGCGGGGCGCAACCCGACCATGGTGTCGTGGCAAGGCGCGCGCGTCGGGCGCATCGGGCTCTTCAGCTTCCTGGTCAGCGGTGCACTGGCGGGGCTGGCCGGCAGCATCGAGTTGCTCGGCCCCAACGGCCGGCTGGCCAGCGGCTTCCTCCCCGCGCACGGCTTCACCGCCATCCTGATCGCGCTGGTGGCGCAGCTGTCCATCGTGGGCACGGCCGTCTCGGCCCTGTTCTTCGGCGCGCTGGCCTCGGCGGCGCTGTACCTGCCGGTGATGGTCGGCCTGCCCGCGGCGGCCATCGAAGTCATCAACGCCACCATCGCCCTCTTCATCACGTCCCGCGCCAAGTGGCTGGACAAGCTCCTGACCCGAAAGCCGGCATGACAGACACCCTGGTTTCCATCCTGATTTCCGGCACGCCGCTGATCTACGTCACGCTGGCGGGGGTGCTGGCCCAGCGCGCGGGCGTCTGGAACCTGGGCCTCGAAGGGCTGATGATCATCGGCAGCTGCGCGCTGATCGTGGGCATCGTGCAGACCGAATCGTTCGTGCAGGCCATGCTGATCGCCATCGCGCTGTGCGTGCTGGCCTCGGCGTTGCTGTGGTACGTGGTCGAGAAGCTCAAGGCGAATCCGATCATCGCGGGGCTGGGTCTGACCGGGCTGGGGCTGGGCGGCACGTCGCTGGCCATCCAGGCGCTCTACGACAGCGAAGCCACGGTGACGGCGCCCTTCGGCATTCCCAAGCTGAACAGCCTGTTCGACGCAGACCTGGGCCCCTTCGGCAGCCTTTCGGTGTTCGTGCTGTTCATGCCGGTGGCCGTGTGGCTGGTGTGGCTGCTGCTGGAGCGCACCCGCCTGGGCCTGCAACTGTCGGCTTCGGGCGAGCATCCTTTCGCGGCGCGCAGCGTGGGCGTGAACCCCAGCCGCATGCGCCTGCTGGCTCTGGCACTTGGCGGCATCCTGTGCGCCATGGGCGGCGCGGAGCTGGCCGGCGGCAGCCTGCAGATCTTCTCGCAGAACATGACCGCGGGCCGTGGCTTCATGGCCTTCGCGGCCGTGATCTTCGGTGCCGGCAGCGCACTCGGCGCCACCGCCGCGGCGCTGTTCTTCGCGATCGTTTCGGCGCTGGGCATCCAGGCTCAGCTGATCTACGGCGGCGCGATATCGAATGACATGCTGCAGGCCCTGCCCTACATTGCGACCGTCTTCGGCGTGTGGCTCAGCACCAAGCTCCGCGGCGGGCTCGGCTCGATCCGCGGCACGGCGGAAATGCGCGATTGAACATGACGACCCCATCGAAGCCCCTCCTGATCCAGGGCGCGGAAGTCCTGAGCATGGCCCGGCGCCACGGCGAGCGGCCGGTGCGCGCAGACGTGCTGCTTCAGGGCGGCAAGATCGCCGCCATCGGCACCGGCCTTGCCGTGCCCGAATCGTGCGAAGTCATCGCGGGCCACGGCAAGCTGCTGATGCCCGGCCTCGTCAACGCGCACACCCATTCCAGCGAGACCTTCTTCAAGGGCCGCTACGAGCAGATGCCGCTGGAGACCTGGCTGCTGTACGCCTACACGTACATCTCGGGCGCGCCGATTCCCGACCGCCTGCTCTACCTGCGCACGCTGCTGCTGGCGATGCAGTCGCTGAAGAACGGCGTGACCACGCTGTGCGACGACTTCTTCGACCCGATGGCACACAGCACCGAGCGGCTCGGCATCGTCTTCCAGGCGTACCGCGATGCGGGCATTCGTGTGAACGTGTCCAGCGCCGTGCTCAACACGCCGGTGCTCGACTCCACGCCTTTCGGCCATGAGATTTTTCCGGCGCACCTGCGCAACCAGCTCACCTTCGGCGCGCCCACCACGGCGGCCGACTACACCGCCTATTGCCAGGAAGCCTTCCGGCAGTTCCACGGGCAGGCCGACGGCCGCCTGCGCTTCGCCATCACGCCGTCGGCGCCGCAGCGCTGCACCACCGACATGCTGCAGGCCTGCCACGCGCTGGCCGTCGAACACGGCGTGCCGCTGCACACCCACCTGCTCGAGACCAAGGTGCAGGCCGTGGCCGGCCAGATGTTCTACGGCAAGACCCTGCTGGCCCATATGCACGACATCGGCGTGCTGGACCGACACACCACGCTCGCGCATGCCATCTGGATCAACGACGATGACATCGCGCAGATGGGCGAAGCCGGTTGCTCGGTGGTGCACAACCCGCTGAGCAACCTCAAGCTGGGCTCGGGCCTGGCGCCCATTCGCAAACTGCTGGACGCGGGCGTGGCCATCGGGCTGGGCACCGACGGCCTGTCGTCCAACGACAGCGCGCGCGTGTTCGACCTGATCCGCTTTGCCGCGCTGATGCACAACACCGGCGGCACGCCACCGGCGCAATGGCTCAGCGCCATCGAGACGCTGCGCATGGCGACCATCGACGGCGCCCGCACCGCCATGCTCGCCGACATCACCGGTTCGCTCGAAATCGGCAAGGCCGCCGACCTGGTGATGCTCGACCTGGACAACGACAGCTTCCGGCCCAGGAACGACATCGTCAGGCAACTGGCCTATTGCGAAAGCGGCAGCGCGATCGAGCTGGTGGTGGTGGCCGGGAACGTCGTTTTCCGCGACGGCCAGCTCGCCACGGTGCGCGAGAAGGACGTGTGGGGCGAGTTGAACCAGCTCCTTCCCGCATACCTCGAAGAACACGGCCGCTGGGAAGTTGCCAACCGCGTGTTCGAGCCTTACTTCTCGGAAGTCATCCGGCGCTGCAAGGAAACCGACATCGGGCTGCAGCGCTAGCATTCTGGCGCAGACGCATCGGGTCACCTCGCAGGGCTGCAGCAGCGCAATGCCGGTTTCCGCGTCGCAGGCCACACGCAGCGCGAAGCCTTCGCGCGAGCTCACCGGCACCGGGATCGGCGCCGCGCCGATACGGCCGTTCGAGGGCACGACGCACCCCTGAACGCACGCCTCGGGACCTATCGTTTTCCCGATGCTGGTGCACGCCTGTGCGCCACGCGCACCACGGTGTCATTGGCGGTGCGCAAGGAGAGCTATTTTTTAGTTCACCCGTTGCGAAAAACGGTGCTTGGTGCGCTCACGCCGCACTCCTAGCATTCGCCTCGCTGGCCCTCGGCGTCTCGCACCAGGGCCGGCCCACACGCCGAATGACTCCACCTCAGCGCATCGAAGAAAAGGAATCCACCATGGCCAATCTCCGCGACCCCGGTCGCCGAAGTCTCCTCAAGACCTCCCTCATCGCCGGCGGACTTTCCGCGGGTGGCCTGTTGTCGGTCGATGCCTTCGCGCAAGGCAAGGCGCGCGTCAACATGCAGCTGGGCTGGATCGTCGGGGTCAACCAGATCGGCGAAGTGGTCGCGAAGCGCATGGGCTTCTACGAGCAGGAAGGCATCGACTTCGCGATCCAGCCGGGCGGCCCCAACATCGACGGTGTGGCCATCATCGCGTCGGGCCGCTACGAAGTGGGACAGGTGTCGTCGAGCCCTTCGATCATGCTGGCGGTGTCGCAGGGCCTGCCGATCAAGTGCTTCGCGGCGGGCGCGCAGAAACACCCGTACACCTACTTTTCGCTGGCCAAGAACCCGGTGCGCAAGCCGGCCGACCTCATCGGCAAGCGCGTGGGCATTCCGTCGACCGCGGCCATCCTGCTGCGCGCGCTGCTGGCCAAGAACAAGATCCCCGAGAAAGACGTGAAGGTGATCTCCGTCGGCGCCGACATGACGCCGCTGCTCACCGGGCAGGTCGATGTGGTCACGGGCTGGCTCACCAGCACCACCGCCATCAAGGTGCTCGGCCCCGACCGCGTCGAGATGACGCTGTGGGACGCCGGCGTGCGGCTCTACGCGCTGCCTTACTACGCGTCGACCAAGACGCTGGAAACGCAGCCGAAGATCATCGAGGCCTTCCTGCGCGCCACCGCCAAGGGCTGGCAGCATGTGCGCGCCAACCGCGACCAGGCGGTGGACATGCTGGTCAAGGAGTACCCCAACCTCAAGCGCGAGGACGAGCGCGTCGCGGTCGACGTGATGCTCGACTATTCCTTCGGCGGTGCCGCGCAGACCCAGGGCTGGGGCGCGATGGACCCGGCCGTGTGGCAGGAGCAGATCACCACCTATTCGGAGCTGGGCCAGTTCACCGCGCGCACGCCGAAGGTCGAGGACGTGATCTCGCTCGATGCGCTGAAGGCCACCGCGGCCGCCCGCGTGGTGAAGGCCTGACGCGATGGCTGCCGTTCTCAACGCGCCACCGGCGATTGCCTGCCGCGACATCGGCGTGCGCTTCTTCACCGAGCGCCGCGACGTCACCGCCATCGGAAGCCTCGACCTCGACGTGGCGCAAGGCGAGTTTTTGACGCTGCTCGGCCCGTCGGGTTGCGGCAAGTCGACCTTTCTTCGCGTGGTGGCAGACCTGCTGCAGCCCAGCCGCGGCCGCATCGAGGTGCTGTCTTCCACACCGCAGGCCGCGCGCAAGAACCGCGACATCGGCTTCGTCTTTCAGGACGCGGCGCTGCTGCCCTGGCGCACGGCGCTGCAGAACGTCGAGCTGCCGTTGCAGGTCGGCGGTGGCGCCAGCCGCAAGGGCCGCCGCTCGCCGCGCGAACTGCTCGACCTGGTGGGCCTGAAAGACCGCCTGGGCGCGTTCCCGCACGAGATGTCGGGCGGCCAGCGCCAGCGCGTATCGATTGCGCGCGCGCTTGCGAGCGACCCGAAGATCCTGCTGATGGACGAGCCCTTCGGCGCGCTCGACGAGATCACGCGCGACCGGCTCAACGAAGAGATCCTGCGCGTGTGGCGCGAGACCGGCGTGACGATTCTGTTCGTCACCCACAGCATCCACGAGGCGGCCTTTCTGGGCCAGCGCGTGCTGATGCTCGCCGCCAACCCAGGCCGCGTGCGCGAGATCGTGCCCGTCGAGCTGCCGGCCGACCGCACGCTCGAGATGCGCGAGACCCCCGAATTCGTTCGCCTCACGAGCCATTTGCGCCGTGTGCTGGAAACCTGCTGAGGCCGATGCCATGAACACCCGCTCCCTCGATTCCGGCGTGACCGGCGCCTTTGCCGCACCGGCCGATCCCGAATACCTTGCCTGGGCCGCCGCGCGCCAGCGCCGCCTGTGGCGCCGCCGCATATTGCCGGCGCTCGGCATCGTCGGCCTGGTCTTCCTGTGGTGGGCTGTGATCGTCGTGTTCGACGTCAAGGCCTTCATTGCGCCCACACCCTGGGCCGTGCTGGAGACGCTGTACGCCAAGCGCGAGGTGCTGCTCGACAACCTGCTGCCCACGGCGATGGAGGCCGCCGGCGGCTTCGTGCTGGGCAACCTCGCGGCCATTGCCATTGCGACCGTCTTCGTGCACAACAAGACGCTGCAGGACATCTTCTTTCCGGTGGTGCTGATGTTCAACGCCGTGCCGCTGGTGGCCAAGGCGCCGGTGCTGGTGCTGATCATGGGCAACGGCATGGAGCCGAAGATCACCATTGCCGCGCTGGTCTGCTTCTTCCCCACGCTGGTGAACATGGTGCGCGGGCTGGAGTCCGTCAACCCGCAGGCGATGGAACTGATGCGCGTGCTGTCGGCCAGCAAGACCGAGATCTTCTTCCGGTTGCGTTTGCTCAATGCATTGCCGTACCTGTTCTCGGCCCTGCGCATCGCGGCGTCGATGTGCGTCATCGGCGCGGTGGTGGGCGAGTGGGTGGGTGCCACGGTCGGCATCGGCGCCATGATCCTGCAGGCCACCTTCAACTTCGATTCGCCGCTGCTCTACGCCGCGATCGTCATGAGCGCCACGCTCTCGGGCCTGTTCTTCCTGCTGGTGACGCTGGCCGAGCGCTGGGTCATCCGCTGGCAACCGGAAGCCGCCCCGTGATGCACAGGGCGCATTTCAAACACTCATCTCAACACATCAACAGGAGAGTTCTATGAGCCGTATTGGCGACTGGATGCAGGAACCCGCGCACGACGTGCGCGTGGCAGCCGAATCGGACGTGGTGGTGGTCGGTGGCGGCCCCGCGGGGCAGGCCGCGGCCCTGGCCGCCGCGCGCAACGGCGCCAGCGTGACGCTGCTGGAGCGTTACAACCACCTGGGCGGCCTGGCCTCGGGCGGTATGGTGCTGGTGCTGGACGACATGTGGGACAGCCACCAGCAGGAAATTTCGGTGCGCGGCATCTGCCTTGAGATGATCGAGCGCATGTCGGCACTGGGATTGGCCGAGTACCCGCGTCAGCAGGACTGGGGCTCGCTGCCCGAGTCGGTGCGGCGCTGGAAACGCTGGGGCACCTACGACTTCCACAGCAAGGAAAAGCCGCACCCGATCTGCTTTGCCGCCGCATTCGATCCCGATGCGTGGAAACGCACCTCGCTCGAGATGGTGCAGCAGGCCGGCATCGAGTTGCGCCTGCATTCGTGGTTCTCGCGCACGCTGGTCGAAGACGGCAAGGTCAAGGGCGTGGTCTGCGAAACCAAGGGCGGGCGCGAAGCCATCCTGGGCAAGGTGGTGATCGACACCACCGGCGACCTCGACGTGGCCGCCTCGGCCGGCGCGCCGCACATCAGCGGCAGCTACATCGTGACCACCGTGTTCCGCCTCGGCGCGGTCGACACCGACGAGGCCGAGCGCTTCGAGCGCGAAGAGCCCGTGGCCTGGCAGGCGCTGGACCGCGAGATCAAGCACATGCTCGGTGGCGCCTGGGAAGCCTGGTGGCTCAAGACGCCTCTCCCCGGCGTGGTGTGGTGCAACTGCCCGCACATGCCGGGGCTCGACGGCCTGAAGGTGAGCGACCTCACACGCGCCGAAGTGCAGGGCCGCGCCACCATCCACAAGGTGATCGAGTTCGTGCGCGCCAGGCTGCCGGGCTTCTCGAAGTGCACCTTGATCGACATGGCGCCGCAGACCGGCATTCGCCAGACCCGCCTGCTCGAAGGCACCTACGTGATGACCAAGGAAGACGTGGCCCAGCGCACCCGCTTCGACGACAGCGTGGCGCGCGGCCGCGACTACTACTACCCGTATCGCACGCTGCTGCCGCGCAGCGTCGAGAACCTGCTGGTGGCCGGCCGCCATTACTCGGCCACCTCGGCCGCGCAGAAGATCTCGCGCGAGATCCCGCCCTGCATGGCGATGGGCGAGGCCACGGGCACTGCCGCGGCGCTGGCCTTGAACGCCGGCGTGTCGGTGCGCGATGTCGATGTGTCGAAGCTGCAGAAGACATTGCGCGCGCAGGGCGCCGACCCGGGCGACCAGAAGGGGCCGAACGCCGACGTGCCCGCCATCGCGCGTTCGTTCGCCAAGGAGGCCGCATGAGCACCGGTGCATTGCCGCTGGACGGCATCCGCGTGATCGACTTCACGCAGGTCATGATGGGACCGGTCTGCACACAGATGCTGGCCGACCACGGCGCCGACGTCATCAAGATCGAGCGCAAGGGCGCGGGCGACCTGAGCCGCTCGACCTTCGCGCCGGTGGCCGGGAACGACAACCCGATCTTCTGCAGCCTGAACCGCAACAAGCGCAGCGTCGAGATCGACCTGCGCGATGCGGAGCAGATGGAACTGGTGAAGGCGCTGATTGCCGGTGCCGACGTGGTCACCAACAACTTCCGCGCCGGCGTGATGGAGCGGCTGGGCCTGGGCTACGAAGACTGCAAGCGCCTGAACCCGCGCATCGTCTACGCGGTGGGCACCGGCTTCGGCGAGACCGGCCCCTATGCCCACAAGGGCGGGCAGGACGTGCTGGCGCAGGCGCTCACCGGCGTGATGGCGCGCCGCGCCGACGCCTCGGTCCCGGTGTCGATCTACCCGACCGCGCTGGCCGACTACACGGCGGGCATGCACATGGTGCAAGGCATCCTGCTGGCGCTGCTGCAGCGCGAACGCACGGGCGAAGGCCAGAAGATTGCGGTGTCGCTCTACAACTCCATGCTCGCGATGCAGATGCAGGAAGCGGCCATGGTCATGATGGAAGACTCCGAGGTGAACTGGGCCGCGATGCCGCTGTCGGGCGTGTTCGACACGCAGACCGGGCCGCTGGTGCTGGTGGGCGCCTTCAAGGCCAACCCGCTGCGCGACATCTGCACGGCGCTGGGCATCGACGACCTGTCGGCCGATGCGCGCTTCTCGGGCATGGCGGCGCAGTTCGCCCACAAGGCGGCGCTGCATGCGATCTTCCGCGAGCGCTTTGCCAGCAACACGCGCGACCACTGGCTGCAAAAGCTCGAAGAGCAAGACCTGCTGTCGGCCCCCGTGCGCGACATGCGCGAGGCATTGGTCGATCCGCAGACGCTGCACAACGCGATGATTCTCGAAGGCGATGCGTCGTCGAGCCGTCCACTCAAGTTCATCGCCAGCCCGATCCAGATGTCGGGCGCCAAGGCCGGCCTGCGGCGCGAACCGCCGAAGCTCGGGCAGCACACCGACGAAGTGCTGGCCGAGGCCCGCGCGCTGATCGAGGAGGCCGACGCATGAGTGTTCTCTATGACGTCGTCGACCATGTCGCAACGGTCACCATCGACCGGCCCGAAGTGCTCAATGCGGTCGACCTGCCGACCGAGGCCGAGCTGCAGCGCATCTGGGCCGACATCGAAGCGCGCGACGACATCCGCGCGGTGGTGCTCACCGGCGCGGGCGAGCGCTCGTTCTGCGCGGGCGCCGACCTGAAGAACACCTCGAACCTCAAGGGCGTCGCGTATTGGGCCGCGGCCCGCACCGGCGGCTTCGGTGGCATCGCGCTGCGCGAGACGCTCGACGTGCCGGTGATCGCGCGCGTCAACGGCCTGGCGCTCGGCGGCGGCTTCGAGATGGTCCTGGGCTGCGACATCGTGGTGGCCTGCGAAGAAGCCAGCTTCGGCCTGCCCGAGCCGCTGGTGGGCCGCCTGCCGCTGGACGGCGGCATGCTGCTGCTGCAGCGGCAGATTCCGTACCGCCAGGCCATGGGCATGATGCTCACCGGCCAGCGCGTGAAGGCGCAGCGCGCGCTCGAGATGGGGCTGGTCAACGAGGTGGTGCCACGCGCCGAGCTCGACACCGCCGTCGACCGCTGGGTGCAGCAGATGCTGGCCTGCGCGCCGCTGTCGCTCAAGGCCATCAAGCAGGTGGTGCGGCGCACCGGCACGCTGGCGCCGGCCGACGCGCACCGCATGCGGCTGCCGGCGCTGGTGGCCGCGCTGCAGTCAGAAGACGCCGACGAAGGCGTGCTGGCGTTCCAGCAGAAACGCAAGCCGCAGTGGCTGGGCCGCTAGGCGCCCGGCCTTCCATGCCATGCCCCACGTCATTACCGGCGCCTGCATCGACATCAAGGACGGCGCCTGCGTCAAGTGCTGTCCGGTGGACTGCATCTACGAAGGCGAGCGCACTCTGTACATTCACCCGGATGAATGCATCGACTGTGGCGTTTGCGTGTCCGCCTGCCCCACCCAGGCCATCTACGAAGACCTTCGGCTGCCGCCCGAAATGGAACACTTCACGGCCATCAACCGCGAGTTCTTCGCGGCCAACGTCAGCGGGCTCGGCTCGCCCGGCGGCGCCGACGCCAAGCGCGTGGCCTGCGACCACCCCGGCATCGCCCTGGAGATCGCGCGGCTGGCCGGCTGAGCCCGAACTGGCTTCTGAACTTGCTCCGCTCGGGAGGACCGGCTGATGCACGCCAGCATCCTCAAGTACTTCATCGAGGTCGCGAGCTGCGGCTCGGTGCGCAAGGCCTCCGAGCGCCTGTACGTGGCGGCCAGTGCCGTCAACCGGCAGATCCACAAGCTGGAAGACGAGCTGGGCGTGGAACTGTTCGACCGCATGCCCAACGGCCTGCGGCTCAACGCGGCCGGCGAGCGTCTGCTCAAGCACGCGCAGGAAACACTGCACCAGTACCAGGTGATGCGCACCGAGCTCGATGCGCTGAAAGGCGAGCGCACCGGCCACGTCAAGGTGGCGGCCATGGACTCGTTCTTCGAGGAACTGCTGCCGTCGGCGGTGGAAGACTTTCTGCAGGTGTTCCCGGCCGTCACGTACACCATCACCGCGGTGCAGCCGATGGACGTCCCGCAGATGGTGATGTCGGGGCAGGTCGACGTGGGCATGACCTTCGTGAGCCGGCTGCCGGGCGGCGTGGCCGCGGTGGCGCTGGCCAAGCTGCCGATCGGCGTGGTGATGCCGCCAGGCCATCCGCTGGCCAACCACACCACCGTGTCGCTGAAGGAGTGCGCGCGCTACCCATTTCTGCGCTCCAGTTCGCACCCGGTCATCAGCGCCGGGCTGTCGCCCGAGTTCGCGGCGTTCTGGGACGACATGGAGCCGGCGGCCACCTGCAATTCGACGCCGATGCTCAAGCGGCTGATCATGGCGGGCAAGGGCATCTCGTGCTTCTCGAAGATCGCGTTCATCGAAGACCTGAGGCGCGGCGACCTGATCTGGCGGCCCTTCGCGCTGCCCGCGCTCGACCAGTTGCAGGTCGGCATCGTGGTGCCGTCGCAGCGCGTGCTGCCGCATGTCACGCAGAATTTTGTCGGCCGCATGGCGCGGCGCCTGACCCAGCTGGAGATTGCCGCTGCCGCGGTGTGAACGGTGGTCACGCGCCGTCATCTGAAGGAAGACCGGGCCAGGCACATCGCGCTCACCGCGGACCGCATCTGACCCAGGCGTCACCCACTGCCCTTGGCCTCGATCATCACGCAAGCCAAAGCACGCATGCAGCGGCCCGCGCACCCGCACGGACGGCGCACTGACCGGTCAGACCGCCGATGCGCCATGCGCATCGAGCTCCGACTGGATGCGCCTGGCCAGGTCCACCAGCGCCACGCTGCGCTTGAGCAGGTGACGGCCGGCGTCGGTGACGAACACCACGCGCGTGCTCCGATGCAGCAGTTGAACGCCGACCTGCGCCTCAAGCTCGGTGATGTATTTGCTGACGGTGGATTTCGACAGATCCATGGCCGATGCAGCGCGCGTCAGATTGCCATGGCGCGCCACTTCGCGCAGCGCCTCGACCAGCTCAATGCTGAACACGGTGCGCGCGCAAGACAGGTCGGAGGGACAACGATGGCGTCCGGCGCGTGGCCTGGACGAAGGATGACGAAAGATGCACGGGAACGGCCGCAGGAACGAAAGCCTGAACGATAGGCTGGGCCGTGCGCGCCGTGAACGAATCAATCCGCGTTTGCATATGTGGCCACGGCCGCCGCTTCGATCGATGCATGCGAAGGCGCGATGCCATGGATCGCCTGGTACACCTCGGCTTCGATCTCGATCAGCGCCTTCTGCCCGCGCAGCCGTGCGCGCGGTACCGCCACATCGAAGACGCGGTGGATGCGCCCCGGCCGCGGCGACATCAGCACCACGCGGTCGGCCAGGAACACCGCCTCGCCCACGTCGTGCGTCACGAAGACGATGGTGCGCCGCTCGCGCTCCCACAGGCGCAGCAGGTCTTCCTGCAGCGCGATGCGCGTGAGGTGGTCGACCGCGCCGAAGGGCTCGTCCATCAGCAGCACCTCGGGGTCGTTGGCCAGTGCGCGCGCAATGCCCGCGCGCTGGCGCATGCCGCCCGAGAGCTGATGCGGGTAGGCGTCCTCGAAGCCGGCGAGGCCCACGCGCGCCAGGCTGGCGACCGCACGCGCACGGCGTTCGCGGCGGCCCAGGCCACGCAGCTCGGGACCGAAGGCCACGTTCTGCGCAATGGTGCGCCACGGGAACAGCGCCGGGTCCTGGAACACCAGGCCACGGCGCGGGTCGGGTCCCGCGATGGGCTGGCCGTCGAACAGCGCCCTGCCGGTGCTGGGGCGCTCCAGGCCCGCCAGGAGGTCGAGCAGCGTGCTCTTGCCGCAGCCGCTCGCGCCCAGAAGGCAGACGAACTCGCCGGCGCGCACGCGCAGGTTCACGTCTTCGAGCGCGGTGACGGGCACCGCGCCCGCGAAGACCTTGCCCAGCGATTCGAGTACGAACTCCGCCATGGATGCCGCGCGCTCAGGGCGCCGGGCTCTTGGGGATGAACGCGAGGTTCACGAACTTCGCGGCGTCGTAGAGCTCCTTCTGGAAGCCGAGCGCCAGCTGGATCCTCTGCGTTTCCTGCACTTCCTCGAGCGACACCTTGGGGTCGTTGGCCCAGATCGGCAGCTCGCGCTGCACGGCCGCATCGGCCACCTTCGGGTCCACGCCCAACCGCTTCGCATAGAAAGCCTTGTACTCGTCGAGGTGGGCCTTGGCGTACTCGTTCGACCTGAAATACGCGCGCAGGAACTTCTCGATGCCTCGAGGGGAATTCGCGATGAACTGGTTGTTGGCCACGATCACGCCGGTGTGGAAGCGCGGCAGGTAGTCGTGGCCGGCCGCCAGCACCTTGCCCTTGCCGGTGGCCTCGGCCAGCGAGGCGAAGGGCTCGTGGAGGATGGTGGCGCTGACCGAGCCGTTCTCCACCGTGGCGAGCGCGGCGGCGTTCACGCCGTTGGCGACGAAGGACACGCTGTCCAGCGGCACGCCCTCCTTCGACAAGATGGTTCGCGCGTACACGTCCAGGCCGGTGCCGAAGGCCGCCGACCCTACCGTCTTTCCCTTGAGCGCGGCGACCGACGCCACGTCGGGTGCGCCCACCAGATAGAACGGGCCGACATGGCGAAACATCGACGCGACGATGCTCAGCGGTACGCCCTTGCCGGCCGCGACGATCGCGCCGGTGGTGTTCCAGTCGGCGATGTCGATGTCGCCGCTGGCCAGGCCCGAGACCGCGTCCTGCGTGTTGATGAACTCGAGCGCCAGGCCTTCGTCCTTGAAGAAGCCCTTCTCGATGCCGAGCTGCACGCCCAGGCCGGTGACACCCGGATAGCCGGCGTAGCGCAGCTTCTGCGGCACGGCCTCGGCAGCGGCGGCTGCGACGGGCGCCTTCGCCTCGGGCTCGGAGCGCGAGCACGCGGCCAGGATGGCGATGCCGATGCCGACGACAGCCAGGTGGGCCCAGCGGATTCGGCGAGGGAGAGCGGTGAAAGTGGTGGAAGTCATGGATCTGTCGAACAGGGAGAAGGAAAGAATGCACAGGGCCTCAGGCGGGCCGCCAGCGCAGGAACAGCAAGCGCTCCAGCAGGTCGAGCGCGGCGACCATGGCCACCGCCAGCGCGGTGACCAGCAAGATCAGCGCGAAGGTCTCGGCCG
Organism: Variovorax frigidus; assembly: GCF_051216515.1. NCBI lineage: Bacteria > Pseudomonadati > Pseudomonadota > Betaproteobacteria > Burkholderiales > Comamonadaceae > Variovorax > Variovorax frigidus. The sequence continues at coordinate 83,407 of NZ_JBPJZF010000008.1, forward strand.
TGTCGAGCGAAGCCGTCGAGCGTGTGATGAGGTTGCCCAGCCCTTCCTTGGAGGAGAGCATCTCGGCGAACAGCGCGCCCACGAGCCCCGCCGAGGCCGAGACGCGCAGCGCCGCGAAGAGGGTCGGCACGGCGGAAGGCAGGATCACCTTCCAGACGGTCTGCAGCGTCGAGGCCCGGAACGCGCGCGCCACCTTCAGGTGTTCGCGGCGCGTCTGCTTGATGCCGGCGATGGTGCTGTAGAGGATCTGGAACACCGAGAACAGGAAGACGATGGCCACCTTGTGGCTGAAGCCGATGCCCAGCCACAACGCGAGCAGCGGCACGATCGCCACCTTGGGCACCGACATCAGCGCCGCCATGAAGGGTTGAGCGAAGCGCTCCGCCGACGGCGTGAGCACCAGCAGCACGCCGAATCCGATGCCCGCGACCACCGCCGCCGCATAGCCCACGGCGAACTCCGCCAGCGTGACGCCGGTGTGATGCAGCAGCTGGCCGTGCGTGAGCATTGGCACGAAGCGCTCGAAGATGGCCGTGGGCAGCGGCAGGTAGAGCGCACTCACCGCCCCGGCACGCACCACGCCTTCCCAGATCCCCAGCAGCGCCAGCGCGGTCGCCACCTGTGCCAGCACGATGCCCCAGCCCCTGAAGCCCGGCTTCGTCGTCGACTCAGACCACACGGTGGTGCGTTTCGGTGATGCGGCCGAACTCGGCGTCCGCGGTGCGCATGCCTTCGAAGCGGTTGACCGGCTTGCCGACGTGGCCGAAGTGCGCGCCGAAGGTGCTGCCGATGTAGTCCTCGCGGAACAGGCCGCGCGCGCGCAGGAGCGGCAGCACCAGTTCGACGAAATCGTCCAGCCCCGCGGGCAGGTGCGGCGGGCAGATGTTGAAGCCGTCGGCCGCACCGTTCTCGAACCAGTGCTGGATGGTGTCTGCCACCTCCTCCGCGCTGCCGATGGCCAGGAAGTGCCCGCGGCCGCGCGCGATCGCGTATTCGAAGACATGGCGCACCGTGGGTGCATCGGTGCGGTTGAGCTTGCGCGCCTGCGTGATGAACAGCCGGGCCAGGGCGAAGGCCGGATCGGCTTCGTCGAAGGCCGGGAACAGGTCGTCGCCCGACAGGCCGGTCAGCGGCACGCGCAGGTCCCGCTCGAGCGCAGCGGTGTCGAGCCTGGCGGCGATCAGCGCACTCAGCCGCTGGTAGAGCGCATAGGCCTCCTCGCTGGTACGGCCGATGTAGGGCACCAGCCCTGGCAGCACCGACACGTCGTCGGCCGCGCGGCCGCCGGCCACCGCGCCGGCCTTGATCTCGCTGTAGAAGCCCTGTGCCGCCTCGAACGTCGGTACGCCGGCGAACACCACCGTCGAGCGCGCCGCGCCGAAGGCGCGCGAGCGCGGCGAGGTGCCCGCGTTCACCAGCGGGATCTGGCCTTGCGGCGGCCGCGCGATGTTGAGCGGCCCCTTGACCTGGAAGAAGCTGCCCTCGTGCTCGATGGCATGCAGTTTCGCGGGGTCGACCAGCAGGCCGGCCTCCTGGTCGCCGACCAGCGCATCGTCTTCCCACGAGTCCCAGAGCCGCGAGACCACGTCCACCAGTTCCTCCGCACAGTCGTAGCGGCGGCTGTTGTCCCAGTGGTGGTCGCGGCTGAAGTTTTTCGCGGCGCGCTCGTCGGCACCGGTGACCACGTTCCACGCGAGCCGGCCGCCGCTCAGGTGGTCGAGCGACGCGGTCTGCCGGGCGATGTGGTATGGGTCGGCGTAGGTGGTATTGGCCGTGGCGATCAGGCCGATGCGCTGGGTGTGCGCTGCCACATAGCCCAGCATGGTGAAGGGCTCCAGCCGCACGGTCTGCGACGGAAACACGTACTGCTGCTCGGCGCTGGTGGCCAGCGCGTCGCCGAGGAAGAAGAAATCGAACTTGGCGTCTTCGGCCTTGCGTGCGATCGACGCAATGAAGGCCGGATCGTGGGAGGCCTTCGGGTCCACACCGGCCAGGCGCCAGGCGCCGGGGTGGTAGCCGATGGAGAACAGGAAGATGCCGAAGTGAAGCTGGCGCCGCGGCGCGGACGGCCGCGTGGCGGGGGAAGAGGAAGGGTTGGGCATCCGAAGGCGGCGCGGGCGGAGCCGGCGCTAGGAAAAACCACCGAGTCTGGCGGTGCTGCACGCCGCCGGAAATCACGATTTCGCGTTTGCTTATGCGGATTTCTTGCTTGCGACCGTGGCGCTGCGCCTCGCTTGCAGATGCAGATGCAAAGGTCCACACCGCATCGCCATCGGCGAACTCCGTGCGTTGGCTGCGAGGCGATGCGGTGAAGCATCGTCGCGCTGACCCAGCTGAAGGCGACAGTCTCCTCCTCGAACCGCAGTGCCGATTTCCGCAGTTTCTGCTTGTGAGACGCTGTCCACATGCTCGACAAAGATGAAACGACGCCCGTGTTCTGATCTTAAAATGAGAATCGTTCAATACCCTTTTCCAGGGCGCACCGTCCCTGGAACGTCTTCGTGCCCACCGCCGACCACGCCTTCTCCGCCGAACTCCATGCGCTCTACAGCCATCACCATGGCTGGCTGTACACGTGGCTGCGCAAGAAGCTCGGCAACGGCTGCGATGCGGCCGACCTGGCGCAGGACACCTTCCTCCGCGTCCTGATCGGCCAGAAGTTCAGCGCACTGGGCAGCGAGCCACGTGCGTTGCTGACGCACATCGCCAAGGGCCTCGTCGTCGACCACTGGCGCCGCCAGGACGTGGAACGCGCCTATCTCGACAGCCTGGCCGCGATGCCGGCGGACATGGCACCGTCGCCCGAGACCTGCATGCAGATCCTCCAGGCCCTGCAGCGCATCGAGGTCATGCTCCGCGCGTTGCCCGAAAAGACTCGCGCCATGTTCTTCCAGGCCCAGTTCGACGGGCTGACCTATGCCGAGATCGCGACGCTGCACGACACCTCGCTGATCACCGTGAAGCGCCATATGCGCAAGGCCTTCGCGGCCTGCCTCGCGGCCGCATGAAACGATGAGCCAGGGGCCCTTGCCCAAGGCGGACGATGCCGGTGCCGCCGAGCTGCTCGACGAAGCGGCTGACTGGATGGTCCGGCTGCGGTCTGGCAGCCTGAGCGCGCATTCGCAGCGCCAGTTCGAGCAATGGCGCAACCGCAGCCCTGCGCACGCCGAAGCCTGGGCGCGCGCCGAAAGGGTGCTGGGCACCTTCGACATCGTGCCCCGCAACGTCGGCAGCCAGACCATGAAGCGGCTGGCCGGGCCGGGGCGCCGCCAAGCCTTGCGCGCACTGGGCGCCGTGGCCGTCGCGGCCCCCGTCGCCTGGCTCGCGTGGCGCGATCCGAGCGCCAGCACCTGGATCGCGAGCTGGCGTGCGGACCTGCGCACCGCGGCCGGCGAGCAGCGGACGGTCACGCTGAAGGACGGCACCCGCCTCGTGCTCAACACCGCCAGCGCGGTCGATGTCGCGTTCAGCAGCACCGAGCGCCGGCTGCATCTGCGCCAGGGCGAGATGCTGGTCACGACGTCGCACCAGGACCCGTCATCGGTCGACCGGCCTTTCGTCGTGCAGACGGCGCAAGGCGAGGTGCGCGCACTGGGCACGCGCTTCTCGGTGCGAACGGAAAACGAGGGCACGCGCGTCATGCTGTTCGAAGGCGCGCTGCAGATCCAGACTGCACAGGGCGAGCAATCGCTGCTGCTGCGCGCCGGCGAGCAGACGCTGTTCAGCGCCATGGCCATCGAGCCGCCGCGCACCGCGTCGCCGGCCGCTTCGCTCTGGGCGCAAGGCATGCTGGTGGCGAGTGAGATGCGGCTGGGCGACTTCGCGGCGGAACTGGGGCGCTACCGCGCGGGCGTCCTGCGCTGCCATCCCGATGCGGCGAACCTGCGCGTCTCGGGTGCGTTCCCGCTCAAGGACACGGACGCCAGCCTGCAACTGCTGCAGAAGACCTTGCCGGTGCGCATCTCGACCCTGACGCGCTACTGGGTCGTGATCGAGCCGCGGTGAGTATTTTTCACGGAGGGTGATACTTTTTCCCGTTTCGTACGGTGTACCGGATGAAAGCGCCTCGGCGCGCCAGACATGCGTTCACCTGCGAAAGGACTCTTCTCGATGGTCTCCGGCCTTTTTGCTCGCTCGACCGAGCCTGCCTCCCGCCCCCCGCACACCGTCGTTCCCGCGCGCTTCCGACCGCTGGGCGTCGCGCGCTCCATGCGCTGGACGCTGGCCGGCCTCGGGCTCGCCCTGGCCGCACCGCTCACGGCCGTTCACGCCGCAGAACCGGCCACCGCCGGGTCACGGCGCGCCTATGCGATCGAGCCCGGCCCGCTAGGCAACGCATTGGCGCAGTTCGCGGGCATCGCGGGCGTGCCGCTGTCTTTCGATCCCACGCCGCTGGCGGCCCTCCGCAGCCCGGGTCTGCGCGGAAGCTTCACCGTGCAGGATGGCTTCGCACGGCTGCTGCGCGACTCGGGCTACGAGCTGGTCGAGACCGGCAACGGCGGCTTTTCACTGCGGCCCTCGCCCGCGGTGAAGGACGGGGATTCGGCCACGCTGCAGACCGTGACCGTCACCGCGACCGAGCCAATGCCCAGCGAGTTGCCCCGCGCCTACGCCGGCGGGCAGATGGCGCGTGGTGGCCGGCTGGGTCTGCTGGGCAATGCGGACATCATGAGTTCCCCGTTCAGCACCAGCAGCTTCACCTCGGAAACCATGACGAACCGACAGGCGGCGACGTTGCCCGAAGTGCTCAACAAGGACTCTTCGGTGCGCTTCACAGGCCAGCTCGGCGGCGTCACGGATTCCTTCTATATCCGCGGCCTGCCGATCGGCGAGGGCAACCTCAGCGAAGTGGCCTTCGACGGCGTGTACGGCGTGGCACCCAACTACCACGTGTTCACCGAATACGCGGAGCGCGTCGAGGTGGTCAAGGGGCCGGCCGCCCTGCTCTACGGCATGTCGCCCAACGGCGGCGTGGGCGGTGTCATCAACATCGTGCCCAAGCGCGCACTGCCCGAGGATCTGAGCCGGGTCTCGCTCGACTACGGCAGCGGTACGCAAGTGGGCGAACACGTCGACCTGAGCCGGCGCTTCGGTGCCAACCGCGAATGGGGCGTCCGCTTCAACGGCGTGCACCGCGAAGGCGACACGCCGCTCGACAACCAGCGTTCGAGCACCGACATCGGCGCCCTGTCGCTCGACTATCAGGGCGAGCGCCTGCGCGCATCGCTCGACTTCCTGTCGCAAACCGAGAAAGTCGATGCGCCCACACGGCCCTTTCTCGTGGCGGCAGGGCTCCAAGTGCCCGATGCGCCCGACGGCCGACGCAACATCTCGCAGCCCTGGGGCTGGTGGAAATCGGACGGGCAGTCCGCGCTGCTGCGGGCCGAATACGACCTGAGCGACAAGCTCACGCTGTTCGCCAACGCCGGCGGCTCGACGGTCGACATCAAGCGCCTGTCCGACCAGACCCCCACCCTGCTCAACGCTTCGGGCCTGACAACCTCCACGCCCACCCACTACAAGTTCAGGGTCGACCGACAAACCGTTGACGCAGGCCTGCGCGGGCACTTCGAGACCGGCGCCGTCAAGCACGCGCTGAGCTTCCAGGTCAGCAGCTACGAGGACCGCGTGGCACAGGCCAACAACGCCGGCACGGCGATGCTGACAAACATCTATGCGCCGGTCGACCGCCCGTTCCAGGGCCTTCCGCAGCCGTTGCGCACGCCCAAGGTCTCGGCCTCGCGGCTGTCTGGCGTGGCACTGGCCGACACGCTGAGCATCCTCGAAGACCGCCTGCAGTTCACGTTCGGCCTGCGCCACCAGCAGGTCGAGTCCAACAACTACAGCGCGAACACCGGCGCCGTGACCGCCCGCTACGACCAGAGCGCGGTCACGCCACTGGCCGGCGTCGTCTACAAACCATCGCGGGGCGTGTCGATCTACGCCAACTACATCGAGGGCCTGAGCAAGGGCGACACCGCCCCCACCACCGCGTCGAATGCGGGCGAGATCTTCTCCCCCTACAGATCGAAGCAGCACGAGGTCGGCGTGAAGTTCGACCTCGGCGACGTCCTGGCCACGGCGAGCGCATTCCAGGTCAGCAAGCCCAGCGGCCAGCTCACCGGCACCGTCTACGCGGCCGACAGCGAGCAGCGCAACCGCGGGCTCGAGTTCAACGTGTTCGGTGAACCCGTGAAAGGACTGCGCCTGACCGGCGGTCTCACGTTGCTCGACGGAAAACTCACACAGACCAACAGCAGCACCACGCTCGGCAACCGCCCCGTCGGCGTGCCTGCGGCGATGGCCAACCTCGGCGCCGACTGGGACGTGCCGGGCGTCAGTGGCCTGTCGCTGAACGCCAGCATCACCTACACCGCCAAGGCGTACGTCAACCAGGCCAACACCCAGTCGATCCCGGCCTGGACGACGCTGGACGTCGGCGCCCGCTACGCGACCCGCATCGCCGGGCGAGCGACCACCTTCCGCGGCACGCTGGTGAACGCCACCGACCACGCCTACTGGTCAGGCGTGGCGTCGTACGGAACGATCTCGCAAGGCATCCCGCGCACCTTCATGCTGTCGGCCTCGGTGGACTTCTAGGCCGTGGCCCCACCGGCAGGACCTGCGCCATGACCCGAACCAAGCTGTATCTGGGCGCGGCCGTGGCCGCGGCCATCGCCGTGACCATCGCCACACTGCCATGGCGCGTGCCGCGGCCGGACGAGCCCGTCCCGGCCGTGCCCGCCGATGCCCGCAGCCGGACCACCGTGACCGACCTGTTGGGCCGAAAGGTCGAGCTGGGCCTGCCGGTGCGGCGCATGATGCTGGGGCCTGTTCACACTATTTCCGGGGTCGCGAAGGCCTGCCATGACGGGCCAATCAAGGCGCGTGACGCCGCGCGTGCTGAAGCACGCGCAAGGAACGCAACGCCGAGTGGCCCGTCATGGCAGGCCTTCCCGAAGGGTTGGCTGAGCCAGGGGCCGTCTGCGGCGTTGCCCGCGCTTGCAAGGCTTCAGCCTTGCTGCGCGCGTGCGCCTTGCATCCAGCCCCTGGCTCAACCAACGCGATCCCCGGAAATAGTGTGAACAGGCCCTAGGCGAAGGCCGCCAGCTCTACCTGCTCGCCGCGCTGGACACCGAAGACCCGATCGGGCGCGTCGTGGGTTGGCGCAAGGACCTGATTCAGTCCGACCCCGACACCTACGCCGCCTACCTGCGCAAGTTCCCGCGCATCGCCGAACTGCCGCAGTTCGGAGGCTTCGAGGACGGCACCTTCGACCTCGAGCTCGCGATCTCGCTGAAGCCCGACGTCATCCTCATGAACATCGAGTCGGAGCGCGCCACCGAGGACGCACGCTACGCGCAGCGGCTGCAGGCGGTCGGCATTCCGATCGTGTACGTCGACTTCCGGCACTACCCGGTGGAGAACACCGAGCCCACCATCCGACTGCTGGGCCAGCTGATGGGCAAGGACGCGCGCGCGCAGGCGTTCATCGATTTCCGCCAGGCGCAGATCCGGCGCGTGACCGACGTCATCCAGGCCGCCGCGCCGCCGCGGCCGCGCGTCTTCATCGAGCGGATCGGCGGCTACACCGAAGACTGCTGCCTGAGCTTCGGCAACGAGAACTTCGGCAAGTTCTTGGAGATGGCGGGCGGCCTCAACCTCGCCGGAAAGATCATCCGCGGCACTTTCGGCCAACTGAACCCCGAGCAGGTGCTCGCGTCCGATCCCGAACAGGTGATCGTCACCAGTGCCAACTGGGAGGCCTTCGTGCCCAAGGGTCCGTGGATCGGCGTCGGTCCGGGTGCCGACCTGGACGAGGCCACGCGAAAGCTGCGCGGCTTCACGCGGCGCGCCGCCTACGCGGGCACCACCGCACAACGCAAGGGCGCCTTCCACGCCATCTGGCACCAGTTCTACAACAGCCCCTACGACTTCGTCGCCATCCAGCAGCTCGCGCGCTGGCTGCATCCGGACCTGTTCGCCGACCTCGACGCCGACGCGACCTTCCGCGAGTTCCATCGGCGCTTCCTGCCCGTCGACTACGCGCCCGGCTACTTCGTTACCCTGCCGCGGGAGCCCGCGCCGTGAGCACCGCGACGCCACCCGCACTCGGTGCGACCTACCGCGGGCTCGTGCGGCGCAAGCGCTGGATCCTTGCGACGCTGTCCGGCCTGCTGCTGCTCAGCTTCGTGCTCGACATGGCCACGGGACCGGCACGCTACGACCTGGCCTCGGTGGCGCTCGCGCTGCTGTGGCCCGACGGCGCGCCGGTGCAACTGCGCGTGGTGCTGTGGGACATCCGCATGCCCATCGCCGCGATGGCCGTGGTGGCCGGCGCCGCGCTGTCGCTCGCGGGCGCGCAGATGCAGACCATCCTCAACAACCCGCTGGCCAGCCCGTTCACGCTGGGCATCTCGGCCGCGGCGAGCTTCGGTGCCGCGCTGGGGCTGGCCTTCGGCGTCAAGCTGTTCCCGCTGCTTGCGGACTACGTGGTGCCGGCCAACGCCTTCGTCATGGCGATGCTGTCGGCGGTGCTGATCCACCTCGTGAGCACACGGCGCAACGTGGGCTCCGAGACGATCGTGCTGCTCGGCATCGCGCTGGTCTTCACCTTCAATGCGTTGCTGGCACTGGTGCAGTACTTCGCCACCGAACAGGCGGTGGCCGCGGTGGTGTTCTGGACCATGGGCAGCCTCGGCCGCGCGACCTGGCCCAAGGTCGGCGCGGTGCTGGTCCTGCTGCTGGTGATGCTGCCGCTGTTCGTGCGGCGCGCCTGGTCGCTCACGGCCATGCGGCTGGGCGACGACAAGGCGGCGAGCATGGGGGTCGACGTGCGGCGCCTGCGGCTCGAATCGCTCGTGATGGTGAGCCTGCTGGCCGCGCTCCCGGTGTCGTTCATCGGCGTGATCGGCTTCGTCGGCCTGGTCGGGCCGCACATCGCGCGCATGCTGCTGGGCGAGGACCAGCGCTACTTCCTGCCGGGCTCGCTGCTGGCCGGCGCACTCATGCTGTCGGCAAGTTCGGTCGTGAGCAAGACGCTGGTGCCGGGCGCGATCTTTCCGATCGGCGTCGTCACCTCGCTCGTCGGCGTGCCGTTCTTCATCTCGCTCATCCTGCGTTCGAAGGGCCGCGCATGGTGACGCTGCAGCTCGACGACGTCGGCGCCGCGTATGCCGGCCAGCCGATCCTGAACGGCGTCAGCACGCCACGCTTCGAAGCCGGCGAGGTCGTCGCGCTGATCGGACCCAACGCCGCGGGCAAGTCGACCCTGTTCCGCCGCGTCGCCGGGCTGCTCGCCGGGCCGGGCGTCGTGCGCTTCGGTGCGGCCTCCCAAGGCCAGGCCGGTGTCTGCTACATGCCGCAGGACGGCACGGTCACGGCACGGCTCACGGCCTATGAAAGCATCCTGCTGGCGTGCAAGCAGCAGCAACAGGGCTGGACGGTGCGACCGGCCGATCTCGTGCGCATCGATGCGGTGATGGCCGGGCTCGACATCGAAGCGCTGGCCTTCAGGACGCTCGACGAGATGAGCGGCGGCCAGCGCCAGCTCGTGTCGATCGCACAGGTGCTGGTGCGCGACCCGGACATCCTGCTGATGGACGAGCCGACCAGCGCACTCGACATGCGCCGCCAGGTGCAGGTGCTCTCGCTGCTGCAGGCGCTCGCGCGCCAGCGCGGCAAGATCGTCGTCGTCGCCCTGCACGACCTGAACCAGGCGCTGCAGTTCGCTGACCAGGTCGTGGTGCTCGCCCGCGGCCGCGCACTGCACAGCGGGCGTTGCGAGGAAGTGATCACACCCGCGATGCTGCGCGATGTCTACCAGGTCGATGCGCGGGTCGAACGATGCTCGCGCGGCGGCGCGCGGGTCATCGTCGACGGCGTGGCATAGCCCCGCGGCGGTCAAGCCGCGGGCCTGAGCCGAATCCAGGTCGTCTTGAGCTCGCAGTACTGGTCGTGCGCGTAGATCGACTTGTCGCGGCCGCCGAAGCCCGATTGCTTGAAGCCGCCGAAAGGCGTCGACAGATCGCCCTCGCCGAAGCAGTTCACCGTGACCGTGCCTGCATCGAGCTGCGCGGCCACGCGGTGCGCGGTGTCGAGGTTGTCGGTCCACAGCGAGGCGGCCAGGCCGTAGGGACTGTCGTTGGCCATGCGGATCGCTTCGTCGACCGATTCGTAGCTGATGATCGCCAGCACCGGCCCGAAAATCTCCTCGCGCGCCACCGCCGCATCCGGCGAGACGCCGTCGAAGATGGTCGGCTCGACGAACCAGCCGCCGGACTCGCTCAATGCGGCCCGGCCGCCGCAGACCAGGCGGCAGCCCTGCGCCTGCGCGCGCTCGATGTGGCCCATGACCGTGTCGAACTGCCGTGCATCGATGAGCGCGCCGAGCTTGACCTCGGGGTCGAGCGGGTCGCCGAGCTTCCACTGGCCCAGCACGCACAGGATCTTCTCGAGCAGCGCATCCTTGCGCGACGCATGCACATACAGGCGCGAGCCGGCACTGCAGTTCTCTCCCATGTTCCAGAAGGCGGCGTTCACCGCGTGCTGCGCCACCGTGTCGAGGTCCGCCACATCGGGCAGCACGAGTTGCGGGTTTTTGCCGCCGCACTCCATGATGACGCGCTTGAGATTGGACTGCGCGGCGTACTCGAGGAAGCGGCGCCCCGTCTGCGTCGAGCCGGTGAAGGCCACGAGGCCCACGTGACGGTGGCGGCCCAGGGCTTCGCCCACCGGCATGCCGAAGCCCGTGACGACGTTGAACACGCCGGCCGGAACACCCACTTCGAAGGCCAGCTCGGCGATACGCAAGGTCGAGAGCGAGGAATGCTCGGACGGCTTCACCACCAGGCTGTTGCCGCTGGCCAACGCGGGGCCGAGCTTCCATGCCAGCATCTGCGCGGGGAAGTTCCACGGCAGCACTGCGGCGACCACGCCGATGGGCTCGCGCGTGATCATCGCCACCGCGTCGCGGCCGGTCGGCGCCAGCGCGTCATAGCGCTTGTCGCAGGCCTCCGCGTGCCAGCGGATGCAGGCCGAGGTCTCGGGGATGTCGGTGCCCATGCACTCGCCGATGGGCTTGCCGGCTTCCAGCGCCTCGAGCAGCGCCAACTCCTCGCAGTGCGCGTCGATGGCCGCGGCCAGGCGCAGCAGCACCGCCTTGCGCTGCGCGGGGGCGAGCCCCGACCAGGCGCCGCCCTGGAAGGCGGCGCGCGCCGAGGCCACGGCCGCGTCGACGTCCCGTACATCGCAGCGCGCAATCTCGGCCAGGGGCTTTCCGGTCGCCGGATTGAGCGATGTGAAGGTCTCGCCCGACAGCGAGGGGCCACGTTGTCCGTGGATGAAGGCGCGACCGTCCAGTCGCGCGGTGGACGCCCTGCGGCGCCATTCTTCGTGAGCAATGGTCATGAGCGAAGGATTGAACCGAGCCCGGCGAGCCCGGTCAATTTCAGAAAGTCGGGCCAGCGGCAAGGAAATGTTGGGCTGCCCGGCGATGCGCCGCGCCGTCGAGGAGGCGCGCAGCGAGGGCGCGTGATTTCGACGGCGGCGACCGTCGATCCGACGCCTCGCGCGCCCAAGCCGTCGATCTGTGCCCTGGCTCCCGTCGGCGGGTTTTCCTACGATTTCCAGCAGCGGAATTCGACCCGCACAAAAGGAAATGAAATGAGCAACTTCGATATTCGCAACGTCCTGGTCCTGGGTGCAGGCAAGGTGGGCAGCACGGTGGCCGACATGCTGGCCGAGCACGAATCGCTGCCGGTCACGCTGGCCGACCGCATCGTCTCGGCGTCGCCGAAAGCCCATGCGCTGGTGCAGCATCTCGCGCTGGACGTGAACGACGACGACGCACTGGGCGCGGCCCTGTCGGCCCATTCGGTCGTCATCAACGCCTTGCCGTTCTATCTCGCCGAGCGCGTGGCAACGCAAGCAGCGCGCCGCGGCGTGCACTACCTCGACCTGACCGAGGACGTAGGCGCCACCACGGCCATCCGCCAGCTCGCGGCCACGGCCTCGTCGGTGCTGATGCCGCAGTGCGGCCTGGCGCCAGGCGTGATCGGCATGCTGGGCGGCCACCTTGCGGGACGCTTCGACGAGTTGTTCGACCTGCGCCTGCGCGTCGGGGCGCTCACGCGCAACGCGACCAACAGCCTTCGCTACAACTTCACCTGGAGCATCGACGGCGTCATCAACGAGTATTGCAACCCCTGCGATGCGATCGCCAACGGCCAGGCCTTGTCGGTACAGCCGCTGGAGGGCCACGAGACCTTCACGCTGGATGCGGAAGCCTTCGAGGCCTTCAACACCTCGGGCGGCCTGGGCACGCTGTGCGAAACGCTCGCGGGCAAGGTGCGCAACCTCGACTACAAGACCATCCGCTATCCGGGCCACCGCGATGCCATGGCCTTCCTGCTGCACGACCTGCGCCTGATCGAGCGCCGCGACCTGTTGCGCCAGGTGCTGGAGCACGCGGTGCCGCACAGCCGCGAGGACGTGGTCATCGTGTTCGCGTCGGCCTCCGGCATGCGCGGTGGACGCTTCGAGCAGGAGACGCGCCTGGCACGCATCTTCGGCGAGAAGCTCTGCGAGACCGATCGCACCGCCATCGAGCTGTCGACGGCCGCGGGCGTGGTGGGTGTGTTCGGCCTGCTGCGCGCGGGCAAGCTGCCGCAATCGGGTTTCGTGGGGCAGGAACAGGTGTCGCTCGAGGCCTTCCTCGGCACCGCCGTGGGCCGTTGCTATGCCGCCCTGGGCAACGCCACCGTCCCCGTCGAAGCGCTGCGCAAGGCAGCCTGACGACGCCGATGCCCGGGGCCTGACCTGGGCCATTTTTTTGCATCCCAAGGTTCCAATTATTGCAATTGACCCTGTCAGGGTCTGCCTCTGTAATGCCCTTGGTCTGATCCTTTGACACGACGAGGAAATAAACGATGGGCATCGAAATGAAAAAAGACGGCAGCTTCATGCGCCGCGACATCCTTGCAATGGGCGCCGCCACCGCGGCCGGGCTGTACCTGCCGACCGGCATGGCCCAGACCGCCGCACCCGGGCGCAAGCCTTCGGGGCAGGTGGTGGCGGGCATCTCGCAGGAGCCGACGGTGTTCCATCCGCTGATGCCCGGCTCGGAGGTCGACCAGGGCGTGTGGTGGGCGGTGTTCAGCCCGCTCTGGTATCTGGACGCCGAAGGCCGGGTGATCGCCGACCTGGCGAAGGAAGTGCCCAGCATCGAAAACGGCGGACTCTCCGCCGACGGGCTGACCTGGAAGGTCAAGCTGCGACCCGATGCCAAGTGGCACGACGGCACGCCCTTCACCGCCAACGACGTGAAATTCACGATGGAGCTGATCAACAACCCGGGCTTCCGTGCGCGCAACCGCGTGGGCCACAGCCTGGTCCGGGACATCGTGGTGGTCGCACCCGACGAGATCCACTGGAAGATGGAGAAGCCCTACGCGCCCTACCTGTCGATCATGGCGTTGGTCTTCATGGTGCCCAGGCACCTGCTGGAGAAGGCGGGCCTGAACGACGCCCCGTTCAACCAGGCCCCCGTGGGCACCGGGCCGTTCAGGTGGGTCAAGCGCGTGGCCGGCGACCACATCCAGCTCGAAGCCAACACGAACTATCACAAGGCCGGGCCGTACCTGCAGCGCTTTTTCTTCAAGTACATTCCGGACCTCACGGTGCTGTACACACAGTTCCGCACCGGGGACATCGACTACATCGGCCAGCCCGGGGTATCGGCCAACTTCGTCGAGAAGGCGCGTGGACTGCAGGGGCGCACGCTCTATCCGGCGCCGTCCCCGATCATCGACTACATCGCGCTGAACCTGGAGCACCCGCCCTTTGCGCACAAGGTGGTGCGCCAGGCGCTCTACCTCGGCATGAACAAGCGCGCGCGCATCGACGCCATCTACTACGGGTTGCCGCAGCCGACCGAGTCCTTCTTCCCGCCGCAATCCTGGGCCGCCAAGACCGACCTGCCCAAGCACGTCCACGACCCCGCGCAGGCCAACGCGCTGCTCGACGCCGCGGGCTGGGTGCGCGGCAGCGACGGCATCCGCGGCAAGGGCGGCGTGCGGCTGGAGTTCACCAACTCCACCACCTCGGGCAACCCGCAGCGCGAACAGGCGCAGCAGCTGCTCGCGCAGGAGTGGCGAGAGATCGGTGCGGCCATGACGATCAAGAACATGCCGGGAGCGGTCATGTGGGGCGACTTCTGGCAGAAGTCGCAATTCCAGTCGGCGATGGTCGGCTCGAACTTCCTGCTCGGCAGCGACCCCGATGTGACGCCACGCTTCAGCAGCAAGGCCATCCCCGCCAAGGGCGGCAGCGGACTGAATACTCTGCAGTACCAGAACCCGGAGATCGACCGGCTGATGCAGCTCGGCGCCTCGCAGTTCTCGCAGGAGGCGCGCAAGAAAACCTACGGCCAGATCCAGAGCATCGTGCGCGAAGACTTGCCGCTGCTGCCGATATCGCAGTTCATCGCCGTCGAAGGAATGAAGAGCGGATTGCGCGGCTTCCAGGCCAACATCAACTGCTCGTCGAACTGTTGGAACGTGCGCGAATGGCACTGGGCGTGAGGCCTCCACGGTGACCAAGTACACCCTACAGCGGCTGGCACAGGCCGGCCTGATGCTGCTCCTCGTGTCGATCATCGGCTTCTCGATCCTGCACCTGGCACCCGGCGGTCCGCTGTCGCAGGTCGCGATGGCGGCACAGATGAGCCCCGAGGACATCGCCCGCATCTCGGCCCAGCTCGGCCTCGACCGGCCGCTGCCAGTGCAGTACGTCGACTGGCTGTGGCGCACGCTCGGCGGCGACTGGGGCAAGTCGTACCGCGACAGCTCGCCGGTGCTGTCGGTCATCGGCGCGCACCTGGGCGCCACCTTCGAGCTCATGGCGACATCGATGCTGATCGCGGTGATCGCGGGCTGCTGGATCGGTGTGCTGGCGGCGGTCAGGCGCTATTCGGTCTTCGATGCGCTGTCCACCGTGGGTGCGATGGTCGCGCTGTCCATTCCCACCTTCTGGTTCGGCCTGGTGGCCATCTATGTGTTCTCCGTCGAACTCGGATGGCTGCCCTCAGGCAACCGCTACACCGCTGGAGAAGACTCGCTGCTCGACCACCTGCACCACATGATCGCGCCGGTGGCGGTGCTCGCCTGCGTCGAACTGGCGATCTGGGCGCGCTTCATGCGTTCCTCGATGCTCGACGTTCTGGGACAGGACTACATCCGCACCGCGCGCGCCAAGGGGCTGCCGCGCTGGCGCGTGCTGTCCGGTCACGCACTGCGCAACGCGTTGCTGCCGATGATCACCGTGGCAGGCCTTCAGTTCCCCAGCCTGCTCGGTGGCGCGCTGGTGACCGAGACCGTGTTCACCTGGCCCGGCATGGGGCGCCTGTTCCTCGACTCCATCGAATACCGCGACTATCCCGTCGTCATGGGCATCCTGCTGCTCTCGGGCTTCATGGTCCTGCTGGGTTCGTTTCTGGCGGACATCCTCTATGCGGCCATCGATCCGCGCATCCGTGTGGGCTGACCCATGACCCAACGCTTCTCCACCACGGCCGGCGCCCATGCGCTCGAGCCCACGCCGGCATCGATGCCCGGGACACCCAGCGCATGGCGGCGGCTGCGAAGCCACCGGCTCGCGATGGCGGGCCTGGCCACCATCGTGGTTCTCGCGCTGGCTTCGTTCCTGGCGCCGTACCTGCTGCCGTTCTCCGACACCTACATCGACATCAGGCATCGCTTCGCGCAGCCGTTCGCGTTTGGCCACCTGCTGGGCACCGACGAGCTGGGGCGCGACGTGCTCGCACGGCTCATGGCCGGTGGACGCATCTCGCTGACCATCGGCGTCGTCGCGATGCTCATCGCGATGGGGGTCGGCATCCTGCTCGGGACGGTGGCGGGCTACTACGGCGGATGGGTCGGCGCGGTCATCATGCGTTTCGTCGACGCGGTGCTGTGCTTCCCCACCATCTTCCTGCTGCTCGCGCTGGCGGCACTGCTCGATCCGGGTGTGCTGTCGATCACGCTGCTGATCGCCGCCACGGCATGGATGGACGTCGCCCGCATCGTCGAGGCGCAGATCCGCGCGCTGCGCGAACGCGATTTCGCGGTCGCGGCCGAGGCCCTGGGCGCGAGCGACCTGCGGATCATGTTCCGCGAACTGCTGCCCAACGCCATGCCGCCGCTGGTCGTCGCCGCCACGCTCAACGTGGCCAAGGCCATTCTTCTCGAATCCTATGTGAGCTATCTCGGCTACGGCATCCAGCCGCCGATGGCCAGTTGGGGAAACATGCTCAACAACGCACAAAGCTACATGACCAGCGCCCCGTGGCTGGCCATCATTCCCGGCATCGCCATCACGCTGGCCGTGACGAGCTTCAACTTCCTGGGCGACGGCATCCGCGATGCCCTCGATCCGCGGGCGGCCAGCCGATGAGCGCGTTCCACCCATTGCTGCGCGTGGAGCAGTTGGCGATCGCGTTCCGGCAAGGGCGCCAGAGCGTCGCCGCGGTGTCCGACGTGTCCTTCACGCTGTCGCACGGCGAAACGCTCGCGGTCGTCGGTGAATCCGGCTCGGGGAAGAGCGTCACCAGCCTCGCGCTGATGGGCCTGCTGCCGGACGTGGCGGGCTGCCGTGCGACGGGCCGCGTGATCTACGACAACGGAACCGGCCCGCGCGACTTGCTGACGCTGGGGGAAGAAGGGATGCGGCGCGTTCGCGGCAAGGAGATCGCCATCGTGTTCCAGGAGCCGATGACGTCGCTCAATCCGGTCCTGACGCTCGGCCGCCAGCTGACCGAGGCGATCGTGCTACACCGCCCGATGTCGCGCGGCGATGCGCAGGACGAAGCCTGCCGCCTGCTCGACCTGGTGGGCATCCCGGCGGCCCGCTCGCGCCTGGGCACCTACCCGCACCAGCTCTCGGGCGGCATGCGCCAGCGCGTGCTCATCGCCATCGCGCTGGCCGGGGAACCGTCGGTGCTGATCGCCGACGAACCGACCACGGCGCTCGACGTGACCATCCAGGCGCAGATCCTCGACCTGCTACGCAGGCTGCAGGAGCGCACCGGGCTGGCCGTGCTGTTCATCACGCACAACCTGGGCGTCGTGGCCGAGATCGCCGACCGCGTGCTGGTCATGTACGCCGGCCGGGTGGTCGAACAGGCCGATGTGAAGGCTCTGTTCGCACAACCGTTGATGCCCTACACGGCGGGCCTGCTCGCCTCGGTACCCCGCCTGGACAGGGCCGGTCGGCGCGAGGGCGCGTTGTCGGCCATCCCGGGCAACGTGCCCGATCCCCGGCTCACGCCGGCTGGATGCTCGTTCCACCCGCGCTGCCACGCCGCGGTCGCGGGCCGCTGCGACACGCTGGTGCCGGCGCTCGAAGCCGGCCCTTCCCACCGAACCGTGCGCTGCCTGCGCTGGCAGGAACTCGCGAGCAAGACCGCATGACGCATCCACAGACAGACCCCACGCCCTTGCTCGAGGTCTCCAACCTGCGCAAGAGCTTCCCCGTCGAGACGGGCTGGTTCGGCCGCGTACTGCGCGAAGTGAAGGCCGTCGACGACGTGTCCTTCACCATCCGGCGCGGCGAGGTGCTGAGCCTCGTCGGCGAATCGGGCTCGGGCAAGACCACGGTAGGACGCACCGTGCTGCGGCTCAGCACGCCGACCGCGGGCAGCATCCGCTTCGACGGCGCGGACATCACCCGGCTGTCGCGGCGTGCGCTGCGGCCCGTGCGGCGCAAGATCCAGATGGTGTTCCAGGACCCCTTCGCGTCGCTCAATGCGCGCATGACGATCCGCTCTATCGTGTCAGCGCCGCTGGAGATTCACGGTGGCTTCAGCGCCGCCGAACGGCACGCCAAGGTGGACCAGGCCCTCGCGCTGGTCGGACTTCCGGGCTGGCTTTCGGAGCGCCATCCGCACCAGCTCTCGGGTGGCCAGCGCCAGCGCGTAGGCCTGGCCCGCGCACTCATCATGGACCCCGAGCTGCTGGTCGCCGACGAGCCTGTGTCGGCGCTCGACGTGTCGATCCAGGCGCAGGTCGTGAACCTGCTGCTCGAGCTCAAGCAGCGGATGAACCTGGCGATCCTCTTCATCGCGCACGACATGGCGGTGGTGGGCCACATCTCGGACCGCG
This sequence comes from Variovorax frigidus, assembly GCF_051216515.1. Lineage (NCBI taxonomy): Bacteria > Pseudomonadati > Pseudomonadota > Betaproteobacteria > Burkholderiales > Comamonadaceae > Variovorax > Variovorax frigidus. The sequence goes on from NZ_JBPJZF010000008.1 coordinate 101,565, forward strand.
TCGCGGTGATGTACCTCGGCCGGCTGGTGGAGATCGCACCGACCCGCGCGCTGTTCGAGCGACCTCACCATCCCTACACCGAGGCACTGCTGTCCGCCGTACCGCTGCCCGACCCCACGGCGCGGCGGGAGCGGATCATCCTCGAAGGCGACATGCCCAGCCCGCTCGACCCGCCTTCGGGCTGCGCCTTCCGCACGCGATGCCGCTACGCCGAGCAGGCCTGTGCACGGCAGGCCCCGCCGCTGCGCGAAGTCGCGCCAGACCACTTCGTGGCCTGCCGCCGCGAGGACCTCGTATTGCGTTCCGCCGCACTGACCGACTGAGCACCGATTCCCCTTGTCTTGACCTATCCCCCATGAATTCACCCACGAACCGAAATCGCATCGACCTCGACAACTGGCGCTCCGCGCCGAACGGGCAATGGAGCTTCCAGCATCTCAGCGAGATCATTCCCGTCGCGCTCGTGGGCCTGCGCACGGAAGACGAACAGGCGGACCGGCACGAAGCACTCGGGCGCGTCGCCGTGCCCTACGCCGACGACGAACAGGTGCCGCTGCTGTCGCACCTCGTGCGTTCCGAGGCCGACGCGCTGGTCGTGATGCGCGACGGCGTGCCGATCGGTGAGTGGTATGCGCCGCATGTGGACCGCCACAAGCCGCACACGGTGTTCTCGATCACCAAGTCCTGGACCGGCATGCTGGCCGGGATCGCGGCACGCGAGCACGGACTCGACCCGGCGCTGCCCGTGTCGGCCTACGTCGACCTTCCCGCCGACAGCGCCTATGGGAAGGCCCGCGTGCGCGACCTGCTCGACATGAGCGTCGACATCGCGTTCGAGGACAAGTACCTCGACCGCGAGGGCCTGTTCGACCGCTATCGCAGGGCCATGCTGTGGAACAGCGACCCGCTCGGCACGGCCGAGACCATGCCGCAGTTCCTGCGTACGCTCACGTCGGCGCGGCATGACCATGGCCGGCGCTTCTACTACGCCTCGCCGAACACCGACATGCTGGGCCTGGTCATCGAAGCCGCCACGGGCAAGCGCTATCACGCGTACCTTGCCGAGAAGCTCTGGGAGCCCATGGGCGCGAAAGGCGCGGCCTACATCACGGTCGAGCGCTCCGGCACGGCGCGGGCCGCCGGAGGCCTGTGCATGACAGCGCGCGACCTCGCGCGTTTCGGCCAGCTGGTGCTCGACGGCGGCACCAATGCGACCGGCCAGTCGGTGATTCCACGCGCCTGGATCGAGGACATGCGGACACAGGGCAGCGCCCAGGCATGGACCGACGGCAACTTCAACGACATGTTCACCGACAAGGGCAGCTACCGCTCGTGCTGGTACAGCACCGGCAACGCGCACGGTGCCTACTGCGCGATCGGCATCCACGGCCAATGGCTGTGGATCGATCCGGCGAGCCGCCTGGTGATCGTGCGCCTGTCGTCGCGCGCCGCGGTCAGCGACGACGCGGCCAGTGCACGCGAGATCGCCATGATGGAAGCCATCTCGCGCGCCCTCTGATCGCCTGCCGCATGTCGAGCGTTTTTTCTCCCCTGTCTTCCAATTATTGAAATTGCCCACTCTGGTGCGTCACGCATCTAATCAATCCGAAGCGCACGAATGCGTGCGCATCGCAATTTCAACAAAGGGTTCGAATGAAAAAAGATGTCGTGATCGTGGGGGGCGGAATGGCTGGCGCCTCCGCGGCCTTCTTCCTGTCGCAAAGAATGTCGGTGGCATTGGTGGAGCGCGAGAACACGCTGGGTCACCACAGCTCGGGACGCACCGCGGCGCAGTACACGCTTGGCATCTCGGCCGACACGATGCGCCGTATGGCGGCAGCCAGCCAGTCCTTCCTCGAACGTCCGCCGACCGACTTCTGCAACGGCCCGCTGCTCACTTCACGCGGTTGCCTCACGGTGGCACGCAGTGGACAGGAAGCACGCCTGGAAAGCATCCGCGAGCAGATCGAGAGCGTGGGCGCGAAGGCCCGCATCACCGACGCGGCCGAGACGCTCGCGCTCTTCCCGGCCTTGCGTCCCGAAGGCGTGGCGGCCGGCGTTCATGAACCGGACGCCATGGACCTCGACATCGCGGCGCTGCTCGAAGGCTATGCGAACGGTGCCAAGGCACGCGATGCGGTCTTCATCTCGGGCGAGCCGGTGCTGTCGATCGAACGGCGCAACGGCACATGGCAGGTGCGCACGGCACGCACGACGATCGAGGCGCCGGTGCTGGTAAATGCCGCCGGCGCCTGGGCCGACCAGGTGGCGGTGCTGGCGGGCGAAGCGCCGGTGGGGCTCAAGGCCATGCGCCGCACGGCCTTCAATTTCGTCGCCGAGGGCAGCATCAGTCCCGACGCATGGCCCTTCGTCGGCAACCTGGACTACCAGTGGTACATCCGGCCCGAAGCGGGCCGCATGCTGGGCAGCCTGTGCGACTCCGTGCTCACCGAGCCCGGCGAGGTGCATGCGCGCGACGAGGACGTGGCGCAGGGCATCGCGAACATCGAGCGCGACACCGCCTTCCGCGTGACGCAGGTGCAGTCGCAATGGGCCGGCCTGCGCACCTTTGCCGCCGACCGCAATCCGGTGGTGGGCACGCGCGCAGGGTCGCCGGGCTTTCACTGGCTGGCCGCCCAGGGCGGGTGCGGCATCCTGGCCTCGCCCGCATTGGCCCAGGCGCTCGCGGCATCGGTCTTCGGCGATGACCTGCCGAGCGTGCAGCGCGAGTTCGGCGCGAGCTTCGCCGCGCTGGCACCCGATCGCCCGACCCTGAGCTCTTCCACGTCCAACGCACAAGCCTCATGAACACGACGAAGCAGACCCTTTCCCCACGCCGCCAGCTGATCTCCTCGGGCAGCGAGTTCGAGCGGACCTACAACTACAGCCGCGCCGTCGTGGTCGGCAGCCACGTGATGCTCTCGGGCACCACGGGCTACAACTACTCGACGGGGCAACTGCCGGTGGACGCCGTCGACCAGACGCGCCAGTTGTTCCGCAATGCATCGACCGCGCTGGCACAGGCCGGTGCCGGCTTGAAGGACGTGGTGCGCGTGCGCATGTACATCTCCGATCCCCTGCACTACGAGCGGATCATGGCGGTGTTCGCCGAGACCTTCGACGGCGTCAACCCGGCATGCACCACGGTCCAGGCGGGGCTGTTCGAGCGCGAGATCTTCGTCGAGATGGACATGGACGCGATCCTCGATGCAAACGCTTAGCCTCTATTCGCACACGCCCGACGACGCCATCTCGCGCCTCTGGCAGACCGAGGAAGTGTTCCCCACGCAGGCCGACGTGGTCGTGCTGGGTGGCGGCATCGTCGGCGCGACCTCGGCCTACTACCTGGCCGGCATGGGCCTGAAGGTGGTGCTGGTCGAGAAGAACAAGGTGGCCTCGCAGCAGTCGGGGCGGAACTGGGGCTTCGTGCGCACGCAGTACCGCGACCTGGCGGAGATGCCCCTGGCATTGGAAGCCCTGTCGATCTGGCCTGGGCTCGAACGCGAACTGGGCCGCGACATCGGCTGGCGCCGCAGCGGCTGCATATTCGTCGCGAAGGACGATGCCGAATGCGAAGCCTTCAACAACTGGCATGCATCGGCCGTGTCGATCTCTCCCGACGCCCGCATGCTGACGGGTGCGCAGGTGGCGGCATTGCTGCCGGCCTTCACGCCGCGTGTGCCGGGCGCGCTCTACACCGCGACCGACGGCCAGGCCGAGCCCGCGATGGCGACCATTGCCTTCGCCCGCGCGGCCGAGGAGCGCGGTGCGCGCGTGCTGGAGGATTGCGGTGCGATCGAGATCGAGACCACCGGCGGTGCGGTCAGCGGCGTGCTGACCGAGCATGGGTTGATCCGCACGTCGGCCGTGGTCTGCGCCGCCGGTGCGACCTCGCACCGCTTCCTGTCGAAGTTCGGTCTCGTGCTGCCGCAGCAGGTGGTGCGCAACACCGTCTCGCTGACGCGGCCCCTGCCGCTGCTGAGCGAATCCTGCTTCTGCGGCCTGGGCCTCGGCCTGCGCCAGCGGCCGGACGGCTCCTGCATTCTGGCGGCGGAGTCGACCTCGGACATCGACTTCACGCTCGACACCATGCGGGCCGCGAAGTTCTTCCTGCCGGCGTTCATCCGCAACCGCAAGACCTTCGCGTTCCAGTTCGGCAATGCGTTCCTGCACGACATTCAAAGCCGGCTTTCCATGCCGCGCAAGGAGCGCACGATCGAGCCTCGCCGCCCGCGCATTCCACCCAACACGCGTCGCGCCGACAAGATCGCCGATCTGTTCAACCAGATGTTCGGCGGCAAGCACGCAGTCTCGGTCGTCAAGTCGTGGGCCGGCAACATCGACGTGTTGCCCGACGCGCTGCCCGTGATCGACTGCCCGCCGCAAGTGCCGGGCCTGGTGGTGGCCACCGGGTTCTCGGGCCATGGCTTCGGCCTGGGACCGGCGGTGGGACGCAACGTGGCGCGCCTGGTGTCCGGTGCGCAGTCGGCAGTGTCGCTCGACCCGTTCAGGCTCGACCGCTTCGCGCTGGGCACCTATGCGCGCCCGCATGCCCCCTTGTGAAAGACGCGCATGGTCCAACAGTTTCCCTTTGTCTCAGTGTCGGGCGCACCCTACGAGCGCGGGCACCAGTACGGCCGACAGGCCAAGCTGCGCGTGCAGCGCAGCGCGACCCTGTATGGACAGACGCTGGCCGGGCTCGGCCATGACGCAGCCTCGCGTTCACGCCTGATCCGCGGCTTCGCCCGCAGCATCGAGGACTTCGCGCCGCACTACCTCGACGAGATGCGCGGCATCGCCGAGGGCGCGGGCATCGACTTCGAGAGTGTCGTGATGATCAATGCACGCACCGAGGTGGTGGCGCAGGCGCGCGCCGAGCGCGATGGCGACGCCGGGCTAGAGCCCGCCGACGGCTGCACCGGGGCCCTGATCCTGCCGGAGCGCTCCGCGAACGGCCACCTGATCCATGGCCAGAACTGGGACTGGCGCACCGAGTGCATCGACACCGCGGTGGTGCTGCGCGTTCGCCGCGACGACGGCCCCGACTTCCTCACTTTCGTCGAGGCGGGCGGCCTGGCGCGCAGCGGCTTCAACAGCGCGGGCGTGTCCATCACCGCGAACTACCTCGAGTCGGACCGCGACTTCAAGACCGCGGGCGTGCCGCTCTCGCTGATCCGCCGCAAGGTGCTCGAGCAGACCCATTTCGCACTCGCCATCAAGGCCGTCGCGACCACGCCCAAGTCGTGCTCGAACAACATCATGCTGGGCATGGCCGAGGGCTTCGGCATCGACTTCGAGTGCGCGCCGGACGAGGCGTTCGCGATCTACCCCGGCGACGACGGCCTGATCGTGCATGCGAACCACTGGGTCCATCACGCGGCACTTGGCAAGCTGCGGGAAACCGGCACGGACAGCCTGCCCGAGAGCCGCTATCGTGACTGGCGGGTACGGAAGTTGCTGAATCGCAAGCGGATGCTCGATCGCCATGACCTGGTCCAGGCCCTGCTCGACGATTTCGGCACGCCCTACGCCGTCTGCAGGCCCGCACGCGCGGGCAGCCTCGGCAGCGTCGCCGCCACGGTGGCGATGGTGGTGATGGAACCCGCGGCCGGTGTCATGGACGTCATGCCCGCGCCGGCTTCCAACCGCTGCTTCACCCGATACGCATTGAACGCCGACCCGCAGGCGTTCGAGGAGACCGCACCATGTCCCGACGACTGCCCTCGCTGAATGCACTCCGCTGCTTCGAGATCGTCGCCGCGCAGATGAGCGTGAAGCGCGCCGCGACGCTGCTGTGCATCAGCGAGAGCGCCGTGAGCCGCCAGATCCGTATCCTCGAGGAGCAGTTGGGCCTGGCACTGTTCCTTCGGACGCACAACGGGCTGGACATCACGGAAGCCGGCAGGACGCTGGCCGCGAGCGTGGGCGTGGCCTTCGACGAGATCTCCAGGACCGTGAAGTCCTTCCAGCGCGACGACGACACGCTGACGCTCAAGGTCGTGCCGACCTTCGCGCTGCGCTGGCTCTACCCCCGGCTCAAGCGCTTCCAGGCCCAGCATCCGCTCATCCGCCTGGTGGTGCAGATGCGCTGGCACGACATGACCTCGGGCGACGGCGACGCCGAGCTGGGCATCCGCTACGGGCTCGGAAACTGGCCCGAGAAGAACGCCATCGAGCTCTATCCCGAATGGCTGGTGCCGGTGTGCGCGCCCACCTATCTCGGCGCGCGCCAGATCCGGCAGGCCGCCGATTTCGAGGAGCTGACGCTGCTGCATCCGCTGCCGAGCCGGGCGGACTGGCAGATCTGGTCGCGCAAGTGGGGTGGCGGCGAATTCAGCACCGACGGCGGCCTGGAATTCGACGCGCTCGACATGGCACTGCGCTCGGCCGAGGCCGGCTTCGGCATCGCGATGAGCGACGTGATCCTGGCCAACGACTCGATCGTCGCGGGCACGCTCGTCATGCCGGTGGGCAAGATGGTGCAAAGCGAGACTTCATATTTTCTCGTCTTCTCGGAGGAGCAGCGCGAGAGAAGACAGGTCCGCATCTTCTGCGAATGGATCGTCGAGGAAATGCGGGCCACCAAGGCCATGATCAACGCCTTCCTCCAGGAAACCGGTGCAACCGATGGATCGACGCCTCGATAGCACCGACCGCCGGTTGCTGAGCCTGCTGCGGCGCAATGCCAGGACCCCGGCGGCGGCGCTGGCGCGTGAGCTGGGCGTGGCACGCACGACCGTGGTCGACCGCATCGCGCGGCTGGAGCGCGAAGGCGTGGTGGCCGGCTACGGCGTGCGCCTCGGCCAGCGTCTGGCGCGGGCCGGCGTGCTGGCCTTCAGCGGCCTGTGTGTCAACGCGAAGAAGGTCGACAGCGTGATCGAGGCACTGACGGGTCTTCCCGAGGTGCACGAGGTGTCCGCCGTCAGCGGCCAGTACGACTACTTCGCGGTGCTGCGTTGCGAGAACCACGAACAGCTCGATCGGGTGCTCGACTTCATCGGAAAGATGGACGGCATCCTTCAGACGACGACCTCGGTGGTCCTGAGCCGCAGGGTCGACCGTGGCGTGCTGCCGGCCGCCGACGAGCGCCGATCGGCGGGCCCGGGGCGTCTGCGCCAATAGGCCGATTCCCGGCATGCCCCGCACCACGAGACGCCGCGCTGCAGCCCATGGCGATGCGGGAACGCGCCCCGTACCCCTCCCTGTTCATTCCTCATTTCTCTGTTCATCGATTCACACCATGACCCATACGACCGACCGCGCACTTCATCTTCTCGGCTCACTTGGGGTGCCCGCCTCTGCGCTCGCGCAAGGCACGATGGCCGTGCGTTCGCCCATCGATGGTGCCGAGATCGGCCGCGTGCAAGCGCATTCGGCCGCCGAGGTGAACGCCGTCGTCGAGCGCGCGCATGCGAGCTTCCTGGTCTGGCGCAACGTGCCGGCGCCGCGCCGGGGCGAGCTGGTCCGCCTGCTGGGCGAAGAGCTACGGAAGGAAAAGCAGCTGCTGGGCGAACTGGTTTCGCTGGAAGCCGGCAAGATCTTCACCGAAGGCCTGGGCGAAGTGCAGGAGATGATCGACATCTGCGACTTCGCGGTGGGCCTCTCGCGCCAGCTCTACGGCCTGACCATCGCCTCGGAGCGCCCCGGCCATCGCATGATGGAGTCGTGGCATCCCCTCGGCGTCGTGGGTGTGATCACTGCCTTCAACTTCCCCGTCGCGGTCTGGGCCTGGAACACCGCGCTGGCCATCGTCTGCGGCGATGCCGTGGTCTGGAAGCCTTCCGAGAAGACACCCCTCACGTCGATGGCCTGCCAGGCCCTGTTCGAGCGTGCCGCGGCCCGGCTGGGCGATGCACCGGCGCATCTGTCTCAGGTCGTGCAGGGCTTGCGGGACGTGGGCGAGGCGCTGGTCGACCATCCGAAGGTGGCCTTGCTCTCGGCGACCGGCAGCACCCGCATGGGCCGCGAGGTGGGTCCGCGCGTGGCACGGCGCTTCGGCCGTTCGCTGCTCGAGCTGGGTGGCAACAACGCAGTCATCGTCGCGCCCTCGGCCGACCTGGAACTGGCGGTGCGCGGCATCGCCTTCGCGGCGGCCGGCACGGCGGGTCAGCGTTGCACCTCGACCCGCCGGCTGATCGTGCACCACAGCGTGCGCGATGCGCTGGTGACACGCCTCAAGAAGGCCTACGCCGGACTGCCCGTGGGGAGCCCGCTGGTACCGGGCACCCTGGTCGGCCCGCTGATCGACCGGGCCGCATTCGACGGCATGCAGCAGGCGCTGGCATCCGCGCGCGCCGATGGCGGCACCGTCACGGGCGGCGAACGGCTGCTCGAGGCCGAGTTCCCCGACACGTTCTACGTGCGCCCTGCCCTGGTCGAAATGCCGCGGCAGACCGACTCCGTGCGCCACGAGACCTTCGCCCCGATCCTCTACGTGCTCGGCTACGAGAAGCTCGAGGAGGCCATCGCCCTGCAGAACGACGTACCACAGGGCCTGTCGTCCGCGATCTTCAGCAACGACCTCCGTGAAACGGAGGTCTTCCTGTCGGCCTCGGGTTCGGATTGCGGCATCGCCAACGTCAACATCGGCACCTCGGGCGCGGAGATCGGCGGCGCATTCGGGGGTGACAAGGAAACCGGCGGCGGCCGCGAGTCGGGTTCGGACGCATGGAAGGCCTACATGCGTCGCGCGACCAACACCATCAACTACTCGCGTGCGCTGCCGCTGGCGCAAGGCGTGCAGTTCGACATTTGAAAGCGGGGACTGGCACCCACTGGCTTGCTCGATATGGATGGCTCGGCAGGAGGTCGCAAGTCAGGTGGCGGTGCAGCCGGTGGCAGGCGCCGATGAAAATCAAAGGCCCGCCCTCGAAAATCCGAGGATCCATTGCATATAATTTGAGGCTTGTTCCTCGATAGCTCAGTTGGTAGAGCGCCGGACTGTTAATCCGTAGGTCCCTGGTTCGAGCCCAGGTCGAGGAGCCACTACAAGCCGCAAGGCCTCTGGAGAGCCCGCTGTCACAACGACAGCGGGCTTTTTTTTGGCCTGGCGTTTGGCGGCGTTCCTGTCGCGATTCAGCACAGGCCCGATTCGTCTGAACGCACCGCCCTCCACAGCGCTGTCGCCGAGTTTCTGCCGTCCCCCGGACTCCTGGGGCAAGATCGAAGGGTTGGCACGAGACATGCTCAACCCGAAGGTCGCGCCCTGCGACTTTCGTTCTTCAAGAAATCCCAAAAAAATACCAATGAAAAAAAATCAGACCTGGTGGATTCTCACGCCGATCGCCTTGTCGCTCACGCTCTTCGGATGCGGTGGCGGCAACAACAACAGCGGCGGCGTCAACATTGACCCGCCGCCGACCACGGTCACGCCGCCGGTCACGCCCCCGGTCGCGGTCGACAACAGCTGCCTCACGACCAACCCCGGCACCACGCCCGTGGTGGTCGGCTCGGGCGATCCCGGCGACCCGGCAGCGCCCGAACCCGCCTCCGGCTATGTGGTCGGCCACAAGCTGGTCACGGCCAAGAGCTACATGGTGGTGGCCAACCATCCGCTGGCCACCAAGGCCGGCTGCGACGTTCTCAAGGCTGGCGGCAGCGCTGCCGATGCGGCGATCGCGGTGCAGGCCGTGCTCGCGCTGGTCGAACCCCAATCGAGCAGTCTGGCCGGCGGCGCCTTCATGCTCTATTACGACGTGAAGACCAACAAGGTCCAGGCCTACGACGGCCGCGAGACGGCCCCGGCCGCCGCCACCGGCGACTACCTGCGCTACATCGATGTGTCCAACAAGACCACGCCCGTGCCCAGTGCCCGCGCCAGCGGCCGCTCCATCGGCACGCCGGGCGTGATGCGCATGCTCGAGATGGCGCACGGCGACCACGGCAAGCTGGCCTGGAAGGACCTGTTCGGCGAAGGCACGCGGCTCGCGACCGACGGCTTCAAGATCGGCGGGCGCATGGCCGCGGCCATCTCGGGATCGGCACCGAACCTCAAGCGCGACGCCGAAGCCGCCGCCTACTTCCTCGATGCATCTGGCGCGCCCAAACCGCTGGGCACGACGCTGACCAATCCGGCTTACGCCGGGGTGCTCAAGGCCATGGCCAGCCAAGGCGCCGACGCGATGTACACCGGCAAGATCGCCGAAGACATCGTCGCCAAGATCGGCATCACGCAAGGCGCCGACGGCTCGGTCATCACGCCCGGCCTGACCACGCTGGACGACCTGAAGAACTACCGTCCCAAGCGCCGCGAGCCGGTCTGCACGACCTACCGCGCCTACTACATCTGCAGTATGTCGCCACCGTCCTCGGGCGGCATCGGCGTGCTGTCGGCGCTGGGCATCCTGGAGAACTTCAATCTCGACCTGTACAAGCCGACCGGCACCGTCCTTGCCGACGGCAGCAAGGACCTCGAAGGCGGCAAGCCCACGGTGATGGGCGTGCACCTGGTGACCGAAGCCGAGCGCCTGGCCTATGCCGACCGCGACAAGTACGTGGCCGACACCGACTTCGTGCCATTGCCCGGCGGCAGCGCGAACACGCTGCTCAACAAGGACTACATGCGTCTGCGTGCCGACCTGATCCGGACCAGCAAGACGATGGGCGTGGCACCGGCCGGTGACTTCGGCCTGCCGCCGATCGGTGTGGACACGACCGTCGAGCACGGCACGACCCACTTCTCGATCGTCGACAAGGAAGGCAACGTGGTCACGATGACGACCACGGTCGAAGCCTCGCTGGGTTCGTACCACATGAGCCACGGCATCATGCTGAACAACCAGTTGACCGACTTCAACGCGTCGCCGACCGACATCAACGGCGCATTGGTGCCCAACCGTGTCGCGCCGGGCAAGCGCCCGCGCAGCACGATGGCGCCCACGATGGTGTTCAACGGCAGCGGCCCCGGCGACTTCCTGATGGCCACCGGTTCGCCGGGCGGCGGCACGATCATCCAGTACGTGGTCAAGACCGTGGTCGGCGCCCTCGACTGGGGCCTCGATGCACAGCAGGCGACCTCGATGGTCGATTTCGGTGCCAGCAACTCCAACCCGCCCTCGACCTCGGTGGGTGGTGAACATCCGAACATCGACACCAGCAACGGCGGCGCCAACGATCCGCTGATCACCGGCCTGCGCGCACTGGGACACACCGTTTCGACCGGTTCGCAGTCCAGCGGCATCAGCACGATCATTCGCGTCAAGAACAAGACCGGGACGGTGCTGACCGGCGGCGCCGACCCGCGCCGCGAAGGCATCGTGCTGGGCGACGTCGTCACGCCCTGAACGCGCGCCGCACGCCGTGCGGCAATGCGCTAGGCTCCCGCGATCGACAGGCCGCGGGGGCCTTTTCATTTGCGGACGGACTTCATGCGCTGGGACATCTTCTGCCGAGTCATCGACAACCATGGCGACCTCGGCGTCTGCTGGCGCCTCGCGCGCCAGCTGGCCGCGCGCGGTGAAAGCGCGCGGCTGTGGGTCGACGATGGCCGCGCGCTGGCGTGGATGGCGCCCGGCGGATGCGCGGGCGTCGAGGTGGTCGACTGGTCGAACGCCGATGCGGTCGAGGCCGCGGCGAAAGACGCACCACCCGACGTGCTCGTCGAAGGCTTCGGCTGCGAGCCGGCGCCTGCGCTGATCGCACGCCACGCCGAACACGCTCGGGCACCGGGCTTTCGCGGGGCCTGGATCAACCTCGAGTACCTGTCGGCCGAACCGTATGTCGAGCGGCTGCACACCCTGCCCTCCTCGGTGTTCCGTGGCCCGGGCGAAGGCCTGACCAAACGTTTTTTCTATCCCGGGTTCAGCGTGCGTACGGGCGGGCTGCTGCGCGAGCCCGATCTGGCGGCACGCCAGCTCGCCTTCGACCGCGCGGCCTGGCTGGCCTCGCAGCGCATCGGGTGGCAGCCGGGCGAGCGGCTGGTGTCGCTGTTCTGCTACGAGCCCGCGCAGCTTGCTGCGCTGCTCGGTCAATGGGCGTCGGGGGACGCGCCGGTGCGCTTGCTGGTCACGGCCGGCCGGGCCGCGCAGGCGGTGCGTGCGGCGCTGGGCCTTGCGGCCGATGCGACGGCCGCCACCTCCGGTCGTCTGTCGATCCACTTCCTCCCGCTGCTGACGCAAGACGGCTTCGACGCGCTGCTGTGGAGCTGCGACCTGAATTTCGTGCGCGGCGAAGACTCGCTGGTCCGCGCGCTCTGGGCCGGCCGGCCCTTCGCCTGGCAGATCTACCCGCAGGACGACGACGCGCACCATGTCAAGCTCGACGCCTTGCTCGATGCGATCGAGGCGCCATCCAGCCTGCGCGCGTTTCACCACGCGTGGAACGACACGATCGACGACCTGCCGGTGGCGCCGGACACGGCGACCCTCGCATCATGGGGCGCCGCGACAGTGCATGCGCGCGACGCACTGCATGCGCAGGACGATCTGCTGACGCAACTGATGCGCTTCGTCGACGCCCTTCCGAGAAACTAGACCAAGGTCAGCGTCGCTTCGCCGATCCCCTGGAAGGCCGCATGCACCACGGCTGGCCCTTCGAGCCAGACCATGCCGCACCAGGACCCTGTGGTCAGCACGCTGCCGGCCGGCAGCCGGTCGTGGCGCGCGACGCCATGCTGCAGCCACTGCGGCGCCATCCACATCGGATCGCCGCAGGGGTGCGCGCCCTGGTAGCGGCCGACCGGCACGCCATCGATGGTGAGCGTCGCGACCTGTTGTTGCCAGTCCATGGCCTGCATCGGCCGCCAATCGCCCAGCACCAGCGCGCCGTTGGATTGCACGTCGGCCATGCGCAGCGGTGCCGGCGCATGCTCGCCGCCTTGCCAGCGGTAGTCGACCAGTTCGATCGACACGGCCATCGCATCGAACAGCGCGGCCGGGTCGTGGACCGCGCGGGCCGCCAGGTCGACCGCCGACACGTCGCGCGCCAGACGGAACGCGACCTCGATCTCGATGCCCAGGCGATGGAAGTCGCTGACCGCGAGACGGCCCGGCGACGGACGCACCCAGACCGGCGGCAGACGGGCGAACGCGGCGACCGAAGTCGGCGTCGGACCGCCGCCCTTCCAGGCGGCGGGCGCATCGGGTCCGTCGGACCAGCCCAGTTCGGCGGCCACGCGTTCCTGCACGGTGTGGATGTCTTGCGACGTCAGCGCCGTGTCTTTCCAGGGGGTGTCGTCGGCGGCGATGCCGCTGCGACGGGCCGCGACGAGCGCGGCGGCGATGTCGTTGAGAGTGTCGTTTTGCACCCGCCAAGTCTGCCCGAAATGGGAGCGCGTCGTGAAAACCGCTAAAATCAGCGGCTCTCCAAAATTTGCCGCCGCTGTCCAACTGCGAATTTCCAAGTCCGCAGCATTGCAATCGCTGATTGCAAATAGCTTCGACGGCCTGCCGCGACCCAGCGGCCAACCAGCCAGACAACGTTATGAAAATCGCTCAAGAAATCCGCGCCGGCAACGTGATCATGCACGGCAAGGACCCGATGGTCGTCCTCAAGACCGAATACAGCCGTGGCGGCCGCAACTCCGCCACCGTGCGCATGAAGCTCAAGAGCCTGGTCGCGAACTTCAACACCGAACAGGTGTTCAAGGCCGACGACAAGATCGAGCAGATCGTGCTCGAGAAGAAGGAGTGCACCTACTCCTACTTCGCAGACCCGCTGTATGTCTGCATGGACACCGAGTACAACCAGTACGAAGTCGAAGCCGAGAACATGGGCGACGCGCTGAACTACCTCGAAGACGGCATGTCGCTCGAAGTCGTGTTCTACGACGAGAAGGCCATTTCGGTCGAACTGCCGACCAGCGTCGAGCGCGAAATCACCTGGACCGAACCCGCCGTCAAGGGCGACACCTCGGGCAAGGTGCTCAAGCCTGCCAAGATCTCGACCGGCTTCGAAGTGCCCGTGCCGCTGTTCGTGGCGCAAGGCGACAAGATCGAAATCGACACCCGCACGGGCGAATACCGCAAGCGCGTCTGACGAGAAACGAGGCCCTCCGGGCCTTGTTCCGACACCTCCCACAGGGCTCCGCAAGGAGCCCTTGTCGTTTGTGCCCTGTTCGATGCCTGCGCATGACCGAGGCCTTGCGCACGGCCTTCGAGTGCCTCGAGCGCTCAGAGGCCGCCCTCACCCCTCACGCAAGAGGCGCTGATCCTCCGCGTTTGTCATCGGTTCGTGTCCCCCGGCACCGCGTGCGCGTGCCGGTCGTCGTGCGCGTTCCCGAAGCGTGATGGATTTGGAGGCTGACTGCATCCCTGTCGTTGTCGAGACGTTCGAAGGCTCCGGCGCGCTCCTACGATCGCCGCCGTTTCTGCACCTTCCTTCAACTCACTCCAAAAAGGTTGCTCTCATGCGCACCATTCAAACGCCGATGGACCACGGCAGGCGCTCTTTGCGCGCCCTGCTGACGAGCCTGTGCCTCGTCGCCGGCCTGGCCCAGGCCCAGGCACCCGCCCCGGTCGGGCCACCCGGCAAGCTGTACCTCCCCGAGGTGGCGAACGACACGGTCGCGGTGATCGACACGGCCACCGCCAGAATCACCGAACGCTTCTCGTTGCCGCGCCCCGCATCGCGTCCCGCGGTGATGGCGGCCACGCTCGACGGCAGCAAGATCTACGTCGACAACTTCGGCCTCGTGCCCGCCACCATTTCGGTGATCGACCGCAAGAGCGGCGGGGTGAAAACGGTGCCGGTCGAAAGCACTCCACTGGGCGCCTTCACCTCCCAGGACGGCAGCGAGATCTACCTGCCCGAGGTGGGCTTCGTGGTCGAAGTGGTCAGCACCAAGACCGATGCCGTGGTGCGCCGGCTGCGCTTTCCGGACATCCCGGTGTCCTCGATCAGCGGGCCCGACGGCAAGCTGTACGTGGGCTTCCAATCCGGCCTATTGGGCGTCTACGACCCGCTCACCGGCGCAGAGATCCGCCGGCCGATCTGGAGCGGCGGCCTCGCGCCCTTCTGGTTCAGCTTCACCGCCGACGGCAAGAAGCTCTATGTCGACACGGTCAACCAGATCGGCATGATCGACGTCGCCAACTGGATGCTGACCAAAACCATCAGCACCAACGCCAGCGGCATCTACCGCCCCTCCGATCCGGGCGCCTTCGTCTCCACCCTGTCGCCCGATGGCACGAAGCTCTATGTCACGGTGTTCGGCGACACCGGCCTGCGCGTGCTGGACGTGGCCACCGACAAGATCACCAAGATCATTCCCACCACCGGCTCCACCACCAGCGTGATGTTCAGCGCCGACGGCACGCGCGGCTACATCAGCGACCTGGGCCCGAGCTCGGCGAAGTTCAAGGGACCGCTGGGCGAGGCGGTGCTGTTCGGCAACCTCGTGACCCTGGGCCTGCTCGGTCCGGGACAGGTGATCGTGTTCGATCCGAAGACCGATCAAACGGTGGGCGCGCCGATCCCGACCCAAGCCGGCCCGGGCGTTCCGGCCTGGGTGCCTCTGCTCTGAGGCGCGTCGCACACGTGCGTCCATCGAAGCGCCTGCAGGAGCCCACGGCCATGAACAGCCCTCACCCCTTGACACGATGGCCACGTGCCGTCGCCGCCCTGCTGCTGGCAGCCGCATTGCTGCCGGCGATGCGGCTGGCAGCCGCCGAACCCGCCGCACCGGCGCCGGCCGCAGCCGCGCGCCATCTCGGCTATGTGCCGGTGTCCGGCGAAGGCGCGGTCTATGTGATCGACACCGCGACCCAGACCCTGGTGAAGAAGATCACCGACGTCGGCTCGCACCCCACCGTGCTGCGGGTGTTGCCGGACCATTCGAAGATCTACGTCGACAACTTCGGACCGGAGCGCAGCGAGATCGCGGTCATCGACACGCGCACCGACACCGTGGTCAAGAAGATCCCCACCCACGGCCTGCCCTTCGCCTCGATACAGCTCTCGCCCGACGGCCGCTTTCTGTATGTGCCCACCTCGGCTTCGGTGGTCGACGTGATCGACACCCGGCGCGATCAGGTGGTGCGCAGCTTTGCCCTGTCGGGATCGCCGATCGCCGTGGAAATCGGTCCCGACGGCCAGCGCCTCTACGTGTTCTTTTCCGACAGCACGGTGGCGCCGTACGATGCGCAGACCGGTGCCCAGCTCCGGCCCCGTCTGCCGGTGCAGGGGGTCGGCCCCGACTGGGGCGCGCTGACCGCCGATGGCAGCAAGCTCTACGCGATGAACGAGCTGAGCGACAGCATTTCGGTGATCGACACCCAGGCCTGGGCGGTGGTGAAGAGCCTGCAGTTGCCGCCAGGCAGCGCCCCGGTCTCGGGCACGCTCACGCCCGATGGCAGCCAGTTGTATGTGTGCAATGTCGGCACCCGCACCCTCTCGATCGTCGACACGCGCACCGACACCGTCGTCAAGGTGGTGCCGACGCAGCACGCGCCCGTGGTCGCAGCCTTCAGCGCGGACGGTCGGCGCGCCTACGTGAGCGACCTGGGCGCCGCGTCTCCGGCCTTTTCCGCGCCCTTGGGCGGCACGATCGGGGCGGCGTTCTTCTCGTTCGTGCCCGGGCTGCCCGGCAACGTCGTGACCTACGACACGAACACCCACCAGCCGATCGGGCGCCCGGTTGCCACCGGCACCGGCCCGATCGTCGGCGTGTACTTCTGAGCAGGCAGACGGTGCGCATCGCCTCAGGCGAGCGCACGGTCTTTGGGGGGCCGCCCAAGCCGCCGATGGTCAGGCGGCACAATCGGATGCTTGCTTCTCGTTCGATTCACCCATGACCAACACCACACACGACCTTCACGACAAGCGACTGGCCGACGCCTGGGCCACGCTGCAGGCGCATTCGGACAAGGGCCTGCCGCTGGACCGCGACCCGTCGCGCCTGGCCTTCGCCGACCCCGAATTCCTGCTGCGCCGCGAGACCCGTGGCCTGCGCATGCAGCTGGAGCTGATGAAGCCCGACCTGCAGATGCGCGAACACGGCATCGAGAACACGGTGGTGGTGTTCGGCAGCGCGCGCTTCCGCAGCGAGGAGGAGTCGGCCACGCTCATCGCCCAGGCCGAAGCCGCGGGCGATACCGTGACCGCCGAGCGCTGGCGCAAACTGGCGCGCAACTCGCACTACTACGAGGAGGCCCGCGCCTTCGGCAAGCTGGTGGCGCAGTACAGCCTCGACAAGGAGCCCGAGGACAAGCTCTTCATCTGCACCGGCGGCGGCCCGGGCATCATGCAGGCGGCCAACCGCGGCTCGCATGAAGGCGGCGGTCTCAACATCGGCCTGGCGATCGCGCTGCCGATGGAGGAAGAACCCAACCCCTACGTCA
Source organism: Variovorax frigidus (assembly GCF_051216515.1). NCBI lineage: Bacteria > Pseudomonadati > Pseudomonadota > Betaproteobacteria > Burkholderiales > Comamonadaceae > Variovorax > Variovorax frigidus. The sequence goes on from NZ_JBPJZF010000008.1 coordinate 118,841, forward strand.
CGCCGGCGTTGAGCTTCAAGTTCCACTACTTCGCCATTCGCAAGATGCACTTCATGATGCGGGCGAAGGCACTGGTGGCCTTCCCCGGCGGCTTCGGCACGCTCGACGAACTGTTCGAAGTGGTCACGCTGGTGCAGACGCGCAAGTCCAAGGCGGTGCCGATCGTGCTGTTCGGTTCCGAGTACTGGAAGCGCCTGATCGACTTCGACTTCCTGGTGGACGAAGGCGTGATCTCGCCGCAGGACATCGACCTGTTCCGCTACGTCGACACGCCCGAAGACGCCTGGGCCGCGGTCAAGCGCTTCTACGCGTTGTAGGTCGCGCCGAGGCCGGCACCGCGTCGGTGCCGGCTCGGCTCAGAGCTTCAGTCCCCAGGTCGCACGCGCACCGACCACCAGCACGCCGCCCACCACCCAGAACACGCCGGTGATGCCGATCAGCGCGCCGAGCGAGCCGAAGAGCATGGGCATGGCCACGCTCGACGCGTTGATGGTCATCAGCCGCAGGCCCAGCGCCTCGCCATGCCGCGTGTGGGGCGTGATCTGGTGCAGCATGCTCATCACCATCGGCTGCACGGCCCCCAGCGCGAAGCCCAGCAACACCGAGCACAGGCCCATGGTCCAGGGCGACTCGAGCAGCGGATAGACCGAGAACACCGCCGCCGTGACCAGCGTGGAGATCAGGATCACGCTGCGCTCCGAGGCGCGCGAAGCGATCAGCGGCAGCACCACGCGGATGAAGGCCGCGGCGATCGCGAAGGCGCCGAGGATCGAGCCGATCACCGAGGCGCTGATGCCGCGCTCATGCCCCAGCACCGGCAGCACGAAGGCGTGCACGTCCCAGCTCGACGACTGCAGCCAGTTCACGAACAACAGGCGCCGGAACATCGGCTCGCGCAGCAGGTCCCAGGCGCGCGTCGGCACGGCGCCCGCGGCGGCAACCACCAGCGGCGGCTCGTGCGCGCCACGCGCGAGCATCCAGCACAGGATCGGCAGCACGGCCATCACCGCGAAGCAGATGCGGAAGGCCATCAGGTCCGCCGGCGCCAGGCCGGCGTGGTCGATCAGCATGCCGGCCAGGAAGGGGCCGACGAAGTTGGCCGCGGCCGGCGCGATCGCGAGCCAGCTGAACACGCGCTTGAGCTGCGTCGAGTCGGTGGCCGAGCGCCCCACGTGGCGCTGCAGCGCAATCACCGTCGCGCCCGTGGCGCCGCCGGTCAGCAGGGCCGCCAGGCACATGACCGGGAAGGTCGGAAAGACGACCACCAGCCCCGCGCCGACCGACGCCGCGATGACCGAGAACCAGAGCGGCCGCTTGAACCCGTACCGGTCGGTGAAGCGGCCCGCGGGCAGCGCCAGAAACACCTGGGTGAGCGCGAACAGCGCGATCAGCACCCCGACCGCGGCCGCGCTGTAGCCCTGCTGCAGCGCCAGCAAGGGGGTGGCGAGCCGCATCCCCGCCATGGTGGCATGCAGGCACACCTGGGCCCCGATGACGCGCAGGAGTTCGGCGCCTTTCACGGCGTGCCGTCGCCGTCGGTGTCGGCCGTGGTCGGCAGCAGCACCTGCGACTGCGCTTCGGGCAGGGCTTCCACCTTGCGCAGCGCCAGGCGCATCTGCTTGGCACGCGTGTCGGCCTTGTCGAGCGTGTCGGAGGCCTTGGCCACCTGCTCCTTGATGCGCGCCACCCATTCGCCGTAGCGCTCGAATTCGGTCTTGACCGCGCCCAGCACCTTCCACACCTCTGAAGCCTGGTGCTCCAGCGCCAGCGTGCGGAAGCCCATGTGCAGGCTGTTGAGCATGGCCAGCAGGGTGGTCGGGCCGGCCAGCGTCACACGGTGCTGGCGCTGGATCGCGTCCATCAGGCCGGGCCGGCGCAGCACCTCGGCGTAGAGGCTCTCGACCGGCAGGAACAGGATCGCGAAGTCGGTGGTGTGCGGCGCCGCGAGGTAGTTCTCGGCGATCGATCTGGCTTCGGTGCGGATGCGTGCTTCCAGGGCCTTGGCTGCCAGTTCGGCGCCGGCGGCATCGGCGCGCTCGTGGGCGTCGATCAGGCGCTCGTAGTCGTCACGCGGGAACTTGGCATCGATGGGCAGCCAGACCGGTGCGCCATCGTCACCGCGCCCCGGGAAGCGGATCGCGAAGTCGACGCGCTGGCCGCTGCGCGGCCTGGTCTCGACCTGCTTGGCGTACTGGTCGGGCGTGAGCACCTGTTCGAGCAAGGCCTCGAGTTGTACCTCGCCGAACACGCCGCGCGTCTTCACGTTGGTCAGCACGCGCTGCAGGCTGCCGACGCCGACGGCCAGCGTCTGCATCTCGCCCAGGCCCTTGTGCACCTGGTCGAGCCGGTCGGCCACCTGCTTGAAGCTCTCGCCGAGGCGCGCCTCCAGCGTGGTCTGCAGTTTCTCGTCGACCGTCTGGCGCATCTCGTCGAGCTTGGCGGCGTTGCTCTGCTGCAGCTGCGCGAGTTGCGTCTCCATGGTCGCGCGGACTTCGGCCAGGCGGCGCGCATTCGATTCGGACAGGCCCTGCAGTTGCGTGCTGAGCGTGTCGGCCAGCGTCTTCTGCAGCAAAGTGAGCTGCTGCGCGAAAGCGTCGATCTGCGCGTTCTGCGTGCGCGTCGCTTCGGCGCCCTGCTGTACCAGCGCGGCCTGGAAGCTGGCGAAGTTCTGGCCCAGCTCCTGCCGCGTGCTGCGCGCGGAGTCGCCGATCTCCTGGCGCAGCCCGCGTTCGGCGCGTTCGTTGCCGGCGGCGAGCGCGGCCGTCAATTCGGCATGGTGGTCTGCCGGCGGGCGCCGCATCAGCAGCACCACCAGCAGGACGAAGTTCAAGGCCACCAGGGCCAGCAGGATCCAGAGTCCGGTTTCGGCAGTCGGCACGTGGGGGTGCCTCGCTTACTTGCGGGCGGGCACGGCGGGCACGGCGGGCGCGACGGGAACGATCGGCGTCAGCGGCCCCTTGCCACCCAGGAAGGAGATCAGGTTGTCGGCCGCCAGGTTGGCCATGGCCAGGCGCGTGGGGATGGTCGCGCTCGCGATGTGCGGCGTGAGCACGACGTTGGGCACCGTGAGCAGGTCCCGGTGCACCGACGGTTCGCCCTCGAACACGTCCAGGCCGGCCGCCGAGATCGTGCGCTCGCGCAGGGCCGCGGCCAGCGCGGCGTCGTCCACGATGCCGCCACGCGCAATGTTGACCAGCGTGGCCGTGGGCTTCATCTGGCGCAGTTCGGCGGCGCCGATCGCATGGTGCGACGCCGGCGAATACGGCAGCACCAGCACCAGGTGGTCGGCCGACTTCAGCAGCTCCTCCTTGCTCACGTAGTCGGCCTTGAGTTCGGCCTCGATGCCGGCGTCGAGGCGCGAGCGGTTGTGATAGATCACCTTCATGCCGAAGCCCAGCGCACCGCGCCGCGCGATGCCCTGGCCGATGCGTCCCATGCCCAGGATGCCGAGCGTGCTGCCGTGCACGTCGGAGCCGGCGAACATGTCGTAGCGCCAGGTCTTCCACTCGCCGCGGCGCAGGAAATGTTCGCTCTCGGTGACGCGGCGCGCGGTGGCCATCAGCAGCGCGAAACCGAAGTCGGCGGTGGTTTCGGTCAGCACGTCGGGCGCGTTGGTCGCCATCACGCCGTGGCGCGTCATGGCCTCGATGTCGAAGTTGTTGTAGCCCACCGCCATGTTGGCGCAGATCTTGAGTTCGGGGCAGCCGGCCAGCACCGCCGCGTCGATCTTGACGCCGCCGGTGGTGAACGCACCCTGCTTGCCCTGCAGCCGACGCACCAGTTCCTCGCCCTGCCATTCGACATCGTCCGTGTTGGCCTCCACCTCGAAGTGGAGCTTGAGCTTCTCGATGATCTCGGGAAACACGGCGCGGGTGACGAGGATATGGGGCTTGAGCATCGGTCGGGACTCCTGGAAATTCAGCGGAAGAAGATGAAGGTGACGAGGACGAACAGCGGCAGCAGGCACACGCCCGACCACGCCATGTAGCCGAAGAAGCTCGGCATGCGCACGCCGCGGTCTTCGGCGATGGCCTTGACCATGAGGTTGGGCGCATTGCCGATGTAGGTGTTGGCGCCCATGAACACCGCGCCGGCGGACACGGCCGCCAGCGTGCTGGCGTAGGTGGTCATCAGAGCCACCGGATCGCCGCCAGCGGTGTTGAAGAACACCAGGTAGGTCGGCGCGTTGTCCAGGAAGGAGCTCAGCGCGCCCGTGGCCCAGAAGTACATCGCCGGATCGGGCTGGCCATCGGCGCGCGTGACGGCAGCCACCACCGCGCCGAAGGGCCCGTTCGCACCCGCCTTGAGCATTGCGATCACCGGCACGATGGTCAGGAAGATGCCGGCGAAGAGCTTGGCCACTTCGGCCATCGGCGCCCAGCCGAACTGGTTGGCCGTGTGCACCGCGCGCGGCGTGATCCTGAGCGACAGCAGGGTCAGCGCCACCAGCCCCGCATCGCGCAGCAGCCCGGGCAGGCCGACCGGCGTGCCGTAGACGTCGAACGCCAGCGTCGATTTCCAGGTGCCGCTCATCAGCACCAGCGCGACCACGCCGCCGAGCAGCCAGAAGTTGATCGCGCCGTCGAAGCCGATGCGCCGCGTGTCCGGGGTCGGATCGACCGGCAGCACGCCTTCCTTTCGGTAGAAGTGGCGATCGATCAGCCAGAACATCGCCAGCAGGGCGGCGGTCATGAACAGCGTCTCGGGCAGGATGTTGCGCGCGGTCCAGAAGAAGTCGACGCCCTTGAGGAAACCCAGGAACAGCGGCGGATCGCCAAGCGGCGTGAGCGAGCCGCCGATGTTCGACACGATGAAGATGAAGAACACCACCACGTGTGCGCGGTGGACGCGGTTGTCGTTGGCGCGGATCAGCGGACGGATCAGCAGCATCGACGCGCCGGTGGTGCCCATGAAGCTCGCCAGCACCGCGCCGAGCGCGAGGATCGCCACGTTGAGACCGGGCGCCCCACGCAGGTTGCCGCGGATGTGGATGCCGCCGGCCACCGTGTAGAGCGCCGTGAGCAGCAGGATGAAGGGAATGTATTCGGCCAGCAGCGCATGCACGAATTCGGCGCCGGCCACCGGCAGTCCGAACACGAGGCCGAAGGGAACCAGGAAGGCCAGTGCCCATCCCGCCGTGACCTTGCCGTAGTGGTGGTGCCAGAAGGCGGGAATGAGCAGCGGCATCAACGCGATCGACAGCAGCATGGCGGCGAAGGGAACGCCCCACCATGCGGACAGCTGGCTGCCATCGAACGCCGCCGCCTGCGCCAGCGCGGGGCACAGCAGGAGCACGAGCCCGGCCGGCAGCGCCACGCGCCGCACAACGGGCGCGGTGCGAACGAGGCCGCTCACGCTGCGGGTTGCGCGATCTCGAAGACCTGGCGCAGATAGGCCAGGTACTTCTCGTCTTCGCACATGTTCTTGGAGGGGGTGTCGGACAGCTTGGCGACCGGCTGGTCGTTGCAGCGGATCATCTTGATCACGATCTGCAGCGGTTCGTAGCCCAGGTCGTTGGTCAGGTTGGTGCCGATGCCGAAAGCCAGCTGGCAGCGGCCGCGGAACTGGCGGTACAGCTCGATGGTGCGCGGCACCGTAAGGCCGTCGCTGAAGATCAGCGTCTTGGTCAGCGGATCGACCCGGTTCGCGAGGTAATGCGCGAGCATGCGTTCGCCCCACTGGAACGGATCGCCGCTGTCGTGACGCGCGCCGTCGAAGAGCTTGCAGAAGTACAGGTCGAAGTCGCGCAGGAAGGCGCTCATGCCGTAGACGTCGGACAGCGCGATGCCCAGGTCGCCGCGGTACTCGCGGGCCCAAGATTCGAAGCCGAAGATCTGGCTGTCGCGCAGCCGCGGCCCCAGCGCCTGGCAGGCCTGCAGGTATTCGTGCGCCATGGTGCCCAGCGGAATCAGGCCGAGCTTCATGGCGTAGAGCACGTTGCTGGTGCCGGCCAGTTGCGGCAACTGCGCGCCGCGCTGCACCGGCGTCGTGACCGCACCGAGCCGCGCGTTCAGCGTGCGCAGAACCTCTTCGTGCCAGGACTTGGAGAAGCGGCGGCGGGTGCCGTAGTCGGCGATCTTCAGATCCGACAGCCCTTCGGCCTGCAGTTGCCCGATCTTGGTCTCGAGCCGGCGCCGTCCCTCGGCGACATCGGCCTGGGGCTGCGTGTTGCGGAAATAGACCTCGTTGACGATGGCCAGCACCGGGATCTCGAACAGGATGGTGTGCAGCCAGGGACCCTTGATGCTGATGTCGAGCTCGCCGTTGGGCAGCGGCGTGATGTCGATGTACTTCTCGTTGAGCCGGAACAGCCCGAGAAAGTCGACGAAGTCGCTCTTGATGAAACGCATCGACCGCAGGTAGGACAGTTCGGCGTCCTTGAACTGCAGCGAACAGAGGCCGCGCACTTCCTCGCGGATTTCGCTGGCGAAGCGCGCCAGGTCGACGCCGGGATTGCGGCACTTGAAGCGGTACTCGACCCGCGCCCCCGGGAAATGATGCAGCACGACTTGCATCATCGTGAACTTGTAGAGGTCGGTGTCCAGCAGGCTGTGAATGATCATGGTTCGGCGCGCGTGTCTCTGTGTCGTTGAGGCGTGCGCTCGATTATCACGGTCCCCGTCGGCTTGTGCCTACGGTTGCATCCCCGGGCGTCCTACCGGGTCGGGAATGTCACTGCTTCTACAGTGATTCCACGCCGGCCACACAGCTCCACCGCAAGGCAGAGCGGCCATCGATTCACTGACCTGAAGGAGACCGTCATGAACAAAGACACCATCGAAGGCAACTGGAAGCAGCTCAAGGGCAAGGTCAAAGAGCAATGGGGCAAGCTGACCGATGACGATTTCGACGTCATCGCCGGCAAGCGCGATCAGTTGCTCGGCCGCATCCAGGAACGTCATGGCATCAGCCGCGAAGAAGCCGAACAGCAGGTCAAGACCTGGGAATCGGCTGAAGGCCGCACGCCCAGCACGCTCTGGTTCGAAAAGTACTGAGCACGCGAATTCAGATTTCCCCTCTCCAAAAACCCATCCAAAAACTCAACAGAGAACTCTCATGAAAAAACATCTGCTCATGCTCGCCATCGCTTCGACCTGCTTCATCGGCGCCCAGGCGAGCGCCCTGACCAAGGACGAATACAAGGTCGCCAAGGAAAAGATCGAAGCCGACTACAAGGTCGCCAAGGCCCAATGCGACACGCTGAAGGACAACGCCAAGGACGTGTGCCAGAAGGAAGCCGAAGGCACCGAGAAGGTTGCCAAGGCCGACCTCGAACAGCAATACAAGCCGAGCGACGCCCATGCGCGCAAGGTCGCGGAAGAAAAGGTCGCGATGACCTACAACGTCGCCAAGGAAAAGTGCGACGACCAGACCGGTGACGCCAAGAGCGCCTGCGTGAAGCAAGCCAAGGCCGACGAAGCCAAGGGCAAGGCCGACATCAAGGCCATGAAGAAGATGTAATCGTCTTCCTCGACGAATCGATGCGGCGCCCTCGGGCGCCGCTCGTGCGTCAGGGCTTCAAGGACTCGACCACCTCGCGCAAGGCTTCGGGCAAGGGCACAGGACGCTGTGTCGCACGGTCCACGTACACATGCACGAAGTGCCCCTGCGCAGCGGCGTCGGCAGCACCTTCGGCAAACAGGCCGATCTCGTATCGCACGCTCGACCCGCCGGCATGGGCCACGCGGATGCCGGCTTCCACCGTCTGAGGGAAGGCCAGCGGCGCGAAGTAGTTGCAGTGCGTCTCGACCACGAAGCCGATCGTCCGCCCCTGGTGAATGTCCAGCGCGCCGCGCTCGATCAACAGCGCGTTGACCGCCGTGTCGAACCAGCCGTAGTAGACGACGTTGTTGACGTGTCCATACATGTCGTTGTCGGCCCAGCGGGTCGAGATGCGGCGGAACGCGCGGTAGCTGTCGCGGTGGTCGGGACGGGGACGGGGGGACGGAGAAGGCGTCATGGCGCGGCATTCTGCCAGCCCCGCGAAAGCGGCGCCTGCCCTGCGCCGGCGCAGGTTCGCACCGTTTTAGACCCTGCCTTCTAAACTGCGGCAACAGGCGCTCAAACCCTTGCTTGCCGTGCGCATCTCCCTATACTTGGCACCATGCTGCACCGCAACATAGACGAGACAGGGGCAGCGCAAACGTGATCCATTCCATCATCATTTCTGGAGCTAACACCATGGCACTGACCGCTGACCAAATCCTCGCCGCCCAAAAAGCCAACCTCGAAACCCTGTTCGGCCTGACCTCGAAGGCCTTCGAAGGCGTCGAAAAGCTCGTCGAGCTGAACGTGACCGCTTCCAAGGCCGCCCTGAGCGAAGCCGCCAACACCACGCAAGCGGTGCTGAGCGTCAAGGACGCCCAGGAGCTGCTGGCCCTGCAAGCCAGCCTGTTCCAGCCGCTGGCCGAAAAGACCGCTGCCTACAGCCGTCACCTGTATGACATCGCCCAAGGCGCCGGCAGCGAATTCGGCAAGGCTTTCGAAGCCAAGGCCGCTGAAGCCCAGCAGTCCTTCGTCGGTCTGGTCGACAGCGCCGCCAAGAACGCCCCGGCCGGTTCGGAAACCGCCGTCGCCGTGATGAAGAGCGCCGTCGCCGCGGCCAACAATGCCTTCGAATCGGTCCAGAAGGCCGTCAAGCAAGCCTCGGATGTGGCCGAAGCCAACTTCAACGCGGTGTCCACCACCGCCGTGAACGCCGCCAAGACCACCGCCCAGACCGCTTCGCGCAAGCGCTGAGCCTTTTTGCAAGTTGTCTCCTGGGTCCCCCGTGGACCCTTTCAAGGCCCCGTCTTTCGACGGGGCCTTTTTTCATGGGCGCGCACCTTGGTGCCCGCCAGGCCAGTCTTCGATAATCCCCGCTCTACATCAGGAGATACGAACATGCAGATCGAAGGCAAGGTTTTCATCGTCACGGGCGCTGCCTCGGGGTTGGGCGAGGGCACGGCACGAATGCTGGCAGCCCAGGGCGCCAAGGTGGTGGTGGCCGACATGCAGGCCGACAAGGGCGAGGCCGTGGCCCGCGAGATCGGTGGCGTGTTCGTGCGCTGCGACGTGACGCAGGAAGCCGACGGCCAGGCCGCCGTGGCCGCGGCCCTGAAGCTGGGCAAGCTGGTCGGGCTGGTCAACTGCGCCGGCATCGCCATCGGCGAGAAGACGGTCGGCAAGAACGGCCCGCACGCGCTGGCGGCCTTCAGCAAGACCGTGACGATCAACCTGATCGGCAGCTTCAACATGATCCGCCTGGCCGCCGATGCCATGGCCCGGAACGAGCCCGAAGCCACGGGCGAACGCGGCGTGCTGATCTCGACCGCCTCGGTCGCGGCCTACGACGGCCAGATCGGCCAGGCCGCCTACGCGGCCTCCAAGGGCGGCGTGGTGGGCATGACGCTGCCGATCGCACGCGACCTGGCGCGCAGCGGCATCCGCAACATGACCATCGCTCCCGGCATCTTCGGCACTCCGATGCTGTTCGGCATGCCCCAGGAAGTGCAGGACGCACTGGCCGCCAACGTGCCCTTCCCGTCGCGCCTGGGCACGCCGGAGGACTATGCCAAGCTGGCCAAGCACATCATCGAGAACGAGATGCTGAATGGCGAGGTGATCCGGCTGGACGGGGCGATCCGGCTCGCGCCGAAATAACTCCCCCCCCGAAGGCGGCGCGGCACTTCGTGTCCGCTTGCCCTCCCCCCCAGGGGGGCGACACCGGCGGCCGGGCAAAGCCCGTTCCGCGGTGTCTCTGGCCTTTCGCCTGCGCGCTATGAAACGGCTGGAACGGCCTGCTTGCGTTCCAGCCGCTCGTACTGCGCGATGACCTGGGCGCCGAAGAGCACCAGCGTGGCGGCGATTTCCAGGCTCAGCAGGACCACGATGGCGGTGGTGAGGGAGCCGTAGACGACGCTCACCTGCGACAAGGTGGAGAAATACCAGACCAGCAGGCGCCGCGTGATTTCCCACAGCAGCGTGGCGGTGACGCCGCCCAGCAGGGCGTGGCGCAGCGACAGGTGGCCGACGGGCATCACCAGGTACAGCGAGGTGAGCATGAAGATCTCGCCCGCCAGCCCCAGCAGATAGAGCAGCACGCCCGAGACGCCGGACAGCGACCAGCTGTAGCCGAACAGTTCGACGCTTTCCTGGCCGATGAGCTGCAGCGCACCCGACACCAGCGTCACCAGCAGCAGGCCGACGCACAGGAACAGGATGTAGAGGTAGGGCATCACCGCCGACACCAGGAAGTGCCGCGACCGTTCGGCCTTGCGGTGGTGGAAGATGTTCGCCATCGCACTCTCGAGCACGGTGAAGGCCAGCGAACTGAAGAAGATCATGGTCACCAGCAGCACCGGCCCGAGCACGTCGCGGTGTGCGAGGAAATTGCGCAGCTCGTCGACCACCGCCCGCGACTGGCCCGGCAGCAGCCATTCGAGGTAGCGGCCCACGGTGGCCAACAGTTCGGCCTGCTCGATCACGTGCGACAGCGCGATCACGCTCAGGATCAGCAGCGGCACCATCGACAACAGCGCGTAATAGGCCACGGCGCCCGCCAGCAGCAAGCCCTGGTTGGCCTTGAAACCTTTCAGAGCCGACCACAGAAAGCGAAGCGGATGCTGCAGCAGCGGGGTGACGTGGACGAAGCGGGGGTTGGGCATGAAATGAGAGAGGTGTCGAACGCAGTATGCCGACATGTGTCCGCGCGCCGTGTCAGCCGCTTGCGTATGATTTGCCGCTCCGCGCCACCATGACCATCCCCGCTTCTTTCATCCAGGAACTCATCGCGCGCGCCGACGTGGTGGAAATCGTCGGGCGCTACGTGCCGCTCAAGAAGGCCGGCGCCAATTTCATGGGGCTGTGCCCCTTCCACGGCGAGAAGTCGCCTTCGTTCTCCGTCAGCCCGACCAAGCAGTTCTATCACTGCTTCGGCTGCGGCGTGCACGGCAACGCCATCGGTTTCCTCATGGAACATGCGGGCATGGGCTTCGTCGAAGCGGTGCACGACCTGGCCGGCCAGTACGGCCTGCAGGTACCCGAGGACGACGCCTCGCCCGAGGAGCGCGCCCGCGCCGCCAACCAGCGGCAGAAGCAGGCCACGCTGACCGACGTGCTCGAGAAGGCCGGCGAGGCCTTCCGCAAGCACCTGCGGCAGTCCCCGGGCGCCATCGACTACCTCAAGGGCCGGGGCGTCTCGGGCGAGGTCGCCAAGCAGTTCGGCATCGGCTACGCGCCGCCGGGCTGGCGCACGCTGGCCAGCGTGTTCCCCGAGTACGACAACCCGCTGCTGGCCGAAAGCGGCCTGGTGATCGTGGGCGAGGACGGCGAGGACAAGCGCTACGACCGCTTCCGCGACCGCGTGATGTTCCCGATCCGCAACGTCAAGGGCGAGTGCATCGGCTTCGGTGGCCGCGTGCTGGGCGACGAGAAGCCCAAATACCTCAACTCGCCCGAGACGCCGGTCTTCAGCAAGGGCCGCGAGCTCTACGGCCTGTACGAGGCGCGCGCCGCCTTCCGCGACCGCGGCTATGCGCTGGTCACCGAGGGCTACATGGACGTGGTCGCGCTGGCGCAGTTGGGCTTTCCGAACGCCGTCGCCACGCTGGGCACGGCCTGCACCACCGAGCATGTGCAGAAGCTGTTCCGCTTCACCGATTCGGTGGTCTTCAGCTTCGACGGCGATGCAGCGGGCCGGCGCGCGGCACGCAAGGCGCTCGACGGCGCCCTGCCCTATGCCACCGACGTGCGCAGCGTCAAGTTCCTGTTCCTGCCGGCCGAGCACGACCCCGACAGCTTCATCCGCGAACACGGTGCCGAGGCCTTCGCCCGCTTCGTGAGCGAGGCCACGCCGCTCAGCCGCTTCATGATCGAGGCCGCGCGCGAAGGCTGCGACCTCGGCAGCGCCGAGGGCCGCGCCCACATGACGGCCAACGCCCGGCCGCTCTGGAGCGCCATGCCCGACGGCGCGTTGAAACGGCAGCTGCTGGGCGAGATCGCCGAACTGGTGCAGCTCGGCGCCGCGGACATCGAGGCCCTGTGGTCCGCCGCGGCCCCGGCGCGCGGCGGGGCCCGCCGCGACGCACCCCGTGAGGCGTCGCGCGACGCGCCGCCGGACTATCTCGACTATCCCGTCGCGTCGGATTCCCAGGGTTACCAGGGTTACCAGGGCTCCCCCGGCGCCCAGGCAGGGGGTGCCCCCCGCTACGAGGACGACGGCACGCCCATCAGCTCCGGCTGGGGCAACCGCAAGGACCGCGGCAGCTGGGGCGGCAAAGGCGGCAAGGGGAAGGGCAAGGGCGGCGACTGGCGCAGCGCGCGCGGTGCCTTCGGCGCCACCGACGGTTCGGCCACCCGCCCGCGCCTGCGCCCGCCGGGCCGGGCCGACGTGGCCGCGCGGCTGCTGCTGTCGAACATGCACGAATGGGAAGCCCAGTCGCACGAACTGCACGAGCTGCTGTGCGCGCTGCCGGGCGAGCACGGCCAGCTGTTCACCTGGCTCGACGGCCAGATGCACGAGCATGGCGTCCAGCCCTGGGCCGCCCTGCGCGAAGGCCTGCGCGGCCAGCCCTTCGAGGCCATGACCGAACGCCTCATGACCGGCCCGGACGGCGGCCCCGTCGCGGACCCCGAGGGCGAGCAGGCGGCCGATGCAGCCAAGGAGCTGCGCAACGTGCTCGACTTCATGCTCGACGACCTGCTCAAGGCCCGCCAGAGCGAGGCGATCGCCGCGGTGGGCAGCGACCCGCAAGCGCTGGAGCGCTACAAGGCGCTCGAGACGCGGCGGCTCGAATTGCGCCATCGGCTGAAGCCTTCGGTGCCCGGATAAGGACAACCCCCATTGAAAAATGGCTTTGGCGCTATAATGTAAGGCTTCGCCTCGCGGCGAATGAAGCAAGAGCGACAGCAACACCTCCGGGCCGGCCCCACGCGCAACGCACTTCCCAAAGGGAAACGGGCCAATACACCGCAAGGATTGCATACCAAATGTTCGCCCTACATCTTGCTTCCTGAGGGGACTCCGGTTCGCTCGCACGGGGAGCCTTGCTCCGTCGTGTCGACGTGACTCGCTTCCTCGTTACCTGTGTCCGTGCCCGCGCCGGGTCAGTGGCGCCTGTGATTCCGCTTGTTTCATTCTTGTCCTACGAGGTTGTATGCCCAGTTCAAAGAAGCCTGCCGTGTCCGTTGCCAAGAAACCCGTCGGGGCCAAACCGTTGAAAGCGACAGCATCGCCTGCACCTGCAAAGAAGAGTGCCACCGCGTCCAAGGCGACTGCCGCAACGAAAGTGAAACCCGTGCCCACGAAAACGACTCCAGCCGACCCGATCAAGACCGCCGCCGCCAAGGCCGCCGCCCCCGCCACCGCCAAGAAGGTCGGTCGCCCCCCCAAAGCGGCCGGTGCCGCCACGCCCGCCACCGGCGCCAAGCGCGGCCGCAAGCCCAAGGCCGGCGCCGAAGCCGGTGAGATCGAAGAGGACTTCTCCGACGTCGAAGCCGAGTTCGCCGAAGAAGAGCCCGCCGCTGCCAGCACCGAGACGGCCACTGTCGAGAAGGTCAAGCCGCTGCGCATGAAGATCAGCAAGGCGAAAGAACGCGCCTTGATGAAGGAATTCGGCCTGGACGAAACCGTCCTGTCCGAAGAGGACATGGCCAAGCGCCGTTCGCGCCTCAAGACCCTGATCACGCTGGGCAAGACCCGCGGCTACCTGACGCAAGGCGAAATCTCCGACCACTTGCCCGACAAGCTGGTCGATGCGGAGACCATGGAAGTCGTGGTCACGATGCTCAACGACATGGGCGTGGCCGTGTACGAGCAGACGCCGGATGCCGAGACGCTGTTCCAGAACAACGTCGCGCCGACCGCCGCCACCGTCGAGGAAGCCGAAGAAGAAGCCGAAGCCGCGCTCTCCACGGTGGACAGCGAATTCGGCCGCACCACCGACCCGGTCCGCATGTACATGCGCGAAATGGGCACGGTCGAGCTGCTGACGCGCGAAGGCGAAATCGAAATCGCCAAGCGCATCGAAGGCGGCCTGATGGCCATGATGGAGGCGATCTCCGCATCGCCCGCGACCATCGCCGCGATCCTGGAAATGGCCGCCACCATCCGTGACGGCAAGGTCGTGATCTCGACCATCGTCGACGGTTTCTCGAACCCGAACGAGGCCGACGACTATGTGGCCGAAGAGGACTTCGACGAATTCGACGAAGAAGACGACGACGACGGCAAGGGCGGCTCCAAGGCGCTGACCAAGAAGCTCGAAGAACTCAAGCGCGATGCGCTCGAACGCTTCGACCGCATCGCGGCCATGTTCGAGAAGATCCACAAGATCTACGAGAAGGAAGGCTACGGCACGCCGGCCTACGCCAAGGCGCAGCAGGCCATGTCCGACGAGCTGATGACCATCCGCTTCACGGCCAAGACCATCGAGAAGCTGTGCGACCTGGTGCGCACGCAGGTCGACGACGTGCGCAAGAAGGAACGCGAGCTGCGCCGCATCATCGTGGACAAGTGCGGCTTCCCGCAGGAAGACTTCATCCGCGACTTCAGCGGCTACGACAAGAACGGCAACCGCATCGCCTCCAACCTGCTGAACCAGAAGTGGGTCGAGAAGCAGGCCGCTGCCGGCAAGCCGTGGAGCACGGTGCTCGCGCGCAACATCCCGCCGGTGCAGGAACTGCAGCAGAAGCTCGCCGACATCCAGTCGAGCGTGGTGGTGCCGCTGACCCAGCTCAAGGAAATCAACAAGCGCATGAACGACGGCGAACGCTCGTCGCGCGATGCCAAGAAGGAAATGATCGAGGCCAACCTGCGCCTCGTGATCTCCATCGCCAAGAAGTACACCAACCGCGGTCTGCAGTTCCTGGATTTGATCCAGGAAGGCAACATCGGCCTGATGAAGGCGGTCGACAAGTTCGAATACCGTCGCGGCTACAAATTCTCGACCTATGCCACCTGGTGGATTCGCCAGGCCATCACGCGTTCGATCGCCGACCAGGCGCGCACCATCCGGATTCCGGTGCACATGATCGAGACGATCAACAAGATGAACCGCATCTCGCGCCAGCATCTGCAGGAGTTCGGCTTCGAGCCCGACGCCGGCATCCTGGCCGCGAAGATGGAGATCCCGGAAGACAAGATCCGCAAGATCATGAAGATCGCGAAAGAGCCGATCTCCATGGAAACGCCGATCGGCGACGACGACGATTCGCACCTGGGCGACTTCATCGAGGACAGCAGCAACACGGCGCCCATCGAGGCCGCGATGCAGGCCGGCCTGCGCGACGTGGTCAAGGACATCCTCGACTCGCTGACGCCACGCGAAGCCAAGGTGCTGCGCATGCGCTTCGGCATCGAGATGAGCACCGACCACACGCTGGAAGAAGTCGGCAAGCAGTTCGACGTGACCCGTGAACGCATCCGCCAGATCGAGGCCAAGGCGCTGCGCAAGCTCAAGCACCCGTCGCGTTCGGACAAGCTGCGTTCGTTCATCGATACACTTTGAGCTCGCCCCCAGGCTTCGCGCACTGCGTGTCGCTTCTCCCACCCCCTACCGGGGGCAACACCTGCGGCCCGGCGAAGCCGGTTCCGCGGTGTTTCTGGTAAATACTATGAGCGCCTTCGGGCGCTCTTTCTTTTTCCGCCCCGATCAGCCGGAACCGCTTGCATGAATCCCGACGCACAAACCCTCTGGAAAGCGCCCCGCTGGGCCCTCGCGGTGCTGCTCGCCGTGCTCGGCATGCTGGGCCCGTTCTCCATCGACACCTACATCCCGGCGTTCTCGGGCATCGCGCGCTCGATCGGTGCGACGCCGGTCGAGATGCAGCAGACGCTGTCGGCCTACCTGTTCGGCTTCGCCTTCATGAACCTGTTCCACGGCGCGCTGTCGGACAGCTTCGGCCGACGGCCCGTGGTGCTATGGGGGCTGGCGGTGTTCACCATCGCGTCGCTGGGTTGCGCGCTCTCGCAGACCATCGGCCAGCTGGTGCTGTTCCGGGCGCTGCAGGGCCTGTCGACCGGTGCGGGCATCGTGGTTTCGCGTGCGGTGATCCGCGACATGTTCCCGCCGGCCGAGGCGCAGAAAGTGATGGCGCAGGTCACGATCTACTTCGGCGTGGCGCCGGCCATCGCCCCGATCGTCGGCGGCTTTCTGTTCGTGCACGCGGGCTGGCACAGCATCTTCTGGTTCCTGGTCGGCGTCGGCGTGGTGCTGTTCGTGGCCAACTGGAAGCTGCTGCCCGAGACGCTGCACCCGACACAGCGTCAATCCTTCCGGGCCGGTCATCTGATGCGGGGCTACCGCGAACTGTGCTCCGACCCCCGTTTCCTGCTGCTCGCGCTCGCGAGCGGCGTGCCCTTCAACGGCATGTTCCTCTACGTGCTCTCGGCGCCGGCCTTCCTCGGCGACCACCTGAGCCTGGCCCCGACGCAATTCTTCTGGTTCTTCCTGCTGACCATCGGCGGCATCATGGCCGGCGCCTGGGTCAGCGGACGCATGGCCGGCAAGGTGCCGCCCAAGCGGCAGATCCGTGACGGCTTCGTGATCATGCTGGCGACCTCCGTGGTCAACGTGGTGGCCAACGCCCTGTTCGCGCCGCATGCGGCCTGGGCCATGTGGCCGATCGGCTTCTTCGCCTTCGGCTGGGCGCTGATGGTGCCGGTCGTGACTTTGCTGGTGCTCGACCTGCACCCCGAGCGCCGCGGCATGGCCTCGTCGCTGCAGGCGGTGATCGGCTCGACGGCCAACGGCCTGGTGGCCGGCGTGATCGCGCCGCTGGTGATGCATTCGACGCTGGCCCTGGCCGTGACGTCGATCCTGATGATGGGGATCGGGTTGGTGGCGTGGGTCTGGCTGCATGCGCGCTGGCCGGAGATCGGGCGCAAGGTCGCTGAATATTAGCCCCCCGAAGGCGGCGCGGCACTTCGTGTCCGCTTCGCCCTCCCCCCAGGGGGCGACACCGGCGGCCGGGCGAAGCCCGTTCCGCGGTGTCCCTGGAAAAGACCGGACGTGCTTGCTCAGGCGGCTGCTGATGCAGTCCGGCGCTTGGCGTCGTGGTACTGCCCCGTGCCGCGCACCAGCACGCGGTCGCTGGGCAGCACGTCGCCGGGCTGGTGCTCGGGCTGGCCGGCAATGCGGTCGTAGATCGGGGCGAAGTCGATCTTCGCGAGTTCGAGCAACTGCGCCAGGCTGTCGATGACGAAATAGCTTTCCTGGAAATCGTCGATGCGGTAGTTCGTCCGCATCACGCGCTCCAGGTCGAAACCGATGCGATTGGGCGAGGCGTCGTCGAGCGAGAACACGCTCTCGGTGCGCGAGGACGCGATGCCCGCGCCGTAGATGCGCAGGCCGTCCTGTTGCTGGATCAGGCCGAACTCGACCGTGTACCAGTAGACCCGCGCCAGCTTGTCGAGCACGCCCAGTTCCTTCGCGCGCAAACCGCCCTGGCCGTAGGCCTGGATGTAGTCGGCGATGGACGGGTTCATCAGCATCGGCACATGGCCGAACACGTCGTGGAACACGTCGGGCTCTTCGAGGTAGTCGAGCTCGTGCGGCTTGCGGATGAAGTTGCCCGACGGAAAGCGACGGTTGGCCAGGTGTTCGAAGAACACCTCGTCCGGCACCAGGCCCGGCACGGCCACCACCTGCCAGCCGGTGCGCTGCATCAGCACCTCGCTGAGTTCCTCGAAGTCGGGGATGCGGTCGGCGCCGATCGGCAGGTTCTTCATGCCCTCGACGAATTCGTCGCAGGCACGGCCGGGCAGCAGTTTCGTCTGGCGCTCGAACAGCGTCTTCCACACCGCATGCTCGGCCGGCGTGTAGTTCTGCCAGCCCTGGTCGATGGTCCAGTCCGGTCGCTCGGGCATGGCGGCATCACCGGCCGCGAGCCCGTGCTTGGTCGCTTCGGCGGCCAGCATGTTCAGGCCTCGGTGGTGTCTAGGACGCCGCGGCGGATCTGGTCGCGTTCGAGCGATTCGAACAGCGCCTTGAAGTTGCCTTCGCCGAAGCCTTCGCGGTAGTCGCCGCGGCGCTCGATGAACTCAAAGAACACCGGTCCGAAGGTCGGCGTGGAGAAGATCTGCAGCAGCAGGCGGGCATTGCCACCCTCGGTGGTGCCGTCCATCAGGATGCCCCGTGCCTGCAGTTCCGCCACGTTCTGGCCGTGGCCCGGGAGGCGGCCGTCGAGCATCTCGTAGTAGACGTCGTTGGGGGCGGTGGCCGTCTGCACGCCGGCCAGGGCCAGCTTGTCGACCGCGTCCTGGAGGTTGTCGCAGATCAGGGCGATGTGCTGGATGCCTTCGCCGTTGAACTGCATCAGGAACTCCTCGATCTGGCCGCCGCCCTTCTTCGATTCCTCGTTCAGCGGGATGCGGATCATGCCGTCGGGCGCCGTCATGGCCTTCGACGTGAGGCCGGTGTATTCACCCGAGATGTCGAAATAGCGGATCTCGCGGAAGTTGAAGAGCTTCTCGTAGAAGTCGGCCCAGAAGGTCATGCGGCCGCGGTAGACGTTGTGCGTCAGGTGGTCGATGAGTTTCAGGCCATGGCCGACCGGATGGCGGTCCACGCCCTCGATGAATTCGAAGTCGATGTCGTAGATCGACTTGCCTTCCTCGAAGCGGTCGATCAGGTACAGCGGCGCGCCGCCGATGCCCTTGATGGCCGGCAGGCGCAGTTCCATCGGGCCGGTGGCGATCTCGATCGGCTGCGCGCCGAGTTCGAGCGCGCGGTTGTAGGCCTTGTGGGCATCCTTCACCCGGAAGGCCATGCCGCAGGCCGAGGGGCCGTGCTCGGCCGCGAAGTACGCGGCGGCGCTCTTGGGTTCGCGGTTGACGATGAAATTGATGTCGCCCTGGCGGAACAGCACCACATCCTTGGAGCGGTGCTTGGCGACGAGCGTGAAGCCCATCATCTCGAACACGGGTTCGAGCACGCCCGGCGTGGGGGATGCGAACTCGACGAATTCGAAGCCTTGAAGGCCCATGGGGTTGTCGTACAGATCGGCCATCGTGTGTCTCCAGAATAATCAGGTGGGGTTGCACTCGATGCTAGGCGCTCGGCACACACGATTCCTGCAACTTGGGGTCGTGCACGGGCAGCACACGCAGGATTCCTGCAAAATATGACGCATGAGCGCTCCAGTCGAACTCGACACCATTGATTTGCGCGTACTTCGCGCGTTGCAGGCCAACGGCCGTGCCACCTACGACGAGCTGGCCGCGCAGGTCAGCCTGTCCTCGTCCGCCACCTTGCGGCGCGTCAAGCGGCTGGAGGAATCGGGTGTGATCCAGGGCTACGTCGCGCTGCTGCGGCCCGAGCGCGTGGGCCTGCCGCTCACGGCCTACATCAACGTCCGGCTGGAGAAGCACACCGAGAGCCACAAGCGCAACCCGATGGACGCCTTCCGCGCGTCCATCCAGGGCTGGCCCGAGGTGATCGAGTGCGCCTCGCTCACCGGCGACATGGACTACCTGCTGCGCGTGGTGGTGGCCGACATGGCGCACTACTCGCGCTTCGTGATGGACACGCTGCTCAAGCACCCCAGCGTGCAGGACTGCAAGACGAGCTTCGTGCTCGACAAGGTCAAGACGACGACTGCTCTACCCATATAACCCCCCCCCCCGAAGGCTCGCGCACTGCGTGTCGCTTCGCCCTCCCCCCAGGGGGCGACACCGGCGGCCCGGCAAAGCCGGTTCCGTGCTGTCCCTGGAATGGAGCCCCTCCGGTGGAAGACTCGGTTAAAACTCCCCGAGCACGTTCAGGAAGAAGCCCTTGCTGCGGTAGCTCAGGTCGGTCAGGTCGTCGGAGTAGTCGGCGAAGTTGCAGCCGACGCCGACCTTGAAGTTCTCGTTGACGTGGTAGTACCCGGCCGTGAGCCAGCCGGTCTTGCGGTCCTGCAGTTCCTTGGTGCGCAGCGAGCGCAGTTCGAGCATCCAGTCCCAATTGCGCACCAGCTTCCCGTCGAGGCGGACCACGGCGCGTTCGGCCGACCATGGCCTCGGTGTACTTGGCGGCGTTGAGCGCGCCGCACTTTCAAATGTGAACGCACGGCACGGCGCGGAGACCGGCGGTTTCGGTCTCCGATTCTTTTGCCGCTGTCGCAGCGACGTGTTACTTGGCCAGCACGTAGCCGGTGCCGCGCACCGAATACAGGGGCAGGCGCATGCCCAGCTTGCGCGCCTTGCGGCGCACCCGGCTCGCAATGGCGTCGACACGATGACCGTCGAAATCGAAGACATCCCCGCCCAGCGCCAGGATCAGCTCGTCCCGGCTCACCGTCTGACCACGGCGGCGGAACAGACAGCCCATGAAGGCGCGCTCGCTGGTGGTGAGCTTCATTTCCAGGCCGTCCGGATCGCTGAGAATCCATTCGCCTTCCAGCAGGCGCCAGGAGGCGGCGCGCGTTTCGACCGAAGGCGGCGCATCGACCACCGGAACCTCCTTGGCAGGCAGGCGCCGCCCCAGCGCGTTCAAGGTCTCGGCCAGCTCGTCGATGTGCACCGGCTTGACGAGATAGGCGTCGGCACCCGTGCGCAGGCCCAGCAGCCGCTCGTCCAGCTGGCCACGCGCCGTGACCAGCACCACGCCCACGCCGCCCGCGGCACGCAAGTGCGACACGATCGACAGCCCGCTTTCGCCCGGCAGACCGATGTCGATCACAGCCACGTCGCAGGGCGCGATGGCAAATGCCTTGTAGAACTCGGGCGCCGCCGGAAACCCGGCGGTCTGAAATCCCAATGCAGCCAGACTGAAGAGCATTTCTTCGCGAAGATCGTCATCGTCTTCAACGACATGAACCCGAAGACGTCGCGGAACGGTGTTAATTTTCATAATTCTTAATAAATTGTAATTACGTCTTTTCGGTCGCGTCCGACAGGAATTCACGCCCACCTCGCTTTTCTTGTTCTGGAACGCGCTCCCGCTGATGTTTTTCCCCTCCTTGCTGCGGCGCTGTCTGGTGGCGCTCTGCTTGTGTCTGACCGCACCGGCGTGGGGCGCGTTGACACTGACCCCCTCGGACGGCCTGGAGCGTCCGATGCTGCCGGCGGGCGCCGTCGACGTGCTGAGCGATCCCTCGGGCGCCTGGGACATCGAGGCCGTCAGCCGAGGGCCACACAGCCGGGACTTCGTGCCGCTGGCCCGCCCCCTCGTGGCGGGTTTCACCCACGACGTGGTCTGGCTGCGCCTCTCACTCGCGCGTGCATCCGAGACGCCGGAGCGCTGGCTGCTGCGCATCCTGCCGGCCCGGTTGCAGGAGGTGACGCTGTACGCACCCGACGGGCAAGGCGGCCACATCGCCACGGCCCTCGGCGCGAGAATGCCCTTCGCGCAGCGCGAAATCGCCGACCACCATTTCGTTTTCCCGCTGACGGTCGGCACGACGCCCGCGCCCTACTACCGCTCGGCCAGCGTGGCGAAGGTGGCGGGCTCGGGCCTGGGGCTGCACCTGTCGCGCGAGATCGCGCGCCGGCATGGCGGCGAGGTGAGCCTGGTCGCGACCGGCGACGGCGGCGCGACCTTCCGCCTGGTGCTGCCGACCACGCCACCGCCGCCGCGCTCGGATTTCGCGGCGCTGTAACTATCGCGCCACGCCGAGCAAGCGGTCGAGCAGCGCGGGCTGCGCGCGCAGCGCAGGCGCGCTCGAGGCATGCACCACGCGGCCGTGGTCGAGCACCACCGCCTCGTCGGAGATCGCGAGCACGGCCTGCGGATGCTGCTCGACGATGATCGCGGCCAGCCCCTCGGCCTGCGTGATGCGGCGGATCGCGCGCAGCAGCTCTTCCACGATGATCGGCGCCAGCCCTTCGAGCGGCTCGTCGAGCAGCAGCAGCCGCGGGTTGAGCACCAGCGCGCGGCCCACCGCGAGCATCTGCTGCTCGCCACCCGAGAGCTGCGTGCCCAGGTTGCCCTTGCGCTCGGCGAGCCGCGGGAACATCGCGTAGACGCCGTCGGGCGTCCACTTGCCGGGGCGCTGCACCGACGTCAGGTTCTCGTGCACCGTGAGCGACTTGAAGATGTTGCGCTCCTGCGGCACCCAGCCGATCCCGGCCGCCGCGCGGCGGTGCGGCGCGAGCCGGTTCAATTCGACACCCGCCAGCGCGATGCGCCCGCCGTGCTGTCGCGTGACGCCGGCCAGCGTGTTGATCAGCGTGGTCTTGCCGGTGCCGTTGCGGCCCAGCAGTGCGAGCGTGCGCCCCTCGGCCAGGGCGAAGGACACGCCGTCGAGCACCACCGCCTCGCCGTAGCCGGCGCGCAGGTGGTCGATCTGCAGCAGCGGCTCAGTCATGCAGGGCTCCGTGTCCGAGGTAGACCTCCTTGACGCGCGGGTCCGCCGCGATGGCCTCGGGCGTGCCTTCGGTCAGCACCGCGCCGTTGACCAGCACCGTCATGCGATCGGCGAAGCCGAACACCAGGTCCATGTCGTGCTCGATCAGCAGCACCGTGACCTCGGCCGGCAGCGCGGAAACAGTCTGCAGCAACTCCTCGCGCTCGCCCGCGGGCACGCCGGCCACCGGCTCGTCGAGCAGCAGCACGCGCGGCTCGCAGGCCAGCGCGATCGCGATCTCCAACAGCCGGCGCTTGCCGTAGGCCAGTTGCTTCGTGGGTTGTCCCGCCACGTCGGCCAGATGGAACTGTTCGAGCAGCTGTGCCGCGCGCGCCGTCACCGCCTTGGCAGAGCCCAGCGGCCGCCACCACTGCGCACCGATGCCCTGGTGCTGCGACACCACCAGCGCCAGCGTCTCGAGCGGCGTCATCGAATCGAAGAGCTGGTTGATCTGGAAGGTGCGCACCAGCCCGCGCGCCACACGCTGGTGCGGTGCCAGGGTCGTGATGTCTTCACCCAGCAGCGTGATGCGGCCTTCGCTCGGCGTGAGCACGCCCGTCAGCTGGTTGATCAGCGTGGTCTTGCCCGCGCCGTTGGGGCCGATCAGCGCATGGCGTGCGCCGCGCTTGAGTTCCATCGTCACGTCGTGGGTGGCGGTGATGCCGCCGAAGCGCATCACCAGGCCCTGGGTCGAGAGCACGGTGTCGGTCATGCCGCGCCCTCCTTCTTCTTCGTTCCGGCGCCCGCGCCGAACCATGTCCAGGGCTTGAGCAGACGGTCGCGTCCCACCAGCACCAGCAGCACCAGGATCAGGCCGATCCAGAACATCCAGTACTGCGGCGTGACGGACGAGAGCCAGGTCTGCAGCAGCTTGAACACGATGGCCCCCACCACGCCGCCATAGAGCCAGCCCACGCCGCCGATCACCAGCATCAGCAGCACATCGGCCGAGCGGTCGAAGGCCAGCACGTCGAGCGAGGCGAAGCCCGTGGTCTGCGCCAGCAACGCGCCCGCGGCACCCGCCACGCCGGCAGCGATGGTGTAGACCGTCGCGAGCCGCGACACCACCGGGATGCCGATGGCCATCGCGCGCAGCCGGTTGTCCCGGATCGCCTTGAGCGTGGCGCCGAAGGGCGAATGCACCAGGCGGCGCATCAGCAGGAACAGCACCAGCATCACGGCCAGCGAATACCAGGCCGCCGTGCGGCCGTACAGATCGAACTCGAACACGCCGAGCACCGGCCCCATCACCACACCCTGCAGGCCGTCGGCACCGCCGGTGAGCCAGTCGAGCTTGTTGGCGAGTTCGAGCAGCAACAGCGCGGTGCCCAGCGTGACCATCAACCGCGTGAGGTCGCTGCCGCGCAGGATCGTCACGCTGGCGATCAGGCCCAGCACGGCCGACAGCACGGTCGCGAACACCAGGCCCACGGTCGGATCGGGCATCACGAGCTTGGCGAACAGCGCCGCCGCATACGCGCCGAAACCGAAGAAGGCCGCGTGGCCCAGCGACACGATGCCGGCGTAGCCCAGGATCAGGTCGAGCGACATCGCGAACAGCGCGACGATGGCGATCTCGTTGACCAGCAGCGAATGCGAAGGCATCACGAGCGGCAGCGCGAAGGCCGCGGCCCAGACCACGAATTCGAGCGGGTGCCAGCGCGCCTTGCGCAACAGGGCCGACTGGAAATCGGCAACAGCGTCGAGATCGGTCATTTCAGCCTCCGATCCATGCGGGGAACACCGCGGAACCGGCTTTGCCGGGCCGCTGGTGTTGCCCCCGGAGAGGGGGGTGGCGAAGCGACACGAAGTGCGCGAAGCCTGGGGGAGCGCTCATTCACCGGCCCCCCTTGCGCGTGAACAGGCCCTGCGGGCGCCACATCAGGATCAGGATCATCAGCAGGTAGACGGTGAACGCCCCCATCTTCGGAATGAAGTACTTGCCGGCCACGTCGGCCACGCCGAGCAGCAATGCGGCCGCGAGCGGCCCGGTGATGGACGAGGTGCCGCCGACCGAGACCACGATCAGGAAATAGATCATGTACTTGAGCGGGAAGGTCGGATCGAGCCCGAGGATCTCCGCGCCCAGCGCGCCGCCGAGCCCGGCCAGCCCCGAGCCGACCGCGAAGGTCAGCAGGAACACGCGGTTGACGTCGATGCCCAGCCCCGAGGCCACGCGCGGGTCGTCGACCGCGGCGCGCAGGCGGCTGCCGAAGCGCGTCTTCGACAGGATCAACTGCAGCACCACGGTGAGCACCGCGCACACCGCGACGATGAACAGCCGGTAATGGCCCATGCCCAGCATCCACGCGCCGTCGCCGAGTTCGGTGCGCCCGCGCAGCCACTCGGGCAACTGGAGGTTCTGCTGCGAGGAGCCGACGAAGTAGTCGATGGCGGCCACCGCCATGAAGGTCAGGCCGATGGAGAACAGCACCTGGTCGAGGTGCGACTTGCCGTACATGGGCCGGTAGAGCGTGCGCTCCAGCAGCGCACCGGCACCGCCCACCACCACGAAGGCCAGCGGCAGGCACAGCAGGAACGGGATGCCCAGCTTCTGCATCGCGAACACCGTGAGGTAGCCGCCCGCCATGGCGAACGCACCGTGCGCGAGGTTGATGAAGTTCATCAGTCCCAGCGTCACGGCCAGCCCGACCGCGAGCACGAAGAGGAGCATGCCGTAGGCGATGCCATCGAAAAGAATGGTGAGCATGAAATTTCTGGTAGCCGTTCAAGGGTTCGCTGGCAATCGTTCGGGTTCGTCGGCAACGTTCGGATTCGTTGGCAACCGTTCGGGCTCGTCGGCAACCGTTCGGGCTGAGCCTGTCGAAGCCGGGGCGCAGTGCGCGCCAGCCTTCGACAAGCTCAGGCCGAACGGACGGGGTTGTCACGCCGGACGGACGGAGTTGTCGGCAACCGTTCGGGTTCGTTGGCAATCGTTCAGGTTCGTCGGCAACCGTTCGGGCTCGTCGGCAACCGTTCGGGATTCGCCGGCAACCGTTCGGGCTGAGCCTGTCGAAGCCGGGGCGCAGTGCGCGCCAGCCTTCGACAAGCTCAGGCCGAACGGACGGGGGCTTACCTAAACAGTCCGGGGCCTTAGTTCGCCTTGCCCGGGTCCTTCACGCCCTTGATCACGTCGAACTCCACGTTGTACAGCTGCCCGTCCTTCTTCTCGACCTTGCGCAGGTACACGTCCTGCACGATGTCACGCGTCTGCGCATCGATCAGCACCTGGCCGCGCGGGCTCTCGAAGATCTGGCCCTTCATCTTCTCCAGCAGCGCGGTGCCTTCGCCCTTGCCACCCGTGGCCTTGAGCGCCTCGTAGATCACGCGCATGCCGTCATAGCCACCGACGGCCATGAAGTTGGGGCGCATCTTCGGATTGGCCTTCTCGAAGGCCTCGACGAACTTCTTGTTCATCGCCGACGGGTGGGCGGTCGAATAGTGGTGCGAGGTGACCACGCCCAGCGCGCCGTCGCCCATGTCGTTGAGCTGATCGTCGTCCGTCACGTCGCCGGTCGCGATCAGCCGGATGCCGGCCTTGTCCATGCCGCGTTCGAGGAACTGCTTCATCACCGCCGCGCCCGCGCCCGAAGGCACGAACACGAAGAGCGCATCGGGCTTGGTGTCACGCACCTTCTGCAGGAAGGGTGCGAAATCGGGGTTGCGCAGCGGCACGCGCAGCTTGTCGAGCACCTTGCCGCCGTTGAGCTGGAAGCGTTCGGTGAAGAACTTCTCGGCGTCGTTGCCCGGGCCATAGTCGGCCACCAGCGTGACCACCGTCTTCACGCCGTTCTTCGGCGCCCAGTCGCCCATGGCCACCGACACCTGCGGCAGCGTGAAGCTCGAACGGACGATGTAGGGCGACGCTTCGGTGATGCTCGATGTGGCCGCGGCCATCACGAGCTGGGGCGTCTTCGATTGGGTGGCGATGGGCGCCACGGCCAGCGCCAGCGGCGTCAGGCCGAAGCCGGCGAGCACGCCGACCTTGTCGTTCACCACCAGCTCCTGCGCCAGGCGCTTGGTCACGTCGGGCAGGCCGGTGTCGTCCTTGACGATCAGCTCGATCTTCCGGCCGGCGACGGTGTCGCCGTTCTGCGCCATGTACAGGCGGGCCGCCGCTTCGATCTGGCGGCCGGTGGAAGCCGACTGGCCCGTCATCGGCAGGATCAGACCGATCTTGAAAGGCGTGGTCTGCGCCTGCGCGGCGAAAGGCAGGGCCAGTGCGATGGCGGTCAGGCCTGCAGCCTGGACGAGATGGCGACGTTGCATGGTTGTCTCCTGAGGAATATGGAATGCCGTGACCGGCGTCATTGTGAACACGCCCGGGCGCGCCGACTGCGCGGCAATCCCCTAGGCGACCGATGCCGCGGCGGCATTGTGCGCGAACAACATGCAACATGTGCGGTGATCGCGCAACGGCGGGCCGCGGGTAGCATTCTTTCTCCTGTCACACACGAAAGAAACCCATGCACGCAAGACGCAGACACCGCGCTGGCATCGTCCTCCTCGTCGGCGCGTTCTTCTCTCTCGGAAGCGCCGCCCTCGCCAAGGCGCCGACGTCGCCCTCGAAGCTCGACGCGGTCGTGCGCGAAGCGGCCAGCACCCTGATGCAGCAGAACGGCGTCCCCGGCCTGGCGATCGCGATCACCGTCGACGGCAAGCAGCACTTCTTCAACTACGGCGTCGCGTCCAAGCAGACGCAGCGCCCGGTCAGCAGCGACACGCTGTTCGAGATCGGTTCGATCAGCAAGACCTTCACCGCCACGCTGGCCAGCTACGCCCAGGCCACCGGCCGGCTGGCGCTCACCGACCACCCGGCCAGATACCTGCCGCCGCTCGAAGGCAGCGCCTTCGGCGACAAGACCACGCTGATGCACCTCGGCACCCATACCGCGGGCGGATTTCCGCTGCAGGTGCCCGATGCGGTGCAGACCACCGGGCAGCTGTTCGACTACCTCCGGGCCTGGCAGCCGCAGTACGTCGCAGGCACGCGTCGGACCTACGCCAACCCGAGCATCGGCATGCTGGGCCTGATCGCGGCGAAAAGTTTGGACATGTCCTTCGAAGAGGCGATGGCGCAGCACGTCTTCCGCCCGCTCGGCCTGAAGCACACCACCCTCGACGTGCCCGCCGCGCAGATGCCGTCGTACGCGCAGGGCTACACCAAGGCGGACGCGCCGATCCGCCTGCGCGGCGGCGTGCTGGGCGCCGAGGCCTACGGCGTGCGGACCAGCGCACGCGACCTGATCCGTTTCGTCGAGGCCAACCTGCGCGGACCGGGCACGACACCGCTGCAGCGCGCCATCGCCGACACCCACACCGGCTACTTCCGGATGGGCGCGATGACGCAGGACCTGGTCTGGGAGCAGTACAGCCATCCGGTCACGCTGCCGGCGCTGCTCGAAGGCAATGCCGACAAGGTCGCCTACGAAAGCCAGGACGTCACGCCCATCGACCCGCCGCAGCCGCCGCAGCAGGCCGTGTGGATCAACAAGACCGGCTCGACCAACGGCTTCGCGGCCTATGTGGCCTTCGTGCCCGCGAAGAAGATCGGCATCGTGGTGCTGGCCAACAGGAACATGCCGATCGCGCCGCGGATCCGGCTGGCCTACGAGATCCTGCACAAGCTGGAGTGATCGGGTCGGCATCGCGGGCTCAGGCGTCCGGGCGGTAGGCGGAGTCGAGCGTGAGCGTGCCCACGGCGCGTGACACGCAGGCGCAGATGCGCGTGCATGACGCTTTTTCGTGGGCGCCGAGGAACACGTCGCGGTGGTCGACTTCCCCGTCCACGGCCAGCACGTCCATCGCGCACAGGCCGCATTCGCCGCGCTTGCAGTCCCAGAGTGTCTGCACGCCGGCCGCCTCGAGCGCATCGAGCAGCGTGCTGTCGGCCGGCACGGTGATCGTCAGGTCGTGGCGCGGAATGCGGACCTGGAAGGCCTGCGTGGGCAGCCGGCCGCTGCTGCCGAAGGTCTCGAAGCGCAGGTCTTCGAGCGGCCGGCCCGCTGCATGCCAGGCGCGCTTGATCGCTTCCAGCATCGGCACCGGGCCGCAGGTGTAGAGCTGGCCGCCGGGCGGCAGCGCGGCGATGGCGGCATCGAAGTCGATGGGTTCCCCGCCTTCGTGGACCGACACGCCCTCGCCCAGTGCGTCTTGCAGCAGCGAGAGGTAGCCGAACTCGCCTGCATGGCGCGCACCGTAGAGCATCCGCACCGGCACGCCGGTACGTTGCGCATGGGCGCCCAGACGCTGTGCCATCCCCACCAGCGGCGTGATGCCGATGCCGCCCGCCACCAGCAGGTAACCGGGTGCGCCGAGGTCGAGCCGAAAGTGGTTCTGCGGCGCGCTCACCTGCAGGCGGTCGCCCACGCCCAGTTGCCACATCGCGCGCGAGCCGCCACGGCCATCGTCGAGCCGCTTCACTGCAATGCGCCAGCACTGGCCATCGCCCTCGCCGACCAGCGAGTACGACCGGGTCTGCAGTTTGCCCTGCGCCGTCATCACTTGCACCTGCAGGTGAGCACCGGGCTCGCAGGCGCCCGCAAAGCCGTCGTCGGGCCGCAATTCGAATTCGCGCACGGTGGGCGTGACATCGCGCAACGCCAGGACCTGCGCCCGCAGCCATTGAAGATCGCTTTTCATCGAGAGAACACCCAAGGCGAAGGAAGGGCGACCGCTCAGCCGCGGCGGCGGATCAGCTGCACGCCCGGCAAGGGGCGCTGCTCGGCGGTGGGCGCGCCATGCAGCGCCTCGCGCAGGTTGCGCCGCGCGATGCGGCTGTGCTCGCGCATCAGCGCCTCGGCGCGCGAACCTTCGCCGGACTCGATGGCGTCGAGCACCTGCAGGTGCTGGTCCTGCGCAATGACCAGCATGTCGCGCGCGGCGGGCGAATTGGCCTGCACGATGACGAAGCCCGAGGGCGACGCGAACGGCAGGTTCACCACGCGCGCCAGCTGCTGCGCGATGACCGGGCTGCCCGCCATCTCGCACAGCAGCGCGTGGAAGCGTTCGTTGTGCGTCACGTAGCGTGAGAAGGCCGCGTCGTCGAGCGCGGGCTCGCGCAGGAGTTCGTCGATGCGCGTCAGGCAGGCGCGCGCCTCGCGCAAGACCACCGGCGCCGCGCCGCGCTCGGCCGCGAGCCGCGCGACCAGGCCTTCGAGCGTGCCGCGCAGTTCGATGGCGTCGGCCACGTCGCGTTCGGAGAACGTGCGCACCGCATAGCCGCCATTCGGCAGCGCTTCGAGCAGGCCCTCCTGTTCGAGCCGCATCAGCGCGGTGCGCACCGGCGTGCGCGACACGCCGAGCTGCTCGGAGATGGCCACTTCGGCGATGCGCGCACCGCCAGGCAGTTCACCCGCCAGGATCATTTCGCGCAGCCGCAGCTGCGCCTTCACGGCCTGCGAGCTCCCGCTGTCGCCGGGCTCGGCGGCGGGGGACATGGCGGCGACCTTCATGCGCCCTGCCCCTCGACGGCGTGGATGGGAATCGGCGAACGCGCGGGCTTTTCCTTCTCGACCATGCGGTCGATCAGCCGCCTCGCCCACATCGAACCGGCGTCGATGTTGAGGTTGTAGCACTGGTGGTCGGGGTGGTCGTCCATGGCCTTCTGCTGGGCCTCGAGCACCAGTTCGTCCTCGCGGAAGATGCCCGAAACGCCCTCGCGCAGCTCGTGCGTGAGGCGCTGTTCGCCGATGCAGTAGTTGCGCGAGAAGGCCCAGAAATACAGGCAGGTCTTGTCGGTTTCCGGCGTGATGGTGTTGAGCACATAGCCGTTGACGCCCTTGCTGCGATCGCCCGCGTCGCCGTTCTTCGGCACCGCACCGCTGCCGGCCTCGGCCACGCCGACGTCGATGTTGACTGTGCACGGGCCTTCGAAACGGATGATCTGCCAGCGGTCGACCTTGCCGGTGTAGCCGCGCGCATGGCGGATCTGGCTGCCCCAGAAGGGCGGCGGGTCGATGTCTTCCATCCAGCGCGTGACGGTGGCCGAGCGGTCGCCGTGCGTGGCCACGAAGGGCGCCTCGGCCACTTCGCGGCTGCCGATGGACGAGCCGTGCACGAAGGTCTCGTGCGTCAGGTCCATGAGGTTGTCGACCACCAGCCGGTAGTCGCAGTTCACCCGGATCATCTTGCCGTCGCCGGCCCAGGCCGGGTCGTCGTTCCAGTGCATGTCGGGGATCAGCGCCGGGTCGGCCTTGGCCGGGTCGCCGGGCCAGACCCAGACGAAGCGGTGCTTCTCCACCGCCGGAAAGCTGCGCACGCAGGCCGAGGGGTTGAGCGTTTCCTGGCTCGGCATGTGGGTGCAGCGGCCCTGGCTGTTGTAGACCAGGCCGTGGTAGCCGCAGACCAGTTCATCGCCTTCGAGGCGACCCAGCGACAACGGCATCAGCCGGTGCCAGCAGGCGTCCTCGAGCACGGCCACCTGCCCGTCGGTGCGGCGGAACAGCACCACCTTCTGATTGCAGAGGGTGCGTGGCAGCAGCGCGTGACGCACTTCGACGTCGTAGGCGGCGGCATACCAGGCGTTCAGCGGAAAGGTGTTCGCAGGCGATTTCATGAATACCCAATGTATACAGAAATCGAAGAACTCACAGCGATTCATCGCCGAAACGAGGGTAAACACTGGCCTCGCTGTACACACCCAACGGCACTTTGGAGCGGATAGGATGCGTCTCGTTGTCCAGAATCCAACGGAGTCATCGATGTCCCAGCATGCCGCCCTCCCCGCCCGCTACGACCATGTCGGCAGCTTCCTGCGCCCCCACTACCTGCTCGAAGCCCGCGAGCAGAAGGCCAAGGGAGCGATCACGCCCGAGCAGTTGCGCACGGTCGAAGACCGGGCCATCACCGAGATCGTGAAGTTCCAGGAGGACGTGGGCCTCAAGAGCATCACCGACGGCGAGTTCCGGCGCACCTACTTCCACATCGACTTCCTCGACCAGCTGGGCGGCGTGAAGACCGATATCCCGGTCACGATCCGAAAGCCCGACGGCCGCGAGGAGCTCGCGCCGCCGGTGCTGCGCGTGATCGACAAGGTCACGCACGCGAAGAACATACAGCTGGCCGACTTCGCCTACCTGAAAAGCCAGGTGGCCGCGGGCCGCACGCCCAAGGTGACCATCCCCTCGCCCACCATGCTTCATTTCCGCGGTGGACGCGCGGGCATCAGCAAGGTGGCCTACCCCGAGCTCGACCCGGTGTTCTACGACGACGTGGCCAAGGCCTACGGCGACGAACTGCGCTCGCTGGCCGCGGCCGGCTGCACCTATGTGCAGATGGACGACACCAACCTCGCCTACCTCTGCGACGAGCACATGCGCGAAGCCGCCCGCCAGCGCGGCGACGACCCGAACGAGCTGCCGCACCGCTATGCGGCCTTCATCAACAAGGTGGTGGCGCAGAAGCCGCCGGGCATGCTGCTGGCCATGCACCTGTGCCGCGGCAACTTCAAGAGCACGCACGCCGCCGCCGGCAACTACGAACCCGTGGCCGAGGCGCTGCTCCAGGAGATGGACCTCGACGCCTACTTCATGGAGTACGACGATGCGCGCTCGGGCGACTTCAAGCCGCTGCGCTACCTGCCCAAGGGCAAGACCGTGGTGCTCGGTCTGGTGACCACCAAGTTCGGCGAGATGGAAGACAAGGACGAGCTCAAGCGCCGCATCGACGAGGCCGCCAAGTACGCACCGCTGGAGCAGCTGGCGCTGTCGCCGCAATGCGGCTTCTCGAGCACGGTGCACGGCAACAACATCGCGGTCGAGGCGCAGCGCAACAAGCTGCGGCTGGTGATCGAGACGGCGCGCGAGGTCTGGGGCACCGACTAGGGTCCCTGTCCGCGCGAGCGCTCAGCCGGGCGTGTCGGCAAAGGCCCGCTGCAGCACCCCGCGCACGGTATTCGCCACACCATCGCGGCTGCCCTTGCGCCAGACCAGGTGCAACTCCGATTCGAGCGCCGCATGCGGCTGCAGCGCGCGGAAGGCCACGTGGGCATAACCCAGGCGTCGTGCCGAAGCGGGCACCAGCGCCACGCCCATGCCCGCGTCCACCAGCGACAGGATCGAATGCGTGTGGCTCAGCGTCTGCACCGTCTCGGGCGCCACGCCCTCGGCGCGCAGACGGCCGGCGATCAGCTCGTAGAGATAGCGCGTTTCCGAGGGACAGAACTCGATGAAGGGCTGGCCCTGCAGGGCCGACAGCGGCATCGCCGGCCCCTCGGCCAGCGCATGGCCGACTGGCGCGGCGAGCACCAGCGACTCGCGCAGCAGCGTGCTCGCCGCGGCGAAGCTGCGCGGCGCGAAGGGCCGCACGATGCCGAGCTCGATGCGGTCGCCGGCCAGCGCGTCGAGCTGGTCGGTGGTCTGCATCTCGCGCAGCATCACCTGCACGTCGGGCAGCGCGGAGCGCAGCGCGAGCAGCACCGTCGGCAGCACCGAGAAGCTGGCCGCCGCGATGAAGCCCAGCGTCATGCTGCCCGCATCGGCCTGCATCGCGCGCCGTGCCGCGAGCGCGGCGGCCTGGCTGCGACGCAGGATGTCCTCGGCCTCGCGCAGGAAGACGCTGCCGGCCAGCGTGAGCCGCACCGTGCCGCCCGCGCGTTCGAGCAGGCGCACGCCCACCTCGTGCTCGAGCAGCTGGATCTGGCGCGTGAGCGGCGGCTGGGTCATGTTCAGCAGGACGGCGGCGCGACCGAAATGAAGTTCGGTCGCCACGGCCACGAAGCAGCGGAGTTGGGAGAGCTGGAACACGATTCAGTTTTTGAATGGCGGCATCGCCTGATTGGATTGGACGCCATCGTCGCCGCTTTCTAGAGTCAGCACTCGGCTTTCATGATTCTGGAGACAAGCGATGAGTTTCTTTCACGGCGCGGCACTGCGCCAGGCGCTGAATGGCATTTCGGGCATTCTGGTCACTCCCTTCGACGCGAACGACGCGATCGCGCCCGCACCCCTGCAACCGGTGGTCGACCGCGCCATCGCCGCCGGCGTGCAGGTGCTGGTGGCCAACGGCAACACCAGCGAGTTCTACGGCCTGCAGGCGCACGAGGCCGAACACGCCGTGCGCATCTCGGCCGACTGCGTGCGCGGCCGCGTGCCGCTCCTGGCCGGCATCGGCCGCAGCGTGCACGAGGCCTGCGCGCTGGCCCGCGTCTCGCGCGCGGCCGGCGCCGATGCGCTGATGGTGCATCAGCCGCCGGACCCCTTCGTCTCGCCGCGCGGCGTGCTCGCCTATGTGCAACGGATCGCCGAGGCCGGCGAGGGCCTGCCGCTGGTGCTCTACCTGCGCAACGAGAACATCGGGCTCGACGCCATCGAGGCGCTGTGCCGCGTGCCGGAGGTGATCGGCGTGAAGTGGGCCTCGCCCACGCCGCTGGTGCTCGCGCAGGCGATGCGCCGCACCGCCGATCGCCAGCTGGCCTGGGTCGGCGGGCTGGCCGAGGTCTGGGCGCCGCCCTTCTATGCGGTCGGTGCGCGTGGTTTCACCTCGGGGCTGATCAACGTGATGCCCGAGCGCTCGGTCGCGATCTACCACGCGCTCGAAGACGCCAACCACGAACGCGCCATGCGGCTGATCGACGACATGCTGCCCTTCGAGGAACTGCGCGCGCAGGAGAACAACGGCACCAACGTGACCGTGGTCAAGACCGCGCTGCAGATGATGGGCAACGACTGCGGCGCCACCCGTGCACCCTCGGCCTGGCCGTTGACCGATGCACAACAGCAGGCGCTGCACGCGCTGCTGAAGGGCTGGCAGCTCACACGCTGATGCCGCCTCTGTTCTCTTGCGCTACCTCATAACTATCAAGGACAAACCATGAAACTGCGTCGCTCCCTGCTGCTGCTCGCCACCCTGCTGCCCCTGGGCAGTGCGGCACTGGCCCAGACCTACCCCACGCGGCCGATCACCATCGTGCTCGGCTCGACCGCTGGCAGCGCGACCGACGGCCTGGCCCGCGCCATCGCGGCCGAGGTCACCAAGGCCAGCGGCCAGCCGGTGGTCGTCGACAACCGCGCCGGCGCCTTCGGCAGCATCGCGGCGCAGTACACGGCCAACGCGCAGCCCGACGGCTACACGCTGTTCATGACGACCAACACCACGCAGGCGGCCAATCCGCATCTGCTGAAGAAGCTGAGCTACGACCCGATCAAGGACTTCGCGCCGGTGGCGCTGCTGGCGCGCGGCTACCTGGCGCTGGTGGTCAATCCCAAGGTCAAGGCCAACAACGTGGCCGAGCTGGTGGCGCTGGCCAAGAGCGCACCGGGCAAGCTCAACTACGGTTCGGGCAGTTCGTCGGCGCAGGTGGCGACCGAGCTGTTCCAGCAATCGACCGGCACGAAATTCACCTACGTGCCGTACAAGGCCAACCCGCCGGCCGTGCTGGACCTGGTGGGCGGACAGATCGACCTGATGATCGTCGACCTCACGACCAGCCTGCCGCAGGTCAAGGCCGGCAAGCTGCGCGCTTTGGGCATCAGCAGCACGACGCCCTCGCCGCTCGTGCCCGACGTGCCGCCCATCGCCACCTCGCTGCCCGGCTACGAGTTCGGCTACTGGAACGCGCTCTATGCACCGGCGAAGACGCCCGCGCCCGTGGTCAAGCGACTCAGCGAACTGATGCGCGATGCACTGGCCCAGCCGTCGGTGCGCCAGGCGATCGAGAAGACCGGGCAGGAAGTCGCTTTCGCACCGCCCGAGGAACTGGCCAAGTTCCAGCTGTCGGAGCTGGATCGCTGGGGTCGGATCATCAAGGCGGCGGGCATCGAAGCCGAGTGATGACTCCCCCCCGAGGGCTCGCGCACTGCGTGTCGCTTCGCCTTCCCCCTCAAGGGGGCGACACCGGCGGCCCGGCGAAGCCGGTTCCGCGGTGTCCTTGGCCCACCCCCGAGGGCTCGCGCACTTCGTGTCGCTGCGCCCTCCCCCTCAAGGGGCGACACCGGCGGCCCGGAGCACTTGGCTCTCCCCCGAAGTCTCGCGCACTGCGTGTCGCTTCGCCCTCTCCCTAAGGGGGCGACACCGGCGGCCCGGCGAAGCCGGTTCCGCGGTGTCCCTGGTACTTCGCTGGACGGGCTTAAGGGCGCTCGGGCGCGAGCCGGTTAATCTCTGCGGACATGCCGCACCTGCTCCAGCCCTGGCTGCCTTCGCCCTCCCAGCACTTCCTGGTCGTGACCTTCGCGCTGCTCGTCTATGTGCTGACGACGCGCGCGCGGCGTGAGCAGCGGGCGCCGACCACGGCCATCGCATGGGTCATGGGGCTGCTGCTGATCCCCTACGTCACGCTGCCGATCTACCTGCTGTTCGGCCAGCGCAAGCTGCGGCCCGTGGGCGCACCGCGGCCGCCGCGCACGCTGCCGGCGGGCCATTGGGCGGCCGAACTCATCGAGAGCTTCGGCCTGCCCGCGCCCGGGCGCTGCGCGCCGCGCTTCCATGCCGACGGCGCCGCGGCACGCGATGCGCTGTGGCAGGTGATCGACGGCGCGCGCACGCGGCTCGACGTCTGCACCTTCATCATCGGCGACGACACGTTGGGCCATGAGGTCGTGACGCGGCTCACCCGGCGGGCGCGCGACGGCGTGGCGGTGCGCGTGCTGCTCGACGGCTTCGGTGCGCTCACGCTGCCGGCCCATCACTTCGATGCGCTGCGTTCGGCCGGCGGCACGGTGGCGGTGTTCCGGCCGCTGTTCAGCCTGCGCCGCAACGGCCCGCGCAACCTGCGCAACCACCGCAAGCTGGTGATCGCCGACGACCGCTGGCTCTGGTCGGGTGGGCGCAACCTGGCGGGCGAATACTTCACCGGCAACGACGCGCATCCGGTGCCCTGGCGCGACCTCTCCTTCGACCTGCACGGCAGCGTGGCCGAGGCCGCGGCGGTGCAGTTCGAGCACGACTGGTCCTCGGTGCGCGACACCACGCCGCGCGACATCCCGCCCAGCGCGACCGATACGATGCGCGAAGACGGCACGCTCGCGCAGTTCCTGCCCAGCGGGCCCGACCAGACCGAAGACACCGCGCATGCGCTGCTGATCGATGCGTGCTTCCGCGCCGAGCACCGCGTGCTCGTGATCACGCCCTACTTCGTGCCCGACGACGGCCTGCGCAATGCACTGCGCCTGGCCGCGCGGCGTGGCGTGCAGGTGACCATCGCGGTGCCCGAATGTTCGAACCACCGGCTGGCCGACTTCGTGCGGGCGCGCGCCATGCGCGACCTGGCTGGCGCGGGCGTGACCTTCCGCATGCTGCCCTTCATGGCGCACGCCAAGGCCGTGGTGGTCGACGAGCAACTGGCGATGTGCGGCTCGATCAACCTCGACCTGCGCAGCCTGCTGCTCAACCACGAAGCGGCGGTGGTGTTCTACGGCTGCGGACCGATCGACTGGCTGGCGCAATGGATCGAGACCACCGCGTCGGCCGGCGCGCCCTACCGCGCGCGTCGACCGGGCCTGCTGCGCGACCTGGCCGAAGGCCTGCTGCTCACCATCGCCTTTCAGCTCTAGCGCGCGCGGCCCGGGGCCGTCTTTGTGGTCTTCGCTGATTCCGCAGCTTTGGTGGCCTTGGCGGCCTTGGCCTTCTTGGCGTCCTCGATCGGCTTCAGCGGTTTCGGCGGATTGCCGCTCTTTTCGGGCGCTTCACTGGACGGCGGCACCCGCGCCTCGGGCTTGTTGGTGTAGCTCGCATTGCCCAGCCCGGTGCCGATCGTGAGGATCGCCCAGTGCTTGACGTCGCGCATGAAGGGCAATTCGCTCAGGCCCTGCACCACCGCGTCGTTGTGCAGCCGCGCCGTGGTGGGCACGCCGCCGATGGTGGGCAACCGCTTGCACAGCTCGCTGGGCAGATGGAAGGTGTCGCTCTCCCAATCGCCCGGCAGGTTCTGCGTGCCAGCCGCGATCGAGCCGTCGGTGCGGATGCGACCCGGGCAGGCGATACCGACGAAAGGCGCGAGCCGCACGCCCTTGGCGGTGCAGTGATCGATCAGTTCCTGCAGCATCTGCGCCAGCCGCTCGAGCATCCCGCTGCGGCTGGGCTTGTCTTCGGCATGACGCCACTTCATGCGCCGCACCACCTTGGCCATCGACAGGTCGGGCGCCTTGCGCAGCCGCGTCTTCACGATGCCGCAGCGCAGGTTGGTGCCGCCGATGTCGACCGCCAGGATCGCGTCGTAGGCCGCCAGCATGTCGGGCGGCACCAGGTGCACCCAGCCGATCAGGCCGCCGTCGTCGACCTCGTGCGACAGCCGCGCCAGCGGCACCCGCACCTTCATCTCCTGAAGAATCGCCGCGGCCTGCAGGATCGCGCGCTCGCCCACATCGCTCTCGGGAAAGCCGCCGCCGATCACGATGCGCTCGACCTTCCGCCAGGAGGGCTCACGCAGGAAGCGACGCGTCACGTGCGCGAGTTCCTCGGCGAACTCCTCGATCGCGCCGTGCAGCATGTCGGAGGCTTCGGAGCCGTCGCGCGTCAGCATGCGGTCGAGCACCTTCTTGCTCAGCTCGCGCGAAGGCAGCGCACCCATCGGGTCCTCGCCGCCGTTCTTGCGCCGGCGCTTGCGCCACTGCTCGAGCAGCGCGCGAAAGGCCGTCTGGCTCGCCTGGTCCCCGGCGAAGCCTTCGTTGTCGCGCACCTGCAGGCTGTAGCCGTCGACCAGCACCGAGGGAAGCTCACGCGCACCATGTTCGGCGGCAAGGTGGGACGGCACGGACGATGGGGCCATGGATGCTTTCGAGAAAAATGGGATGCCATGAATGTCGCCGCGCCCGCACCCCGCACGCATCGGCGCGGCGCACGTACGGCTGTAGGAGCGCGGCCTGACCGATACACTGGCCCGATGCGCCTGCCCCTGCTCCGCCGTGCATGGCTTCTCGCCATGGCCTGCCTCGTGGCCATGGCCGTGGCACTCGCCTTGCCGGTGTCCGCCCAGACCGACCGCGACACGCTGCGCATCGGCTCCAAGCGCTTCACCGAGTCCTACATCCTGGCCGAGCTGCTGGCCCAGAGCGCCGCACCGCACACGGCCGCACCGCCCGTGGTGCGGCAGGGCCTGGGCAACACCTCGATCGTCTACGAGGCGCTGCGCTCGGGTGCGATCGACCTGTATGCCGAGTACACCGGCACCATCGCGCTCGAGATCCTGCAGGGCTCGGCCTCGATGACGCGCGAGGAGATGAACGCCCGGCTCGCACCGCTGGGCCTGGGCGTCGCGGTGCCGCTGGGCTTCAACGACGGCTACGCGCTGGCCATGCGCGCGGCCGATGCCGACCGACTGCAGGTGCGCACGCTGAGCGACCTGGCACGCCACCCCGAACTGACGCTGGGCCTGTCGAACGAGTTCATCGGCCGCGCCGACGGCTGGCAGGGGCTGGCCACGCGCTATGGCTTCGCGCAGAAGCCCACCGGCCTCGACCATGGCCTGGCCTACGACGCCATCGCCGCGAAGCAGGTCGACGTGATCGACATCTACACGACCGACGCCAAGATCACGCACCTGGGCCTGCGCGTGCTGCAGGACGACCGCGGCCACTTCCCGCACTACGACGCGATCGTGCTGCACCGGCTCGATCTGCCGACGCGTCTGCCGCAGGCCTGGGCCGCACTGCAGAAGCTCGAGGGCCGCGTCGACGAGCGCGCGATGATCGCGATGAACGCACGCGCCGAGCTGCAGGGCACGGCCTTCGACACCATCGCGCGCGACTTCCTGGCCGGCGGTACCGCGCCGTCGGCCCGGCGCGGCTTCATGGCCAAGCTGTTCGGCGACGACCTGGGGCGGCTCGCACGCCAGCACCTGCTGCTGGTGGCGGTGTCGGTCGGCCTCGCGATCCTGATCGCCGTGCCGCTGGCCATCCTCGTGGCGCCGCATGCCCGCACGCGCGCGCTGGTGCTAGGCGTCGCGGGCCTGCTGCAGACCGTGCCCTCGCTCGCGCTGCTGGCCGTGCTGATCTCGCTGCTCGGGATCATCGGCACCGGGCCGGCACTGATCGCACTCACGCTCTATTCGCTGCTGCCGATCATGCGCAACACGGTCACGGGCCTCGGCGAAGTGCCGACCGGTCTGCGCCACGCGGGCACCGCACTGGGCATGACGCGCGCACAGAACCTGCGCCTGGTCGTGCTGCCGCTGGCCCTGCCCACGCTGATCGCGGGCGTGCGCACCGCCACGGCGATCGCGATCGGCACCGCCACCATCGCGGCGTTCATCGGCGCGGGCGGCTTCGGCGAACGCATCGTGACCGGACTGGCGCTCAACGACCGGCAGCTGCTGCTGGCCGGCGCGCTGCCCGCGGCCGCGCTGGCGCTCGCGAGCGAACTGGTGTTCGAGGCGATCGAGCGGCTGCTGGTGCGACGCGCGCCGCGCGAAGCCGCATCCCGCTGAGCCCGCGCGCGCCTACTTGGCTGCGGCCGGCGGCGCGCTGGCGAAAGCGCCCGACCTGGCCAGGGCCGCCACGCGCTCGCTCTCCTGCGCGATCACACGGCGGAACGGCGCCGGGCCGCTCTCCGCCTCGCCCGGTCCCTGCGCCGCCAACACCGCGAGCCGGCTCTTGAAGTCGGCGCTCGACACCACGGCCGACAGCGCGCTCGTGAGCTTGGCCATCGCCTCGCCCGGTGTGCCCTTGGGCGCGAGCAGGCCGTTCCAGATGCTCAGGTCGAAGGCCGGCAGGCCGGCTTCGGCGAAGGTGGGGATCTCCGGATGCTGCGCGAGCCGCGCGCCGCCGGTGACCGCGATCGCCTTGACGCGGCCGTCCTTGTGCAGCGGCAGCATGGTCACGGTCTGGTCGATCACGGCGTCGATGGTGCCGGCCATCAGGTCGCTCAGCGCCGGACCCGAGCCGCGGTACTGGATCATCTCGGCCTGCACGCCCGCCTGCTGGAGGAACAGCGCCTCGGCCAGGTGCGCGGTGGTGCCCGGGCCGCCCGAGCCGAAGTTGACCTTGCCCGGCGCCTTCTTCATCTTGTCGATCAATGCGGGCAGTTGCGTCACGCCGGTCGCGTTGCTGACCGACAGCACCATCGGCACCTTGGCGATGATGCCGATCGGCTCCACGTCGTTCGACGGGCTGTAGGCCGACTTGGGGTGCAGGTGCGGCAGGATCAGCAGCGACTGGTTGATGAACAGCAGCACGTTGCCGTCGGCCGGCGAGCGCAGGAACTTCTGCATGCCGACCAGCCCTCCCGCGCCGGTGACGTTCTCCACCACCACCGAGCGCTCGAGCCGCGTCGCGAGCGCATTGGCCGTGAGGCGTGCCAGCGCATCCGAGCTGCCGCCGGGCGGGACGGTGACGATCATCGTGATCGGACGATCAGCGGCGGCCTGGGCCTGGGCCTGCGATGTCGCGGCAGCGCCCAGGCACAGCGCGATGAGGGTGGTGATGGCGGATCTTCTGAACACGTCTTGTCTCCTTCTGTTCTTGGTTTCATGAGCTCAGGTGTGGGCGCAGGCGTCGACACATCACATCAATTTATCATACAACTCGAACCTCAAGAAAGGCCGAGCTCACGCTAAGACACCGGGAAATACCCTCGACGCGCGCTCCGAGTCGTCTGATATATTCATCATACAAATCATTCGAATCCACTCTTTTCCAAGCCACCATGCAAACTTACGACATCGCGACCATCGAAGGCGACGGCATCGGACCCGAGGTCTGCCAGTCGGCCGTGTCGGTGCTCACCGAAGCCTGCGGTACCCAGCGCCTGCGCTTCACCCAGTTCGACGGCGGCGCGGCCCACTACGTCAAGACCGGCGCGGTGCTGCCCGACGACACTTTCGCCGCCTGCAAGAACTCGCACGCGATCCTGCACGGCGCGGCCGGCCTGCCCGGCGTGACCTACGCCGACGGCACCGAGGTCGGCAACGACCTGCACCTGCAACTGCGCTTCCGGCTCGACCTGTTCGCCAATGTGCGCCCCATCCGGCTGTACAAGGGCGTGCAGTCGCCGTTGCGCGACTGGCAGCCCGGGCAGATCGACTATGTGATCGTGCGCGAGAACACCGAAGGCCTTTACGCGAGCCGCGGCGGCGGCGTCAACCTGCGCGGCGAAGTCGCGACCGACACGCTGGTCGTCACGCGCAAGGGCGTGGAGCGCGTGGCACGCTTCTCCTTCGAGCTGTCGCGCCGCCGCAAGGGCGCACCGCGCGACGGCCAGCGCCGCGTGACGGTCTGCGACAAGGCCAACATCCTGCGCACCTACGCCTTCTTCCGCGCGGTGTGCGACGAGGTGGCGCGCGAATACGACGACGTGCAGATCGACTACGCCTATGCCGATGCGATCACCGTGCACATGCTCAAGAAGCCCGACTTCTACGACGTGATCGTGGCCGAAAACATGTTCGGCGACATCATCTCGGACCTGGGCGCGGGCACCGTGGGCGGCCTGGGTATCGCGGCCTCGGCCGAACTCGGCGAGACCCACGGGCTGTTCCAGGGCGCGCACGGCTCGGCCCCCGACATCGCGGGCCAGAACGCGGCCAGCCCGCTCGCGACCATCCTCTCGGGTGCGCTGATGCTGCGCTGGCTCGGCGAGCAGCATGGAGACGAGGCCTTGAAGCGCGATGCCGACCGCGTCGAGCAGGCGGTCGAAGCGGTGCTGGCCGAGGGCCAGACCGTGCCACGCGACCTGGGTGGCCGCGCGAGCTGCACCGAGATCACCGCGGCCGTGTGCCGCCAATTGGCGCTCTGAGCGCTACGGAAACACCTGAACCGCGGCGCCCGGCACCCACGGCGGGTACTTCTGCGTGGCTTCGCGCCATGTCTCGCTCGCCGTCAGGTCCGCGAGCCATTGCGCGAGAGCGGGCCAGGGCTGCGCTGCGAACCACGCGGCGTCGACCTGCGCGAACTGGCGCACGAAAGGCGCGATCGCCATGTCGGCGAGCGTGGGCCGATCGCCGAACAGATGCGACGTCGCGGCCAGGCGCGCATTCAATGTCTGCAGGAACAAGGCCCCCTCGGCGCGCTGCTGCAACGCGTCGACGCCCTCGAAGCGATCGGGGTACTTGTAGCGGTCGAGCTGCTGCTTGAACGCGCCGTCGCAATGCGCGATCAACACGAGCATGGCTTCGAGCGTTTCATTGGGCGGCTGCAGCCACGCCTGTGGATCGCGGCGCGCCAGGGCCCAGCGCATGATGTCCAGGCTCTGGTCGATCACCTGCCCGTCGGGCAGCACCAGCACCGGGACCGTCGCCTTGGGCGATGCGCCCAGCAACGCCGCCGGCTTGTCGCGCAGCACCACCTCGCGCAATTCGCAGCGCGTGCCGCTCGCGAGCAGTGCGAAGCGCGCCCGCATCGCATACGGGCAGCGCCGGAACGAATAGAGCACCGGCAGCGCGGTGCTCTGCACGGCCGGGATCAAGCGAAGGTGTAGGCCGTCTTCACCGTGGTGAAGAACTCCTGCGCGTACTTGCCCTGCTCGCGCGGGCCGTAGCTCGAACCCTTGCGGCCGCCGAAAGGCACGTGGTAGTCCACACCCGCCGTCGGCAGGTTGACCATCACCATCCCCGCCTGGCTGTGGCGCTTGAAGTGCGTCGCGTACTTCAGGCTGGTCGTCGCGATGCCGGCCGACAGCCCGAACTCGGTGTCGTTGGCCGTGGCCAGCGCTTCTTCGTAACCCTTCACGCGGATCACGCTCGCCACCGGGCCGAACACCTCCTCGCGGTTGATGCGCATGCCCGCGGCCGACTCGCTGAACAGCGCCGGCGCCATGTAGAAGCCCTCGGTGTCGCGCTTCAGGCGCTCGCCGCCGACGGCCAGCACCGCGCCCTCGCTCTTGCCGATCTCGATGTAGCTCAGGTCCTGCTCGAGCTGGCTCAGGCTCGACACCGGGCCGATGTCCGTGCCCTGCGCCAGCGCGTCGCCGACCTTGATCTTCTCCATGCGGGCCTTCATCGCCTCGATGAACTTCGGGTAGATGCCGTCGGTCACGATCAGGCGGCTGGATGCGGTGCAGCGCTGGCCGGTGGAATAGAAGGCGCTCTGCACGCTGAGCTCGACCGCCTGCGTGAGGTCGGCATCGTCCA
The DNA here is from genome assembly GCF_051216515.1 of Variovorax frigidus. Taxonomy (NCBI): domain Bacteria; kingdom Pseudomonadati; phylum Pseudomonadota; class Betaproteobacteria; order Burkholderiales; family Comamonadaceae; genus Variovorax; species Variovorax frigidus. Next base: position 162,147 of record NZ_JBPJZF010000008.1, read on the forward strand.
GGATGACCTGCGGGTTCTTGCCGCCCATCTCCAGCTGCACCTTCTTGTGGTTGGTGACGCACTGGATCCCGATCGCGCGGCCCACGCCCACCGAGCCGGTGAAGCTGATCGCATGCACGCCCGGGTGCGCCACCAGCGCATTGCCGATCACGCTGCCGCGGCCCATCACCAGGTTGAACACGCCCGCCGGGATGCCCGAGCGGCTGATGATCTCGGCCAGCGCCCACGCGCTGCCCGGAACCAGGTCGGCCGGCTTCATCACCACGCAGTTGCCGAAGGCCAGCGCGGGCGCGATCTTCCAGGCCGGGATCGCGATGGGGAAGTTCCAGGGCGTGATCAGGCCCACCACGCCCACGGGCTCGCGCGTGATCTCGACGCCGATGTTCGGGCGCACCGAGGGCAGCGTCTCGCCCGACAGGCGCAGGCACTCGCCAGCGAAGAACTTGAAGATCTGGCCGGCGCGCGTGGCTTCGCCGATGCCTTCGGCTTTGGTCTTGCCTTCTTCACGGGCCAGCAGCGTGCCCAGCTCTTCCTTGCGCGCCAGGATCTCGGTGCCGATCTTGTCGAGCGCGTCCGAGCGTGCCTGGATGCTGCCCGTGGCCCAGGCCGGGAAGGCGGCCGTCGCCGCGGCCACCGCCGCATCGACGTGGGCCGCATCGCCCTGCGTGTATTCGGCAATGGTGTCGCCCAGGTTCGACGGGTTCAGGTTCGGGCTGTAGCTATTGCCCTTCTTCCATTCGCCGCCGATCAGGTTGTCGTGTTGTTGCATGTCGAATCCTTGTGGTGAAAAGTGAGAAAGCCGAAGCGACCGCGCTTCGGCTTGGGAAGAAACCGTAGGTGCGAGGTTAGCGCGTCAGCGCACCATGCAGGGCCGCTTGTTGTCGAACTGCCAGCCCGGGATCAGGTACTGCATGGCCTGCGCGTCGTCGCGCGCACCCAGGCCGTGCTGCAGGTACAGCCGGTGCGCCTTCTCGACTTCGTCCATGTCGAGCTCGACGCCCAGGCCACCCTTCTGCGGCACCTGCACATGACCGCCCTCGATCCGCAGCGGTTCTTTCGTCAGGCGCTGGCCGTCCTGCCAGATCCAGTGCGTGTCGATGGCCGTGACCTGGCCCGGTGCCGCGGCCGCGACATGCGTGAACATCGCGAGCGAGACATCGAAATGGTTGTTCGAATGCGAGCCCCAGGTCAGGCCCCAGGCCTGGCACAGCTGCGCCACGCGGACCGAGCCCTGCATGGTCCAGAAGTGCGGGTCGGCCAGCGGGATGTCGACCGACTGCAGCGACAGGCTGTGCACCATTTCGCGCCAGTCGGTGGCCACCATGTTGGTCGCGGTCGGCAGGCCGGTGGCGCGGCGGAACTCGGCCATCACCTCGCGGCCCGAGAACACGCCTTCGGCGCCGCAGGGGTCTTCGGCGTACGCCATCACGCCGTGCAGGTCGCGCGTGAGGCGGATCGCGTCCTTGAGCAGCCAGCCGCCGTTGGGGTCGAGCGTGACGCGCGCCTCGGGGAAGCGCTCGTGCAGCGCGCGGATCGCCTCGACCTCCTCCTCGCCGCGCAGCACGCCGCCCTTGAGCTTGAAGTCGGTGAAGCCATAGCGCGCATGGCTGGCCTCTGCCAGGCGCACGATGGCCTCGGGTGTCATGGCTTTCTCGTGGCGCAGGCGGAACCAGTCGTTGTCGGCCTCGGGCTCGCTGCGGTAGGCCAGGTCGGTCCTGGTGCGGTCGCCGACGTAGAACAGGTAGCCCAGCATCTGCACCGCGTCGCGTTGCTGCCCTTCGCCGAGCAGCGCCGCCACCGGCACCTCGAGGTGCTGGCCCAGCAGATCGAGCAGCGCGGCCTCGGCGGCCGTGACCGCGTGGATCGCGATGCGCAGGTCGAAGGTCTGCGTGCCGCGGCCGCCGCTGTCGCGGTCGGCGAACTGCGCGCGCATGGCGTTCAGCACGGCGTTATGGCGGCCGATGGGTTGGCCCACGATCAGGCCGCGCGCGTCTTCCAGCGTCTGGCGGATCTTCTCGCCCCCCGGGACTTCGCCGACACCGGTATGGCCCGCGCTGTCTTTCAGGATCAGCAGGTTGCGCGTGAAGAAGGGGCCGTGCGCGCCGCTCAGGTTCATGAGCATGCCGTCGTGGCCGGCCACCGGCACCACGCGCAGTTCGGTGACGACGGGTGTCGTCATTGCGGCGGCCTCACCGCCTGGCGCGCGAGCAGCTTCCACTGGCCGCCCTGCTTCTGCCACACATGGAGGATCTTGATGCTGACCTTGCCGGGTTTGCCCGCGTCGCGGGTGTCGGCGGTGAGCGTGTGCCGCACGATCGCCGCATCGCCGACCACCTTGACGGTCTGCTCGGTGATGGCGATGGTGACGAAGTCCGAGGCGCCGCTCACCAGGTCGCCGATGAAGCTGGCCTTGGTGTCGACCTTGCCGCCCGAATGGCCGTAGCTCAGGTCGTCGGCGACCAGCGCGTCGAGCGCAACAGGGGTCGGGTCGATCATGGCGAGGCGCAGCTTTTCTGCGGCCGCCGCCACGGCCGGGCCGTCGGCAGCGCCAGAGCCCGAGGACATGCCGGCACAGCCGGCGAGCACCGCCGAGGCGGCGGCGATGAGGACCAGTTTCTTGAGCAGCATTTCTTGTCTCCGTTCTTGTTGTTGGAAGCGCGTGCCCTGTTACTGAGGGCCGAGCTCGTCGATCAAGGCCTTGAGCATCTCGACTTCGTTGGGCTTCAGGTCCGTCAGCGGCGCACGCACCGGGCCCGCGTCGTGGCCCACGATCTTCGCGCCGGCCTTGACGATGCTCACGGCATAGCCTGGCACGCGGTTGCGCAGCTCGAGGTAGGGCATGAAGAAGGTCTTGAGCAGGTGGTGCTGCGTCGGCAGGTCGTCGGCGGCGACGGCCTTGTAGAAGTCCATCGCGGTCTTCGGGATGAAGTTGAAGACGGCCGAAGAATACACGGGCGTGCCCAGCGCCTTGTAGGCCGCGGCATAGACCTCGGCCGTGGGCAGGCCGCCCAGGTAGGCGAAGCGGTCGCCCATGCGCTGGTAGATCGCGACCATGGCCTCGATGTCGCCCACGCCGTCCTTGAAGCCCACCAGGTTCGGGTTGCGTTCGGCCAGACCGGCCAACGTCTCGGGCTTCAGGCGGCTGGTCGCGCGGTTGTAGACGATCACGCCGAACTTCACGCTCTTGCACACCGCCTCGACGTGCGCGGCCAGGCCTTCCTGGCCGGCTTCGGTGAGGTAGTGCGGCAGCAGCAGGATGCCGTGCGCGCCGGCCTTCTCGGCCGCCTGCGCGCACTGGATCGCGAAGCGCGTCGGACCGCCGGCGCCCGCGATGATCGGCACCACGCCGCGGCAGGTGTCGACCGCGGTCTGGACGATGCCCGGGTACTCGTCGCCGGTCAGCGAGAAGAATTCACCCGTGCCGCCGGCAGCGAACAGCGCGCTCGCGCCATACGGCGCCAGCCATTCGAGACGCTTCTCGTAGCCCTTCTTGTGGAAGTCGCCGTTCGCATCGAAGTCGGTCAGCGGAAACGAGAGCAGGCCGGAGCCCATGATGGATTTGAGTTCTTGGGGGTTCATCGACGCACCATGAAGAAGTTGAGAAAAATAAGCACAGGAAGCCAACGCTTCTGTTCGTGAGCAACCGCGGAACCGGCTTCGCCGGGCCGCTGGTTGTGTTCCCTGGGGAGGGAGCGTCGCGACACGCAGTGCGCGACGCTTTCGGGGGGAGAGTCAGTCCAGCTTGATCTGAGCGGCCTTGACCACCGCCGCCCAGCGCGCCCGTTCCTTGTTGAAGAACTGCTCTTCTTCGGCCGGCGCCATGGTCACGACCTCGGCGCCCTGCCCGGCCAGCCGCGAGCGGATGTCGGCCGAGCGGATCACGGTGATCAGTTCCTTGTTCAGGCGCTGGATGATCGCGTCGGGCGTGCCCTTCGCGACCTTCACGCCCTGCCAGGTGCCCGACTCGTAGCCCGGCACGCCCTGTTCGGCGATGGTCGGCACGTCGCCGATCAGCGGCATGCGCGTGGCCTTGGACACCGCCAGCACCTTGAGCCGGCCGGCCTGCACCTGCGGCAGCGTGGCGAGCATGCCGTTCATCAGCACGTTGGTCTGGCCCGACACGGTGTCCTGCACCGCCTGCACGCCGCCCTTGTAGGGCACGTAGGTCCACTTGGCGCCGCTGGCGCGCTCGAGCGACACGCCGGCCAGGTGCGGCGCGCTGCCGGTGGCCGTGACCGCGAAGTTGAGGTCGCTGGTCTTCGACAGCGCGACCAGTTCCTTGAGGTTGTTCGCCTTGACCGACGGATGCACCACCAGCAGGTGCGGCGAATAGGCCAGCATGGTCACGCCACGCAGGTCGGTCGACGGATCGAAAGGCAGCTTGGTGTAGACCGAGGGGCTGATGGCCAGCGCACCCACGTCGCACAGCAGGATCGTGTAGCCGTCGGGTGCCGACTTGGCCACGAAGTCCGCGCCGAGGTTGCCGTTGGCACCCGGCTTGTTCTCGACGATCACGCTCTGCTTGAGCGCTTCCGACAAGGGCTGGCTGATGGCACGCGCAATGATGTCCGACGACCCGCCCGGCGGGTACGGCACGATGATCTTGATGGGTCTGGCCGGCCAGTTGGCCTGCGCACTGGCGGCCAGGGGCAGGCCCACGGAAAGTGCGGCAAGGCAGGCGGCGCCCAGGAGGCGGCGGCGATGAGAGGGCATGAGGTCTGTCTCCTGTCGTTGAAAAGAAGGCTTCCCTGCACCGTGAAGCGGCGAAGTGGTCAGTCATCGTACAACTCAGCGGATGACTTGTCCACCCCGATCGACCGGATGACGTGAAAACGCGGCTTCAGTCGTGCGTGGGGGTGGCCGCTGCCGCGTCCTGCTCGACCCGCTGCGCCGCCTCTTCCTGCGCGATGCGCAGCCGCTCGCGGCTGTTGGTCAGGTGGATGCGCATCGCGGCGCGCGCCGACTCGGGGTCGCGCCGCGCGATGGCCGCGTAGATCTCTTCGTGCTCGCGGTTGACACGGCTCAGGTAGGCCCCGCTGCGGTCGAGCGTGCGGATGGCGTTGATGCGGGTGCGCGGGATGATCGTGGTGCCCAGGTGGCTCATGATGTCCGCGAAATAGGGGTTGCCCGTCGACTGCGCGATCTGCAGGTGGAAGCGGAAGTCCGGCGCGACGGTATCGCCGGCCACCGCCACGTTGCGTTCGAAGTCGTCGAGCGCCTGGCGCATGGCCTGCAACTGCTCCTCGGTGCGGCGGCTCGCGGCCAGGCCCGCGGATTCGGTCTCGAGGCTGATGCGCAGTTCCAGCACCGCCAGCACGTCGACCGAGGTCGCGATGTCGCCCGCGTCGAGCCGGAACACGCCGCCCGCGCGCGGCTGCAGCACGAAGGTGCCGATGCCGTGGTGCGTCTCGACCAGTCCCGCGGCCTGCAGCTTCGACAGGGCCTCGCGCACCACGGTGCGGCTGACACCGAAGCTCTGCATGATGGCCGACTCGGTGGGCAGCTTGTCGCCCGGGCGCAGCACGCCGTCGCGGATGCGCGCGCCGAAGTCGTCGACCAGCGCATGCGCCAGTCCGCGCCCGCGCTGCCGGGGCCGGGCCACATAAGGCGCCGACACGCCCTCCGCACGGGCGGCGCGGGCCGCTTCCGGCATGGAGGGAACTTCTGTTGACAGGCGCGGCATGGCCTGATGATAATCGTCCGAAGAGTTGTACGACAACAGATAACTAACGAGACACAGGCTGCCCATGCGTGCTTCCGTCCCCGTCCCCGCTGCATCCCTCGCCACACCCGGCGCAGCAGTCCGCCTTCACCGATTGCTGCTGACCGGCGCAGCCGGCGGCCTGGGCAAGGTGCTGCGCGAGAGCCTGCAGCCGCTGGCCCGCACGTTGCGCCTGTCGGACGTGGCGCCCATGGCGCCAGCCTCCGGCGCCCACGAGGAAGTCGTGCCCTGCGATCTCTCGGACAAGGTCGCGGTCGATGCGCTGGTGGCCGGCTGCGACGCGATCGTCCATTTCGGCGGCGTCTCGGTCGAGCGGCCCTTCGAGGAAGTGCTCGAGGCCAACATCAAGGGCGTGTTCCACATCTACGAGGCTGCGCGACGCCACGGCGTGAAGCGCGTGGTGTTCGCCAGCTCCAACCACGTGACCGGCTTCTACCGCCAGGACGAGGCCATCGACGCCACCGCCCTGCGCCGGCCCGACGGCTACTACGGCCTGTCGAAGTCCTTCGGCGAGGACATGGCGCAGTTCTACTTCGACCGCTGGGGCATCGAGACGGTGAGCATCCGCATCGGATCGTCCTTCCCCGCGCCGCTCAACCGCCGGATGATGAGCACCTGGCTCAGCTACCGCGACCTCGCGACGCTGATCGAGAAGGCGCTGTTCACGCCCGACGTGAAGCACACCGTGGTCTACGGCATGGGCGCCAACCGCGACCTGTGGTGGAACAACGCGGCGGCCGCGCACCTGGGCTTCGTGCCGCAAGACGGCTCGGAAGTGTTTCGCGAGCAGGTCGAGGCGCAGCCCCCGGTGGCGCCCAACGACCCGAACGCGATCTACCAGGGCGGAGCCTTCACGGCACAAGGCCCATTCGGCGACTGAGCCCAAGCCGAGGACATCCATGCAAGCCGAACTCGTCCTCGACATCCGCAATGCCACGGGCGAAAGCCCGGTCTGGCTTGCAGCCGAACAAGCGCTCTACTGGGTCGACATCCCGGCGAAGCAACTGCATCGGCTCGACCCTGAAAGCTGCGCGCACACCAGCTGGACCGGCGACGAGATGCTGGCCTGCATCGCGCCGCGCGCGGGCCACCCCGGCCAGTGGATCGCGGGCATGGAGAGCGGCCTGTTCGCCATCGCCACGCAGGACGACGGCACGCTCGCGTCCACACCGCTGGCCCATGCGGTGCACGCCGCACACGGCATGCGCTTCAACGACGGCCGCTGCGACCGCCAGGGCCGCTTCTGGGCCGGCACGATGCGGATGGACATGGCCGCGGGGCAGCAGGCCGGTCGGCTCTACCGCTACCAGCGCGACGTCAACGCCGAGGCCGCGCTGCGCCTGCAGCTCGACGAACTGGTCGTGCCCAACGGCCTGGGCTTCAGCCCCGACGGCCGCACGATGTACCTGTCGGATTCGCATCCCACGGTGCAGGCCATCTGGGCCTTCGACTACGACACCGCCACCGGCACGCCGCACAACCGCCGCCTGTTCGTCGACATGAAGCCCCTGCCCGGCCGACCCGACGGCGCGGCCGTCGATGCCGACGGCTGCTACTGGATCTGCGGCAACGACGCGGGGCTGGTGCACCGCTTCACGCCCGCGGGCCGGCTCGACCGCTCGCTCGAAGTGCCGGTGAAGAAGCCCGCGATGTGCGCCTTCGGCGGCGCCGGGCTCGACACGCTCTATGTGACGTCCATTCGCCCCGGCGGCGATGTGGCCGACCAGCCGCTGGCCGGCGGCGTGTTCGCGCTGCGCCCCGGCGTGCGCGGCCTGCCCGAGCCGGCCTGCGCCTTCTAGCGCGCCCCCAGATTTCGATCCCACCAACGAGAGCAAGAGGAAGACAAATGACCATCCGACGCACATTGATCGCGCTCGCCGCCTGTGCCGGCGCAGCGCTGATCGGCACCGGCGCCCACGCCACCGAGTTCCGCTCGGCCGATATCCATCCCGACGACTATCCGACCGTGACCGCGGTCAAGTTCATGAGCGAGCGCCTGAAGGCGCTGTCGGGTGGCAAGCACAGCATCAAGGTCTTCAACAACAGCTCGCTCGGCAACGAGAAGGACACCATCGAGCAGACCAAGATCGGCGCGCTGCAGATGGTGCGCGTGAACATCGCTCCGATGAACAACATCTGCGCCGAGACGCAGGTGCCCACCATGCCCTTCCTGTTCCGCTCGGTCGACCACCTGCACAAGGTGCTCGACGGCCCGATCGGCGAGGAGATCTTGAAGAGCTGCGAGAAGCAGGGCTTCATCGGTCTGGCCTACTACGACAGCGGCGCGCGCTCGATGTTCACCGCCAAGAAGCCGGTGCGCAGCTTCGCCGACATGAAGGGCCTGAAGGTCCGCGTGCAGCAGTCCGACCTGTGGGTCTCTATGCTCGAGGCCATGGGTGCCAACGCCACGCCGATGCCCATGGGCGAGGTCTACACCGGCCTCAAGACCGGCCTGATCGACGCCGCCGAGAACAACTACCCCACCTACGAAAGCGCACGCGCCTTCGAGGTCGCCAAGTACTACAGCAAGACCGAGCACTCGATGGCGCCCGAGATGCTGCTGTTCTCCAAGCGCGTGTGGGACAAGCTCACGCCGCAGGAACAGGGCTGGATCCGCCAGGCCGCCAAGGAGTCGGTGCCCTACATGCGCAAGCAGTGGGAAGAGCGCGAGATCAAGTCGCTGGCCACGGTGAAGGCCGGCGGCGCGGAAATCATCGACGTCGACAAGGCGCCGTTCCAGGCCGCGATGAAGCCGGTGTACGACAAGTTCATCACCGATGCGAAGTTGAAGGACCTCGTGAAGCGGGTGCAGGACACGAAGTAAGGCTCGCCCCCAGGCTTCGCGCACTTCGTGTCGCTTCGCCACCCCCCTACCGGGGGCAACACCAGCGGGCCGGCAGAGCCGGACCCGCGGTGTTTCACGAACAGAGCGGCTCTCTCTTTTTCGCATCGAAAGTTATGTACACCAAACTCTGCCGCACGCTCGCGCGTGCCTGCATGTGGCTGGGCATCGTCGGTCTCGTCGCGGTGATCTGCGCCGTGAGCTGGCAGGTGTTCGGCCGCTACGTCATGAACAACACACCCACCTGGGCCGAGAGTCTGGCGCTGCTGCTGGTGCTCTACGTCACGATGTTCGGCGTCGCCGTCGGCGTGCGCGACGCGGGCCACATCGGGCTCGAGTCCTTTCTGGTGCTCGCACCCGACTGGCTGCGCCTGAAGATGGAATACCTGATCCACGCACTGGTGCTGGTCTTCGGCGCCGCCATGGCCTGGAACTGCGCCTCGCTGGCCGAGTCGGTGTGGGACTACCGACTGCCCACGCTGTGGATCTCCGAAGGCTGGAAGTACGTGCCTGCCGCGATCTCCGGCGTGCTGATCGTGATGTTCTCGATCGAACACATCATCGCTTTGGCCCAGGGCCGCGAAGTCGAACCTTCATGGGCCTGACCGCATGACCATCCCTCTGCTGATTCTCTGCATCTCCTTCACGCTGTTCCTGCTGCTGGGCGTGCCGGTCGCGTTCTCGATCGGTCTTTCGGCCCTGGCCACGCTGGCCTACGAAGGCCTGCCGCTCGCGGTGGGCTTCCAGCAGATGACCTCGGGCATGGGCATCTTCTCCTTCCTCGCGATCCCCTTCTTCATCTTCGCCGGCGAGCTCATGCTCTACGGCGGCATCGCCGACCGCATCGTCGACTTCGCGCGCAACCTGGTGGGCCATGTGCGCGGCGGGCTGGGCATGTCGAACGTGGTGGCCTGCACGCTGTTCGGCGGCGTCTCGGGCTCGCCGGTGGCCGACGTGTCGGCCATGGGCGCGGTGATGATCCCGATGATGAAGAAGGAGGGCTACCACGCCGACTACGCGGTCAACGTGACCACGCACGCGGCGCTGGTGGGCGCGCTGATGCCCACCAGCCACAACCTGATCATCTATTCGCTGGCCGCGGGCGGCAAGGTGTCGATCGCGGCACTGATCCTCGCGGCGCTGCTGCCCGCGCTGATCCTGACCATCAGCAACCTCGCGGCCGCCTACCTGGTGGCCGTGAAGCGCGGCTACCCCGCCGGCACCTTCCCGGGCTGGGCCATCGTGGCGCGTTCCTTCGCGGCAGCGCTGCCGGGCCTGTTCATCGTGGTGCTGATCCTGGGCGGCATTCTCTCGGGCATCTTCACCGCCACCGAGTCGGCTGCGGTGGCCGTGCTCTATGCACTGGCGCTGACCATCCTGCTGTACCGCACGCTCAAGTGGGAGCACTTCATCAAGGCCGCCTCGAAGGCGGTGCGCACCACCGGCGTGATCCTGCTGCTGATCGGCATCTCGAGCACATTCGGCTACCTGATCAGCCTCTACGGCGTGGCCGAACTCACGGGCCAGATGCTGTCGCAGATCACCAGCACGCCCTGGGTCATCTTCCTGATGATCAACGTGATCCTGTTCGTGCTGGGCACCTTCCTGGACATGGCCGCGACCATCCTGCTGTGCACGCCGATCTTCCTGCCGATCGCGCAGCAGTACGGCATGACCTCGGTGCAGTTCGGCATCGTGATGCTGATCAACTGCGCACTGGGCCTGAACACCCCGCCGGTGGGCACCACGCAGTTCGTGGGCTGCGCGATCGGCGGCGTGTCGGTGGGCACGGTGATGCGCACCATCTGGCCCTTCTACGGCGCACTGATCTTCGCGCTGGGCCTGGTGACCTTCGTGCCGGCCTTCTCCACCTGGCTGCCCGGCCTGTTCATGTCGGTGAAGTGAAATGAAACCAACGCTGGAGCCCACACGATGACCACACCGGCCATGCACCGCACCAGGAAGCACGTCGCCGCGGCCCTGACCGCGCTGGCCTTGTCCGTCGGCGCTCCTGCGTCGGCGGCCACCTGGGTCTATGTCGCGAACGCCGACAGCCAGGACCTGTCGGTCTATGCGCTCGACCGCAGCGCCGGCACGCTGACGCCGGTCGAGACGGTGCCTGTCGGCGGCATGGCGATGCCGATGGCACTGTCGCCGAACCGGCGCGTGCTGTACGTCGCGCTGCGCTCGCAACCCTTCCGGGTGCTGAGCCTGGCCATCGATCCGGCGAGCGGCAGGCTGCGCAAGTTGGGCGAGGCGCCGCTGGCCGACAGCATGGCCAACATCGACACCGACGCCACCGGCCGATGGCTGTTCGCGGCCTCCTACCCGGGCCACAAGATCACCGTCAACAGCATCGACAAGGACGGCATCGTCGGCGCGGTGCAGCAGCTGATCCCGACCGCGCCGAACGCGCATGCCATCCATGCCGACGCGAGCAACCGCTTCGTCTTCGCCACCAGCCTGGGTGGCGACAACCTGTCGAGCTGGCGCTTCGACGCCGAGAGCGGCAGGCTGGTCGCCAACGAGCCCGCCCTGACCCCCGTGGCGCCCGAGAAGTCCGGGCCGCGCCACTTCGTCTGGGACAAGGCACAGCGCTACATGTACGTGCTCGACGAACTCGACGCCGGCCTGCACGTGATGGCCTACGACGCCGCGCGCGGCACTCTGCGAGCGGTCCAGCGCACGACGACCCTGCCGGCCGGCTTCAGCGGCAAGCCCTGGGGCGCCGACCTGCACCTGTCGCCCGACGGGCGCACGCTCTACGCATCGGAGCGCACGTCGAGCACGCTGTCGAGCTTCCGCGTCGACCCGGCCACCGGCCGGCTCGAGACCGTGGGCCAGGTGCCGACCGAGAAGACGCCGCGCGGTTTCGCCATCGACCCTTCAGGCCGCTTCCTCATTGCCGCGGGCCAGGAATCGCACAGCGTGTCGGTCCATCCGATCGATGCGTCCACCGGCCTCCCCGGCCCCGCCACGCGCACGCCGGCGGGGAAGAACCCCAACTGGGTCACGATCGTCGATCTGCCCTGACCACTGCCTCACGCCGACGCTCCAAGAACATGAATGCGCCCCACGCCCCCACACCGCTCGCCATCAGCATGCATCCGGCGGACAACGTCGCGATCGTCGCCAACGACGGCGGCCTGCCCGCCGGCACGGTGTTCGCCTCGGGCCTGGTGCTGGTCGACAAGGTGCCGCAGGCCCACAAGGTCGCGCTCGAGGACATCCCCGAGGGTGGCGTGGTGCGGCGCTACGACGTGCCCATCGGCTATGCGCTCAAGCCCATCCCCGCGGGCAGCTGGGTGCACGAGCGGCTGCTGCGGATGCCCGAGGCGCGCTCGCTGGAAGGCCTGCCCATCGCCACTGCCGCGGCGCCCGCCATGCCGCCGCTCGAGGGCTACAGCTTCGAGGGCTACCGCAACCCCGACGGCTCGGTCGGCACGCGCAACCTGCTGGCGATCACGCAGACCGTGCAGTGCGTGGCCGGCGTGGTCGATTTCGCGGTGCAGCGCATCCGCGCCGAGCTGCTGCCCAGATACCCCAACGTCGACGGCGTGGTGGGCCTCGCGCACGGCTACGGCTGCGGCGTGGCCATCGATGCGCCCGACGCGATCATTCCGATCCGCACGCTGCGCAACATCAGCCTCAACCCCAACTTCGGCGGCGAGGTCATGGTGATCAGCCTGGGCTGCGAGAAGCTGCAGCCCGAGCGCCTGATGCCGCCGGGCACGATCCCGCTGATCGACGAGCGCAACGTGGCCGCCGTCATCGGTGCGGGCGACACGGCCGAGGCCAAGCTCGACGTGGTCTGCCTGCAGGACGAGGCGCACGTCGGCTTCATGTCGATGGTCGATTCCATCCTGCGCCAGGCCGAGGAACACCTCGAACGCCTCAACGCGCGCCGGCGCGAGACCGTGCCCGCGAGCGAACTCGTGGTCGGCGTGCAGTGCGGCGGCAGCGACGCGTTCTCGGGCGTGACCGCCAACCCGGCCGTGGGCTTCTGCACCGACCTGCTGGTGCGCGCGGGCGCGACCGTGATGTTCTCGGAAGTGACCGAGGTGCGCGACGGCATCGACCAGCTGACCGCGCGCGCCACCACGCCCGCGGTGGCCGAGGCCATGATCCGCGAGATGGCCTGGTACGACGCCTACCTCGACAAGGGTCGCGTCGACCGCAGCGCCAACACCACGCCGGGCAACAAGAAGGGCGGGCTGTCGAACATCGTCGAGAAGGCCATGGGCTCGATCGTCAAGAGCGGCAGCGCGCCGATCTCGGGCGTGGTGCCGCCGGGTGAGAAGGCCCGGCAGAAGGGCCTGCTCTATGCGGCCACGCCCGCGAGCGATTTCATCTGCGGCACGCTGCAGCTGGCCGCAGGCATGAACCTGCACGTGTTCACCACCGGCCGCGGCACGCCCTATGGCCTGGCCGAGGTGCCGGTGATCAAGGTCGCGACGCGCACCGACCTCGCGCGCCGGTGGCACGACCTGATGGACATCAACGCGGGCCGCATCGCCGACGGCGACGCCAGCATCGCGGACGTCGGCTGGGAGATGTTCCAGCTGATGCTCGACGTGGCCAGCGGCCGCAAGAAGACCTGGGCCGAGCACTGGAAACTGCACAACGCATTGGTGCTCTTCAACCCCGCACCAGTGACATGAGCTCTCCCCCAGTCTTCGCGCACTTCGTGTCGCTTCGCCAACCCCCTCACCGGGGGCAACACCAGCGGCCCGGCAAAGCCGGTTCCGCGATGTTTCTGGGCTGACGCATTGCGCATTGAATCAACCTTCGAAAAGAGAGACAAAGCATGGAAGACCTCCAAGGCAAGACCGCCCTCGTCACCGGTGCGAGCACCGGCATCGGCGCGGCCGTGGCCATCGCCTACGGCGCGCGCGGCATGCGCGTGGCCGTGCACTACAACCAGTCGGCCGGGCCGGCGCAGGCCGTGGTCGACACCATCGTCCAGGCCGGCGGCAAGGCCTTCGCGATCCAGGGCGACGTGCGCGACTCGAGCGCCATCGCCCGCGTGGTGCGCGACACCCACGCGCGGCTCGGCGGCATCGACGTGCTGGTGAACAACGCAGGCAGCCTGGTCAAGCGTGCGCCCATCGCCGAGTTCGACGACGCGCTGTTCGACGAGGTGCTGCACATCAACGCGCGCTCGGTGCTGGCCTTCTGCCGCGAGGTGGTGCCGCTGATGCGCGCGCGCGGCCAGGGCGGCAGCATCGTGAACGTGTCGTCGGTGGCCGCGCGCAACGGCGGCGGGCCGGGCGCCTACCTCTATGCGGGTGCCAAGGGCTTCGTGAGCACTGCCACGCACGGCCTGGCCAAGGAGCTCGCCCCGGACAACATCCGCGTCAACGCGGTGGCGCCGGGCGTGATCCAGACGCCCTTCCAGGACCGCTTCTCCACGCCCGCGATCCTCGAGTCCTTCAAGGCCGGCATCCCGATGGGCCGCATCGGAGAGCCCGACGACTGCACCGGCGCCTTCCTGTACCTCGCCTCGGCGCAGCTCTCGGGCTACGTGACCGGGCAGATCCTCGAGGTGAACGGCGGGCAGTACATGCCCTGACCATCCCCTGACGCCCACCGCTTCCTCTTCATTCCAACATCAGAGACATCCGAAAGCCCATGAAACACCAACCCCTGCTGCGCCGCATCGCCGCGCTGTCCGCCGTCACCGCGCTGGCCTTCGGCGTCGCCGCACCGGCCGCCGCGCAGACCGCCAAGTTCCCGACCCGCACCATCGAGCTGCTGGTGCCCTACCAGCCCGGCGGCGGCACCGATGGCCTGGCACGCGCCTTTGCCGACGCGAGCCGCAAGCACATCGACCAGAGCATCGTGATCGTCAACCGGCCCGGTGCCGGCGGCGCGATCGGCTGGACCGAGGTCATCAACGCGCGGCCCGACGGCTACAAGCTGGCCGTGCTCACGGTCGAGCTGCTCACGCTGCCGCACCTGGGCCTGGCCAAGTTCAACTACGACGACTTCCAGCCCATCGCGCAACTCAACGCCGACCCGGCCGCGATCACGGTGAAGTCCGACGCACCGTGGAACACGGTCGAGGAGTTCCTCGCCGACGCGAAGAAGGCGCCCGAGAGCATCCGCGTGGGCAACTCCGGCAACGGCTCGATCTGGCACCTGGCCGCCGCCGCGCTCGAGGAAAAGACCGGCACCAAGTTCAACCACATCCCGTTCCAGGGCGCGGCCCCCGCCGTGCTGGCACTGCTGGGCGGCCACATCGAGGCCGTGGCCGTGAGCCCGGCCGAGGTCACGACCCATGTGCAGGGCGGCAAGCTCAAGGTGCTGATGGTGATGGCCGACAAGCGCGTCAAGGGCTTCGAGAAGGTGCCGACCGCCAAGGAGCGCGGCATCGATCTTTCGATCGGCACCTGGCGCGGCCTCGGCGCGCCGAAGAACACACCGCCCGAAGTGATGGCGCGGCTGCGCGAGATCGCCGCCAAGACCGCCGCCGAGCCGCTGATGCACGAGGTGATGGACAAGCAGAACCTGGGCTACGTCTACACCGACGGCGCCGTGTTCAAGGAAACGCTGGCCAAGGACAACACCTACTTCAAGAGCCTGATCACCAAGCTGAACCTGAAACCTTGACGGGCTTCACCCAACGCGTGCCGAAGACCTAGAACAACACGGCACCCTCCCTCAGGCGCGTCGCGTCTGCGGGCCCTTTTCGACCACCGAACGGAGACAAGACCATGCAACGCCGCACCCTCATCCAGACCGCCATCGCCAGCCTCGCCGCGGGCGCCCTGCCCGCCTTTGCCCAAAGCACCTGGCCCACCGGCAAGGCCATCACCTACCTGGTGCCCTTCCCTGCCGGCGGCACCACCGACGTGCTCGGCCGCCTGATCAGCCAGAAGCTGGGCGCGGCGCTGGGCACCAGCGTCGTGATCGACAACCGCGGCGGCGCGGGCGGCAGCGTCGGCTCGGAGATCGCCTCGCGCGCGGCCCCCGACGGCTACACGATGCTGGGCGGCACCATCAGCTCGCACGCCATCAACGTGAGCCTGTACCCGAAGATCGGCTACGACCCGATCAAGTCCTTCGCACCGGTCACCTTGATCGGAACCAACCCGGTCGTGCTGGTGGTCAACGCCGCGAGCCCCTACAAGACGCTCAAGGACGTGCTCGATGCGAGCAAGGGCAAGCAAGGCGGGCTGTCGTCGGCCTCGGCCGGCACCGGCACCTCGCAGCACCTGTCGCTGGAGCTGCTGGCCTTCAAGTCGGGCGTGAAGTTCACGCATGTGCCCTACAAAGGCAGCGGCCCGGCGATCCAGGACGTGATCGGCGGCCAGGTCGACATGATGTTCGACACCACGGTGGTGGCCGCGCCGCACATCCAGAGCGGCAAGCTGCGCGCCATCGCCGTGACCTCGGCCAAGCGCCTGGCCTCGCTGCCCGACGTGCCGACGATCGCCGAATCGGGCATTGCGGGCCTGAAGGACTTCGAGGTCGTGTCGTGGCAGGCCATCTTCGTGCCGGCCGGCACGCCGGCGCCGGTCGTCGACCGGCTGCACAAGGAGATCCGCACCATCCTCGCGCAGCCCGACATGCAGGAGAAGATGAAGGGCTTCGGCATGGAACCGGCCGACTTGACGACCGCCCAGATCGCCGCCTTCCAGAAGGCCGAGGTCGAGAAATGGGCGCAGGTAATCAAGGCGGCGGGGGTGAAGGTCGAGTGACGCCCTTTGCTCGGCGGCCTTGATCAGCTGCCCGCCCTGGCGAGCCGGCCGTAGTGTGGATCTGCGAAACGGCATCTCTGCCAGCCGCGCTGGCAGCGTTCATGTCTGGCAGGCGTCATTCGATGACATGGCCAGCGGCATTGGCGGACCTCGACCGTCGTTTCGGGGAGTGTCATGGTCCTCCGGTGGCGCTCATTCGCCGAGCGTATCCAGCTCGCCCATCACGCGGCGCTCCAGGATGTCGCTGGCACGGCTCAGGTGGGCGTGCATGTGCTCCGCGGCAAGCCCGAGCTTCTCGTCCTCGACCGCATCGAGGATTTGCAGGTGCTCGCGGCACGACTTGCGCAGCAGGTCGATGTTCACGAGCGGGTAGTCGGACAGGTCTGAAATGCGGCGTAGCCGGTTCTGCTGGCGCACGGCATCGAGGATGAAGCGGTTGCCCGAAGCGCTCGCCAGCAGTTCATGGAACTGTGCGTTGGCCTCGAAGAACTCCATCCACGAGTGGCGCGAGGCATGGGCCAGCAGCGCCTGCTGCTGCTCGCGGCAGGCCAGCAGCCGCTCGCGCTCCAGCTGGAAACCGGGCTCGCGCAGCGCGGCGCATTCGACCGTGAGGCGAAAGCGGTAGCTCTCGCGCTCGCTCTCGACCGAATCCAGCGTTTCGGTGAACTCCCAGCGCTGGTAATGGCGCCCGCGCAAGACACCGTCCTGCAGCAGCGTGGTCATCACGTTGCGAAGCAACGCACGCGGCACACCGTAGGTCTGCGCCAGTTCGAGCTCGTTGACGCGCGTGGGCAGCTTGCCCGCGAGGCGGTCGCGCAGCAAGCGGTAGTAGAGGGTCTTCTCCTCGTCCTCCGGCATCTCGCGCCGCGCCTGCTCCAGCGCCTCGCGGTCGGCGACCAGGGTGTAGCCGCGGTTGGGCACATGCGTCAGCAGCGCGCACTCGTGCAGGAAACGCAGCGCGGCGCGCACCGGCGTGCGGGAAATGCCGAGCCGGCCCGCCAGGTCGGTCTCGGTCATGTGGCGGCCGTTCTCGTAGCCTCCGGCAAGCGCCTGGTCGAGGATGTAGCGGCTCACGCGCTGCGTGAGCGGCGGATTCGCCTTGTCCATCTGCTGGGCCATCCATGGTTCTCCGGAATGGGTGGGAGGATGCCGATCATTGCGCCATTTTGTACTTTTCGCCATAAAAAACCATGTACATCTCTCATTAAAAATACAATTTGAGTTTCAAGATCGGCCCCACGCCGACCCGAAATACGGGTCGTTTCCACCGGAGAAAACAACTCGTGGCCCCAGCCGACACCCTCTCTTCCTCCCCCGCCCGAACCGCCGACGCAGCGAACACGCCCGCCTCGCTCGATGCGTTCTGGATGCCCTTCACCCCCAACCGCAAGTTCAAGCAGTCGCCGCGCCTGATCGTCGGCAGCGAAGGCCTGCACTACGACCTGGCCGACGGTCGCCGCGTGCTCGACGCCATTGCCGGCCTGTGGTGCGTGAACGCCGGACACCGCAACCCACGCGTCAGCGCGGCGCTGAAGGCGCAGATCGACCTGCTCGACTACGCCTCGAATTTCCAGATCGGCCACCCCGCCGCCTTCGAGCTGGCGCAGCGCCTCACGCAGCTCGCGCCAGCGGGCATGAACCACGTGTTCTTCACCAATTCGGGTTCGGAGTCGGTCGACACCGCATTGAAGATCGCGCTGGCCTACCACCGGGCGCGCGGCGACGCGGGTCGCTACCGGCTGATCGGCCGCGAACGCTCGTACCACGGCGTGGGTTTCGGCGGCATCTCGGTGGGTGGCATCGGGCGCCAGCGCAGCACCTTCGGGCCGCTGCTCAACGGCGTCGATCACCTGCCGCACACGCTCGACCTGGCGCGCAATGCCTTCTCGCGCGGTGAGCCGGAACACGGCATCGACAAGGCCGACGCGCTCGAAGCCATGCTCGCACTGCACGACCCCTCGACCGTGGCCGCGGTGATCGTCGAGCCCGTTGCAGGTTCGACGGGCGTGCTGCCGCCGCCGCGCGGCTACCTCAAACGCCTGCGCGAAATCTGCGACAAGCACGGCGTGTTGCTGATCTTCGACGAGGTCATCACCGGCTTCGGGCGCCTGGGCAGCAACTTCGCGGCCGACCTTTTCGGTGTGACGCCCGACATCATCACCACCGCCAAGGGCCTGACCAACGGCGCGGTGCCCATGGGCGCGGTGCTGACGCGCGACACGGTGCACGACGCTTTCATGCACGGCAGCGTGAGCGCGGTCGAGCTGTCGCATGGCTACACCTACTCAGGCCATCCGCTGGCTTGCGCAGCCGCCATGGCCACGCTCGACGCGTACACCGAAGACGGCCTGATTGCCCAGGCGGCCGAGCTGTCACCGTACTTCGAAGACGGCCTGCATGCACTGCGCGGCCTGCCGGGCGTGATCGACATCCGCAACGTGGGCCTGCTCGCGGGCATCGAACTGCAGGCATGGGCCTCAGGCCCCGGCACGCACGCACAGACCGTGGCGCAGCACTGCCTGGAAAGCGGCGTGCTGGTGCGCTCGGTGGGCGACACCATTGCGCTATCGCCGCCGTTCACCATCGAGCGCCGGCACATCGACCAAATCATCGACAGCCTGCGCGCCGCCATCGCGCAGACTGCGCAGGCAACGGACGCGGCGGCCTGACCCCGCACCGCGCCACACCTCAGAGACAAGGAGATACAGCCATGGACATCGAATCGTTCCCCCTCTACGACATCGAAGGCGACGCGCGCCAGTGCGGCCAGCAGTACGGCCGCGCCGCCGGCGACCGCATCGACCTGAGCCTTCGCACCTACCGCCTGGCCTTCGAGCGCGTGGGCCTGAGCTGGGATCGCACCCGCGCACTGGCACGCCGCTTCATGCCGATCATCGAAGCCTTCGACGCCGGCATGCTGCGCGAGATCGAGGGCGTGGCCGACGGCGCGGGCGTGCCGCCCGAAGACATCGTGGCGCTCAACGCGCGCAGCGAAATGCTCTATGCCTTCCAGCAGCTCGAAGCCACCGAGCCGCCCGACGGCTGCACCGGTGTGGTGGTGATGCCCTCGGCCGCGCGTGACGGCAAGCTCATCCATGCACAGAACTGGGACTGGCGCGTCGAGAGCCTGGAGCTGGGCGTGGTGCTGCGCATCCAGCCCGCCAAGGGCCCCGCCATTCTGACCTTTGCCGAAGCCGGCACGCTGGCACGCGCCGGCCTCAACAGTGTCGGCATCGCCGTCACCGGCAACTTCATCAAGGCCGATGGCGACGGCCAGCAGCAAGGCGTGCCGCTGGCGCTGATCCGCCGCGGCATCCTGCAGTCGGAGCTGTATGCCAACGCACTGGGCGTGGTGTGCCGCAGCGCGCGCTCGATCTCCAACAACATGATCGTCACGCACGCCGAGGGCGAGGCCGTGAGCCTGGAGACCTGCCCTGCGCAGGTGTTCTGGCAGCAGCCCGAGGCCGGCATCCTGGTGCACGCCAACCACTTCAAGACACCGGCGGCGCTGGCCCGCGTGGTCGACCGCAGCCTGGAGACCACGCCCGACTCGCTGTACCGCGACCGCCGCGTGACCGAGGCGCTGCACGCCAAGCGCGCGGGGGATCTCACCGAACAGGACGTGCTCGACGCGCTGCAAGACCGCTTCGGCGCACCGCGCGCCGTGTGCCGCAGCCCGAGCGCCGGCCCCGGCGGCGCATCGTCGGCCACCGTGGCAACCATCGTGATGGACCCGGCGGCACGAAAGATGCGCATTGCACCGGCGCCCTTCAAGGCCCATCGCTTCACCGAGTATTCCCTCTGATCCGCCCAGCTTTCGCCAGGAGTGTCGCCATGTCCGTGCCCATGCCCCCATCCCGCCCTCCCGCTGCCGCCGCTGCCGCCGCCGCGCTGCTGGCCCTCGGCCTTGCCGCCGGCGCGGCCAGCGCCCAACCCGGTGCCGGCGCCGGCGCCGGCCAGACGATGCGGATCCAGATCAACTCCGACATCCGCTCCACCGACCCTGGCGGCAGCCGCGACGACAACACCGACAACGTGCTCATCCACGTCGTCGAAGGGTTGGTCGCGCTGCGCGAAGACACCTCGGTCGGCCCCATGCTGGCCAGCAAGATCGACACCTCGGTCGACGGCCTGACCTACACCTTCACGCTGCGCGACGGCGTGAAGTTCCAGAACGGCGCCGTGCTGACGGCCGACGACGTGGTCTGGAGCTGGCAGCGCTACCTGAAGCCCACCAGCGGCTGGCGCTGCCTGCCCGAGTTCGACGGCAAGGGCATGACCAAATTGCTCTCGGTGGAAGCAACCAATCCCAAGACCGTGGTCTTCAAGATCGAACGCCCCAGCGCGCTGTTCCTCACGATGATGGCGCGGCCCGACTGCGGCAGCGCTGCCATCATTCACCGCAGCTCGGTCGGTGCCGACGGCCAGTGGAAAGAACCCGTGGGCACCGGTCCCTACAAGCTGAAAGACTGGAAGCGCGGCCAGTACATCGAGCTCACGCGCTTCGACGGCTACACCTCGCGCAGCGAGCCGCGCGACGGTCTCACCGGCGGCAAGAAGGCCGAGATCGAAAACCTGCGCTTCGTCGTCATTCCCGACTCCGCCGCGGCCAAGGCCGCGCTGTACAGCGGCGGCATCGACGCCTTCGTCAGCCCCAGCCCCTCCGACGTGATCGAGATGCGAGGGCGCAGCGACGTCGTGGTCGACACCACGCCGGTGATGACCATGGTCGCGCTGCTGCTGCAGACCAACGACCCGGTGCTGAAAGACGTGCGCATGCGCCGCGCCCTGGCGCTGGCGCTCGACACGCCCGAGATTGCGAAGTCGGTCACCGAAGGGCTGTCGGCCGTCAACAACTCGGCCGTGCCTTCGTCCAGCCCCTACTACAGCGCCGTGCAGACGGGCGGCTTCAAGCGCGACGTTCCGGCCGCCAGGAAGCTGCTGGCCGAAGCCGGCTACCGCGGCCAGCCGATCAAGCTCATGGCCAACAAGCGCTACGAGGCGCTGTACTCGGCCGCCGTGCTGGTGCAGGCGATGGCGTCCGAAGCCGGCATCAACGTCGAGCTCGAGGTGCTCGACTGGGCCACGCAGCTCGACCGCTACACCAAGGGCCAGTACCAGAGCATGGCCTTCATCTACTCGGCGCGCATCGACCCCTCGCTCAACTACGAGATGGTGTCCGGCGACAAGGCTGCGCAGCCGCGCAAGGTGTGGGACAGCCCGTATGCGCAGACCCGCCTCACCGAATCGATGGTCTCGCGCGACAAGGCGCGCCGCCAGGTGCTGTTCGACGAAATGCACAAGCAGATGCTGCAGGACGTGCCGATGATCGTGCTGTTCAACGCCAGCGACGCCACGGCCATGCGCAAGAACGTGGTGGGCTTCAAGGGCTGGGCCCCGGCCAAGCCGCGCTTCTGGAACGTCCGGCTCGACGCCCGCTCCTGACCGAGGCGCCGCTTCCATGCTCGCCTACCTCCTGCGCCGGATCGCGATGACGGTCCCGACGCTGCTGCTGGTGTCGATTGCCGTCTTCACGCTCATGCGGCTGATTCCGGGCGACCCGGTCCAGCTCATGCTCGGCGAAGGCGCCGACCCCACGCAGCTCGAACTCATGCGCCACCAGATGGGGCTCGACCAGCCGCTGGTCACCCAGTACTTCGTGTGGCTTCGCCATGCGCTGGCCGGCGACCTCGGCGTGTCGACCACCAACGCACTGCCGGTGCTGCCGCTGATCTGGGAGCGCTTTCACGTGAGCGCCTTCATCGTGCTCACCGCCGTGGCACTGGCCTCGCTGATCGCGGTGCCGGCCGGCCTCGTCGCCGCCTGGCGCAAGGACCGCCCGACCGACCTGGCCATCATCGGCGCGGCCACGCTGATGCTCTCGGTGCCGAGCTTCTGGCTCGGCCTGCTGCTGCTGATGTTCTTCGGCCAGTTCCTTGGCTGGCTGCCGGTGGTGGGCTACGTGCCGATGTCGGAGAACTTCTCGCAGGGCGTGCTGTACGTGGTCTTGCCGATCGTCACGCTGGTGCTGGTCGAGACCGGTGTGCTCACGCGCATGTCGCGCGCCAGCACCATCGAGATCCTGCGGCTGGAGTACGTGACGCATGCGCGCGCCAAGGGCGTGCCCGAATCGCAGGTGCTGCGCCGCCACGTGCTGCCCAACGCCTTCAACCCCACGCTCACCATGATCGGGCTCATCCTGGGCCACCTGCTGAGCGGCATCGCGGTGCTCGAAACTGTGTTCACCCTGCCCGGCCTCGGCCGCCTGATGATCGATGCGATCTTCGCGCGCGACTACCCGGTGCTGCAGGGCTGCCTGCTGTTCACGGCCTGCATCTACGTCGTCATCAACCTGATCGTGGACATGTGCTACCCCTTCTTCGATCCACGGGTGTCGGTGCAGTGATGAAGAAGCTCAAGACCCATACCCTCATCGGCGGCGTGCTCATCGGCGTGCTGCTGGTCCTGGCGGTGGTGGCCGCGCTGTGGACACCCTACAACCCGCTGGGCATCGACCTGCGCAACAAGCTGCAGGCGCCGTCGATGGCGCACTGGCTCGGCACCGACGAGTTCGGCCGCGACGTCGCCAGTCGCGCCATGCGCGCGGCGTCCACCAGCTGCCTGATCGCGCTGCTTACCGTGGCGCTGGCCACCGCCATCGGCCTGGTGGTCGGCGTGGTCGCGGGCTTCGTGCGCGGCTGGACCGACCGCGTGCTGATGGCCTTCAACGACACACTGCTGGCCTTTCCAGGCCTGTTGCTGGCGCTAGGCGTGATGGTGATCGTCGGCGCCAACCAGTGGGGCATCGTGCTGGCACTGAGCATGGCCTATGCGCCCTCGGTGGTGCGCGTGGTGCGCGGCACCGTGCTGTCGCTGCGCGAGCGCGAATACGTCGAGGCCTCGCGCATGATCGGCAACGGCGAGATCTACACCATGTGGCGCCACATCCTGCCCAACTGCGTGGCGCCCGTCGCCGTGCTGGCCACCAGCATGTTCGGCTGGGTGCTGCTGTCCGAAAGCGCGTTGAGCTTCCTGGGCCTGGGCGTACCGCCGCCCGCGCCCACCTGGGGCAACATGCTGTCGAGCGCGCGCCCCTACATGGCCTCGGCCGTATGGCTGTGCGTGGTGCCGGGCCTGTGCATTGCGCTCACGCTGCTGGGCATCAACCTGCTGGGCGAATCGCTGCGCGACCGGCTCGATCCGCGGACGGAAAAGTCATGAGCAACACCACCTCTCCCAGCACTCAAACCTCGCAGCCCGTGCTGTCGGTGCGGCAGCTGAAGATCGACCTGCACGGCGGCGCCCAGACGCTGGTGCACGACCTGTCGTTCGACGTGCACCCCGGCGAATTTCTCGCGGTGGTGGGCGAATCGGGCAGCGGCAAGACCATGGCCGCACGCGCCATCCTGCAGTTGCTGCCTCCGGGCATCGCGCAGGCCGGCGGGCAGATCGTGTTCGACGGCGAAGACCTGAGCACGCGCGACGTGAAGGCCATGCGCCCGATCCGCGGGCCGGGCATCGGCATGGTGTTCCAGGAGCCGATGGTGTCGCTCAACCCGGTGCACCGCGTCGGCGAGCAGATGGCCGAAGGCCTGCGCATGCACACCAAACTGTCGACGCCCGAGATCCGCACGCACTGCCTCGACATGCTGCGCCGCGTGCAGATTGCCGAGCCCGAGCGCTGCATGGACGCCTACCCGCACGAGTTTTCGGGCGGCATGCGCCAGCGCATCATGCTGGCCAGCGTGATGCTGCTCAAGCCGCGTCTGCTGATCGCCGACGAGCCGACCACCGCACTCGACACCCTGAGCCAACGCGAGGTGCTCGACCTGATGGTCGGCCTCGCCAAGGACCAGGGCACCGCCGTGCTGCTGATCACCCACAACCTGGGCCTGGTCGGGCGCTATGCGCAGCGCGCCATCGTGCTGGAGAAAGGCCGCCTGGTCGAAACCGGCGACGTGCCCGAAATTCTCTTGGCGCCCAAGCAGCCCTACACCCGCAAGCTGGTCGATGCGTTGCCGCGCCGCCAGGCCACGAAAGCGAACCCCGCTGCATCGCAGCCGCCGCTGGTGCAGGTGCGCGGCCTGTGCGTGAGCTACCCCGGTGCGCGCGCCGGCCTCTTCAAGCGTCATCCGACGCAACGCGTGATCGACACGCTCGACCTCGACATCCACCCCGGCGAAATGGTCGCACTGGTGGGCGGCAGCGGCTCGGGCAAGACCACGCTGGGCCGGGCCATCCTGCGGCTCGCGCCGTCGCACGGCGGGCAGATCCTGTTTCGCGGCGAAGACGTGCGCACCGCCGACCGCGCGGCGCTGCACCGCTTCCGGCTGGCCTGCCAGCTGGTGTTCCAGGACCCGTTCTCCTCGCTCGACCCGCGCATGCGTGTCCACGACATCGTGGCCGAGCCGCTGCGCCACCTGCCCGAGCTCGATGCGGCCGCGCGCCTGCGCCGTGTGAAGGAAACGCTGGACGAAGTGGGCCTGGACGGGCTGGGCGCCCGCTACCCGCACGAGCTGTCGGGTGGCCAGCGCCAGCGCGTGGCCATTGCACGCGCGCTGGTGCGGCGCCCTGCCTTCGTGGTCGCCGACGAGCCGGTGTCCGCGCTCGACATGACCATTCAGGCGCAAGTGCTGCGCCTGTTCCAGAGCCTGCAGGCGCACCACGGCTTTGCCTGCCTGTTCATCAGCCACGACCTGGCGGCCGTCGAGCAGATCGCGGACCGCGTGATCGTGATGGAGCGCGGCCGCATCGTGGAGCAGGGTGCGCGCGACACGGTGTTCGACGACCCGCGCCATGCCTATACGCAGGCGTTGCTCGCGGCCACACCGCGACCGCTGGCTTCGCTGGCGCAGTTTCCGCAGTCGCATGACGAATGCGTGGACGTGATGGCGGCGACGTTCCAGCGTGCACCCGGGGCGCGGTCGGGGCACCGCAACGTCGAGGCCCCTCGCCGAGAACAGTGACTTTGGGCACTGGTGCCACGACGCGTGCACACCTATCTTCGCAGTCATCGCCCCACGGACCGTTCCGTGACGGCGAGCATGACAACACCGGAGGTAGAAGATCATGAAGACGAAGTTGTTTCTGGCCACGCTGGCGGCCGCTGCATTGGTGGCGTGCGGAGGCGGCGGAGGCGGCGGCGATGGCGCGCCGATCGACGTGGTGCCGACGCCCAATCCCGGCGGTGGCACAGGCCCGGGCCCTGGCACCGATCCCGTGCCGAACCCCGAACCCAACCCGGAACCCACGCCGATCAACGCGAACTACAAGTTCCTGACCTTCCAGCAGGAGCGCGACTCCGACACCGACTCGGCCGAGAAGCGATTCGACGACTACATCGCGTTGCTCAACCGCGAAGGCGCGGCCGGCTACCGCTACCTCGAGGGCGAGACCGGAGGCGGCACCCTGTCGTTGCACGACCGCTTCATGATGGTCAAGGACAGCGACACCACCTACAGCTACGAATACAAGCGGCTGACCTACAACATCCTGCAGACCAACGCGCTGCAGGCGCTGCTGGCGCAGGCGAAGGACCAGGGCTCGCGCGGCATGGTGCTGCTCAAGATCCTGGCGCCCATCGACCTCAACAGCAACAACGAGCCCGAGTTCGCCGTGCTCTACCGCAAGGACCTCGGCACATCGGCCACCTACGACCTGTCGGCCGAACCCTATGCCACCACCTCCGCCGAGTACGTGAACCGGGCCAACGCGCAGGGTGCGAGCGGCTACCGGCCGTGGGCCACGCCGGGCCTGTACAACCAGGGCAACTACCAGTTCTTCCTGAAGGACCTGAGCAGCGCGGCACGCTACGAAGTGAAGGCGGTGATCAGCCCGCTGAGCGTGGTCGGCGGCACGCCCGACGACCTCAAGGCGCAGATACGCGACCAGGGGACGCAGGGCTTCCGGATGCTGAAGAACCAGTTCATGGAAGACAGCAAGAACTTCTTCTTCTACGTGAAGGACACGACGCAGTCGAGCAGCTTCGCCTACGAGTTCCTCGACAACCCGGATCCGGTGTTCGGCCTGCAGGAGGCCAACGCCATCCAGGCCAACGCACAGACGGCCAACGGTCTGCGCTACTTCGGCCAGCCCGACTCGCCGTTGTTCTTCCGGGCATCGGCCTGCACCGGCCCGCTGTGCCTGTCGCCGGACCGCACCGAGACGAGCGACCAGAACTGACAGCGACCCGCGACCCCGTCACGTTTCGGGGATCGCCAGAGGCCGTGGCCGGACGCAAGCGGTCTTCACCGATGCGTTCGGCGGCGTCTGCGCCCGACCACGGCGCACCTGCGTCGCCGCGGCCATGAGAGCGTTCGACGAAGCGGACCGACAGTGCATGCATGCCGACGCGCCCATCGGCGTGCGCGCTCATCAAGTGCGCAACCGGATCGACATGCGTCGCGCCGATGTCGGGTCAAAGCATCTTGCGATACACAACAAAGCCCGATTTCTCTGCCACCTGGTCGTAGAGCCTCATCGCCGTTGTGTTGGTCTCGTGGGTCTGCCAGTACACCCTCGGGGAACCGCCGGCCTTCGCCCGCCGATAGACTTCCTCGATGAGGGCGCGCGCGACGCCTTTTCCCCTGGCGGCTTCGACCGTGAACAGATCCTGCAGATAGCAACTCGGCCCCATCTGCGTCGTGCTTCGATGGAAAAGAAAGTGGGCGAGGCCGAGCAGGCCCGCCTCGCCTTCGGCCACCAGCGCGTGCATCGGTTCGTCGGCATCGTGGAAGCGCGACCATGTCGTTCGTGTGATGTCGCTCGGTAGCGCTGTCGCACCGCTGCGGCCGTAGAACGCGTTGTAGCCGTCCCACAGGGGAAGCCATGCATCGAAGTCGCCTTCGACGGCGGGGCGAATGAGGAACTGTTCGGGCACGGGATGAACTCAAGTGGGGTTGGGGAAAAGCGAAGGGCGGGTGAGCTTCGAATTTCGGCTGCAGCCGAGCGATGTCTCGAAGCGCATCGCTCAGACACCGTGCGCGCCGAAGGTACTGCGCTTCATCTGCCCGCGGACTTCACCCGCCGGCCAGGCGCGGGTCGACACGCTGACGTACCAGAGGCCGGCCCTGACCTCGGCCACCTGTGTCGGCGTCAACCTGCTGTGGCCAGTCAGCTCGTAGCCGGCGTCGGGGCCCGGGTTGTGCTGCACGGCCTGGCTGTGCGGCGGCAACTGGATCGCCAGCGGGCCGTTGCTGCCCGGGGCGGCAGGGCCGTAAAAGCCGGCGAGCGTCGCCGGCCCGCTCAGCCGCGCGTAGTTCAGGCGCCATCTGAAGTCGCCCGTGTTCAGCGTCAGGGTGCCGGACATCGAGCCGCCCGCATTGCCCGCGCGGCTCGGGACCACGTCCCCGGGTTCCAGCGAGCAGTCGACCGTGAGCCACTCCGGCGCATCGCCGCGTGCCGGTTCCGTCGCGAGCGCCGAAGGTTCGGCTCGAACGATCCTCCCGCAGCCCGATGCGACCAGCGCTGCCAGTGCGGCGCCGAAGAGCAGGAATCTTCGTCCGAGAGTCATGGGGACAGGATGAGGCATGGCGGAAAGGACCAGAGTGCGGGCGAGCGGCCCGGGGTCAGCACGATAGCCGATGCCGGGGCCGACCGCGCCCCGGTCCGCTCACCGTGGTGATTGAAGCGCAGCAGCGCGGGTGCCAGCGGATCGCGACGAGAATGCGGCATTGGCATCCACACATCGACATGGGAGTCTGAAGATGGGCACGTGGTCTACCGAGAGTTTTGGCAATGACGATGCACTGGACTGGTTTGGCGAACTGCGCGAAGCGCCGAACCCGCTGTCGTTCATCCAGGAGACGTTGAACACGGGTTCGACGGAAAGCGTCGTCGCGGCCGGGGCGGTGCTGGCCGTGCTCGGCGGCCACGACGGCATCGACCTTCATCCGGACGTCGCCGCCTGGTGCGTCGGAAAGGCGGCACCCCCGGCCGCGCTCAGGCAAGCCGCCGTCGATGCCATCCAGGCCATCCTCGACGACCCCGAGGCGGACGGACACGACACCTGGGCGGAGCTGGGCGAAGACGATGCGGACTATCTCGCGTGGCTCTCGACGCTGAGGCGCATCCAGGCCGGACTTCGCTGAGGCTGCGGCCATTCCCACAGGAGCAAATCTTCCATGACGAACGTTGCACACGCCATCCGACTCACGGCCTTCGGCGGACCGGAGGTCATGCGCCTCGAACGGGTCGACCTGCCGCCGCCGGCCGCGGGCGAAGTCCAGTTGCGCCAGACCGCGATCGGCTTCAACTACATCGACATCTACCAGCGCGCCGGCAAGTACCCGCTGCCGACGCCGACCGGCCTGGGCCACGAAGCTGCCGGCGTGGTGGAGGTGCTGGGCGCGGGCGTTGCCGATCTGGCGGTGGGAGACCACGTCGTCTACATGAATGCCGGTGTCGGCGCCTACGCGGACCGGCGCAATGTGGCGGCCAGCAAGCTGGTGAAGATTCCGGACGGCATCAGCGACGAAGACGCCGCGGCCGTGTTCTTCAAGGCCATGACGGCGCAGTACCTGGTCAAGAAGACCTATGCCGTGCAGCCGGGCGACATGGTGCTGGTCCACGCCGCGGCGGGCGGGGTCGGGCAGATCCTCAGCGGCTGGGCCAAGGCGCTGGGGGCCACCGTGATCGGCACCGCCGGTTCGCAGGCCAAGTGTGCGGCGGCGCTGGCCGCCGGCTGCGACGCCGCGATCGACTATTCACAGCCCGACTGGGTGGCCCAGGTCCTCGCGGCCATGGACGGACGCAAGGCCCGCGTGGTCTATGACTCGGTGGCCCAGCACACCTTCATGGCTTCGCTGGATTGCGCGGCGCCCTTCGGCATGGTCGTGCTCTTCGGCGCAGCCTCCGGACCGGCGCCCGCCATCGACCCCGAACTGCTGAACAAGAAGGGCTGCCTGTTCCTCACCCGACCGTCCGTGTTTCCACACAACGCCGACGTGGCGACCTTCCGCGCCAACGCAGCGGATGTGTTCGCCGCCATGCAGAGCGGCGCCGTGCGTGCCACGATCGGCGCGACCTTCCGCCTCGACCAGGTGGCGGACGCCCACCGGGCCGCGGAGAGCCGCGCAAGCACCGGCGCGATCGTGTTGCGCCCCTGACGACAGCGCAGGCCCGGCGTGCAAAGGGCTTAACGCGGCTTGCGCACCCATCCGAACCAGACGCACACGCCGACCGGGATGCCCAGCGTGAGCCAGGCCAGCATGTCGCCCGCGCCGCCGTCGCTGAACAGCGCGGAGATCAGGCCCACGGTGGTCAGCAGGCCCAGCGCGATCGGCCAGCCCCAGAGTTTCCGAAACGCGTGCCTGGGCTTCATGGGCGGCCCTCCTTCAGGGCCAGCGCGGGCTGGGGCTGCGCTGCCGCGGGCGCCTTGCCCTTCGGCAGCGGCACGCTGTTGCCGCGCTTGAGCCACAGGTAGAGGCCACTGCCCAACACGATGATGGTCGCGATGTCGAGCAGTGCCCAGAGGATCTGCATCGGCATGCCGCCGTAGTCGCCGAAGTGCAGCGGCTGCGAGACCAGCAGTGCCGTCAGATACCAGGGCAGCTTGGGCGCGGCCGTCACGGTCGCGGTCTTGGCGTCGACCAGCACCGGCTGCAGCAGCTTCGAGGTGAAGGGCTCGTTGCCCTTCAGGAACACCGTCGTGTGGTGCGGGCTCGAGAAGGCCGTGCCCGGGAACGCGATGAAGGACAGCTTGGACTGCGGCGCCTGCGCGTAGGCCGCGTCGAGCGACTTCTGCACCGAAGCCCGCTCGGTCACTGCCACCACCGGCTGGTCCTTGTAGGGCGCGAGCAGTGCGCTCAGCTGGTCGTACTGCCAGTACTTGATCACCAGATCGGCCCAGGTGTTGATCATGCCGGTGCCGCCCACCACGAAGGCCCACACCAGCGTGACGACGCCCAGCAGGTTGTGCAGGTCCAGCCACTTGAGGCGCGGACGCTTGTCGTGGCGCACCGTGCCGAATTCGAGCTTGCGCATGAAGGGCGCGTAGAGCACCACCCCCGAGACGATGGCGACCAGCAGCAGCAGGCCCATGAAGCCGAGGAAGAGCTTGCCCGGCAGGCCCGCGAACAGGTCGACGTGCAGCTTGAACATCACGTACATGAAGCCCTCGTCGAACTTGGGC
Organism: Variovorax frigidus; assembly: GCF_051216515.1. Taxonomy (NCBI): domain Bacteria; kingdom Pseudomonadati; phylum Pseudomonadota; class Betaproteobacteria; order Burkholderiales; family Comamonadaceae; genus Variovorax; species Variovorax frigidus. The sequence goes on from NZ_JBPJZF010000008.1 coordinate 192,545, forward strand.
TGCGCCAGCACGTCGCCGGTGCGCGCATCGACCGCGACCGACTTGAAATCGTCGGTGGGCGCGGGCGTGGGCGTGAGCGTGACGAACCACAGGCCGTCGTCGTCTTCGGGTTGCGAGACGAACTGCACCACGCGATCGGGGTGCTTCGATTTGGCGACCTCGAGCACGCGGTCGAGGCTCACGCGCGGCGTGTTCGCCGGCATCTTCGGCGCCTCGATCTCGGTGCCCAGCAGGTGGCCGATCTCGTGGTGGAAGATCAGCGGCAGCCCCGTGATGCACAGCAGCAGCATGAACACGGTGCAGACCAGGCTGCTCCACTTGTGGACCCAGGCCCAGGTCTTGATTCTTCGGCTGTTCATCGTGGTCTTTGTCATTTTTCAGCTGCGGATCAGAAGCGGTAGGTGGCGCTGGCCACCACTTCCCGGCCCTTGCCGTACCAGCAGTCGCCGCGCGCCAAACAGGTGCTGAAGTAGGTCTTGTCGGTGGCGTTGTTGAGGTTGAGCGCATAGCGCCACTGGGCGGTTTCGTAGGCCAGCACGACGTCGAGCAACGCCACGCTCGGAATGTTCGGGCCGTAGCCGCCGCCCGAAGTGTCGCGGAAGTTGCTCAGGTAGCGCACGCCTGCACCGACCGAGAAGCCGGTGGTGCCGGCCAGCGCGAAGCGGTACTTGGCCCAGACGCTGGCCTGGTTCTTGGGCAGACCTTCGAGCTGCGCGTCGGCATCGATGTAGTGGTAGTTCGCGATCAGGTCGAGGTCGCGGCCGATCGAACCCTTGGCCTCGAGCTCGACGCCCTTGTTTCGGGTCTCGCCCAATTGGGTGAAGACGCCCGGCATCGGCTGGCGGATCTGGTTCTTCTCGCGCAGGTCGTAGACGGCGGCACTGTAGGCCATCGCACGTTCCTTGGGCTCGTACTTGACGCCCACTTCCCACTGCTCGCCGCGCAGCGGCTTGAAGGTCTGGCCCATGGCCGCGGCCTGCGGCGTGAAGGACTCGGCGTAGCTGACGTAGGGCGAGAAGCCCGAGGGCAGCGCGTACATCACGGCGAAGCGCTTGGTCGTGGCGCTGGTCGTCTGGTCCTCGCTGCCGGCCGAGCCCGACACGGCGCGGTCATGGCGCAGGCCGGCCAGGAAGATCCACTGGTTCCACTTGATCTGGTCCTGCGCGTAGAGGCCCGCGTTGCGCTGGGTGGTGCGCGGCCGGTCCGAGCGCACGGGCTCGGTGAAGTTGCCATAGACCGGCGCGTACGCATCGATCGCACTGAAGGTATAGCCGCTCGCGACGTTCTCGGTCTGGCGCGAGAAATCGGCGCCGATCAGCAGCGTGTGCCGAGCCTCGCCGGTGGCGAAGTGCGCCTCGGCATGGTTGTCGATCGCGGTGATGCGATTGCGCGTGGCCGAACTGTCGGTCACGCGGCCCAGCAGGCGCTTGTTGATCGGGTCCTGGCCCCAGCCGCCGACGGTGCTGAAGAAGTCGCCGTAGTGGTAGCGGTTGTCGTTGTCGTTCTGGGCCATGCGGAAGTTCTGGCGCACCGTCCAGGTGTCGTTGAACTTGTGCTCGAACAGCCAGCCGAAGGTCTTGCGTTCGCTGTTGTAGTAGTCGCCAGGCTCGCCGATGAAGCGGCTCGCGGGGATGCGGCCGTTGGGGTTGGGCAGGATCGTGCCTTCCCACGGCAGGAACTGCGAGCTCGAACCGCTCTTGTCCTTCTGCCACAGCGCCTGCAGCGTGAGCGAGGTGGCCGCGCTGGGGCGCCAGGTCAGCGAAGGCGCGATCAGGCTGCGGTCGTCGGGCACGTGGTCGACCTGCGTGTCGGCATTGCGGTGCAGGGCGATCAGGCGGTACGACCAGTCGCCGTCCGCGCTCAACGCACCGGTCAGGTCGGCCTGGATCTGCTTGCGGCCCCAGTTGCCGAACTGCACGCCGACTTCGCGCTGCGTCTCGGTCTGCGGCCGCTTGCTGACCATGTTGACGATGCCGGCGGCCGTGCCCGAGCCGAACAGCATGCCCGCGGGCCCACGCAGCACCTCGAGCCGCTCCAGCGTGTAGGGCTCGGTTCGGGTGGTGCTGGTGTAGTAGCCATAGGCCTGGCGCAGGCCGTCGAGGTAGACGTCGGGGCTGGTGCCGCGCACGCGCACCGAGTCGGTCCGCGCATCGAGGCCGTAAGCGTCGGAACGCACGCCCGCCGCGTAGCCCAGTGCGTCCTGCAGGCTGGTCGCGCCCTGGTCGACGATCTGGTCGCGGGTCACGACGGTGACCGCCTGCGGCGTCTCGGCCAGCGGCGTGTCGGTCTTGGTCGCGGTGACGGCGTTCTTCGCGCGGTAGCCGATCACCGCCGAGGTGGCGGTCTCCCGCTCGGCGTTGGCGTCGACACGCACTTCGGGCAACGTGGCGCTGGCACCCTGCGCGGCCGCCTGCAGCGACAGAAGGCCCAGTGCAAGGGAAAGCGTCGATCGACGGGCGAAATGTGGCGTCATGCGAATCGTCACCGATGGTTAAATGAGAAGGATTCGCATTCTACCCATCGATCGACCTTCGCGGTGCCTGCGCACGCCGAAGCGTTGCATGGACGCCTCAACGGCTCAGAACGTGTGAAGGAGCCGTCGCGAGCGCGCCGAGCCTGCCAAGGCTGGGGTCTGGAGCGGAGCCGCACTGCCGTGCCGTGAGCACCGCAGATGCGGGATCGGCGTGCGCAGCAGGCTCATTCGCACGCTCTCAGCTCAAGGCATGTTCCAGCAGCAGATCGACCTGCCGCCCCAGCGCACTGCCCGGTTCGACCAGCCGCTGCAGCAGGCTGAAATGGTCGGCGCCGGGCTCGAAGTGCAGCGCGGAGTGGTTGCCCATGGCCAGCCAGACCTCGTGCATGCGCCGGCTCTGCTCGCGCATCGCGGGCGTCTCGTCGGCCCCGGCGGCCAGCAGCAGCGGCGGGCCGTTCGACACCGCGCGGTAGAGCGGCGACGCGGCCATCGCGCTGTCGGCATCGAGCCGCAGGTTCTCGTTGAGCGAGGTCTGCGCCAGCGGCACGAGGTCGTAGAGACCGCTCAGCGCCAGCACGCCCGCCACTTCCACCGTGGGCAGACCGCGCGCCGCCCAGTCGGTGAGCCCCATCTCCATCGCCAGGTGCCCGCCGGCGGAATGGCCCGCAGCAATCAGGGGCAATGCGGCGTCGGCATGGGCGAGCACCGCCGGCATGGCGCTGCGCACGGTCTCGGTCAGCGCGGCCAGCGAGACGCCCGGGCACAGCGGGTAGTTGACCATCGCCACGTGCAGCCCGCGTTGCACCAGCGACGGCGCCACGAAGCGGAAGCCCGCCTTGTCGCGCCACTGCCAGTAGCCCGCGTGCAGGTACACCAGCACGCCCCGGGCGCGCGGCCCGGCGTCGAAGAAGTCGAAGGTGCAGCGTTCGCCGACACCGTAGTGCAGGTCGAGCGTGCACGGGCCCTGGCGCACCGCCTCGGCGCTGCTCTGCGCGAACTCGGCGAACAGCGCGGGAAAGCCCGGCCGGGCCTGGCCTTTCAGGTACTCGAATTCAGGATCGTCCATCGTCGGCCTCGGTGCTCGCATGGGCCACCACGCGGTCGATTCGGCGACCTTCGAGGGCCTTCACCTCGAAGGTCCAGCCCGCGCACTCGATGCGCTCGCCGACGATCGGCAACTGGCCCGACACCGCCATCAGCAGGCCGGCCACGGTGTTGTAGCGGCCGCGCTCTTCCTCGGGCAGTTCGCGGATTGCGAGCCGCGCGCGCAGCTCCGACACCGGCATCAGGCCGTCGAGCTCCCAGGCGCCGTCCTCGCGCTTGTGGGCCCAGGCGTCGGTGGTGGTGTTGGACTGCAGCTCGCCGGTGATGGCTTCGAGCAGGTCGCGTGGCGTCATCAGGCCCTGCACCACGCCGTACTCGTCGACCACGAACACCAGCCGCCCGGCGCGCATGCGGAACTGCTCGAGCAGCTCCATGCCGGTCAGCGTCTCGGGCACGAAGGAGGCCGGCTGCGCCACGCCCTCGATGGTGCCGTCGTGCTGCGGGCCGAGCCGCAGCAGGTGCGCCACGCTGATCACGCCCACCACGTCGTCGAGCGAGTTGCGGCAGACCGGGTACCAGGAATGCACCAGGTTGAGCGCGCCGGCGTCCGCCACCTTCTGCAGGCTGGAGGCCACGGTGTCGGTGGCGTCCAGCCATTCGATGTCGGCCCGCGGCACCATCAGCGAACTGAGGCGACGGTCGTCGAGGTGGAACACGTTGCGCACCATCTGGTGCTCGTGCATCTCGATCACGCCGGCATCCACGCCCTCCTCCAGGCTGGCGGAGATTTCTTCTTCCGTCACCGTGCGGGCGGCGTTGGAGTCGATGCGCAGCAGCTTCAGGATCATCGCGGTGGCGCCCGACAGCAGCAGCACGAAGGGCTTGGCGCCGGTGGCCAGCGCACGCATCGGCCGCGACACGAAACGCGCCACCGGCTCGGGGTAGAGCTGGCCGATGCGCTTGGGCACCAGCTCGCCGAAGATGATGGTGAAGAAGGTGATGCAGGTCACGACTGCCGCGGTCGAGGCGATGCTCGCCGTGCCGGCCCCCATGCCCACGCTTTCCATCCAGACCGCCAGCGGGGCCGCGAACGCGGCTTCGCCGACGATGCCGCTGAGCATGCCGATGGACGTGATGCCGATCTGCACGCTCGACAGGAACTGGGTCGGGTCCTGCATCAGCTTGAGCGCTGCGGCAGCGCCGGCATCCCCCGTTTCTGCGAATGCGGCGAGCCGTGCGCGACGGCTGGTGGAAAGGGCCATTTCGGACATTGCGAACAGCGCGTTGAGCGTGGTCAGCAAGGCCAGCAGGAAAACATCCATGAACGAAGGAGAGAATGGGGACATGGCACTTTACTTGATCGGCGACGTGCAGGGCTGCGATGAAGCCCTGGGCCGCCTGCTGCAGCGCATCGACTTCTCTCCCAGCCGCGACACGCTGGTCCTGTTGGGCGACCTGGTCAACCGCGGCCCGGCCTCGGCCCAGGTGCTGCGCCGGGTGCAGTCGCTGGGCGGCGCGGCCCGCAGCCTGCTGGGCAACCACGACCTGCACCTGCTGGGCGTGGCGCACGGCGCACGCAAATCGGGCCGCAAGGACACGCTCGACGGCGTGCTCGACGCGCCCGACCGCGACGCGCTGATCGACTGGCTGCGCCACCAGGCGATGGCGCTGCACCAGACCGTGGGCGGGCGCGACCTGCTGATGGTGCATGCCGGCGTGCTGCCGCAATGGAGCGTGGCGCAGACGCTGGTACTGGCCTCGGAGGTCGAGTCGGTGCTGCGCGGCCCGACGCTGGGCGAGTTCGTGCGCACCATGTACGGCAACGAGCCCGCGCAATGGAGCGACGCGCTGACCGGCACGGCGCGGCTGCGCGCCATCGTCAACGGGCTGACCCGGCTGCGCTTCTGTACCGCCGACGGCGTGATGGACTTCGACACCAAGGACAGCGCCGACGCCCCGCCGGCCGGCTTCATGCCCTGGTTCGAGGTGCCGCAGCGCCGCGCCGCGAACGCCACCGTCGCCTTCGGCCACTGGTCGACACTGGGCTGGATCGACCGGCCCGGCCTGCTCTCGACCGACACCGGCTGCGTCTGGGGCGGCTGCCTCAGCGCGGCACGCATCGGCGCCACGCTGGACGACATCGAGCACCTCGAGGTGCAGTGCGACCAGGCGCAGAAGCCGGGTTAGGGCCTGTGAACGCTATTTCCGGGGTCGCGAAGGCCTGCCATGGCGGGCCAATCAAGGCGCGTGACGCCGCGCGTGCTGAAGCACGCGCAAGGAACGCAACGCCGAGTGGCCCGTCATGGCGGGCCTTCCCGAAGGGTTGGCTGAGCCAGGGGCCGTCTGCGGCGTTGCCCACGCTTGCAAGGCTTCAGCCTTGCTGCGCGCGTGCGCCTTGCATCCAGCCCCTGGCTCAACCAACGCGATCCCCGGAAATAGCGCTCACAGGCCCTAGCCCGCGACCCCGAACCCGGTGTCGAAGGTCCCCTTCACATCCAGCCGCTGCTTGATCAGCCCGACCTGCAGGTAGAAGTCCGCCGTGGCCTGCTGGTCGGCGATGACCTGCGCGTCGATCGCCACCCACTTCTGCTGGCGGCGCTCGAACTGCAGTTTGGCCGCCTCGGGCGGGATGCCGATGATCCGGGCCAGCGCCGCCGAGTAGGCGTCGACGTTGTTGTACGACCAGTGCTGCGCCTTCACCACGCGCTGCAGGAAATCCTGCAGCACCGGCCGCTTGGTGGCGATGGCGCTGTCGGTGGCGGCGAGGTAGCTCAGGCCCGGCAGCAGGCCGCGCCCGCTCACCAGCACCCGCGCGTGCCTGCTCACCTCGGCCAGCGCGGTGTAGGGCTCCCAGGTGGCCCAGGCGTCGACCGAGCCCTGCGTGAGCGCCAGCTTGGCATCGGCGGGCGCCAGGAAGCGGATGTTCACGTCTTCGGGCTTCAGGCCGGCCGAGCCGATGGCCTTGAGCGCCACGTAGTGCCCGATCGAGCCGCGGTTGGTCGCGATGCTCTTGCCCTTGAGGTCGGCCGCGGTCTTGAGTGGCGAGTCGGGGCGCACGAGCACGGCCGTGCCGTAGGCGTCGGAACGGTTCGCGCCGATGGCCTTCACGCGCGTGCCCGCGGCCAGCGCGAAGATCAGCGGCGCATCGCCGATCGGTCCCGAATCGACCGCGCCCGCATTGAGCGCCTCGGCCAGCGGCGCGGCGGCCGGGAACTCCGACCACTGGATGTCGTAGCCGAGTCCTTCGAGTCCGCCCGCGGCCTCGAGCAGCGCACGCAGCCCGCCCTTCTGGTCGCCGGCCTTGAGCACCGGGCGGGCCTGTGCGTGCGAGGCGACGGCGGGCAAGGCCAGCGCCGCGGCGGTGCCGAGGGCCTGGGCCACGAACTGGCGGCGGGATGCGAAGGTCATGGTTTTTTCCTTGAGAGACGAGTGAATTCAGTGGACGAAGCCGCCCTTGACGAAGCGCACCGGCTGCGCGTCCATGCGGCGGATCAGCGCCTCCAGGCCGTCGGTGGGCGGTGACGCGTCGGCGGCGCGCGGCGCGAGTTCGGTGCGGCACAGCAGGTCGTCGTCGGACCAGCCCGCCTGCCCCGGTCGTCCGAGCGCGCGCAGCCAGCCGTCGCGGTCGGCGAGCAGTTCGGCGCCCGCCAGCGCAGCGCTGCCGGCGACCTGCGAGAACGCGGCCCAGGCGGCATCGCCCTCGAGCACGCAGCCCGCGCTCGGCCCGGCCGAGGCGGTGGGGCGCAGCCAGACCGTCACGAGACGCGGGTCCTCCAGGGGCGGCTCGCCCGCGGCCACGATGCGCACGCGCTGGCCGCGCCAGCTCGCGAGCGTGCGTGCCGGGCCGCCATCGCAGCGCACCGCAGCATCGGGCAGCGCCACCGGCAGCGCCCAGGCGCCGGTCGCGCGCAAGGTCTCGCCCGCGGCCTGCGCCTTCATGAAATCGATCAGGGCCCAGGCCTCGTCGTCGCGCAGCACGCCGCCGAAGGCCGGCATCGACGGTGCGCCATGGCGATCGCGCGTGCCGTTCAGCACATGCCACAGCAGGTCGCCGTCGGCGCGCCGCCACAGCAGCGGGCCGCTCAGGTTGGGCGGCCACACCGGCTGCGCCGCCGCGAGCGGCCCCTGCCCTCGCCCGTCGCTGCCGTGGCAGGCCAGGCAATGCTGCGCATACAGCGCACGGCCCTGCGCGATGGATTGCACCGTGAAGCCGCTGGGCGAGCGATGGAAGCTGCTCGGCGTGGCCGGCACCCAGACCACGTGCGCGTCGGGCCAGGGCGCGACGAGCAGCAGCAGGGGCACGGTGGCCAGCAAGTACCAGCGACGCCGGCGCCAGAAGATCGCCAGCAACAGCACGAGCCCGCACAGCACGAGCACCGCCACCGTCGAGCCCAGTCGCCGCGCCTGGCCCCCGTCGATCAGCAGGTTCTCGCCCGACAGCCGCCATGCCCAGGGCCATGCGGTCTGGCCATGGCTGGTGTCCGCCAAGCCCAGCCAGCCGAGCACGCGCAGGAGCGAGAGTTGCACCGAATGCAGCAACGTGATCAGGGCGTTGAGCCAGCCGCTCTCGATCACAGCGTCCACGGCTCGACCGACTCCCTCACCAGCTGGCGTCCAAACCGAGGTGCCGCAGCGCCTGATGGCGCAACTCGACCAACCGCGGATGATTGCGGTGCCGCGGGTACGGCAGGTCGACCACCAGTTCGGCCGCGATGCGCGCCGGGCGGTCGCTCAGCACGATCACGCGGTTGGCGAGGAACAGCGCCTCCTCCACGTCGTGCGTGACCAGCAGCGCCGAAAAGCCCGCGCGCTGCCAGAGCTTGACCAGCTCGCTCTGCATCGCGATGCGCGTGAGCGAATCGAGCTTGCCCAGCGGCTCGTCGAGCACCAGCAGCTGCGGGTCGTTGACCAACGCGCGCGCCAGTGCCACACGCTGCGCCATGCCGCCCGAGAGCTGGTGCGGAAAACTCTTCGCGAAGTCAGTCAGGCCCACCAGCGCCAGCGCATCGTCGACACGCGAACGCTGCGTCTTCCACAGGCCGCGCGCCTGCAGGCCCAGCGCCACGTTGTCCCGGACGTTGCGCCAGGGGTAGAGCGTCGGGTCCTGGAACACGACGATGCGCGACGGGTCGGGCCGGGTGATCGCTTCACCGTCCTGCGCGATGCGGCCCACGGTCGCGGGCTCGAGCCCGGCCACGAGGCGCAGCAGCGTCGACTTGCCGCAGCCGCTGGGCCCGAGCAGCGCGACGAACTCGCCGGGCTGCACGCGCAGATCGATGTGGTCGAGCACCTGCAGCACGCCGTCCTGCTGCTTGAACCAGTGGCTCACGCCCTCGATGTCGATGTGCGCGCCAGCCTTGGCGGGCGCACGCGTTGCCGATGCGGCGCCTACCATTTGACGGTCCCCTTCTGCCACGACAGCGCACGGTCGCGCACGGTGAACAGCAGCGTGATCAGGCCCGAGCACAGCACCGCCATCACCAGCAGCGCCGCGTACATGTTGGCGTAGGCGGCCCAGCCCTGGGCCCATTGCAGGTACCAGCCCAGGCCGGCCTTGACGCCCATCATCTCGGCCGTGACCAGCACCGAAAACGAAGCGCCCAGGCCCATGAACAGGCCCACGAAGACCTGCGGCAGCGCGGCCGGGATCGCCACCCGCCGCACCAGGAACCACTCCGACGCGCCCAGCGTCCGCGCCACGTCGTAGTAGCTCTTGTTCACCGAGGCCACGCCCGACCAGGTGAGCACCGCCACCGGGAAGAAGGTGGCGAGCCCGACCAGGAACACCGCCGCGGCGTAGCTCGAGGGCGCGAAGAAAAAGGCCAGCGGCAGCAGCGCCGACGCGGGCACCGGCCCGAGGAAGCGCAGCACCGGATGCACCCAGTAGCCCGCGATGCGCGACCAGCCGATCCACACGCCGGTGCCGAAGCCGACCAGCGCGCCCAGCACGAAGCCGTGCGCGAGCAGGCGCAGCGAATGCGCGGTCGAGAGGCCGAGCCGGGCCCAGTCCTCGTAGGCCACGTCGATCAGGCTCTGCGGCGGCGCGAAGAAGGGCGGCGGCAGCAGGCCCAGCTTGGCGGTCAGCACTTCCCACAGCGCGAGCAGCAGCGGCGCGGCGATCAGCCATTGGCCCGCGGGCCGCAACCGGCGGCCTGCCGCACCGGCGTGCGCGCCGAGCAGTGCCACGAGCAGCAGCACGACGCCCGCGACCAGCGCGGCCACGCCGAGTTCGGTGGTGAAGGTCCAGTCGTTGAAGCCCACTTCCTTGTTGGGCCAGTAGAGCGTGAGCGCGCCGAAGGCCAGCCAGGCGAGGGCCGCCACGATGCCGGTGCGCCAGAGGCCGGTGACGACGACGTCGTGCAGCGATGCGGGCACGGCCGCCGCGCGCGCGGGCTGCACCCGCGCAGCCGCAGGCGCAGGCCTGTCGATGCGACCGCCCAGAAGCTGTTCTGCCGTCGTCATAGGAGCACCTCCGTGCTGCGCACTGCGGTGCGAGCTTGCTTGGGGCGGCCCGGCGCGGCGCTCATGAGAGCACGTCCACCGCCACGTGATTCGCCAGCCGCGCCGGATCGGTCGAGGCCTTGAGCACGCCGACCGAGCGGAAGTCGCGCGCATAGAACTCGACCTCGTCGCGCAGGTTCTTGCCCACCGGATGGTGGCCGTGCGTGAGCGTGCCCAGCAGCGCCTGCAGGTCTTCGACCGGCACCTTGGGCGAGTACTTGGCGAACAGCTTGGCCGACTCGTTGGGGTTCTCGGCCACGAAGTCCGAGGCCTGCACGATCGAACGCACCAGCGCCGCCACCGTGGGCTTGTCCTTGCGCACCAGCTCGCCGCGCGCGCCGACGATGCAGCAGACCTTGTCCTTGTATTCGCCCGAGAGGTTCGACGCGAGTTCGACGTAGCGGCCCTTGTTGCGCTTCTCGATCAGGTAGAGCGTCGGGTCGCCGTCGGCGATGGCCTGGATCTCGCCCTTGTTGACCGCGATGTCGAGCAGGTCGGCCGGGTACTGCCGCCAGCTCACGTCCTTGTCGGCGTCGATGCCGTTCTTCTTGAGCAGGATCGAGAAGAAGTTCTTGCCCGGGCTCGCGATGTCCGACACGCCGATGGTCTTGCCCTTGAGCTTCTGCAGGTCGGTGATGCCGGCCTCCTTCACGCCCACCAGCCGCACGCAGCCGCCGTGCGAGCTGCCCACGATCTTCACGTCGAAGCCCGACTCCAGCGGCTTGAGCCAGCGGTGGATCATGCCGACCGCCGCATCGGCCTTGGCCGTGGCCAGCGACTCGAGCAACTGGTCTGTCGAGCCGGTGTAGTTGATCAGGTCCACCTGCAGGCCGTTCTTCTCGAAGAAGCCACGCTCCTGCGCCACCACCACCGGCGACAGGCAGAAGGCCGAGGCGTTCCAGGCGAAGGTGAGCTTGCGCGGCTGCGACCAGGCGCGCGAAGCGAGCAGACCGCTCGATGCGACCACGGCGGCGGCACCACCGGCACGCAGGACGCCGCGGCGTGAAAGGGATGTGTTCATGTGGATGGACCTCGCAGGGAAATGACAGGAGAAGTTCGGGCTCGGGCTCGACGGCGTCAACCAACGTCACGGCATCGACGGCTGCGGGCACCCACCCCTGCCCTCCCCCGACGGGGGAGGGAGAAGGAGAAAAATCAGGCGGCCTTGCGGGCCGACGCGATGCGTTGCGCCACCAGTTCGTGCGTGCGCGGGATCAGCGCGCGGCCGTAGTCGGCCGCGTCCTCCAGCGGGTCGAAACCGCGGATCAGGAAGGTGGTCACGCCCAGGTCGTAGTAGTCGAGCAGCGCATCGGCGACCTGCTCGGGCGTCCCCACCAGCGCGGTGCTGTTGGAGCGCCCGCCGATCTCTTCGGCCACCGCGGTCCAGAGCCGCTTGTCGACGCGCGAGCCCTGCGCGGCCGCGGCCAGCAGGCGCTTCGCGCCTTCGCTCTGCTGCGGTCCGCCGCGGTTGTAGCCCTGCACCACGCGCAGGCGTTTGGTCTCGGCGAGGATGGTCTCGGCACGCGCCCAGGCGGCCTCTTCGGTCTGCGCGAGGATCGGGCGGAACGACACCGAGAAGCGCACGCTGCGCCCGTGCTTCGCGGCCTCGGCACGCACGCGGGTGGTCAGCTCGCGGGCCTGGTCGAGCGACTCGCCCCACAGCGCATACACGTCGGCGTACCTTCCCGCGACCGGGATCGCCGCCGCCGACGCGCCGCCGAAGTACACCGGCACGTGCGGCCTGCCGTTGCGCGTCTGCACCGGCTTGACCTCCGAGAAGGTGCTCTGGAAGCGGTAGTGCGCGCCTTCGTGGTCGAAGGGTTTGTCGGCCTGCCACACCTTGTGCAGCACCTCGAGGTACTCGTCGGTGCGCGCATAGCGCTGGTCGTGGTCGAGCCAGTCGCCGTCGCGCTTCTGCTCGTCGTCGGAGCCGCCCGAGATGTAGTGCACTGCGAGCCGGCCGCCGCTGAACTGGTCGAGCGAGGCGAACTGCCGCGCGGCCAGCGTGGGCGACACGAAGCCGGGCCGGTGCGCGAGCATGAAGTGGATGCGCTCGGTGACCGAGGCGGCGTAGGCGACGGTCAGCGTCGCGTCGGGGCCGGTCGAATGGTGCGGCACCAGGATGCGGTCGAAGCCCGCGTTCTCGTGCGCCTGGGCGAAGGCCCGGACGTAATCGCGGTCGATCGCGGGACCGCTGGGTGCATGGACTTCCGAGACCTTCTGGCCCTGGATCATGCCGATGAATTCGATGGGACTGCGCATGGGATTTCCTTCGACGTGGACGTGCAAAGCGGAGATGCAGGACCGAGACCGTAAGCGCCGAGCGCGCGAAACCCAAGGAGGAAAAGCGTGTTTGGATATGCGCGAAACTTTGTTCGCGCTGCGGGGGCCCGGCTTTACCTTCGGTGCCATGAGCACCCATGCCCTGCAACGCCCCGCCCCTTCACCCGACACCGGCTTAGACGATGTGTTGCTGGCGCAACTCTCGGCGCGCTTCGCCGCGACCGCCGCCGACCACGACCGCTTCGGCGGCTTCCCGCACGACAACTTCGCCGCGCTGCAGCAGCACGGGCTGATCGCGCTGGTGGCGCCCACCGCCGTCGGCGGGGGCGGTGCGTCGCTGGGCACGGCACGGCGGGTGATCGCGGCCGTGGCGCGCGGCGAGCCCGCCACCGCGCTGATCCTCACCATGACCTACCTGCAGCACAACGCCATCGCGCGGGCCGACAGCCGCTGGCCGCGGCACCTGCGCGAGCGCGTGCTGCACGACGCGGTCCAGCGCGGTGCCCTCATGAATTCGCTGCGCGTGGAGCCGGCGCTGGGTTCGCCCGCACGGGGCGGGCTGCCCGGCACCGTGGCGCGCAGAGAGGGCGACGGCTGGGCCATCGACGGCCACAAGCTCTACACCACCGGCATCGAGGGTCTGCGCTGGCTGGCGGTCTGGGGCCGTACCGACGAGGCCGCGCCACGGGTCGGCACCTTCCTCGTGCCGCGCGATGCACCCGGCGTGCGCGTGATCGAGAGCTGGGACCACCTGGGCCTGCGCGCCTCCGGCAGCCACGAGGTGGTGTTCGAGAACGTGCGCATCCCGCTCGACCATGCGGTCGACCTGCGCGCGCCGGCCGACTGGGCGCCCGATGCCGGCAGCCAGACCGACATCGACGGCCACGCCACGCAGCAGGCGTGGATGGTGGTGCTGCTGGGCTCCCTCTACGACGCCGTCGCGCAGGCCGCGGCCGACTGGCTGGCCGGCTTCCTCAACGAACGCGCGCCGGGCAGCCTGGGCGCGCCGCTGGCGAGCCTGCCGCGCGTGCAGGAACAGGTGGGCGAGATCCGCGCGCTGCTGCGCAGCAACCGGGTGCTGCTCGACCATGCCGCGGCCGAGGTCGATGCCGGCCGCGCGCCCGGCGCAGTCGACAGCGGGCTGCTGAAATACACCGTGACGCGCGACGCGGTGCGCGCCGTGGAGATCGCGCTGCAGCTGTGCGGCAACCACGGCCTGAACCGCCGCAACCCGCTGGAGCGCCACTACCGCGACGTGCTCTGCAGCCGCATCCACACACCGCAGAACGACGCCATCCTGCTGGCCGCGGGCAAGGCTGCGCTGCGCACCGCGGCCTGACGGGCCGCCGAACGATCGACAATCCCTTTCCATGACCACTGCCAACGCCACGCTCACCCCCGCCGACGTCCGCCGCCACCTGCTCGCGCGCGACACCGAGATCGCGCTGATCGACCTGCGCGAGGAAGACCCCTTCGCCCAGGCGCACCCGCTGTGGGCCGCCAACCTGCCGCTGTCGCGCATCGAGATCGAGGCCTGGCGCCGGATCCCGCGGCGCGACACGCTGATCGTGCTGTACGGCGAACACGGCGGCATCGACCTCGCGCCCCAGGCCGCGAAGACCTTCGCCGCGCTGGGCTACACGAATGTCCACCGGCTCGAAGGCGGCCTCGAAGGCTGGCGCGCGGCCGGCGGCGAGCTGTTCCGCGACGTGAACGTGCCGAGCAAGTCCTTCGGCGAACTGGTCGAACACGAGCGGCACACGCCCTCGCTGTCGGCACCCGAAGTCAAGGCGCTGGTCGAGGCCCGGGCCAACGTGGTGGTGCTCGACGCGCGCCGCTTCGACGAATACCAGACCATGAGCATCCCCTCGGCCACCAGCGTGCCCGGCGCCGAGCTGGTGCTGCGCGTGCGCACGCTGGCGCCGGACCCGGCGACGCAGGTGATCGTGAACTGCGCGGGCCGCACGCGCAGCATCATCGGCACGCAGTCGCTGGTGAACGCGGGCATCCCCAACCCCGTGGCCGCGCTGCGCAACGGCACCATCGGCTGGAAGCTGGCCGGCCAGACGCTCGACCATGGCGCCGACCGCCGGGCGACGGCACCCCTGACCGACGCGCAGCGCGCACAAGCCCAGGCCGATGCGCGCCGCGTGGCCGACCAGGCCGGCGTGCGCCGCATCGCCCTGGCGACCCTGCCCACGCTGGAGGCGCCCGGACGCACCGTCTACCGCTTCGACGTGCGCACGCCCGAGGAGTACGCGGCCGGCCATCTGCCGGGCTTCGCCAGCGCGCCCGGCGGCCAGCTGGTGCAGGAGACCGACCACCAGGTGCCGGTGCGCGGCGCGCGCATCGTGCTGGCCGACGACGACGGCGTGCGCGCTTCGATGAGCGCCTCCTGGCTCGCGCAGATGGGCTGGGAGGTCTATGTGCCCGATGCCCTGCCCGAGGCCGCGGCATTCAGCGAGAAGGCCGCGCCCTCGCCCGCCTGGCCACCGGTGGCCGCCGTGGTGCAGGAGATCACGCCGGCCGAGCTCGCGGCGCTGCTGAAGCAGCCCTCTGGCATTGCCGTGATCGACGTGACGACCAGCGCCAACCATGTGAAGCGGCACATCCCGGGCGCCTGGTGGGCGATCCGCGCGCAGCTCGCGGATGCGCTGGAAGTGATCCCGGCCGCGAAGCGCTACGTGCTGACCTGCGGCAGCAGCCTGCTCGCACGCTATGCCGCAGCCGATCTGCGCGCACTGTTCGATGCGCGCGGGCAGGCCGATGTCGAAGTGCAGGTGCTGGCAGGCGGCAACACCGCCTGGTTCGCCGCCGGCTTCGCCGGCGAGAGCGGCGAGACGCATCTGGCAACCCCGCGCACCGACCGCTACCGCCGGCCCTACGAAGGCACCGATGCGCCGGCCGAGGCCATGCAGGCCTACCTGGATTGGGAATTCGGCCTGGTCGCGCAGCTGGGGCGCGACGGCACGCACCACTTCCAGGTGATCTGAAAATGAAAACGGGCCCCGAGGGGCCCGTTCCTATCGCTGCGCCGAAGCGGGCGCTCAGCTCGTCTCGGCGCTCTTGAACAGCGCTGCGACCTTGCGCTTGGGCTTGATGTTGCTCGAGATGCCACGCGCAGGCGCGGCCTTGGCGGCGGCTTCCCAGGCGGGGGTGGCGTCGGGCTCGCCCGGTTCGTAGGGCTTGTCGAAGAACGGGTCGCGCGAAGCCGAGCGGTGCGGACGGCCGCCGGCAGGGCCGCGCGCGGGGACGCTGCTGCGCACATCGGGGCGTTGTTCGCGCGGGGCATCGAGCTTGTCGAGCACATCGCGTGCGTCGCCGGCCTCGCCCTCTTCGCGCCAATGGCGGCGGCCGTCGTTGATGCGGCCGCGCGGAAGGTCTTCCTCGTACTCCATGGCCTCGAGCTCGATCGGCTTCTTGATCAGCTTCTCGATGTCGGCCACCAGGCGTGCGTCGTTGCCGCCGCTGGCGAAGCTCACGGCCAGGCCGGAAGCGCCGGCACGGCCGGTGCGGCCGATGCGGTGCACGTAGTCTTCGGCGTTGAACGGGATGTCGAAGTTGAACACCGCCGGCACGTCCTTGATGTCCAGGCCGCGGGCCGCGACGTCGGTGCACACCAGCAGGTCGACTTCGCCCTTCTTGAAGGCCTCGAGCGCCTTCAGGCGTTCGTCCTGGCTCTTGTCGCCGTGGAGCGCGGTGGTCTTGAGACCCTCGCGTTCGAGCGAGCGCGCCAGCCGGGCGCAACCCAGCTTGCTGTTCACGAAGACGAAGGCCTGCGTGATGCCGCGCTGGCGGACGATCTGCTTGAGCGCACGGCGCTTGTCGTCGTCGCCCACGCTGAAGAAGCGCTGTTCGACGGTCGATGCGGTTTCGTTGGGGCGCGCGACCTCGATCGTGATCGGGTCCTGCAGGTAGCTGCCGGCCAGACGCTTGATTTCGGGCGAGAAGGTGGCCGAGAACAGCAGCGTGATGCGCTTCTTGGGCAGGTAGCTCAGGATGCGCTGCAGATCGGGCAGGAAGCCGATGTCGAGCATCCGGTCGGCCTCGTCGAGCACCACGTACTCGACCTGGTTGAGCACCGCGTTCTTGGCCTCGATGTGGTCCAGCAGCCGGCCGGGCGTGGCGACCAGCACTTCGACGCCTTTCTTGAGCTCCAGCGTCTGGGGCTTCATGTCCATGCCGCCGAACACCACCGCGCAGCGCAGGTTGGTGTACTTGGCATAGAGCTTGACCTGCTGGGCGACCTGGTCGGCCAGTTCACGCGTCGGCAACAGCACCAGCGCCCGGACCGGATGGCGCGCGGGAGAGGTCGAACTGTTTTCGTGCTTGAGCATGCGCTGCAGCAGGGGCAGCGAGAAGGCGGCCGTCTTGCCGGTGCCGGTCTGGGCGGCACCCATCACGTCCTGACCCGACAGCACCACCGGAATGGCCTGTTCCTGGATCGGAGTCATGGTCTCGTAGCCCATTTCGGCTACGGCGCGCGCCAGCGGTTCTGCCAGCGAAAGATTGGAGAAGGAGCTTGTCATGAAGCCCGCTATTGTCGCACCGCGGCAAAAAACGGCGATGACAACGCGGAAAAGCGGCTTTCCGAGCCCCTCGGGTGGCGCGAAAACCACGCGCCGGGGCGCTTACAGTCTTTACAACTGCTTGGCTGCGAAGGTGTCGCAGGCCTGCATGTTGCCCGTCTTGTAGCCGTTGCCGAACCAGCGCTGACGCTGGGCGCTGGTGCCGTGCGTGAAGCTGTCGGGCACCACCGCCCGGCCGGCCGAGCGCTGGAGTGCGTCGTCGCCGATCTTCTGCGCCGCGTTCATGGCCGCCTCGATGTCGCCCGGGTCCAGCCATTGCTTGGACTGCTGCGACCGGTTGGCCCAGACGCCCGCGAAGCAGTCGGCCTGGAGTTCTACCCGCACGCTGAGGGCGTTGTTCTGGGCCTGGCTCAGACGCCCGCGCATGCCATCGACCTTGGCCGTGATGCCGAGTTCGTCCTGCACGTGGTGGCCGACCTCGTGCGCGATCACGTAGGCCTGGGCGAATTCGCCGGGCGCACCGAGGTCGCGCTTGAGCGTGTCGAAGAAGCCGAGGTCGATGTAGACCTTCTTGTCGCCGGGGCAATAGAAGGGGCCCATGGCCGACTGGCCGGTGCCGCAGGCCGTGGGCGTGGCGCCCCGGAACAGCACCAGCCGCGGCGCCGTGTAGCTGCCGCCGTTCTGCTGGAAGGCCGCGGTCCAGACGACCTCGGTGTTTTTGAGCACGGTCGAGACGAAGGCCGCTTCGCGGTCCTCGGGCGGCGGCTTCTGGGCCGGGCCTTGCTGCTGCACCTGGGGGGCGGATTCGCCGCCGCTGAGCAGGCCCAGCACGGTGAGCGGGTTGATGCCGAAGATCCAGCCGGCAATCAGCGCGACCGCGACCGTGCCGATGCCGACGCTGCGGCCCCCGATCGGGAAACCACCGCCGCCTCCACCCCCGCTACCGCGACGGTCCTCGACGTTGTCCGACTGTTCGTTGCCTTCCCACTTCATCGCGCTCTCCTTCGCCGATGCATGACGGCGACGCCCGGATCGTACGCGTTCAACGGGCCGAAACGTAACTGACGCTCACCACGCCGGCCGGGGCGGCGGCGCGCTGCGACGCGGTCGGCGACCGCTGCATGTTCGACGCGGTCGTGCCCTGGCGTTCGGCCGCGTAGAACTGGGCGGCCTTCTCCACCTGCGAACGGGTCAGCGACACCATCCAGACGATCTGGACCAGCACGACACTGAACAGGACGGCGAGCAGCAGCCAACGGTAGGGGCTCTGTTCACGAAGGGCGGTCGACTTGCGCATGGGGGACTCCGTCACCGCGGGCACAGCGCGGCCGGGTGCGATATTGCCGCGCCGAAGCCCTCGGCCCACGGGCGTCGGAGCGCAAACGGCTGTAGGACCGCAGCGGCCCCGTGCCTCAGGCTTTGGGAAGGGTCACGCCGCGCTGGCCCTGGTACTTGCCGCCGCGGTCCTTGTAGCTGACCTCGCAGACCTCGTCGCTCTCGAAGAACAGCACCTGCGCGCAGCCTTCGCCCGCGTAGATCTTGGCCGGCAGCGGCGTGGTGTTGCTGAACTCCAGCGTCACGTAGCCTTCCCACTCGGGCTCGAAGGGCGTGACGTTGACGATGATCCCGCAGCGCGCGTAGGTGCTCTTGCCCAGGCAGATGGTCAGCACGTTGCGCGGGATCCGGAAGTACTCGACGGTGCGCGCCAGCGCGAAGCTGTTGGGCGGGATGATGCAGTAGTCGCCATGCATGTCGACGAAGCTCTTCTCGTCGAAGTTCTTCGGGTCGACCACGGTGCTGTGAATGTTGGTGAAGACCTTGAATTCGGGCGCGCAGCGGATGTCGTAGCCGTAGCTCGAGGTGCCGTAGCTGATGATCTTCTGACCCGCGGCCTCGCGCACCTGGCCCGGCTCGAAAGGCTCGATCATGCCGTTCTGCTCGGCCATGCGCCGGATCCACTTGTCGCTCTTGATAGACATAAAAACACCCCCAGTCTTCGCGCACTTCGTGTCGCTTCGCCAACCCCCTCAAGGGGGCAACACCAGCGGCCCGGCAAAGCCGGTTCCGCGGCGTTTCCCGAAGGGACCTCGCTGCGCTCGCTGGGGCGGCGATTGTGGCACGACGGATCGCGTGCCCCGATCAGCCCGCCTGCGAAATCACCGTGCGCTCGATCAACCGGTCGTCGCCCAGCACGATCATCGCGAACAGCAGCTCCTCGAGGTTCTGCGCCAGCCCGGTCTTGCGCGCGAGCAGCGGCGTGGCCCGGGGGTCGATCACCACGAAGTCCGCCTCGCAGCCCGGCTGCAGGTTGCCGATGGTGCCGGCCAGGCCCAGCGCTTCGGCCGCGCCGCCGGTGTGGCGCCACCAGAGTTCGGACGGCGCGATGCTGATGCCGGGCTTGGTCTGCCCCTCGCGGCCCACGTAGTACGCGGCCATCATGGTGGTGAACGGGCTGAAGCTGGTGCCGCCGCCCACGTCGCTGGCCAGGCCGTAGCGGTAGCCGATGCGGTCGGCGCCCTCGAAATCGAAGAAGCCGCTGCCCAGGAACAGGTTGCTGGTCGGGCTCACCGCGGTGGCGGTGCGGGTGTCGCGCATCAGTTGCCGGTCGGCGTCGTCGAAATGGATGCAGTGCGCATAGACCGCGCGCTCGCGCATCAGGCCGAAGCCGTTGTAGACCTCGAGGTAGGAGCGCGCATGCGGGAACAGCTCGCGCGCCCACTTCACCTCGTCCTTGTTTTCCGCCACGTGCGAGTGGACCCAGGTGTCGGGATAGCGCGCGGCCAGTTCGCCCGCGCCGCGAAGCTGCGCGTCGGTGCTGGTGGGCGCGAAACGCGGCGTGATGGCATAGCCCAGCCGGTCGACGCCGTGCCATTGCCGGATCAGGTCTTCGGTGTCGACCAGGCTTTGCACCGTGTCGTCGCGCACGCCGTCGGGCGAGTGGCGGTCCTGCAGCACCTTGCCGGTGATCATGCGCAGTTGGCGCCGCTGCGCCGAGGCGAAGAAGGCCTGCACGGAAGGCACGTGCGAGGTCGCGAAGGCCAGCGCCGTGGTCACGCCGTTGCGCAGCAGCTCGTCGAAGAAGACCTCGGCCACCGCGGCCGAATGGGCCGGGTCGGCGAAGCGGCTCTCGGCCGGGAAGGTGTAGTTCTCCAGCCAGGGCAGCAGGCCGTCGGCGGGCGCGCCGATGATGTCGGTCTGCGGGAAATGGATGTGCATGTCGATGAAGCCCGGCGCCAGGATGCGGCCAGGCCAGTGCGTGACCGCCACATCGGGATGGCGCGGCGCCAGCGTCGCATGGCTGCCGGCGTCGAGCACGCGCTGGCGGCCCTGGGCATCGGGCGCGACGACCAGGAGGCCGTCTTCGTCGTACAGGGGGCGACCGTGGTCGTCGAAGCGCAGGAGGGCGGCGCGGTAGGCTCTTTTCATCGTGGCCGAAGCCTAGCGCAAGACGTGCCGGCGCCAATCCGCCCTCGCGTATAGCGGCTATCGGGCGACACGCCCCTGCACGCCCTCGACCAGCCAGTTCATCTTGAGGATCTGTTCGTCGCTCAGTTGCGTGCCCTTCGCGATGACGACGTGGCCGTCGTTGTCGCGCACATCGGCCGCCACCGCAGCGAAGGGCCGCAGCTTGCCCGCGGCGATGTCCTTCTGCCGCGCCAGCACCTCGTCCTGCACCACTCGGGGCACCTTGGGGCCGAAGTCGCCCACGCGGATCATTCCCTCCTTCACGCCGCCCCAGACGTTGCCGGTCTTCCAGCTGCCGTCGAGCACGGCGCGCGCGCGCTGCGTGTAGTAGCCGCCCCACTGGTGCGTGACCGCGACGATCTGCGCATCGGGCGCGACCTTGCGCATGTCGGAGTGATAGGCCACGGCCATCTTGCCGCGCTCCTGCGCCGCCGCCATCACGGCCGTCGAGCCGGTGTGGAAGGCGATCACGTCGGCGTCCTGGTTGAACAGCGTCATGGCCGCGTCGCGCTCCTTGGGCGGGTCGAACCAGACGTCCAGCCACACCACCTTGACCTGCGCCTTCGGGTCGACCGAGCGCATGCCCCGCGTGAAGGCGTTGATGCCCTGCAGCACCTCGGGGATCGGGAAGCCTGCGACATAGCCAGCCACGTGCGTCTTCGTCATGCGTCCGGCCGCCACACCGGCCAGGTAGCGGCCCTCGTAGTAGCGCGCGTTGGCGGTGGCGACGTTGGGCGTGGTCTTGTAGCCGGTGATCGACTCGAACTTCACGTCCGGGAAATCCTTCGCGACCTTCTGCGTCGGCTCCATGTAGCCGAAGCTGGGCGTGAAGATCAGCTTGTTGCCCTGCTGGGCCAGGTCGCGGATCACCCGCTCGGCATCGGCACCTTCGGGCACGTTCTCGACGAAGGTGGTCTGCACCTTGGCGCCCAGCGCGGCCTCGACGGCTTTGCGGCCCTGGTCGTGCTGGTAGACCCAGCCCGCGTCGGCCAGCGGCGCGACGTAGACGAAGCCGATCTTGAGCGGCGGTGCTGCGGGTGCGGCAGGCGCGGTGCTCGGTTGAGAAAAGGCGGGAGACGAAAAGCAACAGGCAGCCGCGAGCGCGGCCACGAGGTTTTTGTACATGGTGTTCCTCTACATGGCCCCGGTGAATGAAAAACGCGTTGCAGCCGGGACGCCTGCAACGCGGGGCAGTATTTTAAGCGACCGTCAGCGCCCCGCCTTTGCCTGGCGCAGGTTGTCCTTCAAATGCTGCGGCACGCGCTCGTCGAAGCCCAGCGCCACGCGGCGCACCTCGGACGTATCGGTGGGCGCATGGCCCACGCCCAGCACGCTGGCGCGCGGCGCGTCGACGGCCACCACCGTGCCTTCGACCCGGCCGATGCCGGTGATCTCGCAGGCCACCACGTCGCCCGCATCGACCGAGCGCGAATGGCAGGGCGTGCCCATGAGGATCACGTCGCCCGGCACCAGCGTGATGTGGCGCGCGATGTCGGCGATCACGTAGTGCGGGCCCCAGATCGTCTCGTCGCCGATGTTCGCCTCCTGCACCACCCGGCCGTTGACCGTGGTGCGCAGGGTCTGCGCGAACAGGTCGACGCCGCGCACGATGCCGGGCCCGATGGGCAGCAAGGTGTCGGCACCCTTCACGCGCAGCATCGAGCCCTGGTCGGTGTCGCGGAAATCCTGCAGGCCCATGTCGAGCGCGGGGCAGAAGCCTTCGATGAAGTCCCAGGCCTCGTCGGGCGTCACGTTGCGGCAGGTCCTGCCGATCACCACCGCGTACTCGCCCTCGTAGTTGAGGTACTTCACGTCGGCCGGCTTGAGGATCTGGCCGCCGTGGCCGTTGAGCGCCGTCGGCGGCTTGGTGAAGTAGGTCGGCGTCTCGCTGGGCTTGGGCTTGTTGCGCGTCTCGTGGCTGCGCGAGCTGTACGAGATGTGGACCGCGATGATCTTGCTGGGCGACACCGGCGGCAGGCAGTGCTGGCCCTCGGCCTCGAGCAGCCGGCCATCGTCGAGCCGCAGCCGGCCGGCTTCGGCGCCCTCCTCCACCACCGTGCCCCAGAAGGCGCTGCCGCCCACCAGCACGCGGCGGCGCTCGACGCGCGGGCCGCGCATCACGGCGGGCAGTTCGTTGAATGGAAATTCGAAGTTCATGGCGTCCCCTGAAACCACATGTGGATGTTGCCTGTGCCACGGGCGTTTTCATACACGGAAAGCGTCTCGCCCGGCGTGCGGCACTGCGCCCCACCCATCGCCCCCAGCATCTGCAGGTAGTGCGCGCCGAAGGCCTCCCAGGGCAGGCGGCGGTACTCGGTGTCCCAGCGTTCGAGGATCTGGTCGTGCCGGCCCTGGCGCAGCAGCTCGATCGCGCCCTTGTCGCTCGCGATGTTCTCGGGCCGCGACACGTTGCTCTCGTGAAAGATGCGCGGATGGTTGGGCTTCCAGTCGATGCCGTTGAACTTGTGGCTCAGCGCACCCGATGCAATGAGCAGCACGCGCAGGTCGCTGCGCACGATCGCCTCGCCGATGGCCTCGCCCGATTTCAGGAAGTGCGGCCACTCGCAGTTCTGGCACGAGCTCACCGTGACCACCGGCAGCGCCGGCTCCTCGAAGCGCAGGTGCTTCACGAGGTTGATGGTCGGGTACTGCCGGCCCAGGTCCGGGTGCGCGATCACGCGGTTGTAGCCGCCGCGCTCGCGCGACGCCGTCTCGATGGCCTGCGCCAGCGCCGGATGGCCGCGGTAGTCGTAGGGCACGCCGTGCAGGTACCAGGGCATCTCGTCGGAGGTGTACATGCCGCTGTACTGCCGGCCGCCGTCGACCAGGTGGTAGCCGGTGGTGAACCAGTGGGTGTCGAAGATCACCGCCACGTCGGGCTTCACCTCCGCGATCTTCGCGCGCAGTCGGGCGTAGCCGGCGATCAGGTCCGAGTCCTCGCCCGCGCCCTGGAGCCGGCGGAATTCCTCGCACTGCATCAGGCCCGGGTGGTGCGAGACCAGCGCGGCGCCAACGATCGTCCCCATGTTTTTTTCCTTTTCAACGGTGGCTGAAACTGGCCTTGAACGGCTTCTTCGGGACCACCACGTCCTTGACGTCGCAGAAGAACTCGAAACTCCAGTCGCCGCCCTCGCGGCCCACGCCGCTGCGCTTGATGCCGCCGAAAGGCGCGGCCAGATCGCGGATGCCGAAGCTGTTGACCCAGATGAAGCCGGTGCGCACGCGCTGCGCCACCTCGGTCGCGTGCGCGGTCTCGCCGTAGCAGACGCCGCCCAGGCCGTAGTCGGTGCCGTTGGCCAGTGCGATGGCCTCCTCGTCGTCGGCAAAGGTCTGCAAGGTGAGCACCGGACCGAAGACCTCGTTCTGCACGATCTCGTCGCCCTGCTTCAGGCCGGTGAGCATCGTGGGCTGGTAGTACTGCGCGCCGAAGCCGTGCTTCGCGCCGCCCCACAGCAGCGTCGCGCCGCCGGCCACCGCACGCTCGACGAAGCCCGCCACGCGCTCGACCTGGCGCGGATGGATGATCGGCCCGACCTCGGTCGCCTCCTCGCGCGGATCGCCGACCGTGAGCTTCTCCACATGCGCGCGCATCGCGGCCACGAAGGCCTCGGCCACCTTCTCGTGCACCAGGAAGCGCGTGCCCGCGAGGCAGACCTGGCCCGCGTTGCGGTACATCAGCGCGCCGGTGGCGGCGGCGCCGTCGAGGTCGGCATCTTCCAGCACGATGAAGGGGCTCTTGCCGCCCAGTTCGAGGCTGCAGGGCACGAGGTTGGCACCGGCCGCCTGCGCGATGGTCCTGGCGGTGGGCACGGAGCCGGTGAAGGACACGCGTGCGATGCGTGCATCGGCCACCAGCGCGGCACCGGTGCGCGCGCCCGTGCCCTGCACCACGTTGAACACGCCCGGCGGCAGGCCGGCCGCGTGCGCGGCATCGGCCAGCAGCGAGCAGGTCAGCGGCGCCCACTCCGGCGGCTTGAGGATGCAGGTGTTGCCGGCCGCGAGCGCGGGCCCGAGCTTCCAGGTCGAGAGCATCAGCGGCGCGTTCCAGGGCGTGATGATCACCACCACGCCGGCCGGGTCGTGGCGCACGATGTGCCGCGCCTGCTCGGTGTCGATGGGGCGGTCCTGCAGCGTGAGCGCGTGCTGCGCGAACCAGCGGATGTTGAGCATGGCGCGCGGCACCACGCCATGGCGCATGCGCGAGAGCAGCACACCGGCGTCGTTGCTCTCGAGCACGCAGAAAGCCTCGGCACGCTTGCCGATCTCCTCGGCGAAGCGGTCGAGCAGCGGCTGGCGCTCGGCCGCCGTCAGTGCGCTCCAGGCCGGGAAGGCCTTCTGTGCGGCGGCGATCGCGGCTTCCACATGCGCGTCCGTGCCCTCGGCGATGCGGCCCAGCAGGTGCTGGTCGATCGGGCTGTGCAGGTCGAAATGCTGATCCGACGGCACGCGGCGGCCGTCGATGTAATGGTCGGGGGACACGGCGATGCCGGCCACGTCGAGGGTTGTCATGGGAAAGCCTTGTTCGGGTTAAACAAACCGCACGGAGATCGAACCCAGCGGGCCGTAGTCCGCATGGAACACGTCGCCCGCCGCACAGGGCACGGGCCGCGTGAACGAGCCGCCGAGCACGATCTCGCCGGCGTCCAGGCCCTGGTCGAAGGCCGCGAGCTTGCTGGCCAGCCAGGCGACGCCGTTGGCCGGGTGGTTGAGCACCGCGGCGCCCAGGCCCGACTCCTCGATCACGCCGTTCTTGAACAGCAGCGCGCCGGCCCAGCGCCAGTCGACCGCGTCGGGCCGCATCGGCCGGCCGCCCAGCACGATCGCCGCGTTGGCCGCGTTGTCGGCGATGGTGTCGAGCACCTTGCGCGGCGCCTTCGTCTCGCGGTCGAACTGCTCGATGCGCGCGTCGATGAGTTCCAGCGCGGGCACCACGTAGTCGGTGGCGTTGAGCACGTCGAACAGCGTCACGCCCGGGCCCTTGAGCGGCTTCGCGAGGATGAAGGCGAACTCGGTCTCGAAGCGCGGCACGATGAAACGGCTCGCTTCCACCTCGGCGCCGTCGCGCAGCAGCATGTCGTCGAGCAGCGTGCCGTAGTCGGGCTCGGTGATCTGCGAGGCGAGCTGCATCGCGCGCGAGGTCAGGCCGATCTTGTGGCCGATCACGCGGCGGCCTTCGGCCAGGCACAGCTTCATCCACTCGGCCTGGATCGCGTAGCTGTCCTCGATGGTCATCGCGGGATGGCGGCGCGAGAACTGTTCGAGCTGCACGCGGCTGCGTTGCGACTGCTGCAGTTCGCGCGCCAGCGCGGCGTGGATCGACGCATCGAGCATGGGGTGTCTCCGTCTTGTGGTTCAGGGTGCGGGCCATGAGTTTCCGCCGCGCCCGGCCCGCTCACAAGCAATGGTTTTGGAGGCATTCGCAACCATGGGTTGATAATCGCCCCATGTCCTTGTCCCGCGTCAGCCTGCGCCAGCTCGAAGCCTTTGCCGGCGTGGCCGAGCTGCACAGCTTCAGCGCCGCGGCCGAGCGTCTGGGCCTGAGCGCGCAGGCCGTGAGCCAGCTGGTGGCCGAGCTCGAATCGATCCTGGGCTTCCGGGTGTTCGACCGCACCACGCGGCGCGTCGAGCTGTCGAGCGCGGGCCGCGATTTCCTGCCCTCGGCCGAGACGGTGCTGCGCCACCTCGATGCGGCCGAGCGCGCGGCCGACGACGTGCGCCACCGCGCCGCCGGCGTGGTGCGCATCGGTGCCCCGCTCGCGCTCGCCAGCACCGCCCTGCCCGCCGCGATCCGCGACTACGCGCGGGAACGCCCCAAGGTGGTGGTGCGCATCCGCGACCTGCCGGTGGACCAGCTGGTCGACAGCGTGGCCGCGGGCGACGTCGACCTGGCCGTCGGGCCCGATCGCCCCGTGGGCGCCGAGGTGCAACGCAGCCCGCTGTTCGACAGCCCCTGGGTGCTCTGGTGCCCGCCCGCACATCCGCTCGCGAAGCGCCGCCGCGTGCGCTGGCAGGACCTGCGCGACCAGCCGCTGGTGGCCGCGGGCCACGACCACGAACGCAGCGTGGCGCAGATGCGGCTCAACGTGCCCGAAGGCGCACGCGTCGGGCCGGTCGACGTGGTGGACCACATCACGACCGCCATGGGCATCGCCGCGCAGGGCCTGGCGGTCACGCTGGCCCCCGCCTATGTGCAGACGCTGGCATCGCACTTCGGACTCGTGATGCGGCGCGTGGTCGAGCCCGAGACCATCCGCTCGGTCTGCCTGTACCAGGCGCAGGGGCGGCACCTGTCGCCGGCCGCGCAGGGCTTCGGCGAGCACCTCGCGCAATGGCTGCCCCGCTGGCATGCCGAAGGCGCCGCCAAGGGCCCGCGTGGCTGAAGCATTCAGTTGCAGCCGGGGGGCCGGATGCTGGCAACCTCGGGGCCTCATGGAAAAAAGAAATCTCTTTCAACGGAACGCAGCCGCCTGGCGATGCCTGGGGCTCGCGGCCTCGCTGCTCGCCGGCGCCGCCCACGCGCAGAACAACACCGGCGCGAGCTGCGAAACCTTGCGCGCGCAGATCGAATCGCGCATCGCCGCGGCAGGCGTCGCACAGTTCAGCGTGACCACGGTCGACGCCAACGCCCCCGCGAAGGGCAAGGTCGTGGGCAGCTGCGAACTGGGCTCGAAGAAGATCGTTTACGAAGTGACGAATGCCAACGCGCCTTCGCAGGGCCAGGTCGCGCCCAAGCCCCGCGGCCCGGCCATCGTCACCGAATGCCGCGATGGCTCGGTCTCGATGGGCGGCGACTGCCGCAAGTAGCACGCTCGGCCCGCGCCGCGCGCGGTGACCGTCATGCGCCGGCCTCCTCGGCCTCGCCCTTCTTCACCAGGAACTCCACCATCTTCGCCGCCGCGGGCTGCAGGCTCTCGGCCTCGCGGTAGCAGACCGCGAAGCGCCGGCGCGCCCAGGCTTCGTTGAGCGGGATCACCTTGACCGTGCCCGTGCGCACGTAGGCCAGGCCGACCTGGCGCGGGATCACGCTGATGCCCAGGTTGGCCGAGACCACGCGCAATGCGGCGTCGAAGTTGGACACCACCACGCGGTAGCTCAGCGTGCGGCCGACGCGCGCCGCGGCGCGGTGCAGCATGGTGTGCACGGCCGTGGCCGGCGGCAGGCCGACGTGCTCGAAGTCCAGCGTCTGCTCGAAGCGCAGCGTGCGCTTGCGCGCCAGCGGATGGTCGGCATGTACCGCCACCGCGAGCTCGTCGCGCCGGTACGGCCGGTGCTGCAGGCCTTCGAAGCCGATGCTGTCCCAGCACACGCCCAGCGACGCGCTGCCCTCGCGCACCATGCGCACCAGGTCGCGCGAGAAGCGCTCCTCGATGTCGACCTTGATGTCGCGGTGCGCGGGCTCGCGCATGAAGGCCGCCACGTCGTCGAGCAGCGACTCGGCGATGGCCGAGGCGCTGGCCACCAGCCGCACCTGGCCACGGATGCCGCCCGCGAAGGCCGCCACGTCGGACTCGATGCGCGCCAGGGTGAACAGCAGCGTGCGCGCGTGCTCGAGCAGCGCCAGCCCGGCCGGCGTGGGCTCGACGCCGCGCCGCCCGCGCACCAGCAGCGGCGCGCCCAGCTGGTGCTCGAGCTGGGCGATGCGCTTGCTGATGGCCGAGGGTTCGATGTGCTCCTGCGCCGCGGCCTGCTTGATGCTGCGGTGGTCGCAGACCGCGACCAGCAGGCGCAAAGTCTTGAGATCGAGGTCGTGCATCGCGTCTTCCTGAGAGATTCCGATTTGGAATTTTGCCTGTTCCCATTTACCACTGGAGCGCGCCATCGGGAATTCCTATAGTCCTTTCGACAGCGTGCCGCAGCCTGCGGCCCGACCAGGAGACACACGATGAATGGATTGCCCGCACGCGCCACGGTGCGCGAGGTCGGCCTGCGCGACGGCCTGCAGAGCATCGCCACGGTGCTGCCGACCGAACGCAAGCGCGAATGGCTGCGCGACGCGGTGGCCGCAGGCCAGCGCGAGATCGAGGTCGGCTCCTTCGTGCCGGCGCGCCTGCTGCCTCAGATGGCCGACACGGCCGAGGTGCTGGCCTACGCCAAGACCCTGCCCGGCCTTGCGGCCTCGGTGCTGGTGCCCAACCTGCGCGGTGCCGAGAGCGCGCTCGCGGGCGATGCCGACCTGATGATCCTGCCGCTGTCCGCGAGCCACGCCCACAGCCTGGCCAACCTGCGCAAGACGCCCGACGAAGTGGTGGCCGAACTCGGTCGCATCCGCGCGGCGCGCGACGCCTCGGGCCGCAAGACGCTGATCGAGGGCGGCGTGGGCACGGCCTTCGGCTGCACGCTGCAGGGGGCGGTCGCGCCGGCCGAGGTGCTGCGCCTGATGCAGGCCCTGCTCGACGCCGGCGCCGATCGCGTGAGCCTGGCCGACACCGTGGGTTATGCCGATCCGCTGTCGGTCAGCCGGCTGTTCGAGCAGGCGCTGAAGATCGCGGGCGACCGCTTCTGCTGCGGCCACTTCCACGACACGCGCGGCCTCGCGCTGGCCAATGTGCTGGCCGCGGCGCAGTTGGGCGTGACGCGCTTCGACGCCTCGCTCGCCGGCATCGGCGGCTGCCCGCACGCCCCGGGCGCGAGCGGCAACGCCTCGACCGAGGACCTGGGCTTCATGCTCGGCGCGATGGGCATCGACACCGGCCTCGACATGGACGCCCTGCTCGCGCTGCGCGCCAAGGTCGCGGGCTGGCTCGCAGGCGAGCAGACGAACGGGGCGCTGTGGCGCGCCGGCCTGCCGAAGACCTTCCGACGCGCCGCGGCGCACTGAAAGAAAACCCCCATGAGCACTTCCCCCACCGCCACCGGCCTGCCGCTCGAAGGCGTGCGCGTCATCGAATTCACCCACATGGTGATGGGCCCCACCTGCGGGATGATCCTGGCCGATCTCGGCGCCGAAGTCATCAAGATCGAGCCGCCCGGCGGCGACAAGACGCGCAAGCTGCCGGGCCTGGGCATCGGTTTCTTCCGCAGCTTCAACCGCAACAAGAAGAGCGTGGTGCTCGACATCCACACGCCCGAGGGCCACGCCACCGCGGTCGAGCTGATCGGCCAGTGCGACGTGATGCTCGAGAACTTCCGCCCCGGCCTGATGGCGCAGCTGGGCCTGGACCACGCATCGCTGTCCAAGCGCTGTCCGGGCCTGATCTACGTCAGCCACAAGGGCTTCCTGCCCGGCCCCTACGAGCACCGCACCGCGCTCGACGAGGTGGTACAGATGATGGGGGGCCTTTCGTACATGACGGGGCCGGAGGGCCGGCCGCTGCGTGCGGGCACCAGCGTGAACGACATCATGGGCGGCATGTTCGGCGCCATCGGCGTGCTGGCGGCGCTGCGCGAGCGCGAGCGCACCGGCCGCGGCCAGGAGATCCAGAGCGCGCTGTTCGAGAACTGCGCCTTCCTGTCGGCCCAGCACGTGCAGCAGTTCCTCATGACCGGCGAGCCCGCGCCGCCGATGCCCTCGCGCGTGTCGGCCTGGAGCGTGTACGACGTGTTCACGCTGGCCGAGGGCGCACAGCTCTTCATCGGCGCGGTGAGCGACAAGCAGTTCCAGACGCTGTGCCGCGTGATCGACCGGCCCGACCTGGCCACCGACCCCGCGCTGGCCACCAACGCGCAGCGCGTGGCAGTGCGGCCCGAGCTGCTGCGCCAGCTGGGCGAGACGATGGCGCACCGGCGCATCGACGAACTCTCGCTGCAGCTCGAAGCCGCCGGCCTGCCCTATGCGCCCATCACCCGGCCCGACCAACTGGTCGACGACCCGCACCTGCTGGCCAGCGGCGGCCTGTCGCCGATGCAGGCCGAGGACGGCAGCCAGACGCAGGTCGTGCTGCTGCCGTTGCTCATGGGCGGGCGCCGGCCCGGCGTGCGGCAGGCGCTGGCGAAGATCGGTGAACACACCGACGAAGTGCTGGCCGGGTTGAACACGCGCTGAACCCCATTCGATTGACACCAGACGGAGACAAAGACATGAACACATCCATTGCACGCCGCACCCTTCTCGCCCTGGGCGCCACCGCGCTCTGCACAGCCGCCGGCCTGGCGAGCGCACAGGGCACGGCACCGCTGCGCGTGATCCTGCCCGTGGGCGCAGGCTCGGGCGTCGACACCATCATGCGGTCGGCCCAGGTGGCGCTGTCGAAGGCGCTGGGCGGCCAACCGGTGGTGATCGAGAACCTGCCCGGCGCGGGCAGCATCACCGGCACGCAGGCGGTGGTCAAGGCCGCGCCCGACGGCAACACCGTGGGCGTGGTGTCGAACAACCACGCGGTGAACCCCAGCGTGTTCAAGAAGATCCCCTACGACGGCATCACCGACCTCACGCCCATCACCGTGATCGGCGGCTCGCCCTTCGTGCTGGTGGTGAACCCGGCCAAGGTGCCGGCGAAGAACGCCAAGGAGCTGCAGACCTTCCTCAAGGCCAAGCCGGGCGGCTACAACTACGGCTCGTCAGGCAACGGCACCATCATCCACCTCGCGGGCGAGATGTACATGGAGGCCGCGGGCGTCGAGGTCCGCCACATCCCGTACAAGGGCATGGGCCCGATGCTGGCCGACATCGTCGGAGGGCAGGTCGAGATGGGCGTGGGCGCGGTGCCCGCGGTGCAGGGCCATCTCAAGGCCGGCACGCTGCGCGCCATCGGCGTGATGGGCAAGCAGCGCGTGGCCTCGCTGCCCGACGTCCCGACCCTCGCCGAACAGGGCTTCCCCACGGTGGATGTGGAGGGCTGGTTCGCGCTCGTGGCGCCGGCCAAGCTGCCGGCGGCGCAGGTCAAGCGGCTGCACGACGCGATCGTGGTGGCCTTCAACGACCCCGAGGTCAAGGCCGCGATGGCGCGGCAGGACAACTTCATCGCCCCCACCACGCCCGAGGCCGCCGTGCAGTTCTTCAAGGCCGAGCAGGAGCGTTACGCCCAACTCGTCAAGAAGGCGAACGTGCAGGTCGAGTGAGCGCTGGACTCAGGCTGCGGCGAAACGCGCGAAGGTCTCGTTCAACCGATCGATGTAGCGCGCCTTGGCCGCGTCGTCGATGAAACTGCCCTCGAAGCTGTTGGCCGCGAGCTGCCAGGCGTGCCGTGCCGTGAGGCCGGTGGCGGCGAAGGTCTGCAGGAAGTTCTCGTTCATGTAGCCGCCGAAGTAGGCCGGGTCGTCGGAGTTGACGGTGGCGACCAGGCCCGCGTCGAGCAGCGTGCCGAGGTTGTGTTGCGCGAGGTCGGGGAACACGCAGAGCTTGAGGTTCGACAGCGGGCACACGGTGAGCGGGATGCGCTCCTTCGCCAGGCGCGCCATCAGCGCCGGGTCCTTGGCGCTCTGTACGCCGTGGTCGATGCGCTCCACGTGCAGCACGTCGAGGGCGCTCCAGACGTAGGCCGGCGGGCCCTCCTCGCCCGCATGGGCCACGAGGCGCAGGCCCAGTTCGCGGCAGCGTGCGAACACGCGCGCGAACTTCTCGGGCGGATGCCCGACCTCGCTCGAGTCGAGGCCGACGCCGATGAACTTGTCGCGGTAGGGCAGCGCCTGTTCGAGCGTCTCGAAGGCCTCTTCCTCGCTCAGGTGGCGCAGGAAGCACAGGATCAGCGCGGCGCTCACGCCCAGCCGGGCCTCGGCATCGACGCAGGCACGGTGCAGGCCGTCGATCACCACCTTGACGTCGACCCCGCGCGCGGTGTGCGTCTGCGGGTCGAAGAACATCTCGGTGCGCACCACGTTGTCGGCGGCCGCGCGCTCGAGGTAGGCCCAGGCCATGTCGTAGAAGTCCTGCTCCTGGATGAGCACGCTCGCACCGGCGTAGTAGATGTCCAGGAAGCTCTGGAGGTTGGTGAAGGCGTAGGCCTGGCGCAGTTCCTCGACGCTCGCATAGGGGATCGAAACGCCGTTGCGCTGCGCCAGCGCGAAGATCAGCTCGGGTTCGAGCGAGCCCTCGATGTGCATGTGCAGCTCGGCCTTGGGCATGGCACAGAGCAGCTCGGGCAGCCGTTCGGCGGAAATCTTGAAATCGTGGGGGTTCATGCCGGGACTCTAAATCGATTTCCGTGCCGCGGCGACAATAGGCATTTTGCAGACGTCGCCATGGTCGCCGGGTCTGTCTTTTCCCGGAAGAGAGTGGTCGTCATCATGTCGCAGCAAGTGGGTCCCGCCGTCAACGTCCGAAGAGGCCGTCGATGAACGCGTTGAACCTGGCGCTTTTCGACCTGCTGGGCGCGGGCTTCGCGCCCCACCCCGCGCTGCTGCGCATCGCCTCGCTGCTCGCCGAGGGCTCCACCTGGCTGTGCGCCGCGCTGATCGTCGGCGCGGCCTGGATGCAACCCGCGGTGCGCACGCGCGTCGCGCTGGTGTTGCTGGTGGCGGGCCTGGCATCCTTCGTCTCACGCGAACTCGCCACGGCGATCGGCATGCCCCGGCCTTTCATGCTCGGTCTCAGCCCGCAGCACATCGAGCACGGCGCGCGCGCGGGCATGCCCAGCACCCATGCCTCGGTGATGTTCACGGTCGCCTTCATGCTGTTGATCGACCGGCGCCTGCGAAGCGTCGGCTGGGCCGTGTTGGCCATGTCGGTGGTCACGGCCTGGTCGCGGGTGTACGTCGGAGTGCATTTCCCGATGGACGTGCTGGCCGGTGCGCTGCTGGGCGGCTGCTTCGCCTTGGCGATGCAGGCCGCCGTGGCCGGCACGGTTCGCGTGCGCGAGCACACCGAGCCGCAGTGGACGGCGCTGACCACGGCGCTCGCCCGGACCGCAGCCGGCCCGCGTGTCGGCCCCATGCTGCTGGTCACGTTCGCGCTGGTCGCGACCGGGGTCGGTCTGAACACGCCGTTGCGCATCCAGCCGACGCTGCTGCAGGAAGGCGGCATCATCGAAAACGGCACGCTGTTCTTCTACCTGCTCGCGGCGCTGATGGTGCTGAAGATGCGCCCGCCCGCATGGTCGAAGCGCGACGTCGGCGCGCTGGTCGTCGTGCTGCTGGCCCTGGCCGCGCGCGAGGCCGATCTGCACGTCGCGCTGTTCGGCATCAGCATCCTCAAGGCGCGCTTCTACAGCGGCGGTGCGCTGTGGCAGATCGCGGTGGCGCTGGCCGTGCTCTCGCCCATCGTGCTCGCGGCGGGGTGGCTGTTGCGTCGCTCGCACCGCGTGTGGCGCAGCGCGCTCGCGCGCCGTCGATGGCGCGCGGCCGCCTGTACCGGGCTTGCCTTCGGCGTCGCGCTCGTGACGGCGAAGATGCTCGACCGGATGCCGGCCATGCTGCTCGATTTCGGTGCGATGCGCGAAGTGCCGGCCGCACTGCGCTATCTGTTCCTGAGCCTGGAGGAGATCCTCGAACTCTCACTGCCGCTGCTGGCGTTGCTGGCCGTGGTGCAACTGTGGCTCGGTCGCTATCCGACCCGGCTGCGGCGCACCGGCAGAACGCCGAGTCTCGTGGGTGCCGGCTGAGCCGCCCGAACAGGAGCCATCGACCTCCGGGCCTCGAACGGTCCCACCAGAATTCCAACGCACCGTCTTCCTTCCCATGTCTCTTTCCCGACTGCGCGCCGAATGGGCGCCGAGCATCCCCCGCGAACTCATGGCGGGTGCCGTGGCCACCTTCGCGCTCATCCCCGAAGTCATCGCCTTCTCTTTCGTGGCGGGCGTCGACCCGGCGGTGGGCCTGTTCGCCTCCTTCGTGATCAGCATGGTGATCGCCTTCACCGGCGGGCGCCCGGCCATGATCTCGGCGGCGGCCGGCTCGGTCGCCCTGGTGGCCGCACCGCTGGTGCAGTCGCACGGCCTGGCCTATCTGCTCGCGGCCGGCGTGCTGGCAGGCTTGATGCAGGTCGCGTTCGGCCTGCTGCGGCTCGGCGCGCTGATGCGCTTCGTCTCGTCTTCGGTGCGCACCGGCTTCGTCAATGCGCTCGCGATCCTGATCTTCGCCGCCCAGATGCCACACCTGGTGGGCGCCAACGGCGCGACCTGGGCACTGCTCGCGCTCGGGCTGGCGATCATCTATCTGCTGCCCCGGCTGACATCGGTGGTGCCCTCGCCGCTGGTCTGCATCGTGGTGCTGTCGGTGCTGGCGGCCGTGGCCGGCCTGCCGGTGACGACCGTGGCCGACCTCGGGCAGCTGCCCGATGCGCTGCCGATGTTCGGCTGGCCCGACGTGCCGCTCGACCTGGCCACGCTGCGCCTGATCGCGCTGCCGGCGCTGGCCATCGCCATGGTCGGCCTGCTCGAATCGATGATGACGGCCAAGGTGGTGGACGAACTCACCGACACGCCCAGTTCGAAGAACCGCGAGTGTGCGGGCCTCGGCATCGCCAACGTGGCGGCCAGCCTGTTCGGCGGCATCGCGGGTTGCGGAATGATCGGCCAGACGGTGAGCAACGTGCGCTACGGCGGCCGCGGCCGGCTGTCCACGCTGTTCGCGGGCGCCTTCCTGCTGATCCTCATGGTGCTGCTCAAGCCCTGGGTGTCGCAGGTGCCGGTGATCGCGCTGGTGGCGATCATGGTGATGGTCTCGGCCTCGACCTTCGACTGGGGCTCGCTGCGCGGCGTGGTCCGCCATCCGCGCGTGTCGAGCGCGGTGATGCTGGCCACCGTGGCGGTGACCGTCGCGACCGAGAACCTTGCCGCCGGCGTCGCCGTGGGCGTGATGCTGAGCGGCGTGTTCTTCACCTTCAAGGTCTCGCGCCTGATGGGCGTGGCCATCGAGGCCGATGCGGCCGACGGCGCCCGCGTCTACCGGGTGACCGGCCAGGTCTTCTTCGCCTCGGCCGACCTGTTCGTCGATGCCTTCGACCCGCGCGACACCGAAGACCGCCCCGTGCGCATCGACGTGACCCAGGCACATTTCTGGGACGTGACCGCGGTCGAGGCGCTCGACACCGTGGTGCAGCGCTTGCGCAAGCACGGCAGCGCGGTCGAGGTGGTGGGCATGAATGCGGCGAGCCGGGTGTTGATCGATCGCCTGGGTCGGGGCGCATAACGATCGCTCGCAGCGCCCCATGCCGCGCGCTTCAGGCTGCGACGGCGTCCGATTCGCGAATCAGCACTTCGGCCGGGATGCGAAGGCCGTCCGCGAGTCTGCGGATCATGCCGAGCGACAGCGGGCGCTTGTACGCCAGCACTTCGTACACCCGGTTGAGCGGGCCGATGTAGGGCACGAGGTCTTTTACCGTCATGCCCGCCTGATCCATCCTGAACTTGATGGCCTCGATGGGGTCCGGCGGATCGATGGGGTAATGCTTCGCCTCGTAGGCCTGAAGAAGTGTGAGCAGAATGTCGAGACGATCGCCGTCCGGTGTACCCAAATCCGGGTCGCGCTCCATGAGGGCAGAGACCTCACGAAGCGTTGCCTTGTGGTCTGCTTGCGTCCTGATCGGATGGATGTTCATGTTGTTCACTCCAAACGCGACACCGCGTCTTTGAAGAAGCCTTCTACTGGGTCTGGTCGATGGTCTCGGCATCGACCTGGTCGTACGCCGCATGCGTGCCGACGAATTTCACATAGACGGCCTGCTGCTTATAGGAGATCGCCGCAATCAGACGGTAGTCGTTCCCCTTGATGTTGAAGATCACCCGCCCTCCTTTGAGGATGCTTGCGTTCGCATACCGAGCCTTTATGTCCGCAGGCTGAGTCCATGCCGCAGCCATTGCTTCTGCATACCAGGCCTTCAGCGGTTGCTCGGCGTCGCGATGTGCGTGCGAAGCCCAGAAGTTCCGAAGTGTGGAAAGCGCAATGACTCGCATATCTGATTTTAGTCCCATTTTGGGACTTTGAAAATCCGAACCCAAACTGCGGCGGCTCTCTTCTGTCGACCAATGCGCCGAACCCATCAAAAAGGCCGCCCGAAGGCGGCCTCTGGATCAGCGCAGCGCGCCTTACTTCTTGTCGCCGCCCGGCACCTTGCCTTCGACGCCCTTGATGTAGAAGTTCACGCCCGAGAGGAACTTGTCGTCGGCCACGGCACCGGCCGCAACCACTTCCTTGCCGTCCTGGCCGACGATCGGGCCCTTCCAGATCGAGAAGCTGCCGTCCTTCAGGCCGGCCTTCACGGTCTCGACCTTGGTCTTGATGTCGGCCGGCACGTCTTCGGCCACCGACACCAGGTCGATCGCGCCTTCCTTCACGCCCCACCAGCTCTGGCCGGTCGCCCACTTGCCGTCGAGCGCGTCCTGGGTGGCCTTGACGTAGTACGGACCCCAGTTGATCACGGCCGATGCCAGATGGGCCTTGGGGCCGTAGGCGGTCATGTCGGAATCCCAGCCGAAGGCGCGCTTGCCCTTTTCCTGTGCGGTCTTGAGCACGGCCGGCGAGTCGGTGTTCTGGAACAGCACGTCGGCGCCGCCGTTGATCAGCGCGGTGGCCGCTTCGGTTTCCTTCGGCGGGCTGAACCATTCGTTGACCCACACCACCTTGGTCGTGATCTTCGGGTTCACCGACTGCGCGCCCAGCGTGAAGCTGTTGATGTTGCGCAGCACTTCGGGGATCGGCACCGAGCCGACCACGCCCAGCGTGTTCGACTTGGTCATCGCGCCCGCGATGACGCCGGCCATGTACGCGCCTTCGTAGGTGCGGCTGTCGTAGGTGCGCATGTTCTCGGCGGTCTTGTAGCCGGTGGCGTGCTCGAACTTGACTTCCTTGTTGTCGGTGGCGACCTTGAGCAGCGGCTCCATGTAGCCGAAGGTGGTGCCGAAGATCAGCTTGTTGCCCTGGCCCACGAGGTCGCGGAACACGCGTTCGGCGTCGGCCGACTCGGGCACGCTTTCGACGAAGGTGGTCTTGATCTTGTCGCCGAATTCCTTCTCGAGGGCCTTGCGACCGTTGTCGTGCGCGAAGGACCAGCCGCCGTCGCCCACCGGGCCGACATAGGCGAATGCGATGTTGAGCGGCGCGACGGCAGCCGGCGCGGCAGCGGCGGCCGGTGCGGGCGCGGGTGCCGGTGCGGCGGCCGCCGGCTCTTCCTTCTTGCCACAGCCGATCAGGGCGGCGGAAGCGACGGCCGTGAGAGCGGCCAGCTTGAGCAGGGAGCGCTTGTTCAAATCATTCATTTGTCGAGATCCTCGATAGGTTGACGGAAAAATCAAGAGCGATGGCAATGGTCGAGACCGGCGCTGCCGAAGCGCGAACACCGCGGAACCGGCTTTGCCGGGCCGCTGGTGTTGCCCCTTGAGGGGGGCTCGGCCACACGAAGTGGCCGATTCGGGGTGGGCTCATTATGAGCCGGGGTAGAAAGGTTTCCCAATGGAGGCCGGCATGTTGATGCGGATGAACGCCGGGTTGCGCGAGATCAGCGCCAGCACCACGATGGGCGCGATGTACTGCAGCATGCTCAGGAACTGGCTGGGCACGTCGACGCCCGTGCTCTGCAGGTGGAAACCCAGCATCGACACGCCGCCGAACAGGTAGGCACCCAGCAGCACGCGCACCGGCCGCCAGGTGGCGAAGGTGGTCAGCGCCAGCGCGATCCAGCCGCGGCCGGCCACCATGCCCTCGACCCACAGCGGCGTGTAGACGGTCGAGAGATACGCGCCCGACAGCCCGCACAGCGCGCCGCCCGCGACCACCGCCATGAAGCGGATGCGCCGCACGGGATAGCCCAGCGCATGCGAGGACTCGGGCGATTCGCCCACCGAGCGCAGCACCAGGCCGGCGCGCGTGCGGTAGAGGAACCAGATCAGGCCGACGGTCAGCGCCACCGCGAAATACACCATCGGGTGGTGTCGGAACAGGGCCGGTCCGACCAGCGGGATGTCGCCCAGCACCGGCAGCGCATAGGACACGCTGTCGGGCAGCTTGGCCTGCACGAAGTTGATGCCGACGAAGGCCGAGAAGCCGACGCCGAACAGGCTCAGCGCGAGCCCGGTCGCGTACTGGTTGGTGTTGAGCCAGATCACCAGCACGCCGAAGATCGCGGCCATCGCCGCGCCCGCCGCCATGCCGGCGAGGAAGCCCAGCCAGGGGTTGTGCGTGGTCACCACCGTCGCGAAGCCCGCGATGGCGGCGCACAGCATCATGCCCTCGGCGCCGAGGTTGACGATGCCGGCCTTCTCGTTGATCAACAGGCCGAGCGCCGCGATGGCGAGCACGGTGCCGGCGCTCAGCGAGGAGCCGATGAGCAGTGCGTAGGAGTCCATCAGACTTGTCCCCCGGTGGTGCGCGCCACGGGCGCGGTGAGTGGTGTGCTGGCTTGCAGCGAAGAAGTGGCGGTCGCGGTCGTCGCCGCCTTGGCCGCGGCCTTGCGGCGCACGCGGTAGACGATCAGCGTGTCGCAGGCCAGCAGCGAGAACAGCAGCAGGCCCTGGAACACGCCGGTCAGCGACTTGGGCAGGCCCAGGCGCGACTGCGCGAGCTCGCCGCCGATGTAGAACATGCTCATCAGGATGGCCGAGAAGATCATGCCCACCGGATGCAGCCGGCCGACGAAGGCCACGATGATGGCCGCGAAGCCGTAGCCCGCGGGCACGTAGGGCGTGAGCTGGCCGATCGGGCCGGCCACTTCGAGCGCACCCGCCAGGCCGGCCGCGCCGCCCGAGGTCAGCAGCGCGATCCAGACCGCGCGCCGGGCCGAGAAGCCCGCATAGCGCGCGGCCGCCGGCGCCAGGCCGCCCACCTGCTGCGCGAAACCGGCCCGCGTGCGGAACAGGAAGACCCACAGCGCGCCCGCCCCCACCAGCGCGATCAGGAGGCCGATGCTCACGCGCGAGCCCTTGATGAGCCGCGGGATCTGCGTGACCGCGTCGAAGTTCTTGGTCTGTGGGAAGTTGTAGCCCGCGGGGTCCTTCCACGGCCCGTAGACCATGTAGCCCAGCAGCAGCGTCGCGACGTACACCAGCATCAGGCTCACCAGGATCTCGTTGGCATTGCACTTGTCGCGCAGGAAGGCCACGATGCCGGCCCACACCATGCCGCCCAGGATGCCGGCCATCAGGATCGGCACCACGATCCACGGACCGGTGCTCTTGTCGGCCAGGAGCGCCACGCCGCCGGCGAAGATCGCACCCATCACGAACTGGCCCTCGGCGCCGATGTTCCAGACGTTGGAGCGGAAGCACACGGCCAGGCCCAGCGCGATGATCAGCAGCGGCGTGGCCTTGACCATCAGCTCGCCCAGCGCATAGCCGCTCTTGATCGGCTCCCAGAAGAACACCCCCAGGCCCTTGACCGGGTCCTTGCCGAGCAGCGCGAACAGCGCCGTGCCGATCACCACGGTGATCAGCAGCGCGAGGATCGGCGAACCGTAGGTCCAGAAGCGCGAGAGTTGCGGGCGGGGTTCGAGCTTAAACATGGGCCACCTCCTTGGCGGCAGCGGGTGCGCCATGGGCCTCCCAGAGGCCGCTCATCCATTCGCCGATCTTCGGCACGGTCGCCGCGGCGCGGTCGACCGAGGGCGAGAGCCGCCCCTTGGCGATCACGTAGAGCCGGTCGCTGATCTCGAACAGCTCGTCGAGCTCCTCGCTCACCACCAGCACCGCGCAGCCGGCATCGCGCAGCGCGAGGATCTCGTTGCGGATCAGCGCGGCCGCGCCCACGTCCACGCCCCAGGTCGGCTGCGAGACGATGAACAGCTTGGGGTTGGCGTCGATCTCGCGCCCGACGATGAATTTCTGCAGGTTGCCGCCCGACAGCGAGCGCGCCGCCGCATGCGGGCCGCCGGCCTTCACGTTGAAGCGCCGGATGATCTCGCTGGCATGCTGCGCGAGTTGCCCGGTGCGGATCCAGCCGCCCCTGCCGACCGCGTTGCTGCGCGTGAGCAGCATGTTGTGCGCGAGGCCCAGCGTGGGCACAGCGCCGCGGCCCAGCCGTTCCTCGGGCACGAAGTGCACGCCCAGCGCACGGCGCTGGCGCGGACGCAGCCGCGCCGCGGCCTGGCCGAAGACCTCGATCATCGCGGGCTCGGCGCGCGTGTCCTCGCCCGACAGCGCATAGAGCAGTTCCTTCTGGCCGTTGCCCGAGACGCCGGCGATGCCCACGACCTCGCCCGCGCGCACGTCGAGCGACACGCGGTCGAGGTCGACGCCGAACTGGTCCTCGCGCGCCAGCGTCAGCGCCTTGACGCGCAGCGCCACCGCGCCCGCCTTGAGCTCGCGGTGCTGCAGCGGCGGCGGTTCGGCGCCGATCATCAGCCGCGAGAGCGACTCGTTGGTCTCGTTCTGCGGATTGCACACGCCCGTGACCTTGCCGCCGCGCAGCACGGTGCAGGCGGTGCAGAGCTCGCGGATCTCGTGCAGCTTGTGGCTGATGTAGAGGATGCTGCAGCCCTCGGACGCGAGCTTCTTCAGCACCACGAACAGCTTGACCACCGCCTGCGGCGTGAGCACCGAGGTCGGTTCGTCGAGGATCAGCAGCTTGGGGTCGGTCAGCAGCGCGCGGATGATCTCCACCCGCTGCATCTCGCCCACCGACAACGTGTGCACCGGCCGCGAGGGGTCGATGTCCAGCCCGTACTCGCTCGCCTTGGCCGTGATGCGCCGGGCGACCTCCGTCAGCGCCAGGTGCTTGTCGAGCCCCAGCCAGACGTTCTCGGCCACGGTGAGCGTGTCGAACAGGCTGAAGTGCTGGAACACCATGCTGATGCCCAGCGCGCGCGCCTCCTGCGGATTGCGCACGTTCACGGCCTGGCCGTTGAACAGCACCGTGCCCTCGTCGGGCTTGACCGCGCCGTAGATGATCTTCATCAGCGTCGACTTGCCGGCGCCGTTTTCGCCGAGCACGGCATGCGTCTCGCCCGGCTGGACCACCAGCGAGACGTCGCTGTTGGCCACCACCGCCGGATAGCGCTTGGTGATGTGGGAGAGCTGGAGTCGTGGCGTGGTCATGCGTGTCTCGGTGGCATCGTGGTTGTCGTAGGGGCCGGATCGGTCCGTGGGTCCATCTTTGTTCGTGTGCAGGTCGTCGGCGTGGCAGCAGCAAAAGCAGAAAACAGGCCACGCGGAGCCTGGCGGGTCAGGGTTCGGGAGCGATGCCGGCGGGCGAACGCAGCGAGGCGGCCACCGACTTGATGCGCTCGCGCAGCCAGCGCGCCGAGCTCGACGCGTGCGTTCGCTCGTGCCACAGCTGGTAATACATCAGGCGCGGAAGACTCACCGGGCATTCGACGATGCGCACCGGCAGCCGGGCCGCGAAACGCTCGCAGTACTGGCGCCCGGTGGTCAGCACCAGCAGGCTCGAGGCCACCATGTCGGGGATCAGGCTGAAATGCGCGCAGCGGGCCGTGATGTTGCGCTGCATGTTCTGCGCGTCGAGCATCTGGTCGATGATGCCGCGCGCGCCCGGGTGCATCGGCGTGGGCGCGACATGCTCGGCCGCCAGCCAGGTCTCGGCATCCCAGCCGCGGCGCACCACCGGGTGGTCGGCGCTCACCAGCGAGACGATCTCGTCGCCGAACAGCCGCGCCATGTGCAGGTCCTCGGGCGGCTTGAGCCAGTTGCCGATCACCAGGTCGACGTCGCCCAGCGACAGGTGGCCGTGGTAGTTGGAGTCCGGCGACAGCGGATGGATCTCGATCTTGCACAGCGGCGCCTGCGCCTTCACCTGCGTGACGAACATCGGCAGGAACATCGGGTCGAGGTAGTCGCTGGCGGCCACGCGGAAGGTGTTGGTGGCGGTCTGCGGATCGAAGCCGCGGGCGTCGCTGAACAGCACCTCGGCCGAGCGCAGGATGCTGGCGGCGGGCTCGATCATGCGCAGCGCCGCATCGGTCGGCACCATGCCCGAGCCCGAGCGCACCAGCAGCGGGTCGCCCGACAGTTCGCGCAGCCGCTTGAGCGCGGCCGAGACGGCGGGCTGGTACATGCCCAGGCGGATGGCGGCGCGCGAGACGCTGCGATCGGTCAGTACGGTGTGAAGGACACGGATCAGGTGCAAGTCGATCTTGTCGAACAGGGCTTGATCTCTCATAACAATCTACACATTTTCACAATATGCGGACGGTTATACCGCTGCTTCAGGCGGCGGCCGCCTGGACTGCGGTGATCGCGCTCAAAATCGCCTCGCTGGTCGCGGGCGCACGCAGCGGCGGATCGACCCGGTGCTCGCCTGCGGCCGACACGGCGTCGCGGATCGCGAAGAAGACCGAGAAGGGCAGCAGCAGCGGCGGCTCCCCCACCGCCTTGCTGCGATGGATCGAATCCTCGGCGTTGGGGCCGTCGAACAGCCGCACGTTGAACACCGGCGGGCAGTCGTTGGCGGTCGGGATCTTGTAGGTGCTGGGCGCGTGGGTCGTGAGCTTGCCGCTCTGCGGATGCCAGACCAGTTCCTCGGTCGTGAGCCAGCCCATGCCCTGGATGAATGCGCCCTCGACCTGGCCGATGTCGATGGCCGGGTTCAGCGAGCGGCCCGCGTCCTGCAGGATGTCGGCGCGCAGCAGCTTCCATTCGCCGGTCAGCGTGTCCACCACCACCTCGCTCACGGCCGCGCCGTAGGCGAAGTAGTAGAAGGGCCGGCCCTTGAGCCGGTCGCGGTCCCAGCTCAGGCCCGGCGTGGCGTAGAAGCCGTCGGACCAGAGCTGCACCCGGTCGATGTAGGCCTCGCCCACCAGCGTGGCGAAGCTCAGGGTGCGGGCGTTGACCTCGACCTGGTCGTTGGCGAAGCGCACGTCGGCCGGCTCGCCGCCGTGGCGCGCGGCGGCGCACACGGCCAGCCGCTCGCGGATCTGGCGGGCCGCGTCCTGCGCGGCCTTGCCGTTCAGGTCGGCGCCGGTCGAGGCGGCGGTGGCCGAGGTGTTGGCGACCTTGGTGGTGTCGGTGGCGGTCACGCGCACGCTCTCGAAGCCCACGCCCAGCTCATGGGCCACCACCTGCGCCACCTTGGTGTTGAGGCCCTGCCCCATCTCGGTGCCGCCGTGGTTCACCAGGATCGAACCATCGCTGTAGACATGGACCAGCGCGCCCGCCTGGTTGAAGTGCTTGACGTTGAACGAGATGCCGAACTTCAGCGGCGCCAGCGCCAGGCCGCGCTTGAGCACCGGGCTCGTGCGGTTGTAGTCGGCGATGTCCTCGCGCCGCGCGCGGTAGTCGCTGGTCTGCTCGAGCTCGGCCACCAGCTCGTGGATCACGTTGTCGGTCACGACCTGCTCGTAGGGCGTGACGTTGCGCTCGTCCTTGCCGTAGAAGTTGATGCGCCGCACGTCGAGCGGATCGCGACCTAGCGCACGCGCCACGGTGTCGAGGATGTTCTCGACCGCGATCGCGCCCTGCGGCCCGCCGAAACCGCGGAAGGCCGTGTTGCTCTGGGTGTTGGTCTTGCCCGAATAGCCGTGCATCGACACCTCGGGCAGCCAGTAGGCGTTGTCGAAGTGGCACAGCGCGCGGGTCATCACCGGACCCGACAGGTCGGCCGAGTGGCCGGCGCGCGAGACCATCGAGATCTCCGCGCCCAGCAGCCGGCCCTCGTCGTCGTAGCCGACCTCGTAGTCGTACCAGAAGCAATGGCGCCGGCCGGTGACCATGAAGTCGTCGTCGCGGTCCAGCCGCAATTTGACCGGGCGCTGCAGCTTGTTCGCGGCGACCGCGGCCACGCAGGCGAACAGGCCCGACTGCGACTCCTTGCCGCCGAAACCGCCGCCCATGCGCCGGCATTCGACATGCACCTCGTTGGCATGCAGGTGCAGCGCGTGCGCCACCAGGTGCTGCATCTCGCTCGGGTGCTGGGTCGAGCAGTGCACGTGCATGCCGCCGCCCTCCTTCGGGATCGCGTAGCTGATCTGGCCTTCGAGGTAGAACTGCTCCTGGCCGCCGACGTCGAGCGTGGCTTTCAGCCGATGCGGCGCCGCCGCGATGGCGGCGCGCACCGCGGCCTGTTCGTCGCCGCCCGGCGCGGAGGCGCTGCGGCGCAGGTGCATCGGCGGCACCACGTACTGGCCGCGCGCGTGCGCGTCCTGCGGCGTGAGCACCGGCGGCGCGGCCTCGACCTTCAGCACCTCCTTGGCGCGCGCGGCCACGCGGCGGGCGATGTCGCGCGTCTGTGCGATCACCGCGAACACCGGCTGGCCCAGGTAGCGGATGTCGCCGCTGCACAGGATCGGGTCGTCGTGCACGATCGAGCCGCAGTCGTTGCTGCCCGGGATGTCGG
The DNA here is from genome assembly GCF_051216515.1 of Variovorax frigidus. NCBI lineage: Bacteria > Pseudomonadati > Pseudomonadota > Betaproteobacteria > Burkholderiales > Comamonadaceae > Variovorax > Variovorax frigidus. The sequence continues at coordinate 236,930 of NZ_JBPJZF010000008.1, forward strand.
CCGCCGACAGCACCGCCACCACGCCGGGCAGTGCGCGCAGCAGGTCGAGGTTCATGCCGGTGAGCCGGCCGTTGGCCGCCGGCGACAGGCCCAGCGCGCAATGCAGCGTGCCGCGCAGCTCGGGGATGTCGTCGATGTAGGTGGCCTCGCCGGCCACGTGCAGCTGCGCGGATTCGTGCGGGCGGCTGATGCCCACGCGCGCGCCGCCGTCGTGCGCCTTGGCTTCGGCGCCGCGGTCGATGCGCGCCAGGATGTTGGCCTCGTAGTCGGCAAAGGCCTCGGCGGGCTGGAGCAGTCGGGCGTCGATGGGCTTGTTCATTTCGAGGACTCCTGCACGGCCAGCACATCGTGCGGCATCACGCTCCAGACGCTGGTGGCCGCGGGCGGCAGCGCATCGGTTCCGCGGGTTTCCAGCCACAGGCGCTGGATCAGGTTCTGCGCCACCTGCAGCCGGTAGGCGGCCGAGGCACGCATGTCCGACAGCGGCTGGAAGTCCTGCGCCAGCGCCTGCTGCGCGGCCTTGACGCTCTGCTGCGACCAGGGCCGGCCGAGCAGCGCGGCCTCGGCCCCGGCCGCCCGCTTGACGATGCCGGCCATGCCGCCGAAGGCCAGCCGCACGTCCTTCACCGTGTCGCCGTCGAGCGCGAGCGCGAAGCCCGCGCACAGCGCCGAGATGTCGCAGTCGAAGCGCTTGCTGATCTTGTAGGCACGCACCTGGCGCTGCAGCGCGGCCAGCGGCACCGCCAGGCCCTGGACGAACTCGCCGGGCTCGAGCCGGTTCTTCATGTAGTCGAGGTAGAAATCGCTGAGCGGCATGCGACGCGTGTGCGCGCCGCGGCGCAGCTCGATCTGCGCGTCCAGCGCCATCAGCACGGGCGGCGCGTCGCCGATGGGCGAGCCGTTGGCCACGTTGCCGCCCATGGTGCCCGCATGGCGGATCGGCGGCGAGGCGAAGCGCAGCCAGACGTCGACCAGCGCGGGCGCCCGCTGCGCCAGCGCGCTCCAGGCGGCCTCGAGCGAGGCGCCGGCGCCGATGTAGAGCGCGTCGCCGCGCTCCTCGATCACCTTGAGCTCGGCCACGTCGCCCAGGTAGACGATGTCGCCCAGGTCACGGAACTGCTTGTTGACCCAGAGCCCGACGTCGGTCGAGCCCGCGAGCAGCCGCGCGGCGGGCTTGCTTTCGCGCAGCGCGGCCAGGGCGTCGAGCGTGGTCGGCGCGTGGAAGTGGTCCTGGCGACCGTCTCGAACAGCGGCGTAGTCGAAGGTGCTTTCGCGCCGCAGGCCTTCGAGCGCCTGCACCACCGGCCGGGTGTCGAAAGGCACCGCGGGCAGGTCGAACATGCGCTGGCCGGCGTCGAGGATCGGCCGGTAGCCGGTGCAGCGGCACAGGTTGCCCGACAGGTCGTCGGCCAGTTGCTGGCGGCTCGGGCGGGTGCCGGTGGTCTGGTGGTGTTCGTAGGTCGACCACAGCGACATCACGAAGCCGGGGGTGCAGAAGCCGCACTGCGAGCCGTGGCAGTCGACCATCGCCTGCTGCACCGGATGCAGGCGCTGCACCGGGTGCTTGTCGTGCCGCGCCGCATCGTGCGTGCAGTCGGCGCCGCCACGCGTCTTCAGGTCCTCGACCGTGAACAGCGCCTTGCCGTGCAGCGTGGGCAGGAACTGGATGCAGGCGTTGACCGTTTCCAGCTTCAGTCCGCCGACGGTGCCGGGCGTGCCCTCGGGGGCCAGTTCGCCGATGACCACGGTGCAGGCACCGCAGTCGCCCTCGTTGCAGCCTTCCTTGGTGCCGGTGCAATGCGCGTCCTCGCGCAGCCAGTCGAGCACCGAGCGCGTGGGATGCACACCACCGACCTCGACGGTGCGGCCCTGGTGGAAAAAGCGGATCGGTGATGTCGTCGTGGGACTCATGGTCGCGGGCTGTCTCGTTCTGGGTTGGGCGTCTTGTGCCGACACTGGAACTTAATGCTTGCAGGACCTCGTTCCATACCACTGCGCCCATAGTGCCTATATGGCGGGCGATGAGCGGGCGCATCGGTTTCGAGCGAGAGCAATTGTCGCGCCAAGGGCGGCCGGGAGGCCGGCTTTTAGAATGGCCGTCCTGTCCGCTCTCCTGCAAGCGCACCGCTTTGGCCGCCCTGAACGCTCCCGACTTCCCGACTTTCGACAGCTCCGACTTCGGCGGCGAGACGGGTGCGTTCTATTTCGACCTGGTGCGGCTCGAGGACCGGCCCGACATCCCGCGCAGTTTTCCGCATCGCCACAACTACTACCACCTGCTGTGGATGAGCGAGGCGGCCGGCACCCACCTGCTGGATTTCGAGAGCTTCGAGGCGCGCGCCAACGCGGTGTTCTTCGTGTCCCCGGGCCAGCTGCACGCCTGGGCTTCGACGGTGCAGCCCAAGGGCTTCGTCGTCAACTTCAGCACCGAGTTCTTCGTCCAGATGTTCCCGCGCTCGGACGAGATCGCGCAGTACCCCTTCTTCCACATCGCATCCGACGCCCCGGTGCTCTACCTGACCCAGGCCCAGCACGACGCACTTTTGCCGCTGCTGCTCGAGATGGAGACGGAGATGCTGGGCAAGGCCGAGGCCCGGCTGGACATCGTGCGGTCCTACCTGCTGGTGCTGCTCACCCGGCTGCGCCGTCTCTACCCCGAGCGGACCGGCGACGGCGCCTCGCCGCAGAGCTATTCGCTGACCAAGCGCTTCAACCTGCTGATCGATCGGCACTACCTCGACTTCGGGCCCCTGCGCGACTATGCGCAGCGGCTGCACGTGACCGAGCGCCAGCTCAACGATGCGGTCAAGCGCACGCTCGGCAAGACCGCCGGCCAACTCGTGCAGGAGCGGCTGGTGCTCGAAGCCAAGCGGCTGCTGAGCAACACCGACATGGGCGTGGCCGAGATCGCGTTCCACCTGCACTTCGAAGACCATGCCTACTTCGGCCGCTTCTTCAAGAAGCACACGCAGATGACGCCCGGCGACTTCAAGAAGCGCTACGGCACGCCCCGCTAGCGGCGGACGCCCCTCGCGTAAGCCCCTAGACCGGGCTGCGAAAAAGTGCCATTGGAGCTCGCAATCGTCCTACCGCATCGGACGGTGGGGTGCCTAAAGTTCAAGCCTCTCAACTCCACCGCTGCACAGGCGGTCCGATGGCTGGCGATGAACGACTCCTCCTCCCTCCGCACCGGCGGCCAGCTGATCGTCGAAGCCCTGCGCGCGCAGGGCACCGACACCGTGTTCTGCGTGCCCGGCGAAAGCTACCTCGACGTGCTCGACGCGCTCCATGCGCAGCAGGAAACCCTGCAGGTCGTGGTGTGTCGCCACGAAGGCGCGGCGGCCTTCATGGCCGAGGCGCACGGCAAGCTCACCGGCCGCCCCGGCATCTGCATGGTGACGCGCGGTCCGGGCGCCACCAACGCCAGCATCGGCGTGCACACCGCCTTCCAGGATTCGACGCCGATGATCCTGCTGATCGGCCAGGTCGGGCGCGACATGATCGAGCGCGAAGCCTTCCAGGAAGTCGACTACCGACGCATGTTCGGCCCCTTCGCCAAGTGGGTCGCGCAGATCGACGACGCGGCGCGCATCCCCGAACTGATGGCGCGCGCCTATTCGGTCGCGATGTCGGGCCGCCCGGGCCCCGTGGTCCTGGCGCTGCCCGAGGACATGCTGACCGACTCCGCGTCTCCCACCATGGTGCCGCGCGTGGAAGTGCCGCAGTCGCACCCCGCGCCCGAGGCGATGCAGCGCCTGCGCGCCGAACTCGCCGGCGCGCGGCGACCGCTTCTGCTGCTGGGCGGACCGGGCTGGAGCGGCGCCGGCCGGTCGGCCATCGAACGTTTCGCCGAAACCAACGGGCTGCCGGTCGCCTGTGCCTTCCGACGCCAGGACCTGTTCGACAACCGCCATCCGCACTACGTCGGCGAAGTCGGCATCGGCCTCAACCCCGAGCTCGCGAAAGCCGTGCGCGAGGCCGATCTGCTGATTGCCGTGGGCACCCGCCTGGGCGAGATCGTGACCAGCGGCTACACGCTGCTCGAGGTGCCGGTGCCGCGCCAGCGGCTGGTCCATGTGCTGCCCTGTGCCGAGGAGCTGGGCCGCGTCTACCAGCCGGTGCTCAAGGTGCTCGGCCACCCCGACCCCTTCGCCGAAGCCGCGGCAGCACTGGCGCCCATCGACGCACCGCCCTGGCACGGCTGGCTCGCCGAACTGCGCCGCAACCACGCGCGCTACACGGCGCCGTCCACGCGTGCGGCAGCGCTCGACCCGGCACACGTCATCCACGCGCTGCGCGACACACTGTCGCCAGACGCCATCCTCACCAACGGCGCCGGCAACTACAGCGCCTGGGCGCACCGCTACTACCCGTTCTCGCGTCCGCACACGCAGCTCGCACCGACCAGCGGCGCGATGGGCTACGGCGTGCCGGCCGCGATCGCGGCCAAGCTGCGGCATCCGTCGCGCCAGGTCGTCTGCCTGGCCGGCGACGGCTGTTTCCTCATGACCTCGCAGGAACTCGCCACGGTGAAGCGCCATGGCCTGGCCATCGTCTTCATCGTGTTCAACAACGGCATGTACGGAACCATCCGCATGCACCAGGAAGCGAACTACCCGGGCCGCCCGATCGGCACCGACCTGTGCAACCCCGACTTTGTCGCCTACGCCCGGTCCTTCGGGCTGCGTGCCGAACGCGTCGCGCGCAGCGAAGACTTCGCGCCCGCGCTGCAGCGCGCACTCGAAGGGGACGGCGCCGCGCTGATCGAACTGACCATCGAGGCCGAAATCCTGACACCACGCGCCACGCTGAGCGAGCTGCGCGAAAAGGCCCTGCGCGCAGCGGCCTGAGACCCGGTTTTTCAATAACAAGGAGACAAGACATGACATCCATGCTGCGGGCCTCGGCCCTGGCGGCCCTGGGCGCCTGCGCGCTCGCGACCGCCCATGCACAAGGCGCGAACGACTTTCCATCGCGCCCGATCCGCATCGTCGTGCCGTTCGCGGCCGGCGGCGCGACCGACGTGATTGCGCGCGTGGTCGGCCAGAAGGTCTCGGACCAGCTGGGCCAGCCGGTGGTCGTCGACAACCGCGCCGGCGCCAGCGGCAACATCGGCGCCGTGGCCGTCGCACGTGCCGCACCCGACGGCTACACGATCCTGATGGCGACCTCGAGCCACGCGATCAACGCGACGCTCTACCGCAAGCTCGACTACAGCCTCACCAGGGATTTCGCGGCCCTGTCGAACCTGGCCTCCGTGCCGCTGCTGCTGGTGGTGAATCCCAATGTGCCGGCGCGCAACGTGGCCGAGTTCGCCACCTATGCGAAGACGCCGGGCGACAAGTCCAACTTCGGCTCGGGCGGTACCGGCACGGCGGCCCACCTGGCCGGCGAGCAGTTCAACACGCTGGTGGGCGCACGCATGATGCACGTGCCCTACAAGGGCGGCGCCCTGGCCCAGACCGACCTGATCGGCGGCCAGGTGCAGGCCATGTTCGCCAACCTGCCGGAGGTGCTGACGCAGGTCCAGGCCGGCAAGCTGCGTCCGCTGGCCGTCACCGGATCGGCCCGCCGCGCCAATCTGCCCGAGGTGCCCACCTTCTCCGAAGCGGGCTATCCGCAGATGGACGCCCGCTCGTGGTTCGGCCTGTTCGCGCCCATCGGCACGCCGGCACCGGTGGTGACCAGGCTTTCCGCCGCCATCGCGCAGGCCGTGGCCGATCCGGCAGTGCAGGCGCGGCTCAAGGAGCTCGGCGCCGACCCCATCGGCGACCGGCACGAGACCTTCCAGCCCTTCGTTGCGCAAGAGGTGAAGCGTTGGGGCGCGCTGGTGGAACGCTCTGGCGCGACCGCCGAATGACCCGAGTGCCGACCCGCACACACCGCCCACATCCCGAGAGATGATTCGCCCCCTGCGCCTCGGCCCCTGCCGAGGCGCGATTCACCCCCGAAAAGAGATCCCATGCTTTACGACGTCAGAACCTATGCCTGCATTCCGGGCACCATCAGGAAACACCTGGCGCTGTATGCCGAACACGGCTTCGACATCCAGCGCCAGCATCTGGGCGAACCGCTGGTCTACATGCAGACCGAGACCGGCGACGTCAACAGCTACGTCCACATCTGGGTGTACACCGACGCGGCCGACCGCGCGCGCAAGCGCAGCGCCCTGCAGGCCGACCCGGCCTGGGCACGCTACCTGGCCCTGAGCGCCGAGGCGGGCTATCTGCAGTCGCAGAACAACCGCCTGATGACGCCGGTGTCCTTCTTCAAGCCGAAGGCCTGACACCCTGGCACGCCCCGGGTCGGCGCGCCGACCCGAAGCCTCAGGCGAACAGATCGCGCGCCATCATCAGCACCGCGAAACCCATGAGCGCGGTGCCGCCCCATCCGAGCCAGCGCGTGCGTCGGCTCGAGACGAAGACGCCCATCACGCGCTCCTGGGCGACCAGCATCATCATGGCCGCCATGATCGGCACCGCGACCACGCCGTTGACCACCGCACTCCAGTACAGCGCCTTCATCGGATCGACCGGCGTGAAATCGAGCGCGGTGCCCACCAGCGTCGCGATGCCGATGATCCCGTAGAAGGGCTTGGCCTCGCGCCAGTGCAGTTCCAGCCCTTCTTCCCAGCCGAAGGCCTCGGCCACCGCATAGGCCGCCGACGAGGCCAGCACCGGCACCGCCAGCAGGCCGGTGGCGATGATGCCGCCCGCGAACAGCCAGAAGGCGAAGTCGCCGGCCAGCGGGCGCAGCGCCTCGGCGGCCTGCGCGGCCGAGGTCACGTCGTGGATGCCCGCGGTGAAGAGCACCGAGGCACCCACCACCATCACGAAGAAGGCGATGGTGTTGGAGAAGATCATGCCGATCCAGGTGTCGAGCTTGACGCGCCGCAGGCCGCGCCAGATCTCGGCCTCGGTGCCCACGGCGCCGACGCCACCGCCCTTCTGTCGCAGTTCCTCGACCTCCTGCGAGGCCTGCCAGAAGAACAGGTACGGCGAGATCGTGGTGCCGAGCAGCGCGACGATCATCATCCAGTAGTCGCTGCTCCACTGCAGTTGCGGCACCACCAGGTCGTGCAGCACCCTGGCCCAGGGCACCTTCACCGCGAACACCGTCGCCACGTAGGCGAACAGCGTCAGCGTGAGCCACTTGAGGATGTGCGCGAGCCGCCGGTAGGGCACGAAGACCTGCAGCAGCACCGTCACCACGCCGAACACCAGCGAATGGAAGTGCTGGCCGCCGCCGACCACCAGTTGCAGCGCCTCGCCCATGGCGCCGATGTCGGCCGCGATGTTGATGGTGTTGGCGAACACCAGCAGCCCGATCAGGCCGAGCAGCAGCCAGCGCGGCATGTGGTCGCGCAGGTTGGCCGCCACGCCCTTGCCGGTGACCCGGCCGATGCGTGCCGACACCATCTGGATCGCGATCATGAAGGGCAGCGAGAGAAAGACCGTCCAGAGCAGGCCGGTGCCGAACTGGGCGCCGGCCTGCGTGTAGGTGGCGATGCCCGAGGGATCGTCGTCCGCCGCACCGGTGACGACGCCGGGGCCGACATGGCGGAGGAAGGACGGGATCCGGTTTTTCATCGGGGCGAAACTAGCACGCGTGTATTGGATGAAACTGACCAATTCGGAATCCGGCGAAACTAGGGCCTGTCTTTTGTCCGGAGCCCCGTTCTTGTCATCCAAAGCCTCTCGCATCGCACTGTCCGTCTCGGCCGCGGCCCTCGGCAGCCTCGCGGCCTACTGGACGCTCCTGGCCACGCGGCAGGGGCACATCCTGTTCAACGCCCGCAAGCTGCCGGTGGTGCATCTGTCCGAGGACTTCTCCATTTACTCCCACACCGTGCCGGGCGGCATGGTGCGCGGCTACGTCTACCACCCGCACGGCGAGGACGTCCTGCAGGACCTTTTCATCTACTTCGCGGGCCGCGGCGAGGACGTGCGCGCCACGGCGCAGGCGCTGCACTGGCTGCCCGAGGGCTTCGGCCTCGCGGCCTTCAACTACCGCGGCGTGGCCGATTCGCAGGGCGATCCGTCCGAGATCGCCTCGGTCGCCGACGCGATCCAGTTCGCCACCCACCTGCGCAAGGCCTTCCCGCGCGCGCGGCTGCACGTGGTCGGCCGCAGCCTGGGCACGGGCGTGGCCATCCAGCTGGCGGCGCGGCGCGAGTTTTCGAGCCTGCAGCTGGTGACGCCCTACGACTCGATGCTGGAAGTGGCGAAGGCGCGCTTCCCGCTGGTGCCGCTCGCGCTGCTGCTGCGGCACCGTTTCGACTCGCTGACCCATAGCCAGGAGGTCGCGGCCAAGACCCAGGTGCTGCTGGCCGCGCACGACGTGGTCGTGCTGCCCGTGCGCTCGCAGAAGCTCATCGATGCCTGGCCCACGCCGGTGCACGTGCAGACGGTGGCGGGCTCCGACCACCACAACATCGTCGACCTCGAAGCGACCTGGCTGCACCTCGTCGACTTCGCGCTCTCGGCGGCGCTGCCGGAGATCCAGGCCGACTGAGCCTCGTCAAAGGATCAGCAGCGCCCGGAAGTCGTTGACGTTGGTGTGCGTCGGCCCGGTGACCAGCAGGTCGCCGATCGCGTCGAAATACCCGTAGGCGTCGTTGCGGTCCAGGTGGTCGGACAGCTTGCGGCCCGCCGCCGCGGCGCGCGCCAGCGTGTCGGGCGTGACGAAAGCGCCGGCGTTGTCCTCCACGCCGTCGATGCCGTCGGTGTCGGCGGCCAGCGCCCACACCTGCGGCTGGCCCATGAGCGCGCCGGTCAGCCCCAGGCAGAACTCGCCCGCGCGCCCGCCTCGGCCCTTGGCCTGGCCGGGCTGGCGCGGCCGGACCGTGACCGTGGTCTCGCCACCCGACAGGATCACGCAGGGCCGCGCGAAAGGCTCGCCGCGCAGCGCCGCGGCGCGGGCCAGCGCCGCATGCACCTTGCCGACCTCGCGCGACTCGCCTTCCACCTCGTCGCTGAGGATGTGCGCCGCGATGCCGGCATCGCGCGCGGCCCGGGCCGCCGCTTCGAGCGACTGCTGCGGCGTGGCGATCATGTGGGTGGTGTGGCCCTCGAAGACCGCGTCGCCGGGCTTGGGCGTCTCGAGCTCGCCGCGCTCGAGCCGAGCCCGTACCGGCGCCGGCAGTTCGATGCCGTAGCGGTCGAGGATGGCCAGGGCGTCCGCGCAGGTGGTGGCGTCGGGCACGGTCGGGCCGCTCGCGATCACGGCCGCGTCGTCGCCCGGCACGTCGCTGATGGTCAGCGTCACCACGCGGGCCGGCGCACAGGCCGCGGCCAGCCGGCCGCCCTTGATGCGCGACAGGTGCTTGCGCACGCAGTTCATCTCGCCGATACCCGCGCCGCTGTCGAGCAGCTGCTTGTTGATGCGCTGCTTGTCCTCGAGCGTCAGGCCTTCGGCCGGCAGCACCAGCAGCGAGGAGCCGCCGCCCGAGATCAGGCACAGCACCAGGTCGTCGGCCGTCAGGCCCTGCGTGAGCGCGAGGATGCGTTCGGCGGCCTGCATGCCGGCCGCGTCGGGCACGGGGTGCGCGGCCTCGACGATCTCGACGCGTTGGGATACGCCTTCGGGCCGAGGCGGAATGTGCGCGTAGCGCGTGACCACCAGTCCCGACAGCGGCGCCTCGGCCGGCCACAAGGCCTCGAGTGCCTGCACCATCGAGCCGGCGGCCTTGCCCGCGCCCAGCACCAGGGTGCGGCCCTTGGGCGGCGACGGCAGGTGGGCGCCCAGCGTGTGCAGCGGCAGCGCGCGGTCCACCGCCACGCGGTAGAGATGTTCGAGGAAGGCGCGCGGCGCCGTCTGGGGATCGGGGAGGGTCGCGGGGGTCGGGGCGGTCATGTGCAGCGTGTCTCCATGCCCGAATTCTGCAACACCGCCCGGCCCGGCAAGCGCCTGCACCCCCACGACGAGGGCCGCATGCCCGGCCTCATCGTTGCCATCGCCCTCCCCGTTACCGTTGCAGTCGGCTCACGCCGGTCGCAGCGACAGGGTGACGATCAGGCACTCAGCTCAGGTGTTTGCCGACCAGCCCGGTCATTTCGAACATCGTCACTTCGTCTTTGCCCATGACGGCCTTGAGCTTCGCATCGCACAGGATGTTTCGCTTGTTCGCCGGGTTCTGAAGATTGTTGGTCTTGATGTACTCCCACAGAAGCTTCACGACTTCGGTGCGGGGTTGCGGCGCAGCGCCGATCACCAGGGCCAGTTCTGCGCTGGGGGTCAGCGCACGATTGAAAGCGTTCGGTTTCTTGACAGTCGTCATAAGGGGTCCCAAACGGCCAACTCTAACAGCCGCTCCAACCCGCTTTGAAACAGGAACATCGGCTGCGGGTCACCTGCATGCCGTCGACGACGGCTTGTCGTTTCGCGAAGGTGTGGCCGGAGTGAGGACATGATCCGGTCCGGGGGGCAGGCCATAGGCTGCGGAGGATCATCTTTCTCCTGTCACGTGCCGTGGCTAGGGTCTGGAAAACCACTCAGGAGCGCATGATGAAACTGTCCCAGCTCAGTATCGCCACGTTCAATCTGTTCAATCTCAACGAACCTGGCCTTCGGATGTACACGAACCAGGAAGGGTGGAGCCAGGAACAATACGACAAGAAGATCGACTGGACCGCCCGCCAGTTGCAGCTGCTTGAATCCGATGTGGTGGGGTTCCAGGAACTCTGGCACGCGGACTCGCTGACCAGGGTGCTCGATGCCGCAGGACTGACCGACCGATACGACATGCTGGTGCCGGGCGACGCCAAGGGCGAGAAGATCGTCTGCGCAGGCGTCGTGCGCAAGGAATTGCTGGTCGGCGAGCCGGAATGGATCAGCGACTTCCCCGAGGCCTTCGTGCTGCGCTCCAAGGGCGATGATCCGCAGACGCCGCTGATCGAGGTGAACATCCGCGGTTTTTCGCGCCCGGTGCTGCACTTCACGATCAAGCCGCGCGAGGACGGCCCGGACGTGCATGTCTACGTGTGCCATTTCAAGTCGAAAGCGCCCACCAAGGTCTTCAACGAGGACTGGTACAAGGACGACAAGGAGACCTACAGCAAACACGGCGATGGCCTGGGCGGGGCGCTGTCCACCATCCGCCGAACCGCGGAGGCGGCCGCGCTGCGCTTCCTGCTGAGCGAGTCGATGAAGGGCAACGACACGCCCGTGATCGTGCTGGGCGACATCAACGACGGCCAGCACAGCAACACGGCCAACATCCTCACCGACCAGCCCCGCTACCTGGTCGGTGATTCGAAGGGCGGTGGCGATACGGCGCTCTACACGGCCCAGACCCTGCAGGAGTACCGCGACACGCGCGACGTGTACTACACGCACATCCATCAGGACATCCGCGAATCGCTGGACCACGTGCTGGTGAGCCAGGAGTTCTACGACAACAGCCGCAAGCGGCTGTGGATGTTCGATGGCCTGATCATCAACAACGACCACCTGAACTTCGACGATCACAAGGGCCTGGGCACCAACGACCACGGCATCATCCGCGCCACGTTCAAGTACAAGCCGATCGCCAAGACCGGGGTTTGACGCCGGCCAGGGGGTGAATGTGCTCAACTGAGGTCGGGCCGCTCGCCGGCCGAAAGGCCGGCGACGGCGGTACGAACCATCCATGTAGAGAGGAATGCACTTTGGAAGTCGATCCGATGGCCATCTTTCTGGCCACCATGGTCATCACCGCACAGGGCTTGTCGATAGCGTTCATCTACTGGATCTGGAAGAAGAAGAAGAAGCGTGGCGCCAGTGCGCGTGCCCAGGGCCGTTCCGGCGCCGCGACGATCAAGGACGGCAAGGTTCGCGTGCTGGCAACGTTCACCGGTTTGCGCGGGTTGCCATGGATCGCTTTCGCGAGCAACAGCCTCAATCCCGTTTTCTGCATCGAAAGCCAGCAACTGGTTTTCCGAGTGATCCGCCAGCACCAGCGCCCTTTTGCCGACATCCGTGAGGTCGACGTGCGCACGGGCTATGGCACGTTCAACCTCATCTTCTCGTTTCGCGACACCCCCCTTACCTTTGCGGCCAATGTGGAGACCGCCGCGCGTGGCGCAGAGGCCCTGGCGCTGCTGCCGAACGGCGTCCCGCTCTCCGATCGCACGCGGTCGGCGTTGCAGGCGCTGCAGGCGCTGCAGGCGCTGCCGGCGTCACCTGCGAATGGGTGACCTCACGGTACAACGCCTCGCATACCCGTTACGGCCATACAGGAAGGAGCGCACCGCCACCATGTCCGTCATCGATGAAATGGCCGATCGTTTCGTCGGCGTTGTCCGTGCACTGCTGTTCAGGCAATGCCGTTGGCCTTCTTCCACTTGCGCAAGCGCGCCCTCGCATTGGCATAGGGCGACGAGGTGTTGAACTGGATCATCCGGCCCTGGGTGTACTTCTCGTACCAAGGCGCGCCGTACAACGAAGCCTCGGTCTCGTGTTCGACCCGCGCGACGATACGGTCGTGGACCTGCGCAAGCTGACGCAGCAGGTCACGGTAATCGGTGCCGGCATGATCGGCATAGAACTTCTGCGCGAGGCGGCCCAACTCGTTCCACTTGTAGCCGGTGTCAGGGAGATCCACGGGCAGGCCACGCGCCTTGGCATCGCACCATTTGAGCACCAGCAGGTTCCAGCCGATCAGGTACGCCACCAGGTCGGCCACGCTCATCTGCGTGCCTTGTGCATGGCCCTCCAATGTCGCCTCGCGCGCACGTTCCGCCGGCACGCTGCCGAGGTCTGCCGCCAGCTTCCGGTAGGTGGTGCGGATGGCGTCCAGCAGCGCCTGTTTGTCGTTTGGCACAGCCATGCCGATTCGCTCCTGTGCTGCGGCCGCAGGGCCGCTGAAGTCTTCATTTTCTCCCGTTGACCGGGGAAGGTGCGCACACCGATGGCGAAGTGCTTCCGGCCGGATGCAGCATCCGGCCCCACGCAGGAGCGCAGCGTGCCGTACCCAAAACGCCTCAATTCCACGAAAGATTGCAGTTTCCCTCGTCGCCAAACGTCTATACATGGAGCGCGGCGAATCGACGGGGGCAATCACTCGAACCAGAGCACCGTGCATCGACCCTGCCGCAACGACAGCGACAGGCCGACCGACACCTCGCCAAGAAGGCATGCCATGCCATACCGCCCTACGGGTCGCACCACCCGGCCCGAAGACCTGCCCCTGCCGAAGGTGCTGGCAGAACTGATGATCGTGCTCGTGCGGCTGCTGGGCATCGAGGTCATCGCATGGATCCGGTCGGTGGTGTGGCCGCAGGCCCGGGATGCGTCCTCGCCGGCCGCCGCCACGCAGCAACACCGGATCAACGCCATGCCGCCATTGCGCTGGCGCGGCCCTTGGTGGGCGTGGCAGCTGCTGGCATGGGCCATCGCCACCGTCACCGCGCCCACCTTCCTGATCGTGGGCTGTGCGTTGCTGATCAACGCCCACAGCGACCACCCACTGTTCTGGTGGTCGCTGCCGGTGATCGTGGCCATCGGCAATGCGACCGCGATCGTGTGCATCAACCAGCAGCATCACCGGAAACCGTTCACCCATCGGCAGACGCTGGCCCGACGCCACGTCGTCGCCAGCAGCCTCGTCGGTGCCGTGCTGTTCCTGGTCGTCGGGTTGACCTCCGGCTTCCTTCCCGATGTGGCCATACCGCTGTCGAATATCGCGAACACGACGTTCCCCGCATTCACCGGCGCGCTTTGCAATGCAGGACTGGCCGTCGCCTTCGCGGCCTTGTCCTTCTCGCATGCCGGCGCCGTCCATGCCGGCATCGGTTTCCGGATTGCGGACGCATGGCCGCGCCTTCAAGAGCGACTGCGGCAAGACGATCGCTCCATGCCGGCGCCAAGCTGACGGTACCCGTCGATCAGTGCGGCGGCAGAGCGGCACCACGGCCGCGGCATCGCCGCATGCACCTCAGGTGTCGGACACCCGCACCAGCGCACCCGTATAGGCCATGAAGGCATCGAACTGCGAGGCCTTGTCGAACACCGCGTCGGCGCCCTGCGAGATCGCGCGATGCTCCGATGCATCCGCGTAGTTGGTGAGCACCACCACACGCTGGTGCGGCAGCCGCTGCGCGCAGGCCTTGATCACCTCCATGCCCGAGCCTTCTTCGAGGAAGAGATCGGTCACGATCAGGTCCCATCCCTGCCCGTTGCGAGACAGCCAGCGGGTGGCCTCCGCCTGCGACGGCGCCATGCCGACCACCTCGCAGTCGACGGAGTCCTCCAGCAGTCCGACGAGAACGTCACGAATGGAAGGGTTGTCTTCAACCAGGAAAACACGAAGCGTCATGGAGGGAATGCGGTAGGTCGGCGCGACATCACGGCACTTCGACGATGCGAAGGCGGTGCAAGAAAGAGCAACGCGCTCGACGCAAAAAACCGCGCCGATGGATGCATGCGGAAGTCTAGCGGCATCGCGATCCACCGCGTGAGCGGGCCGCAAACAGGATCAGCGCTTCGCCTACAGACAAGGCGCCATCTCTGTGAACAAAAATGTAAGTGCTTCGCGGAAGTCAGGCCTACAAAGAAGAGACAATGGCCAGCGCCGTCATGGAGCGCAACCGACTAAAGCGAACGATGAAATATGTTGTGATACCCGTCAGGGGCGGCCGCTGGGTCTGGGAACTGCGCGACGCCGAAGGGGTTGCGGTGTGCGGAAGCACAGCAAGTTTCTCGACACGCGATGCCGCGTTGCAGGCCATCCATGCGGTGCGCGCCTTGACCCAGAAGGCCAAGATCTTCGATCCGCTGGGGAATGTGCTGGAGGTTACACCTCCGCCAAAATAGGAGCGCCGACACCGTTTGCCGCCGTGCACGGCGCACGGCGTGGCGCTATGCAATGCCCGTCACCCAACGCTGGGCGACCGATCAGGCGTCGCCGCCGAACAGATCGCGCGTGTAGACCTTCGCCTCGACATCACAGAGGTCCGACGTCAAGCGATTGGCCACGATCACGTCTGCATGCGACTTGAAGGCCTGGAGATCGACGTAGACCTTGGAACGGAAAAATTCCGACTCCTTGAGCACGGGCTCGTAAACGATGACCTCGACACCCTTCGCCTTCAATCGCTTCATGATGCCCTGGACCGACGACGCTCGGAAATTGTCTGAGCCGGCCTTCATGACGAGGCGATAGATACCCACGGTTTTAGGGTTGCGCTTGAGGATGTCCGTCGCAACGAAATCCTTCCGCGTGGAGTTCGCATCCACGATGGCTTGCACCAGGCTCTGGGGCACGTTCTCATAGTTGGCCAACAGTTGCTTCGTGTCCTTCGGCAGGCAGTACCCGCCGTACCCGAACGACGGGTTGTTGTAGTGCCCGCCGATCCGGGGATCCAGGCTCACGCCCTGGATGATCTGGCGAGAGTCCAGACCATGTACCGCGGCGTAGGTGTCCAGTTCGTTGAAGAACGCCACGCGCATCGCGAGGTAAGTGTTCGCAAACAGCTTGATCGCCTCGGCCTCTGTGTTCTCGGTGAGAAGAACCTCGATATCCTGCTTGATCGCACCCTCTCGCAACATGTCCGCAAACTGCTGCCCACGTGCCGATCGCTCACCCACGACGATGCGCGAGGGATGAAGGTTGTCATAGAGGGCACGGCCTTCACGCAGGAACTCCGGCGAGAAGATCAGCGACTCGCAGCCGAACTCGCGCTTGATGCGCTCGGTGAAGCCCACCGGAACCGTGGACTTGACCACCATGACCGCTTTTGGGTTGATGGCCAGAACATCGCGCACGACCGATTCGACCGAGCGGGTATTGAAATAGTTGGTTTCGGGATCGTAGTCGGTGGGCGTCGCGATGATGACGAAAGCAGCGCCCTCGTAGGCCTCATGCTTGTCCAGCGTCGCCCGCAGATTCAGCGGCTTGTGCGCGAGATAGTGCTCGATCTCCTCGTCATCGATTGGCGAGCGCCTCTCGTTGAGCAAAGCGACCTTGGACGGGTCGATGTCCAGTGCGACCACTTCGTGGTTCTGGGCAAGCAAGACGGCGTTCGACAGGCCAACATAGCCCGTTCCAGCGATAGCGATTTTTGTCATTCCGAGTGGTCGACCCATGGGGTATGTATGTGAGACGGCGTGCTGACACGCACTTTGCGATGACGCAGCCGGCCCGAGTGGGCGCAGAGGCTACCAGCCTCAGATGACGAGGCGGACATTCGGCGGCGTCACTGTAAACCACTGTGCCTTGGGTCCTGCCTAACGCCAAAAAACGAAGGAAGGCATCGAATCGGCCAACCCCAAGTGCCCGAAGAACGCCCTGAGTTGCGCGTGAGAGACATTGCGCAGGTTGCCCTCTGTTAGAAGTTGAATACAAAGGTTTCTCATATTGCATGCCCTCTCGTTTTGATGCACGGAATCGTCGCGAGACGGTCAAATTCCACCGTTGACCGATGGCTACAATTGCAAACTGACGCTGCTTCGTCCCTGAAGTGCGCGCCGACTTTCAGTCTCACCGATGCCTTCCTCTGCGCCCGACGCAGTCGAACGTGCAGCGGATTGACCGGCTATGCGTCATCACCGAGACAGTCAAGGAACAACCAGTTTTGAAGCGCTTTGCATCGAAAAATCCCGTACGAGGCGGGTGGATGATTGCCGTCTGCGCGAGTCTTCTCGCGCTGCAAGGCTGTGCAGTGGTCACGGCGCCAGGCTTCGGCTATGCCGACGCAGGCACGCGCACCAGTGTGCCGCTGGGGCAGTACGTGGCCGGCGATCCGGAGAACCCTCCGCAGGGCGTGATCATCCCCATCACCAAGGAACTGGTGCAGGCACAGCGGCTCTCGCAGCCGCGCGACATCGCGCCGGAAGTCAAGGCGCTGTTCGGCACGCCCACGCCCTACACCATCGGCCCCAGCGACGTGATCGGCATCGTGGTGTACGACCATCCCGACCTGCTGCCCTCTGCAGGCGCGGTGATCAGCCAATCGACCGATCCCACCGGCATCAGCGCAGCACCGGGCTTCATCGTGAGTGCTGGCGGCGAGATCAGCTTTCCCTACATCGGCCGCACCAAAGTCGCGGGCCTGACGGAAATCGAAGCCAGCGACATGATCGCCAAGAAGCTGGCGCCGTACATCCGCGATCCGCAGGTCACGATCCGCATCGCATCCTTCCGCAGCCGCCGCGCCTTTGTCGAAGGTGAAGTGCGCACACCTGGTATGCAGATCTTTACCGACGTGCCCATGACGCTGCCACAGGCCATCAGCCGTGCGGGGGGCATCACGACCGCGGGCGACCGCACCATGGTCACGCTCACGCGCAACGACGTCACGACGCGCATCGACCTTCCCCTGCTCGACGCGCTGGGGGTCAACCCCAACAAGATCCTGCTGCAGAGCGACGACCTGGTCTCGGTGCGCAGCCGCGAAGAGAACAAGGTGTATGTGATGGGCGAAGTCACACGCCCCGCTGCGCTGCTCATGAACAACGGCCGCCTGAGCCTGAATCAGGCATTGGGTGAGGCGGGCGGCGCCAATGTGCTCTCGGCCAACACGTCGCAGATCTACGTGATCCGCAACAACGCGCAGGGCGACCCGGCGCTGTTCCACCTTAACGCGGCCTCGCCCGCGGCCCTGGCACTGGCCGAGAACTTCGCGCTCAAGCCACGCGACGTGGTGTACATCGACCCGGTGCCGCTGGTGCAATGGAACCGCATCATCAGCCTGATCCTGCCGAGCGCACAGGTCGTCAACGTTGGCAGCGAGATCAGCACCCGGTGAAGTCCGTTCTAGTCGTCTGCATCGGCAACATCTGCCGAAGCCCGATGGGCGAAGCCCTATTGGCTGCCGCGTTGCCGCAGATCGCGGTGTCGTCCGCCGGCACGGGCGCGCTCATCGGCCACCCGGCCGACGACATCGCCAAGACCCTGATGAGCGCGCGCGGCCTCGACATCGAGGCCCATCGCGCACGGCAGATCACGCAACTGATGTGCCAGCAGGCCGACCTGATCCTCACCATGGACGAAGGCCAGCGCCGCCACATCGAAAGCCGCTACCCGCTCACGCGCGGCAAGGTGTTTCGCTTCGCCGAAAGCCTCAAGCAGGATGTGCCCGACCCTTACCGCCAGGGCCAGGACGCCTTTGAATACGCCCTGCAACTCATCGACGCCGGTACCCAAGCCTGGGCCGAACGGATACAGAAATTCAAATGACCCCTTCCGCTGCCGCCCCGACCTCGCCCCAGAATCCTGCGGCACAAGACGACGAAATCAACCTGTCGGAATACGTCGACATCCTGCTCGACCGCAAATGGCTGGTGGCCGGCGTCACGGCCGTGGCCGTCGCGATCGGTGTGGCCTATGCATTGCTCTCGACGCCCGTCTACCAGTCGAACCTGCTGGTGCAGGTGGAAGACTCGGCGCCCGATGCCAAGGGGTTTCTCGGTGATTCGGCCAGCCTGTTCGACGTAAAGACACCTGCCACTGGCGAAATCCAGATCATTCGATCGCGCCTGGTGCTCGGCGCCGCCGTCGACCAAACGCGGCTGTACATCGACGCAAAGCCACGTTATCTGCCGCTGATGGGTCAGTGGCTCGCGCGGCGCTCCGAGGGCCTGTCCGAGCCTGGCTTTCTAGGCATGGCAGGCTATGTGACCGGCAAGGAACACATCGAGGTCGCCCAGTTCGATGTGCCCACGGTCCTGGAAGACGGCAAACCATTTATCGTCACCGCGCTGGGGGACGGCCGTTATACGCTGAGCAACGAAGACCTCCCCAAAACACTGACCGGCACTGTGGGTCAGCCGCTGGCGCATACCGACGGCGATGGCACGATCACGCTTCTGATTGCCCAGCTGGATGGCAAGCCCGGCGCCCAATTCGTCGTGACGCGAGACTCGCGCCTCGGCACCATCGAAGACCTTCAAAGACGCCTGCAACTCGGCGAGCAGGGCAAGCAGTCGAACGTGATCAGTGTGACGCTGGAAGACAGCGACCGCCCTCGCCTCTCGCGCATCCTCAACGCCATCGGCGAGCAGTACGTGCGCCAGAACGTCGAGCGAAAAGCTGCCGAGGCCCAGAAGACGCTGGGCTTTCTCGATGAGCAACTCCCGGAGTTCAAGCGCCAGCTGGAGGCCTCTGAAGACGCCTATACCAAGTTCCGCAACAAGAACGGCACCATCGCTTTCGACGAGGAAGCCAAGGGCGTGCTGGGCAAAGCCGTTGAACTCCAAACCAAGCTGCTCGAGGCGCAGCAACACCGCCGCGAGCTCGCGGCGAAGTACACAGACATCAACCCGCGGATCAAGATGATCGACGGCCAGATCGGCGCGATCCAGAGCGAGCTCGGCACATTGAATTCCCGTGTGAGCGGCATGCCGACCATTCAACAGGATGCGCTGCGACTCGAGCGTGATGTGCGTGTGAACGGGGAACTTTACAAATCGCTGCTCAACAGCGCGCTGCAACTGCGCCTGGTGAAGGAAGGCAAGGTCGGCAATGTGCGCCTGCTCGATCAGGCCGTGCAACCGAAGAAGCCGATCAAACCGCAGAAGCCCTTGATCGTGGCCCTGGCCTTGGTGCTGGGCCTGCTGGCAGGCACAGCGCTGGCCATCATTCGCAGCATGTTCATGGGCGGCATCCGCAACCCGGATGAAATCGAGGCGCACACAGGGCTCAATGTCTACTCCGTGGTCCCCTTCACCCCAGAGCAGGTTCCGGTAGACCAACGCAATGCCTCGAGCGTGCAACTGCTCGCAGTGCTTCACCCCGAGAGCCCGGCCATCGAAGCGCTGCGCAGCCTGCGCATTGCATTGCAATTCGCCATGCTGGAGTCCGGCAACAACCGCGTGATGATCACCGGTGCCACCCCAGGCGTGGGCAAGAGCTTCATCTCCGCCAACTTTGCGGCCATCATGGCCGCCGCGGGCAAGCGCGTGCTGCTGATCGATGCCGACATGCGCAAGGGCCATATCCACCAGGAACTCGGCATGAAACGCGAGAACGGCCTGTCGGAGGTGCTGGCCGGCGTGCTCACACCCGCCCAGGCGATCCACAGCCAGGTGCTGCCCAACATGGATGTGCTGACCACCGGCAAGCTGCCACCGAACCCGGCGGACATGATGATGTCGGAGACCTTCACGCGCCTGCTGGACGCGATGTCGGAGCAGTACGAACTGGTCGTGATCGACACGCCCCCCGTGCTGGTGGCAGCCGATGCCGCAGCCGTGGCGCCGCAGGCCGGCGTCGTGCTGCTGGTGGCGCGCGCCGACCAGACGCAACTGGGCGAACTCAACGAAAGCGCCAAGCGCCTGGCCCACGCCGGCAAGACGGCAAGCGGCGTGCTGTTCAATGCCATGGACATGACGCGCCGCCATTACGGCAGCTATGGCTACAAGTACGGTGGCTACCGCTATACCGAATACAAGTACAAGGCCTGAGCGGGCGAGCGGGCCTCAGCGCGCTCTTCTACTCACCGAAAAATGCCTGCCAGGTGCTTTGCCTGGCAGGCATTTTTCATTGCGAAGGCCGTGAGCAGCAGTGCGGGTACTCACGATGATGAGAAGCGGCGCGTCATCACTGCCTTTGTCTGACATCGATGTAATAGCGGGCGGATGAGAGGTGGCGCGAGGCTTGAGGCTCGGAGCCCTCACCCCTGCCCTCTCCCGGGGGGAGAGGGAGCCAGGCAAGGCCTCCATGCATAAAGAGCTTTTACCTGTCATTTGGCCCCATGAAAAATGCCCCGCTTGGGCGGGGCATCGTTCATCGAGCGATGGGGCTACCTGCCCATCACATTCGTCGCGCCGAAGCAATCAAGCCGGTACATCCAACGCCTCCGGCTCTACCGGCAACCAGCCGCTGTCGGCATAGGTCTGGAGGTTGCGGCGACGGTCGGCCAGCGAGGGCACTGCGGGTGTGCGCTGGTGCTCCAGATGCACCCAATCGACCACGTCGGCATGCGGCTGGTAACCCGGCAGCATCTGCTTGAGCACGGTCTTGAGCGCGGGCACGTCGTTCTTCGACAGCGCTGCATTCAGCAAGCCGAACAGCCGCGACAACTCTTCCCAAGGTGGGCAATCTTCATGCGCCTTCATCACGCGCGAGTGCGCCGTGGGCATGGCGTTATCCCCGATGAGCAGCTCTTCGTACAGCTTTTCGCCAGGCCGCAGGCCGGCGATATGGAAGGCGATGTCGCCGTCGGGCGTGGCCTCGTCGCGCACGGTGCGCCCTGAAAGTTCAACGAGGCGTCGAGCCAGATCGATGATGCGCACCGGCTCGCCCATGTCGAGCACGAACACATCGCCACCCACCGCCATGGTGCCCGCCTGGATCACCAGTTGGGCCGCCTCGGGAATGGTCATGAAATAGCGCGTGATGTCGGCATGCGTGAGCGTGATGGGCCCGCCCGCCTCGATCTGCTTGCGGAACAGCGGCACCACGGAGCCGCTCGAGCCCAACACATTGCCGAAACGCACCATCGAGAAACAGGTGCCCGATTGCCCAGACTGCTGCGCCAGCCCCTGCAGGGCCATCTCGGCCACGCGCTTGCTCGCGCCCATGATGTTGGTCGGCCGCACGGCCTTGTCGGTGCTGACCAGAACGAAGCGCCGCACCTGGCTGGCCATGGCGGCCTGCGCCGTGATCAGCGTGCCCAGGGCATTGTTCTTCACACCTTCGACCGGGTTGTGCTCGACCATGGGCACGTGCTTGTAGGCGGCAGCGTGGTAGACGGTGTCGGGGCGCCAGGTGCTCATGATTTCGCGCATGCGAGCCTCGTCGCGCACGGACGCCAGCAGGGGCAACACGCGCAGGCCCGGCGCTGACTGCAGCAGCTCCTGATGAATCGCATAGAGCGCGTATTCGCTCAACTCGACCAGCAACAGCGTGCTCGGCGACTGCATCGCGATCTGCCGGCACAGCTCGCTGCCGATGGAACCACCCGCGCCCGTGACCAGCACCACCTGCCCGCGGATCGGCCGCTGCAGCAGGTCATCGACCGGCGCCACCGGGTCGCGACCCAACAAATCTTCGATGTCGACTTCATGCAGGTCCTGCACCTGCACGCGGCCATGTGCCAGGTCGGCCATGGCGGGCAGCGTGCGCACATGCAGATGAAGGGGCAGCAGTTCGCTCAGGATCTCAGCGCGGCGCTGATGGCTCGCAGCGGGCATGGCCAGCAGCACATCGGTGATGCCCAGTGCCGCGCTGTTCAGCTTGAGCCAACGCAAGGGATGGATGCGCACGCCGTTCAGCGTGCTGCCATGCAGGTGCTCGGCATCGTCGATGTAGGCCCGCACGACCATGTCCTGGCTGTGGGCCAGGGCGGCACTGAGTTGACGCCCTGCACCACCGGCGCCGTAGATGACGACCTGCGGCAATGTCTTGCGTCGCAGCGTGCTCACATATAAACCGCCCAGCCAGTAGCGCGCTAACAAACGAGACCCTCCGACGGCCAGAAACAACAGCAGCGGAGTGATCACTCCGATAGTGCGCGGGACGCCGGGCACCCCGACGAAGCTGAACATCAGCGCATAGCCCACCATGAACAACGTGCACGCCTTGACCAAAGCCAACAGCGCCGCGCCACCCGCGTATCGAAAGATGGCACGGTAGAAACCCGAGACCACGAACAAGGGAAGCGCCATCACAATGGCCATGCCGACGGCCGTCCATTGAACACCGCGCAGGGCGACCCACTGTTCGTAGCGAAGGCTGAAGGCGAGCCAGACGCAAAGAACACACAGGCTGGCGTCGACGGCCAGTGCCAGCAGGCGCTTGGCAGCGCGCGGCAGACCGAGCAAAGGCTCTGCCAAACGATTGATCAACGGGAAACTCCTAGCTCGAACACAATTTGGTCGACTGTTGCCCAATTGTGTCTCGATATCATGACAACGGCACTCCCCTCTTCATGGGACGGCCTGAAAAATGCAGTGAACTTCAGTCTTTAGTTTTCATTCGGGTAACCTGCGTCGGTGCATTGACAACAACGCGCAGCCCTTGCCCACCAGCAATCCGACCCCATCGGCCAGCAGATCGGCCCACTCGGCCAAGCGATCGGGCGTAAAGGACTGGAGCACTTCGATCAAGCCGCCGTAGGCCAGCAACCCCAACAGCACGGTCCAGGTGCGGCCCGGCCAAGCCGCATGCCCGAGCATCGCCAACACCGCGAAACCGAGCATGTGGTTGCCCTTGTCCCAGCCCGTGGTGGGCATGAGCGGTGCCGGCGGCATCAGGCTGAGCACCAGCAAGGCGAGCATGGCGATGGCCAGCAGACATCTCCACGTGGTGATGCTCGGCATGCGCCAGCGAAGGCTCATGCGCTCGCCTGCGCCAGCACCTCGCGAATGGCAGCGCAGGTCTTGTCGATCTCGGCCGCCGTGAGCGTGGGGTGCACCAGGAACATCAGGCTGGTGTCACCCAGTTCACGTGCGACCGCCAAACGCTCCGCCGGGCGCCAGCCCGTATCGTCGAAGGCTTTCTCGAGGTAGACCTCGGAGCAGGAGCCCTGGAAGCACGGCACGCCCAAGGCGTTGATGGCTTCGACGATGCGGTCGCGCGTCCAGCCCGGCGCGAGCCGGTCGGGCCGGGTGTAGACGTAGGCTTTGTACTGCGCATGCACGCTGCCTTCTGGCAGCACCGGCACACGCACCGCGCTGAACGGCTTCGCGGCCGCAGCAATGGCTTCTGCGTTGCGCGTGCGTTGCGCCGTCCAGTCGGCCATGCGGCGCAACTGGATGCGTCCGATGACCGCCTGGATCTCGAGCATGCGCCAGTTGGTGCCGAAGCTCTCGATCACCCAACGGAAACCCGGTGGGTGCTGGCGCTCGTAGATGGCCTCGTAGCTCTTGCCGTGGTCTTTGTATTCCCACATCGCACGCCACAGCGCCTCATCATTCGTCGTGACCATGCCGCCTTCGCCGCCTGTGGTCATGATCTTGTCCTGGCAGAAGGACCAGGCGCCGATATGGCCGATGGAGCCCACCGCCCGGCCCTTGTAGCGCGCGCCATGCGCCTGCGCGCAATCCTCGACGACCTTGAAGCCGTGCTCGGCCGCCAAGGCCATGATCGGGTCCATGTCGCAAGGCCAGCCGCCCAGATGGACGCAGATGACGGCCTTGGTGCGAGGTGTGACGACCTTGGCGATGGTGGCCGCGGACAAATTGCCGCTGTCTGCATCGACCTCGGCGAACACCGGTGTGGCGCCAGCCGTGACCACGCAGGAAACGCTGGCCATGAAGGTACGCGGCGTGACGATGACTTCATCACCCGGGCCGATGTTCAGCGCCTTGAGCGCGACATCGAGCGCCAGGGTGCCGTTGGACAACGCGACCGCATGCGCGGTCTCGGACCAGCTGGCGAATTCCTTCTCGAACTCGCGGCATTCGGTGCCGGTCCAGTAGTTGACCTTGTTGGAGAGCAGCACGCGCTGCACGGCATCGGCCTCTTCGGTGGTGAAGCTGGGCCAGGGGGAAAAAGGAGAGTTCAACACGGGATTCAATCTTTGATGAGTAGAGGTCGGGCGGGATTGCCGACGACCGTGACACCAGCGGGCACATCGCGCGTGACGACCGCGCCCATGCCCACCACCGCAGCACGCCCGATCACCAGGGGCCTACCGGGCCGGCCTTGCTTGATGACGGCACCGGCGCCGATGTAGGCATGGTCTTCGATCACGACGTTGCCATTGCATTTGGCGCCTGGAGCGAAGGTGACGAAGTCACCGATCACGCAGTCGTGTTCGACGTAGCTGTAGAGGTTGGCGTGGAAATGCCGGCCGATGCGAATGTTGGAAGTGATCGTGACAAAGGGACTGAGCGCCGCGCCCTCGCCGATCACCACGTCGTCCATGGTCACGACATTGGCCGCGACGACCGTCCAAGCGACGATGCCATCGGCGACCAGGCGCGCGGCCAATTTTTCACGCACGGTCCCATTGGCGATGGCAAGCACGGCATGGCGCGAATCTGCTCGCTCACCGAGGAATTCCGCATAGCTCAACACACGCTGGCCGTTGACCATCTTGGTTTCTGCGCCGTCATCCACGAAGACCAAGCGGTCATCCGGAACACCGAAATTGCGCAGCTGCGCCCGCGCAAGCGGCATGACACCCCGGCCACAACCGCTGGCACCGTAGACGGCATACAAGGCTGCGGTCATGACCCGGAATCGCGGGAGGGTTGCCCGGTGAATCGAGACATCGTGGCCTCGCCCGCGGCACTGATGCCATCCCGCACCAGCACCTTGCGCACGGTGAGAAACAGAATCTTGAGGTCCAGCCACAGCGTCCGGTTGTCGACATACCAGACGTCGAGCTTGAACTTGTCTTCCCAGCTCAATGCGTTGCGGCCGTTGACTTGGGCCCAGCCGGTGATGCCGGGGCGAACCTCATGTCGCCGAGCCTGTGCGGCGGAGTAAAGTGGCAGATAGTCGACGAGCAAGGGACGAGGGCCGACCAGGCTCATGTCGCCCTTGAGGACATTCCACAGCCCGGGCAGTTCGTCGAGACTGCTCGAGCGCAGGAAACGGCCGAAAGGCGTCAAGCGTTCAGCATCGGGCAGCAACAGGCCATCCGGTCCAAGCGCCTCGTTCATGCTCCGCAGTTTGAGCATCCGGAAAGGACGTCCATGCAGGCCTGGGCGCAGCTGACTGAAGAAAACCGGGCTTCCCAGCCGTCTTTTCACCAACCACATCAGCAGCAGCAACGGCAAGGCTAGGCACAGCAGTGCCGAAGCCGAAACGATCAGATCGAACAGTCTTTTCATGAAGCCGCCAGACGATGAAAGAGGTGGCCGAAGCGCTTGACGCCAACTTCCAACGCCAAATGTTCCCGGTAATAGCGACGGGCGTTCTCGCCCATCCCAGTCAAAGCTTCGGGTGCCATTGCCGCGAGGGAGTCAGCTGCGGCGGCCAGGGCTTCGGCGTTTTCCGATGCCGCGACCACGCCGCCCGACGAATCTCTCACCAGATCGGCCGCATCGCCGTCCACCGCCATCAGCAATGGCTTGCCGACGGCCATGTAGGCCTGCGTCTTGGATGGAATGGTGATCTTGAACAGAGGATCGGCGCGAAGATGTACCAGCAAGGCATCCGCCGCCCCCAGCAAGGTGCCGACCTGCTGCATGGGAACCGGCGGCAGGAAGACGACATTGCGCAGCCCCAACTCCGATGCGCGCGCCTGCAGCCGCGTGACCTCCACGCCGCCACCCAGCAGGACGAAGCAGACACGCGATTGCCGCTCTTGCAGGAGAAGCGCGGCATCCAGCACGGCGTCGAGCGCCTGCGCCTTGCCCATGTTCCCGGCGAAGACGATCCGGAATGCATCGGCCTCCGGAAATGCAGCCGGCACTGTGCCCGAAGGAGCGCTCAAGGAAGCCTCGTCGGCCCAGTTGTAGATGACATCGATCTTGTCGACAGGCACACCGCGCTGAACGAGAAGCGTCTTGAATCCCGGAGACAGCACAGCGATGTGGTCCATCCGCCGGTAGACCCAGTTGCATACGGCCGAAACGACGCGCAGCGCACGCTCGCTGTTCACCATGCCGGTGGCGCGGAGCGTATCGGGCCACATGTCCTGAATGTCATACACCACAGGAACACGCCGGATCAGGCGGATGAGCCCCGCCGCGATGCCCACCGTCAGCGGTGGATGGTAGGCATACATCACGGCAGGCCGGCGAGCGAAGAACAGTCCATAGACCAGTGCCGAAGCACCAAAGCTGGCGTAGTTCAACACCCGCTTGATAGCCGATTGACCGTGATCAGGGTACAGAGGCAAGCGCGTGACCTGAACGCCATCGATCACTTCGCGCTGTAGCCACTTGATGCGATAGCCGGGATACACCACACCCCCCGGATAGTTCGGGAAACCCGTCACCACCTCGACCTCGAAGCCCTGGCGCACGAGCTCGCGAGCGAACACGATGCCCTTGAACGTGGGTTCGGGATCGAACCACTGCGTCAACAAAAGTACACGCGTCGCCATGTGCTCAGTACTTCTTCCACACAACGCGATTCACGTAGTCCGTGTAGCTGTGGACGATGCGAATCACCTTGTCTGAGACATTCGGCATGCTGTAGTCGGCGACCTGGCGCAAGCTGCGCTCCTCGCCACGCGGCTGGGTCGCCAGCACGGCCAGCGCTTGCCGCACCCGTGCGACTTCAAGTCCGACCATCATCACAGCCGCTTCTTCCATGCCCTCGGGCCGTTCGTGGGCCTCCCGCAAGTTAAGCGCGGGGAAGTTCAGGATCGAAGATTCTTCGTTGATCGTGCCGCTGTCCGACAGCACCGCGCGTGAACACATCTGCAGCTTGACATAGTCATGGAAGCCCAAGGGCTTCAACAACTGCACATTGGCGTGGAACTTCGCGCCGGTGGCATCGATGCGCTTCTGCGTGCGCGGATGGGTCGACACGATGACGGGAAGGCCGTGGTCCTCCGCAACCGCATTGAGCACATCGACCAGCTTACCGAAGGACTGAGGCGA
Source organism: Variovorax frigidus (assembly GCF_051216515.1). Classification (NCBI taxonomy): domain Bacteria; kingdom Pseudomonadati; phylum Pseudomonadota; class Betaproteobacteria; order Burkholderiales; family Comamonadaceae; genus Variovorax; species Variovorax frigidus. The sequence goes on from NZ_JBPJZF010000008.1 coordinate 264,356, forward strand.
CTCGATGTTCTCTTCGCGGTGGGCGCTGACTACGAAGTACTGCCCTGCCGTGAGATCCAGACGCTCGAGCACATCCGAAGCGTCGATGTTCGGTCGATAGTGCGTCAGCACTTCGAACATCGGGCTGCCGGTCTTGATCACCAGGTCCGGCGACAGGCCTTCGCGCAGCAGGTAGTCGCGAGCGATGGTGCTGTAGGTGAGATTCACGTCGGCCGTATGGTCCACGATCCGACGGTTCGTCTCCTCGGGCACACGCTGGTCGAAGCAGCGATTGCCTGCTTCCATGTGAAAGATCGGGATCTTTCGCCGCTTGGCGGGAATGACAGAAAGGCAGCTGTTGGTGTCGCCCAGGACAAGCATCGCTTCCGGTTGCTCCTGTGCAAGCACTTGGTCCACGGCAATGATCAGGTTGCCGATGGTGTGGGCTGCGCCCGTGCTGCCAGCCGCGCTGTTCAGGAAGTGGTCGGGCTTGCGAACACCCAGGTCATCGAAGAAGACCTGATTGAGTTCGTAATCGTAGTTCTGGCCGGTGTGGACGAGCACATGCTCGCAATGTTCATCGAGACGCGCCAATACACGGGACAGGCGAATGATCTCGGGCCGCGTGCCGACAACGGTGAGTACCTTGAGTTTTTTCATGGAAAGGACTTGGAAGCGATCAGAGCGGGCAGGCGAAAGTGTCCGGCCGAGCTCTGTCGAAAATTTCATTGGCCCATAGCATCACGACCATTTCGTCCGCTCCGACGTTGGTGATGTCGTGGGTCCAGCCAGGCACGGTTTCCACGACCTGCGGCGTTTCGCCGTCCGTAAGGAGTTCGTAGGTCTCGCCCGTCTGCATGTGCCGAAACTTGAAGCGCGCCTGCCCCTTGATGACCAGGAACTTTTCGGTCTTGCTGTGGTGGTAGTGCCCGCCGCGGGTGATGCCCGCATGTGCGGTGAAGAACGAGAACTGCCCGCAATCGGGCGTCTTCAGCATCTCGACAAACACCCCGCGCGCATCGCCGTGTTTCTGCAGCGGGTATGCAAAGGACTCGACGGGAAGGTAGCTCACGTATGTCGAGTAGAGCGCTCGCACCAGGCCTGTGCCCACGCGCTCGGTGACGAGGCTGGCGCGGCTGTCCTTGAAAGCCTGGATCTGGCTCGCAAGCTCGCCCACAGTGGTGGTGTACTGCGGCGAAACGGAGGTGAAGCCGTTGGCGTCTGGCGCAGCATCGGCACCATCCATCAGCTGCAAAAAACGATCGATGACGTCGTCCACATAGACGAGCGTGACAGGCGCCGAAGGGTCGTTGATCTGGATGGGCAGATCGCGCGCGACGTTGTGGCAGAACGTTGCGACCGCCGAGTTGTAGTTTGGCCGGCACCACTTGCCGAACACGTTCGGCAATCTGAACACGTGTGCCTTGATCTTTCCGCTGCGAGCCGCAGTCAGCAAGACTTCTTCTGCGCCGCGCTTGCTTTCCCCATAGGGATTCTGATGCGCTGCCTGCGTCGACGAGGTGTAGAGGACGGAAACAGGTTGGCTGCTCGACGACACGCTGGAGCCGATCGCATCGCAAAGCGCTTGCGTCAGATCGACGTTACCCGTAACGAACTCTTTCGGGTCTTGAGGACGATTGATCCCCGCCAGGTGAAAGACGAAATCGACACCTTCGAGCAGCGCAGGCAGCTCGGCGACGTCATCGCCTCTTGCAAAGCACACGACCTCCAGCGATTTTCGCTCGGCCAGATGCAGCCGGAGGTTCTTACCGATGAAGCCGTTGGCCCCCGTGATCAAGACTTTCACGACTCAGTCCTCGGCCAGGGCGTGTTCGCCGCGCGAGATGCGCTGCATGAAGTCGAGCTTCAACAACAGCTTCTTCATACCCTCGACATCCAGGCGCGTGGTGTTGTGGGAGTTGTAGTCCTCGTTGTGCGAGCTACGGGTCAAGCGCTGCTCGCCCTCTTCCACGAACTTCGCGTAATTCAAATCGCGGGCATCGGGCGGCACTCGGAAGTAGTCACCCATGTCTTCAGCACAGGCCATTTCTTCGCGTCCGAGAAGCGCCTCATAAAGCTTCTCTCCATGGCGAGTACCGATCTCGCGGACTTCGTGATCAGGTTTACCCATCAATTCCAAGATGGCTTGCGTGAGAACTCTCACCGTAGCGGCTGGCGCCTTCTGAACGAAGATGTCACCGTTATTTCCGTGCTCGAACGCATAAAGCACCAGATCGACCGCGTCGGCCAAGGTCATCATGAAACGCGTCATCTCGGGATCGGTGATCGTGATCGGTTGCCCGGCACGGATCTGATCAACAAATAATGGAATCACCGAGCCACGCGAGGCCATTACATTGCCATATCGAGTCCCACAGATAACGGTGCTGGTCCCCTCAAGGTTTCGACTCGACGCGACCATAACTTTCTCCATCATGGCCTTGCTAATTCCCATCGCATTGATGGGGTAAACCGCTTTATCTGTACTAAGACAAACCACACGCTTAACACCAGCAACAACGGCCGCCTCCAAGACATTTTCAGTCCCTAAGACATTTGTCCTGACCGCCTGCATCGGATGAAACTCACAAGACGGCACCTGCTTCAGTGCAGCGGCGTGAAATACATAGTCCACTCCTCGCATTGCAGACGAGACGCTACGCTCATCACGGACATCCCCGAGATAAAAACGAAGTTTTGGATGATTGTAACGCTTTCGCATATCATCTTGCTTTTTTTCATCTCTACTAAATACTCGGATTTCAGAAATTGCGGAATTCAAAAACCTCTTCAGCACTGCATTTCCAAAAGATCCAGTACCGCCAGTCAAAAGCAACACTTCGCCATCGAAAGCATCACGCATGCGACACCCCCAGCTGCAGAAAAAGATTTCTATTCGCTTCCATTACTTCCTCATTTCCAAGATTATCTCTAGCCCATTGCCGAATTGATCTTCTCCATTGAAGATAAGCCTCCATTGGCATTTCACAGCAATCTTCAATGTGCTTCAAAAAGACTTCAGGTTCAGCCAAGGACACATCCCAACCCAAACCAATTTCCTCAAGATTTCTCCATGGGGTTAAATCACTAATGAGAACAGGCAACCCCACCGATACAGCTTCAGCAATGACATGCCCGAAGTTTTCGCCGTACGTCGGGAAAAAAAATAGATCATAGCGCGCCAAAATTCCTGAGACATCCTCCGGAACAGCCTCGCCGCAATACTTAAAATCGACATTTACAGGCAACTTAGAAGCAGCATCAAAACACTCATCCCAGTAACCAATATCCTCTTTTGGACCATAAACATCGAGACAGACACGGCCACGCATCCCATAAAGCATATTTATTGCGCCAAGCAAATTTTTCTTTCTTGATATTCTAGAAAGAAATATAATTTTAAACACCCCACCTTCTCGACAAGCCGGCAACAGCACTTCATCTTTTGGGAGGGATATATTAATAGCGACCCTGCAATTTGCATCAACCCCAATAACCCGGGAGACATCTTTTAACTCATGATCGGTAGATGCTTGCCATACCACACCCCTGTAGATTCGCAAACATTTCACCACTCCTAAGAAGATATTCTTTTTACTCGACCTGATCGCCAAAGCCCCCTCTGAAAATTCCCCCCTAGGAGCGAGAACAATCGGCAAGTTCCTCCTAAATATCTTCGCAACCAATATAGGAAAAATGCTAGATCTAAAGGAAAAAAAACTATTCAGATAGAGAATGTCTATTTTATTAGTTCTAATTTGACGAATTACATCAATGAAATAGCCTTTTCCAGAATTCGCATAGAAAACCTTAGCCTTGCCGACCGCAGTCCACTTTCCAATCGAAACTGAAGAGTATGGACTTTTTTCGCCAAGATCTCTATCCCCGGTTAGAACAAGAAATTCAAATTCGTCGCCAAGAGAGGACACAAGATTTGAAATAGTTTTAATTGGCCCGCCACCTCGAAATCCGGGAAGGTAATACTGCGTAAAAATCAAAATTGCACTTCTATGCATTTTTACCCCATGGCGGAGAAGAAGGCCGCATAGTGTGACCGAGATCAGCGCCCACAATTTCGCTGAGATACCTTGCTCCGGCCTTTGCGCTCAAGCATCGACCCCAGACCTTTAATTCGTTGCGCCGAGCATCTGACGTCACTCCGAGGTCTATTTGCGCGGAAAGCAATTTGACTAGTTCTGAAAAATCTCTAGATTTAAAAACGCCGCCGCTACCGCTCCTTCGCACCACTTCTGCTACACCACAAGTATCGCTGCAGATAACGGAAGTTCCTTCCATTAGCGCTTCCGAGGCCACTGCACCCCAACCGTCGTGAGTGCTGGGCAATACTAAGCAATCAACTTGGCTCATTACCACAGGAACTTCTTGCAAAGGAAGCTGCCCGAGCCATTTAACTTGCCCGCTTAGCAGGTCGTCGGCAAGCAAGCGTAGCCTTTTTTCCTCAGGGCCGGCCCCGACCACCCATAGTTCTACGTTCTTTTTCTCAATTTTAGCCAAAGAATTTATAATCCAGTCGACTCGTTTAAGAGGGACAAGACGTCCTACAAAAAGAATCCGAACTACAACCCTATCTGGCGTTTCACAGACAGGCTGAAAATCATTGTTTGGCAAAAAATATGCAAACGGATAAACTTTCTCCCCCGGAAATCCACGGCAAACCACCCATTTTGCATTACGTGAACCTGTTGCCAAAACTCCCCGCATTGCGCGCCCATGCCTCATAAACAGCCGCCGGTATTCCAAGCGCTTTAGTAGCCCTAAAAGCCCGGCATCATTTACAGTCTCCATCACTACCCATTGAAAGAGCCGCCGCTTAGTCAAATAACGCTGCGCCACGCCAACCATGCCGTTTCGCCTCAAGCCCTGACAGATATGAATCGAGTTAGCCGGCGCCTCCGCCACAATGCTTGAAACGGCCTGGGCGTCAGGCGCGAATCTTATTTCGACGCCTGGCATTTTTGGGACACTCCATCCAGTGCGGACTCGAATTTCAGAAATCTCCCGCTCCGCCACGTATGTCACCTTATGGCCAAGTTTCGCCAACTCCACGGCAAGCTCAGACATATGAGGGCTTACTATTTTTTGCCAAAACCAAATATTAAGCATTTACGATGCCTATACCTTCCGGCATTGAAATAAGGTGGAGGTAAAAAACACCAACAACACCAATCCAGTCCCACCGACCGAGAAAAAAGTTGCTTCCCCAAGGTTCAGAAAAACTATTGTCAAAAATAAAGCGACAGCCGGAACTCCATTTTTCACTGCGGCCATTAGCATAATGGCGAGCCAAAAAAATGCTGTCAAAGCACCAAATACTCCAAGTTCCTCAAGGACCGCTATAGGCATAACCCCTTTCTCCACAATCGCGCTCACTGGCAAATTAAATACTGGATCGCGAATAACCTCCATCGACTCGACATCCGAAGCAATACCAAATCCAATTCCGGCCCAAGGGTTAGTCTGAATATTAGTCAACATTTTTTGCACAAGCGCGCCACGCGAAGCGTCAGCGGCATCAAGGAAACTTGTACTATCTCCCCGCTTAAGGACAAAATCCGCCGCTTTAGACGCAATTAGCGGCCCAGTCAGAATAAGAACCAACCCACCACCAGCAAGTAAAATATAGCCCTTTCCATTCCCCAATCCAGAAAATTGCTTCGCCAGAGCTCCTTTGCCTACAATCGAAAATACCCCAACTGCAGCGACGATTCCGAGGACCATGGCCAGCCCTGCAGTCCTTGCCTCTGACAAAAAAACCAACATCAGACTAAGGATGAAGAACAATACACTTGACCACTGAAAGTTTGAATTTCCAAGAATTTTTGTTGCGGATATAACGCATGCCAGGGCAGCGATGGGCCCGAAAGCCTGAGGATGGTTCAGCACACCTTGAAAGCCTTGTCCATTTACACGGTAGCCAGCCTCTGGCAAGGCAAGCAAAGGAAGGCTAAAAAGCATTAATGCCGCAAGTGATTGTTCTAGCGCAGCAAAGGTCTTTTGACGTCGTTCGGCTGACATCCCGCCCCAAGCTGAAAGTAGAACTAAAACTACTGCAGCCCATGACATCAGCTTAAGAACCGACACATCAAGTTGAGGACTAAAAAAGATCGAGTGCAGAAGAATAAAGAGTGCAAATACCGCAGTTGAAACCATTAACTTTGAGGCCTGGCCAGTGTCAGCTCGGCGCTCTCTAATCAATGTAGAAACCACAGCGGCAAGAATTACAAAATACCGCCACGCCCCGCCCCCGCTACCTTCTGGGAGGAAATATGGATTTCCCATCGTAAACAGCCAGGAAAGCGAAAGAGCATGTATGACCTGCGCACGCCCCAACAAGGCATATAACGCGAGAACCAAATAGCTGAGATCCGCAACCGATCCTCCGCCAATTCGCAAAACTACTGCAACAACCAGCAAAAAACCAAAGAGACCGGACGATCTTATACGCACGCTTTCAAACCCAGGCTAATTTCAAAAATTGACTTTTACAAGGCGCTCAGCAAGAGCGAAATCATCACGCTGCATGAAAGAGCTACTCCTTGTGAATACTAGAAATTATCCGAGCAGGCACTCCTGCAATAATCACTTCTGCAGGAAACGTCCCCTTTACTACGGCCCCTGCTGCAACAATTGATCGGTCGCCAATCGTCGCCCCACCCAAGATCGTGGCTCCTAAGCCAATCCAGCATCCGTCCCCTACTTTTATAGGACTCGAGTATCCTTTCCCCGCAACTCTATTTCCAACTCGTTCTATCTGATGAGATCCAGTGGAAAACACGACTCGAGGCGCGATGTCACAATAGGAACCAATACAAACAGCAGCATCTCCACCAACAAATAGAGTCTCATGTCCCACCCAAGACTCACGCCCAATGGATAAATCGCCAGTGATTAAAAATTTAGTGCTGGACGTTATCTTTACTTGATCACCGATGGACAAACCAGCCCAAATAAGCAGACGTCTCTTCATGCCAAACAAATGAGTAGGCGGCAGCAGCTTAAATAAAAAAGAAACAAGAAATAGTTTTTTCGAGCTCACCATTAAAGCACTCCCATTCGTCGCGCCATCACCAAGGTCAAAAGCGTGTGAACTAATGCAGCGCCACCCAAGGAGATGGCTCCCGAAATCGCGCCTAGCCCTCGGGTTTCGAATCCAATAACAACGATCGAAATAAGCCAAACTGCTGTTAAAAATAACCACACCTTCTGGCCATTGCGCCCCACAATGGCATTTCCAATCGTGTTCACAACGGAGCTTAACGCACCTGCGATCAAGAAGGCCGCCAGCACTCCGTATCTCTCGGCATATAAGGGCCCATATAACTTGGCTATGTACGAGGACAACAAAATTCCGACCAGTGCAATACCACCGGCCGTCAGAGCGGCCAGGCCCGCAGCTTGCCTTGTTAGCTTTTGGACGCCACCACCCGGAGAGGTACTAGCTCGAACAATACGAGGCAAGATGACACGTGAAACCATGCCGGGCAGCAACAGGACTAAGGAAAACCATTGAAGGCCAATCGAATACATCGAAAACTCCGCTGTCCCGTTTCCTCCGGAGAGCAAAAATCTCCCCAAGATCCAAGTGCCCGATGCAGCCAATAGGGACACACCAAGCATCGGCCCGGCAAGTTTGAGAATAGCTCTCAAATCCGGCAAAAACCTGACACGGATAAAACGCCAAACATTTCTTGGAACGCTTCGAAAAACGATAACTGACTCTCCAAGAAACTGGACAGCTGCGCCCCCAATCAAGGCAGCTATTGCAATCCAAGGCGACGATTCAGATGAAGCAATCAGGACGCCCGAAAGAACGAATACTCCCGACATCGCAGATATTTTTGCAGCATCCTTATATTTCTCCAGTCCCAATATCGCGCCAGACGGAACGATTTGCAAAACATACACCATCACGCCTATAGCGAACATCCATTTTGGAATTGCAAGATTGGAACTCAATAAACTTGAAGGGAGCAACAATATTACAAAAAATACCGCAACCGCCAAAAATATAGATAAGGTCCAGAGAGTGAGCACAGGAGGAAACTCATCACGCTCAGAGACTTCTATTTCGGCAAAAAAACGAGATGCAGCTACACCAAGCCCAAGTGAGGCATACGCCGACAAAACCGACACAGACAACTGAAAATAACTATACGCCGCGAAATCATTCGCATTTAGAGATCGGGCGAGAACTATCGCGGCAGCCATTACCGCCCCTCTCGATAGAAGATGGCTAAGTAATGTCCAGAATGCACTCCTAGCCAATACCGCAGTAGTCATGAATTTGTTAAAAAGTAAAGCACGCCTTCTCGCTCGCTATCAGATTAAAGATGCAAAGGCAAAAATGATAAGCCGCTCATCATTGCCGCGCCGCGCTGCGAATTCTTGGCATTGCGTCTTCAAAATAAATTAATCCACTTCTATCAAAGTTGAACGTCCGATCCAGCATGGAAACATTGGCTCCCACACCCTGGTTGGTGCTCAGCACATTGGAACCTTCGCGTATGACGGTTTCAATGCCATACGACCACCTCGGATTTCCCGTCACCTGCACTGGGTAGGTCGGCGACATGTCCCGACGCGGCGTGAGCGGAATCGACAGCTCGATGCCGGCCGAAGTCCGCGAGGCTGCCGCCCACTCGAACTTGGTGCGCCGCACATAGAGCGTGATGGCGACGTCGTCGAACCACTGCTTGATGCCGAAACGCACACCACGGTCGTTGTAGAGAAACTGCCCTGCCGTGACCTCCGCGTAGGTGCGCGTGGGTGTGTAGGCATAGCGATAGCTCGCCAGCGCCGTGCGCGAATGAATCGGCAGGTTGGCGTCGTAGTACTGGATGCGTTCGAAACGGCCTGCTTCCGCATGCAGACGGTGGCGGCCCTCGCCCGGCTCCCAGCGCACTTCGCCATACGCACCGCGGTAGTTGGCATCGATGCGGCCGGCGGCCACGTGGCCCGTGAGCGCGTTGGCGCCCCACATCGCGGCCGTCTGGGCGTTGTCCTTGCCGAACAGATGCTCCACCGGCAGGCGGAACATCTGGTGGACCATGTAGCGGTCGACCTGATCGACGAAGCGACTCCGCCCGAAGACCTGGCCTTGCTTGTAGTCGTCGGAGTCGTGAAGCGGCGTATTGCCCGCCACTTCGGCCCAGGCGCCCGACCACAGCGGCTGCTGCAGCATGGCGCGCAACGCCAGCGAATGATCGAACACGCCGTACTCCGTGGCGACGGCGCTGCGAATCACCGGCTGCAGGATGATGCGCGGCGTGGCCCAGCTGGGCGAACGCCCGTCGACGACCCAGCGGGCATCGGCCAGCAACGCGCCGATTGCCGTGGTGCCGGGGGTGTAGAGCTGGCCTGCGGTGCAGCGCGCCGGGCCGAGGGCAATCCACTGTGCCAGGCAGTCGGCCTGGCCGGTCACGCCCACGATGTCGAGCTGGCGCTGCATCAACACCAGGCGGTAGCCCGCACGCTGTGCAGCCAGGTTGCGTGCGATCACGCCCAATGCCACGCCCAGGCCATCGGCCGTGTTGACGTTGTAGCTGGCGTTGTTCACGCGCACGGCCACGGCGCCGTCGGGCGCGCGGCCCACACGGATGTCCTCGAAACCCTTGGCGCGCAGCGCCTCGCCGAGCGCGACGAGCTGCTCGTCGGTCACGGGCGCGGTCGGCGGAGGCGCCGATGCGGCGGCGGCATGGGTCGCCACCGTTGCGAGGGTCTCCGCCGAAGCGGTGGGCGCGACGCTGAGCAGCGCTGACGCCGGTGGGCGTGGGCCCACGTTGGGCGGCGACAGATCGGGTTGCAAGGGCACGTCGGACACGCGCAGGCCATCTTGCGAGAAGGCCTTGCGTTCGGTCGACGGCGCCGGCTGGGCCGGTGCGGAAGGGAACACGGTGGCCGTGGTCGTCGTGGTGGTGACGGTCGGCATGCCGGCAGGACGACTGTCGGGCACCTTGTACAGAGGCACGGTGAGGCCGACGTTCACCCAGCTGCGCGCGCTGCGTTCGTCGCCGCGAAGCCGAACATTGGCGCCGACGTGCGCCGACCAGCCGGTCGGCAGCCATTCGGAGGGTGCGTAGATGCGTGCGCCGGCCCAGGCCTGGCTGTCGACGTATTCGATGTGGGTCTGCAGCCAGGGCAACGGACGGTAGGCCGCGCTGGCGAAGGGGCCGTCGAGCGGCGTGCTGACGTTGCGTGCGGTGCCGCGGCGGGCATAGCCCACGGTCAGGTCGAGCGGGTCGACGGGCGTGTACGTGAGCACGCCGTACAGGGAGCGGAAGTTGCTGGTCTGGCCGCCCAGGTCGGTGGCGCCCGCGGCGATCTGCCAGCGGCCATCACGGTCGAGCGGGGCGCCGGCCTTGAAATTGAACGAGAGGTCGCGAATGCCGCAGTTGTCGGTGTAGCAGTTCGTGTTGAACGTGCTGGCGGCGATACGGCCGGACACCTCGAGATTGGGCAACAGGCCGAAGCCCGCCACCAGGTTGTGGCCACTGGTGCCGTAGGGCGCCCGTTGCGGGCCCCCTACCACTTCATTGTCGTAACCCAGCGACGCACTCCCCCAGCGCAGCAGCTGCGCCGTAGGGGTTACCGATAAACCGGTCGCGCCGCTCGCATTGAGCGAGGGCGCGATCTGTGCGTGGGCTGGGGGCACCGCCGCCGCGCCCGCCAGACCGAGCAGCGCGAGGGCGGCGGCTAGGACTGGCGATTGCGGGTACGGTGCGCGATCAGCCGCCGGTGCCACCGGTGCCGCCGGTGCCACCCGTGCCGCCCGTGCCACCGGTGCCGCCCGAGGCGGGAACGGGCAGTGCGTCGCCTGCAGCCTTGGCGATAGCCAGGATGGCGGCCTTCAGCGTGCCGTCGGTGTTCTGCAGCACCGAAGCGGTGTTGTCGAGCACCTTGTCCAGCGGCGAGCCGATGGTGAAGCTGGTCGATTCGAAGTTGCCGGCCGCGGCGATGATGGCGTCGGCCTGTGCACTGGTCAGGCCGGAGCCGACCAGTTGGTCCTTGACCACCTTGAGCACGGCAGCGCGGTACGAAGCCACAGCGGTCGACGAGCTCACGTTGGCGGCAAAGGTGCTGTCCGAGCGGACCTTGGCCAGGAACTGCTCCAGGGTGAGCCCGGCGCTGCCGCTCGCGGAGGCCGCGAGCACCGTCTCGACGAGGATGTCGGTCAGGGGCGTGAAGTTGGCAATGTTGCTCGAGAACAGGATGCCGCGGTAGGTGATCGCGCCAGCCTTGGCCGTGCCGATGCAGGGGTAGGTGATGGCCACAGGGTTGCTGGTGTAGCCGCCGTTGGTGTTCGACGAACTCACGACGCGGGCGCCGTTGGCGCAGTTCAGTTCGATGGTGGCGCTGGCCAGGGCCGCGCCGCGTGCCGTCGTGCCGCTGACGGAGATTTCTGCACCTGCGCCGTTACCGCCGCCACCACCGCCGCCGCATGCAGCCAGGCTGAGAAGGGCTACGGCCGAAACCAGGAACTTGGCGCGTGCCGATTGCGAGAAGTTTGTCATCTAGATTTCCGCTATGTGAGGACTGGGGAACCCGGTGCGCGAAGCGTGCCAGGCACAATTGAAAACTGCACGAATTCATCCGTCGATCAAGTCGAAGCAGAGGAATAAGGCGGGGGGAAGCACCGAATAATTCGTCATTTCGACGATTGTTAACGGTTGCGACGCGAGTGTATCAGCCCCGAATCGGCGCGCATCCCCTATTTGTGGCAGACCGCAAGCCGGTGAAACCCCGGGGCCGAAAAAGTAAATCGAAAGCAATAAAAAAGGCCATGGAGTCACCCGAGGGTGACTCCATGGCCTTGGTCAACTCGAAAGTTGAATACTATTTAATTAGCGGCTGGGCTTGAATGCCCGCTTGGCTGCGTCGCGCGGAACAAACACTTTGCCGCCGCCGGCTGCGCCACGGGGCGCGAAGTTTTCGCCACGGGGGGCAAAACCTTCATTGCGGGGAGCGAAGCCTTCGCCACGCGACGGGCCGCCGGCACCGCGCGGAGCGCTGTCGCCCCAGCCCGGCTTGCGGCCATAGCTTGCACCGCCGCCGCCTTCTTCACGGCCGCCGCCGAAACCGGCGTTGTGGCCATGGTGCGGACGGGCACCCGGTGCCGCGCCACGCGGGCCGCGGTCGTTGAAGCTGCTGGCACCGGCATAGCTGCGCTCGTTGCCACCGCGGTCGTTACCGCCACCGCCGAAGTTGCCGCCGCCGCCGAAGTTGCCACGGGGGCCTGCGCCGCCGCCACCACCGAACTTGCGTTCACCGCCACGCGAGTGGCTGTTGTTGTCACGGCCACGGCCGGCGAAGTCGCCTTGCGGACGCGATTGCGGCATGCGTTGCTGGGATTCGAGGCCAGGAATGGTCTCGGCCTTGAACTGCTGGTGGCTGTAATGCTCGATGTCCATGATCTTGCGGCGATCGCGGAACTCGGCAAAGGTCACGGCAATGCCGTCGCGGCCAGCGCGGCCGGTACGACCGATGCGATGGGTGTAATCCTCGGCCTTCATCGGCAGGCCGAAGTTGAAGACGTGGGTGATGGTCGGCACGTCGATGCCGCGAGCGGCAACGTCGGTGGCCACCAGGATCTGCACCTGGCCTTGGCGCAGCGCCATCAGGCGGCGGTTGCGCAGGCCCTGGCTCAGGGCACCGTGCAGTGCCACGGCGCTGAAGCCGTCTTGCTGCAGGTCGTTGGCGAGGCCGTCGCACTCGACTTGCGTGCTGGCGAACACGATGGCCTGGTTGATGGTGGTGTCGCGCAGCCAGTGGTCGAGCATCTTGCGCTTGTGCTGGACGTTGTCGGCCCAGAACAGCACTTGCTTGATGTTCGCGTGCTTTTCCTGCGGCGAGTCGATCTGGATCTTCTGCGGCTGGCGCATCACGCGGGTGGCGAGCTGCTGAATGCGCGGCGCGAAGGTCGCGCTGAACATCATGGTCTGCTTGCGTGCCACGGTGAGCTGGTTGACTTCAGCCAGGTCGTCCGAGAAGCCCAGGTCGAGCATGCGGTCGGCTTCGTCGACGACCAGGAATTGCACCTGGTCGAGCTTGATCTGCATCGAGCGTTGCAGGTCGAGCAGACGGCCGGGCGTGGCGACCACGAGGTTGGCGTTCTGCAGCTTGGCGATCTGCAGCTGGTAAGGCATGCCGCCCACCACGCTGGCCACGCGCAGGCCGCGGCAATGCTTGACCAGGTCGATGGCGTCGTGTGCGACCTGCTGCGCGAGTTCGCGCGTCGGGCACAGGATCAGGGCGCCGGGGGTGGCGGCCTTGAAGTTGCGGGTGTTGGTCGGGTCCTTGCGCTTGGCCTTCTTGGGGGGCGCTTCGCCGCGGGCGATGGCTTCGGCAGCCAGGCGCTGGAACTCGGCCTTGGCAACCGCTTCGGCTTCGGCTTCCTGCTTGAGCAGGGTGTGCAGCACGGGCAGCAGGAAGGCGGCGGTCTTGCCGCTGCCGGTCTGGCTCGACACCATCAGGTCGATGAAGCGGGCATTGCCCTCTTCCGAGCTGGTCAGTGCAAGGGGGATGACCTTGTCCTGCACGGCGGTCGGCTGGTCGAAGCCCAGGTCGGCGACGGCAGCAACGAGTTCGGCGGCCAGGCCGAGGCGCACGAAGCCGTTGGGCAGCTTGGGTGCTTCTTCGGCGGCCGGCTCGGCGTCGTCGATGTCGGCAACGATGGCGATGTCGGCAACGTCGGCCGTTTCGGCGACGTCGTACAGGACTTGCACGTCGGCAGCGTTGGATTCAATGACAACAGCGAAGTCGTCAGCGGATTGCACAGGCGCGGAATCGCCCTGCGCTTGGATGTAAGCGTCGGTCATGTAGATAGCTCATACGCGAGCGCTGCCGTAGGCGGCGCCCCGTCGGGTGGTTAAAAACATCAACCATCCAACGACATTCAGCAAGAGCCATGACCACCCGTTTACCGGAGGCCTGCCTTGGCTGCGGCCCGTTCATCGGGCGCGGTGTGCAAGATAGGGAGATGCGAGAAACGCTGCACTGTGCAGCGAAGCCAGCGATTATGGCACACCCCGGGGTTTTTACCTAACGCTGTAAGGAAAAACTAGTCTTCGAGGCGAAGAAAGGTCGTCCGGTAGTGGGCGAGCTCTTCGATGGACTCGTGCACGTCGGCCAGCGCGGTGTGCGCCTGCTGCTTCTTGAAGCTGGTGTAGGCCGCGGGCTTCCAGCGCTTGGCCAGTTCCTTGAGCGTGCTGACGTCGAGGTTGCGGTAGTGGAAGTAGGCCTCGAGCTTGGGCATGTACTTCACCAGGAAACGGCGGTCCTGGCCGATGGTGTTGCCGCACATGGGCGAGCCCTGCCTGGGGATGTAGCGCGAGATGAACTCGATCAGCTGCTTCTCGGCGGCCGCTTCATCGATGGTCGAGGCCTTGACCTTGTCGATCAGGCCGCTGCGGCCGTGGGTGCCCTTGTTCCAGGCGTCCATCGCGTCGAGCACGGCGTCGCTCTGGTGAATGACCAGCACCGGGCCTTCGATGCGCGGCGTGAGGTTGGGGCCGGTGATCACCACGGCGATCTCCAGCAGGTGTTCTTTTTCGGGGTCGAGGCCGCTCATTTCACAGTCGAGCCAGACCAGATTCTGGTCGCTCTTCTTCAGCGTGGGGACGGGTGCGGCGGGGGTCGGAGCGATGGATTCGGACATCGCCGGATTGTCGTCGAAGGTGTACGGGCACCGCGGGGATGCACGGGCCGGGGGCTAAACTCGGCGCCCCATGTCCCACGCACTCGGCTTCACCTGCGCCTTCGCCGCCGCACTCATCGCCGGCCTCGCCGTGAAGTTCTGGCTGGCCACGCGCCAGATCCGCCACGTGGCGCGTCACCGCGACGCCGTGCCGGCCGTCTTCGCGCAGACCATGACCCTGGCCGCCCACCAGAAGGCGGCCGACTACACCGTCGCCAAGACCCGCTTCGGCCTGCTCGAGATGGCCTGGGGCGCGGCGCTGCTGCTGGCCTGGACGCTGCTCGGCGGCCTCGACCTGCTCAACAAGGTGCTGCTGGTGTGGATCGGCGGCGGCATGGCGCAGCAACTGACGCTGCTCGCGGCCTTCGTGCTGATCGGCGGGCTGCTCGACCTGCCCTTCACGCTGTGGCAGACCTTCCGGCTCGAGGAGCGCTTCGGTTTCAACAAGATGAGCTTCAAGCTCTGGCTGGGCGACGCGGTCAAGGGCATGGTGCTCGGCGCGGTCATCGGCCTGCCGATCGCGGCGCTGATCCTCTGGCTCATGGGCGCGGCCGGCGAACTCTGGTGGCTCTGGGCCTGGGCCGCGTGGACCGGCTTCAACCTGCTGCTGATGCTGGTGTACCCGAGCTTCATCGCGCCGCTGTTCAACAAGTTCAAGCCGCTGGACGACGCCAGCCTCAAGGCCCGCGTGACGGCGCTGATGCAGCGCTGCGGCTTCGCGGCCAAGGGCCTGTTCGTGATGGATGGCAGCCGCCGCAGCGCACATGCCAACGCCTACTTCACCGGCTTCGGCGCCAGCAAGCGCGTGGTGTTCTACGACACGCTGCTGCGCCAGCTGAACGCCGGCGAGGTCGAGGCGGTGCTGGCGCACGAGCTGGGCCATTTCAAGCACCGCCACATCGTCAAGCGCATGGTCACGATGTTCGCGCTCAGCCTGGCCGGCTTCGCGCTGCTGGGCTGGGTGTCGAGCCAGTCTTGGTTCTACGCGGGCCTGGGCGTGCAGCCCAACATGGCCGCGCCCAACAACGCGCTGGCGCTGCTGCTGTTCATGCTGGCGGTGCCGGTGTTCGGCTTCTTCGTGGCGCCGCTGTCGGCCCGGATGTCGCGCAAGCACGAGTTCGAGGCCGACGCCTATGCGGTGGCCCAGACCAGCGGTGCCGACCTGGCCGCCGCGCTGCTCAAGCTCTACCAGGACAACGCGTCGACGCTCACGCCCGACCCGGTGTTCGTCAAGTTCTACTATTCGCACCCGCCGGCCTCGGAGCGCCTCGCGCGCATGGGCACGGCCTGATGCCCCTCTCTGGAGATTCCGCACCATGACCAGCATGCTCAACATCAAGGACTGGAAGAACACGCCGCCACGGCGTGCCCAGAGCGCCACGGAGATTGTCAGCGCCCTCGCCCGCCTCGAGGGCTGGAAGCTCACCGGCGACGGCGCGGCCGTGGCGATCGAGAAGACCTACACCTTCACGAACTACTTCGAGACCATCGCCTTCGTGAACGCGCTGGCCCTGGTGGCGCACCGCTTCGACCACCACCCCGACCTCTCGGTGCACTACAACCGCTGCGTGGTGCGCTTCAACACGCACGACGTGGCCGGCATCTCGGCCACCGACTTCGAGTGCGCGGCCCAGGCCGACGCATTGCTGGCGGCTGCATGAGGTTTGACCGTGGCTAAGCCACGCAGCGCCACGGCCGCCGCCAACGCCGCCCTCCGCGACGGCCTGGTGATCGCGAGCCACGGCCGCCATTGCCTGGTCGAGACGCCCGACGGCGAACGCCGCATCTGCCATCCGCGTGGGAAGAAGAGCCAGTCCGTGGTCGGTGACCGCGTGAAGTGGCAGGCCAGCGAGGACGAGGGCACCATCGAGAAGGTGGTGGAGCGCAAGAACCTGTTCTACCGGCAGGACGAGATCCGCACCAAGTCCTTCGCGGCCAACCTCGACCAGGTGCTGATCCTGATCGCGGCGGAGCCCGAGTTTTCCGAGCACCAGCTGGCGCGCGCGCTGATCGCGGCCGAGGCCGAGCGCATCACGCCGATCATCGCGCTCAACAAGCGCGACCTGGCCGTGCCCTTCGCGCGTGCCTGGGCCCGGCTCGAACCCTATCGGCGCATGTACCCCGGCGTGCTGCCGCTGTCGCTCACGGCTTCGGGCGCCGACGACCGCGCGGTGCTGATGCAGCAGCTGGCCGGCAAGAGCACGCTGGTGCTCGGGCCTTCGGGCGCGGGCAAGAGCACGCTGATCAACCTGCTGGTGCCGAGCGCCTCGGCGCTGACCAACGAGATTTCCTACGCGCTCAACTCGGGCAAGCACACGACCACCAGCACCACCTGGTACTGGGTCGATGCAGAGCGCACCACGGGGCTGATCGACTCGCCGGGCTTTCAGGAATTCGGGCTCAACCACATCGAGCCGATGCAGCTCGCCAAGCTGATGCCCGACATCGCCGCGCATGCGGACAACTGCAAGTTCTACAACTGCTCGCACCTGCACGAACCAGGCTGCGGCGTGATCGCGCAGGTCGATTCGCCGGCGCACCCGGGCGCGATCAACACCACGCGCTATCGGATCTACGGCGAGCTCTTTGCCGAGCTGAGCCAGACGCGCTACTGACACCTGTCGACCGCCGAGCCCACCTCACGACGCTGCGATTTCGCCTTGCCCTTACGATGGGGCGACATCATCTCGATGGCCCACCGCAGGCTGCTGGACGCACTCCATGGAACTCCGCCAACTTCGGTATTTCGTGAAAGTCTGCGAGTTGCGCAGCATGGGCCGTGCTGCCATCGAGCTGGGTGTGGTGACATCGGCGCTGAGTCAGCAGATCAGCCGTCTGGAGGGCGAACTCAGCACACGGTTGCTTCAGCGCAGCAGCACCGGCGTCAGCCCGACCGACGCCGGCGTGGCTTTCCTGCAGCAGGCGCAGCTGACGCTCCGCCATGCCGACGAGGCGGTGCGCGCGGCGCAGCAGGCGCGTCTGTCGGGGCACGTGAGCGTGGGCCTGGCGCCCACCACCGCCTCCGTGCTCGGGCTGCCCCTGATGCAGGCCATGCGCGCTCGTTACCCCGACGTGCGGCTGCACCTGGTGGAGTCGCTGTCGGGCAATCTGGCCAGCATGTTGCAGGCTCGCCAACTCGATTTGGCCGTGCTGTTCGAGACCACCACGCCGCGTCGTTGGAGCATCGAGCCCTTGCTCGATGAAAAGCTCTTCGTCCTCGCCGCCACCGAACTGGCGCAGCGGCCGGCTGGCGCCAAGGTGCGGCTGACCCAGCTCGCCGAGGTGCCGTTGATCATGCCGAGCGCCGGACATGGTCTGCGCGCCACGCTCACTGCCGCGTTCCAAAGGGCGCGCGTCGTGCCCCGCGTCGTCGCCGAGATCGACGGCCTCGCACTCCTGATGGATGCCGTACGTGCCGGCCTGGGCGCGACGATCCAGCCCGGGGCCGCCATCGCGCGGCAGGCAGCGGACGGCGTGCACAGCAGCCAGATCACCGATGCGCATGTGGGCCGTCGCAGCCTGCTGGTCAGCCTGTCGGACGACGAACTGTCACCGGCCGCTCTGGCCACCCGCGTGGTGATGGCGGACACCGCCCGTGCGCTGGTGCGCGAAGGCCGATGGGTCGGCGCGAGCCTTCACGAAAACTGAACGCCCGTTGCCTGAAGTAGCCTTTCGGCAGAAGGGCTGCGTGCCTAAAGTCTCCTGACCCACAAGGAGACGAAGATGAGCGATGAGCAGGCCGATGTACTGGTCATAGGGGGCGGCAATGCCGCACTCTGCGCCGCACTGATGGCGCGCGAAGCCGGCGCCAGCGTGCTGCTGCTCGAAGCGGCGCCCAAGGCCTGGCGTGGCGGCAACTCGCAGCACACGCGCAATCTGCGCTGCATGCACGACGCGCCGCAGGACGTGCTGGTCGAAGCCTACCCCGAGGAAGAATACTGGCAGGACCTGCTCAAGGTGACGGGCGGGCTGACCGACGAACACCTGGCCCGGCTGGTCATTCGTGCTTCATCCAGCTGTCGCGACTGGATGCGCAGCCACGGCGTGCACTTCCAGCCGCCCCTTTCGGGCGCACTGCATGTGGCGCGCACCAACGCGTTTTTCATGGGCGGCGGCAAGGCGCTGATGAACGCCTACTACCGCAGCGCCGAGCGCCTCGGCGTGCGGATCCGCTACGAGACGCCGGTGGTGTCGGTGGAACTCGACGGCGAGCGTTTCACAGCCGTCCGAACGGAGGGCGGTGAACGCATCACCGCAAGAAGCTGCGTGCTCGCAGCCGGCGGCTTCGAGTCGAACCGCGAATGGCTGCGCGAGGCCTGGGGCCAGAACGAGCGTGGCGAATGGCCGGCCGACAATTTCCTGATCCGCGGCACGCGGTTCAACCAGGGCGTCCTGCTCAGGCAATTGATCGATGCCGGCGCCGACACCGTCGGCGATCCCTCGCAGGGTCACATGGTGGCCATCGACGCCCGCGCACCGCTCTACGACGGCGGCATCTGCACGCGCATCGACTGCGTGTCGCTGGGCGTGGTGGTCAACCGCGAGGCTCGCCGCTTCTACGACGAAGGCGAGGACTTCTGGCCCAAGCGCTATGCCATCTGGGGACGGCTGGTGGCACAGCAGCCGGGCCAGGTGGCCTACTCCATCATCGATCAGAAGGCCGTGGGCCGCTTCATGCCACCGGTGTTCCCCGGCACGGTCGCCGACACGCTGCCCGAGCTGGCGCGCCAGCTCGGGTTGGACGAAGCGACCTTTCTACACACCATCTCCGACTACAACGCGGCGTGCCATGTCGGCCGCTTCGACCACACGGCCCTCGACGACTGCCATACCGAAGGCCTGGTCCCCGCCAAGACCCATTGGGCGCGTCCCATCGACACCGCGCCCTTTCATGCCTACCCGCTGCGCCCTGGCATCACCTTCACCTACCTGGGCTTGAAGGTGGACGACAGCACGGCCGTGCGCTTCGACGATCGGCCCAGTCCCAACCTCTTCGTGGCCGGCGAAATGATGGCCGGCAACGTGCTCGGCAAGGGCTACACCGCCGGCGTCGGCATGAGCATCGGCACCGCCTTCGGCCGCATCGCTGGCACCCAGGCCGCAGCCGCCGTCCTGCAGCAGAAGGAGTTTCTCCATGCAAACGCTTGAAGCCCTGGCACGCGACGCCGCGTCGCTCGCAGAGGGTCCGCGCCGCGTGATCCCCATTCTTTCGGCCGCCGAGACCGAGGTCGGCCGGCAGATGCAGATCTGCAACGCCTGCCGCTACTGCGAGGGCTTCTGCGCGGTTTTCCCGGCGATGACGCGCCGGCTCGAATTCGGCAAGGCCGACATCCATTTCCTGGCGAACCTCTGCCACAACTGCGGCGCCTGCCTGCATGCCTGCCAGTACGCGCCGCCGCACGAGTTCGCCGTCAACGTGCCGAAGGCCATGGCCGAGGTGCGCGGCCAGACCTATGTGGACTACGCCTGGCCGCCCGCACTGGGCGTGCTCTACCAACGCAACGGGCTCACGCTTTCCCTGGCCTTGGCTGCTGCGCTGGCGCTGTTCCTGGCGCTCGCCGTGGCGATGAAGGGCGGCCTGTGGGGCGCCGCGCCTGGCGAGAACTTCTACAGCGTGTTTCCGCACAACCTGCTGGTGGGACTGTTCGCCCCGGTGTTCCTGTTCGCCACCTTGGCGCTGGCCATGGGGGTGCGGCGTTTCTGGCGCGACATCACACCAGCCACCAGCGGCGCGCCGCTGAATGGCCGCGCTGCAGCCGAAGCCACCGATGCGGTGCTGCGTCTCAAGTACCTGGACGGCGGCCATGGCGAGGGTTGCCACAACGAAGACGACGCCTACACGCTGGCACGCAGGCGCTTTCACCATCTCACCTTCTACGGCTTCATGCTGTGCTTCGCCGCCACCAGCGTGGCCACGCTGTACCACTACGCCTTCGGTTGGGTTGCACCCTACGCCCTTCCGAGTCTCCCCAAACTGCTTGGCGTGGTCGGTGGCATCAGCCTGATGCTCGGCACTGCGGGCCTGTGGCACCTGAACCGCAAGCGCCATCCCCTGCATGGCGACCTGGCTCAAAAGCCGATGGACCTGGGCTTCATCGCCCTGTTGTTCCTCACCAGCGCCAGCGGCCTGGCCCTGTGGCTCGGCCGCGGTACGCCGGCCCTGGCCCTGCTGCTGTGCCTGCACCTGGGCGCGGTCATGGCGCTGTTCGCCACCATGCCCTACGGCAAGTTTGGCCACGGCATCTTCCGAAGCGCCGCGTTGCTGCGCCATGCCGTCGAGAAGCGCCTGCCCAACCCCGTCGGCCTCGGCGTGGACTGATCACAACCCGACAACCCCACGGAGACCTCGATGAACAAAAGACAACTTCTGCACTTCACGGCGCTGGGCGCGGCCCTTTGCCTGGCGGGGCATGCGCATGCCCAGGACTTCCCGCCGAAGAAACCCGTCACGATGGTGGTCGGCTTCGCGCCGGGCGGCGCAGCGGACGCAGCGGCACGACTGATCGCCAAGAAGCTCGGCGAGGACATCGGCCAGACGGTGATCATCGACAACAAGGCCGGCGCCGGCGGCAACATCGCGCACCAGTACGTGGCCAACGGGCCTGTCGACGGCTCGATGCTCCTGTTCGGCTCCATCGGCCCCCTGACCATCGCACCGCATGTGATGAAGGTGAGCTACGACCCGTTCAAGGACCTGGCTGCGATCTCCGGAGGCGTGAACTTTCCCAATGTGCTGGTGGTGCACAAGGGCGTGGGTGCGAAGACCCTGGCCGAGTTCGTCGCGCTGTCGAAGAAGAAGCCCGGCAGCATCGACTTCGCATCGACCGGTGCCGGCTCCGCATCCCATCTGGCCGGAGAGCTGTTCAATCAACGCGCCGGCATCGACATGGTGCATGTGCCCTACAAGGGCGGCGCGCCTGCCCTGCAGGACTTGCTGGGCCAGCGCATCGCCTCGTATTTTTCGGCGCCGCCGACTGCACTGCCCCAGGTCGAGGCGGGCAATCTGATCCCGCTGGCGACCACCGGCCTGACGCGTCCGGCCTACATGCCCAACATCCCGACGGTGGCGGAGTCGGGCTACCCGGGCTTCGAAGCGCTCAACTGGTACGCCTTCGTGGCACCCGGCAAGACACCCGTGGCCTTGCTGGAGCGGTGGAACCAGGCCATCGTCAAGGTTCTGGCCGACCCCGGCGTGAAGGACGCGCTCAACAAGCACGGCCTGACGCCGCAGCCCACCACACGCGCACAACTCACCGATTTCATGAGGAAAGAGGACCTCAAATGGAGCGCCATCGTGCGCGATCGGAAGATCACCGCGAATTAGGGCCCGGCAACCCGCGCTGCGCGCGGGGCATTCGGACTCACCCCACCTCGACTTCGATCCGGCGCGCCTGCGCATGCGCGGCTTTGGGAATCCGCAGACGGAGCACGCCCTGCTGGAACTCCGCACTCACCTTTTCCGTGTCGAGTTCGTTGCTCAAGGTGAAAGAGCGCCGGAATCGCGCCAGACCCACTTCCGTGTGGCTCGACTGCAAGCCTTCGGGCTGTGCCAAGGCAGATTCTGCTTCGATCGTGAGCGTGTGGGCCTCGACATTCAGCTGTAGCTTGTCGCGAGATACGCCTGGAAGGTCGGCATACAGGGTGATGCCTCCGCTATCCTCGACCACGTCGACCGGCGGCGTCAGCGCAGCATCGCTGTAGTGGGCGCGCTGTGGGTGGCCCGCCGACGGTTGCTTCGAGGCGTCGTCCTTGGTCGCGGGCGTCTGCTGGATGTTCATTTCGTTCTCTCCTTTCGATGGTGTCACGTCCGATCACTGAACCGCGATGCGCCGCGGCTGTGCGCTCGCCCGGCGCTGAATGCTGATCCGCAGCACGCCATCGCTGTAGCGGGCGTTGACCGCCTCCGGATCTGCATCGTCGGGAAGGGTGAGCACCCGATGGAAGCTGCCCTCGAAACGTTCGTTGATGTGGATTGCGGCCTTGGCATCGGGCGCCGGAAGACCCGTCTCGCGATGGCCTGCGATGGTGAGCAGCCCGCGCTCCAGCTTCACGTCGATTTCCGCTGGATCGAGGCCGGGCGCAAACGCGTACACCTCGATGGACTGCGGCGTGCTGCCGACGTTGATGGCCGGGAAATTGTTTCGGCCCACGCCGCGGATGGTGGGGGACAAGTCGAACGCCTGCTGCATGTCGCGCTGCAGGCGATCGAGCTCGGCGAACATGTCGCGGGGAAAGAGCGATCGGTACATGGCGAAACCTCCTGTGGTTGAACGAAGGCGCGCTGGAAGCGTGTCCAGCGCGTCCGATCGGTAACTAGGGGATCCGCCATGAAGTTCAAGAGCCCGTGATTTGATTTTTTCCCGCTCTTCGAGCGGGTTGAAATGCCACGGCGCTTGAGATCGCCTTGGTCGGGAGGCCCCCTCACGACGGCAAGTCCGACATGGCTTGTAGGCGCCGCGCCGACTTGCAAACGGATGGCTCAACGCTACGCTTTCGGGCGCTGATTTTTCATTCCCCCTAGAGGAGAACGCCATGTCGATCCAGTTCCTGAGGCAAGTGGCCGCCATGCCGCTTCCAAAGGCTTTCACCAGTCCCAAGGATATTGATGCCGTCAAGATCCTCCGGCAGGCTGGGTTGGTGATTGCCAAAGTGGGCGAGCCACCGGAGTGCGGGGCGCAGGTCATTGCGATCACGGAGAAAGGAAACGCCGAGCTGTTGCGTTTTCACTATCCGGCTCGGAATGCACCCGACGCCAGTACGAAGCCCTCCTGGCTCCATCTCGCGGCGAGCCGAGCTCGCTCGATCATCCACAAGAAGGGTGGCGCGGGTACAGAGCGCTTCTGAGTCGGCTCGCAGACCGATACGGTCTGACACGCACTGTCGCCACCGCTTGAGAAAGGAGTTGCCATGCCACCGCCTTCTGACTTTTCTGCGACACCCCACGATGGTCGCCCCCACAAGACCGCAAGCGTCGCTCGCCGCCCCTACCTGAGCGAAAAGCAGCTCGAGGCTTATCTCATCACCCGGGATGCTTTGCGCCGTGTCAAGCGGGCGTCAGGCCTCCTGGCGCATCCAAGAGGCACCGCCCCCGCGAGACCACCCCAATCCAGTCAACGTGATTCGTTCACCGGGCCCCATCGGCTCGGAATGGGATGGCGATCCGCGACTCGCTAACCGCCTGTCACCGGCGGAAAGAATGCGACTTCGCAACCATCGTGCAGCGCAGCCGTTTCGTCGCGCATGGTCTGGTCGAGCGCCATGCGCACGGCCTTGCCGCGCGCCAGCGCCGTGGCATGCGGCATGCCCCGTGCGATGAGTTCGTCGCGCAGTTCGGCCAGCGTGGCGGCCTGCGTGTCGACGGTCTCGCCGCCGCCCAGTGCTTCACGCACCGAGGCGAAGTAACGGATGGCGATCTTCATGGTGTCAGGCCAGCAGGGTGGCGAAAGAGATGAACTGCACCATGTCGCCGCGGCGGATGGGCTGCCCGGCCGGCGTGTCGACCACGCCGTCGCCCCAGACCGCGGAGGTGAGCACGCCCGAGCTCTGGTTCGGGAACAGATCGAGCCCGCCCTCTGCATTGCGGCGCGCGCGCAGGAACTCGCGGCGGCGGTCGGCGCGCGGCCAGTCGAAGTCGGCACGCATGGCCACCGGCTGCGGCGCCACATGCGTCGCGCCCTGCAGCGCCAGCAGGAAGGGACGCACCAGCAGCACGAAGGTCATGAAGCTGGAGACCGGGTTGCCCGGCAGGCCCGTGAGATGCGCCTGGCCGATGCGGCCGTAGGCAAACGGCTTGCCGGGCTTGATCGCGAGCGACCACAGCTGCAGTTCGCCCAGCGCCTCGACCGCGCCCTTGATGTGGTCTTCCTCGCCGACCGACACGCCGCCGGTGGTGATGATCAGGTCGTTGTGTTCGGCCGCGCCACGCAGCGCTTCGATGGTCGCATCGCGGCGGTCGGGCACGATGCCCAGGTCGCTCACCTCGCAGCCCAGGCGCTGCAGCAGCGCGCGCATGAAGAAGCGGTTGGAGTTGTAGATCGCGCCGGGCTTCATGGCCTCGGGTGCGACCTCGCCCGGCATCACGAGTTCGTCGCCGGTCGACAGCAGCACCACGCGCGGTCGCCGGGCCACCATCAGGCGGTCGAGGCCCACGCTGGCCGCCAGGCCCAGTGCCGCCGGCCCCAGCCGCTCGCCGCGCGCCAGCACCACGTCGCCCCGCGACACGTCTTCGCCGGCACGGCGGATCCACTGCCCCGCCGCCGGTACGGTGTCGATGCGCACGCGGCCCGGCGTGCCCTCCTCGGGCAGCGCGCTGGCCTCTTCCTGCATCACGACCGCATCGGCGCCGTCGGGGATCTGCGCGCCGGTGAAGATGCGCGCCGCGGTACCGGCCGCGAGCGGCGTGCCGACGCTGCCGGCCGGAATGCGCTGCGCGACCGTGAGCACGGCACCGGCGCTCGAGCAGTCGGCCGCACGCACCGCGTAGCCGTCCATCGCACTGTTGTCGCGCGGCGGCACCGTGAGGCCGGACACCACGTCCTGCGCCAGCACGCGGCCGTCGGCCTCGAAAGTCGACACGCTCTGCGCATCGAGCGGCCGGGCCCGGGCGAGCAGGCTTGCCAGCGCCTCGTCGAGCGGCGTGAGCCGGGGGCGTTCAACGGAAGGAGAGCGCATGGTTCTCGGCCTTGTAGTCGAAGCGTTGTGCGTTGTCGAGCAGCCATTGCACGATGCCCTCGGCATCGTCGAGATCGAACACCGGCCGCAGAGTCGGCTCCGGCAGCGCATCGGGACGGTCGGTGGCGAGCGCCACGATGAAGACATCGTCGGGGTATTGCGCGGGCCGCTCGCCCTGCGCCGAGCCGGTCTCGCGCAGCACCTCGATCTTGAGCAGGTCGCTGTGCTTGAAGCCCTCGACCAGCACCCAGTCGACGCCGTCGTAGAGTTCGGCGATCAGGTGGTGCACCGAGAGCTCCGACGGCTGCTCGAACTCGCGCATCAGCGCGAGCCGCCGGTCGGACGCGACCACCACTTCGAAGGCACCGGCCTCGCGATGGCGGTAGCTGTCCTTGCCCGGGTGGTCGACGTCGAACTTGTGGTGCGCATGCTTGACCACCGACACCCGCTGGCCACGCCGCTTCAGCACGGGGATGAGCCGCTCGACCAGCGTGGTCTTGCCGGCGCCTGAATACCCTGCGAAGCCGATGACGTGCATGGCGCTCGGGCCTAGTCGCAGTGCTCGGCGATGTAGGCCTTGACCGCCTCCGCATCGGCGGGCAGCTTGACCACGCGCTTGGGCAGGTTCTCGATGCCTTCGAAGCGGGCCGGCCGCTCGGGCTCGTGGCCCAGCGCCTCGACGATGGTCTCGGCGAACTTGATCGGCAGCGCGGTCTCGAGAATGATCATCGGCACGCCGGGCGACAGGTGCTCGCGCGCGGCCTTCACGCCGTCGGCGGTGTGGGTGTCGATCAGCACGGCGAAGCGCTTGTCGGTGTCGCGGATCGTGGCCAGGCGGTCGGCGTGCGTGCTGCGGCTGCTCACGAAACCGAAGCGCTCGGCCGCCTGCGCGAAGGCCGGGTCGGCGCTCAGGTCGAAGCTCCCGCTGCGGCCGAGTTCGCCTTCGAACAGCGCACGGGTCTTCGCTCCGTCGCGGCCCAGCAGGTCGAACACGAAGCGCTCGAAGTTGCTGGCCTTGGAGATGTCCATTGAGGGGCTGGACGTCTCGTGCGTGTCGGCGGCCGAGCGCACGCGGTAGACACCGGTGCGAAAGAACTCGTCGAGCACGTCGTTCTCGTTGGTGGCGACCACCAGCGTGCGGATCGGCAGCCCCATCATGCGCGCCACGTGGCCCGCGCAGACGTTGCCGAAGTTGCCCGAGGGCACGGTGAAGCTCACCGTCTTGTCGTCGGTCGACGTCGCCTGGAAGTAGCCCGCGAAGTAGTAGACAACCTGCGCGAGCAGGCGCGCCCAATTGATCGAGTTGACGGTGCCGATGCGGTACTTGCGCTTGAAGCCCAGGTCGTTCGACACGGCCTTGACGATGTCCTGGCAGTCGTCGAACACGCCTTCGATGGCGATGTTGTGGATGTTGGCGTCCTGCAGGCTGAACATCTGCGCTTGCTGGAACGCACTCATGCGGCCGTCGGGCGAGGTCATGAACACGCGCACGCCCTTCTTGCCGCGCATCGCGTACTCGGCCGCGCTGCCGGTGTCGCCGCTGGTCGCGCCCAGGATGTTGAGCTGCGCGCCGCGGCGTCCCAGTTCGTACTCGAACAGGTTGCCCAGCAGCTGCATCGCCATGTCCTTGAAGGCCAGCGTGGGGCCGTTGGACAGGCCTTCGAGGTACACACCGTCCTCGAGTTCGCGCAGCGGCACGATCTCTTCGGAGCCGAACACCTCGGCCGTGTACGTCTTCGCGCACAGCGCCTTCAGTTCCTCGGTGGGAATGTCGTCGATGTAGAGCGAGAGGATCTCGTAGGCCAGTTCGGCATACGGCAGCCCACGCCACTTGGCGAGCGTGGCGGCATCGACCTGCGGGTAGTGCTCGGGCAGGTACAGGCCGCCGTCGGGCGCCAGGCCCTCGAGCAGGATGTCGCAGAACTGGCGGCGCTCGATGTCGCCGCGGGTCGAGAGATAGCGCATCAGGACAGCTCTTCCTTGCGGATGCGCACGATCGGCGCAAGCACGGTCGGCAGCGCCTGCAGTTCGACCATCGCGTCGTCGAGCGTGCCTTCGCGCGTGTCGTGCGTGAGGATGATCAGGTCGGTCTGGGTCGAGCCCTCGCCGCCCACTTCATCGGCCTCGCGCTGCAGCACCGCATCGATGCTGATGCCCGCGCTGGCCAGCAGGCCCGTGACCTTGGCCAGCACGCCGGCCTCGTCGGCCACGCGCAGGCGCAGGTAGTAGCTGGTGACCACCTCGCGCATCGGCACGATCTTCAGGTCGTCGCTCATCGCGTTGGGGTGGAAGGCCAGGTGCGGCACGCGCTGCGCGGCATCGGCCGTGTGCAGGCGCGTGATGTCGACCAGGTCGGCGATCACCGCGCTGGCGGTCGGTTCGCTGCCGGCGCCCTTCCCGTAGTAGAGCGTGGTGCCCACGGCGTCGCCGTGCACCACCACCGCGTTCATCGCGCCTTCGACGTTGGCCAGCAGGCGCTTGGCCGGCACCAGGCTGGGGTGCACGCGCAGCTCGATGCCGCCTGCGGCGCGGCGCGTGATGCCCAGCAGCTTGATGCGATAGCCCAGTTGCTCGGCGTACTTGATGTCCTGCGCAGCCAGCTTGGTGATGCCCTCGACATGGGCCTTGTCGAACTGCACCGGGATGCCGAAGGCGATCGCGCTCATCAGCGTGACCTTGTGCGCAGCGTCGACGCCTTCGATGTCGAAGGTCGGGTCGGCCTCGGCGTAGCCCAGCCGCTGGGCTTCCTTGAGCACGGTGGCGAAGTCCAGGCCCTTGTCGCGCATCTCGGACAGGATGAAGTTGGTGGTGCCGTTGATGATCCCGGCGATCCACTGGATGCTGTTGGCGGTCAGGCCTTCGCGCAGCGCCTTGATGATCGGAATGCCGCCGGCCACGGCCGCTTCGAACGCGACCATCACGCCCTTCTGCTGGGCCGCCGCGAAGATCTCGGTGCCGTGCACCGCGAGCAGTGCCTTGTTGGCCGTGACCACGTGCTTGCCGGCCGCGATGGCCTCGAGCACCAGCTGCTTGGCGATGCCGTAGCCGCCGATCAGCTCGATCACGATGTCGATGTCCGGATTGGCGATCACGGCGCGCGCGTCGGCGACCACCTGCACGCCTTCGCCCACGGCCGCGCGGGCACGGGCGGTGTCGAGGTCGGCCACCATGGTGATTTCGATGCCGCGACCGGCGCGGCGCTTGATTTCTTCCTGATTGCGCTGGAGCACGTTGAACGTGCCGCTACCGACGGTGCCGATGCCGAGCAGGCCGACCTGGATGGGTTTCATGGATACAACTTCAGTCAAAACGAAAAGGGACGGATGGCCGTGCAATGCGCACTCAGGCGAAGCGGGCGCGGTAACGCTCGAGGAACTTGGCGATTCGGCTGATGGCCTCGCGCAGGTCTTCTTCATGGGGCAGGAACACGATGCGGAAATGCTGGTTGTCCGGGAAATTGAAGCCCGATCCCTGCACCAGCATCACGCGTGTCTCGCGCAGCACCTGCATGAAGAACTCGCGGTCGTCCGCGATCGGGTACATCACCGGGTCCAGCCGGGGAAACATGTAGAGCGCGGCCTCGGGCTTGACGCAGGTCACGCCCGGAATGGCGGTGATCAGCTCGTAGGCCATGTCGCGCTGGCGCCGCAGACGGCCGCCCGGCTTCACCAGGTCCTTGATGCTCTGGTAGCCGCCGAGCGCGGTCTGGATCGCCCACTGGCCCGGCACGTTGGAACCGAGCTTGAGGTTGGCCAGCATGTTCAGGCCTTCGATGTAGTCGGTCGCGTCGCCCTTCGGGCCCGACACGATCATCCAGCCGGCGCGGTAGCCGCAGGAGCGGTAGGCCTTCGACAGCGAGTTGAAGGTGATGGTCAGCACGTCGGTCGACAGGCTGGCCATGGCCGTGTGCTTCGCGTCGTCGTAGAGCACCTTGTCGTAGACCTCGTCGACCAGCAGCACCAGGTTGTGCTCGCGTGCGATCGCGACCATGCCGCGCAGCAGCTCGTCGGGGTAGAGCACGCCGGTCGGGTTGTTGGGGTTGATCACGACGATGCCGCGGGTGCGGGGCGTGATCTTGGCGCGGATGTCAGCCAGGCTGGGCAGCCAACCCCTGTCTTCTTCGCAGAGGTAGTGCACCGGCTTGCCGCCGGACAGCGACACGGCCGCGGTCCACAGCGGGTAGTCGGGCATGGGCACCAGCAGTTCGTCGCCGTCGTCGAGCAGCGCATTGGTCGCCATCACGATCAGTTCGCTCGCGCCGTTGCCGAGGTAGATGTCGTCGAGCGTGACGCCTTCGATGCCCTGCTGCTGCGTGTAGTGCATCACCGCCTTGCGCGCGGCGAAGATGCCCTTGCTGTCGGAGTAGCCCGCCGAGTCCGGCAGGTTGCGGATCATGTCCTGCTGGATTTCTTCGGGCGCATCGAAGCCGAACGGCGCCATGTTGCCGATGTTGAGCTTGATGATCTTCTGACCATCCTCTTCCATCTGACGGGCTGCGTCGACGATCGGGCCGCGGACGTCGTAGAGAACATTGGCCAGTTTGGCCGACTTCTTGAGCTGCTTCAAAGTCCCTCCAGAGGGTGCCTGCACAGGGGAAAACCTATAATTTGACCACAGTTCCCCGCCCCTACAGATGAAGCTTCAACCCGACAAATCCGACGTCCAGACCCTCACCGCGCACGGGCCGGGCTGGGTGGCGATCAACAACGAGCGGGTCGAGCACAGCGTGGTGCTGGGCTCGCGCGGCGAGCGTTTCGCCTGGGAGTGCACCCACTTCGACGAATTGGGCCCGGAACACTTTGCCCAACTTGCGGCGCTGGGGGCCGAACTGGTGATCTTCGGCAGCGGCCAGCGCATCCGCTTTCCGCAGCCCACATGGCTGCGGCCCTTGATGGCGCAGCGCACCGGCGTGGAAACCATGGACACCGCGGCCGCCTGTCGCACCTACAACATCCTTGCGAGCGAAGGGCGCCACGTGGTGGCGGCCCTGCTGGTCGAGCCGCCAAAAGCTGGCAATTAGAGGCCATTTCGAGCTAAAATATCGGGTTGCGAACGGCGATCCGCCCTCAGATCCCCTCTCAGTCAAGCAACGACCAATCTTCCATCGTTTTCGGCCTTGCAGCCGCACGAATGGAAACCAACGGAGAAAACAAGTTTCATGGCGATCGTTGTCAACAAACCCATCCCCGAATTCGAATCCAACGCCACCGGCGGTCTCAAGGTGTCGAACACCTCGCACCTCGGGCACGTTCTGGTGATGTATTTCTACCCCAAGGACAACACGCCAGGCTGCACCACCGAAGCCATGCAGTTCCGGGATCGCTACAAGGATTTCGTGAAGGCAGGCGCGACTGTTTTCGGTGTATCGCGTGACAACATGAAGTCACACGACGAATTCAAGGCCAAGCTCGAGCTGCCGTTCGAACTCATCGCCGACACCGAAGAAAAGATGTGCCATATGTTCGGCGTGGTCAAGAACAAGATCATGTACGGCAAGAAGGTCAAGGGCATCGAGCGCAGCACCTTCCTGATCGGCGCCGATGGCATCCTCAAGGCCGAATGGCGCGGACTCAAGGTCCCCGGCCATGTCGACGACGTTCTCAAGGCCGTCAAGGCCCTGAAGAAAGCCGCCTGACAAGCGCCGTTTTTCGCGGCCCTGTTGGCGACACACCACGTCATACCGATGCAGCACGCACGGTGTGCATAATGGCTTCATGCCGTTGAGCTCCACGACCGCATTCCCCGAACAAAGCCGCCCTGGTCTTCAGGCGGCTTTTTCGTTTTCCGGCTTCCTCTTTGCGAGCACACTGCCCCATGCCCTTGCCTCCCGCTCCCACGAAACGCGCCGCCCTTCTCTCGCCTGACGCCGTCGACGCGCCAGCCCACGCGTCGACCAAGGCCTCGCGCCGCGGCGGCCGGAATGCCGAGGATGTTCACGGCAACGGCTCGCGCGCATTGGAATTGTTCGACGAACGCAGCCAGGGTGCAGCCGCCCCACGTGTGGCCACGGCGCCCGCGCCCGAAGTCGCTCGGCAGATCGAGACCAAGCCCCGGCCCGCCCCCAAGCCCGAAACCGCATCGGAGATGCCGCAGGCCCGCGCCGAACGCGCACCGGCTCCGGTGCCTGCACCGACGCCCGTCCCGGCGCCCGCGCCCGTGGTGGCACAGAGCCCCGCACCGCGCGCTCGCGGCGGCGCCCAGGAAGCGGCCCGCCCACGACGCGCCAAGTCGACCGGCCCCGCGAAGCTGTTCGTGCTCGACACCAACGTGCTGCTGCACGATCCGATGTGCCTGTTCCGCTTCGAGGAGCACGACGTCTTCCTGCCGATGATCGTGCTCGAGGAACTCGATGGCCACAAGAAGGGCACGACCGAAGTGGCCCGCAACGGGCGTCAGACCAGCCGCACGCTGGACGCGCTCGCCGGCGCCAAGGACGCCGACATCGCCAAGGGCCTGAAGCTGGACACCACCGGCCATCGCGAGGCCCGCGGCAAGCTGTTCTTCCAGACCGCCCCGCTCGACTACACGCTGCCGACCAGCCTGCCGCAGGGCAAGGCCGACAACCAGATCCTGGGCGTGGTGCAGGCGCTGCGCGACCTGTACGCCAACGACCGCCCGGGCCAGCCGAAGCAGGAGGTGGTGCTGGTGTCGAAAGACATCAACATGCGCGTCAAGGCGCGCGCGCTGGGCCTGGCTGCGGACGACTACCAGAACGACAAGACGCTGGAGGACGGCGACCTGCTCTATGCCGGCTCCTACGCCCTGCCGGCCGACTTCTGGACGCGCCAGAGCAAGACCGTCGAGAGCTGGCAGAGCGGCAGCAGCACCTTCTACCGCATCAGCGGGCCGATCGTGCCGAACCTCTACATCAACCAGTTCGTGTTCTTCGAGGCACCGGGCGAGCCGAGCATGTATGCGCGCGTGACCGAGATCCGCGACAAGACCGCGGTGCTCAAGACGCTCAAGGATTACGCCTCGGGCAAGAACGCGGTGTGGGGCGTGAACACGCGCAATCGCGAACAGAACTTCGCGATGAACCTGCTGATGGACCCGGACATCGACTTCGTCACGCTGACCGGCACCGCCGGCACCGGCAAGACGCTGATGGCGCTGGCTTCGGGCCTGACGCAGGTGCTCGACGACCGGCGCTACACCGAGATCATCATGACCCGCGCCACGGTGAGCGTGGGCGAGGACATCGGCTTCCTGCCCGGCACCGAGGAAGAGAAGATGGGCCCCTGGATGGGCGCGCTGGACGACAACCTCGAGTTCCTGGCCAAGGGCGACGGCGGCGGCGCAGGCGAATGGGGCCGTGCGGCCACCAATGAGCTGATCCGCAGCCGGATCAAGATCAAGAGCATGAACTTCATGCGCGGTCGGACCTTCCTGAACAAGTACGTGATCATCGACGAAGCGCAGAACCTGACGCCCAAGCAGATGAAGACGCTGATCACCCGGGCCGGCCCGGGCACCAAGATCATCTGCATGGGCAACCTGGCGCAGATCGACACGCCTTACCTCACGGAAGGCTCTTCGGGCCTGACCTTCGCGGTCGACAAGTTCAAAGGCTGGCCGCACAGCGGGCACATCACGCTGGCACGCGGCGAGCGTTCGCGGCTGGCGGATTTCGCGAGCGAAGTGCTTTAAGCTCCGGCCCCTGGACAAAGCCCGCCTGCTTTTCGAAGCACGGCGGGCTTTTTTTCGTCTGCAGTGACAGGCTCCTGACAAGACGTTGTCAGGAGCCGGGTCGCACCATCGGAGCTCCCTCAATAGACACGAAAGAGAGCCCTCCATGCCCCAACAAAACGCCATCACCTGGTTCGAGATTCCGGTCGCCGACCTCGACCGCGCCCAGGCCTTCTATGAAACCGTGCTGGCCCGCAAGCTGCATCGCGAAGACTTCGGCGGCGACGCGCTGGCCGTGTTTCCCCACGACAAGCCCGCCACGGGCGGCGCCCTGCAGGCCGGCGCCAGTGCCACCGCGCGCGCCGGCAGCAGCATCCGCATCTACCTGGACTGCATGCCCAGCATCGACGCCGTGCTCGCGCGCATCGAGCCGGCCGGTGGTCAGATCGTCGCGCCCAAATCCGCCTTGCCGCCCGGCATGGGCTTCATCGCCCACATGCGCGACACCGAAGGCAACGAGGTCGGCCTCCACGCGTTGGCCTGAAGCCGCCAGGTCGTCCGCAACGGGATCGCCGTGTTCACCGGCCAGGGCGAGATGCCGCAGATGGTGATCGCCACCTGGCAGCGCATCTGGCAGTATTTCGAGGCGCATCCGGAAATCGTGCGCAGCCGCCGCAGCGATTTCGAGGCCTGCGAAGGACCCGACAAAGTGGCGATTCATATCGGAGTTGCATGAAACCAAGAAAGACTTGGCACGACCGGCTCGCCAGCTACCCTCACCTGCCGAACGTCAAGGAGATTCCCACCGCCATGCGCGCCCGCCATGGCGAGGGGACCATCGCCACGAACTTCGCGAAGAAGCTCACCGGAACGCATTGATGCGCCGCGCCGACCGCCTGTTCCAGCTCGTGCAGCTCATCCGCGGGCGCCGGCTCACCACGGCCGCCTTCCTGGCGCAGCGCCTTGAGGTGTCCGAACGCACGGTGTACCGCGACGTGGCCGACCTTCAGCACCAGGGCGTGCCCATCGAAGGCGAAGCCGGCGTGGGCTACCGGCTGGGTGCGGGCTTCGAGTTGCCCCCATTGATGTTCACGCAGGGCGAGGCTGCGGCGCTGGTGGCCGCAGCGCGAATGGCGCAAAGCTGGGTCGATCCGGCGCTGGCGCGCGACATCGAGAGCGGGCTGGGCAAGATCCTGTCGGCGCTACCGCCGGCTGCCCGGGTTTCCGCCGAAGCGCTGGCGCTCTATGCACCCGCGATGGGCCTGGACGACGCCCTGAGCGCGCGACTGCAAACGCTGCGCGAGTCGGTGCAGTCGCACCACAAGCTGCGGCTGCATTACCGTGACGTGTCGGGTGATGCCAGTGAGCGCATCGTGCGTCCGCTGGGCTGCTTCTATTGGGGCAAGGTCTGGACACTGTCGACCTGGTGCGAACTGCGCGGCGATTTCCGAGGCTTCCGTGTGGACCGCATGGATGCGATCGAGAGACTGCCCGAGCGCTTCCGCGACGAGCCGGGCAAGACGCTGGCCGACATGCTGCGGCAGTTGAAGTCTGAAAAAGTGCGGGACAAGAGCGTGCCGCAGAAACCGCACGACACGCAGTCGAGGGCTCGCACCCGGACGAAAACCGGCTGAATTCGTCGGCTTGCGGCGAGTTCTGTTTCGTTCAATCGAATTCAATTCGTTCAGCGAAACCATTTCCCCAAAAAGAAAAGCCCCAACCGTTAGGTTGGGGCTTGTCTAGGGCTGTAAGAGCCTGACGATGACCTACTTTCACACGGGAACCCGCACTATCATCGGCGCTGACGCGTTTCACTGTCC
>NZ_JBPJZF010000009.1:0-258897 GCF_051216515.1 Variovorax frigidus
ACGCGTCAGCGCCGATGATAGTGCGGGTTCCCGTGTGAAAGTAGGTCATCGTCAGGCTCTTACAGCCCTAGACAAGCCCCAACCTAACGGTTGGGGCTTTTCTTTTTGGGGAAATGGAATTGCGATTGGAATGAAATGCACCTGCGGCATCTTCATGACCATCCATCCAGCTATCTCGTGGTGCATCGCTCTGTGGGCCCGTGCGCGCTCAAGGCTGCTCTCAACAGCCGACCACCTGCATGACGGCCCCGTGTACTCCGGAAAAGCGCGACTCACCGCACCGTCTCCCATCATTGAAACGGTGCCAATGAGATTCGTCACAAGGCGTAGACGGTGCAAAGGTCGGCCGCAACCATTCCGACATGAAGGCTGCCGGCAACGCGGCGGTGCTTGTCGATCTCGGCAGCAGCCAAGGCACGCGGGTGAATGGCCACAAGGTTCGGCGCCAGGGCTCCAGAACCGCGACCTGATCGCGCTAAGCCGTTCAGCTTCGGGTTCTGGCCTATGGCCGCATGGCAGCGGTCGGACCGTGCCGCGACGCTGGGCCTGGCGCCGGGCCCGTCGAAGCCGCCTCAGCCTCAGCCCAGCAAGGCTTGCGCGAACTCGCGGGCGTCGAAGGTCTCGAGGTCTTCCAGTTTTTCGCCCACACCGATGAAGTACACCGGGATCGGCCGCTCGCGCGCGATCGCGCACAGCACGCCACCCTTGGCGGTACCGTCGAGCTTGGTCACGATCAGTCCGGTCAGGCCCAGTATCTCGTCGAAGGCGCGGACCTGCGCCAGCGCGTTCTGGCCGGTGTTGCCGTCGATCACGAGCAGCACCTCGTGCGGCGCCGTGGCATCCGCCTTGGTGACCACGCGCTTGATCTTCTTGAGCTCGTCCATCAGGTGAAGTTGCGTCGGCAGGCGACCGGCCGTGTCGACCAGAACCACGTCCTTGCCGCGTGCCTTGCCGGCGTTCACCGCGTCGAAGCTCACGGCCGACGGATCGCCACCCTCGTTGCTCACGATCTCGACCGTGTTGCGGTCGGCCCAGACCAGCAACTGCTCGCGCGCAGCCGCACGGAAAGTGTCGGCTGCCGCCAGCAGCACCGACGCACCCTCGTTCGCCAGGTGCTTGGTGAGCTTGCCGATGGAGGTGGTCTTGCCCGCGCCGTTCACGCCGGCAACCATGATCACGGTCGGCGTGTAGCGGCCGATGACCAGCGGCTTTTCCAGCGGACGCAGCAGATCGGCGATGGCTTCGCCCAGCAGGCGGCGCACCTGCTGCGCATCGGTCGCCATCTGGCGTTTGACGCGACCGCGCAGGTCCTCGAGCAGGAATTCCGTGGCCTTGACGCCGGTGTCTGCCATCAGCAGTGCGGCTTCGAGCTCTTCGTAGAGCGCCTCGTCGATCTGTGCGTTGACGAACACCGCCTGGATGCCGGTGCCGGTCTTGCGCAGACCGGCCTTGAGCTTGTCGAGCCAGCCCGTGCGTGACGGTGCCGGTGGCGCGGCCACAGGGGCAGGAGACGGTGCCGGCGCAACGGCGGACGCTGCGACGGGTGCGGGAGCGGGTGCCGGGGTCGGAGCAGGTGCAAGGGCCGGGGCAAGTGCAGGTGCAGGTGCAGGGACTGGTACGGGCGCTGGCGCAAGGAAGGCCGGCGCCGCAACCGCCGGCACCGCGACAGGCACAGCAACGGGGACCGGCGCGGCCGGTGGTGGCACGGCCACGGGTGCAGGGATACTGACCTGCGGTGGCGGTGGCGGTGGCGGTGGCGGTGGCGGTGGCGGTGGCGGTGGCGGTGGCGGTGGCACCGGTGCATCGCTCTTGAACCACGTCGACGGCGAGAACACCGATTTCGCCGGTGGCGGCGGCACGGGTGCGATAGTGGCGGGCGCAGGCGCGGACGGCACGTCGACCGGTTGCGCGGGGGGCGGAACGGCCTCGGCCGGTTTTTTCTTGAAGAAACTGAACATCAGATGGTTTTTACAATCCGACCCATTCTATGAAACACCTCTCGCCACGTCGCACAGCGTCTGGTGCGGTGCTGGTCCTGGCGCTCGCTGCGCTGGGCACCCTGCCCGTTCTGGCCCAGCCATCCGCCCTGCCGTCTTCCGATGCCGCGACACCCGCCGCACTCGCGAACCAGGCGCAGACCTTCACCCTTGCCAATGGCTTGACGCTGATCGTCCAGCCCGATCGCCGCGCCCCCACCGCGGTCCACATGCTGTGGGTCCGCGTCGGTTCGATGGACGAGGTCGACGGCACGTCCGGTGTGGCACATGCGCTCGAACACATGATGTTCAAGGGCAGCAAGCTGATCGAACCGGGTGAATTCTCGCGCCAGGTGGCCGCACTGGGCGGGCAGGAGAACGCCTTCACCTCACGCGATTCCACCGGCTACTACCAGCAGATCCCCACGGAGAAGCTGGAGCAGGTGATGAAGCTCGAGGCCGATCGGTTCGCCAACAACCAGTGGGCCGACATCGAATTTCAGCGCGAGATCGAGGTCGTCAAGGAAGAGCGTCGCATGCGCACCGAAGACCAGCCGCGTGCGCTGCTGGGCGAGCAGCAGAATGCCGCGGTTTTCGTCGCCTCGCCGTACCGGCGCCCGGTGGTCGGCTGGATGAGCGACCTCGATGCGATGACGCCCGAGGACGTGCGCGCCTTCCACCGCGCGTGGTACGTGCCGTCCAACGCGGTCGTCGTGGTGGCTGGTGATGTCGACGTCGCACGCGTGCGTGCGCTGGCCGAGAAGTACTACGGCCGCATCCCCGTGCGCGCACTGCCTGCGCGCAAGCCCCGCACCGAGCCCGAGCAGCGCGGCATCCGACGCTTGGACTTCAAGGCGCCGGCCGAGCAGGCCTACGTGTCGCTCGCCTTCCGCGCGCCGCGCCTCGAGAGCCTGGACGGCGACAGCGACGTCTGGCCCCTGGTGGTGCTCTCGGCGCTGCTCGACGGCTATCCCGGCGCACGCCTGGACCGTGCCCTGACGCAAGGCCCGGACCGCGTGGCCGACAGCGCCAGCTCCTATGCCGGCATCGTCGGCCGTGGTCCGCAGCTGTTCGAGCTCGACGGCGTGCCGGCCGCGGGCAAGACGCCCGAGGCGGTCGAGGCCGCGCTGCGCGCCGAAGTGGCCCGCGTGGCGCGCGACGGCGTGGGCGCGGCCGAACTGGCCCGCGTCAAGACGCAGTGGGTCGCGAGCCAGACCTACAAGCTCGACTCGGTGATGGCGCAGGCGCGTGAACTGGGCAACAACTGGGTGCAAGGCCTGCCGCTGGACGCCAGCGCGCGCATCGTCGCGCGACTGCAGGGCGTCACGGCCGAACAGGTCAAGGCCGTGGCCGGCAAGTATTTCGGCGACGACCAGCTCACCGTCGCCACGCTGCGGCCCCTGCCGCCCGAGAAGAACAGCCGGCCGCGCAACCCCGCCGTGCCCGCAGGCGCTCTGCGCTGAACGAAAGACGCCGCTCCATGCCCAATCTGATGATGATGAAGAAGATCGCCGGCGCCGCCGTGCTCGCGAGCGTCGGCCTGTTGGCCGCGCTCAACGCCCAGGCCGCCATTCCCATCCAGCACTGGACGCTGCCCAACGGCGCCAAGGTCTACCTGGCCGCCACCGATGCGTTGCCGATCGTCGACGTGCAGGTCGACTTCGATGCCGGCAGCCGCCGCGACCCGGCGGCGCAGGCCGGCCTGGCGGCCGCGAGCGCGGGCATGGTCCAGAAGGGCGTGCGTGCCAGCGATGCCGGCCCGGCGCTCGACGAGAACATGCTGGGCGAAGCCTGGGCCGACCTGGGTGCGAACTTCGACGCCGGTGCCGGCGCCGAGCGCACCAGCTTCTCGCTGCGCACGCTGTCCGATCCGGCATTGCTCGACAAGGCGGTGGCGCTCGCCGCGCGCGAGATCGGCGAGCCGTCTTTCCCGGCCGACGTCTGGCAGCGCGAGCGTGAACAGATCGTCGCCGCGCTCAAGGAAGCCAACACCCAGCCCGGCACCGTCACCGCACGCGCGTTCGCCCAGGCGCTGTACGGCACGCATCCCTATGGCCAGGACACCACCGAAGCCACGCTCGCCACCATCGACGTGGACATGATGCGCACGCGCCAGGCACAGCTGATCCAGCCCTGCCGCGCCAAGCTCAGCATCGTCGGCGCGGTCACGCGCGCGCAGGCCGACGCGATCGCCACGCGACTGCTGTCGCGCCTGCCCGTGCAGGACGGCGCCTGCGCCGCGCTGCCGCCGGTGCACGACGTCGCCGCGTTGAACGCACCGGCCGAAGAGCGCATTCCCTTCACTTCGGCCCAGGCCCACGTGATGATCGGCCAGCCCGGCTACCTGCGGCGCGACCCCGACCACTTCGCGCTGACCCTCGGCAACTACATCCTGGGCGGCGGCGGCTTCGTGTCGCGCCTGATGAACGAGGTGCGCGAGAAGCGCGGGCTGGTCTACGGCATCTATAGCGGCTTCTCGCCGGGCCTGCATGCGGGCGCTTTCCGCGTCGGCTTCCAGACCCGGCCGGACCAGGCCGACGAGGCCGTCAAGGTGTCGCGCGAAGTGATGGCGAAGTTCGTGGCCGAAGGCCCGACCGAGGCGGAGCTCAAGGCGGCCAAGGACAACCTGATCGGCGGCTTCCCGCTGCTGCTCGACAGCAACCGCAAGCTGCTAGGCAACGTGGCCAACATCGCCTGGAACGATTTGCCGCTCGACTACCTCGACACCTGGACCGCGCGCATGAACGCCGTGACCGTGGCCGACATCAAGGCCGCGTTCGCGCGCAAGCTGCAGCCGCAGCGCATGGTGACGGTGGTCGTGGGCGCCAAGCCCTGAAACGCGCGGCGCGCTGAACACGCGCCGCGGGCGATTCAGTCCAGCGCGTGCGGCCCGCTGCGCGCCGCCTGGAAGACCGCCTCGGCCAGCCGCTTGAGCAAGGGCGGCGCACCGCGCGCCTGCTGCCAGTAGAGCGGCACGGCCAGCGGCGTGTCAGGCACCAGCTCCACCAGCGTCCCCTGGCTCAGTGCCTGGGCGATCAGGCTGCGTGGGTGCATGCCCCAACCCATGTCCGCGCACGCGGCCTCCGCGAAGGCCTGGGGCGAGGGCAGCCAGTGGCGCGGTGCCTCGATCCCACGTGGGCAGATGCGCCGCATCCAGCGCGACTGCAGCCGGTCCTTGCGGTCGAACACCAGGCTGGGCGCGCGGGCCAGCGAGCGGGCATCGACACCGTCGGCGAAGTGCCTCTGCACGAAGGCCGGGCTGGCGGCCGCCACATAGCGCATCGACCCCAGCGCGCCGCTGTTGCAGCCGGTCACGGGCTTGGCCATGGCCGTCACCGCAGCGAGCACATCGCCGCTGCGCAGGCGCTCGGCCGTGTGGTCCTGGTCGTCGACGCCGACATCGAGCAGCGTGGGCGTCGCCTTTGCGAAGGCCGCCGCCGCGGGCACGAACCAGGTGGCCAGGCTGTCGGCATTCACGGCGATGCGCAGCGTCATGCGCTCCGCCGCCGTGGCGGTGGGCGTTACGGGCAGCACCGCCCCCAATTCGTGCTCGAGCATCCGCACGTGTTCGGCATGACGGCAGAAATGGCGGCCGGCCTCGGTCGCGGTGCAGGGCGTGCCGCGCACCACCAGCGCGATGCCCAGTCGTTCCTCGAGCGCCTTCAGGCGTTGCGAGACCGCGGAGGGCGTGACGTTGAGCGTGCGCGCCGCGCGTTCGAAACTGCCCTCGCGGACCACTGCGGCGAGGGCGTGCAAGGCGGCGTAGTCGAGCATGATATTAAGTTTCCCTAATCCAAGTGAAGGAATCTTAGTTTGCCTTCACGCGGAGCCACCCGGACACTCAGGATCCATGTCTTCCTCTGCCGTCTCCGCCCTCCCGCATGGCTTCGCCATGAGCCTCGTTCTGATCGTCGCCATCGGCGCGCAGAACGCCTTCGTGCTGCGCCAGGGCCTGCGCCGCGAACATGTGGCGGCGGTGGTGATGTTCTGCGCGTTGGGCGACGCGCTGCTGGTCGCGATCGGTGTGCTGGGCATGGCGCAGCTGCTGCAGGGGCGCCCCGGCCTGGCCGCGGCGATGGCCTTCGCGGGCGCGGCCTTTCTCGGGGCCTATGGCGTGCGCAGCCTGTGGCGCGCGCGCCAGCCGCAGGCCGCCATGGTCGGCGCGGGCCGCGGCGATGCCTCGCGCCGCGCGGTGCTGACGCAGGCCGCGGCCTTCACGCTGCTGAATCCGCACGTCTACCTCGACACCGTGCTGTTCGTGGGCGGCACCGGTGCGCAGTACGCAGGCCTGGCACGCGCATGCTTCGTGGCCGGTGCGGCGCTCGCGAGCGCGCTGTGGTTCACCGCGCTGGGCT
Organism: Variovorax frigidus; assembly: GCF_051216515.1. Lineage (NCBI taxonomy): Bacteria > Pseudomonadati > Pseudomonadota > Betaproteobacteria > Burkholderiales > Comamonadaceae > Variovorax > Variovorax frigidus. The sequence goes on from NZ_JBPJZF010000009.1 coordinate 6,332, forward strand.
TCGGTGCGCGGCTGCTGGCGCCCTGGTTCGAGCGACCGCGGGCCTGGCAATGGGTCGATGCATCGATCGGTTGCACCATGCTGCTGCTCGCGTTGCTGCTGATTCGGCACGGGTTGGCGGCAGGCTGAGCGCGCGGGGCCCGGCTGCCGTTAAGCTCGCCGCATGAAGAAGAAGGTTTCCCCAGCGACATCCGCGACCCCCAAGGTCCCCAAACACGACAAGCGTCCGCACGAAGTCCGCATCATCGGCGGCCAGTGGAAGCGCACACGCCTGGCCGTGGCCGACAAGCCCGGCCTGCGGCCCACACCCGACCGGGTGCGCGAAACGCTGTTCAACTGGCTCGCGAGCCTGGCCGGTGTCGGCGGCGGCGCGCTGCCGGGCTGGCACTGCCTCGATGCCTTCGCCGGCACCGGCGCACTGGGCCTCGAAGCCGCTTCGCGCGGGGCGACGTCGGTGCTGCTGTGCGAGCAGGATGCGGAACTGGTCGTCCAGTTGCAGAAGTCGAAGGCCAAGCTCTCGGCCGACGCGGTGCGCATCGAGCGCGGTCACGGCGTGACCGCACTGGAACGCGCGCCCGCCGGCAGCCTGGATCTGGTGCTGCTCGACCCGCCCTTCGAGAGCCCCGCGCTCTACGAACCGGCGCTGCGTGCGGCCGCGCGCGCGCTGCGGCCCGGCGGCGTGGTCTACCTCGAGGCGGCGCGCCAGTGGCTCGACGAGGAGCTGGCGGCTTTCGGCCTCGCAGGCTATCGCCATCTCAAAGCCGGGGCGGTGCACGCGCACCTGCTCCAGGCGGTCGAAGCGTCGACTGCATAATCCGCCGATTCATGCGGCAATGGCTGCACAAGGAGTTCGCACGATGTCCAGCGTGATCGCGGTCTACCCCGGCACATTCGACCCCATGACGCTCGGCCACGAAGACGTGGTACGGCGTGCCACCCAGCTGTTCTCGCACGTCATCGTGGCGGTGGCGGCGGGTCACCACAAGAAGACGCTCTTCTCGCTGCAGGAACGCATCGAGATGGCGCAGGAGGCGGTGGCGCCCTACAGCGACCAGGTCAAGGTCGAGAGCTTCGCCGGGCTGTTGCGCGACTTCGTCGTGGCGCGCGGCGGCAAGGCCATGGTGCGCGGCCTGCGCGCCGTGACCGACTTCGACTACGAGTTCCAGCTGGCCGGCATGAACCGCTCGCTGATGCCCGATGTCGAGACCGTCTTTCTGACGCCCAGCGACAAGTACCAGTTCATCTCCAGCACCTTCGTGCGCGAGATCGCGATGCTGGGCGGCGAGGTCGACAAGTTCGTCTCGCCCTTCGTGCAGGACAAGCTGGTCGCCAAGGTCCGCGCTCTCGGCGGGGAATGATCCCACCGCGGCTTCATCCCCTGGGCGACGCCGCGCTGCTGTGCGAGCTGCCGGCACCGGCCACGCTGGCGCAGCAGCAGCAGATCTGGGCCCTGGCGCGCGAGGCGATGCGGTGGCCGGCGGTGCACGAGGTGCTGCCCGGCATGAACAACCTCACGCTGCTGTTCGACCCGCTGCAGGTCGACGCGGCCGAACTCGAGATCCAGGTGCTGGCCGCCTGGCCGCAGCTCGACGCCGCGGCCGTCGAGGGCCGCACCCTCGAGATCCCCGTGGCCTACGGCGGTGAACACGGTCCGGACCTGGGCGACGTCGCGGCCCACACCGGCCTCACGCCCGCCGAGGTGGTGCGCCGCCACAGCGCCGGCGAGTACGTGGTCTACCTGCTGGGATTCCTGCCCGGCTTCGCCTTCATGGGCGGCCTGCCGCCCGAACTCGCGACGCCGCGCCGTGCCGAACCGCGCGTGGCGGTGCCGGCGCGCTCGGTCGGTATCGGCGGCGCGCAGACCGGCATCTACCCGCTGGTGTCGCCCGGCGGCTGGCAACTGATCGGCCGCACCTCGCTGGCCCTGTTCGATCCGTCCGCCGAGGAGCCGACGCTGCTGCGCGCGGGCGACCGCGTGCGCTTCGTCGTCGAGAGCGTGCAGCTTCCATGATCTTCGTCGTCAAGCCCGGCATGCTGGCCTCGGTCCAGGACCTGGGGCGTTACGGGCATCGCGAGCGCGGCATCTGTCCGGGGGGCGCGCTCGATGCGCTCGGGCTCACGCTGGCGAACCGGCTGGTCGGCAATGCCGACGGCGCGGCGGGCCTGGAGCTCACGCTGGGCGCCTGCGAATTCCGTTTCGAGGAAGACACCCGAATCGCGCTTGCCGGCGACGATTTCGACGCCCGGCTCGACGGCCTGCCGCTGCGGCCCAACTGGAGCACGCCGGTGGCGGCGGGCCAGCGTCTGGAGCTGGGCGGCGCCAATGCCGCGGCCGGCAAGAAGGGCGTGCGCAGCTGGCTGGCCGTGGCCGGCGGCATCGACGTGGCGCCGGTGCTGGGTTCGCGCAGCACCGACCTCAAGGCCGGCTTCGGTGGCCACCTGGGCCGCGCGCTGAAGAAGGGCGACCGGCTGCCGCTGGGGCCGAGCCCGCTCGACGCGGCGCAACGCGCACGGCGCGCCTTCGGCGTGCGCGCACCCGCATGGGCGCTCGAAGGCCAGGCCGACCCCGGCGACGCCATCGCGCTGCGCGTGATGCCCGGTCCCGAGTGCGAGCTGTTCACGGCCGCGTCGATCGCGGCGCTGTGGCGCGAGCCCTGGCGCCTCACGCCGCAGAGCAACCGCATGGGCAGCCGGCTCGAAGGGCCGGTGCTCGCCCGCCAGCGCACCGGCGACATGCTGTCCTCGGGCGTGGTGCCCGGCACCGTGCAGGTGCCGCCCTCGGGCCAACCGATCATCCTCATGGGCGATGCCCAGACCACCGGCGGCTACCCGCGCATCGGCGTGGTGATCCGGGCCGACCTCTGGAAGCTCGCACAGGCGCCGCTCGGTGGCATGCTGCGGCTGGTCAAGACCGACGCAGCCGAGGCGATCCAGGCCTGGGCCGCGCAGCAGCGCTACCTGGCGCAGGTGGCGCAAGGCCTGGCGGCCAGCGGCTGGCCGGTCGCCGCGTCGGCCGCGGTGCCGCGCCAGACTCCCGACTGAAGCGCGGGCCCATCGGCCTCGGCGCAGAATCGTTTCCAAGGAGCATCCCATGCAGATCGATTTGAATGCCGACCTCGGCGAAGGCGCCGGCAGCGACGAAGAACTTCTGAAGCTCGTGAGCTCGGCCAACATCGCCTGCGGCTGGCACGCGGGCGACGCGCTGACCATGCGCCGGTGCGTGCGCTGGGCCATCGACAACAAGGTGGCGATCGGCGCGCACCCGAGCTTCCCCGACCGCGCCAACTTCGGCCGCACGGCCATGCACCTGCCGCCCGAGGAGATCGTGGCTGGCGTGCTCTACCAGATCGGCGCGCTGGCCGCGATCGTGAAGGCCGAGGGTGGCACGCTGTCGCACGTCAAGGCGCACGGCGCGCTTTACAACCAGGCGGTCAAGGAGCCCGCGCTCGCCGAGGCGCTGTGCGACGCGGTGCGGCACTTCGATCCGACCCTGCGCTTCTTCGGCCTGGCCGGCAGCGGCATGATCCAGGCGGCCGAGCGTGCCGGCCTCAAGCCGGTGGAAGAGGTCTTCGCCGACCGCGGCTACATGCCCGACGGCAGCCTGGTCCCGCGCGGCCAGCCCGGCGCGCTGATCGAGGACGAGGCGCAGTCGCTGGCCCAGACCCTGTCGCTGGTGCGCGACCACCAGGTCACGGCCATCGACGGCAGCCTGGTCGCGGTCAACGCCCAGAGCGTGTGCCTGCATGGCGACGGCGCGCATGCGCTGGCCTTCGCGCGGCGCATCCGCGGCGCCCTCGAGCGCGAAGGCATCGCAGTCATGGCCTGCACCTGATCCGCACGACGCTGGGGCTTGCGGGCCCGAAGCGTGACGGATGACCTTGATGACGCCGCGCCCAGCGGCTAAAAGTGCGTCACAAGAATCGACAGGGAGTTGTCAGAATGGAATTGCGAGATCTCGCATTGAGCGTGCGCGAGTTGCCGGAACAGCGCTATGGCTGGGTGATCCTCCAGGGCACGGGCGAAAAGAAGATGTTCGCCCACTACGCGGTGCTGAGCAGCGCCGAACGCGACTACGACAGCTATGGCGGCGCGCTGCTGGCCGGTTTCGTGGCCTTGCGTGCGCTGGGAGGGCGTGACGGTCCGCGCGGCGTCGCTGCAGCCGTCGGCTGAGCACGCGAGACGAACCGCGCCGATCAGGCGTCCACGCTCCAGCGCCGCAGCCAATGGACCAGTGCCGCGTTGACCTGCGCCGGCTGCTCCATCGTGAGCATGTGGCCCGCCTGCGTGATCCACTGCAGCTCGGCCTGCGGCACCAGCGCCGCGATCTCGCTGCTGCATTCGGGCGGCGTGAGCTTGTCGCCGTCGCCGCACAGCACCAGCACCGGGCAGCGCACGGCCGGCAGATGGCGTCGTGCATCGGGCCGCTGCATGGCGGCGCGGTTCTGGCGCACCAGCTGCGTCACGCCGGCGTCGAGCACCATCTCCACGTAGCGGCGCACCAGCGCCCGGTCGGCCACCTGCGCGGGATGCAGCGCGAAGTTGGCGTTGAGCTCGATCAGCTCGCGCGCCTCGCCGCGCTCGAACATCTCGATCGCCGACTCGCGAAGCTGGAACATCTCCGGCGTTTCCGGCCGTGCGCTGGTGCCCAGCAATGCGAGGCCGACGATGCGTTCGGGCGCCTGCTGCGCGGCGGCCATCGCGATCATGCCGCCCAGCGAGGCGCCGCAGAGAATCAGTGGCCCCTCGTTCTCGGCCAGCACGGCCGCGGCCATCTGCTCGATGCGTTCGTGCCGGGTGTGCACATCGCTCACGCGGGCATCGAAGGCGTGGGGGAGGGCAGGGCGCTGGGCCTGCCAGAGGCGCTCGTCGCAGGCGAGGCCGGGCAAGAGGACTAGACGGGGCATCGCGCCATTGTCGGCGAAGCCGCGCTGCCACATGGCCTGCATGCGATGCGGAGACAATAGACCGCAGCCATGACCCTATCCACACCGACCTCCACCCCCACCGACTTCATCCTGATCCGCCACGGCGAGACCGACTGGAACCGCGAGCTGCGCTTCCAGGGCCACATCGACATCCCGCTCAACGACACCGGCCACGAGCAGGCGCGGCGGCTCGGCCTGCGGCTGGCCGGCGAGACGGTCGACCTGTTCTTCTGCAGCGACCTGCTGCGCGCCCAGCAGACCGCAGCGCCCGCCGCGCAGCAGCTGGCGCTCCCGGTCGTGACGCAGGCGGCGCTGCGCGAGCAGCACTTCGGCGTGGTCGAGGGCCTGCGTGCAGAGGACATCCGCGAACTGCATCCGCGCGCCTGGGAGCAATGGCTGGAGTTCCGCGAGGACCACGCCATGCCCGAGGGCGAATCGCCGCTGCAGTTCCATGCACGCATCCTGGGTGCGCTGGGCGCCTTGGCGACCGCGCATGCGGGCCGGCGGCTGCTGGTGGTCACGCATGGCGGCGTGCTCGACATGGTGTGGCGCACCGCGCGCGGCCTGGGCCTCAACGGCCCGCGCCAGAGCGACATCCCCAATGCGGGCATCAACCGCATCCGCATCGCCGATCCGGCGAACCCGGCGCAGATCGAGGTGCTCGACTGGGCCGACACGAAGCACCTGGCCGACCTGCCGGCGCAGCCCAACTACGACCAGCGCCGGCACCTCAAGTCGACCTGATCGCTGGCCGGCCTCAGGCGCGCGCGTGATGCCGCGCGTAGAGGTCGAGCACGATGTCCTTCACGCCTTCGACGTGCGCGGCCACGGCCTGCGCCGCGGCCTCGGCATCGCCGCTCCGGCAGGCCGCCAGGATCAGCCGGTGGTCCTCGTTCGAACTGCGGTTGAAGCCCGCGAGCGAGAGCTGCATGAAGGACATGCGCTGGATGTGGCCCTGCAGCATGGCGAGGATCTGCTTGGACAGCGGCTTGTCGGCCGCGCGGTAGAGCAGGTCGTGGAAGCGGCCGTTGAGTTCGCTGAAGGCCCAGGCATGGCCCGCGTCGTCCATCGCCGCGACCAGCCGCTCGGCCTCGTCGAGGTCGGCCGCGCTCAGCAGGGGCGCGGCGGTGCGCATCAGGTGCGGCTCGACCATCATGCGCAGCTCGAAGGCGTCGCGCAGCTGGTCGAGCGTGAGCGCCTTGACCACCGCGCCGCGGTTCATCAGCAGTTCGACGAAACCGTTGGCCTCGAGCGTGCGCAGCGCCTCGCGCACCGGGATCTTGCTGACGTGGCACAACGCGGCCAGCTCGTCCTGGCGCAGCGCCTGGCCTGGCCCGAACAGGCCGCGCACGATCGCCTCCTGCAGCAGGCGCACGATGGCATCGGTCGACAGCCGGCCGCCGCCGGCCTCGCGGTGCGCGCGCACCAGCGCCTGCAGCGGCGTCTCGACTGCGGCGGTCACTTCAGGCGGACGCGGGCTGACGACTGCCATGGCCTTCGTGGATCTTGTCGCGCACGAAGCCGCAGATCTCGTTGAACAGCGGTTCTTCCTGCATCTCGGCGCGGCGTGGCCGGGCGAAGGGCACCCGGATGTCGGCCACGATGCGCGAAGGCCGCGCGTTCATCACCAGCACGCGGTCCGACAGGAACACGGCCTCGCGGATGCTGTGGGTGATGAATACCGCGGTCTTGTGCACCTGGTCCCAGAGCTGCGCGAGCGCGAGGTTCATGTCGTCGCGCGTGATCGCGTCGAGCGCCGAGAAGGGCTCGTCCATCATCAGCAGCTGCGGGTCGTTGATCAGCCCGCGGCAGATCGCCACGCGCTGGCGCATGCCGCCCGAGAGCTCGGACGGCCGCTTGTCGCGGAAGGCCCAGAGGTCGGTCAGGCGCAGCAGCCGCTCGGCCTCGGCCAGGTAGTCGGCCACCGGACGCTTCTGCGTGCGGATCGGGAACAGCACGTTGTCGAACACCGTCTTCCAGGGCAGCAGCGTGGCGTCCTGGAACACGTAGCCGAAGTCGCGGCGCGGTGCGGTGATGGGGCTGCCGGCCACGCGGATGCGCCCGGCGCTCGGGGTCTCGAGTCCGCCGATCATCGACATCAGCGTGCTCTTGCCGCAGCCGCTCGGGCCGACCAGGCTCACGAAGTCGCCCTCGTCGATGTCGAAGTCGGCGCGTTCTACCGCATGCACTTCGCCGTTGCGGGTGTCGTAGGTCTTGCGCGCGCCCTGCACCGAGAGGTAGCTGGCGTCGCGGTCGGCGGCGATGGAGGTGGCCTGCAGCCAGGAGGGGGAGGAAGTCATCGTCGTCATTCGCCGAACACCTTCTGGGTCCAACGCTCGAGCAGCGCCACCGCGCCGTAGAACAGCAGGCCGAAGCCGCACAGCACCACGATGGCCGCGAGGATCAGCGCCGTATCGGCCTGGGCGGAAGCGAAAAGAATGAGGTAGCCGAGGCCGGCCTGCGAGGTGATGAACTCGCCCACGATCACGCCGATGATGGCGAAGGTGGTCGCGATCTTCATGCCGCTGAACACATAGGGCAGCGCGTGCGGCAGCCGCACTGAGCAGAACACCTGCCAGCTCGATGCGGTGAGCGCGCGGCACAGCCGCAGCAGCGACTTGTCGACGTTGTCCAGGCCGGCCAATGCGGCGATCACCACCGGGAAGAAGCTGATGAAGACCGAGAAGGTCAGGCGCGACTGGAAGCCGATGCCCAGCCAGACGATGAACAACGGCGCCAGCGCGATCTTGGGGATCAGCTGGAACAGCACCACGTTCGGGTAGAGCATGCTGCGCATCAGGCCCGAGGCGCTCAGTAGCGCGGCCAGCGCCACGCCCAGCACCGAGGCGATGGCGAAGCCCGCCACGCTTTCCCACACCGTGGGCCAGGCGTGCTGCATCAGCATCGGGAAGGTCTCGATCAGGCGCGCGCCGATCGCGCTCGGCGTGGGCAGCAGCACCTCGCGGATCTCGAAGAAGCGCACCGCGGCTTCCCACAGCGCGAGGGTGCCGAGGGCGAACAGCAGCGGCAGGCCGATGCGGTGGAAGGCGCTGTCCTGCGCCGAAGCGCTCACGTCCCCAGCATGGCGTTGTAAGGCGCCACATTCTTGCGGATCGCGTCCCACTCGGACGTGCTGAGCTTGATCTTGCCGACGAAGCGGTTGGTCGCCAGGTCTTCGGGGCGCAGCGGCTTGGCGTCGGCCGTGAGCGCGCCGGCCTTGGCGGCGAGCGCGATCATGCCGGCCAGCGTCGGGATGCTGCTGTAGCCCATGCCGTTCTGGATCGCCTCGGGCGCGACCATGGTGGCCTGCGCCAGGCCCTGCGCGATGGCGGCGTTCTCCTTGCCGCCCTTGGCCATGGCGATCTCGGGCTGTGCCTTGTAGAGGATGTCCAGCGAAGCCTGCGGATTCTTCAGCGTGTAGACCGCCGACTCCAGGATCGCGTCGACCATGGCCTGGCACAGGCCCGGATCGCCGTCGATGGTCTCGCGCCGCGCGATGATCTGCGAGGCATAGAGCTGCACGCCGGCCTTGGCCCAGGGGATGAAGCGGGTCTTCACGCCCAGCGAGTCCAGCACCGGGATGCTTGAGGAGCCGATCGCGGTGATCGCATCGACCTGTTTTTCCATCAGCGCGCGCTCGATCAGGCGGGCGTCCAGCTGCTGGCGCGTGACCTTGCTCAGGTCGATGCCGGTCTTGGCCGCATAGGCGCTCCAGTAGGGCGATTCGGCCGAGGTGGCGACCGTGCCCACGCGCTTGCCTTCGAAGTCCTTGGGGCCGCGGATCGGCGAATCGGCCAGCACCAGGTTGCCCATCAGCGCGTCGTAGCCGACCGTGGCCAGCGCCTGCAGCGGCAGGCCGCGCGCGATGTTGACCAGCGTGCCGCCGAAGAACACCACGCCGAAGTCGAACTGCTTGTTGGCCACGGCCTGGGCCGCGGCTACCGAGCCGTTGCCGCGCGAGACGGTCAGGTCGATGCCGCGCTTCTTGAAGTAGCCCAGTTCCTTGCCGACCAGCGGCCAGTAGTTGGAGCCGTTCACCACCCAGGGCAGGGTGATGCTCATGGCCCGGGTCTGGGCGAAGGCCGGCGCGGCCAGCAGGCTGGCGGCCGAGGCGGCGCCCGCGGCCTGGAGCAGGCGGCGACGCGACAGGGAGGCAGAAGGCATCGAAGGGGAGGGGGACGTGGGGATCGAGGGCATGAAGACTCCAGAAGGGCTCGGCCACCGAGCGATGTTGCTGCGGCGCACCAAAAATGTATACGAAACGAGATACGCCCCGGGGCGCGCACCGAGGCAAGCAGGTTGCGTACCACCTGCGACGGCTCGGGGCGGTGAAGAACCGGCTTAGCTGCGCTCGACCCAGCCGTCCGGTACAGCCTGCAGCAGCGGGCTGTCGAACACGCCCACCAGGCGCGCTGCGCGCTCGGCGCCCAGCGTCTGCTGCCAGCGCCGGCCCTGCAGCATGGCCACGCCGCAGGCCAGCACTTCGGCATCGAGCGACTCGATCAGCCGCCAGGGCGCCTTCAGCGTGCTGCCGCTGCTGACCGCGTCGTCGACCAGCACCACGCGCTTGCCGCGCACCAGCGGCAACAGGTTCGGGTCGAGGTAGACGCGCTTGCCCGCCGTGGGCGTGGTGATCGACTGCACCTCGCTCGACAGCGCTTCGTCGTACCAGAACTTGCGCGAGTAGCCCATGGGCACGTAGCGCGCGTGGCCCAGATGGCGGGCCACGATGGGCGCGAAGGTCAGGCCCAGCGTCGGGATGCCGATCACGACATCCGGCTGCAGCGGCGCGAGCTTCTTGGCCAGCATCCGGCCCAGCGTCTCGATCACCTCGAGCGAGGCCTGGTTGCAGATCAGCGAGGCCACGGCCTGGGTCGGGTCGGCTGCCAACTGGCGGATCGGCAGCATCAGCACGCGGCCGTCGGGCAGGCGCGCCGGGTAGCCGTGCTGCCATGGGGCCTCGGGCCGGGCGAGCGTGCCAGCGTCGAGGAGCTGTTGCCAGTAGCCGGTGGTGGCTTCGGTGAAATGCGGGGTCATGGGAACGGTGAATGAAAGGCCGAGGGTGGCGCGCGCCGAAAGGCGGGACCCGACTTATAGCTGCTTTGCGGGCCGGATCATGCCGCCATCGGCAGCCGGAGCCCGGCATACACCTGCGCCAGTTGCCGGCGCAGGCGCAGCGACTCGGGCTGGCCGTTGACCTGCGGCTGCAGCAGGCCCTGGGCGATGGTCAGCGAACGTTCGCTGCCCTCGCGCATGAGGGCAGCGAGCCAGGCCTGCTCGAACAGGTCGCGCTGGGCGTGGCTGCCGCCGATCTCGATCAACCGCGGCAGCGCCAGGCCCAGGCCCTCGATGGCGCCGGCCATGTCGCCCCGCGCGTGCGCCAACAGGCCGCGTGCGGCCGGCACGCAGACGCGCTCCCACGTGTTGCGGGTGGCGGGCGGTGCCGTGGGCGCGAAGGCCTCGATGCCGCGCAGCAGCGCGTCGGCCTCGGGCCGTTCCGCGCGCGCCAGGCCGTAGAGGTACTGCAGGTCGAGGAAGGGCAGCACATGGTCGTCGAGCCGACCCATGAGGCGGTCGGCCACGTCGTGCCAGCGCGGGCCGACGTCGATGCCGGCCAGCTCGAAGCGCGCCAGCAGCGAGACCGCGCCGATCTGGTCCTGCGTGTAGTCCTTGACCACGCCCCAGACCTGGGTGTCGTACACCGCCAGCGCCTCGGCGTCGCGCCCCAGGTCGATCAGGAACAGCGCCACGTGCCACCAGTTGTGCGTGACCATGAAGGAGTTGAGGCCGGTCCAGCTGTCGCTCACGCCGCGCATGAAGTCCAGGCCCTCGGCGAGCCGGCCTTCGGTCAGCATCACGTGGCCCAGCGCATGGTGGGCCCAGGGTTCCTTGCGGCACATCGCGATGGCCCGGCGCGCGCTCGCCTCGGCCTCGCGCATCCGGTGGCATTGCTCGTGGCCGAAGGCCAGCATGCCGTGCAGGTAAGGCACGTCGCCCGCCGCCGGCAGTGCCGCCAGCGCGAGCCGCAGCATGCCCGGGCAGTCGCCGAGGTTGAAGCAGTGGTACTGGCCCAGCTTGAGCGACACCAGGTCGCGCGGATGTTCGCGTGCCTGTTCCTCGTGCAGCGCGATGGCGCGCGCGATGTCGCCGTCGACCCAGGCGGCCACGGCCGCGATGAAGCGCTGTTCACGGGCGGTGGCGCGCGCGGCGCCGGCCTGCGCGCGGTCGAGGAAGGGGCGCGCGTTCGGCCCCGCATCGCGCGACTCGGCGAACATGTGCAGCGCGGCGCAGTACGCTTGCACCAGCGGGCTGCTGTCGCGGGCCGCGGCCAGCACGTTGGCGGCGCGTGCCTCGCAGGCGATGAAGCCGCCGACGAAATCGTCGAGCGACCCGAGGCTGGCGGGATCGTCCAGCGTGACGGGATTGCCGAGGCTGTCGGCCAGGAGACGGGGCGCTGCACTCACGGAAGAAGTCCTCGAAGGTGGGGGCTTCCGCATCGTGCCACGGTCCGGTTGTCGCTACACGCCGGCCTGCTGGTGGCGGTGCTCCTGGGTCCGTCCGCCGTAGCCGTACGCAGCGGCCCGGGCGTCGATCACGTGCACATACGACACCTCGTGCAGTTCGGGCATCAGTGCGGCCATCGCCGCATGCACCTCGCGCAGATAGCGCGCCTTCTCGGCCTTGGTGTTGGTCTCGTCGGTGATGCTGATGTCGAGCTGGAAGGCGCTGCGACCGAGCGAGGCCAGGGTTTGGCCGCCGATGAACCACTGGTCGGCGGCGATGTGCTGCACCGCGACGGCGATCACGGGCAGCTTCTTGCCCAGCACCGATTGCGTCAGGCGCACCACGGCATCGACGGCCTCGCGGGTGCGTGCGGCCTCGGGTTCGCCGGAAAGATGAAGAACGATGTGGGGCATGGAAACTCCTTGCGTCAGCGGGTAGGGATGTCGCGATTCTTCATCGATCTGTCCCATCGGAAAAGCGGGAAGATATGATGAGTGTCATCGGAATAACGGATGGAAGAAATGGCCGGATTCGACATCGCGCAGCTCCGGACCTTCGTGGCCGTGGCGGAGGCCGGCAGCCTCACGGCCGCCGCACCGCGCGTGTTTCTCTCCCAGTCGTCGGTGAGCGAGCAGATCCGCAAGCTCGAGGAGCGCGCCGGGCGTTCACTGTTCACCCGCAGCAAGGCAGGCGTCGCCGTGACCGAAGCCGGTGCGCGCCTGCTGGGCCATGCACGCGAGATCCTCGCGCTCAGTGAGGCGGCCTACCGCGAGCTGCGCGACGAGCAGCTGCAGGGCGAGTTGCGCCTTGCCGTCACCGACTATTTCCGGCCGGCCGAACTGGCGGGCTTGCTGGCGCGGCTCGGCGAGCGCTACCCACAGGTACGCCTGCATGTGAGTGTGGTGAAGAGCGGGGAGGTCGAAGCCGGCCACGCGCGCGGCGACTTCGACGTCGGCGTGGCCATGCGCATCGCCGATACCGGCAGCCTCGCACGCGCTCTCGTGCTGCGCCGCGAGGCGCTGCTCTGGATGGGCGCGCGCGGGCTGTCATGGCACAAGGGCATGCCGCTGCGCCTGCTGGCCCTGCCCGACACCTGTGCGCTGCACCAGTTCACCGCCAAGCTGTTGCGTCAGCGGCATGTGCCGTACGAGGTGGCGCATCTCGCCTCGGGCGTCGCGGGCCTGCAATCGGCGCTGGCGGCAGGCCTGGGCGTGGCGTGCCTCAACGAATCGGCGCTGTGCGACGGTGTGGTGCCGCTGCGCCAGGCCGGGCTGCCGGCGCTGCCGCGGGTCGCTTTCCATGTGCTGCCGCCCCGCCGGGGCGAGAGCGACTTCGTGGCGCGGGCCCGCGAACTGCTGGTGGCGCAGTTCGCCTGAGCCCCCGCATCGGCGCGTCAGTCGGTCGGCGGCTGCGGCCAGGCCTTCTGGGCGCCGCGGATCTGCTCGAAGGCGCGCGAGACCTGCAGCACGCCCAGGTCGTCGAAGCGCTTGCCCGCGATCTGCAGGCCGATCGGCAGGCCGGCGGCCGAGTAGCCGCAGTTGACCGAGGCGGCCGGTTGCTCCGACATGTTGTAGGGCACGGTGAAGCCGATGTGTTCCAGCGGACGCAAGGGGTCGTTGGTGGGCGACGGGTCTTCGGCCGGCGCCGGCATGTTGGGCGACACCGGCGAGATCACGTAGTCGAAGCGCGCGCAGGCGTCCACCGTGGTCACGCGCGTCGCATGGAACTGGCTGAAGGCGCGGAACACGTGGTCGCCGCTGAAGTCCGAGGCGCTCTCGGCCCAGGCGCGGATGTAGGGCAGCACCTTGGCGCGCTGCGCGCCCGGCAGCGCGTTGAGGTCGACGAAGGAACGCATGCGCCACAGGTGGTCCATGCCGTCGAGCATGGCCTGCGACATGAAGGGCTGCATCGGCTCGACGGTGGCCCCCGCGCGCTCGAACAGCCGCGCGGCCTCGTTCACCGCGGCCAGGATCTCGGGGTCGACCGGCAGGCCGCAGCCGGCCTCGAGCAGCAGGCCGATGCGCAGTCCGCGCAGGTGGCCCGGGTCGACGTCGAAAGCCGACCAGGCGATGTCCTGCGCGGGCAGGCTCATGCTGTCGCGCGCGTCGGGCTTCGACAGCGCCTGCATCATCAGCGCGGCGTCGGCCACGGTGCGGGTCATCGGTCCGGCGGCGCGGCCCATGTAGGGCGGGTCGATCGGGACCCGGCCCAGGCTGGGCTTGAGCGTGAAGATGCCGCACCAGCCCGCGGGCAGACGCAGCGAGCCGCCGATGTCGGTGCCGATGTGCAGCGGGCCGTAGCCCGCGGCTGCCGCCGCGCCCGCGCCGGCGCTGGAGCCGCCGGGTGTCTTGCGCAGGTCCCAGGGATTGCGCGCGAGCGTGTGGAAGCTCGAGAGCCCGGAGGACAGCATGCCGTAGTCGGGCATCGTCGTCTTGCTCACGATCACCACGCCGGCTTCCTTGAGCCGGGCCGCGGGCGGCGCATCGGCCGCGGCCGGGCGCAGCGTGACGGCCGCGGTGCCGGCCGGCAGCGGGTCGCCCTTGGTCGCGATGTTTTCCTTGACCGTGGTCGGCACGCCGTCGAGCGGGCCCCGCGATTCGCCGCTGCGCCAGCGCGCCTCGGAGGCGCGCGCCTGCTCGAGTGCGGCGTCGGGGCGCAGCAGCCAGGTCGCGCCCAGGTGCGGCTCCCAGCGCGCCACATGGTCGAGCACCGACTGCGTCACCTCGACCGGCGACAGGCTGCCGTCACGGTAGGCCGCGCCCAGTTCGGCGGCACTCAGGTCGTGCAGCGGCCGAGTCATTACCAAGAGAGGGCGGACAGGTCGTTGGCGAAGATCGGCAGTTCCTTCCACAGGCCCTTGACGTTCTTCTTGGCGATGGTCGGGAACTGCGGCTGGAACAGGAAGCCGTTGGCCGCATCGGCCGCGAGCATCTTCTGTGCGTCGCCCAGCAGCTTGTTGCGCTCGGTCACGTTGCCGGTGGTCTTGATCTTGTCGAACAGCGCGACGAAGGGCTTCGACTGGTAGCCCCAGTAGTAGTCCGACTTGGCGTAGTTGCCCAGGTCGAAGGGCTCGACGTGCGAGACGATCGACAGGTCGTAGTTCTTGCTGCCGTAGGTGCCGCTGAGCCATTGCGCCCATTCGACGTTCTGCACCTTGACCACGATGCCGATCTTGGCCAACTGGGCCACCACCATCTCGCCGCCCTGGCGCGCGTAGGGCGGTGGCGGCAGCGTCATCGTGAGTTCGAGCGGCGTCTTCACGCCGGCTTCGGCCAGCAGCTTCTTGGCCTTCTCGATGTCGAAGGGGTTCGCGCCCGTGGTGTCGACGTAGCCGGGCGCGCCGGGCACGTAGTGGCTGCCGATGGGCGTGCCGAAGCCGTCGGCCGCGCCTTCGATGATGGCCTTGCGGTCGAGCGCGGCCAGGATGGCGCGGCGTACGCGCACGTCGTCGAGCGGCTTCTTGGCGTTGTTGATCGCCAGGATGGTCTTGGCGCGCGAGCCGGCCAGGATGGTCTGGAACTGCGGGTTGTTCTTGAACTGCGCCACGATGCGCGTGGCCGCGCGCGGGAACACGTCGACGTCGCCGGCCAGCAGCGACGCGGCCTGCGCGGCCGGGTCGGAGATGAAGCGGAAGGTGATCTTGTTGAGCTTGGCCTGCGCCGGGTTGCGGAAGCCGTCCCACTTGCTGAGCACCAGCGAGGCGCCCTTGTTGTAGGTGTCGAGCTTGTAGGGGCCGGTGCCGATCGGCTTGGCGGCGTTGGTGTCGGCGCTCTTGGGCTCCACGATGATGGACGTGGCCTGGCCCAGCACGAAGGGAAAGTCGGGATCGATTTCCTTGTTGAGCAGCACCACCGTGTGTTCGTCGATCACCTGCACGCCGATGTTGGCGAAGGTGCGCTTGTCCTTGTTGGTGCTCTTCTCGTTGCCCGCGCGCTCGAAGGCGAACTTCACGGTCTGCGCGTTGAAGGGCTCGCCGTTCTGGAACTTCACGCCCTTGCGCAGCCGGAAGGTGTAGGTCTTCAGGTCGGGCGAGATGTCCCAGCTCTCGGCCAGCAGCGGCGTCACGCTGCCGTCGGGGTTGATCTTGGTCAGCGTCTCGAAGATGTTGTAGAGCACCACCTCCGAGATCGACACCGCTGCGCTGGTCGTCGGATCGAGGCCCGTGGGTTCGAGCGTCATGCCCAGCACCATCGCGTCCTTGCGGTTCTGCGCGAGCGCGAAGGTCGGCAGGGCCGAGGCCACCGCGGTCGCGGCGGAAGCGGTGAGGACGGTACGGCGTTTCAACATGGGCAGGCTCCAGGCAAAGACAGAAAGAGGGAAAGTGCAGACCTTATATCAAGCGGGCTGTGCCCGCGCACGCGCCGGGGGCTCGGCGCGCGGCACGGCCGCCAGCAGCGCCTGCGTGTACGGGTGCTCCGCGTGGGCGAACAGCCGCAGCGGTTCGCCGCGTTCGACCACCACGCCGCGGTGCAGCACGCAGACCTCGTCGCACAGGTGGTTGACCACCGCGAGGTCGTGGCTGATCAGCAGGTAGCTGATGCCGAACTGCTGCTGCAGGTCCTGCATGAGGTTGAGCACCTGGGCCTGCACCGACACGTCGAGCGCGCTCACCGGCTCGTCGGCCACGATGAGCTTGGGCCGCGTGATCAGCGCGCGCGCGATCGCGATGCGCTGGCGCTGGCCGCCCGAGAACTCGTGCGGGTACTTGCCCAGGTCGGTGCTGCGCAGGCCGACCGCGGCCAGCGACTCGGCCGCGCGTTCGCGCTGCTCGCTGCGGTTGGTCTCGGCCAAGGCTTCGAGCGGCTCGGCCACGATGCGTGCCACGGTCTGGCGCGGATCGAGCGAGCCGTAGGGGTCCTGAAACACCATCTGCAGGTCGCGCCGCGCGGTGCGGAGTTCCGACCGCGAGAGCTGGTGCAGGTCGCGGCCCAGCAGCTTCACGCTGCCCGAGGTGGGCCGGTCGAGCGCCATCACGAGGCGTGCGATGGTCGACTTGCCCGAGCCCGATTCGCCGACGATGCCCAGGCTGCGCCCGGCCTCGACGCGAAAGCTCACGCCGTTGAGCGCCTGCACCTGCGGCGGCGGCGCGAACAGCGATTCGCGCGGCAGCGCGTAGTGGCGAACGAGGTCGGTGACTTCGAGCAGGGGTGCGGTGGTGCGCGTCGTCATGCGGCGGCCCCCTCGGTGGCCAGCGCTTCGTCGAGCCGCAGGCAGCGCGCCAGGTGGCCGTGCGGCAGCGGCGTGGCGGGCGGGCGCGTCGTGTGGCAGGCGTCGACCGTCAGCCGGCAGCGGCCCGCGAAGGGGCAGCCGGGCGGCAGGTCGACCAGCTCGGGCACGCTGCCGCGGATGGTCGCGAGCCGCGTGCCGCGCGGTGCGCCCAGGGCAGGGCGGGCCGCGAACAAGCCCTGGGTGTAGGGGTGCGCGCGGGCGGCGAAGAGCGTGTCGGTCGGGCCGCTCTCGACGATGCTGCCGCCGTACATCACCGCCACCTTCGAGACGCTCTGCGCGATCACGCCGAGGTCGTGCGAGATCAGGATCAGCGCCATGCCGCGCTCGGCCACCAGGCTCTGGATCAGGTCGAGGATCTGCTTCTGGATCGTCACGTCCAGCGCGGTGGTCGGCTCGTCGGCGATCAGCAGGTCGGGGCCGCAGGCCAGCGCCATCGCGATGCCGATGCGCTGGCGCTGGCCGCCGGAGAACTGGTGCGGATAGGCGTCGAGCCGCGAGGCCGGGTCGGGGATGCCCACGCGCTCGAGCAATGCCAGCACCTCGGCGCGCGCCGCGGCGCCGGTGAGCCCGCGGTGCAGCCGCAGCGGCTCGCCGATCTGACGCACGATGGTGTGCACCGGGTTCAGCGCCGTCATCGGTTCCTGGAAGATCATGCCGATGCGGTTGCCGCGGATCTGGCACATCGCCTTCTCGCTCCGGCCCACGAGTTCGGTGCCGTCGAACCGGATGCTCCCTGTGACCTTGGCGCTCGCGGGCAGCAGGCCCATGAGCGACATCACGGTGATCGACTTGCCGCAGCCCGATTCGCCCACGATGCCCAGCGTCTCGCCGCGCTCGAGCGTGAAATCGATGCCGCGCACGGCCTCGGCCGGGCCGCGCTGCGTCTGCAGGCCGATGTGGAGGTCTTTGACTTCGAGGAGGGCCATGGTCAGCGTGCTCTCGCCAGCCGCGGGTCGAGCAGATCGCGCAATCCGTCGCCCAGCAGATTGAGGCCGAGCACCGCGAGCGCGATGGCCATGCCGGGGAACACCGCCAGCAGCGGTGCCTGGAACATCAGGGTCTGGGCTTCGGCGAGCATGCGGCCCCACGAGGGCTGCGGCGGTTGCGTGCCCAGGCCCAGGTACGACAGCGCGGCCTCGGCCAGGATCGCGATCGCGAAGCGGATCGTGATCTGCACGATCAGCACGGCCGAGATGTTGGGCAGCACGTGCTGCAGCGTGATCGAGAAGCCGCCCTTGCCGCAGGCGCGTGCCGCCGCGATGTACTCGCGCGACCAGATCGCGTTGGCCGAGGCGCGCGTGATGCGCGCGAAGGTCGGGATGTTGTAGATGCCGATCGCGACGATCGCGTTGACGATGCCCGGGCCGAACACGGCCGTCATCATGATGGCCGAGAGGATCGCGGGGAAGGCCAGCGAGAAGTCGCTGAATCGCATGATGGCCTCTTCGACCCAGCCGCGCCGCGCGGCCGCGAGCAGGCCCAGCGCCGTGCCCACGATCAGGCCGATGCCGACGGCGATCAGGCCGACCAGGATCGAGGCGCGTGCGCCCACCAGCAGCAGCGAGGCCACGTCGCGGCCGAAGGGGTCGGTGCCCAGCCAGTGCGACAGGCTCGGCCCCTGCAGCTTGCTGGCCATGTCCATCTCGTAGGGCGACCAGGGTGTCCAGACCAGCGACACGGTGGCGGCCAGCAGCAGCAGCAGGGTGAGCACTGCGCCGATGACGAAGCTGCGGTGGTGCAGCGCGCGGCGCCAGAAACCGGGCACCTTCATGGCCTTGGGGGCGAGTGCGTTGGGGAGCGCGCTCATAGCGGCCGCCGCCGGGCCGCCCCAAGGCGGGCCGCGCCTCCCCCTTGGGGGGCGGAGTTACACGCCGCGAAGCGGTGTGAAAAGCTGGGGGGCATCATATGTCTGAAGCCTTGATGCGCGGGTCGATCACCGCATACAGCACGTCGACCACGAAATTGACGATCACCACCAGCGCGGCCAGCAGCATCACGCAGTTGCGCACCACGACCAGGTCGCGGTTGCTGATGGCCTGGAAGATCAGGCGGCCCAGGCCGGGCAGGTAGAACACGTTCTCCACCACGATGGTGCCGGCCAGCAGCTCGGAGAACTGCATGCCCATCACCGTGATCACCGGGATCATCGCGTTGCGCAGCACGTGGGTCCAGAGCACCATGCGCTGCGACACGCCCTTGGCGCGCGCGGTGCGCACGAAGTCCTCGCGCATCACCTCGAGCACGGCCGAGCGCGTGATGCGCGCCAGGATCGCGGCCTGCACCACGGCCAGCGACAGCGCGGGCAACAGCAGCGACTTGATGCCCGCGAAGATGCCTTCGCCCCAACCGTCGAAGCCGCCGGCCGAGAACCACTTGAGCTGCACCGAGAACACCAGGATCAGCAGGATCGCGAACCAGAAGTTCGGGATCGCGATGCCGACCTGCGTGAGGCTCATCAACCCGACGTCGCCCAGCTTGTTGTGGCGCGCCGCCGCGGTGACGCCGACCAGCAGCGCGAGCACCGTGGTGAGCGCCATCGCCATCACGGCCAGCGGCACGGTCAGCGCGAGCCGTTCGAGGATCAGGTCGAGCACCGGCGAGCTGTAGGCGTAGCTGTTGCCCAGGTCGCCGGTCAGCAGGCCGCCGATCCAGTGCCAGTAGCGTGTCCAGGCCGGTTGGTCGAGCCCGAGCTGCGTCGCCAATGCTGCAACGGCATCGGGCGGCGCATCGGGGCCCAGGAGCAGCTGCGCGGCATTGCCGGGCAGGATCTCCAGGACCAGGAAGACGATGATGGAAGCACCGATCAGCGTACCGATCAGTGTCGCGAAGCGCTTGAATAGAAACAGACTCATGGGGCGGGGCGCAGCATAACCCGACTCCCGCAACAAGCATGCCCGCAGCGGATAATTCAGGCATGGCTCTGATGATCACCGACGAATGCATCAACTGCGATGTGTGCGAGCCGGAGTGCCCCAACGACGCGATCTACATGGGCGAGTCGATCTACGAGATCGACCCGCACAAGTGCACCGAATGCGTGGGCCACTTCGACGAACCGCAATGCGTGCAGGTGTGCCCGGTCGCGTGCATTCCCACCAACCCCGCGCACGTCGAGGCGCGCGACACCCTCTGGATGAAGTTCGAGCGGCTCACGGCCACCAAGGCCGCGGCCAGCGGCGCGGGCGACGCGCCGGTCGCGGCCTGAGCCCGCGCCCCGGGTCGATCAGCCTGCGGCCGGGGCCTTTGCGGCTTTTTTCTTTTTGGGGGCCTTGGCCGTGCCAGGGCCGGCCGCGGTGAAGAAATCGGAGGCCTTGCGCCCCTTGCCCTTGCGACCCGCGGTTGGCGCGGGTTCGACGGGTGTTTTCGCTGCCGAGGGTGCCGGCAGGTGGACCATGGCCGGGCGCTCCTTGTCGCGGCGCAGGCGTTCGGCTTCCATGCGTGCGGCCGTGGCTTGCGTTCTGCGCGTCTGCTCGTCGGCGTCGCGCACCCGTTCGGTGCTCGGCGCGGCATCCGTGGGCACGACCTGGCCGCCGGGGCAGGGCTGGTCGGTGTAGGTGCTGCCGCAGCGCCAGGTGCCGGCCGCTGCAGGGGCCGCAGCAGCCATCGCGATGCAGGCAATGGCCGTGGCGATGGGCCGGTGAAGTCTCTGGACTTTCATTTTTTTCGTCTCCCTTCCTTCTCTTTTCCTCTGTCGCTCGGTGGCGCCGCGCTCAGGGTGCGGCGGGCTCGCTCGCTCCTTCGCCTGCACTCTCGCCCGGTTCGCGCCGGGGCGGTTTGGGGCGCGGGGGCTTGCTCGTGTGGATCAGCAGCGTGGCCTTCTCCATCTCTCCGGCCAGCAACGCGGGCACGGCATGCAGCGTGCGGATGAGCGCGTCGTCGATGGCTTCGCGTTGTTCCTTGAGGGGCTTCTTCAGCACCCAGTTCACCACTTCGGACTTCACGCCCGGGTGGCCGATGCCGATGCGCAGCCGCCAGTAGTCGCCGGTGCCCAGTTGTGCATGGATGTCGCGCAGGCCGTTGTGGCCCGCATGGCTGCCGCCGAACTTGAGCTTGACCTGGCCGGGCACGACGTCGAGTTCGTCGTGCACCACGAGGATCTCCTGCGGCTCGATCTTGAAGAAGCGCGCGAGCGCCGCCACCGACTTGCCCGAGAGGTTCATGAAGGTCTGGGGCTCGAGCAGCCAGACCGGCCGGCCGTTCACCGTCGCGCGGGCCGCGAAGCCGTGGTAGCCGCGCTCGGGCACGAGCGTGACTTTCAGGTCGCGCGCCAGTGCGTCGATCCACCAGAAGCCGGCGTTGTGCCGCGTGGCTTCGTATTCCGGGCCCGGATTGCCCAGGCCGACGAACAACTTGATCATGGGGTGATTATCGTGGTGCCCCAAAAGAAAACGGCCCGCACGAGGCGGGCCGTTGTTCTGCAGGCGGGAGAAGTCTTACTTCTTGGCCGGTGCCTTGGCTGCAGGCGCCTTGGCAGCGGGGGTCTTGGCCGCAGCCTTGCCACCCTTGCCGGCCGGTGCAGCGGCGGCGGCAGCGGCTTCAGCGCCTTCCACCGGTGCATCGACTTCTTCGGCGGCCGGCGCGGTGGCCGAAGCCAGCACGAGGTTCGGCTTGCCGTGGCTGACCCACTTCACGCCGCGCGGCAGCTTGATGTCCTTGAGCGTGACGGTGCCGTTCTTCTTGAGGCCCGACAGGTCGACCTCGATGAATTCGGGCAGTTCCGAGGGCAGGCAGTTCACTTCGAGTTCGGTGGTCACGTGGTTGACCAGGTTCAGCTCGATCTTGACGGCATCGGACTCTTCCTCGCCCTTGAAGTGCACTGGCACCTTCATGGTCATGCGGGTCTTGGCATCGACGCGTTGGAAGTCGATGTGTTGCACCAGCGGACGGAAGGGGTGGTATTGCACGTCGCGCAACAGCACCTTGCTCACTGCGCCGTCCATTTCCATCTCGAGGATGGAGGCGTGGAAGGCTTCCTTCTTCAGGGCGTGCCACAGCGCGTTGTGATCGATTTCGATCAGCTGGGGCGTGGCCTCGCCACCGTAGACGATGCCGGGGGTCTTGCCCGAGATGCGGAGACGGCGGCTCGCACCCGTGCCCTGCTTGGCGCGCTCAAAAGCGACGAATTTCATAGTTAACTCCTTGGAGCGAAGGCGCAATTGCCTCGCTTCTTGAGCGCCGACCGCGACCAGTGCGGCGCCGGTTTCAAAATGGCCTCCCGAATGGGAAGCCTGCTTTTTGCTCAGATCAGAACAGGTTGTCCTGGTCCGAGAACAAACTCATCACCGACTCACCCTTGGAGATGCGCTGGATCGTTTCGGCGATCAGCGGTGCCACGGAGAGTTGACGGATCTTCTTGCAGCCCAACGCGGTGTCGGACAGAGGAATGGTGTTGGTCACGACGACTTCGTCGAGCGCCGAGCCCTGAGCGATGCGCTCGATGGCCGGACCGGAGAAGATCGGGTGCGTGCAGTAGGCGTAGACCTTCTTGGCGCCGCGTTCCTTGAGCACTTCGGCGGCTTTGACCAGCGTGCCCGCGGTGTCGATCATGTCGTCCATGATCACGCAGTTGCGGCCGTCGATCTCGCCGATCACGTTCATCACTTCGCTCACGTTCGCCTTCGGGCGACGCTTGTCGATGATGGCCAGGTCGGTGTTCAGCTGCTTGGCCAGTGCACGCGCACGGACCACGCCGCCGACGTCGGGCGAGACCACGATGAGGTCTTCGTAGTTCTTCTGGCGCAGGTCGCCCAGCAGCACCGGCGACGCGTAGATGTTGTCGACCGGGATGTCGAAGAAGCCCTGGATCTGGTCGGCGTGCAGATCCATCGTGAGCACGCGGGACACACCCACGGTCTGCAGCAGATCGGCCACCACCTTGGCCGAGATCGGCACGCGGCTCGAACGCGGACGGCGGTCCTGGCGGGCGTAGCCGTAGTAGGGGATGACGGCGCTGATCCGCTCGGCCGAGGCGCGCTTGAGCGCATCGACCATCATCAGCAGTTCCATCAGGTTCTCGTTGGTCGGCGCGCAGGTCGACTGCACCACGAAGACATCGCGGGCACGAACGTTCTGGTTGATTTCGACGGTGACTTCGCCGTCGGAGAAGCGGCCCACACGGGCGGCGCCGAGGCCGGTGCCGAGGTGCTGTGCGATCTCCGCGGCCAGACCCGGATTGGCATTGCCGGTGAAAACCATGAAGTCAGGATGTTGAGCCTGCATGAGCGCGTCCAGCAATGCAAATGGCTCTTCAGGGAGCCGCCAGTATTCTCGTGGTCTCTGCAGCCGACCGGCTGCAGATCTCGTTGACCGCGGCGGCGCCGCGAATCTCGTTCATCACGGCCTGAGGGCCGCGATTCATGTCTCACGACCTATTGGTCGTGAGGTGTGTTTTGGCAGGGGCGGAAGGATTCGAACCTTCGCATGCTGGAATCAAAATCCAGTGCCTTAACCAGCTTGGCGACGCCCCTACACGGGTTGACGACCGAGGCCGCCAACCGATATTTCTCTTTCAGTCCGCCCAGCCCTGTAAAGGATGAGCGGCCAGATTGTCGCACTGTCGAAGCTGCCAACCCGAAGGCTCTTGAGGCAAATTCGCTTCATGCGACATCATTGCAAACACCGCGCTTCCCGAGCCTGTCATGCGCGCCTTCAAACCTTGGTGGCCGAGCCATTCGATGGCGTCGGTGACCGCGGGGCAAAGCCGCTGCGCAACCGGCTGCAAGTCGTTGTGACCGAAACTGTAAGCTTCTGATCCGCTGTGTGCAGCAAAGCCAGAGATTATAGCAACAGGAGTTGAGCGTTTCAAATCGGGTGCTGCAAAAATTAATGAAGTCTCCAATCCGGCGTCCGGCTTGAGCACTGCGAAGCGTGCCGCGGGCAGGGTGATGGGGGTGATCTTCTCCCCGACGCCCTCGACCCAGGCGTTGTACCCGCGCAGGAAGAAGGGCACGTCGGCGCCGAGCCGCAAGCCGATGCCTTCGAGCGTGGCGAGCGGCAACCGCAGATCCCACAGGCGATTGAGCGCCAGCAGGCAGGTGGCGGCATCGGAGGATCCGCCGCCCATGCCGGCTTGCGCCGGGACGTGCTTGGCCACGCCGATGTGCGCGCCCTGGCCGGGCCGGGCATGCGCCTGCAGTGCGCGCGCGGCGCGCAGCACCAGGTCGTCGGGCGGCAGCGGCGTGGTCAGGTCCTCGCGGCTGAGCACGCCGTCGTGGCGCAGTTCCAGGTGCAGCGTGTCGCACCAGTCGATCAGCATGAACACCGACTGCAGCAGGTGGTAGCCGTCGGCACGCCGGCCGGTGATGTGCAGGAAGGTGTTGAGTTTGGCCGGCGCCGGGAGGTCGTACAGCGCTTTCATTCGCGTGCGAAGGCGATGCGCAGGTCGGCGCGCGGCAGCGGCGATTCGCGCACGGCCTGCAGGCGGCCTGCGGCCCGCTGCGAGAGATCGGGCTGCCAGCCGGGCACGGCCTCGTCGCGTCCGGCGAGCCAGCCGAACAGCGCGCCGACCGGGATCGAGGCGCCGGTGGCCGCTTCGATCAACGCACCGACCGATGCATAGCGCCGCGTCTCGCTGCCGTTCTTCAACAGCGCCTCGCCGGGCGCCCACTGGAGCTCGGCCAGCGTGCTGCCGATCGGCGTCGTGAGCGTCAGCGTGCCGCGTTCCGGACCGCCGCGCAGATCGAACAGCGCGGAGAAGGTCTGGACCGGGTCGCTGTCGATGCGCAGCGACATGCGGCCGCTCCAGTTCTCGGGGCGCTCGCCGTCGGGCGATGTGGCGTCGGATTTCCCGGGGGTCGCACAGCCGGCGAGCACCACGGCCGCCAGCGCGGCGCCGGAGGCCTTCAGCAGGTGGCGGCGTGCCGTCACAGCTTGATGCGCAGGCGCTTGAGCGTCTCCTGCAGGGTTTCGTTTTCCGCGTCGGCCTGCGCCGCTTCGCGCCAGATGCGCATTGCGCGCTCACGGTCGCCGGCCGTCCAGAGCACCTCGCCCAGGTGGGCGCCGATCTCGGGGTCGGCACGGCGCGTGTAGGCAGCTTCCAGGATGCGCTGGGACTCGGCGGTGTTGCCGAGCCTGAACTCGACCCAGCCCAGGCTGTCGGCGATGAACGGGTCCTGGGGTGCGAGCTGCACCGCCTTGCGGATCAAGGTGCGCGCTTCTTCCAGGCGGATCTTGCGATCGGCGAACGAGTAGCCCAGGGCGTTGTAGGCGTTCTGGTTGTCGGGCCTCAGCACGATCAGGCGGCGCAGCAGGCGCTCCATCTCGTCGAGCCGGTTGAGCTTCTCGGCCATCATGGCCTGGTCGTAGATCAGGTCGGCGTCCTGGGGCGCAGCGGCGCTGGCCTTGGCCAGCAGATCGTAGGCCGGCTGGTACTGCTTGGCGTCGCGCAGCAACTGGACTTCGGCCTGCAGCTTCTGCTTGCCTTCCTCCTCGTTGCGCTCGGGCAGTGCACGCACGAGCTCCCGTGCCTGCTGAACCTTCCCCTGGCGCGCCAGCAGCCCCGCGCGGCGCAGCTGCCAGCCGAGCGCGTCTTCCGCGCTGTCCGAACGCGAGAGCCAACGGTCGGCCTCGGCGAAATCCTTGCGGCGCTCGGCCAGCTGCGACAGCAGCAGATAGGCTTGCGTGAGGCCGCGCCGGGATTCGTCCTCTGCCGGCAGTGCGTTGGCCAGCGTGACGTAGCGCTTGAGCGAGGTCTCGGCCGCCGCATCCTGGCGGGCCTGCGCCTGGAGGCTGCCCAGCAGCACCCAGGGATTGGGCAGCTCGGGCTTTTCGGTGGTGAGGGTCGTGAGCTGGGCGGTCGCGTCGGCATAGCGGCGCGCTTCCATGAGTTCGCGGGCGTAGGCGATGCGCAGCTCCGGCAGGGCCTTCGGGCCGGCGAGGTAGCGCTTGACCAGCGGCTCGGCCAGCGGACGCTCGGGGGCCATCAACTCGAGGGCGAGCAGCGGCGGGCCGTCGGAGGCCGGGTCGGCCGTCTGGCCCTGGATCGCCGCCTCGAGCGCGCCGGTGCTGTCGCCGGCGAGCAGTCGCAGGCGGCCGATCGTGGTCCAGGCCAGGCCAGCCGTCGCGGGATTCTTCACCTCGTCGACCAGTGCCTGCTCCACCACCGATGCGGCCAGCTTCTTGTCGGTAGCGCGGGCGTAGTTGCGCGCAATGACGGCCATCAGCAGCGGATGCTCAGGCAGGGGCGTTGCGGCGATCGCGGCGCGCAACGGCTCGGCCGTCTCCGCGATGCGGTTGAGGGCGATCAAGATTTGCAGCTCGAAGCGGCGTGCCTCGCGCGAATTGGGCAGCGCTTCCTTCCAGGCCTGTGCCGCCGCCAGGGCGGCGTCGCCCGAACGCGACTGCAGCGCGATCTCGACCGCGCGCTGGAACAAGGCGCCGTCGCGCGTGCGGCGGGCCGCGTCGAGCACCAGCGCGTAGCCGGCCCCGGGATCGCCGCCGCGGGCGGTGATTTCGCCCACCAGCACCTCGTAGAAGAGTTCGGCCGTCAGCGCCGAGGCCTTGGCTCCACCTTCGGCCGAGGGCTTGGCTTCTGCTTTGGT
Organism: Variovorax frigidus; assembly: GCF_051216515.1. Lineage (NCBI taxonomy): Bacteria > Pseudomonadati > Pseudomonadota > Betaproteobacteria > Burkholderiales > Comamonadaceae > Variovorax > Variovorax frigidus. The sequence continues at coordinate 32,528 of NZ_JBPJZF010000009.1, forward strand.
CACGGGCGGCGTTCGCTCGATGATCGGCGCGGGGCTCGTCGGTGCCGCGGCCGGCGGCACGGCAGCGGGGGGCTGCTGTGCCTGGGCGGCCATGGCGATCAAGACGAGGGAGAGGGCCGCCGCAAGGCGGAGTCGGCGGGGCGATGGGGTCATCGAACTCATAATAATCCAAGGCTTTTTCATCAGAGCGGCGGCGGGGCATCCGGTTCCCTTGGCGCTCATTCATGTGTCACGCTCGCGCCATGCCCGAACTCCCTGAAGTCGAAGTCACCCGCCGCGGTTTTGTCGACCGCATCGCCGGCGCCCGCATCGAGGCGGTGCGCATGGGCAAGCCCCTGCGCTGGGCGCTGGGCATCGACCCGCAGACGCTGGTGGGGCGCGAAGTCCGGACCGTGCGCCGGCGCGGCAAGTACCTGCTGGTCGAGCTCGACGCCGGCCTGCTGCTGTTGCACCTGGGCATGTCGGGCAGCCTCCGCTTCGACGCAGTGCTGCCGGCGCCGGGGTCGCACGATCACTTCGATCTCGCCACCAGCCGGGGCATCCTGCGCCTGAACGACCCGCGTCGCTTCGGTGCGGTGGTCTACGTGGAGGGCGAGGATTCGCCGCTGGCGCTGAAACTGCTGGGCGGCCTGGGCATGGAGCCGCTGGAAGACAGCTTCGATTTCGAGGCCTTCCATGCCGGTCTGCGGCGGCGTCGCTCCGCGATCAAGCTGGTGCTGCTGGCCGGCGACGTGGTGGTGGGCGTCGGCAACATCTATGCGTCGGAGGTGCTTTTCCTGGCTGGCATCCGGCCCACGGTGGCGGCGTCGCGCATCAGCCGGCCGCGCGCGCTGCGCCTGCATGCGGCGGTCCGCCAGGTGCTGGCGCGCGCGGTGGCGCAGGGCGGCACCACGCTGCGCGACTTTTCCAACATCGACGGCCAGAGCGGCCATTTCCAGATCGAGGCGACCGTCTACGGCCGTGCCGGCGAACCCTGCCGCGTCTGTGCTGCGCCGATCCGGCAGATGCGCCAGGGCCAGCGCTCCACCTATTTCTGCCCGAACTGCCAAAAGCACTGAGCCGCCCGCGGGCAGCGGTCCTTCGCCGCAGCGTCGAATGCTATATTTTGTGAGCCCACTCTTTCTCCCCTCTCCTTGACACGTTCCTTCAACCAGCAATTCGACCAGCACGGCGTCTGGCGCCGCAGTTTTGCGAAGCGGCTGCAATGGTTGTCGGGCTGGCTCGCGGAGAACGAGTTGCTCGACCAGGCCGTGGCGGAGCGCCTGCGCGAACTCGAGGCGCAGATGCGCACCAGCAAGGTCATGGTGGCCTTCGTGGCGGAGTTCTCGCGCGGCAAGTCGGAGCTGATCAATGCGATCTTCTTCGCCGGCTACGGTCGCCGCATCATGCCGGCGAGCGCGGGCCGCACCACCATGTGCCCGACCGAGCTGGGCTACGACGCCAGCCAGCCGCCGAGCCTCCGGCTGCTGCCGATCGAGACGCGGTCCGAACCGCACTCGCTGATGCACTGGCGTGACGAACCCTCGCACTGGGTCGACGTGCCGATCGATGTCGGAGACGCGGCGCAGCTGTCCGAAGCGATGGCCAAGGTGGCCGAAGTGCGATGGGTGCCGCTGGCCGAGGCGCGCACGCTGGGCTTCTGGAGCGACGACGCACCCGACGACAACCCGCTGCCCGACGACCAGGGCCAGGTCGAGATTCCGCGCTGGCGCCATGCGGTGCTCAACATGCCGCATCCGCTGCTCGAGCAGGGCCTGGTGATCCTCGACACCCCCGGCCTCAACGCGATCGGCGCCGAGCCCGAGCTCACGGTGAGCCTGATCCCGCGCGCGCATGCGGTGGTGTTCATCCTCGGCGCCGACACCGGTGTGACGCGCTCCGACCTGGCCATCTGGCGGGAGCACCTGGTCACCGAGGGCGATGCGGGCGACACCCGCATCGTGGTGCTCAACAAGATCGACACGATGTGGGACACGCTGAGCACGCCCGTGCAGATCGATGCGCAGATCGAGCGCCAGCGCCAGGGCGCGGCCGAGTTGCTGGGTGTGCCGCTGCCTCAGGTGCTGCCGGTGTCGGCCCAGAAGGGCCTGCAGGCGAAGATCCGTCGCGACGCGCCGCTGCTGCAGGCCAGCCGGCTGCCGGGCCTCGAGGCCGTGCTGGGCGAAGGCCTGCTGGGCAAGCGCGAGACCATGCTGCGCCTGGCCGTCGACGCCGGCATCGCCTCGCTGCGCGCCGAGGCGTCGCGCATTCTTCAGGTGCGCCAGCGCGACCTCTCCGAACAGGTGCTGGAACTGCAGGGCCTGCGGGGCAAGAACGCCTCGGTGATCCGCCACATGCGTGGGCGGATCGAGCAGGAGCAGTCCGAATTCGAATCCAGCAACGTGCGCATCCTGGCCGTTCGCTCGGTGCAGGGCAAGCTGCTGCGTGAGGTCTATGCGGTGCTCGGCAGCACCGCGCTCAAGGCCGACATGGGCCGCCTCGCCGCAGCGTTGAAGCGTCCGGGCATCAAGCTCAGCGTGCGCAAGGTGTATGGCGCGACCTTCGATGCCTTGCGCAACAACCTGCGCGAGGTGCAGGCCACCACGGGCGAGATCCAGTCGATGCTGCATGCCACCTTCCGCCAGCTCAATGCCGAGCACGGCTTCACGCTGCAGGCGCCGGCCGAGCCCGACCTGACGAGCTTCGAGCAGCAACTCACGCAGATCGAGGGCAGCCATCTGCACTACCTCGGCGTCAGCAACCTGCTGAAGCTGGCACAGGCCGACTTCTGCGACAAGCTGGTGCGGGCCCTGGCGAGCCGCCTGCGCGTGGTCAACGAGGCTGCGATGGCCGAGGTGGAGCGCTGGAGCAAGGGTGCGGGGGCTCAGCTCGACGCCCAGCTCAAGGAGCGCCGCCGCAATTTCGGGCGTCGGCTGGAGTCGGTCGAACGCATCCAGGGCGCGGCCGGCAATCTCGAAGAGCGGCTGGCCGAGATCGCCGCACAGGAGAGCGGCCTGGCCGACCTGCAACGGCGCCTCGACGAACTCACCGCGCTGCTGATCAGCAACGAGGCATCGACTCCGGTGGGCGCCTCCAGCGTGCACGGCATCGTCAGTGCGGCGTGAGATCGGGCCGGCGCGCCACGCGATGAAGGCGGAGCCCGCAACGCTCGGCTTCGCCGCGCATGTCGTCGCCTGGCAGAGGACCCACGGCCGCAGCGAGCTCCCGTGGCAGAACACCCAGGATCCCTACCGCGTGTGGCTCTCGGAAGTCATGCTGCAGCAGACCCAGGTCAGCACGGTGCTGGGGTACTTCGCCCGCTTTCTCACACGCTTTCCCGATGTGGCGGCGCTGGCCGCGGGCACCGAGGACGAGGTCTTCGGTCTCTGGAGCGGGCTGGGCTACTACAGCCGCGCACGCAACATGCATCGCTGTGCGCAGGAAGTGGTGGCGCGCTTTGGCGGCGCGTTTCCGCGCAGCGCGGCCGAACTCACGACGCTGCCGGGCATCGGCCGCTCCACGGCCTCGGCCATCGCGGCCTTCTGTTTCGGCGAGCGTGTGGCGATCCTCGACGGCAACGTCAAGCGCGTGCTCACGCGGCTGTTGGGCTTCGACGGCGACATGTCGTCGAGCGCCCAGGAGCGCGCGCTGTGGGACATCGCCACGCAACTGCTGCCGCCGGCCGACCAGCCCGCCGACATCGCGCGCTACACGCAGGGCGTGATGGACCTGGGTGCGACGGTCTGTCTGCCGCGCCGCCCGAGCTGCATGATCTGCCCGGTCGGCGCGCTGTGCGTCGCGCGGCGCGAGGGCGAGCCCGAGCGTTACCCGGTCAAGACACGCAAGCTGCGGCGCACGGCGCAGTCTTTGTGGATGCTGCAGGCCGACGACGGTGCCGACCGGGTCTGGCTGGAGAAGCGTCCGGCGCGGGGCATCTGGGCCGGTCTCTACAGCCTGCCGGTGTTCGAGAGTCGCGAGGCCTTGCTGGCGGTGCTGTCGCCGGCCGAGCGCGCGTCGGTGGTCGATGCGCCGGCCTTCCTGCATGTGCTCACGCACAAGGACCTGCACCTGCATCCGGTCCGGGTCATGAGCGAAGGCCGTTCGCTGGGCGACAGCGGCGCATGGTTCACGGCCGCGTCGTGGTCCGCGCTGGGCTTGCCGGCGCCGGTGCGCAAGCTGCTGGCGCAGCCGCCGGTGGCGCTGGAACGCTCCTAGATCCCGTCCAGCTCGCGGTGCCGCTTGAGCGCGGCCCAGCGCGCGCTGAAACCTCGGGCCAGCTGTTCGACCAGGAACACCGAGCGGTGCTGCCCGCCGGTGCAGCCGATGGCCACCGTGACGTAGCTGCGGTGGTCCTGCGCCAGCGCGTCGAGCCAACGCTCGAGGAACTGCGTGATGTCACCGTACATACGGCCGACGTCGTCGTGCTCGCGCAGCCACTCGATCACCGCGGTGTCGCGGCCGGTCAGCGGACGCAGCGCCGGCACGTAGTGCGGATTGGGCAGCATGCGCACGTCGAACACGTAGTCGGCGTCCAGCGGCACGCCGCGCTTGAAGGCGAAGGACTCGAAGACCAGCGTCAGCGTGCTCTGCGGCGCGGAGATCAGCGCCTTCACATAGCTCTGCAGCTGGGCCGGCCGGATGATGCTGGTGTCGATCACGTCGGCGCCGTCGCGCAGGTCGGCCAGCAGCTCGCGCTCGAGGTCGATGGCCTGCACCAGCACGCGCTGCTGCTCGGGGGCATCGCCGCGTTCCTCCTGGCGCGACAGCGGATGGCGCCGGCGCGTCTCGGAATAGCGGCGCACCAGCGCGTCGGTGGTGGCGTCGAGGAACAGCGAGCGCAGGGCCACGCCTTCTTGGCGCAGCCGTTCCAGCTGCTGGGGAACCTGCGGCAGCGACACGCCGCTGCGCACGTCCATCGCGATCGCGACATGGGTGGCGCGCTGCTGGCGCTGCAACGCGATGAACGGGGCCAGCAGTTCGGGCGGCAGGTTGTCGACGCAGTAGTAGCCCGCGTCTTCCAATGCATGCAGCGCCACCGACTTGCCCGAGCCGGACATGCCTGTGATCAGCACCAGGTTGAATTCGGCGTCTTGGATTTCGTCGGTCATGGAACTGGGTCTTGCGGTGTTGTCGCTCATGCGGTCCCTACGCTCTGCCGGTCGAGCATTTCGCGGGCATGGGCGAGCGAGGTGGCGGAACTGCGTTCGCCGCCGAGCATGCGCGCGATCTCGCGGGTGCGTGATTCCGCGGCGAGCGTGGTGACGCCGCTCTCGGTGCGCGGACCCTGCGTGCCGTCGGCCGGTGCCGCACGCTTGGCCACCAGCAGATGGTGGTCGGCGCAGGCCGCGACCTGTGGCAGATGGGTGACGGCCAGCACCTGCCGGTCGCGCCCCAGTTGCTGCATGAGGCGACCGACCGTCTCGGCCACCGCGCCGCCGACGCCGGCATCGACCTCGTCGAAGATCAGCGTCTGCGCGGTACCGAGCTCGCTGGTCGTGACCGCGATGGCCAGCGCCACGCGCGACAGTTCGCCGCCCGAGGCCACCTTGCCGATCGGCCTCGGCGTGCTGCCCGGATGGCCGGCGACGAGGAAAGCCACTTCCTCGAGTCCGGCGCGGCCCGGCTGCGCGAGCGGCTGCAGCGCGACGTCGAAACGTCCGCCCTGCATGCCCAGGCCCTGCATCGCCTGCGTCACGGCCTGCGCGAGCTTCGGCGCGGCCTGCTTGCGCGATTTGCCCAGGGCCTTGGCCTCTTTCATGTAGACCTGCTGCGCGGTCTGCTCGGCGCGCTCGAGCCCCTCGAGGTCGCTCTGTGCGTCCAGTGCCTTCAACTCGGCCTGCCAGCTCGCAAGAAGACCCGGCAGCTCGACCGGCGTGCGCTTGTAGCGGCGCGCCAGCGACATCCACAGGCCCATGCGCTCGTCGAGATCGGCCAGGTGCTGTGGATCGGTGTCGGTGTGGCGCAGGTAGCCGTGCAGCGAGTGGGCTGCGTCCGCGGCCTGTGCCACGCTCGAGGCCAGCACTTCGGACAGCGCCTTGAATTCTGGCTCGATGTGTTCGCAGTCCTGCAGCAGCGAGAGCGCGCGGTTCAGGGCCACCAGCGCGCCCTGGTCGTCGTCCTCGAGGGCCGCGCGCGCGCCGCCGGCGGCATCGATCAGCGCCTGCGCATTCGAGGCGCGGCCGTGGTTGGCCGACAGCTCCTCCCACTCGTCGTCACCCGGCGCCAGCTTCTGCACCTCGGCGATCTGCCATTGCAGCCGCTCGCGTTCGCGCTGCAGAGAGTCCTGTGCCGAGCGGGCCGTGGCCAGCGTGCCCAGCGCCTGGCGCCAGGCCTGCCAGGCGGTGTCGAGCGCATCGGTGCGCACGCCGGCGTAGGCATCGAGCAGGCCGCGCACGGCGTCGGGCCGGGTCAGGCTCTGCCAGGCATGCTGGCCGTGGATGTCGAGCAGGTGGTCGCCCAGCTCGCGCAACTGGGTGGCGGTGGCCGGGCTGCCGTTGATCCAGCCGCGGCTGCGGCCCTGCAGGTCGACGGTGCGTCGCAGAAGAAGCGCGTCGCCGGTCTCGAAGCCGCCTTCGTCCAGCCACTCGGCGAGCGCAGGGTCGGCATCGAATTCGGCGCTGACGTCGAGGCGCTCGGCGCCTTCGCGCACGGCGCCGGCATCGGCACGGTTGCCCAGCGCCAGCTGCAGGGCGTCGATGAGGATGGACTTGCCGGCGCCGGTCTCGCCGGTCAGCACGGTGAAGCCCGAGGACAGGTCGATTTCGAGGGCGCGCACGATCACGAAGTCGCGCAGTGCGATGCGTCGCAGAGCCATCAGAGGTCCAGGTGAAGCGAAGCGCGGGCGCGCGGGGTGGCGGGGGGCATCAGGAACCTCCTTCGTTCCAGTGCAGTTTCTTGCGCAGCGTGTCGAAGTAACTCCAGCCCCGTGGATGCAGAAAGCGCACGTGGTAGTCGGAGCGGCGCACCACGACGCGGTCGCCGATCTCGACCGAGGCCAGCGACTGCATGTCGAAATTGGCGCTGGCGTCGCGGCCCGACACGAGCTCGATCGAGATCTCGTCGGCGTCGGGCAGCAGGATCGGGCGGTTCGACAGCGTGTGCGGCGCGATCGGCACCAGCACCCAGCCCGGGATCGACGGGTGCAGCAGCGGGCCGCCGGCCGAGAGCGAGTAGGCGGTCGAGCCCGTGGGCGACGCGATGATCAGGCCGTCGGCGCGCTGGTTGGCCACGAAATGGTTGCCCACCGAGACGCGCAGCTCGACCATGCCGGAGGTGGCGCCGCGGTTGACCACCACGTCGTTCATCGCGAGCGCGTCGAACACGCAGGCGCCTTCGCGCATCACCTGGGCATGCAGCAGGCTGCGATGGTCTTCCTCGTACTCGCCGGCCAGCATCGGCACCAGCGTGTCGCGGTAGTTGCCGAGCGGAATGTCGGTGATGAACCCCAGCCGGCCGCGGTTGATGCCGATCAGCGGCACGCCGTAGGGCGCCAGCTGCCGCGCGATGCCGAGCATGGTGCCGTCGCCGCCGACCACCAGGCCGAGGTCGCATTGCTCGCCGATTTCCTCGACACTCAGGGCCGCATAGCGGCTGTGCGTGATCTCGTCGGCCGTGCCGCGCTCGACCGACACCTTGCAACCCTGCGATTCGAGGAAGGCGCCGATGTCTTCCATGACGTCGTCCGATGCGCCTGTCGGCGTCCGGCGGCCGGGCGCTTGGTATTTGCCAATAAGGGCGACATGCCGGAAGCGGGAGGTCATCAACAAATTACCGTTTCAGGATGGCGCCGACACGCTTGACCATCCGCTCCTTACACGCGCTGTCACGCTCTGATTCCAGCGCTGCCACAACGATCCAATCGCGCGGGTCTTGCCCGATCTCTTCGGCCAGTGCGCCCGCGATCGCAGGAGACAGATGCTCGCGATCGCGTGCGTTGTAGAGAGCTTGCGCAGACAGGCCAAGACGCTTCGTCCACGTAGCGATGCTCGGTTCCACCTTTAGCGCGCTCGCTAGCAGGTTCATGGTCGTTTGCATATCAGCGGATTCCTCATGTTGTGTAGAAGCTACTCAAGTCGTGTAAGTATAGAAAACGCTTGCTACTCAAGGTGAGTAGACGATAGGCTCCGTTGCACTACTCACATTGAGTAGCACTTCACTGGAGCCACCAATGATCAAGGTATCGATCCCCGCCGTCATCACCCGTAATCAAGCCGGTATCGGCAAAGCATCGGGCAAAGCCTACAACATGGATTTCCAAACGGTGTACGTCCACACCGTGGGTAAGGACGGCAAGCCCGCTCCCTTCCCCGAGAAGACCGAAATCATCCTCGACAAGAACGAACAAGGCCAGCCGATGGCCTACGCGGTCGGGGAATACCAGTTGCACCCCGCCAGCTTGTACGTGGACCGCCAGGGCAATCTCGCGGTGGCTCCGCGTCTGGCACCCATCACTCGCTGAGCGGGGGCATTCATGCAATCCGTAGAGATCGCCCGCGCAGTGCGCAAGGCGAACCTCGAATCGGCGGTGCTGGCGCTCCTGCGGTTTGCGCAGGAAGAAGGCTATGACGGCCTCGAAGTGTCTGCATCGGTCGATGACGGCCAGTCCGTTATCGATCTGTCGTTCACGCAAAAAGGCGTCCCTATGTCGGGCGAGTCGCTGTGAACGCCGATCAACATCCCGGCGTGCAATGGTGGAACGCGTTGACGGAGGCCGACCGTCGCTTCTGGCTCGCCTGCGCTGTCTCGGCTGTACCGGCTGACGCATGGGCGTACTACCGGCGGGTAGCAGCATGAAGCGCGACCCGATCAACCTCGCGCAGATCGCGCTTTTCGAGCCCGACGCGCCCGAAGCCCTGCGCCAACTCACAGCCCACGCTGCACGCTTCGAGCGAGCGCTTGAGGCCGCTGATCGTTGGGAGGCCTGCTGGCTTCCTGGTGCACGCGACGAGGCTCTGCGCCAAGCCGATGACGCGTTCGCGCTGTGGCTTGTCTGCGCCATCTTCCTGGACCTGGAGCGCTGCCTGTGAAGCGCTTCCTCGCCATCATCGTTCGCGGCTACGGCTGGAAGCTCGGCGCTCTCGCTGCCGTCGCTACGGTCGCTGTCCTGAAGTCGCTATGACGCACGTCACCGACTGGAACGGGCCGTTCTTTCTGGAGTGCGTCGTCGTCGGTGTCGGCGTCGTGCTGGTCATCGCATTCGCCGCGTGGCTCCTGAGGTGTGTTCGATGACTGTCGCAGCTCTCTTCGTTCGCAGAGCTAACCACTATGCGGCCCTCGGTTGCGACTGCTACGACGCTGACCGCGATGCGCTGACCTGGCAGGGTGGCGCACCTGGTGTCTTCCATCCGCCGTGCCGCTCATGGGGCCAGCTTTCCCACTTCGCCAAGCCACGTGATGGCGAACGCGAGCTGGCGATTTGGGCGATGGAAAACGTTCGGCAGTTCGGCGGCGTGCTTGAGCATCCCTATTCGTCGCGCCTCTGGCGTGCTTCCGGGTGTCTCGGCTTCGGCATGCGCGATCAGCACGGCGGCGTGCTGGTGCCCGTGCTTCAGAGCTGGTGGGGTCATCGTGCACCGAAGAAGACGGCGCTTTACATCGTCGGTCCGATACCCGAGATCCCCTACGTCGCGGACGCACCTACTGTGACGACCGTCGAGCGCATGGGCCGTCCTGAGCGCGAACGCACGCCGGAGGCCTTCGCCGCCTGGCTGGTCGACGTGGCGAGAGCCTGCGCATGAGCTACTTCGGCGCGCATCAATCCATGGTCGACGCTGCTCGCGTGCAGTCGATGGACGCGCTTCGCGCGTTCTCCGCTCGCAACTTCGCGCGAGCTGGCGAGGCTGCTGAAGCGCGCGCAGCGCGCGGGCTTGTCTCAGTATCAACAAGTGGTTTTGATGCACTGCCCACCGCCTTCCGGTGGCAAGAACAGTGCATCACCATCGACCGCGCGCAAGCCCGCGTCACTCGCCTGCGCAAGGGCGTGGGCGTGGCATCGAAGTGCCTCCTGAACCTGGGCGAAGGCCCCGCCGAAAACAACGTCATGGTCACGCTGACCTACGACACGGGCCGCGTCGATTCTGCGGCTGTCGGGCATCACTACTGGAAGCCGCGCCACGTCTCCGACTACATCCGCGCAGTGCGCCAGTGGTTCGCGAAGCGCTGCCCTGGCCAGCGTCTTCGCTACGTGTGGGTCGCAGAGTTGCAGAAACGCGGCGTGCTGCACTACCACGCGGTCTTTTTCCTTCCGGCAGGGGTGAGCATGCCCCGTGCCGACAAACGCGGCTGGTGGCCTCACGGCATGACCAACACGCTCAAGGCAACCGCGCCGGTTGCGTACCTCATGAAGTACGCCAGCAAGGCCGACAGCAAATCCATTGGAGGTTTCCCACGTGGCTCTCGCATCTACGGAATCGGGGGCTTGGATGCTCCTGGCGCTGCTTTCAAGCGGTGGGTTCTTTGGCCTGCGTATGTGCAGGGCAATGCTTCGGTCTCCGACCGCTTCCGACCTGCGCAGGGAGGCGGCTTTATCAATGCTGCGACCGGAGAGCTTCTCCAGTCTGAGTTCGCACCAACAGGCGGCGGTTTTTCAAGCTTTATCCGCGTCCGAACTACGCCCCGCGCTATCGAGGCAAGCGGCCCTTTCTCGTGGGCTCCAACACACACAGATTCAGCGGACGCCGGTCCCGTTGCATACCTTCATTAACTGACCGGCAACAACCTCAAGAAAGTTCATCATGAATAAGTTTGCTCGCATCGTTCGTTCGCCCCGTACCGCCGTCTCTTCCGCTCTGGCAGCGGTTGCTTCGGCTTCGCATGCCGCTCTGCCCGCTGGCGCAGCAGCAGCCATCGAAGGTGTCGGTACCGACGTGGTGACCGCCGTTGGTCTGGTCATCGTGGCTGGCATCAGCATCTACGCCGCGAAGAAGCTCGGCCAAAAGATGGGCTGGCTGTAAGCCAGTCGGGGAGGCTCCAGCATGGCAGCACAGACCATCGAATGCGCAACGGCATGCACGGTCACGCTGCTGCTGGAGCCGGCCCCTGTCACGACAGAGAAGCTCGAAGACATCAGCATGGCCTTCGGGCTGATGCTCTTCCTGGTCATCCTCGTGTGGGGTGGCCGTCAGGTCTACAACGTGTTCAACGGCGGCCCTCATGACGGTGGCTAAAAATGTCCTCAATCGAATTCATGTTCAGCGGCTTCTGCTTGCTGCTGCTCTTCTTGGCTTTTCGCTGAGCGTCACTGCTGCGAAGCTTCCGGCCTGGGGCTCTGTGCCCTACGGCCAAAGCGGTAAGACCACGTCCTTCGGGCTCGGTAACCAGTCCGGTTCGATCACGCCGCCGCCTGGCTGGCAGGCCGCTGGTAACTATGGCATTCCGAAGGCCCCAGTCCAGGGCACCAGTTTTGCGCTCGGTGCCGATGGCAAGGTCTTCATTCCGAACAAGGCCGGGTACTACGACGGTGTCATGTACCCATATCGCGTCGGCGGCGATCTCAAGCTCGGCGACCTGGCTGCGGCCGCTGCGGGCTTCCTCGGTGGGCCGCTTGGTGTCGCGTGCATGCTGGCCTGCCCTCTTGCGCTTGACTGGCTTGACAAGGCCGGTGCGCGCATTGCACCAGATGGCAAGGGCCTGCAGCGCCAAGACCCTGATATCAAGAAATCGAACGGCAAAGAATATCGTTGGTACACCAACGGCTCTCGGGTGGGGCAGTGGACCCTCGACCCCCTGCAGGCGTGCCGTGGTTATGTCGCGGATCAAAACGCAAACGCGCAATTTGGGTTCACCTACGCTGACCCCCGCATTGGACCGCTAGACGGGCACGGCGATTCGTACTGCTTCTATCGTGCGATTGCCCCGGGGACCAGCGGCTTTGAAACTGGTTCAGATCTTCAAGAACGCCAAAGTGAGAGCTGCCCGGCGGGTTGGTACATCAGACCGGGCGGCACGTGCACTCCGGTTGCAGATGACGCTTGGATTCCCGCCTCGATGGACGACATTGCGCCATACATGGCACAGAAGGCTCCGGACCCTGGCGTGGTGGGCGAGTTGCTGCGCCAGGGTGCCGACATCCCGCTGCCGTCGCCTTTGACGGTAACGGGGCCGACCGTCATTCCCGGGAAGGAGAACACGACGACCAACCCCGACGGGTCGCGCACGGTCGAGAAAACGACGTACAACTTTCAGACCTCGGGCAACACGATCACGAACATTTCGAACGTCACCAACACAACGACGTACAACACCGACAACAGTGTTCGGAACACGACCACCAAGACCGAAACGCCCGCTGAAGAAGAGGCTGAGAAAGACCCGGAGGACCCCTGCAAGAAGAACCCGGAGCGCGTCGATTGCATGGAAACCGACACGCCAGAGGCCGAGATTCCGAAGACGACGAAGAACATCACTTTTGAGGCAGAGGACGTGCTCGGCGGCGGCGCATGTCCTGCCAACGTCACGACCTCGTTTCAGACGCTCGGTGGGCAGTCAGCAACGATCATCGACTGGCAGACCTTCTGCGGCCACGCGCTGCCGCTGCGCGCTTTGGTGATGGGCCTCGCGGCCATCATGGCTTTCTTCATCATCATGCCGGGCGGGGTACGCGAATGAAGTTCGGAACGTTCCTCATCGGGCTTGTAGAGCCGATCCTTGCCAAGCTGTTGATGGCGCTCGGCTTCAGCGTCGTCTCCATCGTCGGCGTTGATGCCGCGCTGAACACGGTCAAGGGGATGATTGTCAGCAACCTCTCAGGCCTCGGCGGCATCATCGACTTCGCGCTGTATCTTTGGCTCGGCAAGGCGCTCGGCGTGATCTTCGGCGCGTGTGCGACTAAGTTGATGCTCTGGAACATCCAGAACGCCACGAAGATTCTCGGCAAGAGCAACGGCTGATGTTGACCGTCATTACAGGCCTGCCCGGATCAGGCAAGACAGCCGGCGTCGTAGAGCGCTTCCTGATGCCGCTCGCTGCCAAGGACTGGCAGGAACAGGCCATCACGCCCGATGGCGAGAAGATCACAGTCAAACGCCGGTTGCTCACCAACATCAACGGCCTCTTGCTCGAGCACGAGAAGATCGACGCCGACGACCTGGCGCGCTGGCACGAGTGGGCCAAGCCTGGCGATCTGATCGTCTTCGATGAAGTGCAAAAGCCATGGCCGCTGACGGGCGCGAACAAGGAACAGCCAAAGTGCATCACCGAACTGGAGACGCACCGCCATTACGGCATCGACATGATCCTGATGACGCAGCACCCGATGCTTATCAACGCGGCAATCGTGCGTCTGGCCGGGCAGCATTTGCACATTCGGAAGCTCGGCAATTCCCGCTTCGCCACCATCTACGAATGGGACGGCGTGAGCCGCACGCTGCTGTACAAAAACGCCTTCGCCAAAAAGGCCTGGCGGCGCAGCAAGGACGCGGAGAAGGTCTATCGATCAAGCTCGCTGCACACGAAGCAAAAGCGCGCGATACCCACGGTGCTGTTCGTCATCATCGCGTGCCTGGTCGGCTTCCCAGCCCTGGCCTGGAAGTTTGGCGGCAGCTTTCAAGAACGCTACTTCGGTGGCAAGCCGCTCATTCCGGTTGCCACGCCCGCACAGCCGGGCGGCAAGGCCCCGCATGAGCCCGTGGCCGCTTCGAGCGCGCCAGAGGCACCCCTACCCACGCCGCCAGCCTCAAGCCCGGTCCGTGAGCCGGCCTTCGCCGGATGTGCCCGCATCAGGGACCGATGTCAGTGCTTCGACACGGCAGGCTTTCCCGTCGACAAGGACAAGCTCTTTTGCGAAGACGCCACGCGCGTTGCTTCGGGCATCGGGAAGGCCCTCGAAATCATTTCTGACGCCAACCCCTACCGCGAGCAGCTTGAGCGCCAGAGATGGGCGGATGATGACCGCGAGGTATTCGCCGCCATGGCTCGCCGTGAGGATATGAAGAGAGCGAAAGAGCGCTAGCTTGCGACGCGCTCTGCAGCGAACTCGCTTCATTGCTAAGCGGTATTCGAAGGGACCCGCTTGCGGGGGATGGTCCTCCGATCTGAGACGGTTCCCGGCCCATGGGTGGTGCTCGTGGAACACCCTGTTACATTGAGCGAATGGGTATCCAAGACCGTGACTATTACCGCGAATGGTGGAACAACCGAGACAAGCCGAAGCGTAAGTTTTTCCGGCTGCCTACCCGTTCGAATCGAGGCGCTCCACCGCCGCTGTGGGGGGCTGATTGGCATTGGTCCCTCAAGCTGCTGGTTTGGCTCGCTATCGTGGTTCTCATCCTGGCGGCCATCAGGTTGCTGCGCTAGAGCGCGGTGTTGATCGGCTATGCACGCGTCTCGACCAGTGAGCAGGAGACGCGGCTGCAGATTGACGCGCTCAAAAAGGCTGGGGTCCGAAGGCTGTTTTCTGAGAAAACCAGTGGGGTGGGGCCTCGGCCTCAGTTGCATAGGGCGTTGGCTGTGCTTCGGCCTGGTGACGTGCTGGTCGTATACAAGCTCGATCGGCTGGCGCGTAGCCTCAAGGACCTTCTCAGTCTGCTCGACCGTCTTCGCGCAGAGGGCTGCGCTGTCCGCTCGTTAACCGAGCCCATTGATACCTCGTCAGCGATCGGAGAGCTGATCCTGCAGATACTGGGCGCGGTGGCCCAGTTCGAACGATCGCTGATCAGAGAGCGCTGCAGCGCTGGGCGTGTGGCGGCCATGGCACGAGGCGTGAGGTTCGGTCGTTCGCCTCTTTTGGGGCCTGATGATGTCGCCCTTGCATGTAGGCTCTACAGCGACGGATTCAGTATCTATGAGGTGGCTGCTGTTCTGGATTGCTCGTTTAGCGCGATACGAAATGCGTTGGTGCGTGCTGGTGTCAGCCGGCGTGGACACAATGGGCGATGACCTTTTGCGAGAAATGAACGATGAAGCGCTTTCAAAGCTGGCTAACCGATGCAATCTTCCTTGCCTTTGTCTCGGTGTCGGGCTACGGACTAGCCTTCGTCTTTGAGCTCGGCTTCGCATGGCATTCGGGATTTCCGACTTATGTTATAGCGCCTACACCTTCGAACATCGCTGCGGCAGTGCTTGTTATAGCGACACTGGGCTTAGGGCTTCCCATGTTCGGGATGTTTTTGTTGGAGCGAAGAGACCTCCACGAGCGAGTTCATAGCGCAATCGTGCTAATGTATTTCGTGTTCATCTTGCTGGGTATGGCCGTGGCTCCCGATGGCTGGCCTACGTACATTTTTGCTGCTTTTGGTATTTGGGCCATGGCGACCTTTTGGGTTGGCGAGCAGCGGTCAAAAAAGCGGCGCTTATTGAGCGGGCCCATATTTTCCTGGTCACCCCTGGTGCGGCATCAGTTCAGTGTGTTGCTAACGATCGCCCCTATAACTCTTGCGTCTTTGACACTTTACGCAGGCGCTGCTACGGGTCGGTCTCAGCAGACGTTTTATTTTCTAGCCTTGAAGCCGGATTTCGCTGTTATTAGGATGTACGGCGAGGTGGTGGTGGCCGCGAGGATTAACCGTGCAACCAGTTTATTTACCGGAGAGTACATCATAGGCAAATTTGACAGTGACGATATGAAGCTGAGCCTGAAGCGCGAACGTCTGGCTGGGCGGCGGCCCCTACGTGCGTTCGAGGCTGAATAATGTTGAAGCCCCTGCGGTGATTCTTTAGGTACTGTAATGACATATTGTTTTGCGTTCAAATACAGGAAGAGCGTCTACATGTTCGCTGATTCTGCGATCACCTTTCAGACAGGTGCGCCAGGGACTGGCGGTGTGTCTTCCTTTGGAGAGGCGGCGCGAATGACCCCTTCTGGGTATGTTCAAGAGGGTTTGCAGAAGCTTATGGTTGTCTCTGAGGATTGCGTAATTGCTTACGCGGGCGACGTTCGAAGGGCGACAGAAGTCGGGGCTTTGTTCAAGACCCTTCATCGCCCGTTGTCCTCCATTGAAGGGACGGTGGCGGCGGTTGCCGCATCCATCGATTTGACCCATTCTGATCTGTTTGAGTTCTTGATTGCAAGGCAGACAGATGCAGGCGCAGAGCTTTGGCGTTGGCGTTCTGACTCCCCAGTCCCAAAAGTTATCGAGAACGAAGCGTCCATCGGAAGCCTTGAGTCGTGGCATACGGATATGACTAAACAGGTCGTGCTCCTGCTGAGCAATGGAGCTTTGGATGAGCGTCGAATGCTCCTCTCGGTCACTGCTCTGATTCAGAGCTACGGTCTACATGACCCATTGTTTGACCAAGGCGTTGGTGGTGCCATTTGCTCGCTGCGCCTCACTCCGTTCGGCGTCGAATGGCTGCCTGATTCAAATTTTCTCGTGGTCACGAACGAAATGACCACAGGTCACGTAATTACTATTTTGCACCGAAGCCATGCCATGGTGGTTTCTTCATCTTACGAAACTACTATTGGGCCAATGGCTTACCTCAACTCGGTAACTCATCCTAGCGCTGACGCTTGGTTCGAGCATTGGGCTGTAGTCATCAAGCGTCAACTCGACGCAGCGGCGGCGCGCTACTGGATTTTCTTGTCCCCGGAATGGCTGAACATTCTGATCGTAGACGCCGAGGATGTAACGAACATTTTGCCGATCTGCAGAATTCTGCCCACGGCGCCTGGCCAGTACGAAGTCGCTTTTCATGATCTGCTCGCAGACGTGATAAGGGCGCGGCCTCCCGTCAGCGGGCCCGATGGAGGTAAGCCGATGGCGCTGGCTTTCGTGAGCGCGGCGAGCGCAGTCAAGTCTCTTAACGAAATGGCTCAAGCGCGAAAAGAGCGGAGAGAAAACGCTGCGAGCATCGGTGATTCTTAAAGTACAACACTAAAATCAGACGATGCTGGACGACCGCGCCAAGTTGCTTCTCAAGACGCTTGTCGAGCGCTATATCTCCGACGGACAACCCGTCGGCTCGCGCACGCTCTCGCATGCCTCGGGGCTGGAGCTGTCGCCCGCGACCATCCGCAACGTGATGTCCGACCTCGAGATGCTCGGTCTCATCACAAGCCCCCACACTTCGGCCGGTCGCATTCCCACGGCGCGCGGCTACCGGCTGTTCGTCGACACCATGCTGACCGCGCAACGGGAGCAGTTGCCCGCGCCGAGCCTGGCGCCCGACCAGCCGCAGAAGGTGATCGCCAATGCCGCGCACCTGCTGTCGAGCCTGTCGCAGTTCGTCGGCGTGGTGCTGGCGCCGCGCCGGACCTCGGTGTTCAAGCAGATCGAGTTCCTGCGCCTGTCCGACAAGCGACTGCTGGTGATCATCGTGTCGCCCGACGGCGACGTGCAGAACCGCGTGATCTTCCCCGACACGGAGTATTCGCAGTCGCAGCTGGTCGAGGCGGCGAACTACATCAATGCGCACTATGCGGGCCTGACGATCGAGCAGGTGCGCGACCGCCTGCAGTCCGAGGTCGAGAAGCTGCGGGGCGAGATCGCCTCGCTGATGCAGGCCGCGATGCAGGCAAGCTCCGAGGTCATGACCGAATCGCAGGACGATGTGGTGGTGTCCGGCGAGCGCAACCTGCTGGCCGTGACCGATTTTTCCAGCGACATGGGCCAGCTGCGGCGCGCCTTCGACCTGTTCGAGCAGAAGGCGCAGCTCATGCGGCTGCTCGACGTGTCGAGCAAGGCCGAGGGCGTGCGCATCTTCATCGGCGGCGAGAGCCAGGTCGTGCCTTTCGAGGAACTGTCGGTCGTGAGCGCCAATTACGAGGTCGACGGGCAGGTGGTCGGCACGCTGGGCGTGATCGGCCCGACCCGCATGCACTACGACCGGATGATCCAGATCGTCGACATCACCTCGCGCCTGGTGAGCAATGCGCTGAGCCACCGCAAACCCTGAGCCGCGCTCCACTAGAATTCGTCCGCGTGGGCCGTTAGCTCAGTTGGTTAGAGCAGCGGACTCATAAGATTCTAGAGTGGCATTTCGTAAGCCCTTGCAGGCGTTGAGAAATTCCACTAATCTTGACGCTAAGTCTTTGATCTACAAAGACTTTTCAGCACGACATAGTTTGCTGAACTTGGATGGGCTGCGATTAACTTGTAGCCCATATGTAGCCTACGTGTAGCCTGGGACCGGCTGCGTGTAGCCTAGAAGGAGATCCAAGATGCCCAAACTCACGCAGTCCTTCGTGAAGTCCCTCGCCTTCGCTGCTGGCGGCGACCAAACCTTCTACATGGATGACGAATTGACCGGTTTCGGTCTGCGCGTCTCTATGACCAAGAAGGTGTTCTATCTCCAGATGCGCCTGGGCCGGAAGGTGCTCAAACGCAAGATTGGCGAATACGGTCCCATGACCGTCGATCAGGCGCGCAAGGGCGCCTTGCTGGTAAAAGCCCAGTTGCTCGACGGGAAAGACCCGTACGTGGAACGCCATCACGGGGCCAGCGATGCCACGCTCGAGGAACTGATTGACGAGTACAAGGACGAGGTTTCGCACCGGGCCAACACCAAGAAGAGCATCGACTCCGCCAAGCGCCACTTCGGTGGCCTGGACGGTAAGGCGTTCAAGACCAAGCCCGATGGCCGTTCGGCAGAGAGGATCGAGATCATCAAGATCAAGCTGCCGAGTTGGCTTAAGCGGCCCTATCGGGAGATCACGCAGGACGAAGTGCTGGCGCGCTTCGACCTCGTATCGCGCATGGTCCCCAAGCGCAAGCCCGCAGGCGGCGCCGTCAAGCCGATCACGCGCACTTCCAACCAGCATTTCAAGTACCTGCAAGCCGCCTACAACTACGCGATCAGCAAGTACAAGCTGTCGCGTGCCGGTTTCGTCAATCCGGTTTCCATCCTCAAGACCGCCCGGCGCTGGAGTCGCATGAACCGCCGCAACGGCTTCCTCGACACCACCAAGGCGAACTTCGTGCAGTGGTGGCGCGCCTGCGAATCGCTGGAAGGCGTTGTGGGCGACTACATCCTATTCACGCTGATTACCGCCAGCCGTTCCATCGAGTCGGCGACGCTGCGTTGGGCCGAGGTGGACTTCAAGAAGGGCGACATGGTGTTCCGGGACACTAAGAACGGTCAGGACTACACCTTCCCTATCGCTCCGCTGGCGCGAGCGATACTGGAGCGCCGGTACAGAGAAAAGATCAATGACTTCGTGTTCGGCTATGCCGACTCGAAGAAGGGCCACGTCGTCTGCCCGCCGCAGTACCACATCAAATTGATCCGGGAGGCATGCGACCAGCATTGGTCCATGCACGATTTGCGGCGCACCTTCACGACGGCGATGACGCGGTTGAACGTTCACGCTTTCACCATTTCACACCTGATGAAGCACTCCTCCAACACGTCGATGACGCTTTCCTACGCGCCGCCAACGCGAGAACAGTTGCTGGAGGCATTAACGAAACTGGAAGATCACCTGCTGGAGCAGGTGCGGCCCCCGGCCAGCAACGACGTGGCCGAGGAACTGATGCTCGAGTTCGCGTGAGCAAGTCGAAGGTGCCTGCAAGCAGGCGGACGCAGCCGTCGGCGCTGCTTGGCGACATCCGGACACTGATCGAGGCGTCTCGGCGGCGCGCCGCCTCGGCGGTTAATGCCGAACTGACCCTGCTGTTTTGGCGCATCGGCCACCGAATCCATACGGAGGTACTGGCCGGCCAGCGTGCCGGCTACGGAGAGGAAATCCTGCCGACCCTGGCGGCGCAGCTCGACCGAGACTACGGGCGGGGCTTTGGGGAGAAGAACCTGCGCCGGATGGTGAAGTTCGCCGCTACGTTCCGGGACGAAGCAATTGTCGCGACGCTGTCGCGACAATTGAGTTGGTCACACTTCGTCTTGCTGCTGGCCCTCAAGGAGCCGATGCAGCGGGACTACTATGCGCAGATGGCCGGTGCTGAACGTTGGAGTGTTCGGACGCTGCGCGAGCGCATCGACTCGATGCTGTACGAGCGTACGGCGTTGTCCAAGAAGCCCGAAGAGTTGATCGCCCAGGAACTGGCGACGATGCGCGACGCACAGCGCATGTCGCCTAGCTTGGTCATGCGCGATCCGTACATCCTTGACTTCCTCGGCTTGCGGGACACCTGGCAGGAAGGCGATCTAGAGGCAGCGATCATCCGAGAAATGGAGTCATTCCTGTTGGAACTGGGCGTGGGTTTCACCTTCGTGGCTCGGCAGAAGCGCATCCAGATCGACGACGACGATTTCCACCTCGACTTGCTGTTTTACAACCGCAAGCTGCACCGGCTGGTGGCGGTCGAATTGAAGGTCGGGGAGTTCAAGGCGGCATACAAAGGCCAGATGGAGCTCTACCTGCGCTGGCTGGACAAGCACGAGCGGGAACCGGAAGAAGCCTCGCCGCTAGGGATCATCCTCTGCACTGGCAAGAAGTCCGAGCAGATTGAACTGCTGGAACTAGACAAGTCCGGCATCCATGTTGCTGAGTACTTGACCACCTTGCCGCCGCGTACGGTACTGGTTGAGCGGTTGCAGCAAGCTGCGCGGAGAGCACAGTTTCAGATCGAGCAGCGCAGCAATCAAGAAGACGGTTCCTGAGGGCAATACAGAGCGGCGCGGCGACGAGTGCGCAATCGTCTTTCTGAGCGCCTTTCGGGTGACGAAAGTGCGCGGCGGGGTTGCGGCGCAGCGGTTGCCCGGCCAGTACCGGCGTCAGTGAACGGTGACAGGCGGAGCATCGGCATTCGGCCCGCGCTCCGGAAACCTCGGTATCGTGGATGTAGCGGGACGCCCGTGCGGGCGTCGTGAGCCCACTTCGGCGGCACGTTGCTGGCAGGAAGCGTGCGCCGATCTGTGGAAGTGATGCTTCTTCCTGCCGGACGCTGGACCCTTGTGCCATTGCCACCTCTGTGTTCTCAGGGGCCGAGCCGAGCGGCGCCGCTCGACCTGACACCCAGGACTGATCAGGCGCTCCCGTTCACCCGATCCTTCAAAGCCTTGCCGGGCGTGAACTTGGGCACCTTGCTCGCCTTGATGGTCATCGCCTCGCCCGTTGCAGGGTTGCGGCCGGCGCGCTCCGCGCGGCTCGACACGCTGAAGGCACCGAAGCCGATCAACTGCACTGACTCGCCGCGCGCCAGGGCTTGGGACAGGTTCTCCAGCACGGAATCGAGCGCTCGGCTCACGTCGGTCTTGCTGAGGTCGGTTTCCGCGGCGATGGCGATAACCAGTTCGGTCTTGTTCAAAAGAGTGTCCCTTTGCGGAATAGTGATGGAGTCAGCCGATGTGGCTGGCGAGGACAAGTCCCGGTCCACCTTCTTGCCTCCCTTGTAGGTGTCCAGGTGTCGGCTTGTCGTTGAAGTGAGACGCTCTGCAGGCTCAATGAGAGTTTACTGTTGCCAACTACTTCCGCCTGCGGCAGGACACCTTACGCGCCAGGAGACATGGAAATGGGGTGCACAGCTGCGTGAGCGCGACGGCGTGCTCGCTGCCGGGCTGGCGACGCTGGATGCCAAGGTTGCCTTGATCCGCTCTGACGCACTGAGCTCGGGTGTGGCAGGTGCAGACAAGATGCTCATTCAGTGCTAGTCGCGTCGTAGGAAAGTTCATTAACCTCCATCGCAGCTAGAGTGCGCAAAGCAAATCGACATCCAGCTTTGAACTCCTCCTTGCTGAATTGGGCCACGGCCGGGCCGAGCGTCGATTCACGGGCGAGCACTTCCACCGCCTCTTCGACCACGGCCAAACCCTTCTTTGTGAGGTGCACCAGAAACCCGCCGCCGTGTCCTGGGTCGGGAAGGCGCTCGACATAGCCCGCAGCGGCCAATCGGTCGACCTTCTTGGTCATGGCACCGGAAGTCACCAATAGGGCGCGAAACAGATCCGTGGGTCTTTTGAAGTACGGGGGGCCGCCCCTTCGCAGCGCCAGCAGCACACGCATGTCGGCGCCGGTGATGCCATAGCGCTGAGCGCACATCCGCCCGAACGCGCGATCCACCAGCGTGCCGAGGCGCATGAAATAGATCGCCAGCAGGAAATTGTCGAGATCGAGGTCGGGTCGCTCTCGCTGCCACTGTAGAGCGATCAGGTCGATCAGGCTGGTGGCCGGCACCGGCTCGGATGCGCATTGGTCGCGCTGGGCACCGCGCCGCGATTTCTCAATATTCGGCATTTATGTACTTCCTTAGAAGATATTGTAAGACTAGGGTTGCAAATGACGAATCGGATCACTTCTTCAGCGTGAAGATGGATAACCGGGTACTAACCCTAGCTGGACGTGGCGACATCGGCTCCTAGAATCTCTTCCATGGAAGACGATGAGAACTGTCTTCACGAGCTCCTTCCCGCCCGCTGTCGGAAAACAACCAGGTGACAACGATGAAAAGACTTTCGGCTCGAATTCTCGCTGCGCTCTGCGCCATCCTGCCGCTGGCTGCTGCAGCGCAGGAGGTGGTCAAGATCGGCATCGTCGGACCGTTCACGGGGGCGTTCGCCGTGGCCGGACAATCGTTCCGGCAGGGCGTCGAAGCCTACGTCGCGCTCAACGGCGACTCGGCAGGGGGACGCAAAGTCGAGCTCGTGTACCGCGACAGCGCTGGCGCGGATCCAACGCTGGCAAAGCGTCTGGCAGAGGAGCTGGTGGTCAAGGACAAGGTTGCGATTCTGGGTGGCTTCTACCTCAGCCCCGAGGTCTCCGCGGCGGCCCCCATCGCCAACGCCTCCAAAACGCCGCTGTTCATTGTGAACGCGGCAACCCCGTCCCTGATGAAGCTATCGCCGCTGTTCCTGCGCATGGGTCAGGCGATCAACCAGCCGGCGGAACTGGCGGCAATTTACGCACGGCAGCAGGGCAAATCCAAGGGCTATGTTGCTGTGGCGGACTATGGGCCCGGCCATCTCGTCGAGCAGGCTTTCACCGCCAAGTTCCAAGCCGAAGGCGGCAAGATGGTTGGCAACGTGCGCATTCCCCTCAATACGGCCGACTTTGCGCCTTTCGCCGAACGCATCGCGAATGCAAATCCTGACGTGTTGCAAATTTTCCTTCCGCCAGGAGCTGCGTCAGTCGGCTTCAGCAAGGCGCTGGCAGCGCGCGGTCTGACGTCGAAAGTGTTGATCATCGGCCAGGGGGAGGCAGAGGATAGTGACCTGCCCTTGTTCGACGATTCCATCATCGGCTTCAAGTCAATCATCTATATCGATGCAAATGCGACCAATCCCGAGAACGTCGCATTCTCGAACTGGCTGAAGAAGAACGTCGGCCCCACCGTGCTCCCCAACTCGTTCCACATCGGCGCCTTCGATGGCATGCACCTGGCCTACAAGATGCTGAATGACCAGGCCGGCAAGCCGTTCAACGGTGAAGCGGCGGTCAAGGCTCTGGCAGGGTACTCATTCAAGAGCCCGCGCGGACCGGTCACCATCGATCCGGCTTCGCGGGAGTTGGTGCAGAACTTCTACCTACGCGAAGTGGTCAAAGGAGACGGCGGCCAGAAGCGCAACCGCGTCGTGAAGACCTGGGAGCGAGTGCAGCCGGTGGCGTTGAAGTGACCCACGACCGCGTCTGACAGGTTCACTCATGTCCGCCTTGGCCTTCATTCTTCTCTACGGGATCTCGTTCGGCCTCGTGTTGTGCCTGATCGCGCTCGGCCTCGTCATCACGATGGGGCTGATGCGCGTGGTGAACCTGGCGCACGGGGCCTTCGCCGCGATAGGCGGCTACATGGTGATCAATCTGATGCAGCAGTACGGCTGGCCGTATGTCTTGGCCGTGCCGGCGGCGGTCTTCGCCGTGGCGGCATTCGGAGTCCTCACCGAACGACTGCTCTATGTGCACCTTTACAAGCGACCCCAACTCGACCAGGTCCTGGTGACCATTGGATTCAACTTCATCGTCATTGCGCTTCTCACCTTGGTGTTCGGTCCCAATGTGATGAGCATGGAACTTCCGCCATCGTTGAAGGCCAGCGTGGACCTGGGGTTTCGCGATTTCGAGGTGTATCGCATCGTCGTCTCCATTGTCTGTGTCTGCGTGATCGGGGCGCTCTGGTGGATGTTTGACCGTACCGGTATCGGCGCCAAGCTTCGTGCGGCGGTTGACAACCCCACGATGACCCAAGCGATGGGTGTGAATGTGCCGCTGCTCTTCTCTGCGACATTCGCTCTGGGCTGCGGCCTGGCGGCGCTCGGAGGCGCCTTGGGAGCACCGATGCTGCCGATGGAACCCATGTGGCCACTCAAGTACCTGGTCTTGGTCCTGGTCGTCGTCGCCCTCGCCGGACATGGTCAGATCCGCGCGTCGGTGGCCGTCGCGGTGATCGTAGGAATTGTCGAGACTGCCGGTCGGTACCTCTTCCCCCAGTTCGGGGCCTTCTTCATCTACGCGTTGCTGATCGTGCTCATGATCTGGCGACAGGATGGCCTTTTCGTGCGTCGCAAGACCACGCGTGTCGCATGACCTCACTACCTCGAGATTCGATCCTGTCGCGGCATAGCCTGCGTGTCGGAGAAGTCGCGTGGCTGCTCCTGGCCCTGGCAATCTTCTTCGCCTTTCCAGAATATCTCTCGCTCGGGACCTCCGTGCTTGTGATGGTGATCCTGGTTCTCTCGTTTGACCTTCTCCTGGGCTTCTCCGGCGTGCTCACGTTCGGCCACGCTGTGTTTTTTGGACTCGGGGCCTACATCGCAGGCTGGCTATCGCTGGCGGGCTGGACCGAGCCCATCAGTGCGGTGCTCGTGGCTGGCCTCGCATCGGCACTGCTCGCACTGGCGCTGGGCCCCTTTGTACTGCGGCTGACCCATCTACCCCTGCTGATGGTCACACTTGCCATCGGTGTGTTGGTGTTCGAGGCAGCTCACAAGGCTACCGGCATCACGGGAGGCGATGACGGCCTGTCTGGTATCCAGTTTGCGCCGATCCTCGGCGTGTTCGATTGGGGGCTTGGCGGCAAGACCAGCTACCTCTATACCTTGGGCTGGTTAGTGGTCGTGTTTTGGCTGTTGAAGCGGGTGGTCTCTTCACCCTTTGGAATAGCCCTGCAGGGCATCCGAGAGAACCCCGGCCGCATGCGGCTAATCGGCAACTCGGTGTTGCCTCACCTCACCTTGGCTTACGCAATCAGTGGCGCAGCGGCGGGCATCGCAGGGGCGCTCTTTACCCAAGCCAACGCGTTCGTAGGTCTTGGTGTGTTCGCACTCGACACCAGTGTCGACGTGCTTGTGATGCTGGTGCTGGGTGGTCTTGGAGGTCTGTACGGCGCGCTGATCGGAGCGCCAATTTACATGCTGCTCAAGCATTTCTCGTCGCAGTGGAATCCGTACTACTGGATGCTCGTGATTGGCGTCCTGCTGATCGCGGTGGTTATGTTCGGCCGAGGTGGCCTGATGGGTATCGCCCAGCACGCTTGGCGTAACCTTCGTCTGGGGGGGCGTTCTTGACTACCGTCTCATCTCTCGTAGAAGTTGGCATGATGCCCGCCCTCCAAGCCTTCGGACTGAGCAAGAGCTTCGGCGCCCTCCAAGTGACAAAGGACGTCAGCCTGACCTTAGCCCGAGGTGCGCGTACTGCGCTGATCGGGCCCAACGGCGCGGGAAAAACCACGCTCGTCAATTTGTTGACGGGAGTCCTAAAGCCCGACTCCGGCCGGCTTCAGTTGTTCGGCGAGGACCTCACCAAAGCCTCTGCCCCTCAGCGTACGCGGCGCGGTCTTGTCCGTACCTTTCAGATATCGAGCCTGTATGCGGAACTGACTGTCTTCGAAAACGTGTTCATTGCTGTCAGCCAATGCGCGGGTCGAAGTTTCGACATGTGGAGGTCGGCCGGCAAGCAGAAGGACCTTCTGGAGCGCACAGAGATTCTCCTTGAACAGTTGCGACTGGCCGACGATATGCACCGCAAGGTCTCCGAGATCGCCTACGGACGCCAGCGCCTGGTGGAAATCGCCATCGCGCTAGCCATGGAACCCAAAGTACTTCTGCTTGACGAACCGGCGGCCGGAATTCCCAGCAATGAACTGGACCTGCTGATCAACGCAATTGAGCGCCTACCAGCGCAAATTGCGGTACTCATGATCGAGCACGACATGGAGATGGTCCGTCGCTTCGCGTCGGAAGTCTCAGTTTTGGTTCAGGGCGAAGTCTTGATCTCAGGGACGCCTAAGGAAGTCATGTCCCATACAGAAGTTCAGGCTGTCTACCTGGGCACGGCGGGAACCAAGCGCTTCGAAGGCGGAAGGGTGGCCGTCCATGCTTGAGATCCGCAACCTGGGAGGCGGCTGGGGTCCGACTCAAGTGGTCGAGGAGTTCAGCTTGAACGTGGCCAGCGGGGAGACCGTGGCTGTCATCGGTCGAAATGGCGTCGGTAAGAGCACCCTGCTCGAATTGCTGATGGGGCGTGCCAAGCGGCGGGGTGGTCAAATTCTCCTAGAAGGAAATGACCTGTCTGCCGCGCCGATCCACGAGAGGGCACGTCGCGGTTTCGGCTATGTGCCACAGGGCAGGGAAGTGTTTCCCAGTCTCACCGTCCAGGAGCACCTGGATGCCGCATCGCGCCAAGGCCCGTGGTCCATAGAGCGGGTGCTCCAGCTCTTTCCGCGTCTTGGCGAAAGGCTCGAAAGCTACGGGACGCAGCTCTCGGGTGGAGAGCAACAGATGCTGGCTGTCGCTCGAGCGCTGCTCGGCAATCCGCGCGTCCTGCTAATGGACGAACCTTTCGAGGGACTGGCGCCGATCGTGGTCGAGCAGTTGGTGGGCAGCATCCGAAAGATTGTTGCAGGTGGCTCGGTTGCCCTGTTGCTGGTCGAGCAGCGCGTCGACATCGCCCTGGATCTGTCACAGCGTTGCGTCGTCATGGACCGCGGTCGGTGTGTTTTCGAGGGCCTGTCGAAGGACGTGAGCGAGGAAGGCCCGGCGCTCGCGGCGCTCATGGGCCTCAGTCACTGAGATGAGGAACCAATAGATGAAGCTCGAAGGAAAAACGGCCATTGTCACCGGCGCGGCTACGGGAATTGGCTTGGCCATTGCACAACGTTTGGCTCACGATGGCGCCGCTCTTGTCTTAGCAGACGTGGCAGACGCAGAATCCCGCGCTGCGGAACTGAGATCCAGCGGCGCACGAGCGGTGGCCCTCAAAACAGATGTGGCTGACGAGGCATCCGTCAGCGACATGGTTGAGCGCACGATGAAAGAGTTCGGTCGCGTCGACATTCTCGTGAACAACGCAGCGATCGCTGCCACGATTCAGCTTCGTCCGTTCGAAGACATCACGGTTGCGGAATGGCGGCGCATGCAGGAAGTGAATGCGATGGGGCCGTTCCTTTGCACTCGCGCAGTGTCGCCGCACATGCGCGCGCAGAAAGCTGGCCGGATTGTCAACATCACATCTGGCACGGCCTTCAAGGGCGCGCCGTTCATGCTGGACTACGTGGCGAGCAAGGGGGCGTTGATGACGATGACGCGGGCGCTGGCGAAGGAGCTGGGCCCTGCGTTCGTGACCGTCAACGCCGTTTCGCCAGGTTACACGCTCAGCGAGGGCAACCTGGCGAACGAGGCCTTTCGGGACGCCTATCGTGAAGCTGCAATCGCCACGCGAGCGTTGCCGCGCGATGGGTGGCCCGCCGACATCGTCGGTGCTGTTGCGTTTCTCGCGAGCGACGATGCCTCCTTCATTTCGGGCCAGGTCCTCGCGGTGGACGGTGGGTCCGTCTACCACTGACGTACAGGAGGGTTTCGATGCTCATTGACAAATCCAACGAACGTATGTGCCGTGTCGGCGCCGACACGCCGATGGGCGCGGCGATGCGTCGCTACTGGCTGCCCGCCTTGCAGTCCTCCGAGCTGGCGACGCCTGCAGGCGACCCGAAGGGCGTCGAGATGTTGGGCGAGCGCTTTGTCGCGTATCGTGACGGCATCGGGCGCGTAGGTTTTTACGACGAGGCTTGCCTACACCGAGGTTCTTCGATGTTGTTGGCACGCGCCGAGCCTGAAGGTCTGCGCTGCATTTACCACGGCTGGAAGTTCGCGGTTGATGGCACGGTCCTGGAGACCCCCAACGTCGCTGACCCGAAATTCCGCCAGCGAATTCGCGGCCGGACCCATCCCGTCGTCGAGGCGGGCGGCCTGATCTGGGTCTATCTAGGACCTGTCGAGCACCAGCCGGACTTTCCCCGCTGGCCGTGGATGGACCTGCCGCCTTTGCAGGTACTGGTGACCTACCACGTCGAGGAGTGCAACTACGTGCAGGTGATCGAGGGATTGGTCGATTCTTCCCACCTTGGCGTCCTGCACTTGAATGGGATGAAGCAGTCGGGAAGCAGCGACGTGGCCTTCGCGCAAAAAGTCAGTTCGATGCAGAACAACCTTGCACCTCGCATCGAGGCAGAAGACACGGTGTTCGGCTTCTACTACGCGGCCCTTCGTGAGGTGGCCGAGGGTACGTCGACGCGCGTCGACGCCCGTGTGACGGCGTTCATCGCGCCATGCACGCTCTTGAACCCCAACGGCGACATCATGACGGTGGTGGTTCCGATCGACGACGTCCGTTCGGCCTTTTTCCATGTGTTCTGGAGCGAGACCGAACGCTTGGGCGCCGAACCGCTGCGTTCCAAGCACCTGCATTTCGTCGGCCTGGAGGACGAGGTCCTTGACGCCTTTGGCATCACCAATGACACGCTGGGACGCAGCGATCGGCCCAACCCGCGCAACAACTTCTTCCAGGACCGGGACGCGATGCGTCGCGGCGAAAGCTGGAGCGGGCTGCCTGGCTTGATTGAGGAGGACGTGGCCGTTTCGGTATCGGCCGGGCCTATTCGCAGTCGGAGCCAGGAAATGCTGTCGAGTGCAGACGTGGCCGTAGGTCGTCTGTATCGCTCTCTGCTGAGTTGTGCCGATGCGATCGAAGCAGGGAAGGCCCTGCCAGGGCAGGGCGTGCGCATCGACTGGCGCGGCGTCGTCGGCACCCATGGGTCGGTGAACAGTGAACGGCCCTGGCGCACCCTGATGCCCTCACACAAAGTGAATGCCGCGAGCGCGGATTTGCAGGAGACCTGAGATGGGTGACATCAACTTCGAATGGCGCCCTGAGTTCGCCCTCGGTCACGCCGAGATGGATGACACGCACCATGAGTTCGTCGAGTGTGTCCAGGCGCTGCTGACCTGCGATGACTCCCAAGTCGGCGCAGCGCTGGCCCGTTTTGAAGACCATGCACGCCGGCATTTCGCTGAAGAGGACCAATGGATGCGCACGGGCGACTATCCGTCAGCTGGCTGCCATGTCGATGAGCACGCCGCGGTTCTGCGCTCCGTGGTGGAAGTGCGTGAACTTGTACAAGCGGGGCGCCTTGACGTGGCGCGCGCACTGGCGCAGGAGCTCGCCCGCTGGTTTCCCGAACATGCGCAGGTGATGGACCAGGGGCTTGCGCGTTGGTTGGCGCAGCGTGAACTCGGCGGAGCTCCGATGGTCATCGTCCGGAGGCGGCCAGCCGCCACCACGCTTTCCAACTGAGGCGCGCCAATGTCCAAAAGGCTAAAGTCCGTCTTAAACATCTTCCATGGAAGATTAAATTCCGAGTTGATCGAAGCTGAGGAGTGCAGGCATGCGTGAAGTCAAAGTTGTCGAACGACGGACCCGAGCGGAGGGGGTGGAAAGTTACGAGCTCTCTCCTGTCGACGGGATGCCGCTGCCCGCCTTCGCCGCGGGCGCGCACATTGACGTCCATGTGCCTGGCGGTCCCGTGCGCCAATATTCGCTCTTCAATCCGTCCTCCGAGATCCATCGCTACTGCATCGGAATTCTTCGAGACCCAGCCTCTCGCGGAGGGTCGGATCGGATGCATGAGTTGGTGCGAGAAGGCGAGGTGCTGACGATCAGCGAACCGCGCAATCATTTCCCTCTGCAGAAGTCCGCCAAGCGTTCGCTGCTGTTCGCGGGAGGCATCGGGGTGACGCCGCTGCTTTGCATGGCGGAGCAACTGGCTCAGGACGGCGCGCCGTTCGAGCTCCACTACTGCGGCCGTTCGCTTTCCCGGATGGCGTTTGTCGAGTACTTCCACAGCGCGGGCTTCGCGTCCAACGTGTGGCTGCATGTCGACGACGGCCCGGAGGATCAGCGCTTCGACGCCGTGCGCTCGATCGGAGCACCGGAGCCCGACACGCATCTCTACGTCTGCGGCCCTTCGGGATTCATGGACCATGTTCTTCGCACCGCACGTGAGCTTGGCTGGCCAGAGGAGCGACTTCATCGCGAGTACTTCGCGGGCGCAGTCATCGACCATTCGGCTGACGATGCCTTCGACTTGGTCCTGGAACGGTCCGGTCGGGTCATCCGAATCGAGGCAGAGCAGAGCGTCGCGAGCGCGCTCATCGACGCTGGTTTGCCGTTGGAAGTCTCATGCGAACAAGGCGTGTGCGGAACCTGCTTGACGAGGGTTTTGGCAGGAAAGCCCGACCATCGCGACATGTACCTCACCGATGCCGAGCGAGCGAAAAACGACTGCTTCATGCCTTGTTGCTCGCGGTCTCTCGAGCCACGTTTGACCGTTGATTTCTAGAAGCTTCCGATGAAGTGTCCCCACCACGATTGAGAGGAATCTACAAATGTTGAAAACCCAAGACAACGAATTGATGTGCCGGGTCGGACCCGGAACCGGGATGGGCGATGTCATGCGTCGCACATGGCTACCTGCTCTCCAATCTTCTGAACTCCCGGAAGCGGGCAGCGATCCGAAGGGGGTGGAGTTGCTGGGGCAGCGTTTTGTCGCATGGCGTGACGGTGCGGGCCGCCCAGGCTTTTTCGACGAGGCCTGCCTGCACAGGGGTTCGTCGATGCTTCTCGCTCGTGCTGAGCCCGAGGGCTTGCGTTGCATCTATCACGGCTGGAAGTTCGCCGTTGACGGCGCAGTTCTCGACACGCCCAATGTGGCAGATCCGAAGTTCAAGGAGCGGATTCGCGGCAGGACGTACCCCGTTCGCGAAGCGGGGGGACTGATCTGGGTGTACCTCGGCCCCAAGGAGCACGAACCCGAGTTCCCGCGCTGGCCTTGGATGGATGTGGACGCCGCGTACCGTATCAATGCCGTAGCGGTGGAGAACTGCAACTTCGTTCAAGTCATCGAGGGTCTGGTCGATTCTTCCCATCTCACCTTGCTCCATGCCTCGGGTCTGGCCAAGACCAACGGCTCAGACATGGACTTTGCGAAGAAGACATCGCACATGCAGTTCGATGCGTCGCCGCAGATCGAGGCGGAGGAGACCGAATTCGGTTTCCACTACGTGGCGATTCGTCCGGCCGGGGACAAACGCATGGCGCGGATCGCTTCGTTCATCGCTCCGTGCTTCGTGGCAAATCCGAACGGCGACCTCTTCTTTGCTGTGGTGCCAGTCAATGACGAGCGCTGCAACTTCTATCACGTCTGGTGGAACACCGAAAAGCGAATTGGGGAAGAGCCGTTGCGTTCCCAGCAACTGGCTTTTGTCGGACTCGACGATGCGACGCTATCCGCGTATGGCATGACGGCGGACACGTGCGATGGTCCCAACAAGCAGAGCTGGGCCAATGGCTACGGACAAGACCGGGCCCTGCAGCGCGCGGGGCATTTCACAGGGCTCGCCAGCTTCTCTCAGGAAGACGCCGCCTGCAGCATCTCGAGCGGCGCGCTACGCGACCGGTCCCGCGAGATGCTCTCGACTGCGGACATCGCCATCACCCGCCTCTACCGCTCGCTATTGACCTGCGTCCGGGTCTTGCGCGAAACAAACGAGCTGCCGGTGGTGCGGGCCGACACCACGCAAATCATCGGGATCTCGGCCGAGATTGAGACTGAACAACCCTGGCAGAGCTTGGTGCCGAATCACCGGCCGCCGGCCGTCCCTCAATCCGAGCCAGCCCGTGCTGCGAACTGAAAGGAATCCCAATGCTCAAGACTGAAGATAACGCCCTGCTGTGTCATGTTGGACCAGAAACGCCCATGGGCGCGGTCATGCGCCGATACTGGCACCCCGTCTGTACCTCTGCACAATTGCCAGCGCCTGACAGCGATCCGCTGCGCGTTCGGCTGCTTGGCGAGAATTTCGTGGTCTTTCGGGACACCGAAGGCCGAGTCGGCATGTTCGATGAGCTGTGCATGCACCGGGGTGCCTCGCTCGCGCTGGGGCGTGTGGAAGAGGGCGGTATCCGTTGCCTCTACCACGGCTGGAAGTTCGACGTTACAGGGGCCCTCCTGGAAACGCCCAACCATGATGATGCGAAGTATCGGGCGCGGATGAAGGCACCGGCCTATCCGGTGCACGAGGAAGCTGGCCTGGTCTGGGCCTACGTTGGCCCGCGCGACCGCGAGCCAGCGTTTTCTCGCTACGCCTTCATGGACACCAAGTCCGAGAATCGAGCCGTCATCCGCATCAACATCAATTGCAACTATCTGCAGCTGGTCGAGGGTGGTGAGGACACGTCGCACGTCGGAGTCCTGCACACCAACATGGCGCGGCCGGGCTGGAAAGACAAGGAGTTCCAGCCCAACAAAGACGTCGTCAATCCGGCAGCTCTGGCGACCAACGACCTTCACCCGGAGCTTGAACTTGAAGACACAGAGTTCGGCTTCCACTATGTGGCTCTTCGCAAGACCGACGAGCCCGACGTGCGCAATGCCCGGGTGGTCCCCTTCGTTGTGCCCTACGGACGGGTGATTCCATCGCCTGCGTTCTCCTTCTTCGTGTTCGAAGTTCCGGACGATGACACGCACACGAGTACCTACATCGTCATTTATGGAGACGCACCCGTAGAGGCTGACCGCGTGATCGAACTGCTTGGCCTGGACGACAAGCGCTACTACAACCGCGAGACTTGTCTGTTCACGGCAACGTGGGCGGATTCCTTCGGTCAAAGCCGCAAATTGATGAAGGAATCGAGCTGGACAGGCCTGGTCGGTGTCGAGGTGGAGGATGCCGCCATTGCACTGTCGCAAGGGGCACTTTATGACCGCTCGAAGGAACATCTCGTGCCATCCGACCGGGCGGTCATGCGCGTGCGGCGGATATTGCTCGATGCGGTGAAGGGTTTGAGCAGTGGCATCGAGCCCCCCGGCGTTGGCATGGACCTCACTGGCGTCGGCGCGTGTGACGCAAGCCTTCGAGCCGGGCAGCCCTGGCGCGAACTGATGCCGGGTCACCGTCCCCTGAAGGCCGCTGCGTAATGGGCCCGCAAAGTGCCGCGGAAGCGCCGGTGCCCGACTTCCTGTCGCAACTGAGATTGGATGGGCGCGGGTTTATTGTCCTTGGGGCCGGGCAGGGAATCGGTGAGCAGACAACTCACGCCTTGGCCCAAGCGGGCGCGCGCGTCCTGTGTGTGGATCGCGACGAGGGGTTGGCTGATCGTATTGCCAATGCAACTGGCGGCATCCCCTTCGCAGCCGACGTGACGGCTCGGGCGGACATGGAGCGCCTCTTCGCCCATGCGCGTCAAGTCCTCGGCAGGGTGCATGGCGTGGTCGACATCATCGGTGTCGCTGGCATCAAGCCGCTGTCCGAGACCGACGATGTTGCCTGGGATCGCCAATTCGACATCGTGCTGCGCCACGCCTACATGGCCATCCAGATAGGCGGGGAGACGATGGCAGCCGATGGGGGTGGTTGCGTGACCTTCGTCGGATCGATGTCTGGCAACTTGGCGGTCCCCAACCAGACGGCGTATGGCGTTTCGAAGGCGGCTCTCCACCATCTGGTGCGCTGCGCGGGGGCCGAGTACGGCCCGCGGGGTGTGCGCGTGAATGCGGTGGCGCCCGGCTACGTGCGGACACCGCGCCTCAACGTCCGACTTGACGATGCGGCGTGGCAATCCATCGGCAAAACCGTACCGCTGGGGAGGGCCGCAACGCCCGCAGAGATCGCAGGTCCGTTGTTGTTTCTTTCATCAGACCTCGGCGCGCATGTCACGGGCGCCGTGCTCGCCGTCGACGGTGGGGTCAGCGTGACCACCGCTCTTCCCAATATCACCTTTGGTCCTCCCCCGGGCTGAATTTAGCTGCACACACCATGTCCAACGTCCGCACCGATATTCACCCCCACCTGCGTGCCCACGCAGAGGCCGCGGCCGGGAAGCCCAGTCTCGCCGATACCGCGCCCCAAGAGGCTCGCGCGGGCATGGCGGCCCGAACGGCCTCCAGGCCTCGTGGTCCCGAGATTGAGAGAGTCTTCGACCTTCGTATTTCCCATCCGGATGGTGAACTGCCAGTGCGCGTGTATCGCCCTGCAAATCCCCTGGGCGTTGCCCTTGCGTTTCATGGGGGCGGGTGGCTGATGGGAAACCTGGACAGCTTCGACGCCACTTGCCGGCATCTCGCTGCAGAATCCGGGCTGGCGATCGTCAATGTTGACTACCGGCTCGCGCCGGAGCATCTGTTCCCCGCTGCTGCAGAAGATGCCTGGATCGCTGCGACCTGGGTTGTCGCCCATGGTCATGAGCATGACCTACCGGTCGAACGGCTCGCCGTGCTGGGCGAGTCCGCTGGCGGAAATTTGGCTGCCGGGCTCTGCCTGCGGGCGCGGGATGAGGGCGGCCCTCGCATCCTGGCTCAAGTGTTGATCTACCCCGCAACGGATGCCCGCCAAGAATCGGCATCGATGAAGCAGTACGCCAACGGCTACGGACAACGCTCCGTTGACGTGACCCATGCGTTCAAAAACTACGGCCTTGGCCGGACGGCAAAGGTGGACGACTGGCGTCTGTCGCCACTGCTCGCTGCCTCGCATGCGGCTCTGCCACCGGCGCTGGTGATCACAGCGGAGTGTGACGTGGTGCGCGACGACGGCGAGGCCTATGCTGCCCGTCTGGCTGAAGCGGGCGTAAGTGCAACCTGTGTGCGCTATGTCGGCATGCTGCACACCTTTTTCGGCATGCGAGGTCAACTTGACGCAGCCGGAACTGCGCAGCGCCAGGCTGCAGATGCACTTCGGACGGCGGCGCAGAGCGCAATGGGATAGCCGTGTCCCGCGGACTGCATGAAGCCCACAGCGTGCAGGACCTGCGCGAGATGGCGCTACAGCGTCTTCCACGCGCTGTCTTTGATTTTTTCGACGGTGGGGCCGAGGACGAGTGCACCCTGCGCGACAACCGCCACGCTTTCGAGCGGATGCGCCTGGTGCCGCGAGTGCTGGTGGACGTGTCGAACGTGGACCTTGGTACCACGATCGTTGGCGCACCCGCGGCTGCCCCGATGCTGATCGCGCCAACCGGTGCCATCGGTGCAGGCTGGCCGCAGGCCGATTTGGCCATCGCCCGTGCAGCGGCCAAGGCAGGACTTCCATACACCTTGTCCACGACGGCCACCTCCTCGATCGAGGCCATTGCTGAAGGTGCTGGCGGCCGACTGTGGTTCCAGCTCTATGTGCTTCGCGATCGCGACTTCACGAACCGCCTGATGGCACGTGCGCGCGATGCCGGATACGAAGCACTGGTTGTAACCCTCGACCTCCAGACGGGCGGCAAGCGCGAGCGCGATCTCCGCAACGGGTTCACCGTGCCGTTGCGCCCCAGCTGGCGGCTCGCTGCGGATTTCCTCGGCCATCCGGTGTGGCTTTGGCACATGCTGCGCGCGGGTGCGCCGCGTTTCGAGAACCTCGATGGCCTGGAAGGCATGGCTGCACCCGATGCTTCCATTGCCGCCAAGGTGGGGCAAAACCTCGATGCGGGTTTCGACTGGCAGGCGCTGCGGCGTCTGCGCGAAGCATGGCCGCGCAAGTTGATCGTCAAGGGGGTGCTGCGTGGCGATGATGCACAGCAGTTGGCCGAACTGGGCGTCGATGCCATCTGGGTATCCAACCACGGGGGGCGGCAACTCGATGGTTCCGTCGCAGCAGTCGACGCGCTGACCGATGTGGTGAGCGCAGTGGGATCGCGGATTCCGGTGATCCTCGACTCGGGCGTTCGTCGGGGCAGTGATGTGCTCAAGGCCGTGGCCTCAGGTGCCCAAGCTGTGGCAATGGGGCGCGCCACACTCTATGGCGCCTCCGCGGCGGGAGAGGCGGGCGCCGCCCGTGCTTTGGAAATCCTGCAGGAAGAGTTGCGTCGGGCCATGCAGTTGTGCGGCGTGCCTCGGATTGCCGAACTCGGACCAGACATCCTGCGTCTTCCTACCTCCTCTGGAAAGGGCATCCGGTGACCTGGAACCTGCGCTATGCGCCACATCTCGGCTACCGGCCACCATTCGACCCGTTGTTCCGCGCCACCGTGGGCTCCGACGATCCCGTCGCCCACATTGAGTTTGCGCGAGACCAAGGGTTTGCAGGCGTCCTGTATGCCGCCGCTCGCGGCCGAACGGTCGACGAGCAGCGCCGTGTCGGCGAAGCGCTGGCGCGCAGCGGCCTCGAGGCGGGTTGTTTGCTCTACACCACCTTCGACAAGCTGCGGGCCACGATGTGGGCCGTTGATACGCGAGATGCCCGTGACGCGATTGCAGCCGAATTGAGACTGGCCATTGACGCTGCGAAACGGATCGGCGCGAAGCGGCTGGCGGTGCTCGGCGGTTCGGATCCTGACCGGCCCATGGCTGAACAGCATGCGGCTTTCATCCGGAATCTTCGATTTGCAGCGGAAATCGCCGCCGCTGCGGGCGTGTCGCTGTGCCTGGAGACCCTGAGCAGCAAGAGCGTGCCAGACATGCTGCTGCAGCACATCGCCGACGCCTACGCCATCGTGCGCGCCGTCGATCATCCTGCGGTGCGACTGATCTTCGACACCTCTCACGTGCAGATCATGGACGGTGATCTGCTCGCCAACCTAGAGGCGACCTGGGATGCGATCGACATCGTGCAGATCGCCGACAACCCGGGGCGGACGGAGCCCGGCAGCGGAGAAATCAACTTCGAGAGCGTGCTTCGCCTGCTGCATCGCCTTCAGTACCGTGGCCTCGTCGAGTTGGAGCATGGCTGGCTGCGGCCGGGCATCGTGTCAGAGCGCAGCGGACTGGCGCTCATGCGAGAGCTCGACGCTGCTGCGACACGTCCGCTCGGCGCGACCGATGGTGATGACTCGTGATCAGCCGAGCGGCACGCTGGCTTCTTTCAGCACGCGCAACACGAAACTCGACTTGCTGTGGCGAATGCCGGGAATCTTGTACAGCTTCTCGCGCAAGAGACGCTCGTAGTCGCGCGTGTCACGCACCGCGATACGGATGTAGTAGTCGTAGTCACCTTAGACCAGGTACGCCTCCTGAATTTCGGGGATGGTCGCCAGCACGCGGCCGAACTCATAGAGGGTCTCATCCGTATGACTTGGTGATCTGCATCGGCGCGCGCTTCGATGATCGTGTGACTGGCAAGCTGGAAGAGTTCTGTCCCCACGCGCGCAAGAGTCACATCGACATCGATCCTGCCAACATCAACAAATTGGGTTCGGTGGATGTGCCCATGGTTGGCGACTGCCGGGCGGTGGTCGAGGCCTTGCTGGCATCGAGCCCACTGGACACCCTCATGCCTGAGCGACTGGAGCCCTGGTGGCGGTGGATCTCACGCTGGCGTTCGCGTAAATGCCTTGAATTCACGCCGCGTAGCGACGTCATCCTGCCGCAGCAGCTGATGGCATCGCTACAAAGTCAGTTAGTCGGACGCGATGCGATTGTTTCCACCGACGTGGGCCAGCACCAGATGTGGGCCGCCCAGTATCTGTGTTTTGAACGTCCGCGGCGCTGGCTCACCTCTGGTGGCGCAGGCACGATGGGCTATGGGCTGCCCGCTGCGATCGGCGCCCAGGTCGCGCAGCCGGAGGCTCTTGTCGTATGCGTCAGTGGCGACGCCTCAGTGCTGATGAACATCCAAGAGTTGTCCACCGCCGTGCAGCACCGGACGCCCGTGAAACTCGTACTCTCGAACAACGGCTACATGGGGATGGTGCGCCAATGGCAAGAACTCAATCACGGGAATCGGCTGAGTCATAGTTGGAACGAGGCACTGCCGGATTTCGTCGCGCTTGCCAGAGCGTTCGGCTGGGGTGGACGGCGCGTGTCCAAAACCGCAGAGCTCGAAGCAGCACTGGCCGAGTGCCTCGCCTACAAGGGGCCTTTCTTTCTCGACGTGCAGGTGGCCGCGCAGGAAAACTGCTTTCCGATGATGCCCTCTGGAGAGGGACACCACCGCGTAATGCTGGGGAAGGACCGCTGGTATCGAAAGGAGGACGAGATTCCCGCCTACTGATTGATTCGAAGACTTTTTGGATAGTGCCCCGGGGGCTATACCCGCCGCCGGTTGCTCGACGCGCAGTGCCGTTTACCTATGGCCAAGCGTGCTTTTTGTGATTCCTACCGGATTCAAGACCATGATGAAGAGCCCCGAACTAGCCAGCGTCTCGCTGGACGACAAGTACACATCGACGAACGGCCGCGTCTACCTGAGCGGCATCCAGGCGCTTGTTCGCCTCATGCTCGTGCAGCGTTGGCGCGACCAAGTGGCCGGCCTGAACACGGCCGGGTTCGTGTCGGGCTACCGCGGATCGCCACTCGGCGGAATCGACGAGGCGTTCTGGCACGCACAGAAGCATCTCGATGCCAATGGCGTCAAGTTCCTTCCTGGGGTCAACGAAGAACTGGCGGCGACGGCAGTCTGGGGGACGCAGCAGGTGCACCTCACGGGCGAGAGCGCGGTCGACGGCGTGTATGCGATGTGGTACGGAAAGGGGCCGGGTGTCGACCGCTGCGGCGACGTTTTCAAGCACATGAGCCATGGCGGCACCTCCGCCCATGGCGGCGTCTTGCTCATCGCGGGGGATGACCATGGCGCGTACTCATCGACGTTACCCAACCAGAGCGACCACATCTTCTCGGCGGCGATGATTCCGATGCTGTATCCGCAGAGCGTGGAGGAGTACATTGAGCTGGGCCTGCATGGTTTCGCGATGTCGCGCTTCGCAGGTTTGCCCGTAGGCTTCAAGGCATTAGCCGACACAGTCGAATCTTCGGGTCCGATCGGCGCCGATGCGATGGGCGTGCAAACCGTGCTGCCACGCGATTTTGCGTTTCCGCCAGGCGGCGTGCATGCGCGCCTGTCGACCGACACACTCGGCTTGCAGGCGCGCAAGCAAGAGGCGTTGATGCAGGATTACAAGATCTACGCCGCCATCGCCTACGCGCGAGAGAACAAGCTCAATCACGTCACGCTCGACTCTCCTCATGCCAAGCTTGGCATCGTCGCATCAGGCAAGTCGTACCGTGATGTTCTTGAGGCGCTGGAAGAGCTCGGGATCGACGCCGAGATGGCTGCGGAGGTGGGCGTGCGAGTGTTTAAAGTGGCGATGCCGTGGCCGCTCGAGCCCGATTCGATCCGCGAGTTCGCCGAAGGTCTCGATGAGATCTTGGTGGTCGAGGAGAAACGGCAGGTTGTCGAGTATCAGCTCAAGGAACACCTGTACAACTGGCGTGAGGACGTCCGCCCACGGGTCATCGGAAAATTCGATGAGGCGGGCGAGTGGGCCCATCCGCGCGGGCGCTGGCTCTTGCCGGCGACTGCGGACTTTTCAGTCGCGCAGATCGCGCGCGTGATCGCCGGGCGTATTGCGCGCTTCCACACCAGCGACATGATCCGTACACGGCTGGCGATCCTCGATGCGAAAGACGTTGTGCTTGGAAAAGCAGTGGCCACGCCCCCGCGGCCGGCATGGTACTGCTCGGGCTGCCCGCACAACACCTCGACCAAGGTCCCCGAGGGGAGCCTGGCGCTCGCGGGCATCGGTTGCCATGTAATGGCGACGGCGATCTATCCGGAACACAACAAGACAACTACGCACATGGGAGGCGAAGGTGCGCCTTGGCTTGGGCAAGCCTGGTTCTCAAAACGCAAGCACGTCTTCGCAAACCTTGGCGATGGCACCTACTACCATTCGGGCTCGATGGCGATCAGGGCGGCTGTCGCCGCGAAGGTGAACATCACCTACAAGATTCTGTACAACGACGCGGTGGCCATGACGGGCGGTCAGCCGGTCGATGGGCCCATCAGTGTGCCGCGGATCGCCCAACAGGTCGCGGCAGAGGGCGTCACGAGGATCGCGCTCGTCGCCGAGGACCCGACCCGCTGGCACGATCGTTCGGCGCTGCCAAAGGATGGCGACGGGCTGACATTTACCGTGCACCATCGTGACGAGCTGGAGAAGGTCCAGCGCGAGCTGCGCGATTTCGAAGGCGTCTCGGTGCTGATCTACGACCAAGTGTGCGCGGCCGAAAAGCGCCGTCGCCGCAAGATGGGCGAGTTTCCGAAGATCGCACAGCGCGTGTTCATCAACGAGGACGTGTGCGAGGGTTGCGGCGATTGCGGAGAACAGTCGAACTGCACGTCGCTACAGCCCCAACCGACTGACTACGGCCTGAAGAGGCGTGTTGATCAGAGTTCCTGCAACGCCGACTATTCCTGCATCAAAGGCTTCTGCCCGAGCTTCGTGAGCGTGGAAGGCGTGGTGCCGCGCAAGAACAGACCTGTCGAGGCGAAGACCGACCTGGCCTTTACATTTTCCGAGCCACCGTTGCCCTCGCTCGATCAGATCCACAACATCCTTATCACCGGTATCGGGGGCACCGGCGTCATCACGGTCGGTGCGCTGATCGGCATGGCCGCCCATTTGGAAGGCAAGGGCGTCAGCGTGCTGGACATGACCGGAATGTCTCAGAAGAACGGCTCCGTGACTTCCCACGTTCGCATCGCTTCAGACAATGCGCATTTGAAGGCGCAGCGCATACCTACAGGCGAGGCGGATCTGATCCTGGGATGTGACATGTTGACGGCCGGCGCGCCGGACGCCATCGCGAGAATGCGTCCAGGCCGCACCTATGCTTTGGTGAATACGTTCGAGCAGCCCACCGGTCACTTTGCCCAGAACGCAGACTGGGAGTTCCCCGCGACGCAGGTGCGCGAACTCATCGCGGAATCCGTCGGTGGCCACATGGACTTTGTCGACGCGACGCAGCTGGCGACCCGCTTGATGGGCGATGCGATCGCCGCCAATCTCTTCCTGCTAGGGTTTGCGTTTCAGAAAGGCGCTGTACCAGTGTCCTCGCAAGCGCTGCTGAAGGCTATCGAAATCAATGGCGTAGCGGTCAAAGCCAACCAATCAGCCTTTCAGTGGGGACGCAGGGCGGCGCTGGACCTTTCTTCCGTAGCGCGCGAGGCCTCGCCGTCGCAGACAGTCGTCATCGTGCAAAGGCCAAAGACAGGCGCCTCGTTGATCGCCGACCGTGCCGCC
This sequence comes from Variovorax frigidus, assembly GCF_051216515.1. Lineage (NCBI taxonomy): Bacteria > Pseudomonadati > Pseudomonadota > Betaproteobacteria > Burkholderiales > Comamonadaceae > Variovorax > Variovorax frigidus. Next base: position 73,605 of record NZ_JBPJZF010000009.1, read on the forward strand.
GTTTTGAAGGAGTACCAGGATGCCGACTATGCAAGGAGCTACGCTGACTTCGTCGGACGGGTCCAGCAGGTCGAATCCGACCGGGGCGGCAGTGGGGATTTGACTCGGGCGGTAGCTTCGAACCTTTTCAAGCTGATGGCCTACAAGGACGAATACGAAGTTGCGCGCCTGTACACGGACGGCAAGTTTCGCGCGAAGCTCGCTCAGGAGTTCGAAGGCAAGCCGAAGCTCACTTTCCATTTGGCGCCGCCAATGTTCGGAAAGCGTGACGCACAAGGTCAACCTGTGAAGCAGTCCTTCGGGCCTTGGATGATGCCGGTCTTCCGTACGCTAGCGGCGCTGCGCAGGCTGCGCGGAACACCGATGGACATCTTTGGACGGACTGCGGAACGACGCGAGGAGCGGCGCCTGGTGGATGAATACCGAAAGGCCGTCGAAGAGATTCTGTCCCGGTGGGACGAGGTCAATCTAGATCATGCGCTCGCCATCGCGCGGTTGCCCGAACAGATCAGGGGCTTCGGGCACGTCAAAGAGGCCAGCATCACGACTGCGCGCGTGCGCTGGAGGGTGCTCAGTGAGAGGCTGTTCCAGGTGACATCCGCTCCCGACGAAACCAATTCGGCAGCCCAGCCGGTGACGTTGCACGGCACAGAGGAGGCCCCTGCCACGCCCACGTCCGCTCACACCGTGGCTTAAGGGGGCCCCGACATGGATAAAGGACGCCTAAAACTGCTGATCACGCGCGCGCTGAGCGATCGAGTGCTGGCGTACGCCCAAGAGAACTTCGGTACCACTGTGTGGTCGAAGGACCAACCGATCGGCGCTGAGTTCGACCGAGCGGCCCGTGGCCAGGATGCTGTCCTTGTCATGCCGACCGAAGCTCTCGACGCTGCGCGGTTGACCCGACTCAGGGACGACGGGGTGAGGGCGGTCGCAACCTTCTCTGTCGGCTATGACCACATCGATGTAGTGGCGGCCTCACGCTTGGGGCTGCCGGTGTTTCATACGCCCGATGTGCTTAGTGATGCGGTGGCCGATATAGCGATGTTCCTGATTCTGGCGACCACTCGGGGCACCACCGAATCCGAGCGCATCTTGCGTGCCGGCCATTGGGGGCCGTGGTCGCCAACGGCAATGCTCAGCCGGCAACTCGGGGGGTTGAGGCTTGGTGTTTATGGCATGGGTCGCATCGGTCTTGCGGTGGCGCACAGGGCGCGGGCGTTCGATCTCAAGATCCATTATCACAACCGCCGCCGCCTGACACCGCCGTTGGAGCAAGGGGCCCGCTTTCACGCTGAAATCGATTCCCTCATGGGGGTGGCCGATGTGCTGTGCATCTGTGCGCCGGCGACGGCGCAGACGCGCGGATCGATCAATGCGCAGCGACTCTCATTGCTGCCCAGCGGCGCAGCCGTGGTGAACGTTGCACGAGGGGATCTGATTGACGAGGATGCGCTCATCGCGGCCCTTGAGAGTGGGCGAATAGGAAGTGTCGGGCTGGACGTGTTCCAGAACGAGCCACACATCGATCGCCGGTTCCTCGAGTTGGCCAACACGACCTTGCTCCCACACATCGGCAGCGCTACACAAGATGCGCGGGACCAAATGGGCATGCTTGCCTTGACCGGTCTGACAACCTACCTGGTCCATGGCAAGCTGGCGGCGAACTGCGTCAATCCTTGGCGAGGGGACGATCTCGAGCAAAGACCGGCTGCCGCAGATCAATGTGATCAATGATTAGCCGAGATGGCCGCTGATCTCTGGCAGGAGTATGGGGATGGCTTGGCGGACCGTGTCAGGCTCACGAAAGCCCATCGGGAGCGGGGGTGAGTTGCTCGGCCATGCATCGTTCGATGCGATCGAGCAGGCGCATGGAAGGCAAGCACGCTGCCACGCTCGCTTCCGGAAGCCGATGCTCGGCTATGGCGGCGATGAACTCCCGGTCCTGGCTCTCGATGCCGATGCCGGTCAAGCCGATCGATTTTCCTTCGTCATCAAGGAGCTCGTCCCTATAGGCGCGGTAAGTGCCTTCTTCCCCGATGTAGCGGTAGAAGCCGCCGAACGGGCCTCGGTTGTTGAAGGAAAGCGCAAGGGTTCCCAGCGCGCCTCCACTCCGACGCGATCTCAGCGCGATCGTCATATCCATGGCAATTCCGAGCGTCGGATGCACCGGACCCTGTTGGCCCCAAGCATCCAGTTCCGGATCATCCAGCAGCCAACTCATCAAGTCCACAGAGTGGCATGCGTGATGCCAAAGCAGGCTGTCGACCCACGAGCGCGGCTCGCCTCGCGCGTTGGTGTTCTCACGGCGAAAAAAGTATGTTTCGGATACGAGGTGCTGGAGCTGAAAGTGCCCTTCGGCGATACGCCTTCGCATTTCCCGGTGTGGAGCGTTGAATCGGCGCGTGTGGGCCACCATGCAAACGAGGTCGGGGCGCGCGGCGGCCGCTGCGGCGACGCGCTCGCTGTCGGCGAGGTTTAGCGCCATCGGGATTTCGATCAGCACATGTTTGCCGGCGCTCAGACAGGCCACCGCCTGATCGGCATGAAGATGGCTAGGTGTGGCAAGGACGACTGCATCGATGCCAGGGTTGGCAAGGCACCCGTCAAGATCCATGTCGAGGTGGGGAATGGACCATTCCTGCGCAAACGATGCCGCGGGTCCGGCGACGCCCCCCACAAGGCACACCACCACGACCCCAGGGGTCTCCTTGAGGACCTCCATGTGCGATCGCGCGATCGCCCCTTCGCCTGCAAGACACAGCTGCAGCGTCATCGCGTGGTCTTTCAGTTCATCACCGGCCCTGCGGTGAGGGAGTTCCTCGGATTAGTGAGGCGAAGTTGCGCATCGGGGGCCAAGCCACTCGTTGTGCTTGCGCGATGCACCTCCATCGCCGCCAGGCAGACGTCGTGGTCGCGTCGAATCAGACATTCGATCAAGCGGTCGTGTTCCTCCACCGTGCGCAGTCGCGCGCTGACTTCGGACATTTTTGTCGCGATGAACGTATCCGCCTGCGTCCACAGACGCTTGACCTCGTCCAGGATGATTCGATAGGGCGACAGCGAATAGATCTGCAAGTGGAACTCACGGTTGAGCCGTACGAGTGGGGTCCAGTCGTCTGCCACGGCGACGGCGCGCATCTCCTCGTTGAGCGCCTTCAGCGTTGCGATGCAGTCCTCATCGGGCCAGGAAATCGAACCCAGCAGCTCGTTCTCGAGCAACTGCAGGATGCGGCTGATCTGGGCCAGCTCGTTCGGCGCACGCTTCGCAACGAAGTAGCCCGAGTTGGGACGGTGGACCAAAAGGCCCTGATCGGCGAGGAGGTTGAGCGCCTCGCGTAAGGGGACTCGGCTCACGCCCAGTTCTTCGGCCATTTCCTGCTGCCGGATCTGCTCACCCGGCATCAGCTCGCCCGAGACGACCCTTGCGCGAAGTTGTTGAAGGGCCCGCTCCATGACTTGGGCCTTTTGTGCGACTGGCGGCATGCGCTCGCCTCCTGTTGTGCGGTTGATGCCTGCAAGTGTAGGCCTAACGCGCATTCACGATTGAATCCAATCCCAATCCCGGTGGAATCCCTAATGGCATTCATAATTGAATTCAATCACAGTCATCCCATCGGCAAGACGCGACTTTCCTCACAAACAGGAACAGAAATGGCCAACGAGACAACCTTCGAATTCGATCCGTATTCAGTCCACGTACAGGAAAACCCTTACCCGTATTACGCGGTGCTGCGGCGCGACCACCCACTGTATTGGTGCGAAAAGGCCAACTGCTGGGCTCTGTCGCGCTACGAGGACATTGCCAACGCATGCAATGACCCGAAGCGTTTCTCCTCGGCCCGCGGCAATGTTTTGGATGACGACCCGGCCCGCATGGGCAACACGCTGGGCACCAGCGATCCGCCCAAGCACGATGAACTGCGTGGCCTGGTTAATGCCGCTTTTATGCGCGGGCGGGTCGTCGAGCGGGAGCCCCAGATGCGAGCCATCACCCAAGAGTTCATGAACGAATTCTTCGCGGCCGGCGGTGGAGACATCATCAGGCAGCTCACGGCCCGGATCAGCACCTCGACGATATGCGACCTGCTCGGATTCGAGCGCGCCGACCACGTCCAGCTGAAAATTTGGGTCGACGGACTGGTGTACCGAGATCCTGTGACCCGTCAGTTGCCGCCCTCCGGCTACGAGGCGCGGCGTGCGATGGTCGACTACGCGCAAAAGACCATCGAGGCACGCCGCATCGAGCCGCGCGACGACCTGATCAGCGCACTCATTGCGGCCGAGGTCGAAGGCCAAAAACTCTCGCCGATCGACCTGATGCACACGGTGGCCACGCTGTTAGGAGCCGGCATCGAAAGCGCCTCGAGCTTCATCGGAAACGCGATGTTGGCGCTCAACGAGCACCCCGACCAGGCTGACCTGCTGGCTTCAGACCTGTCGCAGGCGCCGACTGCCATCGAGGAGATGCTGCGGTATGACACCCCCACTCAGCGCTTCCATCGCACCGCCACACAGGACATCGAACTACATGGCCAAACAATTCGCGCCGGTCAAAGCGTGCTGGTGATGTATGGGTCGGCCAACCGGGACGAGCGCAAATACACCGACCCCGAACGCTTTGATCTCACGCGTCCGCCAAGCCGGCACCTGGCAATGGGACACGGCGTCCACTTCTGCCTCGGCGCCCAGTTGGCCAAAGCCATGTCGCGAATCTTCCTGGAGGAGTGGTTCGCGCGGACGCGCAGGTTCACCGTGCTGCACGACCGGGTCGTTCGGATGCATTCGCCCGTGTTCCGTGGACTTAGTTCCATGCCCGTACAAGTCCCCGCCCAGTGAGCGCACAGCCTACTGCTCAAACCTGACCCTCCGAGAGCCTGACACCATGGCACCAGCGAATTCAATGCCCACTACCACCGGCCTGAACGTGCGGGTGCAGGAGCGCCGTGTCGTCGCAGACGGCGTGGTCGCAATCGAGCTGCGGGCGGTCGACGGCTACGAACTAACCCCTTTCGCAGCGGGCTCCCACATTGACGTTGAACTGCCAGTGCGTGACGCCTATGGCCACTTCATCGTGCGGCAGTACTCGCTGTGCAACGACCCGGCCGAACACGATCGGTATGTGATCGGCGTCGGCAGGGATGCCAACACGCGAGGCGGGTCGGCCTATCTGCACGACAACCTCAAGGTTGGCGACGTCGTTCACATCAGCACGCCCCGTAACCACTTTCAGCTCTATGAGCCCGCGCACTCTTCCGTGCTCGTGGCAGGGGGGATCGGTGTGACTCCCATGTTGGCGATGGCGCGGCGATTAAGCGCACTCGGCCAACGGTGGACCCTCTACTACTGTGCCAGGACACCCGAGCGGGCCGCCTTTCTGGATGAGTTGAAGGATCTGCCCGGCCAAGTGATCCCGGTCTTTGATGGGGTGCCTGGTGGTGCCCCGATCGACCTTTCGAAGGTGATGGCCGACGCGCCCGCGGATGCGCATCTGTATTGCTGCGGCCCGACGACGCTGATGGAGGCGTTTGAGCGCGCAGCGGCCGAACGCGATCCAAGCACGGTACATGTCGAATGGTTCAAGCCCAGGTCAGTCGTCGCCAGCGCAACGGCCGGCGCCCAGACAGACGGAGAGTTTGTGGTGAAGCTCGCAAACAGCGGCGTCACCCTTACGGTCCCGCCGCAGAAGTCCATCCTCGACGTGCTTATCGAGGCCGGAGTTGCCGTGCAGCACTCCTGCTGCGATGGCGTCTGCGGAACGTGCGAGACCCGCGTGCTCGAAGGCATCCCCGACCACCGCGACTCGGTGCTGCTCGGCGAAGAAGCCAACGCCACGGATCGAATCATGGTCTGTGTGTCGCGTTGCACCGGAGCTTCGCTGACCCTCGATCTCTAGTGTTGTTCGAACCCGGCCGTTCGCGGCTTTCCTATAAATCAACGGAGACATCAATGCGTCGTAGCTTTCTTCACTCTCTCACTGGGCTCACCGGCGCTGTGGCATTCGGGCTCGCATTCGGTACGACGGCCCTCGCTCAGGAAACTGTCAAGGTCGGATTGCTCTTCACGTACTCCGGTGCATCAGGCATGACCGGCCAGCTCAGCGACAACGCCATCAAACTGTTCCAACAGAAGAATGGTTCAACCGTCGGTGGAAAGAAGATCGAATTCGTCAAGCGGGACACCACCGGCCCGAACCCGGAAGTCGCCAAGCGCCTTGCGCAGGAACTCATCGTTCGCGAAAAGGTACAGATTCTCATCGGACCCGACTTCACTCCGAACGCGCTGGCCGTAGCGCCGCTGGTGACGGAAGCGAAGGTCCCGACCTTTCTGACCGGCGCAGCCACGGGTGGGATCGTCGGCGAGAAATCGCCTTACTACGTTCGCACGTTCTTCTCCATCCCCCAGGCGGTCAAGCCAATGGCAGAGTGGGCACACAAAAACGGCGTGAAGAAACCGTACGTGCTGGTGGCAGATTTCGGACCTGGCCATGACACGGAAGCCACCTTTACAAAAGCATTTACGGCGCTGGGCGGAACGCTGGCGGGGACCGGTCGTGTTCCGGTCCGCAGTCCGGAATTTTCGAGCTACATGCAGCGCATCAAGGACGCTCAGCCGGATGCCGTGTTCGTCTTCATGCCGATCGGTGAACTGGTGCCGCAGTTCCTCAAGGCCTACGCCGATTCGGGGCTCAAGAACACCACCATCAAGCTTCTTGGCACCGGTGACCTGACCGACGAAAGCGTAATTGATGCTGCCGGTGATGCGGGGCTGGGCGTGATCACGTCGGGTGTCTATTCTACGGCGCATGAGTCGGCTGCCAACAAGCAGTTCGTGGCGGACTATGTCGCTCAGTTCGGGAAGTCTCCCCGAGTCACTGCGTCCAGCGTCGCCGTGTGGGATGCGCTGCGCCTCATCTATGACGGCATCGCCGCACAGGGAAGCGCGCCATTCGACGCAGACAAATTCATGGCCTTCGTCAAGGGGCGTTCCATTGAGAGTCCCCGCGGACCGATCACCATTGACAAAGGAAACGGCGACATCACGCAGAACGTCTACATCCGGCAGGTGGAGAAGCGCGACGGCGTGCTCCAGAACGTTGAGATTGCGACGACCAAAGACGTCGCGGCCAAGTGACCGGTGCCCACTGAGCCGACCCAGATCACCTCTGAGTACGACGTCATGAACGCGCTATTGACCATTCTCTTCAACGGGCTCGCGTACGGCGTGCTGCTATTCATCATCGCGGTGGGTTTGTCAGTCACTATGGGAATGATGCAGTTCGTGAACCTCGCGCAAGTGAGCTTCTCGATGCTTGGGGGTTACGTGATGGTGACGGCGATGGGATCGCTGGGCCTTTCGTTCCTGGCGAGCCTTCCGCTCGCCTTCGTCGCCGTTGCGGTTTTCTCCGTCGTCTTGGAACGCTTGGTCCTGCGCCACTTCTACGACACTGACGATCTGACGCAGGTACTGTTGACGTTGGGCCTTGTGTTCATGTCGATTTCGGCGGTCGCCTTCTTTTGGGGGCCCTCGTTTCGGCCGGTGACCGTTCCCGCCTGGCTGAGCGGCCAGGAGCCGGTCCTTGGTCTCATGCTCGAACGCTACCGCATCTTCCTGCTCGTGGCCGGCGCCTTGATTTCCCTCGTGCTCGTGCTTGGACTCGAGCGGACGCGATTCGGTGCCATGGTGCGTGCATGCGTCGACAACCGACGCGCCGCTTCCGGGTGCGGCATGAACACCAGCGCCGTCTTCGCTCTCACCTTCGCGCTCGGCGGTGGTCTTGCCGGATTGGGCGGCGCTCTGTCGGCCAATCTGCTGAGCCTGGACCCCAATTTCCCACTGCGCTACCTGGTGTACGTGCTGATCGTTGTATCGGTCGGGGGCATGGGAAACATCTTCGGCAGCTTGCTTGCCGCGCTCCTGATCGGCGTGGCCGACGTGGTGGGCAAGTACTACGTCCCGGAAGCGGGTGGCCTCTTCATCTACTTGCTGACCGTGCTCATCATGATGTGGCGTCCGCAGGGATTGCTCGGTCGAAAGGTTTGACATGACGCGTCCTGACATTTCGCAGTACTTCTCTGCACGCGGCGGCTGGAGTCGGTGGGAGTTCGCCTTCTGGGCTGTACTTCTGGTGCTCTTCTTCATCCCCAACAGCAATCTTGTCTTGCTGTCACAGATTCTGATCTGGGGGCTCTTTGCGCTCTCGCTGGACCTGGTGCTTGGATACAGGGGCATTCCTTCGCTCGGTCACGCCGCGTTCTTCGGTATCGGGGCCTACAGCGCAGGATTTCTCGGCAAGTATGGCTGGACGGAGCCTATCAGTGGCCTGCTCGTTGCAGGTCTGGTCGCTGGTTGCGCTGGCCTGGCCACGGGGCGCATCGTTCGCGGAATGCATGGCATCGGGTTGCTCATGGTCACGCTCGGACTCAACATGATCCTGTTCGACTTCGTGCATCGTTCGACGCATCTCACCGGTGGGGATGACGGTCTGCAGGGCATCGAGGTCGCGCCAGTGCTCGGAATGTTTCGCTTCGACATGGTCGGACGCACGGCCTACCTCTATACCTTCGTGGTAGTGCTGGTCTGCTTCCTGGTCGCCCGTGTCCTTGTCAAATCTTCCTTCGGCCTCTCGCTGCTCGGCGCAAGGGAGAACACGCGGCGAATGATGATGCTCGGCACGCCGATTGACCGTGATGTGACCGTCGTGTTCGGGATCTCCGCGGCTCTGGCTGGCGTCGCCGGTGCGTTGCTGACCCAGACGACACAGTTTGTCTCTCCCGACGTCATGGCGTTTACGCGTTCCGCTGACGTGCTGGTCATGCTGGTCATCGGTGGCACTGCGGTGCTCTACGGCGGGTTTATAGGCGCTGCGGTGTTCATACTACTGCGCGACTTATTGTCTTCATACAACCCCATCTATTGGTACTTCTGGATCGGTCTGCTCCTGGTGCTCATCGTGGCCACCTTCCGCAAGGGGATTGTTCCAACGCTCCTAGGCCGCCTGGCCCTGCGTCGCGAGGCACGCGCATGAGCGCCGAGACCGTTCTCGAGACCCGCGATCTGCGGATGGCCTTCGGTGGACTAAAGATCTTCGACAAGCTCAACTTCTCGATGCGAAGGGGCGAAAGACATGCGGTCATCGGTCCGAACGGTGCTGGAAAAAGCACATTCGTGAACCTTGTGACGGGGCTTCTGACACCCACGGACGGCAAGTTGTTCCTCGAAGGGCGCGACGTGACGGCCACCACTCCGCAAGAGCGGGTGCATGCCGGCTTGGTGCGGACGTTTCAGATCAACACGCTCTTTCCGACGCTGAATCCTCTCGAATCCGTGGTGCTCGCACTGTGCCAGCGCGACGGCCTCGCGCGCCCTTCGTGGCGACCGATCAGCCGCATGACCAGGCAGATCGATGAGGCGTCCGCGCTGCTCGACCGCTTCGGACTGCTGGGTTCGGCGCTCAGGCCGACTCAGGCACTGGCGTACGGTGAGCAAAGAGTGCTGGAGGTGGTATTGGCGTTTGCCATGAAGCCGCGAGTCTTGCTGCTGGACGAGCCCGCGGCCGGCCTTTCGACCTCGCAGGGAGTGGCGTTGTTCGACCAACTCTCCAGTCTGGCCGGAGAAACGACGGTTCTCTTCATCGAGCACGACATGCACCTGGTTTTTCGCTATGCGGATCGGGTGTCAGTGTTTGCCGGGGGGGATCTGATTGCACAAGGCACCCCCGTTCAGGTTCGCGCAGACGAGCGCGTGCGAAAGGCCTATCTTGGAAGCTGAACTCAAGTCCAGATTGGGGGCCGCCTCCAGCGGCACGTGTCCCTCCGTGCAACCTGCAGCAATGGCGCGAGTGACGGTCGGATCAGAGGCACTCCTGGAGGTCCGCAAGGTATGTGCCGGATATGGGCCGGCCCGCGTGCTGCACGACATGGAGCTGTCGGTTCGTCGCGGCGAGACGCTCGTTGTGATCGGCCGCAACGGGGTCGGAAAAACCACGCTGATCGAGACCATCATCGGGTTGACGACGCACCATTCCGGCGAGATCTGGTTCGACAGCAAGCGCATTGATGCGGAGCCTGCGCATCGCCGCAATCGACTCGGCGTCGGTTGGGTGCCGCAGCAGCGGGAGGTGTTTCCATCACTGACCGTCGAGGAGAACCTCACGGTCGTGGCGCGGCCTGGCACTTGGAACCTCGAGCGGGTCTACGGCCTCTTTCCTCGCTTGAAGGAGCGCCGTGGCAACTACGGCAACCAACTCTCAGGCGGCGAGCAGCAGATGCTGGCGCTGGGACGGGCTCTGATGACGAACCCGTCACTCCTGCTGCTCGACGAGCCGGTGGAAGGGCTCGCGCCCTTGATCGTCAAGGAGATGTTGACTGCGATCGAGCGAATGCGCCACGAGAGCGACATGGCCATCGTGCTGGTCGAACAGAAGTACGACTTGGCATTGGCGCAGTCCAAGCGCTGCGTGGTCATCGATCACGGCTCGGTCGTCCACAGCGGCCCCAGCGAAGAGTTGCTGGGCAACCAACCTCTGATCGACAAGCTGCTTGGCGTGTCGGCCTGATCCCCGGAGTAAAGCGAATGAAGCAATCTCGTCGACGCTCGATCGAAGTCACCGGTGTCTCTCACGGCGCCGCCCCCATTCCCATGGGTGCCCGCGTTGGCAACACCCTCTATTCCTCGGGCATCCCAGGCATCGATCCAGCCACCGGAAAGCTTCCGCCCGACGCAGCCTCGCAGGCTCGCTTCGCATTCGAGCACCTGCGCGCCCTACTTTCCGGAGGCGGTGCCACGTTGGATGACGTGGTGCGCATGACGGTCTACCTGAAGGACGGTGCCGCGCGTGAGCACGTCAATGCCGAATGGCTCAAGTGCTTTACCGATCCGCACGACCGTCCGGCCCGCCACACCCTGATGTACGACCTCCAGAACGGCATGTTGGTGCAACTGGAAGTCGTCGCCATCATCAACGAACTCTGATGCAACAACCGAGGGAAGGTCAATGACCAACGACATTGCGCGCCACACGCTTGGAGACCTGCTGCGGCGCACCAGGCAACGCTTTCCTGAAAAGCTGGCTATTCGCTGCGGCAGGGTCGACTGGACCTACGCGCAGTTCGACGAGGTCTGCAACCAGCTTGCAGGCGGCCTTGCGAAACGCGGGATCGAGATCGGGGACCGTGTCGCCGTAATCTCGCGGAACTCTCACGCGTTTGCGGCTCTGCGGTTCGCGCTCGCCCGATTGGGTGCGGTGCTGGTCCCCATCAATTTCATGCTGAGCACCGACGAGGCGCACTACATTCTTGAGCACTCCGGGGCGAGGATGCTATGTGTCGATGCGGACTTCGCCGCGCTGGGCGCGGCCGCGAGCGTTGATACCTCGGTCAGTGAAACGGTCTGGCTTCCGAGCGAAGGGCCGAGCGATCCGGCGCCAGGATTGACGACGTTCGATGAGCTGCTTGAGAAGGGCGACGCTCCACCGCGAGCGTTGACGGGCTCGATGCTGGCGCAAATCATTTACACCAGCGGAACCGAATCGCGTCCCAAAGGGGCGATGCTGACGCACGACGCGGTCATCTCCGAGTACGTGAGTTGCCTGGTGGACATCGAGGTGGCAGCGAACGATCGGGTCCTGCATGCGCTCCCGCTGTACCACTGCGCGCAATTGGATGTCTTCCTCGGCCCATGCGTTTACGTCGGCGCGACGAGCGTCATCACAGGCAACCCTAACGCTGCCAATCTTCTGGCGTTGATGGCGCGCGACAGCATCAACTCCTTCTTCGCGCCTCCGACTGTCTGGATCGGGTTGATGCAGGCGCCCCAGTTCGAATCGACGGACCTTTCCTCGTTACGCAAAGGCTACTACGGTGCTTCCATCATGCCGGTGGGGGTGTTGAAGGAGATTCAGCGACGCATGCCGGCGGTCCGCCTCTGGAACCTCTATGGCCAGACGGAGATCGCGCCGGTGGCCACCGTGTTGAAGCCTGAGGACCAGTTGCGAAAGGCAGGCACGGCCGGGCGCGCGACGCTCAACGTCGAGACCAGGCTGGTCGACGACGACATGAAGGACGTCGGAGCCGGCGAGATCGGCGAAATCGTGCATCGCTCGCCTCAGCTTCTGTCGGGCTACTACAAGGACGAGGAGCGCACCAAGCTTGCATTCCACGGTGGTTGGTTTCACAGCGGCGATTTGGGAACCATCGACGAGGAAGGCTACATCAGTGTGGTTGATCGGAAGAAAGACATGATCAAGACTGGCGGCGAGAACGTCGCCAGTCGCGAAGTCGAAGAGGCGATCTACGGGATAGCAGGGGTGTCCGAAGTCGCGGTGATCGGACTGCCAGACCCGAAGTGGATCGAGGCGGTCACGGCCGTGATCGTAGCGAGGCCCGGCCAAGAACTCACCGAACAGGGTGTGCTGGAGGCCTGCGCCGGAAAGCTGGCGCTGTTCAAGATCCCCAAGCGCGTAATCCTGATCGACGCGTTGCCAAAGAACCCCACTGGCAAGGTGCTCAAGCGCGAGTTGCGTCTGAAGTACCTGTCTTCATCAAAGGCTTAGTTTCATGAATGATTCCGTCAAACGCCTGAACCGCCTCGATTGCTGCGCGGTGTCGGATGCGCTCGACAAGCTCGGGTTGCGCGATCGTGTTGTAAGCGGTCTGGAGCAGCGATCGACAACTCGGCGTATCGCCGGGCGCGTGGTGACCTACCGGCTCGTCCCTGCCGCTGAGGCGCCACCGCTCGCGGGCGGAGCGCCCCGGCATCTGGGTACGACTGCCATTGATTTGGCGCAACCCGGCGATGTGATCGTTGCTGAGCAGCGCACCGGACTGGATGCTGGTAGCTGGGGCGGCATCCTCACTTTGGGTGCGAAGGTTCGCGGTGTCGCTGGCGTGATCGCGGATGGCCCGGTGCGCGATATCGACGAGGCGCGTACCTACGACTTCCCTGTGTATTGCCGTGCGCTGACCGCCAAGACTGCGCGCGGACGCGTGGCGGAAGCCGAGGTCAATCAACGCGTCACGATTGGCGAGGTAACCGTAGAAGCCGGCGACTACGTGATTGCTGATGCGAGCGGCGTCGCTTTCATTCCGGCCGCTGATGTCGAGCGTGTTCTCGACGCCGCTGAGCCGATCGCAGGTCGAGAAGCGGCTATGGCCAAGGCGCTGCTGGCCGGTCAACCAATCGCCCAAGTGATGGGCGCCGATTACGAACACATGCTGCGCTGAGCGGCGTATTGAAAAAACGATATGACTGACCGCAACGTTGAGCGAGCCTCAAAGCTCGATACAGCAACCTTGAGCGACGCGCTCGACCGTCACGGCCTCAATGGCCAATGCTACAAGATCAAGCCGCGCTCGAGCGATTTCCGCATGACGGGCCGTGCCTGGACTCTCAAGTACGGCCCCGCAGGCACGCCACCGGGCACCGTTGGCGATTACATCGACGATGTGGCGCCGGGCAGCGTGATCGTGCTGGACAACGGCGGACGCGACAACGTCACGGTCTGGGGTGACATCCTGACGGAGGTCGCACACAGCAAGGGCATCGCAGGCACCGTCATCGACGGCATCAACCGCGACGTCTCCCTTTGCCTGCAGCTTGGCTACCCGGTCTACAGCCGCGAATCCTGGATGCGCACGGGAAAGGACAGGGTCCAAGTCGAGGCCACGCAAATCCCGGTCAGCATCGGAGACGTCCGGGTTTGCCCGGGAGACCTCGTACGTGGCGATGCAGACGGCGTGGTCGTCATTCCGAAGGAGCAGGAAGACATCGTGCTTGCCTCTGCCGAAGAGATCCAGACCGCTGAAGACGCGATCCGCGAGTCGGTACGCAGCGGCCTGAACCTGCGCGAAGCACGTCAGAAGCACAAGTACCACCAACTGCAGACGCGCGAGGCTTCGAAATGACTACCACGCCAACCGTGCCCACTGGGCCCACCATTCGCGCCGACATCGAGCGCACCAGCGCGGATGTTGTCGCGGCCGCCCGGTCCCTTCCCACCGCGACTCTGCACGAGGCGGGTGGCCGCATTGGCGTTATGCCGCCGTCGATCAAGCCGGTGGCGCCGACGTTTCGCGTCTGCGGCACCGCAGTCACGGTGCATTCACCAGGCGGCGACAACCTCTGGCTGCACCGCGCTCTCTATGTGGCGCAGCCAGGCGACGTGCTCGTTGTCCACGTCAGCGAGGACTACGAGTTCGGCTATTGGGGAGAAATCATGTCCTGCGCCGCCAAGGCACGTGGCCTGGCTGGCCTCGTCATCGATGGCTGCGTGCGGGATGGCGGCATCCTCGCCGACTTTGGTTTGCCTGTATTTGCGCGCGGCCTGTGCATACGTGGCACGGGTAAGGACTATGGCGCTCGCGGCTGGGTCAATTATCCCGTGCTGTTCGGTGACCTCACTGTGAATGCCGGTGACTTGATCGTCGGCGATACCGATGGGGTAGTTGCGATCCCGCGCGAGCGCGCCGCGCAGGTGGTTGCAGCTGCCGAAGAGCGCGAGGCCAAGGAGGCTGCAATTCTCGATCGAATTCGCGCGGGCGAACGGACTCTCGAGGTCTACAACTTTTAAGGCATCTGCCTCCCAGCCCCCAACCGCATTTCTAGGAGTTCCCCATGATCATCGACGTCCACGGGCATCTTTGCGCCTCGCCGAAGCTCTACGCTTGGTACACCCTGCTGCTCGCCAGCCGTGCCACCTATGGCACGCCACCGCCGCCCATGTCTGATGACGAGATGTTGTCGCTGCCGGAGACAAAGCGCAATCTCGATGCGATCGACTTGGCAGGGACAGACGTGCAGCTGCTGTCGCCCCGGCCCTTCACGATGTTCCACGCCGAGAAGCCGGGACGCGTGGCGCATCGCTGGAACGAGGGGGTCAATGCCTACATTGCGCAGTTCTGCCGCGTGTTGCCAGACCGCTTCGCAGGCATTTGCGGCCTGCCGCAACCAGCCGGCGAGCCGATCCAGACCTCGTTGCCCGAACTGGAGCGTTGCATCAAGGAATACGGGTTCGTTGGCTGCCTGCTGGACCCGGATCCGGGCGAGGGTGACAACAAGACCCCGCCCATGGGGGACGAGTACTGGTACCCGCTGTATGAAAAGCTGTGCGAGCTTGACGTGCCTGCCCATGTGCACTCGACCGGCAATCAGCACGGCCGCGGCACCTACGCCACCCATTTCATCGACGAGGAAAGCCTTGCCATCCTGTCCCTTGTCAACTCGCGTGTCTTCCTCGACTTCCCGAAGCTGAAGATCATCATCTCCCACGGCGGTGGCTCGGTGCCATACCAGGTCGGCCGCTGGCGCGCCGAGCGTCTGCATCCGGTCATGGCAAAGAACCATCCCTTGAACGAGACCTTCGACGAGAGCCTGCGGCGGATCTATTACGACACCGTGATCCACTCAAAGGACTCCCTGGCGATGCTGATCAAGCTCGTGGGCAGCGACCGGGTCGTATTCGGGACTGAAAACCCCGGCTCGGGCACTGCGATGAATCCAGAGACGGGCCGCAGCTTCGACGACATCAAGGCACTCGTCGAGGACATCGACACGTTGACGGCCGAAGACCGCGCCAATATCTACGAGAACAACGCTCGACGCCTGTTTCCGCACCTGAAAGCCAAGGGCGGAGCTCCCGAGGTCACAGGCGACCCCAACAAATACTTGACAGGCGAGGGTGCCCGGCAAGGCATCGGAATGTGACGGGGAGACACTGATGGCTCGCATAGTTCTAGGCATCGGCACGTCGCACAGCCCATTGCTTGTTTTGGGTGGGCCGCAATGGGAGTTCCGATCCAAGGACGATCGGCGCAACACGTCGCTCAACACGCTGGACGGCCGCTTGGTTTCGTACGACGACCTTGTGGCTGAGCGAGGCGAGCCTTACCTCGCAGAGTCAGACCCGGCGGGCTTTCCTGCGATGGCCGCAAGGGCGGAAGCCGCGCTCGACAATTTGGCGGCGCAATTGCGTGCCGCCGAGCCGGATGTGGTGCTGGTCGTAGGAGACGATCAAGGGGAGTTGTTCGGCCCTGAGAACTTCCCGGCGATGGCGATCTATCGCGGCGAAGAACTCGTGATGAAGCCATCAGAGCATCTTCACGGAATGCCGCCGTGGGCCGACCAGAAATTCTGGTCGGGCTATCGGATGGACTTGCCGCACCGCTATCCCGGTGCGCCCGATCTGGCGCTTGACCTGGTGCATGACCTTATTCGCCAAGGTGTCGACGTGGCGTCATCGGATCGTGTCCTCGATCCGAGCGTGCGCGGCTTCGGCCACGCGTTCGGTTTCGTCATCGAGCGGTTGATGAAGGATGTCAGCGTGCCGATGTTGCCGGTGATGCTCAACACATACTTTCCGCCGAACACGCCGACGGCGGCAAGGTGCTACGAGGTTGGAACCAAGATCGCCACGGCGCTTGCCGCCTCTTCGAATCCAGCGCGCGTGGCGGTGGTTGCGTCAGGGGGCCTCAGCCACTTTCTTTGTGAAGAGGCGTTTGACCGACGCATCGTCACCGCCCTCCAGACGAATGACGTCGAGACGCTCACCGCAATACCGCAGGAGGCCATGCTGTCTGGATCGTCAGAGATCCGCAACTGGATCATGGTCTCCGGGATGCTGACCGAGCTGAGATCTGACTTCATAGAGTACATCCCAGTGCACCGAACGCCCCTGGGTTCCGGCATCGGCTTGGCGTTCATGAGCTGGAAGTAAGCGTGGAGAGACATCGTGTCCTACGAACCCCGGAAAATCGACCCTGACGATGGTGTTCGATGGCGACGTCGAACCGGAGTGGCTCAACGCGTTCACGAAAACGATGGCGAACGAGCTCCGGCAAACACACTTCGCCCCGAAGCCGAGACGCTTGCGCGCGGCTTCTACGATGGCAAGTCTGCCGCCTGCGCAGCATTGGCGCGTCCGACGATCTACCGCAACGCGGGCCAGCCCGGTCCGTTCCTCGCCCACATGATTGAATCCCTGGATGTCTTCTACGCAAAACAGCTTGACGGCAAGGAGGGTTGGCGGCATTCCGCGTCACGATTCGACATGCCGGCGGTTTGAAGCGTGTGCCGGATTGTGAGCGAACGCGACTCCTCCCCATCTTCATTTTTGAGTCACTCTGCGCATGCCACCATGACAGTGCCACCCGCTCCCCTTCAGCTCAAGTGGAACCTTGGTGAAGTTGACTGGAGCGCGGCGCGGGAGCGAGAGATCCAGCGTCACTGTTTCGTGGAAATGCGTACTCTGTGGGAGCAGTGCAATCATAGAGGCGTGCGATTGACAAGTTACCAGCTGGGACAGCTGGCAGTGAACGAGACAACTGCAGATGCCGTGCGACTGGACCGCACCACTGAGATGATCGCGCGTGAGCAACACCCGGTGATGTTCCTGAACCTGGTCTTGGAGGGATATTTCCGGGTGGAGCAGGGCGGTCGTTGTCAGGTGGCGCACCCCGGTAGCTTGATGATGTTCGATGGCCAGCAACCATTCGTTCTTCATGCAGGAAGTGGCCATCGCCTCATCTCCTTGCGAGTGCCACATCATGAGCTTGGTGCAGCCTCGCGATTCTTGGCGGCCTATTCAGCGGCGCCCGTCGACAGCTTCTCCCCATGGTTGTGCAGGGGCCTAAAAGCGTTACTACAGGAGTTCGCCGGCCAGCAGCAGGGGCCAAACCTGCACGTCGGTGCTGAAATCGGTGGGGCACTTGTGAGGCTCCTACGGGCGATGCCCGAGGGGAATGGGCCGACGACGCACCAGATCGGTGGGCTCGCAGCTGTTCGCGCATATATTGCTGAACACCATGTAGATCCGATGCTACGTCCTGTGGATGTTGCCAATGGCTTGGGATTGTCTTTGCGCCGACTGCACGCTCTTGCAGCGGCGGAGGGCGTTAGCTGTATGGACTTAGTCTATTCGTGTCGCCTTGAACGGGCCCGGGCGCTGCTGCTGGCCTCGTCTGGAGCGGACCTGTCGATGAAAGACATTGCCGCAGCGGCAGGCTTCACTTCGCCCGCGCATTTCAGCCGGCGTTTCACTCAACGGTTCGGTTACCCACCTCGCGCGCTGCGCGCGCTACGGTAAGACCTGCACCCGCAGACAATTTTTGCTCGCAGGCAGACAAGCGCGTGCCGGGGAGCATCTGATAAACAAGGGATCCAGCTAGATTTAAGAGCATGGATAACCTGGTGGAGGCATGTATATGAAACGACAATCTCTTGCTCGCCGTGACTTGATACGAACAACTTCCGCTGCGGTCTTGGGCGCCGGAGTCGCGGCATGTGGAGGCGGCCACGCGGAGGCCGCATCGCGCTCTGTATTTGTGTTGGTTCACGGCGCTTGGCACAATGCAAGCACTTGGAACCAGGTGATCCCGCACCTTGCTCAGCTAGGGCACGCTGCCGTTGCCGTTGATCTTCCTGGCCACGGATTGCGCGCAAGCTTTCCTGCGAGCTGGCGGCAACGTCCGTTTAATGAGCAAGCATTTGCGGCCGAACGCTCGCCAGTTGCAGGCATAACACTTGATGACTATGTGGTGCACGTGCTTGACGTCATCGAGCAGGTTCGGAACCTCGGCAATGGTCAGGTGATTCTGGTCGGCCACAGCCTCGGGGGCGGTACCATCACGCTTGCGGGCGAACGTGCCGCTGGGAAAATTTCTAAACTGGTGTACCTCACCGCCTTCCTTCCGTTTAACGGGAAGTCACTCCTCGACACGGCGATCGTTCCAGAGGGCGCCAGTAACGAGGTACCGGGGTTGACAGTGGGCGACCTGGCGGTAAGTGGGGCACAGCGCATTGATTTCGCGTCGCCCGACCCGGCTTACCAAGCAAAGATCAAATCTGCCTTCTATGCCGACGTCAGCGATCAGGCGTTTGTGGCAATGGGGAATCTGCTAACTCCGGATGAGCCAATAGGTCCTGCCTTGGTGCCTATTACGAGAACGGCGAGGGGATGGGGCGCCATCGACCGGCACTACATCAAATGCCTGCGCGACAATGCGGTTGTGCCGCCGTTAGCGCAACTCATGATCAGCACGGCGGACCAGGAATTTCCACAGAGAAGAACGGTGGTGCACACAATGGACACGAGCCATTCGCCCTTCCTCTCGGCTCCTGCAGAATTAGCGCGGCTTTTAGCATCTATCGCTTTGGGATGAAGCAACTCCAAAATAGCCGTGCGCCGATAGGATGGTGCTGATGTCACATGGTGCGCTCTTCGCCAGCCCTTGTGCGCCTCCACTGAACCTAGTTTCACTGTTTCGAATGTAGAGCGACTGGACGCCAAGGACGTTGCGCTTCAAAGGGTGGCCAGTGCGCCTGCGGGCCGCGGCGGGCTGCCCGCACAACACATCCACATAGCTTCCCACGGGCCGCCTTGCCCTCGCGGGAAATGAATGTCACCTGATGGCCACGCCGATCTACCTCGAGCAATAAAAAACACCAGACTACGGGGGGCGAAGGTGGCCCTTGATCATCTGCGCATGCGACTGGGAACTCAAGGTAATAGTCCGACGAAGGCCGTCTTGATGAAGCCGGACGAAGTCGGCAGCATGTGACCTGAATAAATGGCACCGTATTAGGTGCCCATCATCAGGAGTGCGTGTACATCATGACGGGTAAGGGAGAACCAGGTCGGCGCCATCACGATCGGGCGTTGAAGGCCAGGCTCATTGAGTTGAGCCTGCAGCCAGAAGCGTCGGCGTCGGCAATCGCGCGGGAACATGGCATCAACGCCAACTTGCTGTTCACTTGGCGACGTGAGTTCCGGCGCGCTGAGACATCATCGGACCGCACGGAATCCGCTGTGTTGTGGCCGGTGAAGGTCGCGCCGGCCGCGGAGGTAATGCCGATGGCCACTTCAATCGGGCCCGCGACCCCGCAGTCGAGACCGGCGCCGCGCAACCGCGTGATCGAGCTAGAGTTTGCCGGTGCGCAATTGCAAATGCGTGGCGCTGTCGACGAAGACAGCCTGTGCAGCGTTCTGCGCGCACTGCGCAGAGTGCATGTTCGGCCCGCGCGCGGGCACCCGGGTTTGATTGGCTGCTGGCGTGACGGACATGCGCTGCGGCATGGAAACGCTGGCGGCGAAGGTGCAGACCGCGCTCACCGAGGACCCCGTACTCCGGACACATCTTCGTCTTCCGTGGGCGGCGAGGCCACTTGGTCAAGTTGCTGTGGAGTGACGGCGACGGCATGTGCCTGCTGGCCAAGCGTCTGGAGCGTGGCCGCTTCATCTGGCCGCAAGCCGAGTCGGGCTCGATCTCCCTGAGTGCCGCACAGCTGTCGATGCTGCTCGAAGGCATGGACTGGCGCCGACCTGAGCGCACCTGGCAGCCGCGCGCAGCGGCGTAGCGGTCCGCCGGCCAAGTTGACAGGACAACTCCCGTTGTAAGGCCGGGTTCCGGCCGGCACAGCCGTGCCCTTGACCTCGCAGGAACTGCTTGCCGCCAACGCCGCTCTCAGCGGCGAGGTGCAGGCCCCCAAGGGGCATTGAAGATCGCGCTGCTCACCGTCGAGAAGCTCAAGGTCGAAGTGGCGTACTTGCGTCGCATGAAGTACGGTCGCTCCAGCGAACATCTCGAACACGCTCAGCTTGAACTTGTGGGCGACCAGAACGCGCAGCCAGCATTGACCCAGACGCAGGCCGAGGGCGCCGGCGCCGAAGACTGCGAGTGTTGGCGCCGACCGGAAACTGAGCCAGTGGGTCAGTTTTACATCGGCGCTAACAGCCAACCTCTCTCGACGTGGGTGGGAGGACAACGTCGAACTTGGAACCTACTTCAGCGAGGATGAGCTTCGCAGCAGCACCATGGACCTGCAGCTAATCTCGGCCATCGAGACTGCGACCGTGTGCCCCACCAAGAAGCACCTGTCTTGTCACGGGGTGCCTGTCGGCCTGAACGGGCCTCGCAATCGCCCAGCGGCTATTCCCACGAGTTGACCTGCAGGTGTGCGGCTTGCACTTGTTGGAAGCTGCCTTGGTACGCAAGCTCCAACCGCTCTGCGGCCTTCCGCAAAGGCTCCAGGCACTTCTCTGCGACCGCCATATTCGTCACCGCACCGTGGATAAAGATGCAGGTGAGGGTGCAGGCAACCGTGCCTTTGAACATCACGGGCACCGCGATTGCGCCAACCGTTGCTTCGATCCCAGGGTCCCGTATCGAATAGCCGCGCTCGCGTGTCAATGCCAGCTCGCGTCGAATGCCTTTGTGCTGCGGCAGTGGGGCGCTCTGGTGCAGCAAGCGGTCCAGCTCCATCTCGCTGCACCATGCCACGTACGCGCGACCGGCGGCGGAATACCAAAGTGGGCCACCCACGCCGACGAAGTTCCTATTGATCTCCATCGCGCAGTGCATGCGGTTGGACGCGCGGGCTCGCATGCGATCTCCGTAAAGGAACATCACATCCGACGGCCAGCCGATCTTCTCAATGAGTTCCAACAGGATGGGAGCGGAGACCGTTTCAAGCCAGTTCTCGAAATGAAAGCCGTTGGCCAAGTTGAGAACCCTCGGTGCCAACTCAAGGGTTGCGAACTCGTGGTTCTCTGTCACGTATCCGCAGTCCACCAGCGTTTCGACCAGGCGCACCACCGTGGCGCGAGGCAATGCAGTCTCCCGAACCAGATCCTTTAGACGAATGCTCCGATGAAGGCTGATGACCTCCAGAAGCGAGAGCCCCCGTTGACAGCTGCGCACGGAGGCGTAGTTTCTGTTCTTGTCGGGTTGGCTCTTCGTGGTGGCCATGTGTGTGCTCGTGCCTGTCAGTCGCTCTTGGGCAAGTTCAATCTTTTCACCAGGGCTTCCCAGCGCTTGATCTCTGATGCGATCTCCGACTTGAACTGCTCCGGAGAATTGTTGATCGGCAGAAAGCCTTGGTCTGTGATCCATCTGGCGACGGTCGGCTGTTGAGCGGCTGCAACGATGGCGCGGTTTAGCGCCGAAACCGTCTCTGAGGGAGTTTTTGCCGGAGCGAAGAACCCGAACCATAGCGTGAAGTCCACTTCAGGGTAGCCGGACTCCGCCGTGGTCACGACCTCGGGCCAGTAGGCCACGCGTTGCGAGGCAGAAACCGCAAGGGGATGCACCTTCCCGGACTCAGCGAGGGGCTTTGACATGCTGATGGGAGCCACGAGGTAGGCGATCTCACCCGTCATCAGCGCCTGAAGCATGGGCGTTCCACCCGCGTAGGGGACATGAACCGCCTCGATCCCGGTGACCGACTTCATCAGCTCCCCCGCCAAATGTGTCGAGCTGCTGATGCCAGACGAGCCGAAGGTGATCTTGTCCGGGTTGGCCTTGGCGTGCTGGACGAAGTCCTTCATCGTCTTGGCTGGAACGCGGTTGCTGACCATGACCACGGCTGGGAGATCCACGGCCTTGGTGACCGGAGCAAGGTCTTTCAGCACGTCGTAGGGAAGTTTGTTCTTGGTCACCGCCTCTGTGGAAAGCGCGCCCGTGTTCAGCAGGAGGGTATATCCATCCGGCTTCGCCGTCACCACGGTGCTGGTCGCGATCTGCCCGCCGGCCCCTGTCTTGTTTTCGATGACTACCGGCGTGCCCAGATCCTGTGAGAGCTGTTGTCCGATGCGTCGTGCAAGCAGATCCCCTGGCCCGCCGGCCGAGAAGGCAACCACGATCTTGATCGGCGCGCTCTTGAAGCTTGGCGGTGTCGCTGCAAGCGACGATTGTGGCGATCCGAAAGCGGCAACCAACGAGGCGCCGATCGCCATGGACGTGAATCGGTTCATCTTCATCTCCTTATCGAAAGTTCTATGCTTCACTTGTTCAACCGAGCGGTCTTGGTCGGCACTTGGGCTCGGATCGCTGACGCTGCCCAGTTGACTTGGTCCACGTCCATGGCTGTGATCGCGTGATTGAGCAGCCCGGCGGCGTTGTTCACCGACTCCTTGATCATCGCGACCGCATGCGCTGGAAGGGACGACAGGCGACGCGCCAGGTTCATGGCCGTTTCTATGGCCTCTCCGCGGGGAGCAAGCTCGGTGGCCAATCCCCAGTTCGAGGCGGTTGTTGCATGCACGCCCTCGCCGAGTAGCAGCATCCGTTTCGTGTTCGCCGCCCCGCAGACGGACACAAGCCGCGGCACCGCCTGCCATCCCATGGGCAGGCCCATATGGACTTCCGGGAACTTGAAGAAGGCGTTCTCCGCGCAGACGCGGAAGTCGCAACAGAGGGCCAGGCTGGCGGCGCCGCCTACCGCGAAACCTTCGATCGCCGCGATGGTGGGCTGTGGAAGAGCCTCCCATTCACGGCAAACGCGAGGTCCCAACTGCGCGACCATCCGCTGCGCCGCGAGGTCGTCGGCTGGGATTTCCCAGCGCTCAGGGTCGTCGACGTCCGCCCCCGCAGAAAAGCAGGAGCCTCTCCCTGCCAACACCACGGCTTTCACGGTCCGATCGCTCTGCAGTTGGACCGCTACATCGCGCAGCTGACGGAGCATGCTCACCGAGATCGCATTCTTTTTCTCGAACCGGTTCAGCTGAACCAGGGCGATGGACTCGCTGATGCTCAGCAGGACGGTCTTAGGAGCCGTCGCTTCGATGCCTTCAGACATGGGTAGCCTGTGCCGAGAACTGTTCACGAAGGGCAAACTTCTGAACCTTGCCAGAGGACGATTGTGGGAGCGCGGGCACGATGAAGATCCGCTTCGGAACCTTAAACCCGGTTGCCGTCTTGCGCATGAAGTCTTTGACCTCGTCAGCGCTGGCTTTCATGCCGGGCCGCAAGACGATCGCGGCCACGAGTTCCTCTCCCCAGCGCTCATGCGGCAGACCGAAGGCGCCGGCCTCCTGCACTGCAGGATGCTCGATCAGGGCGCGTTCGACCTCCAGCGCGGCAACGTTCTCGCCGCCAGTCTTGACCATGTCTTTGCTCCGCCCTACGAAGAATGCGTACTCGTCGGCTTCGACGCGCAAGATGTCGCCCGTGCGAAGCCAGCCATCACTGGTCAAGGTCTCCCGCGTCTGCGAGTCCTTTTTCCAGTACCCCGGAAACACCGTCGGTCCCCGAACCTGAAGCTCGCCCGTGGCCGGAAGCTCTGCAATGCTCAGGCCGTTATCGTCGACAAGCCGCCATTCGACGTGGCGCCAGAAATGCCCGGTGGTGCCTGGGCGCATCTCCGATTCCCAGCGGAACCGGCTACGAATCGAAGTGCCGCAACATTCGGTCTGCCCGAAACCCCATCCCCACTCGGCGTTGGGGAAGAAACTCACGATCTCGTTCTGTTGCTGTTCGCTTAGCGGCGAGGCCGCAGCCTGAAGGGCGTCAACAAAGTCGAATCGTTTGCCCCTGTTGCGCAGCTCTTTGACGAGGTCCACCCACATGACCGACAACAGCGGGATGTTTGTGGGTCGGAAGTCTTCCACCACGTCGGCGTACGCCCGTGCCTCAAACTTCGACATGACGAAGATCGAACCTCCGGCGTACAGGATCGCGCCGTTCAGAACTCCGAAGGCGTTGATGTGGAACAAGGGCGAGACCATGATCGCCCGGTTGCGACGGGTCAGTTCCAGCTCGACGATGTTGTTCAAGCAGTTCCAGACGAAGTTCTGGTGGGACAGCATGGCGCCCTTTGGCCTCGACGTGGTGCCCGAGGTGTAAAGGATCATGCAGAGGTCCGATTCACTGACCGTGCCGAACCGTGACCCGGTCAGAGTGCCGCGTACCGGGTTCATGCGCCACCCCGAGCTATCCAGTTCGCGCGCAACTGGCACAGGGACGGTCTGCCAGTTTGCCTCGTTGATGACGGATGCGAAGCGGGCCTCGTACAGGAGCAAGGAAGGTTCGCAGTCTTCAAGCGCGTGGCGAATCTCATCCGCCGAGTAACGCGTGTTCAGGGGGACAAGAACGAATCCGGCCAACGCGGTGGCGTAGATCAACGCGACGTACTCGATGCTGTTGTCCGCGACGATGGCGACCCGATCGCCCGGCTTGACGCCACCGTCCTGCACGAACTGGGCAACGTCTTTGACGAGGTTGACGAATTGCCGGTAAGTGAACTGCCTGTTGGCATCGGAAAGCGCGACGGCATCGGGCTGGCGTACCGCGTGGTACGCCAAGGTTTGATAGATGTTGGGCATGTCGGTGAGGCTGTGGAGATTCCGTGAATACGGTTTCAGATTCTGCAGAGCGCATGTTCATCGTCAACCGAACCTCGGAATGTGTTCATCCAGTGAACACAGATGCACAGTCAGGGCCGCCGACCACTTCGCAGAGTTGCGCTGCACGAACGCGCCATAAATTGCGTGGCGCTCTTCCTGCCGCGCGTCTGTCGTTGCCACCTTCTTTGACAAGCGTGCCGCGGATACCTTAGCGACCTTGTTGGAGGGCCGGCGTTGCGCGCAGCCGCTCGACCGCCAGCTCGACGAACGAGCGGGTTCGAGCGGACATCGTCCGGCCTTCCCGGTGGATGACGTTGACCGGAAGGGCGGACTGAGGAAACGCGTCCAGCACCGAGACGAGCCGCCCTTGCTCGATCTCGCGCGCCACCTGATAAGACAAGAGACGAGCGATGCCTGCGCCGCCGACGACTGCAGCCACAGCGGCCTCGCTGTTGTTGCACGTCAGGCGTGGTTGCACCTGGATGGTGGCGGGAGATGCCTTTGAAAAGCGCCACTCCAGCGACGTCCATCCTCCGACCGATGCCACGATGCGATCGCCGGGTAGGTCAAAGGGCTGGGATGGGGTTCCGACCTGGGCCAGATAGGCGGGTGATGCGCAGCAGACGTGACGCAACGAACCGACGGGTATCGCGTGATAGCCAGAGTCGGGAAGAACCCCGATTCGAACGGCCACGTCGATGTCCCCAACCGCCAGGTTCACTCTGTGGTCGGAGAACTGGGCCTGCACACGGATACCGGCATAGCGCGCCAGGAACTCGTTGATGACGGGTACCACATGGATGGCGCCGAAACGGATGGGTGCCGTCACGGATAACAGCCCTTTCAGGGAGGACTGCACACCTGCCACGGTGTCGCACCGCTGAGGCCGCCGCCGGAGATCCATCACAAGCAGGACTTCCGCGTCGGCCAGCGCGTGAGCTTCACCGACCAAAGCCTGAAGCGTCACGTCGGAGAAATCGTTCGGATCAACCAGCGCACGGCCACCGTCCACTGCGACGGCCGCGCATGGCGCATGGCGTTCGCTCTGCTTCAACACGTCACCGACATCAAGCCTTAAACCATCCGGCCGTCAACAACGGCCTCGAGCGGACTATTACCACTCAAGCGTATCGGCGAGGACGTTGCCGACCAGCTTAACTACGTTCCGGGCATGTTTTTGCAGTGCTGGCCCGGGAGCATGGGCAAAGGCACCGAGTTCGATGCGCAGAAGGTGAATATGCGCCGCAAAACTGCCAAGGCCTTCCCGTGGCGGGCTCGCCACAGTGTCTTCGCGATTGATGCCCTTGCTTGATGGTCGACACGATTACGCCGCATCTCAATGCCACGGAGCTTTCGGAAGCTACAGAGCCAAGGCCACTGCGGCGGCGACGACCAACGCCCCGGCAGCCGCGACCAACGAAGTCGAAAACGAATGGCTGTGCGCGTACAGGAAATCAGCCACCACAGGGCCGAAGATTTGGCCAACGCCATAGACCAGGGTCATTGTCGCCATGAGGTTCGTGCCGGAAGCGCGAGCGGCGTGCTGCGCTGCCGGCATGGCGATCGTGACCGTTCCCATGAACGTGCCGCCTACCAGCAACGCGCTTAGCAGATAGGCCGCTGGCGACTGGTTCAAGGCGGGAAGGGCTACGCCCACAGCCTGGATCAGAAGGTTCACCTGCAGTGCTGCTCGCGTACCTAGTCGGCCGTGAACTCGATGCCAGAAGAAGCAGGAGGGCGCAGCGCCCAGTCCGAACACCGCCCAGACGTGAGCGGCGTCGAGGTGCGGCAGCGCGGTTTTGACCAGCAACGGGAGGTAGGTGGCCGTGACGATGTATCCCACACCGGCCAGGCCGTAGATCGCCACCAGCGGCCAGGCTGCGACAGGGGCTTGAGCCAAGGAAGTGACTGCACTGGCTGCCTGCAGGGTCTGCTTGCCGCTGGCGACCAGTCCGGGCGCCGCGAGCAGACCCACAAGAAGGCCGATGACGCCTAGCATGATCCACATACCGCTGCTGTCCATCCCGATATATGCGGCCAGTACCAGGAGTTCGGCCGAGATCGCGATGCCGACCCCCACACCGGCGAATAGCAGCGGCGCGCCGCGATGGTGGCCGCGACGCTCCAGCAGCCAAAGCGAGCTTGCGACCATTGACAGAGAACTGAACATTCCCGCGAGGCCGCGCACGGCAACGATCGCCCAGGTTTGCGTGAGGACGGCCAAGACCATTAGGCAGGCGGAAGTCCCGATGACCGACCACAGGCAGACCTGATGAGCGTTTCTTGCTTGAGCCCTGACGGAGAGGATGGCCCCGATCAGATAACCGGCATAGTTGGCAGTGGCAGCGTAGCTGCCGCCTCGCAGGCTCAAGACTCCCTCTGTGATCATGTGCGGGTAGACCGCAGTGAACGCAAACCGGCCGAACCCCATGCCCACTGCAAGGATAAGAGCGGCCTCGAGAGCGGAGCGGACGTTCGAATTGTTCTTTCTGCGCCCATGGGTGATCGATGTCGTCATGGCCGCCCTTCGACAACCTGGGTGAAAAGTTGCTGGAATGCGGGTACGTCGTAGTTCTTGCGCGAGACCAGCAAGGTGTTTGCGTGCCCGGCGTTCAGCGTTCTCAACTCCGCAGGTGCGCTCGTGATCGTCAGCACGCTGGCAGGCAGAAGCGTGACGCAAGCGCCTGCGGCAACGCACGCGATCATCGCGTGATAGGAGGCCATCTCCTGGACTGTCCATTCACTCGATCCCGCGGTTCCAAGCAGGTCTTCCGCGATGTTGCGGTAGGTGCACCCGAGTGGAAATGCGACAAGCGAGCGCGTTTGGACGTCCCCCGCTCGGCGCGCCTTGTATTCGCTGGCGGGGAGCAGCAGCTTCAGATCCTCCCTCCACGCGGTTACGCCCACCATCCCGAGGTCGGCCAGAGCGTCTGCGCCGCTGAACGACGGCGGCAGGGCAATGAATGCACAGTCCAGTCGTCCAGTGCGGACCTGTTCGAGCAGTTGCCGCGAAGGGGCGGTGCTGAGTTCCAGGCGTGTCGTCGGGTGCTTTGCGTGGTAGCCGGCCAGCAAGGACGGCAAGCGCGTGGCGGCCGTGCTTTCCATACTCCCGATGCGCAATGCGCCACCGCTGAGTCCACCACTGACGACATGCCTTGCCTCCTCTTCGAGTGCCAGCATGCGCTGCGCATACTCGAGCAGCCGATCGCCCGCGGCGGACAGCGCCATGCGCTTGCCGGTTCGAACGAACAGCTCACAGCCAAAGTCGGCCTCCAGTTGCTGGATGCGCGTGGTGACGTTGGAGGGCGCGCGGCCCAGTCGGGTGGCCGCGCGGGTGATGCTGAGTTCGCGTGCCACGGAGTTGAAGATCCTGAGGGATTCGGAGTCCATGTAGTTCTTTAAAATGAAATAGTTGTGCTATTATATTCTCAGTTAGAGAATGTTAAACGCAAGGCCTCTATGGCAGAAGGAAGGTTGATGACCGCGTCTTCAAGGTTTCTGGCTCGGATCGCAATCCAGCTCCCCATCATCCAGGCACCCATGGCCGGTGTCTCCACACCGCGCCTTGCCGCCGCCGTGTCGAACGCAGGCGGGCTCGGATCGCTGGGAATCGGCGCGAGCACGGTCGAGCAGGCACGCGAGGCAATTCAGGAAACGCGCGCGCTGACGAGCCGGCCCATCAATGTCAATGTGTTTTGCCACGGTACTGCGCGTCGCGAGCCCGAACGTGAATCGGCGTGGCTGAAGCATCTTGCACCGTTGTTCGCCGAGGCGGGCATCGCGGTGCCCGCCTCACTGTCAGAGATCTACAAGTCCTTCCTTGATGACGAGGAGGCCTTCGAGCTCATGCTCGCACAGCGCCCGTCAGTCGTGAGCTTTCATTTCGGGGTGCCGGCAGTCCATCGGGTTAAGGCACTGAAGCAGGCCGGCATCTACACCTTCGCCACCGCTACCAATTTGGCGGAAGCCTCCTTGATCGAGCAGGCCGGCGTGGATGCAATCGTCGCCCAAGGCATTGAGGCCGGCGGTCATCGAGGCGTCTTCGATGCCGATGCGACAGACGAAGGTCTGAGTACTGCAGTGTTGGTGCGCTTGCTCGTTCAACGAACACAACTGCCCATCATTGCAGCTGGCGGCATCATGGATGGCCAGGGCATCAAGGCCGCGCTCAACTTGGGAGCGTCTGCCGCGCAGCTTGGTACGGCCTTCCTTTTGTGCCCCGAGTCAGCCGCGAACGCAAGCTACCGCGCGAATCTCAAGAGCCAGCGTGCTGCGGTAACGCGCTTGACGAGCGCCTTGTCTGGACGCCCTGCGCGCGGCATCGTCAACCACATCATCTCGCACGGCGAAGCGAAGGGTGCACCCCCGCCCGCAGCCTATCCGGTCGCGTACGATGCGGCTAAACAATTGAATACTGCGGCAGCAAAGCTCGGCAACAGCGAGTTTGCGGCGCATTGGGCGGGGCAAGGCGCACCGTTGGCGCGGGAATTGCCAGCCTCAGAACTGATGTCTGTTCTGGCGAGTGAACTGGCTTCCTGATTGATCGTTGCGGGACCAAGGCGGTCTAAGACACGTGTGGCACGTTTGTCATGTGGAACGGGCTCGACCCAAATCGCTCACTGAGCTGCCATCGAATCAAAGTTCTCGCTCACCCGAAGATCTTCAAGCTGGCGCAATGTCGGATGCGCCAGGCACTCCCGAAACATCGGCATCGCGGTTGGCGCCTCGACGTGTGACGAGCAGCGTTGGCGTCCGAGAGATCGAAGCATCAATTTCGTGCACGATCAGGCGCTGGTACGCAAACGACCTTGCGATCACGTACCAAGGCTGAAGGGTGACGCAGACGTCTGCGCCGACGCAGGCCAGAATGCCTTCCAGCGTCCCGAATTCGAGCCGATATGACAGGCCGCTGGGCTAGACGAGCAACTGCTCGAGGCGCTGAAGGTGCATCTGCATCGCCCTCGGTGCCGAACATGCCGTAACGCAACCGCTGGAAAACTCTGCAAACCTCTCGACGAGGGGGCCTCATCGACCTCGAGTGGTGAAATTCAACAGCCTGCTAGGCCTCGAGTGCCTTAGTGTGGCTGGTCACGTTGGACTAACACCAAAAACACTAGAGTTCCTTCGTCAGGAACTGTGCACGACCACACCCGAAAGACCAGTCGACACTATCGTTCTCGACTATCGAGATGATTAGGTCGTCTGGAGACAGGCCGCAGTCAGCTTCCAGTCGCTCAGCTAAAAGACGATAGAACTCGGACTTTTGTGCTTGCGAGCGTGGACGTGTAGTCACTGTCAGTAACACGACGCTGGCGGATCGTGTGAAGCCCAACCCTGTATCTTCCAGCACCAGTTCGCCGGGGCGGTGTTGTGTGACGGATTGATAGCGGTCGCTTGTGGGAACCGCGAACGCTTGAACCATGGCATGGTGGGCGGAGTCCAGGAGCGCCCGGAGCTGTGCGTCGCTGCGACCCTGGATGACGTCGAACTTGAGTAGGGGCATTTTGGTCTGCTTGAAGTGGGGAACATCCGGGGCGACATTCGCGGCCAGACTTGTTCAAAAGTTGGGGTTGCTTGACCTTCAGTTCAAGGCTTCGGCTGGGCCGAAGAATTCATAGCGAATTTGTTCGTCGGGCAGGCCCAATTCGCGCAGCGCTCGCTTGATGAATGCCATAAATGGCTTTGGCCCCAGAAAGTACGCATCAAAATCACGATGAGCCGGAAGCCATTGCTGCAGTTGCGCCGCATGAGGTCGGCCCACCGCATCTGGACGGCGTCCTGTAGTCCCATCGTGCTCTTCGTAAGCGAGATAGACCTGCAGTCGCGGATACCGCTTAGCCCAGGCGTCGACGAGTTCTCCAAACGCATGAGCCTCGGCGTTGCGCGCGTAGTGGATGAAGGTGATCGGGCGCTCGGCGTCGAGAGCTGCCTCGGCCATCGCCAACGTCGGCGTGATGCCAACACCGCCGCTGATGAACACCACCGGTCTGTTACTGTCGACGAGGGTGAATTCCCCGGCGGGCGGGAAGAGTTCGAGGGTCCCGCCTTCGGGGATATGGTCGTGGAGGAAGTTAGATGCAACGCCGTCGCGTTCGCGCTTCACGCTGATGCGGTAGCTGCGGCCATTCGACGCCGCCGACAGCGAGTAGTTGCGGCGGATTTCCTCGCCATCCACGACTAAGCGCAGGCCAATGTACTGGCCTGGCTTGAAGCCGAGAACTTGGCCACCATCGACCGGCTCCAGATAGAAGGATGTGATTTCCGTGCTCTCTGGTACTTTGCGAACAACGCGGAATGCGCGCGCACCCCGCCAACCGCCGGGTGCCGTCGCCAGCGCGGTGTAGACCTCGCGCTCGGCGCCGATCAAGATATCGGCGAGTTGCTGGTAGGCCGCACCCCAGGCATCGATCACCGCATCCGTTGCGATTTCTTCGCCAAGCACTTCGCGGATTGCCCGCAGCAGGCAGGTACCGACGATTGGATAGTGCTCAGGCTGGATCTGCAGCGCCACGTGTTTGTTGACGATCTGCGCAGCCAATGGCCCCAATGCTTCGAGCCGGTCAATGTTACGTGCGTACATGAGCACCCCATTGGCAAGCGCCCGCTGCTGGGCGCCGCTGGCCTGGTGCGCCTGGTTGAACAGCGGCCGGACCTCCGGGTACTCGCTGAGCATCAACTTGTAGAAATGGGTGGTGAGAGCTTCGCCACCGGTCTCCAGCAATGGGACGGTAGCCGTGATGATGTCGCGTTGCGGAGGTGTCAGCATAGAGTGCTTCTTGGGAAAGATTTGGGAAAAAAGATACAAGCAGCCACATGCATGATCGCAAGGGATGCTGCCGTCGGTGCCCACGAATGAGCGCCGCGATGACTACTTAGCGGTGGGCATCACGAACTCGGCGCCCTTGCCAATGCTTTCCGGCCAACGCTGCATGATGCTCTTCTGCTTGGTGTAGAAGCGCACGCCTTCCTCGCCGTAGGCATGCATGTCGCCGAACAACGAGCGCTTCCAGCCGCCGAAGCCGTGCCAGGCCATGGGCACCGGGATCGGCACGTTGATGCCGACCATGCCGACCTGGACGCGTCGACCGAACTCGCGTGCCACGTTGCCGTCACGGGTGAAGCAAGCCACGCCGTTGCCGAACTCGTGGGCATTGATCAGGTCGACTGCTTCCTTGAGATCATGTACGCGCATGCAACCCAGCACCGGGCCGAAGATCTCTTCCTTGTAGATGCGCATTTCGGGCGTAACGTGGTCGAACAGAGTGCCGCCCATCCAGAAACCATCAGCGCAGCCTTCGCCAGCGCTTGCGCCATCGAAGCTGCGCCCGTCGACCAGCAACTTGGCGCCTTCCTTCTGACCGATGTCGATGTAGCCCATGATGCGCTCGTGCGCCGCGCGCGTAACGATCGGGCCCATCTCGGCCGCGAGGTTGGTGCCGTTGAGCACCTTCAGCGTCTTCGTGCGCTCGATGAGCTTGGGCAACAGCCGGTCGGCCACGTCACCCACCAGCACTGCGACGCTGATTGCCATGCAGCGCTCGCCGGCCGAGCCGTAGCCGGCACCGATCAGCGCATCGACGGCTTGGTCGATGTCGGCGTCGGGCATGACCACCATGTGGTTCTTCGCGCCGCCGAGCGCCTGCACGCGCTTGCCGTGTCGCGCGCCGGTTTCGTAAATGTAGTTCGCGATCGGCGTCGAGCCGACGAAGCTGATGGCCTTGACGTCCGGGTGCTCGAGCAGCGCATCGACCGCGACCTTGTCGCCCTGCACCACGTTGAACACGCCATCGGGCAGGCCGGCTTCCTTGAACAGCTTGGCGATGAACAATGAAGGGCTCGGATCGGTCGGACTGGGCTTGAGAATGAAGGTGTTGCCCGCGGCAATGGCCACCGGGAACATCCACATGGGCACCATCACCGGAAAGTTGAAGGGCGTGATGCCGGCGACCACACCGAGCGGCTGGCGCAGCGTCCAGTTGTCGATGCCGGTGGAAACCTGGTCGGTGAAGTCGCCCTTGAGCAGTTGCGGGATGCCGCACGCGAACTCGACGATGTCGATACCACGCGCTACTTCGCCCTGCGCGTCGGTGAAGACTTTGCCGTGCTCGGCGGTGATGAGGTGGGCCAGTTCGTCTTTTTGTTCATTGAGCAGCTGCAGGAACTTGAACATGACGCGCGCGCGGCGGATCGGCGGCGTATCGGCCCACTTCGGAAACGCCGCGGCAGCAGCCTTCACGGCTGCGTCGACCTCCGCGGAAGACGCCAAAGCCACCTTGCCGATAACAGCGCCGGTCGCTGGATTCGTAACGTCCTGCGTGCGCCCCGAAGTGCCTAGCACGACGCGGCCCTGGATGTAGTGTTCGATATCGGCGGGCGTGGTGGTCATATTCAAAGTCTCCTTGTGCGATGTGATGAAAGTGGGGACAAATCTGTCCCGGCGTCCAGATCAG
Organism: Variovorax frigidus; assembly: GCF_051216515.1. Lineage (NCBI taxonomy): Bacteria > Pseudomonadati > Pseudomonadota > Betaproteobacteria > Burkholderiales > Comamonadaceae > Variovorax > Variovorax frigidus. The sequence continues at coordinate 107,169 of NZ_JBPJZF010000009.1, forward strand.
GTGAAGTTGGTTTCTGCAAACGACCAATTGACCAACTTGTTGAGAAACACCTCGACGAAGGCGGGACGCGCATTGCGGTAGTCGATGTAATAGGCGTGCTCCCAGACATCGATGCAAAGCAGCGGCTTGTCGTCAGTCGTTAAGGGCGTGCCGGCGGGCCCCATGTTCGTGATGTCTAGGGTGCCGTCCAGCTTCTTGACCAGCCACGTCCAGCCCGAACCGAAGTTGCCGATGGCCGATGCGCGGAATGCGTCGCTGAAGGCGTCCAGGCTACCCCACTTGGCGCGGACCGCGACAGCGAGCGCTCCAGAGGGGGCTCCGCCGCCTTGGGGCTTCATGCAGTTCCAGAAGAACGTGTGATTCCAGACTTGCGCAGCGTTGTTGTAGATGCCGCCGGCCGGAGCTTTGCGCACGATTTCCTCAAGCGCCAATTCCTCGTAGGGCGTGCCCTTGATCAAGCCGTTCAGGTTGGTGACGTAGGCCTGATGGTGCTTGGCATAGTGGTAGTCGAAGGTCTCCGCCGACACGTGGGGAGCCAACGCATCCTTGGCAAACGGTAGCGGGGGAAGCTTGTGGTCCATGGGGTTTCTTTCGTGGTTGGGGGATGCCCCGGCAGGGGCTCAGCATCCCTTTCAAATCATCTAGGTCAGGGGTCGTAAACGTACCCTGCGCCAAACGATAAGTCTCACCATCGATCATGTAAAACGATGAATAGTGATGTCATGAATCACTATTGGTGAATCGAAGGCGTGGCGAGGCGCAGCGCCTTTGGACTGGGCGCGGTGTCATAGCTCTGCGAGATGACCGCCCACCGCGAGGAGAGCGGCGGCAGTAATGAAAATTCCTGTCAGGAGGTCTTCCCGTTCGCGATGTCGAATCGGCCGCATGGCCAAGTTACGAAAGTTGTCGCCTTGACTTCAAGACCCCTGTGAGCGGTGGCTTGAAAGAAGCCCGAATCGGCATCTAGTCCGCGGGATGAATCATCAAAAGAGATTTCATCCATCATCATTCATCGTTTTACATGATTGAAAGCGAAGCCTATCTTCCACGGCCATAAGCCGAGACCTGTGGCAGTTCGAGTTATCGAGTCTGAGGTCACGGCGCAAAAATTCTTCCACGACGCCCAGGAGACAAAATGAGCAACACGACCCTAGCCAATATCCGGAATCAGTTCCAGTTCAAGGATCTGGTAAGACGCAGACGAAAATTTGTAGGCTGGCTTACGGTGCTGACACTAGCGCCTTACTACGGCTTCATCCTCGTTGCTGCGTTTGCTCCAAATTTCCTCGCGACGAAGCTCTCAAACACCAGCATCATCAATGTCGGCTGGCCGATGGGCTTGGCCTTGATCATTGGTACATGGCTTCTCACGGGCCTGTACATCTATCGCGCCAACGGTGAGTTCGATGATCTCACTGCAGCGATTCTGGCGAGGGCGAAATCATGAGCCGCGCCCTCCAACGTCTCGTTCTTTCTGTCTTCCTTGGTGCGGCAATCACTGCCTCAGCGGCACCTGGTGCACTTCAGGAAGTCGAAAAACAGCCCATCAACATCACGGCGATCGTGATGTTCCTGGTGTTCGTCATCGCCACGCTGGGGATCACCTATTGGGCCGCCTCCAAGACGAAATCCATGGATGATTTCTACAATTGCGGTGGCGGAATAACAGGGTTTCAGAACGGCCTGGCTCTTGCTGGCGACTACATGTCTGCGGCAGCGTTGCTGGGTCTCACCAGCATGATCTTCTTCAATGGCTACGATGGAATGATCTACGCGATCAGCTTCTTCGTGGCATGGCCACTTCTGCTCTTTCTGTTTGCGGAGCGAATCCGGAACCTGGGCCGCATTACCATTTCCGACATTGCCTCCTTTCGCCTAGAGCAGAACCGTATTCGAACCATGATGGCTGCTGGTTCGTTGACCGTGGTTTGCTTCTATCTAGTCGTTCAGATGGTGGGGGCCGGACAACTGATCCAGTTGCTTTTTGGCCTGCAGTACAACTATGCAGTGATCGCGGTTGGCCTGTTGATGGCAGTCTATGTCACCTTTGGAGGCATGGTCGCGACCACCTGGGTTCAGATCATCAAAGCGGTCTTGCTGCTGTTCGGAGGAACCCTGCTGGCGGTGCTTGCCTTGAGTCGGTTTGGCTTCTCTCTCGACGCCCTGTTCTCGAAGGCAGTCTCCGTTCACAAGAACGGTGCCGGCATCCTTCTCCCCAGCAAACTGGTGGCGGATCCGGTTGCCATGATCTCGCTGTCGATTGGGCTGGTGTTCGGGACCGCGGGATTGCCGCACATTCTCATGCGCTTCTTTACCGTTCCGGACGCGAAGCAGGCACGGAAATCGGTGTTTGTCGCGACGGGTTTTATCGGCTTCTTCTTTCTGGTCGTAGTGGTGCTAGGCATGGCCGCGATCGTGATCGTCGGCCAAGACCCCGCGTTCTACGAAGGGGGTCAGCTGGGTGGAAAGCTCATTGGCGGCGGAAACATGCCTGTGATGCACCTGGCCAAAGCGCTCGGCGGCGATCTGTTCCTGGGCTTCCTGTCGGCGGTCGCCTTTGCCACGATCCTGGCGGTGGTCGCTGGCCTCACGATGGCAGGTACGTCCGCAATTTCGCACGATCTCTATGCGATGGTGATCAAGAAGAACAAGGCTGATCCGGCAAAGGAAAGGCGCGTCTCGAAGATCGCGTCGGTGTGTATCGGCGTGGTGGCGGTTGTGCTGGGTATCCTGTTCAAGGATCAGAACATCGCTTTCCTGGTTGCACTCACCTTTGGTGTCGCAGCTTCGGTGAATTTTCCAATCTTGGCCCTGTCGATGTTCTGGAAAGGACTCACGACCCGGGGCGCATTGATTGGGGGCATGGTGGGGCTCGTAAGCGCTGTAGGGCTTGTCATCCTGTCACCCGCCGTGTGGGTCAAGGTGCTTGGCAATGCGAACGCGGTCTTTCCCTATGACTACCCCGCAATCATCTCAATGAATCTGGCTTTCTTTTTTGCATGGTTGGGTTCGGTCACCGATCGCAGCCCCCGTAGCATGGTTGAGAGAAACGACTTTGACGATCAGTTCATCCGGGCTCAGACCGGGATCGGGGCATCCGGAGCCGTCAGCCATTGAGCTCACATAGCGGGTGGGCGCATACAGGCGCCCGTCGCTATCGCCGAGTTCATTCGTCGGAACATTGAAGGAGAAAAATCATGCAATTGCGAGACAACGGACTTCGGTTCTCCCCAATTACCATTGCGCTGCATTGGATCGTGGCGGCACTGCTGCTCTCGGTCCTCGGGCTCAGCGCCGTAATCGCACAGGTTTCGAACGTTTCGACAAGGACAGAGTTGATGCAGGTGCAGAACCTGCTGGGCATGGCTTTGTTCGTTGTTTCGATCTATCGTTTCTGGGCGAGGGTCACTTCCTATCACCCTCTGCCCGTGGGCACGCCCAATCCGGTCGAGGTGATCGCGAGTCGATCGGTGGCGACAGCCCTCGCGTTGGCTATGGTACTGCTGCCGATTGCCGTTTGGCTTTCCCGGTCGGCAGCCGGAGAGGTGACTGGCCTGCCCGGCGGATTTTCAATCCCAACACTCATCGAGCCCAACGCGCAGGTGAAGTACGCCGTCGACATCCTCTTCAACATTGGCGCGACCGCTTTTCTTGCGGGCCTTGCGCTGCACATCTTCGGCGCACTCAAGAATCACTTTGTGCTGAAGAATGCCGCGCTGCAGCGGATCCTCGGAAAACATGTGGAGTTGTAAGCCATGAGCGAATCAGATCTGAACTTTGCGGGCAACCTCGTCACGCAACTCTGCGGAGTGCGTTATCCCGTCTTCCTGGCCGGCATGGCTGCCATCTCCGGTCCCAAGCTGGTCGCTGCGGTAGCGAATGCAGGGGGCATGGGCGTAGTGGGAGGATTGCGCCTCCCACCGTTGGCTCTGCGCAGGTGGCTCCGAGAGACCAGAGAGCTCACGGACAAACCGTTTGGCGTGAATCTTGTTCCCCAATTTGGTGGCCCGGAGGTTTTCGAAGCGCAATTCCAGGTCATTCTTCAGGAGAGGCCGCGGATGCTCTCGCTGTTCTACGCCGAGGGCTATGCCGCCGATATGATTCCCCGTGCAAAGGACGCGGGGATGATCGTCATGGTCCAGGCAGGGACCGTGGAGCTCGCAAGGAAGGCAATCGAGCACGGCGCCGACATCATCGCGGCACAAGGCTGTGAAGGCGGCGGGCATTTGAACCGGGGAACAATCGGTTTGATGACGCTGCTCCCCGCGATCGTCGAATGTGCAAAAGGACGGCCAGTCCTCGCCGCAGGGGGAATCACAAATCGCGACGATGTCAGGGCGGCAATGTGCCTTGGCGCTTCGGGGGTGCTCGTGGGAACTGCGTTCGTTGCAAGCGATGAATCGAATGCGCATCCGCTCTACAAGCAAAAGATCGTCGAGGCGACGACAGATGACGTCGAGTATCGAACTGGATATTCCTTCGGCTGGACATACGGAACGCCGCATCGGGTGATTCCCAATCGAGACAAGTGGAACCTGTTGCGTTTTGTTGGAGGCGGCGCTCGTGCGATCGACAAGCCAAAAATGGCGAAAAAGCTATCGCTGTACGCAGGCCAGGGTGTGGGAAAGATCCACAGCGTTGTTCCCGCGGCAGAACGCATGACCGAACTCATTCAGGGGTTACCACTCCGCTCAGATCGGCTGGTTGCACAGCTTGGCAACGTGGATCATCCCATTCATGAAGAACTTCCTCTGGCGGCATGAAGGGCGCAGGAGCGTGCCCAAGTTCGATCTACGTGCCATCGCGCCATGCAGACATCGTTTCTTCGCACACTGATCGTCTGTGCCGCGTGCGTTCATGTAGCGGGAATGCTGGCAGCCGAAGTTGCGGCGTTTCCGCTTCTCATCACTGCCATGACCACACATGTGCGGGGAAGGGCCGAGTTGGCGCGAGTTGCAACTCAGCTCATCTCGCACATAGTCAGCGCGGTAGGCGCGGCCGCCCTCGGCTTGTGGTTCGCGAACTGGTTGACGCTGGGGCAGGGTGGGAGACCCACCGCATTCCTGATTAGCTGCCTGCTCCTGCTGTCTTTGCAGTTCACCCGTCTTCGGCATCCCCCGGCCATGGCAAGTGGTGGCGCCGTGCTGTGCGGCGTCGACTCGACAGCTGTCCTTACATGCGTGGCCATTACAGGTTCGATACTTCTTGCAGAGCCGATCTTCTTGCGTATTTGGAAGGCTCGGGATTGATAGGCGTCATGACCGTACTCGTGGTCTTTCCACTCAGCCGTCCAGCCTGACTCATGGCTTCATGTTGGAACGACTGCTCCTGAGCCAACCCGGTGAATGCTTTCAGCGCAGAAGTGTTCATGGTGTCGCTCCGTCGGATGAAGACGGTGGTGACATTCGCAAACTCGGGCGGGAGCTCGTGACATCGGATCGCCTGCCGCGCACTGAAATTCTCCGCGATGGATTTAGGCAGCAAAGTAATGCCCATTCCGGACGCGACACATGACAGGATTCCATCAAGGGTTCCCATTTCCATGATCTGATTGGGAACCAGTCCGACCTGATAGAACCAATGCTCGAGCGTCGAACGATAAAAGCAGCCCGTTCGAAAAACCAAGACCGTTTGCTGCGGTATTTTCTCGATGAGAGCTGGAAGTGAAGCGAACTCGCTGCAGCTCACGAGGACCAGTTCTTCCTTAAACACCTCCTCTTGGGTGAGGGCAGAATTCTGATGGAAGCCGCCGACGAACGCACCGTCAAGTTGGTGTGCTTCGATCGCCTTGATCAGTTCGGCGGTTGTGCCTGTGAGCAATGACAACCGAACTTGAGGATATCTCTCGCGGTACTTCGTCAAGATCTGAGGTAGCCGTATCGCTGCGGTCGTCTCCATTGATCCAAGCCGAAGCAGTCCTGTCGGCACTCCAGTGTCCAGCAAAGCGCTTCGACCCTCATCCGTAAGCTGCAAGATACGACGTGCGTAGCCAAGGAAAGTTTCACCTGCAGACGTGAGCACAACGCCGCTCTTTTGTCGCACGAACAGCTGTTGATTCAGCTCTGTCTCGAGTTCCTTCACCCGCATGGTGACATTGGACTGGACTGTATGCACCTTATCGGCCGCCGCCGTGAAGCTGCCGTGCTCAGCAACCGCGCAAAAGATCTTCAACTGGCGCATTTCCATGATCTATCCGATATGGTGATGATTGGAATCTCCAGCGATCACTTTACAGCATCGATCAAGAGCCGTAAAGTCGTATCAACCATGACAAGTACGACGAAAAAAGTGCGATGGATTTAGCTTCGAATATCGATCTGCTCTTTGCCGGAGGGTTAAGTTTCCTAGAGCCCGAAGGGCAGCGCACCGGCATCTACAAGCGAAGAATTTCTGGACCAGTTCGCGTAGAGCCGCAAGGTATCGTAGGAGACGAGCACGGCGACAGAAGGGTGCACGGCGGACCTGAGAAGGCAGTTCACCACTATGCGGCGGGGAACTACGCGTTGTTGGCCCGGGCCTTTCCCGCGAGCGCGCCCGCGCTGGTCCCAGGTAGCCTGGGAGAAAACATATCAGCGCACCATCTCTCCGAACTCAACGTGCACCTGGGCGATGTCTTCCGGATCGGCAGTGTTGCTTTGCAGGTCTCCCAGCCTCGCAGCCCATGCTGGAAGATCAATCACCGCTTCGATGCGGAGCGGATGTCGATGTTCGTTGCACAGGAGCGGATCACGGGTTGGTACTACCGGGTGGTTGAAGGGGGAAGCATTCAGCCAGGAGATCGCATGGAACTGGTCGATCGACGGACAGACCGGTTTTCCATCGACGAGTTCTGGCGAGTTCAGTTGTGCCATCGGCCATGCGTCGACGATGTCTTGAAGCTGATTGCCGTTCCCGGGCTGGCCGAGGAGTGGAAGCGCCGGCTCGCTGAACGAATGAAATGGCTACAAAAGCAGGCTGTCAACCCGCCCTGATCACACGATCTGCTGCCGTGTCAAGCAGATCGTAGGATTCCGGAGCGGCGCTTCGGCAGCTGCTGATGCTGCAGCCCGTCCGACAGCGCTCAGCGCCATTCGGGTGTGCAGCCGGGTGCGCGCATTATGCTGCGTGTCGACGGCGAAGCGCAGGTCAAGGCTGTGTGCGTGGGCATCTCGCGAACCCCCAGTCCTTGTAGAAGAGCCGCCAAACGAGGTAGTGAACGTGCAACTCTTGACTCGCGATCATGGAAGCCCAAGACATGCAAATGTGCTTACATAGTCTTGGCTCGGTCACGATGGATGCGCTGGAATAGCCGCCCCGCAAACCGTGTCCATCTCCCGCGCCAGCAAAAGCGCTCGTTTTCTGACGGTAGAAGTGACGGTAAAGCACGATGCCCCAACCCCAAAAAGCTGGCATTCATGCGGGTTCCCGGACTTCGGTAACCATTGAGTGGGGCGCCAGAATACCGCAGCGTAGCCAGGGGAGCTGTGGAGTACAAGAAGAAAGGTTTCTTGGGCTGCAGGCGGACGTACTTGGGGCAGCGGTGAGAGCTAAGACACACCGCGGTCGTTTCTACGACGCTAGTTCCAAGGTCGAATCCGCAGGCGTGTACCGCGGCGTTTTCGACATCGACAGCTCCAGCCCTGAGCTTTCGAATGAGTCATCAACGAGGCGACGCGCGACACCTATGGACTTCTTGATGACATGACCTTCTCCTGGTTGAAGGCCCGGTCAGCGTATCAGTTCTGATTTGCCCGTGGTCCAGCCGCAGGGGTTCACTCCAATGCCGGGTCAGGATTGCATGGAACTCAACAGCCCGCCCTTTGCCATCGCAAAAAGATGCTGCGCATTCACTATCTGCAGCAGTCCGCCGGCGGCAGCGAAACTATGACCGTGCCACCGCCCTGACGCGCACGGACCAAGTACGAGTCTGCGACGGCTCTGAAAGACACGTTTCCATCTTCCGCTTCCGGCTCCATCTGGTCAGTTCTGGGTTCAGTGCCCCCCGCTGATGCTGAGCGCGCCCAAATTGCATCCTCGGGCTATGCGCCCAGCCAGAATCTTTCGCTGTGGTCAAGAAACTCATGCAGGTGCACGATTACCGACTCTTCGTCGATCAGCACGACGCCGTACTGTGGCGGCTCGAAGCTTCCCGGGATGTCCTCGGATTCCTGGACGTGCAATGCCACCTGATGGTTGGTTCCGCGCAATGTCGAGAACGGGATGCCGCGCCAGGTGCCCGAGATGGGCCGATGGATGTGGCCGAAGAACAGGTGCTTGATGCGGTGTTCGTGGCCCTTCAATGCCGTCAGCAACCATTCCTTGTCGACTAGGCCGATCCGGTCCATGACCGGGATGCCAAGGGGGAAGGCCGGATGATGCATGAACAGGAGCACCGGTGCATCGTCCTCCGCCAGACGCTGGGCAAGCCAGTTGGCCCGCTGTTCGCAGAACACGCCGGAATGCGTTCCCGGTTCGTTGGTATCGAGGAACAGACCCCTGAACTTGCCGACAGCCTGCTCGTACTGGACGAACCCGTTGTGGTCCACCGGCACCTGGCGGAAGCGTTCCCTGAAGTTGGGCCGGCTGTCATGGTTGCCGAGAATCAGATGAACGGGCATCGGCAGGCGCGCGCATTGCACCGACAGCTGGCGGTAGGCGTCCGGGTGGCCGACATGGGCGAGGTCGCCGGTGATCACGCAGAACGATGCGTCCGCGTGCTCGGCGATCACGCTGTCGATGCAGCGCTCGAACCGTTTGCCGGGGTCGTGCCCGTAGAGGGCGCGCCCCTGCTCGACAAGATGTATGTCCGTGATGTGGATGAACTTGAGCATGGTCGTGCCTTGCGATCAGCGCGACAGCAGCGCCTGGACAGCTTTGCTCATGTCGGTGAGGGCGACGGCGGGCTGCACCTCTTGCGAGACCACGGTCTGCAGGTGATCCTTGATCACATCGGTGATCTTCAAGCCGTTGTCACCCGGAAACGCATACCAGGCCGTGAGAACCGGCATCTGCGCAATGGCGGTCAGGTGGTTGGGGTTCGCCTTGTAGAAGGGTGCCAGCAGCTTCGGGTCGTTCGCCGGCAGCGTGTTGGCCGGGAAGTAGCCGGTTGCCTTGACCATGGTCGTCGCGCCCAGCGGGCCGGTGGCGAACTTGATGTATTCCCAGGCAGCGGTCTGCTTGGCGGGGTCCTTGGAAAACATCATCGCTGCATTGCCGCCGGCCGGCAGGCGGCCGTCCTTGGCCAGGGGCATGCGGGCGGTGCGAATCTCGAACTTGCCGCCGACCTGCTTCGTGATGCTGCCCAGGCGCGCCGTGGTCGTCGCCAGTACCGCGAGCTTGCCGCTCACGAAGTCCTGCCAGGCGGCCGAATAGGAGATGTTGCGCATCTCGCCTAGTTTGACGAGCTGCTCGAGGGTCTGGATGGCAGCCTTACCTGCGGGGCCGTCGAAGGCCACCTTCTTCTCGTCGGCGGTCAACATCGTGCCGCCGTTGCTGAAGACCAGGGCCTGCCACATCCAGTTGCCGGTGATGTCCCACTCGACGTGCAGGCTGTCGGTGCCGGGCGTTGCCGCCTTCGACTTCTTGGCCGCGTTCATGATGGCTTCCCAGGTCGTCGGGAAGCCATCAGGCTCCACGCCCGCCTTGCGCATCAGGTCGGCGTTGTAGTAGATGACGGGTGTGGACAGCGCGAAGCCGATGCCGACCTGCTGACCCTTGACCTGCCCCAGTGAGAGCAGCGCCTGGTCGTAGCCCATGCCCGCCCAGCCTTTCTCCGCCTTGATGAAGGGCGTCAGGTCGACAGCGAGACCACGGTCGGCAAACACGCGCTGGCGATTGAGGCCCTGATAGGACACGTCAGGCAGCTGGCCTGTCACGGCCTGGCGCAGCACCTGCTGTGCCGCGACCTCGTAGTCGGACGTGGGCGCACGGAACGTGACCTTGTACTGGGGGAACTTCGCCATGAAGTCTTTTGCGATCGATTCATGGACCTCTTTGAAGAGATCCGCGTACGCGTAGTCGATCACGATCTCGGTCGGTTGCTGAGCCTGTGCCAGGCCCGTGGCCATCAACACGGTCAGGGCGGCAGTTTTCTTGAACAGTCGTTTCATTGCATAACTCCTTGCGGTTTAACCTTTGACGCCGGTGAGCGTCACACCTTCGATGAAGCGCTTTTGCGCGACGACGAACAGCAGCACCAGCGGCGCCGTGATCAGCACCGTGCCGGCCATCAACGGACCGAACGCGCTGCCTGCTTCCTCATTGCGGAAAAACATGGTTCCCAATGGCGGTGTCGCCAGATCGGGAGAATTGATGACCAGGAGGGGCCAGAAATAGTCGTTCCAGTGCCAGACCACCGAGAAGATCGAGAACGCCAGCAAGGCGGGCATGGCGGTGGGGAGCATCACGCGCCAGACGATCTCCAGCTCACCCATGCCGTCCAGTCGCGCGGCATGGATCAGGTCGTCGGGCACGGTGCGAAAGAACTGCCGCATCAGGAAGATGCCGAACGCGGACACGCTGAAAGGCAGGATGAGCGCGGCCATCGTGTCGAGCAGGCCCGCGTGGTACAGCATCACGTAGAGAGGGATGGCCGTGGCCTGGTACGGCACCATGAGCGCCAGCATCACCAGGCGCCATGCCCACGGCTTGCCACGGAACGACAGCTTGGCGAAGGCGTAGGCGGCAGGCAGTGCCACCAGGATCTGCAGCACCAGGATGCCCGCGCAGACGAGCACGCCATTCCACAGGTAGCGCAGCAAGGGGACCTTGGTCAGCGCCAGGGTGTAGTTCTCCACCGCGGCAAAGCGCGTCGGAAAGAGATGGATCTCGCTGCCGAAGATTTCGTCGGCAGGCTTGAGCGAGGTCAGCACCATCCAGATGAACGGCATCAGGAAGACCAGCGCCACGGCCATCAGGACCACGTGGCGAAGAATCCGGAAGGAAGGGGAAGGACGTTTCATGCGTAGTGCGTCCTGCGCTCCAGCGCGGCGTGCTGGATCTGAGTCAAGAGGAAGATGCCTGCAATGAAGACCACCGTCATGGCGCTGGCGTAGCCCATGCGGAAGAAGCTGAACCCCTCGGCATAGATGGTGTGCAGCAGCACTTCGGTGGCCTTGTTCGGCCCGCCCTTGGTGAGTACATGGACGGTGTCGAAGACCTGCAGTGCGCGGATGGCGCAGACGGTGATGACGAACAAAGTGGTGGGGCCCAGCAACGGCCAGGTGACGAAGCGGAAGCGATCGAACGGACGCTCGATGCCGTCGAGTTCCGCCGCATCGCGCACGTCGCGCGGAATCCCTTGCAGCCCGGCCAGGAAGAACACCAGGGCCAGCCCCGACATCTGCCAGATGCCGATCGCAGCGAGCGAGCACAGCGCGAGCCGGCGGTCGTTGAGCCAGTTCTGGGGGGCGACGCCAACCTGCATCAGCAGGTGATTAACGAGCCCGGCGCTCGGATGCAGCAGGAACTCCCACACGACCGCCATCGCGATCAGCGTAGAAGCGGCCGGCATGAAGAAGGCCGTGCGGTAGAAGCCACGTCCAGATCGATCGGATTCGATCAACAGTGCGAGGCTCAGGCCCAGCGTGATCGAGCCACCGGTGACCAGGACCAGGTAAACGAGGGTGTTGGCCACGGACTTCCGGAACACCGCGTCCGACCAGAGTTCGGCGTAGTTCTGCAAGCCGACCCAGTTCAGCGTGGTGGCGCCGAACTGCCAATCGGTCAGCGACATCAGAAGGACGGCCACCACGGGAATGAACAGCAGGAGCGTCGCAAGAAGTCCCGCGGGCGCGAGAAGCGAAGCTGTGGAAAGGGAAGGAATGCGCATGGCCGACGTTCAGGCAACCCGGGCCCGGGCATCGCATGGATCGATCGACAGGCGTTGACCGCCTGCGTCAAAGACATGCAGCGCCTCCCAAGGAACGGTGATCTCGAACTCTTGCCCTGCGCGCGCAGCGGTCCCTGCCGGGAGGCAAACGATGCAGGCCTCGCCCTGACTTGGCAGGGTCAGTGAGGCCATCAACTCGGTACCGGCATACTCCACATGGCCGACAACGCCGCGCACGGTGAGGCCATGCGCCTTCGCCAGGGTGACCGCCTGGGGCCGGAAGGCGACATGGCAGGGCCCGCTGTTCGCCGCGGCATCCGCGATGCGTTGCGCCAAGCAGTGGATCTCGCCGTCGGCGCGGATCTCGCCCGGTACGACGTTGATCCGCGGCGCGCCGACGAATCGAGCGACCTCGAGGCTTTGTGGTCGCATGTACAGCTCTTCGGGCGGCGCCACCTGAAGGATGCGGCCTTCGCGCATGACCGCCACACGGTCCGACATGGACATGGCCTCGTGCTGATCGTGCGTGACGTAGATGAACGTCACGCCCAATTGGTCGTGAAGCTGGCGGATCTCGGCACGCAGCGCATGCCGAAGGTTGGCGTCCAGATTCGAGAGGGGCTCGTCGAACAGGAACACGGACGGGTGGCGAACCATGGCGCGCGCCAGGGCCACGCGCTGGCGCTGGCCGCCCGACAGATGCGCCGGCTTGCGGTCGAGCAATCCGTCGATGGCGAGTCGCCGGGCCACTTCATGCGCGCTGACATGGATGTCGGCGAGCCGGCGGCGCACCGCGGGAGACACCACGCGTGCCCCCGGCAGGCGACCCCAGAATCCCAGGCCGCGCATCACCAGCGGCATCGAGATGTTCTCGCGCACGGTCATGTGCGGGTACAGCGCATAGGACTGGAACACCATCGCGCAGTCCCGCGCGCTGGGCGACAGGGCGAGCAGGTCGCGGTCTCCCATGCGGATCGTGCCGGTGTCGGGCGTGTCCAGGCCGGCAATCAGCTTCAGCAAGGTGGACTTGCCGCAACCGGACGCACCCAGCAGGGTAAGAAATTCGCCGTCGCGCACGGTCAGGTCGAGTTCCTGCAGAACGGCCGCGCTGCCGAAGCGTTTGGTCAGGCCCGAGATCTGGATGTCAGACATGGTGATTCGTCTCCGCCGTTGACTGAGTCGGTGTCCGGGCGGCCATCCAGCTGTGGAATTCTGCGTAGCCCGAAAACGCCACGGTGCAGGGGCGCAAGTCGTCGGGATCCGCGGCGTAGCCGCCGAGGTGGGCGGCCAGCCGTACGCCAGCCGCCTGGGCACACGCGGCGTCGATGCCGGAGTCCCCGACGAAGAGCGCTGTCTGCGGCGTCGCGCCCAACTGGGTCAGTGCGAGGTGCAAGGGCGCGGCGTCTGGCTTGGGATGCGCGGTGTCGCCCAGGCCCACGATCGCGTCGAAGAAGCCGGTCAGTGCTACCTTGTCCAGCAGCGTGCGAGTCGAGTCTTGATCGCGGTTTGTGCAGATGCCTAGGGCGATGCGCTGCGCACGAAGCATCGACAGCAGATCGAGGGCGCCGTCGTACACCACGGCCTGGTGTAGCCAGTGCGATGCATAGCGGTGCGCGAAGGCATCTTCGAGTCGCGAGGCCAGCGCGAGCGGCACAGGCGCTGCCTGAAGCCGAAGCGCGCTCTGGAACAGCGCGATGATGCCCTGGCTCAAGGCAGGACGAAGATGCTGCGGCTCGACGGCCTGCAAACCGGCCAGCACCAGCACCTCATTGGCCGCCGCTGCGAGGGAGGGCAAGGTGTCGAAAAGGGTTCCATCGACATCAAAGACGACTGTTCGTATTTGATCGTTATTGTTCATATATTGGATGTTACGAACACGATGAGTCAAACTCGTGACAAATACCGGCGGTACAGTTTCAGCATCGATCACGCGCGCACACGGCGCGTCAAACCGTCCTGAAATTCAAGAAAACAGATGCTCAAAGCAGCTCGCCAGAAAGAAATCGTCGCCCTGTTGCAAGGGGGTGGCGTCGTCGAAGTCAGCGTGCTGGCGGAGCGTTTTCAGACCTCTCCGATCACCGTCCGCCGTGACCTCATCGAATTGCAGGAGCGCGGCGTGCTGGCCCGCACGCGAGGGGGCGCGATTCCCGGCAACGAGGTTTATGCAGAGGGTTGGGCGCGCTACGAGAGCGTGAGCTACGCGGAGCGCGAGAGGGAAAACTCCCGCGAGAAACGAGCCATCGCGGAGCTGGCCGCGCAATCAGTGTCGGACGGCGATTGCATCCTGATCAACGGCGGGACCACGTGCAGGCACCTCGCGGAAGCGCTGCGAGGTCATCACCACCTTCACGTCGTCACCAACGGACTGACCGTCGCGATGGAGCTGGCCAAGAGCAGAAACGCCACGGTCCACCTCCTGCAGGGCACCGTGGACTTTCAGAAGATGACGAGTGTGGGCCGCCTCGAAACAGGCGCATTCGAGGACATCACGGTCAGAGCGGTCTTCCTCGGCGTCCACGGGATCTCCGCGACCGGGGGCATCGGCATGCTGACGCCCGAGGAGGCAGTGATGAATCGAGCCTTTGTGGACGCGGCCCAGTCCGTCAATGTCCTCGTCGACTCCTCAAAGTTTAAGGCGCAAGCAATCTTCAGGATCACGCATCTCGACAAGGTCGCGCGCGTTTTCACCGACGATGGCATCAGCGATGAGGTGCGGCGTTCGCTGGAGCAAGCAGGCGTGGAGGTCTTGGTTGCGCACCCCGAAGTGAATGGACATTAGCCGCCAGTCGAAAATCGCGACACTGCCGAAGACCCGAAGACCCGAAGACCCGAAGACCCGAAGACCCGAAGACCCGAAGACCGAGCTCTCGGCGCATTGGGAAGAGTCGCGAGGCAGTCTGAAGATTCATTTCGTCGCGCGAATGTCCGTTATGTTTAGGGTGTTGAGCTGCACGCATATGGAGCGTGACAGGGACTGCTCATGGTGCTCGGCCGCATAGCGCAGGCTCTCTGGCCTGGCTGTTCGGGCATTGCCTCGACCAATGGAGTGTTGGTTCGCTCTGGCACTCTGGCGGATTGGGGCTACAGCCTTCAGGGAGCTGAAGATGCTGCGAGCCGCCGTGGGCGCGATGAACGGCTGGGGCAGTTCACGCTGGGCACCAATGGGCCTTCCCTGAAGCTGACTGGCGTAACTCTGGACTGGGGTTGTAGGCTTCAAACAAGAGCACAGTCTTGCTTCAGTAAATGCGATCGTACGTAAGGGGGCCTCATCGGGTGCACCATGACCCAAAGGCGCAATGACGGTAAAAGCGACGGTAAAGTACGATATCCCGACCCCTCAAAGCAAGCATTCATGCCGGTTTACGGCTCTCGGAAACCATCGAGTGGGGCGGCAGGACACCGCAGCGTAGCCCGGCGAACTCCGCAGTGCATGACAGGTGCTCATGCGATGCACGCGGTGTCTCGCAGTGCGGATTGCCGGGCTTGAAGCGAGAGATGTTGAATCAACAGCCTGCGGGAACTGACAGTCCCAAAGTATTCCCCCCAACGTCGTGCCTGGGTATGCGGTACGAAAGGCTCCCCGTGCCTGCAGCTCCGGCACAACCCGTGTAACGAATCGATCGGCTGCGCCCGGTATGTAAGGCGGAAGCAGCACGAAGCCATCTCAGGCCTGCTCGCGGTACCACGCAACGAGTTGATCTGCAACCTCGGAAGGCATGCCTACGAGGAGATTCGTTGCGACGTCGACCACACGCTGCCGATGTCAGTTGCAGATCAGCGGCCCTGAGTTGAACCCGAGCGGCATCGCCGACGGCGTTGCACGATTGCAAAGTCGAGTGCGAAAACACGCTTTGCGCCCTGGTTGGCGTGCGTGGTACCTTGTGTTGAAGGACCACATATGACGATGGACTCTCAATCCCCCACTACCGCGCTGAAAGGCGGCAATGCATCGCCGAAGCATGAGGTAAGCGGGATACAACTCCTGGCCAGCGGCCCACGCGTTCAGGCGCGCGAGTTCAACGTTGCCCCGGGCCAGCATGTGCGATGGCACACGCACACGCACCTGACCGATTGGTGCTTCTGCCTCGAGGGTGAAGTGTCATTCGAGGTGGCGGACGTG
The DNA here is from genome assembly GCF_051216515.1 of Variovorax frigidus. NCBI lineage: Bacteria > Pseudomonadati > Pseudomonadota > Betaproteobacteria > Burkholderiales > Comamonadaceae > Variovorax > Variovorax frigidus. The sequence continues at coordinate 123,098 of NZ_JBPJZF010000009.1, forward strand.
GGGCGGAAGACGACGTCGGTACAGATCTTGCGGGAAGGCGAGCATTGCGTGATCCCCATGGGCGTTGTGCACCGTTTGCGAAATGCAGGTGCCATACCGTGCCGCTATTTGCTTGTCCAAAGCGGAGCCCACTACGACTTCCTCGAAGCCAGCGGGGACTGGCTGCCGTCCGCGTAATCCACTCAGGAGTTTCCAATGCATTTGACCCGCCGCGCGTTCGTGGCGAGCAGCGCGCTGCTCGCCCCCGGCCTCACATTCTCGCAATCCGAGGCGGCGTTCCCATCCAAGCCGATCAGGATCCTGTTGGGCTTCTCGGCAGGCAGTCCGAGCGACACGCTGGCCCGGTTCATCGCGCTCAAGATGACTGCGGCTTACGGGCAGCCGGTGACGGTAGAAAACAGGCCAAGCGCGGGTGCGATTGTGGCTAGCGAGGCTGTCGCACGGAGTCCAGCCGACGGCTACACGCTTCTCATGGTTTCAGCGGGCCACGCGGCCACCGCGGCTCTGTACAAGAAGCTTCCATACGACACGGCAACGGCGTTCACCGGCGTGGCGTACGGCGCGCTGGTGCCTGAAATCTTGGTTGTTTCCCCCTCGTTTCCTGTTCAAACGGTCGCGGGTGTCATCCGGGCGTCGATGTCGAGCAAGGAAAAACTGACGTTCTCGTCAGCAGGAGTGGGGAGCGCCACGCATCTCACGGCCGAGCTGTTCCAGGCGATGACGGAAACCGAGATCCAACATATACCCTACAAGGGCATCCCGGAAGCGGTGAACGCAGTTTTGAAAGGTGAAGTCACCATGATGTTCTGCCCGATTTCCAGCGCACTGCCGATGGTCAAGGACAACCGGCTTCGAGCGGTCGCTGTCACCACCGCGAAGCGGGCGACACTTCTACCACAGCTCCCGACGATCGCCGAGTCCGGCGTGAAGGGTTACGCCTTCGATCCCTGGTTCGGGCTGCTCGCGCCTGCCGGTACGCCAAAGCTTGTCGTGGACACGCTCAACAAGGAAGCAAACGCTGCCCTCCAGAGCGCAGACATCAAAGTGAAACTGGATGCAATGGGCGCGGAAGCAAATCCCATGTCGGCGACCGCGTTCGACGCTTACGTCAAGGAACAGATCGGCCAAATGAAGAAGCTCGTGACCGATCGCAGGATCGTCCTCGACTGAAAGGACGTCAGCCCCGCGTGCCGGCCGGCGCATAGGGCATTGGGGCGCGTCGGTCCTGTTGCGCGTGCCTGCGATACAGAAAGTCGAGCATCAGCCGGCTGAATCGAGAGGACGTCCACAATGATGTGGCAGGCTGCGCGGCCCCGCAGGGATGGGCGGGTCGAGTGCGGCCTCACCGGCTAGCAAGCGCCGCGTGATCGCGGGTGCTGGTGATTGAGCATTTGGCCGACACCGATCTTGTAGGAGCGCCACGAGGCATGGCGGCCATGCTCCACCTACAAGCTGAGAGGGGCGCTGGTCAAGGAGGGTTTGGGCTTCACGGCCATGCCCTACTGTGCGTTGCACGAGACCCGGCCATGGAAGGGCTCAGCGCAGCGCCGATCGACGGGCTCCACGCGATCTTGGTCGGTCAACGTGAGCCAGGCGCGACGCCACGCGACCGGCGTGCGCCACACCGCGTCGCAGTTGCGGCGCACCATGCTTGCGTTGGTGCATGAGGGGCGCTGGCCGTCCGTCGAGGTGCTGCACGAGGGCTAGCGGGCCGCTGCCACCTGGTGAGCGCCGCCTCGAGCCTCACGAAATGTGCTGCCTGCTGGATGAGCAAGCCGGAGCTGTCAGTTTGACGAGGCAGGTGTAGGACACGTTGAGCGTGCCGTCCTCGAACCATTTGAAGAAGGGCGCCTGGCTGTCGTCGAGCCCGTTGGTGAACGGCGTTTTCCAGCTCAGCAACTCGCGCCCAAGTCGCGACCAGTAGCCGCTGGAGTCGGCCTCCGCCTCGGCCACCAGCTTGTCGTACGCGGCCATGCCGTACACGTGAGCATCCTTCATCTCCGGCGTGGGAACGAAAGCGGTTGAGGGTTCTTTGGTAGTCACGATGGACCTCCTGTTGTTCGATTCAAGACGCCGAGCGGACTGGTTCATCAGTCCGCATGGCTGTTCAACCAGGCTGCAATGGCCGCGGCACTGCGGAAGTCGTCGCAGGCGCGTGCCGGAACGGTGGGATAGCGCTGGTTCCACATGCGCGCCAGCGCCTGGCCCGGCCCCACTTCCAGCACGCAGCTCACCTGGCGCTCCATGATGTTTTCCATGCATTCGTCCCAGCGAACCGTCTGGGCGATCTGGGCCGCCAATGCCGCGCGGGCAGAGCTCGCATCGCGCATGCGATCCCCCGTGTTACTGAACAGCACGACACGAGGCGCTCGTAAAGGCACCTGCGCAAGGGTCTGAAAAAAGCTCTTTGCGGCCTCGCGCATCCATGGCGTGTGGGACGCGACGTTGACCCGCAGACGCGCGCAGTGCGCGCCGGCTGCCACGGCCATGCGCTCGGCCTCATCCAGCGCGGCAAAGGGGCCGCCGAGAACCACGCTGGCATTGCCGTTGCGAATGGCGAACTCGAGTTCCGCTTCGATGCGCAACTGCTCGAGGCTCTGCTCTGGCAGGCCGCTGACAGCCAGCAAGCCACCGGGCGCATGCGCGGCGCAACGGTCCATTGCCTCGGCTCGCTGCGGCGCGAGCGCTGTCGCCGCGCCGGGATCGATGACGCCGGCTGCGCTGAAGGCGGCCAGCTCGCCGACGCTGTAGCCGGCGACCGCAGCCGGCGGTGGCACCAGGGGCGCGAGCTGCGCCCAGGCTGCCAACGCAAGGCTCGTCAGGAGCAATTGCGCATTGCTGTTCCGCTCGGCCCACTCCGGATCGGCGAGCGCGCTGCGCCAATCGCCGATGCCAAGCTGCGCGCACATGCCGCGCACGATGGCGTCGTCCGCCAGCCAGGGAAGCATGGCGGGGTGCTGCGTACCCTGGCCGGAAAAAAGCAGCGCGTAGCTCATGGGGCCAAACACACGCGCTGGAGCCAGCAGGCAGCGGCGAGCGTGTCAGCCGCGCCGCCGGGCGACAGCCGCTGCCGCACGAAATCGTCTGCAATGGCCTGCGCTTCCCGGAGCCCTCGGGGTCGTGCGATGCCTCCCCGATCCAGGAAGCCTTGGGTCGCGCGTTGGGCGCCACGCAGGCCTGCAAGACCGCCGCGGTGCGCCAGGTTGCTGTCGTCCAGCACCGCTATGATGTGGAACAGGGCATCGAGCCGGGCTTGGCGAGCCGTGAGACCAAGGGCCAGCGCGCGCTGCAATGCCGGCAGGGCTGTTTCGAACAGCACCGGGAAACCCAACGCCGCCTCTTCTGATGCGCTTCGCAGGCCGTGGCGCCGCGCAGCGATGCCACCGGGCAATGCGGACGGCTTCTGGTTGCGACTGGCCAGCGCATCGCCCCAGTGACGGCACAGCGCATCGCGCAAACCCGCAGGGCGCAATGCGCCGCCTTGCTTTTGAAGTGCAGCGCCCGCTGCGGCGCACAACAGGCCGAGCATGAAGATCGCGCCGCGGTGGGTGTTGACGCCGCCGGTGGCGGCGAGCATGCGCGCCTCAGCCGCAATGCCATGCCGTTCGAGCACCGGAAAATCAGCGCCTTCAGCGCCGGCCTCGGCAATCTGCACGAAGTAGCGGCGCAGCGAGAACAGGCTGCGCATGAAGGTGTGCGCGTCCATGTCGTCGTGGCTGCCGCGGTCGATCAACGTAACCAGACCGGGCTTCGGCGACAGCGAGAGTTCGTCGTAGAGCGCGAGCGTGGCGGCGCGCCCGATCATCGACGGCGTGAGCGGCGCTTGCGCCTGCAGGGAGCGGGCGGAGCTTTTCATTCGGGCAGCTCCGTCATGTCGACTTGCCCGCACCCGGCACTATCGGTTGCAGGCTCACGCCATCGAGCCGCTTGACCAGCACGGCCCGCGCGCGTCCGGCGCGCCACTCGTTCCATTCACGCCAAGCCACCGCTGAGCCGTCGTTGAACAGGAGCTCGCCGTCCGGGGCAGGCCGCATGGCGCCGAAGGACTGGAGCACATGCGCAACCGCATCCGCGTGCGCCGCCCCTTCGACGCTGACCAACAGATCGAGGTCGGACCCGGGCCGCACGTGCGCGAGACCGCTGATCGCTTGCCAGCCGTAGCTGCCGAATACGTGCGCTGTCGCATGGCATGCGTCGAGCCGCGCGAGCAGATTGCGCACGGGCGCCCGCGTCGACGGCGGCAGCAGCCTGTACACCTCGGCCAGGCGCGGGAACTCGTCAAAGAAAAGCACTGCGCTGCGCGGCACCTGCAACGCCAGCCGACGCCGGTCCCAGCGAGCGGGTGAGGGCAGACCGAGCGCGATTGATCCGCTGGCGGCGGCATCGATGGTTTGACGCGCCACCACCAGTGGAAGCTGATGTGTGGCCCAGTGCGTCAGGCACTCGCGTGCCTGCCTGTCCCATGGCTGGAGCAAAACGGCGTTCCAGCCCGCCTCGGACAGCCGGACGAGTTGATGGCGGCGCAAAGGGACCATGGTGCCGATTCGACGTTCAGGCGAGGTTCACGCGGCGTCCAGCACACGCTGAACGACGGCGGCGGCAAGCTGGCGCCCGCCCCGTTCGGCGCCGTCCTGCGCGCGCCGGTCTTCCGTCGGCGTATCGACCAGCGTCTCGCGGAGGCAGGCCTGCAAGTTGCCCTGCCAAAGCGCCCGCACGCCGCCCATCGCCACATAGTTCTGCACGCCCGGTGCGAACACCGGGTTGGATTGCGACAGGGCAGTCAGCTTTTCTTCCGGCAGCTTGGTGACGCGGGCCATGGCGGGGATGCGCATCACGCGAATCTCGGCTTCCGGAAGCGCGTAGCAGGCGTCGGCAATCAACCCCGAGGTGATGAAGCCTCCGGACAGCGCTTGGTCGTACACCAAGCCGATCACGCGGTGGCCGCGGCGCCGAGCCAGGTCAATACTCGCGCCAAGGTGCGCCATCGCACGATTGATCCCGAGCAACTCGTCACGTCGGCGCAGCTGCTGGCCCTGGGTGTCGATCAGCAGCAGGATCGATCGGCCGGGATGCCGCGTGACCGAGTCAAGCACCACACGAGCCTGGGCCAGCGCGAGCCTGACCCCGATGGGCGCATGATTCGTGGTGCCGATCACTGTGAGCGGTTCGTCCTCGAAAATCACTTCACCTCGAAGAAAATCGCCGTCCGCGCGCATGCCGTGGTAGGAGCCGAAGAGCTGGGTGACAAGGGAATTCCATTGCATGTGATGCTCCTCGGTTAGCGAACGCGGAGCGCGCGCACGGCTTCGACCGGCAGCTCAGGCACCTGCTGCGCGTCGGCGATGCCGAGTGCGCTCCAGAGCAGCGTCGCTTCATCGTGGCCGGCGGTATCGGAGGGCAGTGCGTGCAGACGCGCCATGAGCAATGTGTGCTCCGCCTCCAGCACCGCGAGGGTCAAAGGCTTCGACACATCGATCGCCGCGACAGCTGCCGCGCGAAATGCCGCGACGTCATCTTCGACCAGCGCGTCGCAATCGCCGGTCAGCCAGCGGTGCTTGCCGCCGGTCGTGCGCCAGACCAGCGCGCGGTCGCGCGAATCGAATTCCTCGACGCCGTGGGATGCCTCGATCACTTCGGGCCCCGACATCGCCAAGCGCCCGGCATCGCTCATCACGATGTGGTCGGCACAGCGCGCCACGATGCCCATACCGCCGAAGCAGCCGTTGGCGCCGCCGATCAGCACCACGACCGGGATGCCGGCGGCGCGCACGTCGAGAAGGGCGCGCATCACTTCCGACACCGCGATCAGTCCGGCATTGGCCTCGTGCAATCGCACGCCGCCCGATTCGGCCAGCAGCAGCACGGCCGCCGGCCGGTCGCGCAGCGCACGCTGAAGCAGGCCGACCAGCTTGGCGCCGTGCACCTCGCCGACACCGCCGCCCATGAAAGCACCTTCCTGAGCGGCCACAAAGACTTCGTGGCCGTCGAGCGTCGCACGGCCGATCGCCACGCCGTCGTCGAACGCACAGGGCACGCCGAGCTGCGCCAGATGCGGGCTGGTGACCCGCTCGCTCGGAGGCAGCCATTCGTGAAAACTGCCGGAGTCGAGCAGCAGCGCCAGCCGCTCGCGCGCCGAGCATTCGGCATAGCTGATCATGGTCGGCCTCCAGTGATCTCAGCCACCGCTTGGTCCAGGCGCAGGCTCACCACCGCGGGGGTGGCGCCCATGTCGTTGATCGACACGCGCAGGCCGGCCAGCGGATGGCGCGCGTGGAAGTCCTTCATCACGGCCTGCCAGATCGGCCCGAAGCCGCGCGCTGAGGTTTCAACACGCACCGCGCAGCTGTTGCCGCCGGCGGGCTCGAGCAGCACCTCGAGGTTGCCCGAGCCGACCACGCCGACCAGCACCGGCGCAAACACACCGGCCGGCTGGCCGCCGGAAAAGGAAAAGTCCAGGGTTTCGAGCCCTGCGGGAACGTCGCTCATCGTTGAATCTCCTGCTACCAGTTTCTGAAGCGCTTGGGCGGCTGGTACAAGCCGCCGGAGGCGCGCACCAAGTCGCGCATGCTGCGTGCGGCCAGCAGGTTGCGCGTGGCCTGCCGGGGGTCGATGCCCAGGTCCTGCGGCCGGCGGATCACGCCGCGGTCGCGCAGGTTCTCGACCGCGCGCTTGTCGCGCGCCAGGCCTACCGCGGTGTAGCCGGCCACGCCGCGGATGGCCTGCTCGCGCTCCGCGTCGCTGCGGCACAGCAGCAGGTTGGCAATGCCCTCTTCAGTGAGGATGTGCGATACGTCGTCGCCGTAGATCATGATCGGCGGCAGGTCCATGCCGGCCTGCTCCTGTAGCGTCCAGGCGTCGAGCCGGTCGACGAAGGCCGGCTGCATGTGCTCGCGGAAGGTCTCGACCATCTGCACCACCAGCTTCTGCCCGCGCGGCGTGCCGGCGGCGCCGGTGCGGCCGGCACGCGCCTCGCGTCCGGCCTTGAGCCAGGCCGGGCTCGAGTGCCTGCGGCCGCGCGCATCGGCGCCCATGTTGGGTGCACCGCCAAAGCCGGCGATGCGGCCCAGCGTAGCAGTGGAGCTGTTGCCGTCGAGGTCGATCTGCAAGGTTGAACCAATGAACATGTCGCAGGCGTAGTGGCCCGCCGCCTGGCAGAACGCGCGGTTGCTGCGCAAGCTGCCGTCGGGGCCGGTGAAGAACACGTCGGAGCGCGCGCGGATGTAGTCCTCCATGCCCAGTTCGGAGCCGAAGGAATGCACCGACTCCACCCAGCCCGCCTCGATGGCGGGTATCAACGCCGGGTGCGGGTTGAGCGCCCAGTGCTTGCCGATCTTTCCCTTCAGGCCGAGCGACTCGGCATAGGTCGGCAGCAGCAGCTCGATGGCCGCCGTGTCGAAGCCGATGCCGTGGTTCAGGCGCTGCACGCCGTACTCGGCATAAATGCCCTTGATCGCCATCATCGCCATCAGGATCTGCACCTCGCTGATCTGCGCCGGGTCGCGCGTGAACAGCGGTTCGATGAAGTTCGGCCGCGGCGCCTTGACGACGAAGCTCACCCAGTCGGCGGGAATGTCGATGCGCGGCAGCTTGGTGGTCTTGCCGTCGACCATTTCGTTGACTTGCGCGATCACGATGCCGCCCGAGAACGCCGTGGCCTCGACGATGGCCGGCGTGTCTTCCGTGTTGGGGCCGGTGTAGAGATTGCCTTCTGCATCCGCTGCCTGTGCCGCGACCAGCGCGACCTTGGGCGTGAGGTCGACGAAATAGCGTGCGAACAGTTCGAGGTACGTGTGGATGGCCCCGATCTCGATGCGCCCGGCCGATACCAGCCTGGCCAGCCGCGTGCCCTGCGGTCCCGAGAAGCTGAAGTCCAGCCGGGCGGCCACGCCGTTCTCGAACACGTCCAGATGCTCCGGCAGCGCCAGCACCGACTGCACCATGTGCAGGCCGTGGATGCGCTGCGGATCGATCTGCACCAGGGCCCGCGCGAGAAAGTCGGCCTGCTTCTGGTTGTTGCCCTCGAGGCAAACACGGTCGCCGGGCGCGAGCACGGCTTCGAGCAGGGTGGCGATGGCTTCGGTCTCGACACGCTTGCCGGCGAGCCGCATCCCGAGCGCAGCGGCCGCGCGCGCGAGCCGGGCGTTGCGGTCGTCGGCCTTGGAGGTCCAGGAACTGGGGGTCATGAGAGGAGGGGGGTTGAAAGTCGATCGAAACGGAGGTGCCTCAGAGCACCACGAAGAGCAGCCACACCACCACGGGAGCCACCAGCGTCAAGATGGCGCCAGACGCCATCAGCTGCCGGAAGAACACGTCGCGGTCCACGCCCGTGGCGTTGGCGAGCACCAGCGCGCCATTGGTCGAGAACGGGATGAAGCCGATGGCGCTGACGCCGCCGACCCCTGTATCGCCCTGCAGGAAGGGCGCCGCCAGCGGGATCAGCGAACCGAGCACGGCGGTCGACCAGGCAAAACCCGAAACCACTGCGCCGACGAAGCACAGCAGCCGGGCCTTTACACCTTTCGATATTGCGAATGGACATCTGCTCGCGCAGGACCCAGCGCCTGAAGACAGTCAATGTCGCCGCGGCCATCTCGCGCGCGCCGTTTAAGAATGTTGAGGTGACTGTTCACGTTACCGATAGAACCCGCTGAGTCCGGACTGAGTGGGCCGCGTTTCGCGTCCCGTTCAGTGGCTGAATCGATCCATCGGCATTCCGAGCTCTCGCGACGATGCTCATCGGACCGGGCTTTCGCGGCAGCGGAAGCGTCCCCGCGAACTGCTGCCATTCGAATTCTCGTCGAGGCCGGACCTCGGCCTCCTGCCAGGTTGCCCCGCCGTCGGCGCTCAGAGCTACGCCGCTGATGCCGTTCTCGCTCCAGGCCCAGCCCTTGACTTCCACATCATCTGTGGAGACGGTGTCGCCGGGCGCGGGATGAGTGATCAGCGAATTGGGTTCGACGGCCCACACGGGTTCTTGAATGACCTTACCTTCGTGCTCGCTGTCGCGGTTGTACCAGACGGTTGTGAAGGGCGAGGTTGCGCGCCTGGCTTGGACCGACAGCCGGCAGAGCCACTTGGTCATGTTGGTGCCAAACCAACCTGGCACGACCAGCCGGACCGGACCCCCACGCTCGCGGGTTAGGGGTGCGCCGTTCATCTCGTAGGCCACAAGCACCTCGTGCGACAGCGCTTTCGAAATCGGCAGATCCTTGCAATACCGATTCATCTTGCGGCCGCCGAACTCGCCGCTGTCGAGCCCGTCTGACCAGACATGGGTGGCACCCGTCTCGAGCTGCGCGTGCTCCAGCAGCACAGCCAGCGGCACACCCGTCCAGCGGACGTTGCCTACCCGCCAAAGGTTGCCGTCAGCAGGGACCAGGGGGCTGCCAAAGCACTCGTGGAATGCGGTGATGCAGGCCGATGGCAGCCGCCGGAGTCCGTCCAGGTCGATGGAGAAAGGCCTGCGGACGAGCCCGTCTACCTGCAGACGCCAGCGCCTCGCATCAACTTCGACCGAACACATGTGAATGGTCTCGAAGAGCTGTGCATCGGCGGTGATGAAGTCACGCAGCCCCGCGGGGGCGGGTGGCGGCCTAAGATGGAATCCCGGGCATCGGCCAGTGACGACCGATCGCTCCGCGCCTTCGGGCAGCGGCGGCAGGAACGCGGCGCTATTCATCCAGCACCCCGGCAGTCATCTCATCGTCGAGCAGCCGAGGAAACTGCGGATCTGCCTGCCCCGACCATGCAACAGGCTCATGGCGGCGGCGTTCGACACCCAGAGAGAAGACGTCAAATCGGTTGTAGTAGCCCACCACGTCATGGAACTGCTTTGGCTCGATGCACTTGTTCAGGTCGAACTCGGCATAGGCGATCCCTTCCTCGTTCTGAAGCGTGTCGCCGATCTGCGTGCCGGTGGGGTCCACGAACATCGATGCGGCGCGGGGCGTGCCGTCGACCACCTCTGCCACGGCCGGGTCGCGATCCACGAGAAAGTCACGCATCGCCTTGTCCATGAAGCTCGCGCAGATAATTCCGAAGGCCTTTGCTTCGAATGAATGGGCGGATGCCCGAATTCGGTTTGCCGCGACGTTGTCGAAATTTCCGCCTCCTGAAGGCTTGCGCGTGGGCCACATTGGCGGCCAACTGGAAACGTGGATCTGCTCTGCCTGCGCCATGAGCGAGAAGCGCGCGAGCGGGTTGGTGTTCTCGCCGCAGATCAAGCCGCCGATGCGCCCGAAACGCGTTTGGGCCACGCGAAGCCCCTGTCCGTCTCCTGCAGCCCAGACCAGCTTTTCGTAGAAGGTCGGCACCAGCTTGCGATGATGGTTCAGTAACTCACCCGTTTCACCGATCAGGATGTTCGAGTTCCAGATACATCCGGAGCTGACGGTGCTGCGTTCGCTGATGCCCATCGATACGCACACGCCAAAGCGCTTGGCGGCCGCGGCAATCAAGGCCACCTCGGGCCCCGGCAGGTAGACGCTGTTCTCGACCATCACCTCGAATAGATCGTGGTTGTAGATGGGTGCCCACAGGGCCGCCCAGACTGGGAACGCGGGGATGTACGTCTCCGGGAACGCGATCACCTGCGCGCCATGAAGGGCGGCCTCCTTGATGATGGACACGGCCTTTTCGGTCGTCGCGGTCTTGTCGAGCAGCACCGGCGCTGCGTGGGCGGCGGCAACCTTCACCCGGGGCAATGAACTCATTTCAGGTACTCGCTGTGCGTTGCTGAGGTTCATAGGATAGTTGCCGGTACGGCCACACAGATGCACGAAAAATGCAATGAGAGGTGCGTTTTTGCCGGCTCCACTGGATCTAAGCTCGTGAAGCTTTCTAGTGCATCCATTCAAGGCAAGTCCGTGCGAATGGCAATCGCCCATTCAAGCCGAACGCGCCGTGTGGACGCGCCGCCTACGCTGGTGCCATGGAGGATCTGCGCACAGAGGGTTGCGAATTTCCTGACCGCCATTTGCATGAAACATGCTCACTATCACGGTGTCGCGGACCTGCTCCGTTAAACCCAGCTTGGAGGGACTATGAACCCATCTCACGAGTACGTTCGCCTTTCCAGCGCAGGCCTCTGCGCATGCGGCAACACGCATGGCGATAGCGAAGAGTGTCTCGCAGGAACGCCGGCCAATTGCGACAACGCGCTGGCTGGTGCCATGGCCGAAGGCATGCTGCACGGCCTCTTCCCAGAGCGCAGCCTGCGCCGAGCCTTCGTCAAGACGCTGGGGCGAGCAGGGGCGCTGGCCGCACTCACGGCGCTTACGCCGCTGACCCAGCTTGCCGCCGTTGCGCAGGAGCGCAAGGGCGCGCCAGAGAAAAAGCGCCTCGCGGTCGGCTTTCTGCCTATTACCTGTGCGACACCGCTGATCTATGCGGAGCAGCTCGGACTTTTCCCGCGCGAGGGTCTGGAACTGAGCCTGCAGAAGATCGCCGGAATCGCGCTGATCCGCGACAAGATGGTCAACGGTGAACTGGACATCTCCCAGCAGGTGATGCCTGTTGCTCTGGCTATGTCCGCCGGCATCAGCGGCGCACCGATTCCGGCCCGAGTGATGACGGTGCTCAACCAGAACGGCAATTCGCTGGTCCTTGCGATGAAGCACAAGGACAACCGCGACCCGAAGAACTGGAAGGGATTCAGGTTCGCGGTGCCGTTCGAGCAATCTCATCAGATGCTCCAACTGCGCCACTATCTCGCATCGGCAGGGCTGGACGCGGACCGAGACGTGTCCTATCGCGTTGTTCCTCCATCCGAGTATGTTTCCAACCTTCGGGTGGGCAACATAGACGGCTTTTTCGGCGGCGAGCCAGGCGGCCAACGGGCGGTGTACGAAGGGGCGGGTTTCATTCACTTGGTCTCGAGCGAAATCTGGCCGGAACATCCTTGCTGTTCGGTGACCGCAACCGAGGCATGGATTAAGGCCCATCCGAACAGCTTCATGGCCGCCTACCGCGCGATCATCGCGGCGAGCCTGCATGTGTCCGAGCCCACCAACCGCGTTGGGATGGCCAAGATTCTTGCTCAGCCTCAGTATCTCAACCAACCGGAAACTGTTGTGGACCAAGTCCTCACCGGCAGGTATGCCGATGGCCTTGGCAACGTGAAGACGCTGCCGCGCCGAATCGACTTTCAGCCCTTTCCGCATTATTCGAGCGCGGTGTGGCTTTTGACCCAGATGCGCCGGTGGAACATGATCAAGGAGGATCTGGACTACAAGGGCCTTGCCCGCCAAGTCATGCTGGCAACGGACGCTAAGCGCCTCATCGAGGAGCGCGGTGGCAGGGCACCCGAGGTTGGCTTCCGCAAGGAAACCATTCTGGGCAAGAGTTTCGACTCCGACCGTCCCGCCGACTATCTGAAGTCGCTGGGCAAGGTGTGATGATGCAGAGCGCGATTTCGACCACACGCTCCTGGTTGATCACTTTCGCGATCGGACTGCTGTTGCTGGCAGTCTGGCAGGCACTCGCCTCCAGCGGGGGCCCCACCGCACCGGCAGAGCTTTCGGACTACGACAAGCTGATGGGCAAGAGCCCTGGCGTGTCCGTGGAGCGCTCGGCCATTCCAACCCCAGTCGACGTGTTCAAGCGCGCCGCCGAACTGTTCGCAGATCCATTCCGCCGGAATGGCGAAAACGACCTGGGCATTGCCTGGCACTTGCTCGACTCGCTCAGGCGCGTGTTCAGCGGCTACGCTCTGGCTGTGCTGGTCGGCGTTCCCTTGGGCTTCTTGTTGGGGCTGGTTCCATGGCTGGGCCGGGCACTGAATCCTGTCATCCAGTTGCTGCGGCCTGTTTCGCCCATGGCGTGGATGCCGCTCGCGCTCTACACCCTTAAAGACAGTGGCACTTCGGCGATTTTCATCATCTTCATCTGTTCGATCTGGCCCATCCTGATCAACACGCTCTACAGCACCGCGAGCGTGCGTCAGGACTGGACCAATGTCGGTCGCGTGATCGGACTCACGCCCTTGGAGCGCGCGCGCAAGATCGTTTTCCCGGCGGCTGTTCCGATGATCCTCACTGGCATGCGCATCTCGATCGGCATCGCCTGGCTGGTGATCGTGGCGGCGGAGATGGTTGTAGGCCAGAGCGGCATTGGCTTCTTCGTGTGGAACGAATGGAACAACCTGCAGATCTCCAGCATCATCGTGGCCATCGTGATGATCGGCGTTGTCGGCTTGGTGCTCGACCAATTGCTGGGTGCACTGATGAAGCATCTCAGCTTCCGTGAATGAAGGGCCAGACCATGTTGTGTCCAACTTTCTCCACTGCTCCGGTGACCTCGAGCGTGACGCCTGGATTCCTGCGGGTTTGCGGTGTGCGGCAGACCTTCAGCACGCCCAAGGGCGACTTTCCGGCGCTCAGCGAGATCAACCTCGAGATCCGAAAGGGCGAGTTCGTTGCGTTGATCGGCCACTCCGGTTGCGGCAAATCCACGCTGCTCAATCTTCTCGCAGGGCTGGCATCGCCGACCGCGGGTACCGTCTCGTGCGACGGGGAGGTCATCCGGGGACCGGGCCCTCGGCGCGCGATGGTTTTCCAGAACCATTCTCTCCTGCCTTGGCTCAGCTGCTTCGACAACGTGCGCCTGGCCGTGCGCAGCGTATTTCGGGCAGAGTCCGCCTCGGCGGTCGATCACCGCACCGAGGCGGCGCTTGAAATGGTCGGCCTGGCGGAGGCCGCGCACAAGAAGTCCAGCGAAATTTCCGGTGGCATGAAGCAGCGCGTCGGAATCGCCAGGGCGCTGTCCATGGAACCTCAGGTCCTGTTGATGGATGAACCTTTCGGTGCGCTCGACGCGCTCACGCGTGCCAAGTTGCAGGACGAGTTGCTCGGCATCGTCGAGAAGACCCAAAGCACCGTCGTCATGGTCACGCACGACGTGGACGAGGCAGTGCTCCTTGCGGACCGCATCGTCATGATGACCAACGGGCCTGCTGCACGAATTGGAGAGATCCTGGACGTCCCCATTGCACGCCCACGCGATCGCGTCAGCTTGGCTACTGACCAAACCTATGCAGAGTGCAGGCGAGCGCTAATGGACTTCCTGTACCGGCGCCAAGCCCACGTCGAGCAGCCCACAGGCTGAAATCTTCTCGGCCCCGCTCGCCAGTTCGGCCTTTTCAACAGCGGGCAGCGGACCCATCTTCGTCACGTCGACGGCGGCTCGCGCCCTCGCGCGCCAGCCCACGCGTCAAAAGCGATGATCCGGCGACTGCGGTGGCGCAATGGCCGCTAGCGAGGGAACGAAAATTGCTTACCCGTTTCCATCGTTGCCGTTCGAGCGTAGTGTTCGTCTGTATTGCGCATCAATATACAAACTGATATCTGAGGCGAAGGAGCAACATTGCATACGACCACGAAGGCTGCATGACGACCAAAAAGGTACCTCTCGCCAATCTCAACTGGGATGATGTGCGCCTGTTCCTGCATATCAATCGCACTGGCAGCCTGTCGCAGGCGGCCAGGCAACTCCACATCGATCACTCTACGGTCAGCCGTCGTCTGTCACAGCTGGAGCTGTGCTTGGGCGGTCCCCTGTTCGAACGTCGCCGCGCCGGACTCAAGCCGACGGAGCTGGCACATGTCCTTGCGCTTCAGGCTGACAACATGGAGCGCGCGGTCCTGTCGCTGCAGGAAGAACTGGGCGGAACCGACAGAGAGCCGTCGGGCAGCGTGCGCATCGCCATGATGGAGGGCATCGGCACCACCTTTGTGGCTCGCCACCTCGACACGCTGCTGTGCAAGCACGCCAAGTTGCGGGTGGAACTCGTGACTTCCCCCTCGGTTGTCAATGTTAGCCGCAGGGAAGCCGACGTCTTCGTCAGCTTTTTCAAGCCGATCGGTCAGGGTCTCGCATGCGAGACGGCGGGTTCGTTCGCTCTGTATCTGTATGCCTCGCGGAGCTATCTCGAGAGACACGGAACACCCGCGAGTCTGGCCGACCTCCCGAAGCACCAGTTCGTAGGATATCTCGACGACCTGATTCAGCTCGACGCTGTACGCTGGCTCGATGAACTGATCTCAAGACCTCACATGAGTTTCCAGTCCAACAGCATGCTGGCGCAGATGGCCGCCGCAGCCTCTGGGCTGGGGCTGGTGTTGCTGCCCAAGTTCTCCGTGGTGAAAGAGGAGACCCTAGTACCGGTGCTCGCTGATACGGCGAGGGCGATGCGAACGCTTTGGGTGAGCGTGCACCATGATCTCCAATACTCCGCCCGAATCCGGGCCGTCACCGAGTACCTGCAGCAGTTCTTTGAGTCAGAGCAAGAATGGCTTAACGGTCCCCCCGACGTGGATCCGCGTGGCTACTAACGCGCCCGTGTTTGGCCCCGTCCGGAGGCATTCTGAATGCGGCCCCGGCGAAGGGGGCCCTCGGGACCGCGACCGTTTCGCTGCGCGCGGAATTTCAGTCACGCCTTTGGACTCCAGTGCGGGCTGGCCCACTCGGGTGGCGGAAGCCCGGTGCCGCGAAGGAAGCTTTCTTAGCCCACACGCTCGCCGTCGAACCATCGCAGCAGACCGGTTTCCGGGCCGCAATGGATGTACTCGAAAAACTGATCGCCGGCGGGAAGCACATAAACCTCATGCCAGGTACGCAGTTGATTGTCGGTCCCGTAGCGCTTGTACCGGGATATCGCGGCCGTGAAGATTGCCGCATGCGTCGCATGGTTCTCCGCCCAGGCCTCCATGTGGCGCAGCGAAAGAAAATGCCCGAGCGCATGCTCCTCGGGCAGTGGACGCCCCTGCGAGTCGAACGTGCGCTGCATGCGCAACGAGGCACATCCGGTAGGCAACGGTGATTCGCGCAAGTAGTCCATGCCGTTCTCCAGCGGCTGCCTGAGATTCTTCTCGTAGTCGGCCAGTTGCTCCTCGTCCATGCGTCCCCACGTATTGGCTGAGCGGATCACCGCCAGATTGTGAGGCGGGGTAATACGCCAGCGTTCGCCGTATCCAGCACGGCCGGTCTGCTCAACAAGCCCGAAGTCTTCTGGTGCATTCAGGGGATCACGCGCGGCCAGCGGAATGCGGTCACGCATTGCACCGTAGTAGCCACAGTAGGGGGTCGGATAGATCGCCACCTCGTCGCTCGACATCAGACCTGCCGGATAGTCCCGCCAGTAGATGCTCTCCTGGCGTTCACGCGGCACGCGCAATATCTCGCGCCACACGCCCGTCTTGTCGTGCAAACGCTCGTTCGAGGCCCACCACGACTGCAGCACGTCGTCAGAGCGCCAGCGTTCGAACCGACACTCGTCAACCCAGTAGGCAGCAATCACGTGATTGCGCAATCCCTGCGCGTCGGTGAAGCGAGCGTGATCAAAGGTCGTCGGCCCGGCAGCATGCGACAGCGCATTTTGTGCCCATCGAAAGAAGGCGCTTTGCTCGAGCGTCGCATCGTCCGGGCCTTGCACCGCCAGGAAGCCCACGCGCATCTGCATGCAGTCGGGAGGCAGTTGGAAGGACCAGCGCTGCACTTGGGGAACGAAGCCCTCGCGCTTGCGCAGGGGGAATCTGCGATCTGAGGGGCCGTACGCTTCCGCCGGCGCGTTCTCGATGATCATTGCTGTCATATAGTTTTCTTTAGTAGTGTGAATCAGTGCCCTACGCCAAGCAGCCTCTTCTGCAATGCAGCATCGCTCGAGAATGCGGCGGTTGTTCCGCTGTAGCGAACGTGTCCTTTCTCAAGCACAACGACCCGATCAGACACTGCCAGGCAGAAAGCCAGGCTCTGCTCGGCCAGCACCAGGGTCAGCCCAGACCGCTTGAGTTCCCTGATCTGGTCGCGCAGCCGCTGCACCACAATGGGGGCAATCCCTTCCGACGGCTCGTCGAGCAGCAGGAGGCGAGGGGATGTCATCAGCGAACGCGCAATGGTTAGCATCTGCTGCTGTCCACCCGACAGCAGCCCGCCTTTGCGAGTCGCGAACTCCTGAAGCTCGGGAAAGAGCGCATAGACGCGTGACAGCGTCCATTCTCCGCGCGCATCCGCAACTCGCAAGTTTTCCTCGACGGTCAGATCAGCAAAGATGCGTCGGTCCTCTGGCACAAGGCTGATGCCCAGCCTGGCAACCTCGAAACCCGAAGCTCGGCCGAGATCGCGGCCGCGGAAGCGCACGCTGCCACCGAGGCGACGAGTGAGGCCGAGTACGCTGCGCATGGTGGTCGTCTTGCCCATCCCGTTACGGCCAAGCAGGCAGACGCATTCGCCGTCATAGACATTGAACGTGATGTCAAAGAGAATTTGGCTAGAGCCATAGCCCGCCCTGAGCGCAAGAACTTCGAGGATTGGTTTCATGATCGGATAGGTTCGGAGAAAGCCTGTTGGTCACTGCAGTTCTGTTGCCTCGAGCGCGTCGCTCTGGCCGAGATAGACAGCCTGCACCCTCGCATCGGAACGGATCTGCGCCGCTGGTCCACTGGCGATCAAGCGCCCTTTGTCCAGCACCACGATCACGTCGGCGATCTCGAACACAACATCGATGTCATGTTCCGTGAAAAGGAGCGTGATGCCTCGCTGACGAACCTCGTCGACGATCGCTGCGACGGCTGTCCGTGTCTCCACCGGCGACATTCCTGCCAGAGGCTCGTCTAGCAACAGCACCTTGGGCGTCTGCGCGACGGCCATGGCCAACTCGAGCTGCTTCTGATCGCCGTGCGACATGGTCTTGGCCGGCAGATCCAACGCGTCACTGAGCTCGAAGCGCGACGCGAGCGTCTGGACGTCCGACTCGAAGAACGCTGTTGCCGCGCGCCAGAACGACCAGACCTGACTTCCCTGGCACAACAGTGCCGTCCGGAGGTTCTCCCGCACACTCATTTCACTGAAAACACTTGTGCGCTGGAAAGTCCTGCCGAACCCGCTGCGTACCCGAGCCTCCGGTGGCAGCGCGGTGATATCACGGCCTCGAAGTCGGATTGCCCCGCTGGTGGGTACAAGCTTGCCCGTGATGAGGTTGAACAAGGTCGACTTGCCCGCGCCGTTCGGCCCAATCACCGCTGTGATCTTGCCCTCGGGGATGGCAAAACCTACATCGCTCAGTGCCTTGAAGCCGCTGAAGGTCTTGCTCAGGCCCTCGATCTCAATTAGAACGCTCATTGGAGCCTCCGGAGTTCGGCTTCAAGATCTGGTGCAGATTGGTCAACTTTGCTCGCACGCTTGCGCGTCACAACCCCAAGCAGACGCTGCAGACCGCCGGCCAGCCCCCCGGGCGCGAAGAGGATCAGCGCACCGAGCATCACCCCGGTCACTGCGGACCAGTACTCAGTAAACGCGGTAGCTTCCTGATTGATCAACAGCAGCATGGCTGCTCCGAGCACCGGTCCGAGCAACTGATTCATGCCGCCCAGAACGACCATGTTCAGCGCCTCGGCACCCTTTGTCCAGAACAGATAGTCGGGAAAAAGTCCTCGTGTATGGAAAGCGAATAGCGCGCCAGCGAGTCCGGCCAGCGCGCCGGCGATCACGAAGGCCACCAGCTGCACCCTCGGCACCGAGGTACCCAGAAACTGCACGCGCTCCGGGTTGAGCTTCGCCGCATTGAGCAGGGTGCCAAACGGAGAGCGCGCCAGGCGATACAACAGGTACAGGACGGCGCACAGCAGCACAAGGCAGATCCAGTAGAACCAGCGCTGATTGGTCCACCCGAGCAGGTTCCCGAACTGCGGCATCGGCAAGCCGTTGATTCCCTGATCACCGCCAGTGAGATCGTTCCACCGGAAGGCCACCGCCCACACCAACTGACTGAATGCGAGTGTCAGCATCGCAAAATAGACCTTCGATCGCCGTACGCACAGCATGCCGAACAGCAATGCGAAGAGTGCCGCCAAGCCCATGCCGATCAATGTGGCCGGAACCAGCCCGATGCCCCAGCGCATGGCGGCGAGTCCCGCGCCATAGGCGCCGAGGCCGAAGTAGGCGGCATGACCGAACGACACCATGCCGCCAAAGCCGACTAAGAGATTTAGACTTACGGCGAACAATGCCCAGATCGCCACCTCGGCACCAAAGTTCAACCAGAGGCGGGAGCCGAAGATGCCGATGCCGAGCGCCAGAGGAAAGAGGATCAGAGCGAGCGTGGCTTCAATATGACTCTTCATGATGGACCTTTTTGCGAGAACGCTAGCCAATCCGCCGACCGAGAAGGCCCTGCGGTCGCAAGGTGAGGGTGATCACCATGAGTGCTGCGACAACGAACAGAGCAAGCTGAGGGAAGAAGTACACGGTGAATGAATAGGCGACGCCGTAGACCAGCGAACCCGCAAGTGTGCCGGCCAATGAGCCAAGCCCGCCGATCACCACGATGATGAACAGTACGATGATGATCTCGGAGTCCATGCCCGGAACCACCGACACCAGGGGCGCCATCAGCGCACCCGATAAGCCGGCGAGGAAGGACCCCAGGAAGAAGACGCCGGTCTGAATCCAGCGCACGTTCTTTCCGAGCAGCAGCAGCATTTCTCGATCCTGCGACGCAGCGCGGATCAGCTCCCCGATGCGCGTGCGGTGCAGCAGGAACCACAGACCGAGCACAATGGCGAACCCCACGCCGATGAGCAGCAGGTTGTAGTGGGAAAGCGTCGCACCAGCGACTTCGAAGGATCCGGACAGCATCGCCGGCCGCATCACGGATTGCTGGTTGACGCCCCATACCATTCGGACGCAGTCGGCCAGCACCAGAACCAGCGAATAGGTAAAGAGCAGCTGAAACAGCTCCTCCTTGCCGTACAGACGTGAGATGAACCAGCGTTCTAGAGCTGCACCAATTACCCCCACTGCGACTGATGCGAGGAACAGCGCGGCCACGAAGCCGACGCCCGATGCACCAAGCAACCGCGCCAACGAGGCGAGCAGGAAGGCACCCAGCATGAACAGACTGCCATGAGCGAAATTGAGAATCCCCATGACGCCGAAGATTAGCGACAGGCCCGAGGCCGTAACGAACAGCGTCATGGCCGTCGTCAGTCCACTGACCAACTGTGCTGGAACAAATGAGAGGTCCATGGCTGTGCTTTCAGATCGAGCTGACTAATCCATCAAGCCGCCGACGGCGATGCTGCGGATGTTGGTGAGAACCAGAGTCTCCGAACCGACGACCTTGGCCGCCTGGCCCCATAGATGCGCCCGATCGGCTTGCTGATCCTTGGCACGCATGGTGATCGGCCCCTGCGGTGAGGCGATGGTCAATCCCTTCATCGCCGCTGAAACCTTCATGGCATCGACTGAGTTGGCCTTCTTGATCGCCTCGACCAGGAACTGCATGGAGATATAGCCCTGGATGACCCATGAGGAAGGAACGGCCTGCTTGGTGACTTCGCGCACGCGAGAGATGTATGCCTTGTGCGTAGGCGATGCATCCCAGTTGTCGGCGTCGTAGGTATTACCCCAAATCCCCACCGGATATTCGTCACGCAGCGCTTTCAACATTTCCACGGATCCCGCCTCACCGACGGCTACCAGACGCGGCCCGAGCTGCTTGAAGTAGCCAAGCGCGTTGGCCTGTTTGGCGAAAGCATCGAAGTTGCCGCAGCAAATTACCGAGAACACCGCCTCTGGCTTTGCGGCAAGTTGTGCGGTGACGAAGGCCGTGTAGTCCGACTCGTTGAGCTTGGGCCATTGTTGATCGACGATCTGCACGTCAGGCACCAGCTTGCGCAGATGAGCGGCAAAGGCCGTGACCGCGTCACGGCCATACGCAAAGTCTGGAGCGATGGTCGCTACTCGCTTGACTTTCATGGAGGCGACGATCTCCGCGGCCACTCGGCCCTCGGTGGTCGTGTTTCCGGACGTCCGGAAGATATAGGGATGCAGCTGATCCGGGGCAGTCAGGCGGTCGGTCTTGGGTCCCGGAACGATCGTAACGATCTCGTTCTCCTTTGCGACCTGGGAGATCGCTGTTCCCTCGGCTGAAGTAAAGGTGCCGACGAGAAAATCCACTTTGTCGCGCAGGATCAGCTCCCTGGCCACTCGCACGGCTTCTTCGGGGCGGGACTTCGTGTCCCGCGGCACCAACTCAATCTTGCGACCAAGCACTCCGCCGCTGGCGTTCACCTGATCTGCGTACAGGCGCGCACCATCCAGGATAGGGACGCCGAACTGGGCGCCCGCTCCGGAAAGAATCATTGGGACGCCGACCTTGATGGGTTGGGCGCAGACCTGCGCTGTTGTAGCGGATAGCACGCCTGCTACCAAGAGCAGGGACCTCAGAGATTTCGCGAGCATGACTTCTCCTGCGTTTCGCCAACCGCCACCATGGAGAGGCCAATCCTCTCCGCACCAGCAATCGAGCGCGGCGTCGCAGTATGTTGTTCGGCACAGGCGGCGCGCAATGCCAATCTGCGCAATGACCCATGCAGCAATCGGCCAAGCGATACAACGCCAGCTCAGAGCGGGAGGGAGCCTGTTTGGGTCTTGCGCTTCGGTCCTGGCCCGATCGGGCGACGATGGCCGGACTCTCCCGCACTCACGAGGCGTCGCCAATGGCGTGGAAAATGACCGATGCCTACGGCAAGAATGGTGTGCGCTTCCATACCAAGCAGAAGTCAATCATGCTGCGCCGGCCCGAGAGCATTGGCAAGGGTGCGGAGTTCGTGATGCCAAGAAGGTGAGTTGGCGCAGCAACCCCATCAAGGCCTTTTTTCCACGGTCACCTCGCGAGTGAGGGCCCGTCCCTCGCTACAGAGCCAAGGTCACTGCGGCAGCGACGACCAATGCGCCGGCAGCTGCGACCAACGAACTCGAAAACGCATGGCTGTGCGCATACAGGAAATCAGCCACCACAGCCGTCATTGGAACTTGTATTTTCCTGGCCGGCACTTAAACAGGGGCGACCTGTCCGATGGTGCCCACACGCAGGAAATCGCCAGCATGAGCCGCGTCTACTGCTTCACTGAAGTAGAAACCCTGGGCGAGTGTCGCCGCGCCGATGGAGTTCAGGAAGCGGCGCTGCGCTTGCGTTTCCACGCCTTCAACGATGATGCCAATGCGGGACTCGCGCGCTAGATTGATGATTGCGCGGATGGTCGCTGCGCTGATCGGATCGTCGATGGCTTTTCTGAGCAGGGACTGTGCGATCTTGAGGTGATTTACGCGGTAGGTCTTGAGATACTCGAACGACGAGTATTCGGTCCCGAAATCATCGATGGCGATCTGGACGCCGAGTTCCCGTAGCTTGGGCAGCACCTCATTGCGGGTCCATGTCATCTGGGCCAAGGTCGCCTCCGTTACGTCAAACTCTAGATCGGACGGCGCCAGCCGCCATTTCGTGATGGCCCTGGCGACATCGCGAACCAGTTCACCGCCACTCTTGAGCTGGCCCGTCGACAGGTTGATTGCCATGATGAGCGGTGCCATGCCTTCGTCACGCCAAAGCCTCATCTGCCTGCACGCCTGGTCCAGCACCCAAGCGCCCAGCACGACGATGGCGCCGGTTCTCTCCGCGGTTGGAATAAATGCACTGGCATTCAGAAGGCCGCGCTGGGGATGGTTCCAGCGCACCAGTGCCTCCATGCCGACGATGTTTCCCGAGGGCAACTCGACTTGCGGCTGGTAATACAGCTCTAGCTCGTCGTTGTCGATCGCCTTTCTCAATTCGTCGCCAAGCGTGACCCGGTCGAGCACTTCCTGGTCTAGATCGTCAGAGTGAAAACGGTAGCGGTTGCGGCCTTCGTCCTTCGAACGATAAAGCGCCAGGTCGGCCTGCACGACCATGGCATCCGGTCCCGCGCTGCCCGCGACATAGGGGCAGATGCCGATGCTGGCCGAGATCTGCACTTCGTTGCCATTGAGCTGGTAAGGCCGCGCCAGCTCCTTCTGAATCTTCCCGGCCAAAAAGGCTGCGCTCGACGGTTCGCCCATGGCGCCCTGCAGCACCGCGAATTCGTCACCGCCGAGTCGCGCTACCAGGTCGGTTTCCCGGGTACAGTTCTTTAGTCGCTGGGCGACCTCGCGCAGCAGCAGATTGCCGACCGGGTGGCCGAACGTGTCGTTGACCGGCTTGAAATGGTCCAGGTCGATGTACAGGATCGCAAACGGCGTGGTGCCGCGTTGCGCCGCCGCGAAAGCATGGTGCAGTCTTGCGGTGAACGTGGCCCGGTTCGCCAGCCCGGTGAGGCTGTCGGTGCGCGCAAGAATGGCGATGTGTTCCTCCGCCGCCTTGCGCTCCGTGATGTCGATGATGATCCCCTCTACTTCGACCAGCCGTCCTTCCTTGTCGCGCACCGGGATGTAGCGGTTTTCGACCCAACGCAAGGAGCCATCCGCGGTGCGCAGGCGAAATTCGATCGAGGACCCCTGGGCTTCCTTGTCCAACACGCGCGCCATCGCCGAGGCGACCCTGGCCTGATCTCCCGGCTCGATCAAACGATCGGCCCAGTCCGGGTTCGCCAACAGGTCTGCCGCGTCGTGGCCGAATTTGGTGATGTTGTGCGAGATGTAGATCAGGGGAAACGAGGGCTCACCACGCAGGCGGTAGAGAATGGTCGGGCTGTTCTGGACAATGATATTGGCGTCGGACAACTCTCGGGTTCGCTCCTCGACCGCCTGTTCCAGCAGATTCATCTTGAATGCCGCGTCCTCCGTCATTTGCCACTTGACGGTGAGCGCGAGGGCCAGCAGGCGCACCTCGATCGGATCGAACGGCTTCTTCAGCACCAGCAAGCGATCGCGCGCGTCCAACCGTTCTAGCACCTCGACCCACGACTGGTCGGCGTAGGCGGTGCAAATAACGATCTGCAGGCGTGGGTCGTTTAGCCACAGCTGCTCGATTGTCTGGACCCCATCCCAACCCGGAGGCATTCGCATGTCCACGAATGCCAGCGCATACGGCTGCCTGGCCTGCAAAGCGCCGCGCACCTTGGCCAGGGCCTCCTGCCCCTGGAACGCGCTGTCCATGATGAAACTCACGGCGCTTGGCGCCGCCACGGTGCCGAACAACGTGGCTTCGGCCTCGTCTAGACCCGTATCGGCGGCCGGTGGCAGGAGAATCTTGCGGAAGTCTTCATGGATGACCGGCATGTCGTCGACCAGCAGAATACGGCGGTTCTGCTGCTGGTTCATGGGGCCTCCTCGGTCACATGGCGACTCGAGGTTCCGGACCCCGCCAGCGGGAGTTCCAGCGTAAACAGCGCGCCCTTGCCCGGACCGTCACTGTATGCCGTGAGCGTGCCGCCCATTTGTTTGGCGGCCAACGCGCAACTGTGCAGGCCGAACCCATGGCCTGCCTTGCGGGTGGTGAAACCATGCCCAAAGATGCGCGTCAGGTTCTCGGACGCAATGCCCACCCCGTCGTCCTTGACGCGCACGCGCAGGCTGTTTCCCACCACGTCCACCTGCAGCGTGATGCGGTGCTCCGCTTGGCTCACCCCTCCCATCGCCTGCTTGGCATTGCTGATCAGGTTCACCAGGATCTGTATCACCCGTGTCTTGTCCAGTTGTGCCAGCGGCACCGGGGCGAACTCCTTGACCACCGTCACCTGATGGCGCGCCAGCGAGTCGTCGTTCATGCGCAGCGCGTCGTCCACCAGCTCGCCGAGTTGTACCGGCTCCAGCACGCTGGAGTTGCCGGCGTACGACTGCTGCGTGGCCACCACATTCTTGATGTGGTCGACGCTGGTGCTCAGATGTCCCAGCTCTTCGATCACCTCTTGGTGCTCCAGCGCCAGGGCTTGCGCAACCTTCCTCAAATAGTCCGGCAGCAGGCGACCCTTCGCGTCCTGGGTCAGGAAGTGGCCCAGATCGGCGCTGTGCGCATCCATCAGCTGCATCGCCTGCGACAGTCCCTTGCTCTTGGAGGCGCGCAGTTTGGCGCTGACCACGTTGGCCGAGACGTTCACGCTGTTCAGAATGTTGCCAACGTTGTGCAATACGTTGGTGGCGATTTCCGCCATGCCGGCGCGCCTCGCCGTGCCCACGAGCTCGGCCTGTGCGTGGCGCAGCTCGAGGGTGCGCTGCTCGACGCGCTGCTCCAGTTCTTGATACAGAAGTGCATTTTCCAGCGAGACCGCGAGTTGCCCGGCGATGAGCGTGACTGCGTCCAGCCGCCCGGCAGAGAAGGCTCCGCGGCTGAGTCGGTTCTCCAGCAGCAGCACCGCACGCGGCACGCCCTGACTCAGGATCGGGATCACCAGCAACGAGCAACGCTCGAGCCCGGCGACGTACGGGTCTTGCAAAAAGCGGTCGTCCTGCGTCGCGTCCTCCACCAGCAGCGGCTCCAGGGTGCGCTCGGCGTAGCGGAAGGCAGACAGCGGCAACAGCCCGCGGGCACCGCCCGCCTCAACCGTGACGGGAGCCGCCTGATCATCGGAGGTGGTGCTGAGCAGCCATTGCTTCTGCTCCTCGTTCCAGAGCGCCAGAAGCACCGAGGTGGCGCCGGTCATCGTACCGAGCAGCTTCACGACACTGCTTTTCAATCCACCCAGGCTGGTTTGCGAACTCAAGGCCTGGGAGGCGCGCAAGACGCCTAGCATGTCAATGGCGTCGCCCGTACTGCCGATACTGCTGCCCGGCCGGGCCGGCTCGCTTGCGCTGGTTGCGCTGGTTGCGCTGCGCAGGAACGCATGCGTGCGATCGAGCGCATGCACCTTGGCGGTGGCGCCCCACTGGGCGTAATGCCGCCGCGCTTCGGCCATCAGCTTCTCGCCGGAACGCTGGAGTCCATGCTCCAGCAGGCACAGGGCCGCGCGTTCGGTGATCAAGGCCTGGTGCCACGGCCGCTGCCGCGATTCGACCAGCTCCTGCGCGGCATCGAAGGCGCGAGCGGCGCCACCGAAATCGCCGATGGCCCAGGCGCGCTCGGCCTCGATCCAGCGCACCAGATGCAGGAAGTTGCCCGGCGCATCCGCGGCGCGCAGCGCGAGCCAGTCGTGGCAGGCGTCCAGTTCGCCCAGGCAGAGAGTGAGCTCCTCCGGCGTCGCCGTGCGTGCACGCTGCGCCAGAGCCAACGCCTGCACCAGGTGGGCGATGGCCGTCAGGTAGGTTCCCGGAACCGCAGCCAGCAGCGGCATGGCCGCCGCGGCATGGCTGACCAGCACCGGGATGTCCCCGGCAAACGCCGCGCCCAGGGCGCGCCTGGCATGGAAATTGGCCGCCGCGACGAGATTGGCGCCTAGGCCGGCAAGGTGCGACGCCTCGTTGAAGACGGCGTCGTCGAAGCTGCCGAGTCCCTCGGTGGCGCCCTGCAGCATGCGCACGAGTTGCCGCGGCGACACGAAGCTGGCGGCGGCAGCGTCGTTGCCGGTGCGGGCGGCGAAGGCGAGTGCCGCATCGGTCTCCGCGGCGCAGCGTTCGAGCAATGGTGCACTGTCCAGAAGCGAGTCGATGGACGGAGCGTAGGTGAAGCAGGCGTCAAACAGGTCGCCTCCCTGCAGCAAGCCTTCGCGGGCACGCTGCGCTTCGCGGGCATTGTCTTCCAGCGAGATGGCCCAGTGCCCGGAAGCGAACGCAATATGGAACCGGGCCTGCGAGGCCTCGGGGTGGTATCCCCGCACTTCGCTGACATCGAGCATGCGGCGCACGACCGCCATGCCGGTGCGGTAGTCCTGCCAAGCCCCGATGCAGACGAAGGCCGCAACTGACAACGGCCCCACGAACTGGGCCGCCGGCCCGTGTTCGATCCACAAGCGCTGGCCGGCGAGAACCAGGCTCACCAGGATCGCCGGATCGCAGAAGAAGCTGGGCGCGGCCATGTGTTTGAGTAGCCGCCCGGCGGCCAGCGCGTGCGGATCGCTGGCGTTCGGACGCTGCAAATCGGCCGCCAGCGTAGCGGGGTCCAGCCAACGGCTGAGCACGGCGCTGCCCTGGCCCATTAGGGCGCCCAGTTGCTCGCGGCTGGGCAGTGCCTGGCCAAGCCGGGCCAGCACGACCGTGCCCAGGGCGACGGCCTCGTGCGGCCGGGCCTGGTTGGTGAGGCTGCTGATCTGCACGCAGGCGGCATCGGCCAGCTGCAGCGGGTCGGTGCAGCCCTGCTCGATGGAGGCGTACAAGGCATTGGCTTCATCAAGCCGCCCGAGGTTGTAGAGCAGCGCATGGCGCTCGATGTGCAAGGACAGCAGCACCGCGGCGGGCTGGCCCGTGCGGCCGAACAACGCGAGGGCGCCCGACAGGAAGCGCTCCGCGACGGCAGGGTTGAACGCGCTCATCTGGCCTGAGGCGCGGTGCAGCAGCGTTGCGACGCGCAGGCATTCGGACGGGTCATCGATGGCGTCCAGCGCTGGCAGGTACTGGTGCGCTGCCGTGGCCTCGAACTCGGGCAGCTCCCCCAGCCGCCGCGCCAGCGCCAGGTGCAGCTGCCCGCGCTCGGCCGGGACGATCCGCTCCAGGCAGGCCTGTTGCACACGGTCGTGGGCAAAGCGCACCGCCGGCAGGCCCTCGTGCTGCATCGCCAACAGGCGGTCTTCCAGCGCCGGAGCAAGCCGCTGTTCGAGTTCCTCCGCCGAGGCGCCGCTGGCGGCCTGCAGCAGCGGCAACTCGACCTCGCCGCCGAGGCAGGCCATTACATCCAGCACTTGCTGGGTCCCGGGCGTCAGGGCTGCAACGCGCCGGGCCAGCAGATCGACCACGTTGCCTCGCCCGATGTGGCGGGCGATCACCTTGGCATCCCAGGTCCAGCCGCCTTCGTCCAGCACCAGCGCGCCGTCACGGCGCAGCGCGTCAACCAGCTGCACGGTGTCGAAGGGATTGCCGTCGGTGTGTGCGCGCAAGGCCTGCGCCAGCAACGCGGCCTGTGCCGGCACCAGCCTCAGCATCTCGGCCAGCAGCGTCGCCAGTTCGGCAGGCGGCAGGTTCTGCAGGGTTAGCGACAGCGGCGGCGGATCCAGCCGGGCCCAGCGCGGCAGCATCGACGCGAGCGGGCTCAGGGCATCCACCTCGCCATCGCGATAGGCGCCTACGAGCAGTAAGCCGTTCAAGGAACCGTCGGTCAGCATGGCATGGACGAGGGCGATCGGAAGCGCGGCCGCCCACTGCAGATCGTCCAACACCATCACCACCGGGCGTGCCGGCGAGGCGACGGTGCGGAACAGGTCGAGTGCAACCTCGACCGTTTGTTGCTTCGCCGTGAGCAGATCGGGTTCGGCAAGGTCGGGCTGCTGGCCCAGCAGAAGGGCCATCTCGGGTACCCGCGCCATCTGGCGGCAGCCGGCGGGGCCCAAGGCCAGTGCGATGCGTTCGCGCAGGGTCCGCAGTTCGGTCTCGGGTTCGGCCAGCAGCATCCGACCCAGCGCGCGCAGCGCCTGGTAGGCGCCGTCCGACGCAACATCCTGGCGCTGGCTGTCGAACTTGCCCGAGACGAACCAGCCGTGCCGTGCCGCGACCATCGGACGCAGTTCGTTGATCAGGCTGGACTTGCCAACGCCCGGCGCACCGCTCACCAGCACGCCGCGCGAGCCTCCATGCAGCGCGTTCTCGAAAGCCCGTTTCAGGCTCGCGATCTCGCTCTGGCGGCCGACCAGCCGCGATGGCGGCGCCAGCCGCGCGGCGAAGTCTCGCTCCCCCAGCGCAAAGGCAGAACAGTCGCCGCACTGCAACGCGGCGCCCAGCCGCGACAGGTCGTGAACCAGGCCGTGGGCGCTTTGATAGCGTGCGTCCGGCTCCTTGGCCAGCAGGCGCAAGATGATGTCGGACAAGCCTTGTGGCAGGCGTGCGTCCAACTCGACCGGTGCGGTGGGCTCGCGCACCAGATGGTCATAGATCAACTGCAGCGCGTCACCCGCTTCGAAGGGCGGGCGTCCCGTGGCCAGCTCGTAGAAGGTCGCGCCCAGCGAATACAGATCGGCGCGCTGGTCCACCGTGCGGCTGGTGCGGCCGGTCACTTCGGGTGCCAGGTAGGCCAGCGTGCCGGCGATCTCGACAGGCTGGGTGAAGCCCGGCTGTTGCTCGGCAAACAATGTAGCCCGATCGAAGTCGATCAGCATCGGGCGCCGGTCCGCGCCGCACAACACGATGTTGGAGGGGTTAATGTCCCTGTGGATCACACCGGCCCTGTGCACGGCGGCGACGACGCGCGCCAGCAGCAGCGCTATGGAAAGCAGTTCAGGAACCTCCAGCGGCGCCACGCGCAAAGCGTCCACCAGCGCCACGCACGGCACGCTTTCAACCGCGAGTGTGTCGTCAGGCGATGTCTGCGCCACCAGTTTCGGCACATCCGCGACCGCGTCCAAGTGTTCCAGAATCCGCCGCTCGTGGCGCATCCGCTCCAGCGCATCCGGACCGATGGCTTGCTTGCAGATGGTGTGTCCCTGGCCGCTTGCTGCTCGCCGACGAACAACGCGCGTGCGCTCGTTCCAGCAAAGAATCTCATCAAGCTCCGCGTCCACGGGTGGAAACTTTGCCTCAGCCTCAGTCATAAGCGGTATTGCCATGCTTGGTTCGTCCGGTCGAGCACCCCCTTCGGCATTGCACGCGCTACGGCGTCTGTTCGCTGCCACACGCGGCGGCCAGCGGCATCGCGTGGCTACGAGGCCAGCTGCGAGTGTATGTTGTCTACTCGCTGTTGGGGGAAGGGGGAGGCTGAGTTCAGCATGGTCAATAACGGAATGCCGTGCCTCCAGCCCTTCGGACTGGTCGATGAGCGCCGAAATTCGATTCGCCCACAGCGGGGCCGTAGAGGCTCGAATCAAGGTCCAAGCCCCTACCTTCGAGCTGCTGCGGATACGCACATCAATGCGCAACCGCCCTGGAGGTTGCAACGCCGTTAGACATCCAATCAGGGGTGAGGGAGGTGCTCTTCCCGCCACGACCGGGTGGCCACAGCCACAAACGTTGGGCCACTACCCGTCACTGTGTTCCAGAGCGGCGCAAGCTAGGACGGGGTGCACAGCTTCGCTGCGTTCTAGCCCGAAGCGGAACAAACCAAGCGCAGCCATTGCCGCTTCAATCGCGGGATCGTGCGCTCGTCCAGGCGACCGACGCGGCGATGCTGCTCAAGAAGGGTTGATGCCATGGCCTTAGGAACCCAAGACGATCCGGATGAGGTGATGAACGAGATCAATATGAAGCCGGTGGTCGACGTAATGCTGGTCCTGCTGATCATCTTCATCATCACCGTACCGGTGATGAAGCACGCGGTGAACATCGACCTGCCCAGGCGACCAGCGAGCCCGAACAGACCAAGCCGCAGAACATCCTGTTCACCGTCGCGACGGACGGCAGCTACTACTGGAGCGAGACCAGGATCGACGACGGCGCGCTCCCCGGACTCCTTGCGGCCGAAGCGGGCAAGGCGCCCCAGCCCGAAATGCTAATTCGCGGCTACAAGGCAGTGCGCTACGAACGCGTGGCAAAGGCCATGTCGGCCGCACGCGAGGCTGGGGTGCGCGAGATCGGCTTCATCACCGAGCCAGACAGTCCCTAGTCAGGGACGGGCTTTTTCCTCTAATCTCACGCGGCATGTCGGCTTCTGCCGTGCCCTCGGCCTTGGGCAGCAGGCTCACCGACCAATGGCCGCCTTGCTTCTGCTGGGGCGCCAGCAGGTCATAGGTCTTGACCATGTTCAACACTCCCGAGTGGCCGTAGGTCTGGGGCGAGAAGGCCGGGTCGGTGCGCTTGAGGTACTGGCCCAGGACGCCCAGGCCCACCTTGCCTTCGGACGTGTCGCTGGCGAGCAGCGACACGGCCTCGACGAGGAAGCGTGTCCGGCGCTTCGGCGCCGGCTTGGGCGGTTCCTGCTTCGTTGGTTCGGCCTTGGCCGGCTCCGCTTTCGCGGTTGCCTTCGGCGCGACCTCGGCGATGGCTTCCGCGGGTGGCTCGGGACGCGTCCATTCAAAGAACTGGTCGCTGGCGTTGCGCAGGGCGTCGGGCGTCTTGGGCTCGCCGACGATGCAGACCGTGGCGCCGCGCTCGCGCAGCTTGCGGCACAGGTAGGCGAAGTCGGAGTTGCTGGTGACTAGGCAGAAGGTGTCGGCCCGCTGGTCGAAGAGCGCTTCCAACGCATCCAGCGCCAGGGCAATGTCCGCGGTGTTCTTGCCGGTGGCGTACTGGTACTGCAGGCAGGGTGTGAAGGCCAGGCGCACCGGGCTTCCTGCCATTTGTTGCCCAGCGTGCCTTGGTTGCCGTAGCCGCGGCGCAGAACGACGCGGCCGAACTGCGCCACCATGCGCAGCGCGTGTTCGAGGATGTCGGGCGGCACGTTGTCGCAGTCGACCAGGACGGCCACGCGTGTCTCTGTTGTTGTCGGCGTGGTGCTCATCCGGGTTCTGGCTGTCTGGGTTGAACGGTCTGTCACGGTATCCGATTCAGGGCGTCTCCGGCCAGGCGGACATGGCCGGCCGCGCTGTCGTGCTGCGCATCGAGCCGCCCGGGGCGTCTCACCCCCTTCGGGCTTCCATCGTTCCCTCGCGTTGCTCGGCGGACGCCTTCGGCCCGGCTCGTTGATCCGGGCCTGCGCGCTTCGCTTGCGTGGTGCCGGCGCCGAGAGCGGCCGTTGCCGCAGTCACCGTCTTTCCTGGGCCCATCACCTTGTCCGCGACTGTGGCCCGCGGCCGGGTGCCGTCAAGGCGCGCAGGGCCGTGTCCTCGGCTGCGCCTGCGGGCCGCACCAACCCTGCGCTTGTCTCCTTGACGGTCCCCCGTCCACGGGCTCCCTTTCGTCGCGGGCGATGAACTCAGGAAAGACGGTGGCAACGAGGCCGACCTGGTTCTTCGCGCCGACCCCATCGGAGTCCGAAGAGGGCTCTGAATCTAGGAATCCGGTGGGATCTTCTTCAACAGCCAACTTCATTGGAGAAAGACCATGCAACTCACTTCCCGTTTCGCACCGCGTTCGCCGGTGCTGCGCTCGGAACATCCCCTGTCGGATGACCAGATCAGGGCCGTGGCCCCATCCATCTTCGCCGACGCGCCCCACGAAAGCCGCTCAGAGCGCTACAGCTACATCCCCACCGCCACGATGTTGCACAAGCTGCGCGGGGAAGGCTTCCAGCCCTTCATGGCGTGCCAGACCCGCGTGCGACAAGAGGGGCGGCGCGACTTCACCAAGCACATGCTGCGGCTGCGCCATGCAAGCCAGATCACCGCCCGGGGCGTTGCCAACGAAATCATCCTGCTCAATTCGCACGATGGGACCAGCAGCTATCAGATGCTCGCGGGGGCCTTCCGATTCGTCTGCCACAACGGGCTGGTGTGCGGCGACACCGTGGCCGACGTGCGCGTGCCCCACAAGGGAGACGTGGCGGTGCACGTCATCGACGGCGCTTATGAGGTCCTGAGCGGCTTCGACCGCGCGCTGGAGTCCCGCGAAGCCATGCAGGCCGTCACGCTGGACGATGGCGAATCCCAGGTGTTCGCTCGCGCCGCGCTGGCCCTCAAGTACGACGACGAGAGCAAGCCCGCTCCCATCACCGAAACGCAGGTGCTGACGCCGCGCCGCTTCGACGACCGCCGCCCCGACCTGTGGAGCGTGTTCAACCGCACGCAGGAAAACCTCATCAAGGGCGGACTGCAGGGCCGCGCCACGAATGGCCGCCGCCAGAGCACCCGCCCTGTGCAGGGCATCGACCAGAACCTGCGCCTGAACCGCGCGCTGTGGCTGCTGGCCGATGGCATGCGGCGCCTCAAGGCCTGACCCCCAACCGCACGCGGAGGGGCTTCACGCCAACAAGGCCCCTTCGTCCCTTCGTTCGTTGGCTTGTCCTTTTTCTCGTTCAACAGGAGTTTCACCATGAATACCGCAACCCTTCAAGAAACCACCGCCATCGCTGCCGCCGTGCAGACCGTGGCCGCCATCGGCACGGGCCAGGACCTGCTGCTGGTCCCGCTGTCGCGGCTTCGCCCGTCCTCGCGCAACGTGCGCAAGAGCGGCGGCACGTCGATTCCCGAACTGGCCGTGAGCATCGCCCGAGTGGGCCTGCTGCAGAACCTCACCGTGGTGCTGTCAGCCGATGGCGAACACTACGAGGTGGTCGCCGGCCGGCGCCGCCTCGCCGCGCTCAAGCTGCTGGTCAGGCGCCGTAAGCTCGCCAGGGATCATGAGGTGCCGTGCCTGCTGGTGCCGGATGCGGCCGCGCGCACCGTGAGCCTGACCGAGAACGTGCAGCGCGAGGCCATGCACCCCGCAGACCAGTTCGAGGCCTTCGCCGCGCTGGTGGCCGAGGGACGCGCCGTCGAGGACATTGCCGCCGACTTCGGCGTGACGCCGCTGGTGGTGCATCGGCGCCTCAAGCTCGCCAACGTCTCGCCCCGGCTGCTGGCCGACTACCGGGCGGATGCGGTGACGCTTGACCAGTTGATGGCGCTCGCCATCACCGACGACCACGCGGCGCAGGAAGCCGCGTTCTATGAGGC
Source organism: Variovorax frigidus (assembly GCF_051216515.1). Lineage (NCBI taxonomy): Bacteria > Pseudomonadati > Pseudomonadota > Betaproteobacteria > Burkholderiales > Comamonadaceae > Variovorax > Variovorax frigidus. The sequence continues at coordinate 156,388 of NZ_JBPJZF010000009.1, forward strand.
CCCGCAGTGGCAGCGCGATCCCGAGTGGCTGCGCGATCACCTGACCCATGAGGAAATCGACGCGGGCCGTGACCCGGTGGCGCGCTTCGTTGGGCTGGAAGCCTACGAGCAGGCGGGCGGGGCTACGCGCCGCGATCTGTTTGCCGACGAGCAGAGCGGCGTGTTCCTCGCCGATGCCGTGCTGCTGGACAAGCTGGCCCGCGACAAGCTCGCGGCGGTGGCCGACGAGGTGCGCGCCGAGGGCTGGGGCTGGGTGGACGTGGCACCCCGCGCCACCTATGCCGACCTGCACCGCTTCCAGCGCGTGCGCGCGGCGCGCCGCGAGCCGGGCAAGGCAGAGGCCAAGCGCATCGCCAAGCTCGATGCCGAGCAGGCCAAGCTACAGGAGCGGCTGGACGACGAGAACGAGGCCATCGGCGACGACGAGGCGCAGGCGCGGCAGGACGCGATGGATGCGATCGGCAACGACCTGGACGCCATCGAGCGCAAGCTGCTGGTCTACCCCGTGGGCGCGGTGCCGGTCGCCGGGGCCGTGGTATCTCTCGATTCCGAAGGCGCGGTGGTGGTGCATCGTGGCCTGCTGCGCGAGGACGAGGCCAAGGCGCTGCGCGTGCAGCAGCGCGGCGCGAAGGCCGGGGACGATATGCGCGAGGCTGGCACGCAGGAGCAGACCGAGGGCAATCCGCCCGCGCTGACGATCTCCGAGAAGCTGGCGCGCCGTCTGTCGGCGCACCGCACCGCCGCCTTGCAGGCCGAGGTGGCACGCCATCCGCATGTCGCGTTGGTGGCCGTGGTGCACCGGCTCGCGCAGCGCATCGTGCTGGAGGGTTACCACGGCTCGCCGCTGAACATCAGTGCCGATCCACAGGACCGGCTGGAGCGGCACGCGCCGGACGTGGCCGATGCTCCGGCCGCCGTGGCATGCGCAAGGTGCGGGAGGCCTGGGGCCAGCGCCTGCCCGAGGACCCTGAGGCGTTGTTCGCTGAGCTGCTGGCGATTCCCCAGTCCGAACTGCTGTCCTTGCTAGCGGTGTGCGTCGGCTACACGTTGAGCGCGATCACGTCGCGCGAAGGCGACCGGCCCGCCGCGCTGCTGGCGCAGGCCGTGGGCCTGGACATGGGCCAATGGTGGACGCCGACCGCTGCGGGCTACTTCGAGTACGTGTCCAAGGCCAAGGCGCTGGAAGCCGTGCAGGTATTCGCCCCGGGTGAAGTGCACCGGCTCGCCAAGCTCAAGAAGACGCAGATCGCCGCCGAGGCCGAGCGGCTGGCCGCAGGCAGCGGCTGGCTGCCCGCGATGTTCCGCGCGCCGGAGGCCGTGACCCAGGACGCCGAGCCACAGCGCGAGGCACAGGAGACGGAGACAGCGGCTGACGACGAGGGCGCCGAAGAAGGGCCGGAACTGCACGAAGCCGTGTGAGCATGATGGGCCCCGGCCTGCGGGCCGGGGCTTTTCCCATAGGCGCGACGCGCGCGGCAGGTCTGCCGCGCGCGTTTCACATCCACGGCAACCGCAAACCCGCCGCAGCGCGCCAGCGCACGCTGCGGCGGGTTTGCGGTCGGGCCGCTGCACGGGAGCATCGGTGGATCGGAAGCATTCGCTCCTCTTGCTCCTATGTCCCATGAACCATGAAGCGGTCAGCGCGGTCTTCTTCGAGGAGTCCTACACCGTCCCGGCCGACCAGACGGCGCGCTCGCTGTTCTCACGGCTGCCCCATGGCCGCGGCTACGCGGAGCAACTGATCGAATGCTTGGCCACCGGCTACTTGGTCGCGGTCATCGAGTCGGTGTGTATTCGCGAGGTGCAGCAGCTGACGGACGCCGACGCGGAAGTGGTGGTCGGGCGTTCCATCCGCATCGACCACCTGGGACCGATCCCGCCGGGCTCGCCACTGCGGCTGCGCCGATGGGTCGAGCGCCTGAGCGACCGCAGCGTGACCTTCCGCGTGCGCGCCCATGACGCGCATGAAGTCGTCTGCGAAGCCGTCGTGACCCTGGTGGCGACGTCGCGCCAGAACATCGAGTCGCGCATCCTGGCCAAGGTCAGCGCGCTGCGTGAACCTGGCTTATGACCGCATGCCGCGTGGCGCGCGTCGGAGTGTGCCGCCTCGCCGCGGGCCGCCGTCCAGATCAGGTTGCGGCATTCCCGAGCCACCTACCAGCAGCGCCCGATGCCGCCGAGGCCGGGTTCTCGCACCAAGCCGGTCCGCCATACGCTTCCACGCCGCGCTGGCGCTGCCGGCGCCGATGCCGGGATCGGATCGCTCGCGCTGGGGACCGACCGTGACGGCGGCAGGGTGCGGACGGTGCCGGTGGTGTTCGTGGGGCTGAGCGTCGGCCATGACCCCTTGCGGTGGTGGTCGCGCCCAGGGCGGCCTTGGCTTGTCGTGAATCCTGGCGATGCAGCGGCTAAAGCCTCGGGCTTCATGGCAGCAACCGTCCGCCCCGAACAAATTTCCCCGCCTTTGTCACTGCGTTCGGCCGCTTCCTCGCGAGACAAATTTCTTCGGGCACTCCCGGTCCTCCACGCTGTTGCGGCCTCTTCGCTCCGCTACGAGGTGCAGCCCGCCCGTGCCTCGCCCTTCGGATCACCGACAAGGCCGCGATGGGCGCGACCAGTCAACCACCACAAGGAGTTTCATCATGGCAAACATCGGCACCTTCACCGCACAGAACAACGGCTTCATCGGCACCGTCCGCACCCTGACGCTCAACGTCAAGGTCAAGCTGGTCCCCAACGACAAGGAGAGCGAGAACGCTCCGGACTACCGCATCGTCGCCGGCAACTTCGAGATTGGTGCGGCGTGGAAGAAGATCAGCAAGGCGGACCGGCCCTACCTGTCGGTGACGCTCGATGACCCGTCGTTCCCGGCCACCATCTACGCCCGCCTGGTCGAGGCCGAGGACGGCACGCACCACCTGATCTGGTCGCGCAGCAAGGGCGACTGAACGCCGTCCACCCCCCGCGCCCCGGCCGCCGGCGGGGCGCCGCTTCATTTGCCGGTCGCAGCTCGCGGCCGGACTCAATGGCAACGCCCCACATCGGCGACTTTCCGTAAACGTGGCTTCGTGGCTTTGTTCCTGCAAGGGAAGCCGCTTTCGTTCGTTCGTGCCTTCCCACATGCACGTGGAATCGCCAATGCGCCTTCGTGCTTGCGTGGCCTCATGAGAAAGCTGATTCGGGGATTCGTGTCTTTCAACAGATATGGCGGCGAGCGTTCGAGTTTCTGCACGGGGTCGTAAAACCGGGCGTCCCCCGGCGAGCCGGGTCGCGCTGTCGTGCTGCGCATCGAGTCGTCCTCGCTGCGCTGCGGGCGTCTCGCCCCTCCGGCCTCCATCGCTGACGCGCTCGCGCAGCGCGAGCCAAGGCAGGGTGGAGGCGGGTAGTGGTGGCAGGGCTGGCTTGTGGGTCCGCCCACCGTATCACGCCGGTCTCGCCGTCAAAGTCTGCGCGTGCTGCGCACGCTGGCGGCCTGCGGCCGTCTGCCGAACCCTGACGGCTGCGCTGCAGCGTGCTTCTCCGCGGTCCCGGGCAATCCCGCCCGGCATTCCTTCCAAGGAGAAGACCATGACCGCACTCATCACTGACGAGCAACGCACCGTGCTGCTGGCCAACGGCCGGCAAGCTCTCGAAGACGATGGCTTTGACCCGGCCCCCGTGGTCAAGCTGTTCACGCCGGACGCCGGCGCGACGTGGTTGCTGACCGAGATCGATCCCAATGAGCCCGACCATGCGTTCGGCCTGTGCGACCTGGGGCTGGGTAGCCCCGAGCTTGGCTGGCTGAGCCTGTCGGAACTGGCGGCGGTGCGCGGCCGGCTTGGGCTACCGGTAGAGCGTGACCTGTACTTTCGCGCCGAGAAGCGGCTGAGCGCCTATGCGCGCGAAGCGCGGCTGGTCGGACGCATCGTGACGTAGCAGGTAGAGCAGGGCGCCGCCAGCGGCGCCCTGCAGCGTTCAATCGTCGGGGACTTGGTGCAGAGCGGCCAGTTCAAGCTGCACACGCGCGAGCAGCTTGTCCGCGCCTTTGGCGTCGTGCCCATAGGTCAAGGCCAGCAAGGTGAGCGGATGCACCTCCATGACCTCGCACAGTTCGTCCACCTTGCTGAGCGTCGGGTTCTTCAGGCCCCGTTCGAGCGAACTCATGTACGTGCGGCTCGATACGTCCGAAAATGCTTCCTGGCTCAAGCCGCGCGATTTTCGGAGGGATCTGAGAGCAGCAGGAAATGAGTTCTTCGGAATCATCAATGGACTTGGGGCAAGTCCAAGATGACATCGCATCGACATCTATAGGGCTACAATCTATAGGATTCATTTTGCGGATTGCCCCCGGTTGCGCTCCCGTTGGCCTGCTTTATGCTGACCCCTTGAATCCTTTCATGATGGCCCGCCCCAACCCCCATCCGGTGGTCGCCGCGCTTGCGCAGCGACCCGCCTTCCCTCCACCGCTTCCGCGCGGTCCTTTCGCCCGGAGAGGGTGTCGGTGACCACGCTCATCACCGAAGATCAGCGTCGCCAGTTGCTCGACAACGGCAAAGCCGCTGCCGATGGCCTGGAGGCTGATCCCTGGCCGGTGGTCAAGTTGTTCACGCCGGATGCACACGCCACCTGGCTGCTGGTAGAGCTCGATCCGCACGACGAAGACACGGCCTACGGCTTGTGCGACCTTGGAATGGGCATGCCCCGGTTGGATCACGTGCGCTTGTCCGACCTACAGAGCATTCGCGGTCCGCGCGACCTGCCGGTGCTGCGCGATAAGCACTTCGTGCCCCAGCGTCCGCTGTCGGAATATGTGCGTCGCGCTGAGGCCGACGGCTCGATCAACGATTGAAGTAGGCCGTCCCGTCGCGCCATGGCTTCCGCCCGCCGAGGTTGTAGGTAATCAAAGTTATCGAACCTGTTCATCCTGTTCATCCAGTTCATCTTCAACTCATGCCTACTGACGTCCCCGGAGCAGCCGGCTATGCGCGAACGCCTCCGCCCTGGCCGCTCAATACGACAGCATCACCTTCGCCGAGGTCCATCGCGACCTGATTCACCTGTTTCCCTGCGCCGCCTGCTGCAGTACTCGACATCGGCGCGGGTTCTGGCCGGGATGCTGCCGCGCTGGCTCGCCGCGGTCATCAGGTCGTTGCAGTGGAGCCCACGGACGAGCTGCGCCGCGAAGGCGAGCGCCTCCATGGGGCACTGCAATCGATTGGGTGGAAGACCATCTGCCAACGCTGAACGTGCTGCGGCAGGCAAAGCGGCGCTTCGAGTTGGTCCTCCTCACCGCCGTATGGATGCACCTGGACTTACTTGAGCGCGAGCGCATTTTCGGACTCGAAACATCAGGAGCGGAGTTTCGCTCAGCGGGCAGCGTCGAGCGCTGAGCAACTTGAGGGCCTCAGCGTCTGCTTTTGGCGCCTTGCCAACCTGGCCGAGCGTGAGTCGCCTCTGGGGCCATAACCGGACGGTCGGCCGCGCCGGACCAATTCGCCCCAAAGCTGCCGGTCGCCATTCTGCCCAGACTTATATAGCCTCGCGACACGCGCAAATCCAGCTATGCAACTCTGCGTCGCGATCATGTTCCGAGCTGCTTTGATACCGAGGCTCGGGGTATACAGCGAGGTTGACTACGGCAAGTTCCTCCTGCCGGTTCACATAAATGCGCTGGCCTGAGTGGCCCATCGCGAACATGCCGCCGTCATCGGTCAGCCACCACCCGAATCCGTAACCCGTCAACCCTAGGGACTTGCGCGAGGGGTGAAAGGTCTCAGGGATATCGAAGGCACGCTGACCCACGGCGTCACTCCATTCTTCCGGCAGAACTTGTACCCCATCCAGGCTGCCACCCGCGGCTACCAGGGCGGCTAGGCGTCCCATGTCCCGAAGCGACATCCCTGCACGACTACCAGCGATCTCCTGTCCGTCTGTAGACTCCAAGGTGTAGAACGCTTCGTCCTCCATGCCGCAAGGCTGCCAGATCGTCTTTGACATGTAGTCGGCGAGCGTCTGTCCTGTGGCAGCGCACAGGACGCAACCCAACAAGTAGGTGTCCGCGGTGTTGTAGTGCCATGTCGAGCCGGGCTCATGCAGCTCAGGCAGCGTTTGAAGCATCCTCAGAACGCCCCCGGGGATCTTGTCCGCCAGCGACTTGCTGTACCGGTTCACGTCGGAATTCTTGTCCGTGTAGACCTCTGTCCACGCCACACCCGAGGACATGTTGAGCAACTGCCGGACGGTGACACGCGCGTAAGCCGACCCCAGCAATTGCGGCATGTAGCGGGTCACTTCGTCGTCGAGACTCTTGATCGCACCGTCTCGCACTGCAGCCCCCACCAAGAGCGCCGTCATTGATTTGACTGTCGACATCGTGCTCCAGCGCTCGCCTGGCTGGAGTCCTAGGCCATAACGCTCCAGAAGGACCTGCCCTCTCTTGATGACGAGCAAGCCCGCCACGCTGTTGCGGTCCATGAAGGTCTCCACCGTCCTGGCCTCTCCCTGATGCTCGTAGCGGAGCTCAAGCTCTTCGCCCCGCTGCACGGGCCGAACGTTTGGGCCACGTTGGATCACCCGAGTAGCGAATAGCCGGTCAACGATGCGGTAGCCGTACGACTGCAGACACGGCGACCACAGCAGGAAGTCCTCACTGCGAGGCAAATGCGCTCTCGGCAATGCCAGACGCGTGGTGGTGCGCTTAATGACGTTCACATCAGACATGGTGTCGCTCAGTCGTTCTGAACGCCAAGGCGCTGGATGATTGGACCCCACACGGTGGCTTCATCGCGCATGGTCTTCGCGACGGCGTCAGGTCCCGGAGCTGTTGGCGGTTCCATGAACAGAGCTTGCATGCGAGCCTTCATGGCCGGATCAGCCCAGAACTTGTTCGTCTCCTCGTTCAAGCGCGCGATCACTTCCTTGGGCGTCCCCTTCGGGGCCATCAGGCCATACCAGCCCCCTGCAGGGAAATCCTTCATGCCCACCTCGTAGACCGTGGGCACGTCCGGGAGCGCCGCCGAGCGTTTGTCACTGAAGACCAGCAGCGGCACGATCTTGCCCGTTCGAACCTGTGGCACGACGCTTGTGAGCGCGTCGGCCGTGATCTGCGTCTCGCCGCCGAGCAAGCCCACCATCGCCGGGGCTGCGCCCCTGTATGGAACGTGCGTCATCTGCAGCTTGTAGTGCTGAGCGACGAACTCCACGTTCAAATGCGTCGAATTGCCCTTACCCGCTGAGCCAAAGTTCAAGGAGCCGGGCGTTGCTCGCGCTTTCTTCACCAAGTCGTCAAAGTTTTTGATACCCGTTGCCGAACTGGTCACCAGCACTTGCGCGGTTCCCGCGAGCATCAGCACGGGGTCGAAATCCTTGACCGGGTCGTAGGTCAGGGTCTTGTACGAGAAAGGGTTCAGCGACATGTTGGATGTGCTTCCAAACAAAAACGTGTATCCGTTCGCGGGCTGCCGTGCGACGTAGCTTGCTGCGACGCTGCCATTCGCCCCGGCTCGGTTGTCGATGACCACCGGCTGACCCAGTGCCTTGGTCATGTAGTCGGCCCAGGCGCGCGCCAGACTGTCCGCGGCGCCGCCTGCGGGAAGCGGCACGACGGCGGTGATTGGCTTGTTGGGGTACGCCGGCTGCGCATGGCCGGGCACGCTAAACAGCCCGATCAGGCTGAATGCGGCAGATAGAACGAGCGGTTTGACGGCCATGTCAGTGGGTTATCGAGTTGATATGAACTCATGCTAGGCAGTCGCAAGGAGAGCGTCCAATGCATAATTGGTGGAACTTGCATTACCTGAACTCATGTAGAGGTCTTAGTGAACTTGCAGCAGCTGGAACACCTCCTTGCGGTGCTCGAGACAGGTTCATTCAGCCTGGCCGCTGAAGCGGTGCACCTGACGCAGCCCGCGCTCAGTCGAAGCATTCAAGCGCTTGAATCCGAGCTTGGCGGGCCGCTGATTGATCGCGTTGGCCGGCGCAAGATTCTCACCCCGCTCGGCGATATCGTCGCGGCGCGGGCGCGCCGGGTAAAGCTGGAAACGTCAGAAATCAAGCGCAGCGCAGCCCTGCTGGCTGGGCTGGAGATGGGCTACGTGCGATTGGGCCTCGGGCCGGCGCCCACGTCAGTGCTGGCGGCCCCGCTGATGCAGTACGTTGCCGAGCACTACCCGGGCATCAAGATCAGCATCTCCACCGGGCCTGCTGAGCTTCAACTTCAGAGCCTGCGCGTGCGCACGCTGGATGCGTTGGTCATGCACCGCAGACTGCTGCCGGCCAGTGACGATCTGAGCATTCGCTTGCTGCCCACGATGCGCCTCGGGTTTATTTGCCGCAGAGGGCATCCTGGTTTGGCGGCAGGGCTGCCGACCTTTAGCGTGCTTCGCCAGTACCCGTTGGTCGCCGGAGGGCTCGGCTTGAGCGACGAGGTGGTGCAAAGCCTCAACAGCTATTTCGGCAAATCGGTGCATTTCGAAGAGGCGCTGCGATTCCAATCGGACGAGCTCTTCAGTCTGCTGGAGATGGTGCGAACGACAGATGCCATTTTCTTTGGGACAGTCGAGGCCGCCCGCTTGCTGCTTGATCGCGAGGAGCTCGTGGAGATCCAGTTATCCCGCCCCTTGGGCCTGACTTCTCAGTTCGCATTCATCACACTTGAAGGCATCTCTGAAACGCCAGCGCTGCGGATGGTGCGGGAGCTTTGCACAGACAAGATGCGGGACCGCGCTTCTGAGTTACTGTAGGCCCCACCACCGTGAAGCGCTGTGCAGCCGAAACGTTGGTAGTGCGAACCTCTGCGCATTGAGCGCGTGCTTTCCTGAATGATCTCTTCGGCTCGCGGACTGTGCCCTTTGATGCCGCGAGCGTCTGCCGCCGGCGCGTAGCTAATTCCGCTTAGAGTCGCACAGCGAAACGTCGAGATCTGCTAGTAGACAGGCGTTGCGACGGAAGCGCTCGAAAGACTTGAGACTATTCATCGACGTCGGTCACTTCCTGTGCGCAGTGGATGGGAGAAGCTCACGTTCCATGATTTTCCGCGTGGCAGGATTTTCAAAGTTGTTGCCTGAGTCGTTGATTAAATAGAATCAAGGCTCAGGAACCTTGCACACCTACAGAGGCCGGGCTCACCCGTATCATGGATGCAGCGGCGCAAGGGCGGCCGCATGCGGCATCGCGTGCCTTTTCCCCACCTCCATCCAACACCGAGACAACGACACTGCCGTTGATGGACCTCTCCTGCGAAGCCGTGGCGGCATCGCCGGGCCGCTGCCCGAGACGCCCTTTCAAGCAAGGAGGTTTCGTCATGGGCGCACGCACTCACGAATGGCATCCGTCGGCCGCATATCTCTACGTCCTGACGCTGGACGGGCCAGCGCTGGCTTGGGAGTACCTGCGGCGCAATCCGAACTACCGAGCCGACTATGGCTTGCTCGTGGACGGCAGCCATGCCGAAGCCGACCATGCGGCCCGCTGGGGCCTGCGCCTGCTAGAAGACCCCGCGCGCGATGCGCGCCACGCGCAGCCTGTATGGCTGCCCGACCCTGATGGCCTGCCGCAGCTCCACCCGGACGCGGCGGCGGTGGCGGATGCGCCGGTCTTCGCGCTGTGGCGTACGCCGGGACGCAAGCAACTCGCGCATGACGGCAAGCGCTTGCTGCTGACCGTGTACCGCCCGGAGGGCGCGCTGCGCGCTGCGTTCTCGCCTGAGCTCGAACATGGCACGGCCTACGCCTACGGCTTGATGGCCGGCGGGCGGCTGCGCGAGCGCTGGCGCGCGGCGACCGCCACGATGGAGCGCCTCGATGGCTACTACGGTCGCGACGCTGCGTTGCCGGGCGCCCATGCGCACGCGCATGGCCGGCCCGACCGCATCGCGCTGCTGCACATGCGCAGCCTGCAGGCGCTCGACGGCCTGGGCGCTGGCGCCACACAGCGAGAGATCGCCCAGGCATTGTTTGGCGCAGAGGCGGTGGCAGAGCGGTGGCACGACCTGGGCGAGATGCGCGCCCAAGTGCGCCGGCTCGCGCGTCGCGGCCGGGCGCTCGTGGACGGCGGCTACCGGCGCCTGCTCCAGACTGAACCTTCCCGGGACGGACGTTCCGGCTGACCCCTGAACGTCCGTCCTCAGGACGCCTGCGTTTCCTGAGACTGCTTCCATCCGGCGGCGATTCGCCCGTCGGCGACCAGCAACGACGGAGGCCACTTTCATGAGACACGCTGCGCTGCGGCCACAAGCCGCACCTTCATCGACGCTCCAGCCGGTGTCGACCCACCCGACCACGGCGACAACCTCAGCGCAGTCGCGCTATCTCACCAACGACGAGGCGGCGGCCTTTCTCCGGCTTTCGCCGCGCACGCTCGAGAAGCAGCGCGTGATCGGTGGCGGGCCGCGCTTTCGCAAGTTCGGCCGGCGCGTGATGTACGCGCTGTCCGATCTCGAAGCCTGGGCGGACGCCCGCAGCTTCGAGGCGACTTGTGACCCGGAGTACGTGGAGCTGCGCACCGAACGCCTCTCTCTGCGCCGCGACGGCGGGCGTTGACCATCATGGACCCTGCAGCCGATGACGTCCCCGCGCGACCCGCAGCGCGAGCAACTCGAACTGTTCCATGCCTTGCCGGGCGAGATGCCCGCGCGCGACGTGCAGGACCTGATGGCCTACCCGTTCTTCTCGCTCGCCAAGAGCCGGCGCACGGTTCCGATCGACTTCCGCGCGGGGCCGGTGACGGTACGCGTGGAAGGCACGGCCGAACACGGCATCGCGACGATCTGGGATGCCGACATCCTGATCTGGGCCGCCAGCCAGATCGTCGAGGCCCGCGACGCAGGCCTGCGCAGCTCGCGACTGATGGTTGCGACGCCGCACGAGATCCTGCGCTTCGTGGGCCGCGGCACTTCGCTGCGCGACTACCAACGCCTGAAGGCCGCGCTCGACCGCCTGCAGTCCACCAGCGTGGCCACCTCCATCCGCCAGCCCAACGCGCGGCGGCTGCACCGCTTCTCGTGGATCAACGAGTGGAAGGAGCGCGCGGACGGACAGGGCAGGCCGCTGGGCATCGAGTTGATCCTGCCCGACTGGTTCTACGGGGGCGTGATGGACGACAGCCTGGTGCTGACCATCGACGCGAACTACTTCCGTCTGTCCGGCGGCATCGAGCGGTGGCTGTACCGGCTGGTGCGCAAGCATGCAGGCTGGCAGCCGGAGGGCTGGCGCTTCGACTTCATGCACCTGCACCGCAAGTCAGGCAGTCTGGCCCGCTTCGCGGACTTCGCATGCGACCTGCGGCGCATCGTCGCGCGCCAGCCGCTGCCAGGCTATGGGCTCGCCATCCTGCGCTCGCGCCGTGGCCCGGAAGTGCTGGCCTTCCGTCCCGTGCCGTCTACGGCACCGCTGCGCCCCGGCGGCAGCTTCGGCAACGGTGCATCGCCTGTGGACAGCCAGTGAGCGGGCTCGTGCTATCAGGCGTGCGCGCACTCGTGCTATCGGGCGCAGCGCGCTCGTGCTATCAGGCGTGCCGATCGTCGAGAAATCCTTGTGCGACAACTGCTTGCGCGTCCCCTAACGTATCTAACGTATTCAATAGAAACCTAACGATAGAAGGAGGCCGCGCGCTGTGGAAAAGCCGCGGCGACGCAAGGCACGCAGCCGGCACGCATCGCGCGAAGGACGCCGCACGGCTCGCAAGGAAGAAGGCACAAGGCAGGCCCGCCAATACGCTTGCGAGGAGCGCGCCGTGATCATCGCGCTGCTCAACCAGAAGGGCGGGGTCGGCAAGACAACGCTCGCCACGCATCTGGCCGGCGAACTGGCCCTGCTTGGCAAGAACGTTCTGTTGCTCGATGCCGATCCCCAGGGCTCGGCTCTGGACTGGACGCAGCGGCGCAGCCAGAGCGGCCTGCCGCGCCTGTTCGGCGCCGTCGGCCTGGCGCGCGAGACGCTGCACCAGGAAGCGCCAGAACTCGCGCGCCGCGCCGATCACGTCGTCATCGACGGTCCGCCTCGCATCGCGGCGCTGGCGCGCTCCGCGCTGCTCGCCGCCGACCTTGTGCTGATCCCGGTGCAGCCCAGTCCTTACGACGTGTGGGCCAGCGCGGAGATGGTCTCGCTGATCCGCGAAGCGCAGGTGTTCCGGCCGGCGCTCCGCGCGGCCTTCGTCATCAACCGGCGCGTCAGCACCACCGTGATCGGCCGCGAAGCGCGTGGCGCGCTTGCCGACCAGCCGCTGCCCGCGCTATCGTCTGAGGTGCGCCAGCGCATCGCGTTCGCCGACAGTGTGACCGCTGGTCGGCTCGTGCGCGAGCTGGACGACGATGGTCCGGCCGCGCGCGAGATCGCCGCGCTGGCAGCCGAAGTGCTGCGGAGCGGTCCGCCATGAAGAACGGCAAGCGCGTGCAGCGCGTACCTATTGGCGCACGGCCGCCGACCAACCCGCAGGCCGAAGCCTGGGTGCGTGTCGGTGAAGCCAACGATCTCGACGCACTCGCGCGTGGCAAAGTCTACACCGCCCGCCTGACGCTGGACGTGACGCCTGCGCTGCGCGGGCGCATCAAGGTCGCTGCGTTCACGCGCGGCATCACGGTGGCCGACATGCTGCGCGCGCTGCTGGCGCGCGAATTCCCGGAGCAACGGCCATGAACGCGTCGCCATCGACTAATCGCCCGCCCGAAGCCTCGCCGGCGATCGTGCCATCGGGCGTGTCTGTGGACACGCCGATGGACTCGCCGCTGCGCCTGTCTGTGACATTGGCCGCTGACGTGGGGGATCCGCCGCTCACCCGCGTCTCACTCGCCTACGTCGAACATCGGATCAACCTGTACCTGCGCTTCGGCCAGCCGCTGCGTGAACTGCGTCTGGACCGCTGGCGGCGCTGTGCGAGCTTCGCGCCCGGCGCGGTCTTCTGCCGTGTGCGCTGGGAATCCAACGACTACGGCACGACGCGCTGGCAGGTCATCGTGCTGCAGGCCCGCACACCGGGCGAGCGCATGCAGCGCATCGCCGGCGTTCGTCCCGGCGCGCAACTGTTACTGTGCGCCGAAGGCGAAGCGAGCGTGCAGGCGGTGCTGCAACAAATCGACGCCATCGAAGCGCTCGCCATCGACCCGACGCAGGCTGCGCCCGCGTATTGGCTCACGCTTGGCAACCGCCTCGCGGCACACAAACCGCTGCCGGCCTATGGCGCCGAGCGGCATGCGGCCTGGTTGCGCGGGGAGGACTTGCGGTGAGCCCGCGCGCGCCTCGCCTGATGCTCGCGCTGTGTGCAGCCCTCGGCATCGCTGCGCTCGCCGCACCGGCGCTGCTCGCACCCGCTGCGCGCTGGGTCTACAACTCCAGCGACAGCGTGCCGCGCGGCTGGTATCGCATCGACCCGGCGGGAACGATGGCCGATGCGCTGCGCGTCGGCGACATCGTGCTGGCCCGCCTGCCGGGCGAGGTAGCCGCGCTCGCGGCGCAGCGCGGCTACCTGCCCGAGCGCATTCCGCTGCTCAAGCGCATCGGCGCGACGGCGCCGCAACGGGTGTGCATGGCGCAGCGCACCGTCTACGTCGATGACGTGCCGGTGGCGCTCGCGCGCGAGGCCGATGGCCTGGGCCGTGGCCTGCCGCTGTGGTTGCACTGCCGCACGCTGCGCGCCGGCGAGCTGTTCCTGCTCAGCACGACGTACCCGGCATCATTCGACAGCCGGTATTTCGGTCCCATCGACGCGGCGTCCGTGCTCGGCCGCGCGCAGCCGATGTGGATTTGGGGCGCGCCATGACTGCCGCCATCCGTGCATCGACGCTGCCGATCCAAGTGCAGGCGGCATGCACGCGTCTTGCCGCGCCGCCTGCGGCTCGCGCGCCTCGTCCGTGCAGGCGATCGCCGCCCGGCCGTTGGGGTCGGTCCCACCAGCGATCGGCAGGAATCGGGAGACGGGCGGAGGGCAAGATAGAAGGGGGCGGCACGCTCGGGTGCTTCTGGCCTTGTCTGCACGGGGGGTGCGGCGGCACGGCCTTCGGCCGGCCAGGTGCCGCAAGCGGCGGGAAGTGCGCGCCAGCGCTGGTGTTCCCACGTGCTGCCTGCGCTGCAATGCGCCTCGCTGCCACGGAGCCTGCGCGATGACATTGAGCGACGACAACCGCTTCCGGGTCCGTCCGGGGCCGCCGAAGGGGCGCCAGCCCAATAGTGGCCAGCGCTTCGTCAACCGCGTGTTGCGCGGGGCGAACAAGGCCGGCGCGAAGCCTTCGACCAAGCCGTCGCGCGGCGGCGCGCGCAGTGCCGCCAAGCTCGGACGCGGCCACGTCGCGGCGCAGACCGCCGGCCGGAAGCTCGGTCCCGGCGCGCGCCGCGTCGTCATTAAGGCCCGGTATGTGGTGCTCAAACAGGCCGGCGCTCGTTCTATGGAAGCGCACCTGCGCTACGTTGAGCGCGAGGGCGTAGACCGCGACGGCGGCAAGGGCCACTCGTATGGCCGGACGACCGACCACGCGGACCTGGCCGAGTTCGAGGAACGCGGCCGGGGCGACCGTCACCAATTCCGCTTCATCGTCTCGCCGGAGGACGCGCAGCAGCTCGAAGACTTGCGCGGCTACACGCGCCACCTGATGACGCGCATGGAGGGCGACCTGGGCTCATCCCTCGACTGGGTGGCCGTCGATCACTGGAACACCGACAACCCGCACACGCATGTCGTTCTGCGCGGGCGCGACCAGACCGGCCACGACCTCATCATCGCGCGCGACTACATCGCCCACGGCATGCGGCTGCGCGCCAGCGAGCTGGCGACCGAATGGCTCGGGCCGCGCACCGAGCGCGAGATTCGCGAGGGCCTGCTGCGCGAGGTGGACCAGGAGCGCTGGACCAGCCTGGACCGCGCCCTGCAGCAGCACGCGCAGCACTGGCGCGACGGCGTGGTGGAGCTGGTGGCTGGCGACGCCACCCGCCAGCCGCGCACGCTGCTGATCGGCCGCCTGCAGCGGCTCACGGCAATGGGCCTGGCCGAACCAGACGGCATCAACCGTTGGCGGCTGCGGCCGAACATCGAGCCCACGCTGTGCGCCATGGGCGAGCGCGGCGACATCGTGCGGACCATGCAGCGGGCGCTCGGCTCGCAGCAGCGCGAGATGGCGGTGTTCGCGCCGGGCGAGGCCGCACAGCCGGTGGTGGGCCGGGTGGTCGGCAAGGGCCTGGTCGATGAGTTGCAGGAGCGCAGCTACCTGGTGCTCGATGGCATTGATGGCCGGGCGCATTACGTCGCGCTGCCGGCCGGCACGGAACTCGGACAGTTCCCCGTCGGCGCCGTCGTTGAAGCGCGCGGCGCGACCGCGGAGCGTGCGGTGGACAAGACCATCTCGGGGCTCGTCGAAGGTGACCTGTACCGCACCGCGCAGCATTTGGCCGTGCTGTGCGCTCAGCCGAGGCGCGGCAGCGATCCGCAGGAGATCGTGGCAGCGCACGTGCGGCGGCTCGAAGCACTGCGCCGCGTCGGCCTGGTTGAGCGCGTGGCCAACGGCATCTGGCGCGTACCGACTGACCTGCCTGAGCGGGCGCGACAGCACGACGCGCAGCGCCTGGCCGGTGGACGCGTGACGCTGCAGTCGCATCTGCCGATCGAACGGCAGACACGGGTGATCGGTGCGACTTGGCTGGACCGGCAGTTAATCGGAGACGCGGTTCGGGTTGTCAACAAGGGCTTCGGCGGCGAGTTGCGAGAGGCGCTGCGGCAGCGCTCCGACTTCCTGATCGAACAGGGTCTGGCCGAGCGTCGCGGCTCGCGCATGGTGCTCGCGCGAAACTTTTTGGGGACCTTGCGCCAGCGCGACCTTGAAGCGGTTGCGCGCCGAATCGCTGGCGAAACGAAACTACGGTACCGGCCAGCAGTGGACGGCGAGCGGGTGTCCGGCGTCTATCGCCGCAACCTGCTGCTAGCCAGCGGACGCTTCGCGATGCTCGACGACGGCCTTGGCTTCACCCTTGTGCCATGGAAGCAGGTGATCGAGCAGCGCCTAGGGCAGCAGATGAGTGCCATAGCACGAGGTGGGAGCGCGACGTGGGAACTCGGGAACAAGCGAGGCATGGGCCTCTATTGAGGTGATTCAGAACAGTAGTGGGCGGTCATGGCTCTGTGCCACCCGCGATCCTCGTCTGGTGCGCGCAGCCACTTGGATACCGTGTTGCGCGACAGCCCTGTCAGGCGCGCGATCTCGCGCTCTGACAGCTTGTCCCTCACGTGCAGCCGTCGGATCCTGCCAATCATGTCCATGGTGATCACTCCTCGAACCCCACTGCTTAAATAAACAGCAGGGTAGGTTGAACACCTGGCTCATTTTTACTTCGGCACTACCCAAAAAAAAGGGGATACGGCTAAAAACTTGGACTGTTTATGCCATGAGCCCCAAGCTTCGTCGGTTGTCAAGAGGGCTGCGCGCGCCCAAGGACATCTTGATGCGCTTCTCGTTGTACCAGCGGATGTAAGAGTCCAAGGCCTGCGTGAACTGCTCAACGATCGTCTACTGCCAGTTTCCAGGATAGAACCATTCGGTCTTCAATCGACCGAAGAAGCCCTCGCAGGCCGCATTGTCGGGCGAACAGCCTTTGCGGGACATCGAACGCGTCAGCTCGGCATCCGCGATGCGTGCAGCCATCCCGGCCATCGATAGTGGGCACCGCGATCCGAATGCACAACAGGCCGGTTGCTGCTGATGTCGATCGTCTCGATCGCGGCATCCAGCATCGTGTTCACGAGTTGCGCGTCCGGGCGCATGCCGATCGTCCAACTGACCACCTTGCCATCGAAGCAGTCGATCGCAAGCGACAAATACACCTTGCCTGCCGGAATGTGGAACTCCGAGATGTCGGTGAGCCATTTCTCGTTGGGAGCACCAGCGGTGAAGTCGCGGTTGACGAGGTTTTCTGGCGCTGGACTGATCTCTCCCAGATAGGAGCCATACCGACGCCGCTTGGGCGTCGCGGCGACCAAGCGCTCCTGCTTCATCAAGCGCAGCACCACCTTCTCACAAATGTGCACGCACTGGCTGCTCAGTGAGGCCCGCATGCGGCGATAGCCATAGCAGCGGTGATTGCGCTCGAAGATGTCCGCCATGGTGCCGCGCACCTGGGCGTACTTATCTGCGACTTGCGCCTGGGCGCGATGATAGAAGTACGAGCTTCTTGCCAGGCCCAGCGTTTCAAGGAGCTCGAGCACCGGGTAGGTCTGTTTCAGGGCATCAACCAGCTGTGCCTTTTCCCGATTGCTCAGGCTTTTCAGGTCGATGCCCCCGTCTTTTTTTATGAGTTCATTCGCCTTGTTCAGGAGGTCGTTCTCCAGCTGCAGGCGGTGCAAGTCGCGTCGGAGTGCGTCGACCTGTCGCTGCAGTTCTTCGCGCTCATCTGGCTGGGGCGGTTCGCGCTTGCTTGTCATGGATGCGGGTATCTCGGGGCCGAGTAGCTGATTCTTCCAGTTGTACAGCGTCGGCCTGCAAACGCCCAGTCTTTGTGCGACCGCTTGTGCGCTTTCTTCTCGGGTGCACAGGGCGATCACTGCAGCCTGCTTCAGCTCGGGCGGGCGTGGTGACGTGTCAGGTCGGGCCACGCCCGGCGAGCACAACTGAGGATGCACCGCCTGAATCCAGGCCCGCAGAGAGTCACGCGACGGATAGCCCAGCGTCTTGGTGGTTGCCGCAATGCAGCGCCCGTGCGTGAGGTAATGCTCGATGGCCAGCGTCTGCTGCGCCGGTGAGTATTTGGGCTTTGTGCGCGCATAGCCGCGCGGTAGGTCCGAGCCCTTCTCGTACGCCCGGTGCCAGTTCTTGAGAGCGTTCTCTGTTGGATAGCCCAAATGGTGAATGGTCTCGGCGACCCGCTTGCCGAGTTTGATATAGAGCTCGACTGCTCGGATTCGATCTTCGTAGGAATACATGAACTACTTTCAGGTAGTCCAAGTCTTTGTCCGCATCCCCACTGGCGCATGTGGACCAGAAGGCTAAATCCAGCGTCACCGAACAGCTGTTAGATGTGCCTTGGATCGCGGAGACCCAGGTCCTGGTGTGCATTGCCGTGCCGTGCGGCGCGAGAGAACTGGACGCGATGCCGCAGCTCCGCGGGATCGTTTCTCCATCTTGGCTATGATTGGATCGACGTGCCGGAGGCGAGCCTTCGCGGCATTCCAGTGGTCAATGGCGAGGTTCCCGAAAACCGGGAAAGCATGGCCGAAGCAACCATCATGCTGCTGCTGCTGCTGCTGCTGCTGCTGGTGCTGCTCTATCGGCTGCGCGAAACTGAGGCGCAGATGCGGGGCGCTTTGGCAAGCGCAATGCCTCCCCGCAGCATGCTCAAGGCGCGCAAGGTCGGCATCGTGGGTTCCGGCGGAATCGCGCGGCAGATTGTGCACCGGCTCGCGGCCTGGGAGGTCGACCTGCAGATGCATACGCGTGCGGAATCGGCGGACCTGGCGGGAGTGCGACAGGTCGGCCTCCACGAGCTGCTCGCAACCAGTGACGTCGTCGTCCTGATGACCAGCCTGGACGCCGGCACGCGCCGCCTGCTGAACGCGGAGACTATCCGCAGGCTCAAGCCCGGTGTCATCCTAATCAACGCAGCCCGGGGCGGCCTGATTGAGGAGGTTGACCTCGTCGATGCGTTGAAGTCTGGGCACATCGCAGCGGCAGCGCTCGATGTGTTCCAGGTGGAACCGCTGCCGGCCTCGCATCCGTTGCGCGAACTATCGAACGTTATCCTCACCCAGCATACGGTGGGGCACACACAGGAGATGGGAGTCGCGATCCCGCGCACCACCGTGAGCAACGCGCTGAAGCTGCTGGGCGGCGAGCTTCCCGATAGCTGTCGCAACCGCGAGGTGGCCGAGCGCTGGCACCGCGTCTAGGGATCTCGGCGCGCTTCCGAGGTCCGGCATTGCCCGTGGGCGGGCATCATGGTGGGGGCAAAGGGGCGACGTCCACCATCGGGACCATCGCCATTCGAAGGTCCGCGCAGGCCCGGCGAATCTCCCGCAGAGGGCGGTACTCCTCGCTCTCCTGCCAAGCCAAGAAAGCTTTCGCAGAGGGCCATTCCTGGATCATCAACGGAGCGAACGAGTGCTCTCCGGCTACTGGCGCGCTGCCGCGCGCCGCCACACGTCCGCCCCAGCGCGTGATCTGCTCGCGTGCACCCGCCTGGTAGGCCTTGAAATGCTCCGGATCCGAGATGGATCGAACTTCCACCACTACCATCACCGCCCCATCTGCCATGGCACTTCTCCAGGTTTATTCTTCCGTGGAAGAATAGCCTGTCGACGCGCTGGGCGCAAGCTAGTTTTCGTCTTCCCTCGACTCGATGGGGCGGAGCGCTTGCGCCAGGGTTGCAACCTCCAGGATCTGCTCCAGGCAATGCAGGGTGGTGTCCACCTGCCCTGGATCCATGGAGCCAAACGTGGGTGCCACACCGGCCAGGGAAGTTGCGATGGCGTCCTGTGCGTAGTCGGCAGCGCGCAATCCCTTCGGCGTGAGTGCGATCAACTGCCGGCGCTTGCCCGTTCGCGCCAGTACTCGGTGGACGTAGCCCGTGGCCACCAGTCGCTCCACCTGCTTGGTCACAGCGCCTGAACTCACCAGCAGTGACTGGAAGAGGTCGGTTGGCCGGAGGGCATACGGCTCGCCGGCGCGACGCAGCGCCATCAGGATGCGCAGGTCCCCGGAGCCGATGTTGAATTTCGCATGAGCCAGGGCGCGGAACTCTGCCTCGAGGATCTGGGCCAACTGCATGATCGCCGAGACCAGGCGAAACGCTGTCAGGTCCAGGTCTGGCCGCTCCTTGTGCCATTGCTCGACCAAGCCCGAGACGGAGCGGTCGCTGTCTTCACTACCCATCCCTGGACCTCCCACATGTACATGCCGCCAGTGTACGGCACGGACTGCGGGAAAGCGCCCTTGACAAGCCGCTCCGCGGTCCGTATCTTCCGTGGAAAATTAGTTTTCTTCCTAGGAAGATTTAACGCTCGCCGGAGTGTTCCGGCACAAGGAGACCACGATGCTTTCCCGCAAGGACAACGAGACGATGTGCCGGGTCGGTCCCGGCACCCCCATGGGCGACGCCCTGCGCCGCTACTGGGTCCCCGTGCTTTCTTCCTACCAACTGCCGCCAGCCCCGGGCGGCGATCCGGTGAAGGTGGAGGTGTTCGGGGAGCGCTACGTCGCGTTTCGTGACGGCACAGGCAAGGTCGGCCTGCTCGATGAGAACTGTCCGCACCGGTCGGCCTCCCTCGCGCTCGGACGCGTCGAGGCCGACGGCATCCGCTGCCTCTTCCATGGCTGGAAGTTCTCGGTGAGCGGTACTGTCGTCGAGACGCCCACAGTGTCGGACCCACGCTTTTGCTCACGCTTCAAGGCGCGCGCCTTCCCCGTGCGCGAAGCAGGCGGGATGATCTGGGCCTACCTTGGTCCTGCGGAACTGGAGCCGGAGTTTCCGCACTGGCACTATTTCGACCAGCCGCCGGAGCGCCTGCTCACGGTCACCTTCGTCGTGCCCTGCAACTTCGTGCAGGTCCAGGAGGCGCTGCTGGATTCAGCGCACCTCACGGTCTTGCACCAGGACGCGTTCAAGCGCAAGTCCGACATCGACTTCGCCGCCACTGTCAGCACCGTGACTGCCGCCGCGGACCCGAAGATCGAGGTGGAAGACACGTCCTTCGGATTCCACTACGTCGCCATGCGACCGGCGCCCGGAGGGCCGGAGGCAGGCACCGTGGCGCGCGTTACCAGTTACGTGGCGCCCTTTCACGTACTGAACGCCAACGGTGACTTCGTCGGCATGATCGTGCCCATCGACGACCACCGAACACTGCACCACTTCGTCTGGTGGAGCGGCGAGAAGAACATCGCCCACGAGCCACACCGGGGTGAGCAACTGCGCTTTGTCGGTCTGGACGAGGACACACAGCACAAGGCCGGATTGCACTATGACACCTGGCACCTTCCCGGCAAGCCGAACCGCCTGAACAACTTCCTACAGGACCGCGACGCAATGCGCAACGGTGCCTACTCGGGTTTGCCGATCTTCTTCCCCGAGGATTCGGCCATGCTGGTCTCCGCCGGCGAGATCCGGGACCGGAGCAAGGAGATGCTCTCGCCCGGCGACGTGGCCATCGTGAGGCTGTACAAGACCTTGCTCGGCGTGGCCCGGCAGGTACAGGAAGGGCGCGAGCCGGTCGGGCTGCGCATTGACCCCCGGCGCATTCACGGGCGCAACGGCGTGATCAAGGACGGTCAGCCCTGGCAGTCGCTCGTTCCGGAGCACCAGCGTGTGCACGCCGGCCAGGCCGCGACGGAGGCATGATGAGTGCAGCCATGCCGGCCGCGGGTTCGCAGCCTCAGCCTCCCGTTGTCACCGCCATCGCTGGTAAGGCGGCGGCTGCAGACGAAATGGTGATACCGCTGGCGCGGATCATTTCGCCAACCGAGTTCGATCGCGAGCGACGAGAGATTTTCGGCAAGTCCTGGCTGCCAGCCGGCCATGTGGAGGATGTCCCGTCGCCCGGCAACTTCATCGTGCGAGAGTTCCATGTGCCCCGCGCGTCCGTGATCGTCGTGCATGGGAGTGATGGGGTCATCCGCGCCTTCCACAACATCTGCCGCCATCGGGGCAATCGCCTGGCGCCGGCGGGCGCGCAAGGCACTGGCCGAGGCTTTGCCTGTAGTTTTCATGGCTGGAGTTGGGACACGACGGGAGCGTTGCGCGGAGTGACCGATGCGGGACAGTTCCCTTGCCTGGAAAAAGGCGCATTGGGCTTGCTCCCGGTTCACTGTCAGACCTGGAACGGCCTCGTCTTTCTGAACTTCGACGACGAGCCGCAGGAGTCCCTGCATACCTGGATGGATGAACTCGCGGACGGGTATGAAGACTACTTCCAGTTGCAGCACAAGCTGTCCAGCCACAGCTTCGAGATCGAGGCGAACTGGAACCTGGGCGTGAATGCCTTCACCGAGGGGTATCACACGCTCTACATCCACCGAAACACCGCGGGGGACTACCAAGGCGGCGCTTCGAATCCGCAGCGGCACCGCCCCTTCATGCAGTTCATGAAGCGACACACCCGCTATTCCGCACCCGCCAACCCTGGCCATGTCCTCGCCCCGGCGGAGGAACTGGCATGGCGTTACGGGCGCCGGCTGCTGCCTGCCGCCTGCTTCCAGAACGACACTTTGCCGCCGGCGGTGAACCCCTCGCGCGCCGAGCACTGGCTGTTCGACGTGATCGAGGTGTTCCCCAACATGGTCATGCTGTTGGGGCAGCACTATCGCATCGAACTCACCTTCCAGCCGGTGAGCGCGAGCCGCACCATCGTGACGAACGAGACCTTCGTCTACGAACCGCGCAACCTCGCCGAGCGGGCCAGCCAGGAGCTGTTCCGCCAACGCGAGCGCGAGGTCGTCCGGGAGGACCTGAGCTTGCTGGAAGCGCAGCAGGAAGCGCTTGCCACCGGCGCTATGGAAAACGTGATCCTGTCCCGGCAGGAGATGGCGCTGGCCCATCACTTCCGGGTCCGCAAGGCGATGCTGGAGACCCAGACGTGAACGACCTCGACGAGCTGCCGCAAGGCTTCGATGACTTGCAGGAACTGGTGCCCGATTGGGCCTTGCCGACGGAGCCGGCTCGCTACGCCAAGCGACTTGCCACGCCGCTTCCGCAACTTCGGAAGTTCTATGACGCGATCTACCCGCGGATGGACGCCGTGCTCCAGCACCTCGCCGGCGTGCCGGGCGCCGATGCGCGATCAGCCGACGCCAGCGACCGGAACCTGTTCTTCCTCGCGCTGGCTTGGTTCGAGGCTTCGCATCCGGTCGAACTGCGCTGGAAAAGCCAGGACCTGGACGACGCCTTCCCGGCGAATCGTATCGCCTATGTCGGGCCCAGCAACAGGGCCGACTGAGCGGCTGCACAAGGAGAAAGCATGAACGACCAAGTGGATTTCCTTTCGTTGACCCGGCTGGACGGGCGCGGCTGCGTGGTGCTGGGGGCGGGGCAAGGCATTGGCGAACAGGTCACGCACGCGCTGGCCCAAGCAGGCGCACGGGTGCTCTGTGTGGACCGCGACGAGCAGTTGGCCCGCAACATCGCCGACGCGGTGGATGGCGTGCCCTGCGCCGCCGACGTGACGTCGCGGCCGGACATGGAGCGCGTTTTCGCGACAGCCAGGAAGGAATTCGGCCGGGTGCACGCCGTCGTCGACATCATCGGCGTGTCCGGCATCCGCCCGCTGGCGGCTTTCACCGACGAGGCCTGGACGCAGCAGTTCGACATCGTGCTGCGCCATGCCTTCCTCTCCATCCAGATTGCCGGCGAGATGATGGCCGCCGATGGCGGCGGGTCGATCACCGTGGTGGGCTCCATGGGCGGCGACCGGGCAGTACCGAACCAGACGGCCTACGGCTCGGCCAAGGCAGCGCTGCATCACCTGGTGCGGTGTGCCGGAGTCGAATACGCCTCGCGTGGCGTCCGCATCAACGCCGTCGCCCCTGGGTACGTGCGTACGCCGAGGTTGAACCAGCGGCTCGACGACGAGGCCTGGACCGCTATCGCCAAGGTCATTCCCATCGGCCGTGCCGCCACGCCTGCCGAGATCGCGGCCACCCTGCTTTTCCTGTCCTGCGACCTGAGTTCGCACATGACCGGCGTGGTCATGCCGGTCGACGGCGGGGCAAGCGCGATGGGCGCGTTTCCCGACGTCAAGTTCAAGCCCGCGAACACGCCCTGATCGAACAACGCCTTTCAAGTCCGGCTCCAGTGCCGGCCCGACCACCCACCGAGGAGACTACATGACATCGCGCCTCTCACGCCTGTTGGCCGGCCTTGCCGCTTGTGCCGCCCTGCTGGCCGCCCCTATCACCGCTTCCGCCCAGGAGACGATCAAGATCGGCTTCGTGGGGCCGTTTACCGGGCCCTTTGCGGTACCCGGGCAATCCTTCCGCCATGGTGCGGAGGCCTTCATGGCCCTGAACGGCAGCACGGTCGGCGGGCGGAAAGTCGAGATCATCTATCGAGACAGCGCGGGTGCCGACCCCACGCTGGCCAAGCGTCTCGCGGAGGAGCTCGTCGTGAAGGACAAGGTCGCCATGCTGGCCGGCTTCTACCTCAGCCCGGAAGTCGCTGCGACCGCCCTCGTGGCCAATGCCGCCAAGGTACCTCTGTTCATCATCAACGCCGCTACTCCTGCGCTGATGAAGATGTCGCCCTACTTCGTGCGCATGGGCCAGCCGATCAACCTCCCGGCAGAACTGGCTGCAAGTTATGCCCGGCAGTCGGGCAAGTCCAAGGGGTTTGTCGCCGTCGGCGACTACGGCCCTGGCCACATCGTGGAGCAGGCCTTCATTGCCAAGTTCACGGCGGAAGGCGGGCAGATGGTCGGCAACTTGCGCATCCCGCTGAACACCACCGACTTCGCACCTGTCGCTGAACGGATCGCGAACGCCGGCCCAGACGTGCTGCAGGTGTTCATCCCGCCAGGATCGGCGTCGGTGGGCTTCAGCAAGGCGCTGGCTGCGCGCGGCCTGACCCAGAAGGTGCTGATCATCGGCCAGGGCGAAGCAGAAGATGGCGATCTGCCGCTGTTCGACGACTCCATCGTCGGTTTCAAGTCGATCATCTACGTCGATGCGAATGCCAAAGCGGCGGAGAGCACTGCAGTTGCCAACTGGCTGCTGAAGAACGTGGGTCCGAATGCTCGCCCCAGCGTGTTCAACATCGGCGCGTACGACGCCATGCACCTCGCGTACAAGATGATCCGCGACCAGGCGGGCAAACCGTTCAGCGGTGAGGCAGCCGTGAAATCGCTGCCGGGTTATTCCTGGAAGAGTCCGCGGGGTCCGGTCACCATCGATTCCACGCGCGAACTCGTGCAGAACTACTATCTGCGCGAAGTGGTGAAGGGCAGTGACGGCACCAAGCGCAACCGGGTCGTCAAGACGTGGGAGCAAGTCAAGCCTACACCAATGAACTGAGGCGACCGTGGACGTCGCCGCCTTCATCCTGCTGTACGGACTGTCGTACGGCCTGGTCCTGTGCCTAATCGCACTCGGCCTGGTCGTCACGATGGGCCTGATGCGGGTCATCAACCTCGCGCATGGGGCGTTCGCCGCGGTGGGGGGCTACCTGGCGATCGGCCTGATGCAACAGCAGGGGTGGCCCTATGCGCTAGCAGTGCCAGCTGCGGTGCTCGCCGTGGCCGCGCTTGGGGTCGCGGCCGAACGACTGCTGTATGTGCACCTTTACAAGCGCAGTGACCTTGACCAGGTGCTGGTGACCATCGGGTTCAACTTCGTGGTGATCGCGCTGCTGACCATGTGGTTCGGCCCGAACGTCACATCGCTGGTCTTGCCAACCTACCTGAAGGGCAACTTCGACCTCGGCATCCGGGAATTTGAGGTGTACCGCATCGTCGCAGCGGCGCTCTGCCTCGGGATCATAGGCGTACTGTGGTGGGTGTTCGAACGCACCAGTGCCGGTGCGCGCCTGCGCGCTGCGGTTGACAACCGCGGCATGGCGCAGGCGATGGGCATGAACGTTCCTCTTGTGTTTTCTGCCACGTTCGCGCTTGGCTGCGGGTTGGCGGCGCTTGGCGGGATTTTGGCGGCGCCGATGCTGCCGATGGAACCCATGTGGCCGCTGAAGTACCTCGTCCTCGTCCTGGTGATCGTCGCGCTGGCCGGCGACGGTCAGATCACCGCATCGATCATAGTCGCGGCGATCGTAGGCCTGGTGGAAACCGCGGGCCGCTACCTTTTCCCGCAGTCTGGTGCTTTCCTCATCTACCTGCTGCTCATTGGCCTGATGGTGTGGCGGCAGGATGGACTGCTGGCCCGTGCACGAACCACCTGAGACCATGAAAACCGTCCCTTCCGATTCCATCCTCGCCCGGCACCGTTGGCGCGTCGGTGAGTGCGTGTGGGTAGCCGCTTCACTGTCGTGCTATTTCCTCTTCCCCCAGTACCTGGCGCTGGGCACTTCGGTGTTGATCATGGTGCTGCTGGTGCTGACGTACGACCTGCTGCTCGGGTTCAGCGGCGTGCTTTCCTTCGGCCACGCGGTGTTTTTCGGCCTGGGCGCCTTTACGGCAGGTTGGCTGTCACTGGCGGGCTGGACCGAGCCGATAAGCGTGGTGCTGGTCGCGGGCGTCGCTGCCGCTGCCTTGGCCGCCATCGTGGGGCCGTTCCTGTTGCGGCTCACTGGGCTACCGCTGCTCATGGTCACACTGGCCCTCGGAGTGCTGGTGTTCGAGGCTGCCCACAAGGCCACCGGCGTCACGGGCGGTGACGACGGCCTGGCAGGCATTCAGTTCGCTCCCATCCTGGGCAGGTTCGAGTGGGGGCTGGGCGGCAGCACGGGCTACCTGTATACGCTGGCATGGCTGGTGGTGCTGTTCGTACTCTTCAAACGGGTCGCGGCCTCGCCATTCGGAGTGACCCTGCAGGGCATCCGGGCGAACCCGGCGCGCATGCGGCTGATCGGGAATCGCGTGCTCCCGCACTTGACACTCGCCTACGTGATCAGCGGCGCCGGCGCCGGCATGGCGGGAGCCCTGTTCACGCAAGCCAATGCGTTCGTCGGCGTTGGCGTGCTGGCATTGGACACATCAGTGGACGTGCTGGTGATGCTCGTGCTGGGTGGCGTCGGCACCTTGTACGGCGCGTTCATCGGCGCCCCGGCATATATGCTGTTGAAGCACTTCTCCTCCCAGTGGAACCCCTACTACTGGATGCTGATCATCGGCGTGCTGCTCATCGCCGTGGTGCTGTTCGGCCGGGGCGGGCTGCTCGGCGTCGGGCAGGCAGTGGTGCGCAAGCTGCGGCGGACGGAGCGTTCCTCATGAATGCTCCCGTTGCGGCGCTGCAGGTCAGCGGAATTCAAAAGCGGTTTGGCGCGCTGCACGTCACGCAGGACGTCAGCCTGACACTCCCGGTCGGCGCACGCACCGCGCTGATCGGGCCGAACGGCGCGGGCAAGACCACACTGGTCAATATTCTGACGGGAGTGTTGAAGCCGGACGCCGGCCAGTTGCGCCTGTTCGGCGATGAAATCACCGGGGTGTCCGCGGCCGTCCGCACGCGCAAGGGACTGGTACGGACCTTCCAGATCTCCAGCCTGTTCGCGCAGCTGACGGTCTTCGAGAACGTCTTCATCGCCGTCACGCAGGCAGCCGGCCGCAGCTTTCAACTGTGGCGGCCCGCCGGTGGCGAGCACGACTTACTGCAGCGCACGGAGGGCCTGCTGGAGCAGTTGAAGCTGCAGGATGACAGGCATCGAAAGGTGACCGAAATTGCCTATGGCCGGCAGCGACTGGTGGAGATCGCGCTCGCCCTGGCGCTGCGACCCAGGGTGCTGTTGCTGGACGAACCTGCCGCCGGCATTCCCAGCAACGAGCTGGACCTCCTGCACGGCGCCATCGACAGCCTCCCGCCGGAGATCGCGGTACTCATGATCGAGCATGACATGGAGATGGTGCGGCGCTTTGCGTCGGAAGTGGCCGTCTTGGTCAATGGAGCGCTGCTCATGTCGGGCAGGCCCAGGGAAGTGATGGCGCACCCCGAAGTGCAGGCCGTGTATCTGGGGGCTTCCGGCAAGAAGCGCTTCGAGGGGAGCGCCGCACATGTTTGAACTCCGCAAGCTGAGCGGCGGCTGGGGACCAACGCTAGTGGTGGAAGAACTCAGCCTCAAGCTAACCCCAGGTCGGACCGTTGCCATCGTCGGGCGCAACGGCGTCGGTAAGAGCACCCTGTTCGAACTCGTGGTGGGCCGCGCGCAGCGCCGCAGCGGAAGCATCCTGCTTGGGGGCTCCGACATCTCGCAATGCGCCCCGCACGTGCGGGCGCGCCGGGGCCTGGGCTACGTGCCGCAGGGTCGAGAAGTGTTCCCAAGCCTCACAGTGGCGGAGCACCTGCGGATTGCCGCACGGCCGGGAGAGTGGACTACCGAGCGCGTGGTGGACCTCTTCCCGCGCCTTGGCGAGCGGCTCGGAAGTTACGGCAACCAGTTGTCGGGCGGCGAGCAGCAGATGCTTGCCATTGCGCGCGCCTTGCTGGGCAACCCGCGGGTACTGCTGATGGACGAGCCTTTTGAAGGACTCGCGCCGATCATCGTCGAGCACCTGGTGAAGAGCATCCGCAAGATCGTGAGTGCCGGTTCGCTCGCGCTGCTGCTGGTCGAACAGCGGGTCGACATCGCGCTCGACCTGTCCGACCGCTGCATCGTCATGGATCGAGGCCGGGTCATCTTCGAAGGCGCGTCCCGGGGATTGGTCGGCAATGAAGATCAAGTCGCGTCCCTCATGGGGTTGGGTGCGACTCACCACACCAGAAGCACCAGCCAATGAGATTCACAGACAAGGTTGCCATCGTGACCGGCGCAGAGACCGGCATCGGCCGGGTGATTGCCGAGCGGCTCGCCGCGGAAGGTGCGGCGGTCACCCTCGCCGACCTCAACGACGCCGGGGAGGTGGCCCGCGCCATCCAGGAGGCCGGCGGGCGCGCGCTCCCGGTACGCACCGACGTCGCGGAGGAAACCGCGGTGCTGCGCATGGTCGAATCGACCCTGGCAGAGTTCGGTCGCATCGACATCCTGGTGAACAATGCAGCCATTGCCTCCGGGATGCGTTTGCGCCCCTTCGAGGAGATCTCCGTTGCGGAATGGCGGCGGATGCAGGACGTAAATGCAATGGGGCCATTCCTCTGCGCCCGCGCCGTGTCGTCCCACATGCGCAAGCAGCAGTACGGGCGCATTGTCAACGTTACTTCAGGAACTGCCTTCAAGGGGGCGCCGTTCATGCTGGACTACGTCGCCAGCAAGGGCGCCGTCATCACGATGACACGCGCGCTGGCACGGGAGTTGGGTCCGGCATTCGTCACGGTGAACGCGGTGTCCCCGGGTTACACGCTCAGCGAAGGGGTGTTGGCCAACAAGCAGTTTCTCGACGCGTATCGCCAGGCGGCCATCGACACGCGGGCGCTTCCCCGCGATGGCTGGCCCGCCGACATTGTCGGTGCCGTCGCCTTCCTGGCCAGCGACGACGCTTCCTTCATCTCCGGACAGATCCTGGCCGTGGACGGCGGCTCCGTCTACCACTAGGTAAACACTCCATGCTGAATCATCGGATTGACTCGGGCACCATGGCCGGCAGCCACGGCGCTGTCGACGGGCGCACCGCGCGTGACCTGCCGCAGCCTTCCACAGGCGAGGTCGCCGCATGACCACGGAAACGCTCCTGAGGGTAAGGGTCGCGGCCAAGCAGAAGATGGCCGAGGAAGTCTGGGGCTTCGCGTTCGCAACCGCAGATAAATCCGAACTGCCCGGGTTCGAGCCGGGCGCGCACATCGACGTGCATGTCCTGGGCGGGCTGACCCGGCAGTATTCGCTCCACGACCTGCCGGGCAGCCACGGGCAGTACCGCGTGAGCGTGCTGCGCGACCCGCAGTCCCGCGGCGGTTCGACCAGCCTGATCGACCATGTGCAGGAAGGCGATATCCTCACCATCAGCGCGCCGCGCAACCATTTCCACCTGGACTCCGGCGGCGGCAATTCGATCCTGCTGGCAGGCGGCATCGGGGTGACGCCAATCCTCTGCATGGCGCAGCAGCTGGCGCGTGACCAACGCCCGTTCGAACTGCACTACTGCGGCCGGACGCTGTCGCGCATGGCGTTCCTGGACCGGCTCAGCGAAGCCGACCTGCAGCCGCACGTGAGGCTGCATGTGGACGACGGTCCTCCGGAGCAGCGGCTGGCGGCGGCTGGCACCATCGGCGCACCGGCCGCCGACAAGCACCTCTATGTTTGCGGGCCGACCGGCTTCATGGACCACGTGCTGAATACCGCGCGCGCCCTCGGCTGGGACGACGAACACTTGCACCGCGAGTACTTTGCAGCCGCTCCAATCGATCACTCGGCCGATGGTCCGTTCGAGATCGAGCTCGGTCGCAGCGGCAAAGTGATCCGTGTCGCGACCGAAGAGAGTGCAGCGCAGGCGCTGCTTCGTGCCGGTCTCGACCTGTCACTTTCTTGCGAGCAAGGCGTGTGCGGCACCTGCATCACCACGGTGCTGCGCGGCGTTCCGGACCATCGCGACCTCTACTTCACCGACGCCGAACACGCGCGCAACGACTGCTTCACGCCCTGCTGCTCCCGGGCGAAGACGCCGCGGCTGGTGCTCGATCTCTGACTTCCCCCACCCGCGAGCTCGCGCTGGTCTTCACGCCACCCTTACCGCGCCATGAACGGCGCAACCTGAGTCACGAAATGTTGAACAGCCAAGACAATGCCCTCCTCTGCCGCGTGGGCCCCGGCACCGCCATGGGCGACATGATGCGTCGCTACTGGCACCCGGTGTGCACCTCCGCCCAGCTGGAGCGCGACGACGCACCATTGCGCGTGCCCTTGCTCGGTGAGGACTTCGTTGCCTTCCGCGACACCGAGGGGCGCGTCGGAGTGATGGAGGAGCTGTGCATGCACCGCGGCGCTTCGCTCGCGCTCGGTCGGGTTGAAGAGGGTGGCATTCGCTGCCTCTATCACGGCTGGAAGTTCGACGTGAGCGGAAGCGTGCTGGAGACGCCGAACAACTCGGACCCGAAGTACCGCGCCCGCATGAAGGCGCCGGCGTTCCCGGCGCGCGAAGAAGGTGGCCTCATCTGGGCGTACGTCGGTCCGAAGGAACACCAGCCGGAATTCTCCCGCTACGCGTTCATGGAGAGCGAGCCGGCGCATCGCGTCGTGCTGCGCATCAACGTGTCGTGCAATTACCTGCAACTGGTCGAAGGCGGAGAGGACTCATCCCACGTCGGCGTGCTGCACACCAACATGGCGCGTCCGGGCTGGAAGGAAGGCGGCTTCGCTCCGAACCAGGACCTCGTCAACCCGGCCGCTCCATCGTCGAACGATCTCGAGCCCGTGCTGAAGATCGAGGACACAGCCTTCGGCTTTCAATACGTGGCGCTGCGCAAGACCGCCAAGCCAGGCGTGAAGAATGCGCGCGTGGTGCCGTTCATCGTGCCCTACGGCCGGGTGATCCCGGCGCCCGCGTTTCTCTTCACCGTGCTGGAAGTCCCGAGCGACGACACGAATACCAGCACCTACATCATCGTCCACGGCACGCAACGGGTGTCCGAGGACAGGATCGTCGAACTGCTGGGCCTGGCCGACGTGCGCTACTACGACCGCAAAACCTGTCTCTACACCGCCACGTGGGCCGACGCCTTCGGCCAGGACCGCCAGCAGATGAAGGAGAACTGGACGGGGCTGCGCGGCGTGGAGGTCGAGGATGCCGCCATCGCGCTATCGCAAGGCTCTTTCTATGGACCGGTCCAAGGAGCACTTGGTCCCTGCGGACCAGGCGGTGATGCGCGTTCGTCGCACCCTGCTGGATTCCGTCAAACGGGTGATGAACAACCAGCCGCCGGTCGGCGTGGGCGTCGACCTGCGCGGCGTCAGTGCGTGCGATGCCGAGTTGGAGGACGGCGACGCCTGGCAGGACTTGCTCCCATTGCATCGCCGCGGGCTGATCCTTGCGCCGGGCTGAACGCGGCCGCAACGGCCTAGTCTGACAACACGACTTCAAGGAGAGCCTTATGGCACGAACTACAGATACAGCGGCCCACATTGCGCAGCAAGTACGAGTGCTTGGCGCCAAATTTGATGCGGACGTCTTGGCTTCGACACGCGCGATCTACCGTCCGCATCTCGACTTGTCCGAAGCCGGCGTTGAGCAGGCCGATGTCACGTACGGAGCGCATGCACGGCACCGCCTTGACATGTACCGGCCGGCGGGCCCGCCCTGGGCCGTGGTGGTGTTCGTGCACGGCGGCGGCTTCGTTGCCGGGGACAAGAATGGCGACGGCGTGTTCTACCGCAACATCGGGCGCTGGCTGGCGCGCCACGGGGTCGCGGCAGTGCTGCCCAATTATCGATTGGCACCTGAGCATGCTTGGCCAGCCGGCGCTGTCGACGTTCAGGCAGTGCTTGAATGGGTGCAGGCCAATCGCGAGACGCTGGGCGGCGGCGCAGCACCGATTGCCGTACTCGGCCAGTCAGCGGGCGCGAGTCACGTAGCAAGCTGGCTGTTTGACGATGCGGCACGCGGCACTGCGGCGGTCGCCGTCGACGCCGTCATGCTCATGAGCGGGTTCTACAGCGCGGAGGCACCGTTGCCTGCCGGCCCGCGCGCCTATTTCGGCGACGACGTGGCGCTCTACGCAAGTCGCTCGCCGCTCACGCATGTGCAGCCTCTGCAAGTGCCGCTCTGGCTGGGCGTGGCGGAGCTCGACCCCGGCTGGATCGGCCAGCACACCTACGCGCTCGCCCGTGCCGTCACGCTGGCCAACGGTCGCAGTCCGGACTTTCAGTATTTCCGCGGCCACAACCACGTCTCGACCGTCCAGAGCCTCGGTTCGCCGCAAATGGATGTCGGATCCGAGATCCTGCGTTTCCTTCGGGGGTCGCTCTGCTGATTCCCCATCCCGCAGAAAGCTCTCAGAAACACTATTCGGCTGGCGTGCCTCTTATCGAGGTCGCGCATGGCGATGGCTTGGCTGGAGCCCGGTCAACTACGGGTTCCCGCACATAGGCTCGGCAGGCTCCGCGCGTGCCGGCTGGCGTACTCCGACGAGGAGCACCTGAGCACCGTGATTCCACTCATGAAGCAGACGCGAATCTCGGCCTTGCTAATTCGCGGGATCGTTCCGTTCGACGATCTGAAGATGGTGCACGCACTGACGGTCGGCACAACTCGCGTCGCCAGCGGGCCGTCATTGTTGAACGAACGGCTGAGCGTGCAAATCGCCCCGTTGGCAGCCTGAAGCTGGATGCTCATGTCCATTGCAATCTTGAGGTCTGGATGGACAGGGCCCTGGATCGCGTTGGCCTTCACGATCGGGTGCCGCACTGGTAGGCGAACAGGTCGACTGTGTGCGCCGCGTGATGCCACAGCAAGTGGTCCGTCCAGCTGCGCGCTTGACCCAATCCGTTGATGTTGGTGCGGCGAAAGAAGTAGGTTTGCACATTCATCTGCTGGATATTGAACTCGCCGGCCTTGACCTTCCGGTGCACGTACTGGTGGCTGGGGTTGAAGCGGCGCGTGTGGCCAACCATCACCAACTTACCGGCCGCCTTTTGCAGGGCCAGGATTTTCCTGCCGTCCTTGAGCACACCGCAAAGCGGGATCTCCACCTGCACGTGCGTGCCGGCCTCAAGGCAGGCCGTGACTTGCTTGGCGTGCATCTGCGTCGGCGTGCAGAGGATGACTGCATCCACTTCATTTAGCGCCAGGCTGTCGGCCAACTCGGTGGTAACGTGCTGGATGCCGTATTGCGCGGCGGTCTCCCGGGTCTTGTCGAACTCGCGACCAATCAGGGAGACGACTTCGACGCCAAGGATGTTCTTGATGCCGTCAAGGTGCTTGATGCCGAAGGCGCCGGCGCCAGCGAGGGCTACTTTCAAGTCCATGTCCGTAGTTTTCTGCGCGGTCGCAAGGTGGTATTCGCCAGCAATCTTGCCCGAATGCCGCGACTCGTGGCCCTTACTTTCCCGGATGGCCCGGTGCGCAGTCCCAGCACGGGTCGGGCCCGTTTTTCGGACCATCTGTGTTCAACATGTCCAGGATTTAGAGAGATTTACTTTCGGCAGTCAGGCTAGGCGGTGCGCATCAAGCACACCCACGCCCGCCATGCGATCCTGAGCTCGGAGCGCCTCAATAAGGCGGCGATGCTCATCGACTGTGCGTAGCCGCGCCTCGACGCTAGAAAGCTTCGCAGCCTGATAAGGCTCCGCCACCGCCCATAACTGGTCGACCTGTTGGAGTATCAGCTTGAAGGGTGAAAGGCCGAAAATCTCGAAGTGGAATTGTCGATTGAGCTTGAGCATGGGTGCCCAAGGCTCAGCCTCGACATAGCCGCACATCGCCTCATGCAATTGCTCCAGACGGGCCAGTGTTTTCTCGTCGGGCCAATCAAGCGACCCCATGAGTTCGTTCTCGAGAAGTTCGAGCATCCGGCGGATCTGCGCGTGCTCAATGGGAAGCCGTTTGGCTACGAAATAGCCTTGGTTCGGCTTGTGCACGAGCGGACCGTGCTTCGCCAGGACATTCAGGGCCTCCCGCAAAGGGGCGCGACCCACACCCAGTAGCTCTGCAATCTGCTCTTGGCGAACCTGCTCGCCGGGCGCGAGTTCTCCGAGCAGAACCAGATCCCTCAGACGAGCGGTGGCGATGAGCACTGCGCTGCTAGTGGGGGAGGCTTCCAGCATAGTAATCAAGCAAAGTAAGGATAAACCACTATACACGACATAATTGGCGCCAATATACTATGCAATCATGTTGCCAACGATTGCCAACGATCTCCCGCTCGTACTGCGGGTCCACTCTGTTCGAGATGAGACCCCGGGCGTCAAATCTGTCGTTCTTGTCTCCGCAGGCGGCGAGCCCTTGCCAACCTTCACCGCCGGAAGCCACCTCGAACTCATGTTTGCAGCTCCGGATTTGCCGATGGGACTGCGACGTCACTACTCTCTGCTGAACGATCCGACGGAGACTGATCGTTATGTAATTGGCGTGGGCCTACATCCTCAGAGCCGGGGCGGTTCGCGCTACGTTCACGAGGCCCTCGGCGTCGGCGCCGCGGTGCTATCCAGCCTGCCCCGCAACCATTTCTCGCTCTGCGAGCACGCCCCCATGAGTGTGCTGATCGCCGGCGGCATCGGCGTCACTCCACTACTGGCCATGGCCCGGCGGCTGTCGCGCTTGGGATTGCGCTGGCGCCTGTACTACTGCGTACGTACGCCCGCGCGCGCCGCCTTCTTAGATCAACTGCTGAGCTTGCCCGGCGGCGAGGTGGTGACGGTCTTCAATGGCTGCGCAGGCGTGACCCCACTCAACCTTGAGGAAGTCGTGCGCCAAGCCGAGCGTGACGACCATCTGTACTGCTGCGGTCCCGCTCCAATGATGGCCGCCTTCGAAGCTGCTGGCCGCTTGCGGGACCCAGCCACGCTTCACGTGGAGTGGTTCGAAGCGCCACCCATTTCGGCTGGCGCAGACACGGTGACTTCCGGCGAACTGATCGTGCACCTTGCCAAAGCTGGCATCTCACTGCGCGTGCCTCCAGACCGCTCGATCCTCAGCGCTGTGGAGGCGGCCGGCATTGAGGTGCCGAACTCATGTGGGGATGGTATCTGCGGCACTTGCGAGACGCGCGTGCTTCGCGGACGTCCGTTGCATCTTGACCATGTATTGACGGCAAGCGAACGCGAGAAGGGCGACCGAATGATGGTCTGCGTGTCGCGCTGCCTGGATCCCGAACTCACGCTTGATCTCTGACGCAATGACATCCATGTCCACTTCCCCTGCACAAACCATCCGTCGACGCTCAATCCACATCGAGGGTGTCTCCCATGGCAACGCACCCATACCGATGGGCTGCCGCGTGGGCGATTTCCTCTATACATCCGGCATTGCGGGGATTGACCCCGCGACATCGAAGCTCGCATCGGGCACGGCCGAGCAAGCACGCCATGCGTTCGAGAATCTGCGCAGCGTGCTAGCGCAGGCCGGCGGCAGCCTCGACGATGTTGTGCGGCTGACGGTCTACGTGAGGGATGACAGCGCGCGCGGCCACCTCAACGAGCATTGGCTCAGCTGTTTCCCCGATCCCGAAAGTCGCCCCGCCCGCCATGTGTTTGTGTACGCGCTGCAGCATGGCATTGAGCTCCAACTCGAAGCCATCGCCGTGTTGAGCGGGGGGCGGCAATGACCAACGACGATTTCGTCACCCGCCTGCGTCGGCTGGATTGCTGCGCAGTGTCGGACGCCATGGACAGCCTCAAGCTGAAGGGTGTCGTGCTCGGATTCCACCAGCTTTCCACACCGCGGCGCATCGCCGGACGTGTCATCACGGTCGAACTGGTGCCCGCAGGAACTCCCCCGCAGGGCGCACCTCGCAAGATCACGCACCTCGGCACCGAAGCAATTGAAGCCGCGCTGCCGGGCGACATCATCGTGATCAAGCAAGCGTCGGGCTCGGCGGCAGGCTGTTGGGGCGGAATCCTTTCGCTGGGTGCGAGCGTACGCGGGATCGCAGGCGTGATCGCAGACGGCGATGTCCGAGACATCGACGAGGCGCGCGAGTACGTGCTCCCAGTCTACGGGCGCGGAACGACAGCATTGACGGCGCGCGGCCGCGTGCAGCAACTGCATACCAATCAGCCGATAGAGATCGGCGGCATCACGGTGCATCCGGGCGATCTCGCGATCGCGGACGGCAGCGGCGTTGCCTTCATCCAGGCCGGAGAAGCCGACCGAGTGCTGACCGCTGCCGAGCGTATCGCTACCAAGGAGGCGCTCATGGCAAAGGCCGTGCTGTCCGGCAAGCCCATCGGGGAGGTGATGGGCGCCGACTACGAACACCTACTCAACTGAGGCAACATGGACCCGAACATCGAACGACTGTCGAAGCTCGACACTGCCACCCTGAGCGACGCGCTAGACCGGCTTGGAGTCGTTGGCCAGTGCCATGCCGTCATGCCCGTGTCGCCGCAGTTCCGCTTGGCCGGCCGCGCCTGGACGCTGCAATACGGGCCCGCGGCTAAACCGGCCGGAACGGTGGGCGACTATCTCGACGATCTGGAGCCCGGCACGGTGGTTGTCCTCGACAACCGCGGTCGTACCGATGCAACCGTCTGGGGCGACATTCTGACTGAACTGGCGCATCGCAAGGGCATTGCGGGTACGGTGATCGACGGCATCAACCGCGATGCGGCGCTCTGCCTGGAGCTGAACTATCCGGTCTACAGCCGTGGTCACTGGATGCGCACTGGCAAGGACCGCGTGCAGGTCGAGGCCACGCAGGTGCCGGTCTCGATCGGCGGGGCCAGAGTTTGTCCCGGCGATCTCTTGCGAGGCGATGCGGACGGCGTCGTCGTGATTCCGAAGGCGCTCGAAGACGAGGTGCTTGCGGTGGCCGAACATATCCAGGAGACCGAGAACGCGATCCGCGGCGCCGTTCGCGGTGGACTGTCGCTTCGCGAAGCGCGCACCAAGTTCGGCTATCACCAACTTCAAACCCGTGAGGCAGCCCGATGAACACAGCCCCGCTTTCGCCATTGAGGCCCGACCTGATTGCGCGGGCAGGCAAGCTCGCGGCGTCCACGCTGCACGAGGCCGGCGGGCGTATCGGCGTGCTGCCACACGAGATCCGTCAGATTATTCCCGGCAAGGGTCTCGCAGGGCGCGCCTGCACGGTGCAATCGCCGCCCGGGGACAACCTCTGGCTCCATCGGGCGATCTACGAGGCCCAGCCAGGCGACGTGCTCGTGGTTCAAGCCCCGGAGAGCGACGCCTACGGCTACTGGGGCGAGATCATGAGCGTGGCTGCCCAAGTGCGCAACTTGAGTGGTCTGATCATCAACGGCTGCGTACGCGACGCGGACGTGCTGGGTTCCATCGGTTTTCCGATCTTCGCGCGCGGCCTGTGTATCCGCGGGACGGGCAAGGACCATGGAGCGCTGGGCTTTGTTAACCAGCCGCTGCGCTTCCCGCTGCTCACGGTGCATCCGGGGGACCTCGTCGTGGGCGATGCGGACGGGCTCGTGTGCATCCCGCATGCGCAGGCCGAGACGATCGTGACGGCGGCCGAGCAGCGCACCGAGAAAGAGGCCCACATCATTGAGCGCCTGCGCGCCGGTGAGCGAACCCTCGAGCTTTATCAATTCTGAAATCACCAAGGTAGAACCGCATGATCATCGATTCGCACGCGCACATCGTGGTGCCGCCCGAGAGCTACAAATTCATGGCCGAACTCGTGGCCAACCGCGGCAACCCGCGACTCAAAAATTCCGGCCAAGTGCCCGACACGTCCGTGCGCACGGCGGCCGAGTCGATCATCAAGATCATGGACGCGGTGGGCACCGACATTCAGTTCCTCTCGCCGCGGCCCTACATGCAGATGCACTCGGTGAAGCCGGCGCTGGTTCCAAAACTCTGGGTGCAGCACACCAACGATCTTGTCTACCGAACAGTGCAGATGTTCCCGAGTCGCTTCCGCGCGGTGGCAGCACTGCCGCAGTTCCGCGACGAAAGCCCCGTCAACTACCTTGATGAGCTGCGCTTTCGCGTTGAGGAGCAAGGCTTCATCGGCTGCCTGCTCAATCCCGATCCGACCGAAGGAGATGGGCCCCCGCCACCGGGCCTGGGCGATCCGTTCTGGTATCCGCTCTACGAAGAGCTCTGCCGTCTCGACATTCCAGCGCTGATTCACTCGGCCGGCAGTTGCAGCCCACGTGAGAGCTACACCCTCAAGTTCATCAACGAGGAAAGCATCGGCATCATTTCGGTGATCCAGGAGGAACTGCTCAAGCATTTCCCGAAGCTCAAGCTGATCTTTCCGCACGGCGGTGGCGCGATTCCTTACCAGATGGGACGGTTTCGAGCTTGGTCCATCCGCAACGGCGGCAGCTACTTTGACGATGAACTCAAGAAGCTGCACTTCGACACCACGACCTATGACAAGAACGCACTCGAGTTGCTCTTCAAGACCGTCGGCGTCGACCGGGTGCTGTTTGCGACCGAGAAACCCGGCACCGGCAGCGCGCGCGACCCCGTTTCCGGAATAGACATCGATGACCTCAAGCCTGTGATCGAATCGATCGACTTTCTCTCGAGCGAGGACAAGGCGAACGTCTTTGAATGCAACTGCACGCGTCTTTACTCGCGCTTCAGGAAGGATTGAGATGGCACAGATCGTTCTTGGGATCGGGGCGTCGCACACGCCGTTGCTCACGCTCGGGGCCGAGCAGTGGATGCACCGCGCGGCGGTCGACTATGCGAATCCGCGCCTCAACCTTTCTGACGGGCGCTGGTTGAGCTACGAGCAACTGCTAGCCGAAGTGGGTCCGGTGTGGTCCGAAGTGGTGACCCCTGATGTGTTGCAGGAAAAGGCCCGCCGCTGCCACGCTGCGCTAGACCGTCTCGCTGATGCCCTAGAGGACGCCCGGCCCGATGTCGTCGTGATCATCGGGGATGACCAGACAGAACTTTTCACTGCAGCCAACCGTCCGGTCGTCGCCCTCTTTCACGGCGACGAAGTCGTGATGAACGGCAAGTATGGCGACGAGGAATCTCCTGACTGGGTGCGGCGCATGGGCCGTGGTTACCTGATGGATGAAAACCATCGCGTGCCCGGCTCGCCTGATTTCGCGACCGCATTGATCGAGGGGCTGATGGAGGCCGAGATCGACGTGACCTGCGTCGCCTCGGTCGACGATGATGACAACGCCGGCTTTGGCCATGCGTATGGTTTCATCGTGAAGCGCCTTTTCAAGAATCGGCGCATCCCGATCGTCCCGGTGCTGCTCAACACTTATTACCCGCCGAATGTTCCGACCGCTAAGCGCACTCTCGAGATGGGCCGCGCGCTTGGCAAGGCGATTAGCCTCGCGCCGCAGGACTTGCGAGTGGCGATCGTGGCTTCGGGTGGCCTCAGTCATTTCGTGGTCGATGAGGAACTCGATCGCCGCGTACTCAATGCCTTCGCCGACGGTGACGGAAAGACGCTCGCCGCCATCCGCCCTGGCGAACTCAATGCAGGGTCGAGCGAGATCCTTAATTGGGTCATGGCCGCTGGCGCCATGGAAGGCGCGCAGATTGCCTGGCATGCCTACGAACCGCTGTACCGTACACCGGCCGGCACGGGTGTCGGGGCAGCGTTCGTGCTGTGGCGTCCGCACGGGGACGAAGCCAAGGTTTCCGCGAGCGATATGGTCTCCGCGCCTCGCCTCGCCAGCTCGCAAGTAGAGGAATGACGATGGCCGATTCCAGCGTCCATCTCGGCGTCCCGCGCTCACCGCGCTTTGCGGGCAAGGTGGCAATCGTCACTGGCGCCGGTAGCGTCGGAGCTGGCTGGGGCAACGGCCGTGCGATCGCCGTTGCGCTCGCGAGCGAAGAGGCTCAGGTCATCGCAGTCGACCGCGACATGGCGAGCATGAGGGAGACCTTGGAGGCCGCCGGCGAAGCGGCCGCAAGGATTCATCCCGTGGTCTGTGATGTGACCTCGTCTGGCGCAGTCGCAGACATGGTGGCTGCAGTGACGAGCCAACTTGGGAAGATCGACGTCCTGGTCAATAACGTGGGCGGCCCGGCTCCCGGCGGGCCCGTCGAGATGGAGGAGAGCGTCTGGGATTCTCAAGTCGATCTCAACCTCAAGAGCGTCTTCCTGATGTGCAAACACGTGCTGCCCGGAATGCTCAACCTCCAAAGCGGTGCGATCGTCAATGTCGCCTCGACTTCGGGCATCCGCTGGACGGGCAATGCCCAGGTGGCCTACGCGGCGACCAAGGCCGGCGTGATTCAGTTCTCGCGCGTCGTGGCCGTGCAGCATGCGGCGCGCGGCATTCGCGTGAACTCGGTCGTCCCCGGCCAGCTGCATACGCCCCTGGTCGCAGGACTGGCGGCTGGTCGCACGAGCGGGGATCTTCAGGCGTTGCTCGACCAGCGCATCCGTCGCATCCCGGCTGGCTTCTTTGGAGATGGCCGCGATACAGCCGCCGCGGTGCTCTTTCTCGCCAGCGACGAGGCACGCTTCGTCAACGGCACCGAACTCGTGGTCGACGGCGCGATGAGCGCTCGCTGCGACTGAATCCTGCTTTATCCCACGGAGATTAAAAAATGAGAGCTGAAGACAACGAACTGCTCACGCGCGTTTCGGGCACTGCGCCCATGGGCCGCTACCTGCGCGAGAACTTCTGGGTGCCCGCGGTCCTGTCGGCCAAGCTGGAAGCGGGTGGAGCGCCCGAGCGCATCGCGCTCATCGGCAACCCCTATGTGGTATTTCGCGGCCATTCGGGCCGCGTTGGGTGCTTTGACGAAGGGTGTCCGCATCGCGGGGCTTCCCTCGCGCTCGGCCGAAACGAGGACGATGCCCTGCGCTGCATCTATCACGGTTGGAAGTTCAACGTCGATGGCCAGATGGTGGCCTGTCCGACTGAGCCCGGCGACGAGCAGGCATTCTGCAAAAAGATGAAGATCAATCACCATCCCACCCACGAAGCCGGCGGCATCGTATGGTTGTGGCTCGGTGTCGGCGAGGCTCCAGCCTTCCCGGCCTTCGAGTTCGGCGCACTGCCAACTGACCAGTACCTGGCCACGCGGCAGAAGCTTGGCTACAACTGGCTTCAGGGGTTGGAAGGCACGATGGACTCTGCCCACGTGATGGTGCTGCACGAAGAATGGATCGGCACGCTCGCGCAGGGCAAGGGCGGCGCCAAGGAAGCGGCAAAGAAGACCGCGCCGCGCTACGAAATCGACGAACAGCCCTATGGGTTCCGCTATGCCGCACACCGCGGTCTCGACGGCGGCACCACATACACACGCGTGAACGTGTTCGTTGCGCCTTGGATGGGTTTTATCTGCCCCGGCGACACCCCCGACGGCGACCGCACACTGATCATGACGGTGCCCTGCGACGACGTGTCGAACCTGCATTTCATGGTTCGCTACAACCCCTTCAAGCCACTTACATCGCACTACTTCACTCGCCACAGCGATTCGAACGACTGGCCGCCGCAGCCGCCCGGCGGGGCGGACGATGTCTGGGGCCAGGATCGCGCACTCATGAAACGTGGCAGCCTCACCGGCTTCACCAACATCACAACCGAGGATTTCGCAGTCGGTCTCAGTATGGGGCCCATCGTCGACCGCACGAAGGAACACCTCAATGCGGGTGACCTCGCGATCGTGCGCCTGCGCCGCCAACTGATTGCTGCTGTGCGAGCCTATGAGCAGGGCGAGCGGACACCACTCGCGCACTCCGACGCGATCGACTATTCGGTGGTGCGACCAGTCGCCGACACCATCCCCGAAGGCGCCGACTGGCGCGCGCTGCGCTGAACCGTAGCGCCGAGAAGCGCCAGACACAATTTAGGAGACAACCGTGAAACGTCGCAATCTGTTGAAGATTGCAGCTTCGTGCTGCGCCATCGCTTTGCCTTCGCTGCTTCCCGTGTGGGCGGCTGGCTTCCCCGAGAGGCCGATCCGGATACTGCTGGGATACCCGGCTGGCGGGACCACCGACGTGATCTTGCGGCAGATTGCCCAGGCCGCGAGCAAACACCTGGGCCAATCGATCATCATCGAGAATCGCCCGGGGGGTGGATCGACAATCAGCCTGCTGGCGGCAAAGAACGCGGCCCCGGATGGCTACACGCTTTCAATCTCGACCGTCGCCGCGTTCACGACGCCGATCCAGGTCGAATCCACCTACGACCCGCTGCGAGATACGACCTACATCGTCGGACTCACAAACGTGACGTATGGCGTAGTGGTGAATGCGGATACGCCCTTCAAGACCTTCGCCGACCTGGTTGAATACGCGAAGGCCAACCCTGGCAAAGCAACCTACGGTGCGCCGGCGGGCCCGGGAAATACAGGCCACCAAGCGATGGTGGCGGTCTCGGAGAAGGACAAGCTGGACATGACGCTCATCCCCTACAAGGGGAGCGCGGATCTGCAGCAGGCGCTGCTCGGCAACCAGATCACCTTCGCGATGGATGGCTCGGGCGCTTTCGGCCCCATGGTGCAGGCGGGCAAGGAGCGATTGCTGGCTGTGGTCACCGAGCAGCGCATGCCGCTTTTTCCGAACGTGCCGAGCCTGAAGGAACTGGGCTACGCGGTGAGCCTAGATTCGCCCTGGGGTCTGGTCGGGCCGCCCGGCATGGACCCGGCGATTGTGAAGGTCCTGCACGGCGGTTTCAAGAAGGCGCTCGATGACCGCGAGGTGCGCGCCGCGATCATCGCCGCAGGCCAAGTTCAGCGCTACATGGATCCTCAAGAGTACCGGCGATACGCCATCGCAGAAAACGACCGTCAAAAGGCCATCCTTACAAAGCTCGGCCTGGCCCGCAAGCGCTAAACCATCCCAAGAGTTCCTTCATGCCTTCAAACTACTACACGCGCTTTCCTGAAATCGATCTTCAGAACGCTTCCCCGCTGCAGCGCCAAGTGGCCGAGGAAATTCAGTCCGGACCGCGCAAGGCAGTGATCGGGCCATTCATCCCACTGCTACACGCACCCGAGCTCGCGCGGCGGATCCAGAAAGTTGGCGAATACCTGCGCTTTGAGAGCTCGTTGCCCAAAGAGATCCTCGAATGCGCGGTCATCACTG
Organism: Variovorax frigidus; assembly: GCF_051216515.1. Lineage (NCBI taxonomy): Bacteria > Pseudomonadati > Pseudomonadota > Betaproteobacteria > Burkholderiales > Comamonadaceae > Variovorax > Variovorax frigidus. Next base: position 199,511 of record NZ_JBPJZF010000009.1, read on the forward strand.
TTGCACATCGATGGCAGTCCGGCTTCGAATGGAAGATCCATTCCGATCTGGCGTTGAAGGCCGGCGTGCCGCGGTCCATCGTCGACGCCATCCATGCTGATGCCATGGCCACCCTGCCCGAGGATCGGTTCACCGCTGTCGTTGACTTCTGTCGCGCCGCGCTTGATTCGGGCGATGTGGGGGATACGCGCTTCGCTTCGATGCAGGCCGACTACGGCAACCAGGGTGTGCTGGAACTGTTGACCGTCTGCGGCTACTACAGCACGCTGGCGATGTTCCTCAGTACCGCAGGGATTTTCGAATGACCGATGGCGTCGTGATCGTTGGCTTCGGCCTGATGGGCGCGGACATAGCGGCCATCTTCGCAAACGCAAGCTGGCAGGTTCGCTGCGTTGAGCCGCATCGCGAGGTTTGGATAAAAGGCCTTGCACGCAGCGCTTCTTCAGTAGCACAACTTGGTGGCAACCTTAATCCCGAGGCGGTGCAGCCGTGCGCATCGCTAGAAGAAATCGACTGGACTGCTGTGCGCTTGGTCGTGGAGTGTGCGCCCGAGCAGCTCGAACTCAAACAAGCGCTCTTCACTCAGTTGGACCGGCTCGTACCGCCACACATTTCAATCGGCTCGAACAGCAGCGGCCTACCGATCAGCGCGATTGCAAGCGGATGCACGACCGCAGAGCGGATGGCCAACTCTCACTTTTTCCTTCCGGCGCATCTCGTGCCCCTTGTCGAACTCGCCAAGGGCAAGGAGACGTCGACGGAGACCATCGGAAAGCTGCGGGATATTTTTACTTTGGTCGGCCGCGTGCCGGTGCAGATCAACGAGGATCTGCCCGGCTTCCTTGCCAACCGCATCCAGCACGCCTTGATGCGTGAAGCGTTCTCCCTCATCGATCGCGGTCTTGCTACACCCGAGGATGTGGACGCCGCTGTCCGCTATGGCTTCGGCTTTCGCTACGTTGCTGCTGGGCCGATCATGCAGAAGGAACTCGCGGGTCTGGAAACACAGTTGGCTGCTGCCGCTGCGATCTACCCAAGCCTCTGTAACGAGGCGACGCCCAGCCGCGGGCTCGCAGAGCATGTCGCAGCTGGACGATTTGGAGCCAAGACCCTGCAAGGCTATTGGTCCTGGACCGAAAGCAGCGTTGCCGAAACCAAGGCTCGATATGAAGACAAGCTGATCGCTGGAGCGCGGCTACTGGACACCGACCCGCGCCCCGGCATCGGGAAGCACTGAGGACCCACCATGGCCAAAGTCATCATCACATGCGCCGTCACCGGCGCGATCCATACGCCCTCGATGTCGCCACACCTGCCAGTGACGCCCGAGGAGATCATCGAGGCCTCCCTCGGTGCCGCCGAAGCGGGCGCCGCAATCATTCACTTGCATGCGCGCGATCCGGCAACGGGCAAGCCGGATCAAACGCCCGAAGCCTTCGCACGCTTCCTGCCGCAGATCAAGGCGCGGACCGACGCGGTCCTGAATCTGACGTCCGGCGGCTCCCCTTTTATGAATATCGACGAGCGGATCCTTCCCGCCATGACGTTCGCCCCCGAGGTCGCGTCGCTCAACGTGGGTTCGTTCAATTTCGGGCTCTTTCCTATGCTCGACCGCTTCACTGAGTTCAAGCACGAATGGGAACGTGAGCAACTCGAGAACAGCCGCGACCTCGTATTCCGCAACACGTTCCAGGATATCGATTACGCGCTCGCGCAATGCGCAGCCAACGACACACGCTTCGAGTTCGAGTGCTACGACATCGGACACCTCTACAACCTCGCGCACTTCGTCGAGAAGGAAAAGGTGAAACCGCCTTACTTCGTTCAATCTGTGTTCGGAATCTTGGGCGGGATAGGCGTGCATGACGAGGATGTTGCGCACATGAAGCGTACAGCCGATCGGCTTTTCGGCAACGATCTGCGTTGGTCGGTGCTGGGGGCTGGCCGCCACCAGATGAGGATCGCCGCGCTCAGCGTGGCAATGGGTGGCAACGTGCGCGTGGGCCTCGAGGACAGCCTCTGGCTTGGGCGCGGAAAGCTGGCCGAAAGCAACGCGGCGCAGGTGCTGCAGGCGAGACAGCTCATCGAAAGCCTGGGCCATGAGGTTGCGACGCCTGACGAGGCGCGAGAAATCCTGCAACTCAAGGGCGCCCAGCGCGTCCGTTTCTAGCGCATATGCGCTAACCCCCAACGAGGAGTAGACATGGATCTGGGACTATCGAACAAGCACGTTCTCATCACCGGCGGCTCGCGAGGGATCGGGTACGCCTGCGCCAAGGCCTTTCTCGCCGAGGGCGCCCGCGTGACAGTAGTGGGACGCAACTCTGCCAACCTTGACGCCTCCATTGCTGTGCTGAACGCGGCCACGAAGGTCGATGGCCTTTGTTGCGACGTCGCCGATGTCGAAGCGGCGGCGGCCATGGTCGAAGAGGTCTGGTTGAAGCACGGCGGCATCGACGTTCTCGTTAACTCAGCCGGAGCCGCCAAGCGCACTCCCTTTGGTGAACTTACACCGCAGGCTTACGCGGCTGCAATGACTGCCAAGTTCTTCTCGTACGTGAACGTCTTGGACCCGCTCGTCAAACGAATGGGAACACGCGGCAGCGGCGCAATCGTGAACATCGTTGGCATGGGAGGCAAGGTAGCCACTTCGACCCACATCGGCGGCGGTTCGGCCAATGCGGCGTTGATGCTTTCGAGTGCCGCGCTTGCCGGTGCGTATGCGGCCAGTGGTGTGCGCATCAATGTTGTCAATCCGGCCCTTACCCAGACTGACCGGTTTCAGGAGGGGCTCGAGGCCGAGGCCCGCGCCAAAGGCATCACGGTCAACGAAGCGCTCGCGCAGGCTAGGGCCCGCTTTCCTCTGGGCCGCATGGCCTCGCCTGACGACATCGCCAACGCGGTGCTGTTCCTGTCTTCGGACCGCGCAGCGTATATCTCGGGCGTGTCACTGTCGGTAGATGGTGCCGCCACACCGCTGATCGTCTAGCCCCCGCTAAAACCAGAATAAAAAGGAGAAATCGACATGAGAGATCTCATGCAAATGCGTCGCCGGAAGGCACTGATGGCGATTGGTGCGTTCACCGCGCTTCAAGCCAGCGCCTTTAGAGTGCACGCCGAGGCACACTATCCCGCTAAGCCGATCAAGCTGCTCAACGGAAGTCCGCCCGGGAGTTCCTTCGACGCCATTGGCCGCGCTGCCGCCTTCGAGGTGGAGAAACTGCTCGGACAGCCGATGTTCACCGACAACAAGTCCGGCGCGGGCGGAACGCCAGCCTTTCTCGCGCTCAAGAACGCGGCACCTGATGGCTACACGCTCGCCGTGGTCGGGCTCAACACAATTCGCCAACCGATCACGCAGGACGTGGGTTACGAAGGCGTGCGGGATTTCACCTGGATCTGCTCGTTGGCGGAAATCAACTTCGGCGTTGTAGTGCCCGCGGACTCGCCGTTCAAGACTTGGCAGGACCTGCTGAACTGGGCCCGCGCGAACCCTAACAAGGTATCGTATGGGTGCCCGGCCGGACTTGGCAACAGTGCGCACATCTTCGGATCGGAGGTCGCGGCCAAGGAGAAAGCAGATTGGGTCCCCGTGCCCTACCGCGCCAGCAGCGACTGCATGGTAGCGCTGCTTGGAGGGGAACTCAGCTTCGCCATTGACACGCTCATCAGCGCCGCGCCGCAGATGCGAAATGGCAAGGTGCGGCTTCTCGCACTCGCGACTGCACAGCGATCAAAGCTGTGGCCTGAGGTGCCAACCATGAAGGAACTCGGCTATGCGACGCTCATCGAGAGCCCGGTAGGCATTGCCGGCCCCGCCGGGCTGCCGCAACCCATCGTCGCGCAGTTGCAGGAAGCCTTCAGGCTTGCAAGCGAGCGACCCGCCTTCCAGAAGCTGTTGGAGGAATCGTCCGCCCGCTATTGGTTCATGCCTGCGGGCGAGTTCAGGACGTTCGCCGAACGCGCGCAGAAGGAACAGCGCGCGCTGCTCAGTAAGTATGGTTATGCCCGCAAGTGAAACGTTCGCAGGAGCTCGCATGTTGAATCTAGCTGGAAAGGTTGCGCTGGTCACCGGCTGCGGTGCGTCGGGCCCCGGATGGGGTAACGGCAAGGCCATTGCGGCGCTCTTTGCGCGGCAGGGCGCAAAGGTCTATGGAATCGACCGATCGCTTGAGGCGGCGGAGGTGACGCGCGGAGTCATCGAATCGGAAGGCGGAATGATCCGGGTACAGGAGGCGGATGTCACACGAGAGAAGGAGGTGCACGCGGCCGTAGCGGCCTGCCTCGAAGCCTACGGTCGGATCGACGTGCTGGTAAACAACGTCGGGCGCTCGGAGCCGGGCGATCTGGCCAGCACCTCCGAAGAGACCTGGGACGAGCAGATGGATGTGAATCTCAAGAGCGCATTTCTCTTGTGCCATCATGTTCTTCCACTCATGCTTGCACAGGGAGCCGGCGCTGTGGTCAACATCTCGTCGATTGCTGGACTGCGGTATGTCGGAAAGTCACAGGTTGCTTACGCGGCGGCCAAGGCCGCGCTTATGCATCTCACACGCGTGAGCGCGGTCGCGCACGCGGGTTCCGGAGTACGCCTGAACTGCGTGGTTCCGGGCCTCATGGACACGCCGCTCGTGCGACGGCTCGCGGACAAGTATGCCGGAGGCGACTTCGAGGCCTTTGCGGCTACTCGGAACCAGCAAGTGCCTATGGGCCGCATGGGTGACAGCTGGGACGTTGCCCACGCTGCGCTTTTCCTTGCGAGTGATGAGGCGCGGTACATCACGGGGGTGGAGTTGGTCGTTGACGGTGGCCTGACGGCAACGACCAAGTAAGGTCCTCCGTCCAAAATTCAATTCTATGATCTGCGCTCTCTTAAATGGCTGCTCCGACCTGGGAATGCGACGGGTCATGTTCCGAATCCGCATGGCCTGCGGCGAAGGTACAACGGGGAGTGCAAGACTTACGTGATCGCGTAGGCTATAGGCTGGTCGATTTGGCTCGCTGCGACATGGCAGATAGCGCAAGCGCGAGGGAAAACGGCTCCGCACGGGTGAAAGACAAGGCTGCGGACAGACATTGAGTGGGGTGTTTGAAGACGGAGTGCCGATTGCTCTTTCATGGCTCTACATTGGGGCCGCTACACCGGCTGAACTTTTTGTGGCGAGTCTTGCCGCGTGCTGTCCGGCCGGCTTGAGGGTGGGGTGTGCATGATTGAGTTGAGACATTTACGTTACTTCATCGCGGTTGCCGAGGAACTGAACTTCCGGCGCGCCGCCGAACGCATCCGCGTCGACCAAAGCCCGTTGTCGCGGGCTATCCGGGATCTCGAGGAGGAACTGGGTGTCCCGTTGTTCGTCCGTCTGCCACGCAGGCTTCAACTCACGCCAGCTGGAATGAAGCTGCTGACGGAATGTCGCAAGCTCCTCGTCCGGTTGGAGCGCGTCAAGCGAACGGTGCGGCACACCCATGCCCTGTACCAGGCGCCACTCAGCATTGGCGTTGCCGATGGCATTGCGCAGCCCAGATTATCCGAGTGCATCAACCGCTGGCGGCTTGTCGCACCCGAGGTGCCTCTTGAGATCGCGGAGATGCGGGCCGGGGAGCTGGCCAACGCGCTCAGGCACGAGGAGGTCGATGTGGGATTCTCCTTTGGCGTGCGGGATGATGAAGCTATCGCACATATGCCCGCATGGAGCTACCACGTCATGGCGCTGCTGCCACGTGGTCATGAACTTGCGCAGCGTTCTGCGATAGCTCTGCCGGAGCTGCTTGCCTTTCCCCTGCTGTCCTGCAACGAGGAGCGTCTGCCTGGCCTCCTTGAACAGATGCAACGGATCGTGCGTAAGCACGCCGAGCAGGTCACGCTCGCGGGCGCCGCGAGCACACTGTCGGGATATGTGACTCGAATCGCTGCTGGTGCTGGCGTCGGCCTGGCTGATGCCGGGCATACATGGGCGCTGCAGCGTGACGACGTGCTCGCAGTTCCGCTGGCAGAGAAAGAACAGATCACCACCTTCGTGCTTCACAAGCACCAGCGCTTTGGCATCACCGAATCGCTGCAGCGTTTCCTCGTCCATGTCCGCACTTTCTCATGAAAGTTACAGGCCGCGGGGATCGTGAACCGTTCATCGCCGAATCGGCCTTGGACGCGAGAGTTCAAGCGATGGATGCTCCTGACCTGAAACGCTTGGGATTTTGCGTCTCCAGCCTCTTGGAATCCAGCCAGCCAACTCCGTCTTCTCGCGACAGACCCGCCAGCCTTTGCTGAGCTACGCCCTCGCGGGTGTACTGCACAGCCCTTCGATTCCAGACTCGTGCGATGCGCACCGTGGGCGCGCATTCGCGCGGCGCGATGGAGAGCAGAGAAGGGAACGTACGGCATGGAAGTTAGATCCGGAGTTGGAGAAAGCGGGACGCCCAGCGTCCAGACGGGCATCTTGTTTGGGCAGGTGGCGGCTGTCCTGGGCGTGGCCGTTGGCGGCGTCTGGGGCGCTACGCAGTGGACCGCACAGGCGCTCGGGCATCAGCGACGACTCGGGCCAGCATGGGCGGACGTCGCGGGCTTCCCAATCTACGAGCCCTGGAAGCTGTTCGAGTGGTGGTACTGGTATGACGTCTATGCGCCGGACGTGTTCGTGCGCGGGGGCGCCATCGCCGCGTCCAGCGGCCTGCTTGCCACAGGGGTGGCCGTCGGCATGGCGGTCTGGCGCTCGCGGCTGGCCCGTCGCGTCACCACGTACGGTTCCGCCAGATGGGCCGAGGCGGAGGACGTCCGCAAGGCAGAGCTGACCGGTGGGGCCGGCGTTTTCCTCGGCCGCTTGGACGACAACTACCTGCGCCATGACGGACCCGAGCACGTGATGGCTTTCGCGCCTACGCGCTCAGGCAAGGGTGTTGGCTTGGTGGTGCCGACACTGCTGTCGTGGCCCGGCTCCGCCGTGATCCACGACATTAAGGGTGAGAACTGGACGCTCACCGCAGGCTGGCGTTCACGCTTTTCGCACTGCCTGCTGTTCAATCCGACCGATGCCAAGTCGGCGGCCTACAACCCGCTGCTGGAGGTGCGGCGCGGCGTGCACGAGGTGCGCGATGTGCAGAACATCGCCGACATCCTCGTCGATCCCGAGGGTGCGCTGGAACGGCGCAATCACTGGGAGAAGACCAGCCACGCGCTGCTGGTCGGCGCCATCCTGCACGTGCTCTACGCTGGTGAGGACAGGACGCTGCGTGGCGTCGCAAACTTTCTGTCCGACCCGGCATACCCGTTCGAGGTGACGCTGCACCGGATGATGACGACCAGGCACTTTGAGGACACGCCGCATCCCGTGGTCGCCTCGGCCGCCCGCGAGGTGCTGAACAAGAGCGAGAACGAACGCTCGGGCGTGCTGTCCACGGCGATGAGTTTTCTCGGCCTGTATCGCGATCCGACAGTCGCCAAGGTCACGTCCCGCTGCAACTGGCGCATCGCCGACCTGATCTCGGCCAAGCACCCGGTGTCGCTGTACCTCGTGGTGCCGCCTTCGGACATCAGCCGCACCAAGCCGCTCATCCGCCTGATCCTCAACCAGGTCGGTCGGCGTCTGACGGAATCGCTTGACGGGTCCGACGGGATCGAGCGCAAGCACAAGCTGCTGCTGATGCTCGACGAGTTTCCGGCGCTCGGGCGTCTGGATTTCTTCGAATCGGCGCTGGCCTTCATGGCGGGCTACGGCCTGCGTGCCTTCCTGATCGCGCAGTCGCTCAACCAGATCGACAAGGCCTACGGCCAGAACCATTCGATCCTGGACAACTGCCACGTACGCGTTGCCTTCGCGACCAACGATGAGCGCACCGCCAAGCGCATCTCCGACGCGCTGGGCACGGCCACCGAGTTGCGCGTGCAACGCAACTATGCCGGCCATCGGCTCGCGCCGTGGCTTGGACACCTGATGGTCTCGCGCCAGGAGACGGCGCGCGCCCTCCTGACGCCCGGCGAGGTGATGCAGTTGCCGCCCGACGATGCGGTGGTGATGGTCTCGGGCCATCCGCCGATCAAGGCGCGTAAGATCCGCTACTACCTTGACCGCAACTTCGCGACGCGCGTGAAGCCCGCGCCGCTTGTTGCATCAGGCGGGCGCTATGCAGACGCCCCGGCGCCGCGCCCGGATGACTGGAGCGGCCTTGCGCCGCTTGCCGCGCCGATTCTGGACATGGCGCTGGCAGGTCAGGGCGGTACCGTCGACGACGGTGGTCGCCAGCATCAGCCCGAGTTGGGAGAGACGGTGTTTTTCCCGCAGCCCGAGCACAGCGCTGTCTATCTTGGCCTGCTCGATGACGATGACTCTCCGCTGCTCCTGCCGACGCAGCTGGACCCGCGCCTGCAGCGCGCCGCGCGGCTGGCCGCGCTGGACCCTGACGACGGGATCGCCCTATGAGCCGCGCTCGCCTGAACATCTTCCTCGAGCGCGACCACGCGCGTCGGCTGGACGAGCTGGCCGCAATGAAGGGTCTGTCCAAGTCTTCGATCATTGCTGCTGCGCTGTCTTCGTTCCTCTCGCCCGACAGTGGCGATCAACGCGAGGCCGCCATCGCAAAGCGGCTGGACCGCCTCTCGCGCCAGTACGACAAGCTCGAACGCGACCAGAACATCCTGATCGAGACGGTGGCGCTGTATGTGCGCTACTTCCTGACCGTCAGCACGCCCGTGCCCGAGGCGCATCAGGAGGCGGCCCGCGCGCAGGGGCGCCTCCGCTTTGAGCAGTTCATCGAACAGCTCGGCCGTCACCTCCTGCGTGGACGCAGCCTGGTCAAGGACGTGTACGAGGAGATCCAGCCCGAGGACAGCCAGTTCTTCGGATTGAGTGATCCTGTGGGGAACACCCCCGGAGATGATCGGCCAGCGACCCCGGCCGACAGCAAACCGGAGGCGGCTTCATGACCGGCGCGCCGCGTGAGCCGAACAAATCTGCCGCGCCGGCCTCGCTGGCGCTGGACCGTCGCATCCGCATGCTGCGCACAGCGATGGGCCCGGAGATCGCGCAGGCGCTGGCCGACCCCGATGTGGTCGAAGTGCTGCTCAACCCGGATGGCTCATTGTGGCTGGACCGCCTCGGCAGCGGCCGTGCGCCGATGGGCGTCACGCTGTCGCCCGCCGACGGCGAACGCATCATCCGGTTGATCGCGGCGCACGTGCGCGCCGAGGTGCATGCGGACAAGCCCCTGCTGACCGCCGAACTGCCCGAGACCGGCGAGCGCTTCGAGGGCGCGCTGCCGCCGGTCACACCAGGACCGGTGTTTGCGCTGCGCAAGCGCGCCGTCGCGGTGATACGCCTGGAAGACTACGTGGTTGATGGCATCCTCACCGCTGACCAGGCGGCATTCCTGCGCGCGGCCGTGCGCGACCGCCAGAACATCCTGATCGCCGGCGGTACCAGCACCGGCAAGACCACGCTCGCCAACGCGTTGCTCGATGAGGTGGCTGCCACGGGCGATCGCGTGATCGTGCTGGAAGACACGGTGGAGCTGCAGTGCACGGCAGACGACCATGTGCCGCTGCGCACGCGGCCTGGCGTGGTCAGCATGACCGAACTCGTGCGCTCCACGCTGCGCCTTCGCCCCGACCGCATCGTCGTCGGCGAGGTCCGCGGTCCCGAGGCGCTGGACCTGCTCAAGGCCTGGGGCACTGGCCACCCGGGCGGCATTGCCACCTTGCATGCGGGCTCCGCGATGGGCGCGCTCACGCGTCTCGAACAGCTCGTGCAGGAGGTGTCGATGAACGTGCCGCGCGCGCTGATCGCCGAGACCATCAACGTCATCGTCTTCATCTCCGGCCGTGGCCGCACACGCCGTGTGGAGGCCATCGCGAGCGTCGTCGGCCTCGGCGCGCACGGCTACCAGCTCAACCACGAACTGGCGTCCGCGCCATTGCCTTCGCTCCCCTCACTGCCGTCACTTCCAGGAGAACCGTCATGACGACTTCGCGCATTTCCGTAAACCCGTCTCTGCACACCGGACGCTTTCGCCTGGCGCTGCAAACTGTGCTCCTGGCCGCGCTGCTGCTGGCCTTCGCGCTGCCCGCCTACGCGGCCGGCTCGAACATGCCCTGGGAGGCGCCGCTGCAGTCCATCCTCGAGTCGATCCAGGGGCCGGTGGCCCGCATCGTCGCGGTGATCATCATCATCGCCACCGGCTTGACACTCGCCTTCGGTGACACGAGCGGCGGCTTCCGCAAGCTGGTGCAGATCGTCTTCGGCCTGTCGATCGCGTTCGCCGCGTCAAGCTTCTTCCTGTCGTTCTTCTCGTTCAGCGGCGGGGCGGTGCTGGCATGAACGTGAATGACGCACCAGGCTTCGAGGTGCCGCTGCACCGTTCGTTGACGGAGCCCATCTTGATGGGCGGCGCACCGCGCACCGTGGCGATCGCTAATGGCACGCTTGCAGCCGCCGTCGGCCTCGGGCTGCAGCTCTGGATTCCCGGCCTCCTGCTGTGGCTCGTCGGTCATTCGCTCGCAGTGTGGGGTGCGCGTGTGGATCCGCAATTCGTGCAGGTTTTCGCGCGGCACATGAAGCAGCGATCGCTGCTGGACGTGTAGGGGGCATGCCGTGCTGAATCTCGCTGAATACCGCAAGCGTCCCGCGCTGCTGGCTGATTGGCTGCCCTGGGCCGCGCTGGTCGCGCCGGGCGTGGTGCTGAACAAGGATGGCTCTTTCCAGCGCACGGCGCGCTTCCGGGGCCCCGATCTGGACAGTGCGACGCAAGGTGAACTAGTGTCCATCACCGCACGCCTCAACAACGCGCTGCGCCGGCTGAGCTCGGGCTGGGCCCTGTTCATCGAGGCGGAGCGCCTACCGGCTGCCGGCTATCCCCGCTCCGACTTCCCCGACGCGCTGTCCTGGCTGGTGGAGGAGGAACGTCGCGCCGCGTTCGAACAATCCTCCAGCCACTTCGAGAGCCGCTACCACCTGACGCTGCAGTACCTGCCGCCCGAGGAGTCCCGTGCGCGCGCGGCACGAATGCTCTATGAGAACCGGGCGAGCGAAGGGGTGGACTGGCGGGATCGCCTGACCGCCTTCGTCGCCGAGACCGATCGGGTGCTCGATCTTCTCGACGGCGTGATGCCAGAGATCGCCCGGCTGGACGATGCAGAGACGCTGACATACCTCCATGCCACGGTGTCCACCCGCCGCCATCCGGTGGCCGTGCCGGAGGTGCCCATCCATCTGGATGCGCTGCTGGCCGATGCGCCGCTCGTAGGCGGCCTCGCGCCCATGCTGGGCGATCAGCACTTACGCGTGCTGACCGTGCGTGGCTTCCCGACCTCGACCTGGCCGGGCATCCTGGACGACCTGAACCGGCTCGGCTTCGCCTACCGCTGGTCCACGCGCTTCCTGTGCATGGAAAAGGCCGAGGCGGAGAAGGAGCTCACGCGCCTGCGCCGCCAGTGGTTCGCCAAGCGTAAGAACATCGTGGCGCTGCTGCGCGAGACGATCTTCCAGCAGGAGAGCGTACTGGTCGACACGGACGCCAGCAACAAAGCGGCGGATGCGGATGCGGCGCTGCAGGAACTGGGCAGCGACCAGGTTGCCTTCGGCTATCTCACCGCCACGGTGGTGGTGATGGACGCCGATGCTGCCGCCGCCGATGAGAAGCTGCGGCAGGTGGAGCGGGCGATCCAGGGGCGAGGCTTTGTGACCATCCCAGAGACGCTGAATGCCGTCGAGGCCTGGCTGTCCTCCATCCCCGGCAACGCCTACGCCAACGTGCGACAGCCGATCGTCTCCACGTTGGGATTGGCGCACATGATGCCGGTGTCCGCCGTCTGGGCGGGGCAGGAGCGCAATGCGCACCTGGACGGTCCGCCGCTGATCGTGACGCGCACCGATGGTGCGACGCCGTTCCGGCTCGTGACACATATCGGCGACGTGGGCAACACGCTGGTCGTCGGCCCCATCGGCATGGGCAAGTCGGTGCTGCTGGCGACGATGGCGCTCCAATTCCGCCGCTACCCGGATTCACGCATCTTCGCGTTCGACTGGGGGCGGTCGATTCGCGCGACCGTCCTGGGCCTGGGCGGTGAGCATTACGACCTGGGCCGGGCCGACGAGTCGAGTGGCGAGAACGCCATCGCCTTCCAGCCTCTGGCCCGTATCGAACGCCAGGGCTACCGCACCTGGGCTGCCGAGTGGATTGAGGGTCGGCTGATTCAGGAGGGCATGACCGTCGGGCCGGACGAACGCGAAGCGGTCTGGTCCGCGCTCGGCAGCCTGGCCAGTGCACCGGTGGAGCAGCGTACCCTGACGGGCCTGTCGGTGCTGCTGCAGTCCAACGCGCTGCGGCAGGCCCTCGCGCCCTATGTGCTGGGTGGGACGCACGGCGGCTTGCTGGACGCCGACCACGACCGGCTGGGGAGCGCGGACGTGCAGGGTTTCGAGATGGAGGAGCTGATGCACAGCAAGGCCGCTGCGTTGGCGGTGCTGCGCTACCTGTTCGCGCGTTTCGAGGAGCGGCTGGATGGCGCGCCCACGCTCCTGATACTCGACGAAGCCTGGCTGTTCCTGGACGACCCGGTGTTCGCCGCGCGCATCCGTCAATGGCTCAAGACGCTGAGGAAGAAGAACGTCAGCGTCGTCTTCGCCACGCAGAGCCTGGCGGACATCCAGGGCTCGGCCATCGCGCCGGCGATCGTGGAGAGTTGTGCAAGCCGCATCTTACTGCCCAACCCGCAGGCCGCGGAGCCGCAGATCCGCACGATCTACGAGAGCTTCGGACTCAACGCACGGCAGATCGAGATCGTCGCGCAGGCGCAGCCCAAACAGGACTACTACTACCAGGCGCGTCTGGGCAACCGTGTGTTCGACCTGGACCTCGGGCCGGTGGCGCTCGCTTTCGCGGGCGCCTCGACTCCCGAGCACCAGCGCGACATCGATGCCGTGCTCGCCGCGCACGGCACACAGGAGTTCGGGGTCCATTGGCTTCGCCACTGCGGTCTGGAGTGGGCCGCTGACCTCATCCCATCGTTTCCTTCACCTCAGGAGATTCATCCATGAAGAAGATCTTGCTGGCCGCCGCTGCGGCCCTGCTCACCGGGCTGGCACCCGGCGCACACGCGCAATGGGTGGTGATCGACCCGACCAACCTCGCGCAGAACATCCTGACGGCGGCCAACACGCTCGAGCAGATCAACAACCAGATCAAGCAGCTGCAGAACCAGGCGCAGTCGCTGATGAACCAGGGGAAGAACCTGACCAGCCTGGACTTCAGCGCTCTGTCCGAACTGCGCGCCACGCTCTCGGCGACCAACCACCTGATCCAGCAGGCACAGGGGCTCGCCTTCAATGTCTCGCAGATGGAGACCGAGTTCCGAAGCCTCTACTCAGACTCGTACGGCGCCGCGACCTCGGGCATGCAGATGGCGCTGGATGCGCGCAAGCGGTGGTCCCACTCCCTCGAAGCGCTGCGCACTGCCACCAAGGTCCAGTCGCAGGCGGTGCAGAACTTCGCCGCCGACGAACGCACGCTGACGGATCTTGTGAACCGCAGCCAGTCGGCCGTGGGCGCGTTGCAGGCGACGCAGGCGACGAACCAGCTGCTCGCGTTGCAGTCGCGCCAGGCGATGCAGGCGCAGCAACTGCAGATCACCCAGGACCGTGCCGCTGCGCTGGAACAGGCACGCCAGGTCGCCGTGCAGGAGCGCGCCCGCGAGGTGCGCCGGCGCTTCCACGGCGAGGGCACGCCGTACACGCCCGCCAACGTCATCTTCTACGGCAACTGAAAGGAACACCTCCATGCGAAGAATACTGCTCCTCTGCCTTTGCGCGGTCGCGCTGGCTGCCTGCGAGAAGAAGCCTCTGCCCATCGAGAGCGTCGAATCCCTGGTCGCCAGCCCCGAGCGCCTGCGGGAATTGCGCGAGGCATGCAAGGCGGACCATGCCAAGGTCGGCGATGCGCAGTGCAATGCCGTGGCCGAGGCCACGCGGCGGCGCTTCCTTGACGGCGGCCGCTCCCCCTATGCCGCCGATCCGGTGACGGCTCCAGCGCCGCCGGCCGCAGAGTCGGCGCCCAAGAAATGACGTCATGAACGACGTGGGCGTCATCGACCGCTTCCTGGACGTCTTCTCGCGCTACATCGATTCGGGCTTCGGCCTGCTCGGCGGCGAGGTCGCATTCCTGACGGCCACGCTGGTGCTGATCGACATGACGCTTGCCGGCCTGTTCTGGGCGATGAGCCACGCCGGTGGCGGTGGCGGGGACGAGGTGATCGCCAAGCTGATCAAGAAGGTGCTCTACGTTGGAGCCTTCGCCTACATCATCGGCAACTTCAATACGCTGGCGGGCGTTGTCTTCCGCTCGTTCGCGGGCCTGGGCCTGACCGCCTCGGGCTCTGCGCTGACGCAGGCACAGCTGCTGCAGCCGGGCCGGCTCGCGCAGGTCGGCATCGATGCCGCGCGGCCGATCATGACGCAGATAGGCGACCTGACGGGCTTCCCAGAGGTGTTCGCCAATCTCGACTTGATCGCGGTGCTGGGCTTGGCCTGGCTCGTGGTCATCGTGAGCTTCTTCGTGCTCTCGGTCCAGCTCTTCGTGACGCTGATCGAGTTCAAGCTGACGACGCTCGCCGGCTTCGTGCTGGTGCCCTTCGCGCTGTGGAACAAGACGTCGTTCCTCGCCGAACGGGTGCTGGGCAACGTGGTGTCGTCTGGCATCAAGGTGCTGGTGCTGGCCGTAATCGTCGGCATCGGCACGGGTCTGTTCGGCGAGTTCACGACGCCGCCGGGCACCGAGCCGAGCATCGACCACGCGCTCACCATCATGCTCGCCTCGCTCGCGCTGTTCGGCTTGGGCATCTTCGGGCCGGGTATCGCCACCGGACTGGTGTCCGGTGCACCGCAACTCAGTGCTGGCGCGGCGGCTGGGACGCTGGTCGGCGGAGCAGGGCTCGCGGTTGCCGGTGGCGCCGCCGTTGCGGGCGCAGGCGCGGCGGTCGCGGCCGGTGCGCGGATGGCGCCTGGGGCGGCGCGCGGCGTGATCGGCGGCGCAGCGGCTGCAGGCCGCTCGGCCAGCACGCTCGCCGGTGGCGCTCGCTCGGCTTATGAAGCCGGTGCTGCGGCTTCGGGAGGCAGCGGCCTGCGCGCTGCTGGCGCGGGCCTGGCCAATGTCGCGCGCAGCAGCGCCGGAGCAGTCGGTGATCGCGTTGCGTCGGGCGCCAAGGCCGTTCGCGAGCGCGTCGCGAACTTCGTTGCCGAGGCGGCCGCGCCTCCGTCTGCCGCTTCCACGGCCAGCGCGGCGGCGACCGATGCGCCGGTTGCATCCACGGCGCCGCCCGCCTGGGCGCAGCGGCTCCAACGTCACCAGCGCATCACACACGGCGCGACCGCTGCCGCCCACACGCTGCGCTCGGGTGACAGCGGTGGCAGCGGTGCCAGCCCCAGTCTGCGGGATGACGGTTAAGGACAGCCAAGGAGAACCTTTCATGAGATTCAAACGACCCCTGGTGCGCTACGCCGATACGCCAGCGCCCGTCACCCCCTACCAGGCCGCCGCGCAGGTGTGGGACGAGCGAATCGGCTCGGCCCGCGTGCAGGCGAAGAACTGGCGCCTGATGGCCTTCGGCTGCCTCACGCTGGCGCTGCTGATGGCCGGCGGCCTCGTCTGGCGCTCCGCGCAGTCCATCGTCACCCCCTATGTGATCGAGGTCGACCAGGCGGGTCAGGTGCGCACAGTCGGCGAGGCCGCCACGTCGTACCGGCCGGGCGATGCGCAGATCGCGCACCACCTTGCGCGCTTCATCAACGATGTGCGGTCCCTCTCCATCGACCCCATCGTCGTGCGGCGCAACTGGCTCGAAGCCTACGACTACGCCACCGACCGGGGCGCCGCCACGCTCAACGACTACGCGCGCACCAACGATCCGTTCTCGCGAATCGGCCAGAACTCGGTGGCGGTGGAAGTCACCAGTGTCGTGCGCGCCAGCGATTCGTCGTTCCAGATGCGCTGGATCGAGCGGGCCTACGTCAACGGCGCACCGGCCACCACCGAGCGCTGGACCGCGGTGCTGTCCATCGTGCTGCAGCCGCCGCGCACCGAGGAACGGTTGCGCAAGAACCCCCTGGGCATCTACGTCAACGGGCTGTCGTGGAGCCGTGAACTCGATGCAAACGAAGGAGTAAAGAAGCCATGAACCAACCGATCTCCCATTTGCGCCTTTACGTACTGCCGGTAATGCTGATCGCCGGTTTCTCCGGCTGCGCGACGCAGGGCAAGCCGCCGCCCACGATCACGCTGGACGAACCGGTACAGGCGCAGCGCGTTCCCGATCCACCCGCGCCGATCGAAGTGGTGGAGGTCGCCAAGCCCTTGCCGCTGCCGGCGCAGATGAAGGCGCTGCCAGCGGCAGATGCCCTACCGCCGGCACCCGAGCCCACCGACGAGAAGCTGCGCGTGTCCAAGGCCAACGACGAGGCCCGCATCGCGCCTTCACGCGAGGGCTACATCAATGCGATCCAGGTCTGGCCCTTCACCGACGGCGCGCTGTACCAGGTCTATACGAGCCCAGGGCGCGTCACAGTCGTCGCCCTGCAGGAAGGCGAGGAACTGGTGACCGTCTCGGCTGGCGACACCGTGCGTTGGATCGTGGGCGACACGACCAGCGGCGCCGGGTCGGCGCAGCGCGTGAACGTGATGGTCAAGCCCACGCGCACGGGGCTGAAGACCAACATGGTCATCACGACCAACCGGCGCACCTATCTGGTCGAGTTGACCTCGACGCCACAGGCCTGGATGGCCTCGGTTTCCTGGGACTACCCGAAAGATCGCATGCTGGCGCTGCAGAAGCAGGCGCGCGAAGCACAAGCGGCCGCGCCCGTCGATGCGGGCCTGTCGCTGGAAAACATTCGCTTCCGCTATGCGATCGGCGGCGACAGCCCGCCGTGGAAGCCGCTGCGCGCCTTCGATGATGGTCAGAAGGTCTACATCGAGTTCCCTGGCGGCATCGCGCAGGGCGAGCTGCCGCCGCTGTTCGTGATCGGCCCGCAGGGCGATGGCCAACTCGTGAACTACCGCTTCCGCGCGCCGTACTACGTGGTGGATCGACTGTTCGGCGCGGCTGAGTTGCGCCTGGGCGGCTACAAGGGCGGCAAGGCCGAGGTGGTGCGCATCGAGCGCACCGACGGCGTGGTGCGCGCAGGTGGGGGCAGCGGATCATGAGCGAAGCCGCCGCTGTTCCGCCGAAGGCCGATCCCGAGACGATGGCGTTGCGCGCATCGCCGCGCCCGGTGGTTCGGCTGAATCGCCGGATGCTGGCAGTCATCGCCGGCGGGCTGGCCGCCATGGTGCTCGGCGCGACGCTGTGGTCGCTGCAGCCGCACAAGCGCGAGCGCAATGCAGCCGCCGAGCTGTACAACGTCGATCGCGTGGCCAAGGCCGAGAGCCTGGACCAGTTGCCCAAGGACTACGCCGGGCTACCGGCACGGCCTGCCGTACCCCAACTGGGCGAGCCGCTGCCGGGCGACCTGGGACCGACCATCGTGAAGTCGCAGCAGCCGATGGAGACGCGTGTGCCGGGCGGTGTCGACCCGGCGCATGCGGCGCAGTTGGCGGCCGAAGAGGCGGCGCGTTCAGGGGTGTTCTTTCGAGGCACGGGCGGCGCCGGCGCGAAGCCTGTCCAGGCCGCGCCTGCTGGCGAGACACGCGCCGCTCAGCCTTTCGATGCGCTCGCCGGCGCCCTGGCGCCCGCAGCGGCAGCGCAGCCGACCGATCCCACTGACGTGCAGAACCGACAGGACCAGAAAGAAAGCTTCATGGCCAAGACAGGCGATACCGCCATGCGCAACCCCGGTGGCCTGCTACTGCCGGCATCGCCGTACCAAGTCATGGCGGGCACCATCATCCCGGCGGCGTTGGTGACGGGCATCAGCTCTGATCTGCCGGGACAGGTGATCGCCACCGTGACCGAGGCGGTCTACGACACCGCCACGGGCCGCTACCTGCTGATCCCGCAGGGCTCGCGCCTGATCGGCCGCTACGACAGCCAGGTGGCCTTCGGACAGCGGCGCGTGCTGCTGGTGTGGACGAGGCTGATCCTGCCGGATACGTCTTCGGTGGCGCTCGACCGTTTGCCGGGCATCGATCCAGCCGGCTACGCAGGTCTCGAAGATGGCGTCGATTGGCATTGGGAGCGCATCCTCGCGGGCGCCGCGCTGTCCACGCTGCTGGGTATCGGAGCCGAACTGGCCGCTCCAGAGACCCGCACGAACAGCGGCGGTACCGGCGACCGCGTGATCATCGCCGGCCGTGAAAGTGCGCAGGACACGGTGAACCAGGTCGGGCAGGAGATCACCAAGCGCAACCTCAGCGTCCAGCCGACGCTCACGATCCGGCCTGGGTTCCCGATGCGCGTGATGGTCAAAAAGGACCTGATCCTGCGGCCCTACCAGCCCTTGTTCTTCCAGCGGGGGACCACGCGATGAGCGCTGCCAAGCTGCGGCTCGGGCCGCTGCCCAAGGCCGAGTCAGTCAAGCTCACTGTCACCTTGTCGGCGGAACTGAAGGCGACGCTGGACCGCTATGCGGCGCTGCACGCACAGACCTACGGTGGGCAGACCGATGCCGCGGCGCTGGTGCCGCACATGCTGCTGACCTTCATGGCGCGCGACCGCGCGTTTAAAACGATGAGCGCCAGCGGCCCTGTCCTATCCGAAGACTTATCGCCGGCTCCAATGACAATCCCAGGCGAATAGCTCGTACGTCCCCAGCAGTGCAGCGTGCAGTTCTCTTAGATGCACCGAGATGGCGCATCTTTGTGGCAAGATGTATCCCGAAGTGAAGTGTGGCGCCATTACATCGTTTTCTTGACGGATTCACTTGATTCCTGTATAAAAAAACAGTATTTTCGGTTTGCCGCGGCGTACGAAAAGCAACACAGCCAATTTGTGGGGCTCAAGGTACGAGTTGGTAAAAGGTGCGCCTGGCGTTTAAGGCTCGCTTGGGACACGAAGCACAACCATTAACGCAACCAAGATGCAGCCATTTAAGTTTGTTGACCTGTTCGCCGGACTAGGCGGTTTTCACCTTGCGCTTGACCGACTTGGAGGCGAATGCGTGTTCGCGGCGGAGTGGAAGGAGCATCTGCGTGATCTCTACTACACGAACTTCGGCTTAAAGCCCGCGGGAGACATTCGGCAAGTGCTGCCGGAGGATGTTCCCGATCACGATGTGCTTACTGCAGGTTTTCCGTGTCAGCCGTTCTCAAAAGCAGGCGAACAACTTGGCTTCGAGTGCACGGAGCAAGGCAATCTCTTTCACAACGTTGCTGCGATTTTGGAGAAAAAGCAGCCGAAGTTCTTCGTGTTGGAGAATGTCCCAAATCTGCTTAAGCATGATGGTGGACAGACGTGGGAAAAAATCCAAGCAATTCTCAGAGGCTTGGGATACCACATTGCTGCCGAGCGGTTCTCGCCTCACAATTTTGGGATACCGCAGATCCGTGAGCGGGTCTACATCGTAGGCTCGCGGGAGCCGCTCGGTGCATTTGCATGGCCCGAGACAACTGATGCCGAGACAAAAATCGACACTGTGCTTGACGACAATCCGGTTAGCGCAAAGAAGCTATCGGCGCAGGTGCAGGAGTGTTTGGACGTCTGGGATGAGTTTTTGCAAGCCTGCCCCGCGGATGTTGATCTTCCTTCATATCCTCTTTGGTCGATGGAGTGGGGCGCGTCTTACCCGTACGAAGACACGACTCCTTGGGCTTTACGCAAGCGCCTGGGCGTAGATGGGCTGAAAGGGTTTAAGGGTAGCCATGGGGCCAAGATTGGTTACCTTCGCTCGCTGGAAGAGCGATGGGATGGGCTGCCCAGCCACGCGAGAACAAATGAATTCCGGTTTCCGAAGTGGAAGCAAGACTTCATTCGGCAGAACCGACAGTTTTATGAAGACAACAAGGCTTGGATCGCCCCCTGGTTGCCGAAAATTCTGAAGTTTCCGTCTAGCCTCCAGAAGTTCGAATGGAACGTCAAAGGTGGAGAGCGAGATATCTGGAAGTACGTGATCCAGTTCCGAGCCTCCGGCGTGCGTGTGAAGCGCCGCACCACGGCGCCTAGCCTCATTGCGATGACGGACACGCAGGTTCCCATCATCGGTTGGCAAAAGCGTTACATGACTCCCCAAGAGTGCGCACGCCTTCAGAGCCTCGATGACTTGAAGGAATTACCGAAGAGTACGACTCAGGCATTCCATGCGCTTGGCAATGCGGTCAACTCGCGCGTTGTCGAACGAGTAGCAAGGGCATTGTTGGAGCATCCCTCAAAGTGTGAGGCTGTTGTCGAACACGTTCTTGAGGCTGCTTGATGCCGAACACTGTGACCCTCGGACCAATTGGAATTAGGCCGGAGGTCACGATGTTGTCGGTGCTTCGGCACCTGAACTACAAGCCTTGGTTTGCGATCGCGGAGTTCATCGACAACGCGGTACAGAGCTATGCCGCGAACCACGATGCGTTAAAAGCGCTCTTCGGCGAAGACTACCGACTGAAGGTTGATGTTCGTGTGGATACTTCGGGGCCTGGGCAAATCATCATCACGGACAACGCCGCCGGCATCTCGACCACTGACTTCCCACGAGCCTTCCGTGCGGCTCAAGTTCCCAATGACAGGAACGGGCTGTCTGAGTTTGGTATGGGTATGAAGAGTGCCGCGTGCTGGTTCGCAGAGAACTGGAGCGTGCGTACAAAGGCGCTTGGCGAAGCGGTGGAGCGCACCATTACTTTCGATATCAGGCACATCGTAGACAATCGAATTGAGAGCCTGAACACGACTCACCGGACGATTGATTCGCCAGCACCTTTCACGGTTGTGACGCTGCGCAATCTTCATCATGTCCCGCAAGGTCGAACCGTTGGAAAAATCAAGGAACATCTCGCGAGTATCTATCGGATGTTTCTTCGCGACGGTCGCTTGACGTTGACGTTCAATGGCGAGGCGCTCGCGTACGCGTCAACTCCCGTACTTCAAGCGGTTCCATACTCATCACCGGGCGTACCCTTGGCAGGCGCCGATCCGGTGGAATGGATCAAGCAAATCAACTTGGACTTTGGCGAAGGTCAGCGCGTCACTGGGTTTGCGGCCCTCCGCGAAGTAGGCTCCACGCCATATGCAGGGTTTGCACTATTCAGACGAGACAGACTCATCGAGGGCAGCCATGACGAGACCTATCGTCCGAGCTTTGTCTTCAAGCAAACGAACAGCTATCCTTATCAGCGACTTTTCGGTGAACTTCACGTCGAAGGTTTCGAGGTCAGTCACACCAAAGACGGCTTCCGCTGGGAAGAGTACGAAGACATCTTCCTTGAGTACCTAAAGAGTGAAATCGAGAGTGAGCCACTCGACCTGATTGCTCAAGCTGAGAACTACAGGGCATTACCTTCTAGGAAGAGCATTGAGGCGCGTGCAGCCGCTGCTACTGCCTCAGTAGCTCAACATCTTGAGAAAGACGTCGAACCGCTTCTGGCTGGAGCGCGGGAGCATCCTGCGGCCCCCGGAGCGCTTCCTGCTGCCCTACCGATTACCGGCATGGAGGCGTCCGAAAGAACCGTAACGCTCGACGATGGCAGCTACAACTGGGTCATCACGGTGCGAACTTCGATCGATCCAGCTCGCGAGGAGTGGGTTTCCCTCGCCCAGGAAAATCCGCAACCCACGGATGAAGACAAGATCCGGCGCTTGGGTATCGACCTGGCCCTCGCGCATCCCTTTTCGGTTGAGTATCTCGGCGCGAACAACGAGAACGTCGAATTGTTCTTACGGGTTGCTACAGCAGTAGGCATTTCCCTCGTCTTGTCGGAAGACACAACAGGAGATCCACCTGAAAGCGTTCTGTACCACTTCAACTACCTGCTGAGAGGCGCGCTCGCACGTGCCCCCTTTTGATCTCCATGGCAACAACTATAAAAATGCTCAAGTCCGTTAGACCGCCTCTGCGGTGGGTTCCAGAACCAAAGGAGTTCACTACTGACTTTTTGGACAGCAAAGCTCGCGACCCCAACGGCCCGAGCATCGAGGACCTGACAACAGGCCCGAACTCCGTGCTGCTGGAGGCTCAGCGAATACTTGGCCGATGCCTCCCACCGACTGAAGGGGCCGGAACGGAGACTGGCTTGGTTGTAGGCTATGTCCAGAGTGGCAAGACAATGTCTTTCGAAACCGTCATCGCGCTCGCTCGTGATAATGGTTTCGGCCTCGTCATCGTCTTGGCGGGAACGAAGAACAACCTGCGCGATCAATCCGAGGACCGACTCAAGAAGGACTTGGGCATCGACGACGGCGGGGATCACTGGTACCACCTTTCGAATCCATCCAAGGCACAACGCGCGCAGATTGAAAGCAAGGTTGATGCTTGGCGGAAGAAAGCTTCCAAGAAGTCTGTCCTCGTTACGGTGCTCAAGCACGGGGGTCATCTTGAAAAGCTCACGATTGTGCTCAAGTTGGTGCAACTCGAGGGCGTGCCTGCACTCATCATCGACGATGAAAGTGACCAGGCCAGCCTGAACACGCAAGCGGCCCGAGTCCGCACTGGCCGTGCAGCGCCGAGTGCGATGAGCACGACGTACGAGAAGATTCTTGAACTCCGAGCTGCGCTACCTCATCACTCATATCTTCAATACACAGCTACGCCTCAGGCCAACCTGCTGTTGTCCCAGACAGATCTTCTCAATGCATCGTTTGCTGAGTTGGTCACGCCTGGTGACAGCTACACGGGCGGTCACGCCTTCTTCAAGGGAGAGCCCCGGCTCATCGAGGACATCCCATCAGGAGACGTCCCGTCCGCGCGCGTTCCCCTGCGTAGTCCGCCAAAGAGCTTATTGAAAGCGTTACGCTATTTCCTCTTGGTCGCAGCGCATCACTCTCTAACGAGGAAAAAGGGCTTGACCTCCAAGGATCGGAACCGATCGATGATGGTTCATCCCGCTGTGGCTACCGCATCACACCGCGTTTACAAGACGTGGGTAGAGAAGGCGTTCAAGGGCCTCAAGAAGCGCGTGGAGGCAGAGCATGAGACCAAACCACAAAGCGTCGCGGCGATCTTCCAGGCCGAGTTTGATTTGCTCAAGAAGACCTACCCCACAGTAAAGCCTTTGAAAGAACTCGTGGCTGCGCTAGCTGAAGACGTGCTCGACGATTTGAACTACGTGGAGGTGAACGGCACGCCGGATGCCGAAAAAAAGGTCAACTGGAAAGCGACCAAGTACTGGATTCTCATCGGTGGAGCAAAGCTGGACCGCGGCTACACAGTTGAAGGGCTTTGCGTCACCTACATGCCACGGGCTTTGGGAACCTCTCCGGCAGCAGATACTTTGCAGCAGCGCGCACGGTTCTTCGGGTACAAAAAGGCCTATCTCGGCCTGTGTCGCGTGTTCGTGCAGTCGACGGTGCGACAAGCCTTCACGGACTATGTAGAGCATGAAGACTTCGTTCGGGCTGCACTCGAGGAAAACCGTGGCAAGCCGCTTCGAGCTTGGCGGCGTGACTTCATTTTGACCCAACTGCTCAAGCCTACGCGGCCCAACGTCGTGGGTCTCGGTACGCGGCGAGTGTTGGTCGAAGACTGGTTGGTTCCGTCTATTCTTCAGCGAGATGCCACTGCGGTCACAAAAAATAACGAACTCTTCAACAAAGTTAATAAGCGGTGGCGTGCTGCCTACGGGCCTGCACTTAACGCGGCCGATTTTCCGCATCTTGCTCCTGCCAAGGGGAAATCGCCAAACGAGATTATCGAAGCCGTTCCGTTGGCTGAAGTCTTAGAAGAGTTTTTCTTGGATGTTGAGATCAAAGACCCCGCTGACGCCGAAGAGCACAGTGCGATGCTGGTTGCTTTGGGGAGTTTGCTCGCGAAGGATTCGTCCCTTAAGGTCGACGTGTTCGTTATGAACAAGTTAGAAGCTGGGTATCGAAGCCGAAGCGCAGGGCGCGGTGTACCCGCCAAGCATCCGTTCGCGCCGATCGGTCAATACTTCAGTCAAAGCGCGGGTTCGGTGAACGACAAGAGCTTCTTCTCTCCGGAGCGGATATCGCTTCAACTCAGGCGCTTCAATCTAGGACACGAAGCCTTCCAGGCAGACAGGGCGGACATCAAAAACGTTCCCTGGTTCGCTTTGTATGTGCCTTCACGGCTCAAGAAAGCACTGGTTGTGGAGCAGCGTGTCTGATGGACCTGCTCGCCGAGTTTCAGCAACTGCACTGCGCGACCTCCGACATTGACTTTTCGGCCACACCGATTTCCACACGGCGCAAAGACTTCTTGGCTAAGGGCGTGGACGGTGCGCCAGTGTTCCTGCTTCAAGACGCGAGTCCGGCTCAGTACACGCCCGGTGTAGCCCTCCGACACCTTTCTGTGCAGTTCCACGCTAGTTGCCGAGTGATAACTGGTCACACGACGGTAGAGGATCAGTTCGCTGTTTTGGCTTGCGATGCATCCGTTCCAGAATTGCATGAACTATTCATTCGAAGCGTCGGCGCTGTCATTGACCAATTGCCCGTGACTGCGGAGACGCGGGATCTTGAGTCCTGCGTTCGCGGCCTCTTGAATCTATTCCGCTCCTTGAGCGCACCCGGTAGTCGCGAAATCGCAGGGCTTTGGGCAGAGTTGTTCGTCATTGCGCGTAGTGGAGACGTTGCCGCCGCCGTTCGCGCATGGCACGCTGATGTCTTTGAACGGTTTGATTTTTCTTGGTCAGACGCGGTACTTGAAGTGAAGGCGACCCACGGCCCGTCAAGAGTCCATGAATTCGCACTTGAGCAGCTTGATGCGCCGACGAAAGAATCCGGCAATGTGGCGTCGCTTATGTTGCAGCCCATGACCAATGGAGTCGGCATTCTTGACTTGGCAAATGAGATCGACACAGCCTTGACGGACGCCGCGCCGCTCAGAGAGCGTCTATGGGCGAACATTGCATCCGCTCTCGGGAGTGATTTCGGAAGCAAGCTAGATCGTCGATTTGATACCGCGTTCGCAGAACGTAATCTTATTATCTATTCGATGTCCGACATCCCTTGTCCTTCGAGGCCGAGCGATGCGCGCATCTCTGCAATCAGATTTCGCGTCGATCTCTCGACCGCTAACTCAAGTTCGCCGACACCGAAATTTCGCGGACTTCAGGACCTGTTCCGCCGCTGATATCACCAGTACCAGTCGGAAGAGCAGAGAAACGCTGAATTGACATGCTCAGCTTCTGCATCTTGCTGCAAGCGGGTTGTAATCTCAGCGCTGCTGCTGCGCAACGATTGCATTTCGCTGGTTTTGGCTGCCGCCAAATGCATAGGCAAAGTGGAAGATATGCGTCTGGCAAACCAATCCTGAATTTCCACCAGGAGCAAGGCATGCTCGTCTCCTCTGACTTTTGTGGACACCTGTTTGATGCGTGGCTCACACGTCAGCCTAGGTTGTGAGGCAAAAGTTTCGCAGATGCCTTGCAACTAATATTTGATTAATCTTGGCCCGGGCGCACGAATGGCGTTCAGGTAAATGAGTGCTGCGGTGCGCACTTGGCGACACCTGTCCTCTCGAGCAAGTGGGACACGGCGCGATTTCCGCCTTACACTCCGCACGAGGAGCGCCTATGCATCCACCCAGGAACGTGCCGTTCAGCCACTCGGGCGAGATGCCGATGTGGAAGAAAATAGACGAGCTAAGGCTTCGAACTTCGCCTTACGCGGGGATTTGCGAGATCCTGATTGATGGCCAAAGGCGCGGGACGGGCTGGCTGGCAATGCCTGGCCTCGTCGTCACGGCAGCGCATGTACTGCAAGCAGAAGAATCTTGCGAGATGTTTTTCCCAGCTTCAGTTGTACCCATGCGGTCTCGGTCCATTTGTCGGATCGGTGCGTTCGATGCATCGGTCGCCGGTTCCACCTCTGATCTTGCCTGTATCGCCATGTCTGAGCCAGCAGGGGTCGCTCCGTTGAAAATGGCTGCCGAGGCAACACCCAGCGCTGTTACAGCAATCGGATTTCCGGGGTCCACTGGTCCGCTGGTCGAGCACACGGGTGATGCCCGGCTGTTTCGGCAAGACTTTCTCGCGCATTCAGCACACACAGGTGTTGGCCACAGTGGTTGTCCGGTATTTGTCGACGGGTTTGTGGTTGGGCTTCACCTCGGCGATTCATTGATCTCCCAGTCCCACCTTGAGGCTAGTGGTCGAGCCGATTTTGGTGCTTTCCTGAATGTGGCTCTGGCACTCACCACTCAGCGTATTGCATTCATCGGCATGTGCCTGAACGGTTGATTGGAGGAACTCCATGCGCATCCGATGCTTAGCTCTAGCACTTTCCCTGACTGGCTGCGCGCATATGGCCGCAGATCGCCGTGTGCCGGAAAGCCTCCCTGAGGCCGAAGTCATTTACGACACGCAGACCGTCGTGGGCCAGTGCGCGCCTGGTGCCGAGGCTGCGCCGATCGTCGCTGCGCTCGCAGGCACAGCGATCTCGCAGGGTATAAGCCGCATCGGTGCGGCGCTGACTGCAGCCGCAGAGGCCAAGACCGACGTGGTGATCGCCAAGCGGAACATGGAGTTGATAACGAGCAAGGGAGTCGGGCCGTGCGTGACGATCGCAAGGGGATGGTTCTACCGCAGTACACCCACGTATTCGGGGCAGGGAAAGGTTGCAAGTCCTTTCGCTGACAACCCCGCATCGGCGTGGCCGTACAGGCAGCGAGTGGAAGCGTTCTGGCAGAAGGGGCTCTACCTCGCTTCCGTGCCCGACTTCTACTTTCAGGGCGCCGTGATTTCATCTCTGGACAAGTCCCGTTACGCGATCGTTCCCACCGTCGTGACGATGGACGCTCCAATAAGCCGTACGGTCCTGCGCCCATCGAACGTACGCGATGTTATCGTCGCGTTTGCGATCGGCGAGCAGGAACTTGATCTGTCTAAGGGTGCCGGGGCTACCATGGTGATCGGGCAAATGCGCCCTGGGCAGCAGGCCCGCATTCCCACGGCTCTATGTGTCTTTCACAACGGCGTCGGCGAGAGGCCAAACGCGTGCCCGTCTTCGACCGTCGCAGCTGACATTGTTTTGTATGGCAGCCAGTTGAGCGAGTGGTTTGCGGTGCCGGTCGCCAACGCGCGCAAGCCGATGTACTTGCAAGCCATGGTTTCGGAAACGCGAGACGCCTCGAAATTCCTGGGATTCGTAGCGGCGGTTTTCAACGATCAAAGCTTCAAGACGGCGCTCAATACGCAGGTTCAGCAGGCGCTGATTTCGCCCGTGGGGCACGCTGCCGACGACAAAGCTGAAATCGACAAGCTAAAACTTGAGAACGAGCACGATTCAGCGATCGTCGCGGCGCGCGGGGCGTTGCAGGCCTGCGTCAGAGATCCCTCCGCAGACGGTCGTCTGAACGCGCGCATCGCGATGCGCAAATTGATGGCAGCGGCTATTGCGGCAGGCAAACCACAACTCCTTGGTCCCACGCAGGTTGATGCCATTGCCGAATCGGGTACCGGCGCTGCGCCGTGCCAGAGCGCCTTGACCCTACTCGGATGAATTTCCTAGAGGCAGAGGTAAGGGGTAGGCCTGAGGTTCGGAGGTTGGCCTTCGCATCAGTCGAACTGATCATGTTCTAGCTCGCTTCGAGTGGCGTTGTTCGCGGCATGCGGACTTCCGAAATGTGTGCGAGCAAGTGGGAGCGTCAAGAATGCTTTGCAGAAGCGTCACGATGCCGTTTCAACATGCGATAATCTCGCGCAGGGGGCCGTTAGCTCAGTTGGTTAGAGCAGAGGACTTGATCGGTGATTTCCTACCCCATGGTTTCATAGGGCATGGCAGGGGATGATCCATTTGGGTTGCTCAAGGCAAGTTCACTCTGTCTTGAAGTAGAACTTCTCAAATTCGGTGAACGCTAAGGCGCGTGTGCGCTATGTCAACGCCGAGCGAAGCTCCCGCAAGGGAGAACGTGTAGAGACTCGACGGGAAGGCCGAAAGGCAAGGCAGAGTCCAGACCACGAACCGGAAACGGGCGGCGAAAGCCGAAGTGGTAAGCATAATCCTTTGGTCGTTGGTTCAAGTCCAACACGGCCTACCACTCCTTCTAACTCATGACTTTGGTGCAGTTCGAGGCCGCCGATAGCATCGGTGACCGCTTCTTGAGCATGCTTCAGAGCCTGGGCGTCCAGCCTCCGGTGGGGGGAAATCTGGAAGACGAACTCCTGTCCCTCACCCAACTGGTAGAGGTGATGAAGAATCCCTCGATAGCCGCGGGTTCAGACCAGGTGGACATCTTGCGCAGTGCGGCTGCGCTGCACGATCTCGCGGCCAAGATCCTGACGGTCGAACCGCTCCCTGACTTTTCGACATTCGTGCCGCACCTGAGTCTGATCGCGGCCACCAGAGTTCGTGCGGCCTCATTGGCCCAGAACGCAGCCAGCGGCCCAGATGACGACACCGCACGCAAGTTCGCTGAACTCTACATCGGGAGCTTAGCGGTGCATGTCGCAACCGACGTTGTTTTGGATTCGCCGACCAACGCGAAAGGCGACAACCCGGACGTCATGTTCACGCTCCAGGACGGCGACACGGCCCATGCGCCTCAGCGGTGGGCACTCGCAATAAAGACGATCTCATCGAGGCAAGGTCAGACGATCTTCGAGCGCATCAAGGAAGGTGCTGAACAGATCGACGATCCAAAGTGCACGGCCGATCGTGGCATGGTCATCATCAATGCCAAAAGCGCTTTGAATCATGACGCTCTTTGGGCTGCTGCATTTCCCGATCTTCCGAGTGCGATCGATGCGCTCGACGGGCAACTCCAGGAGTTGATCGACAGGTCCGCCAAGGACCGTCCGCAACCCGAATGGGACGACCTTTTCCTGGGCAAGGTGGTGCGCCCCGTCCTTTTTCTAGGGCAGAGCCTAGTCCGGCTTCCGACCGTGGCAGGCGCACGAACGCCGACTCCCTTGAAGATGCTCAAGGCTTATGGCGCCAGCGGAACAGTTGATCCTGTGGGGGTCGGCCTAGCGGCGTTGATGAACGAGTTCATGCAAACGATCCTGCTGGGCATCCCCGGCGACCTAGTGCAAGGCCGTTTCCCGCGCTGAACTTCAAGTTCCAGGCCGGTAGCGCCGGATGAGTGCTCTGTAGCCTACATGTAGCCTAGGGAAACAACATCTCTTGCAAGACGTTGAATCTCAAGGACTTTTTTCTTGTTGACAGATCACTCATAATCCGTTGGTCGAGTGTTCAAGCCACTCACGGCCTACCATTTACCCGCGCCATTGCTGGCGCTGGTGCTACATATCCAGTAGCGCTATTCCGCAATTCATCGAAGCGGACTCACTTTCTTGCCCATCTTGTGACGGATGTATTTCGCCGTCATCGCCTCGTGGTGTGCCCCAGGATCGCCTGCGCGGTCTTCGTTCCTGACAGCTCATCGGCCTCGGTGGCGGTCTTTGCGCGCAAGTCCCGGAACTGAAAGAGCGCCTTGCGTTCGCCGATGTTTCTGCCGGGCGATCGACTTTTCCACACGCAGGACAAGATCGTCTGGCAAAGAAACATCACCATGTCAGGCTCCGCCCATGAACGGGTCGGCTTGACTGGCCAGTCAGCAATTCCACGACACGGCACCTCCAGGTGCCGTTTTCCGTTTGTGTCCGCCGCCGCTCAGCGGAAGGGAACGCTGCGGTACGGGCTGCGGGCGTCGCTCAACAGCATGCGGTTCGTGCGCACTAGATGTTCCTCGCGCGCGTCTGAATAGCGCCAGATCAGGCCGGCGGCAATGTACGCGGCACTCACCTGCGACCAATCGGCATAGGCCTCGCGCACCTGCGAGTCCAACGCATTCGCGAAACTCACGAATTCTTCGCGCCCAATGAAGCCGAGCTGCACAGCCCAACGCGACAGGCTTGCCAGCCTTACGGCATCCCAGGCGACCAGGTCCGAGATCTGGGGCGGCGAAACGTTGAAGTGCTTGCGCAGCGCGTTGACCCAGCTCTGGCTGCCCATCGTCAATTGGCTAAGTTCCGATATTGGTCGCCCACTCTCCGCCGACAGTGCGCGATAGTCCAGGCTCTTGCGCGCCTTGATCTGGAAGAACGCCGGAAACCACGCATCCATGACCAGCCGCATCACGGCCGGCGTGCTTTGGACTGCTGCATCGATCGCGTTAATGGCCTGCCATGTGGAAAGGTAGCTCGAACGCTGCCCTTCCTCGGCGAGCCAGCGGGCCGTCTGTTCGAAACTTTCGCGGTCGTGCACATTCCAGACTTCCGAGATGCCCTCGCGCAGCGCCTCATCGTCCTTCCCGGTGGCGAGCGCATTCACATGGTCGCCGTTGAACGCCGACAGGGGCGCGCTCAGCGTGACCAACCACTGCTCTTCGGCGGTGAGGGATTCTTCGGTGAAGTGAAGCTTCTCGTTGTCGAGCAGCGCGTGCCCGAGGGTGTCCCTGATGCCCATCGATTCCCTTCCAGGTTTTTTAACGGCATTTGCCCCGGATCGATGCGGGTCGATCCAGCGGCGGAGGCGATCTTAAACTCGGATGGTGGTCGCCCCGGCATCGCTCAGTCTGTGAACAATGCGGTCTTCAGTGCTCCGTTGAACCACCTCCAGGCCGGGCTGGCTCAAGAACCAATGCATCGGGCGGATGAACTGGGCTTGAACGGCTGCTACGTCAGCCGCTTCAAGGAAGGCCCTCAGCGCGCTGCCATCGGATAACTTCGGCGCCAGGTACTTCTGGATGCGTGCCGACATCTCGACGTTGTCGCGCGCAATGTTCCATGCGTCCATGCGTAGCCATGCGTCGATCCCACCAGAGCTGATAGATAACACCTCGGATGAGCACGGCAACTCAACAGCGATGACATGAGCATCAACTCGACGAGCACGTAAGCGGAAGCCTACACCGAAATGTGAGGAGTTCACATTTAATGAAGAAGCCAACGAGATTGGACGCATCGGGCGCCCTGCCGTCGGCGGAACGGGACTCTTCAGTGCGATCCAAAACAAACAGCGACTGCTCATCCACCCGTCCTCCGGCGGAAATCCGAGACACACTGCGCGCGGCGGATCCGACGCGCCGGTCGCTGCTACGCAGCGCCGTCATGTTTGCCATGTTCTCCGGTTCTGGCATCGGGCTGATGGCCTGCGGTGGTGGTGGCGACGGTGGTGGCAGCAGCCCTCCGGAGGGAAGCTCCACCGTTTTCAAGCATGGCATCGCCAGCGGCGACCCGATGTCGGATCGGGTGATCCTCTGGACGCGAGTGAGCGCGCAGGCACCTGGCTCGCTGAATGTGGTCTGGGAAGTCTCAGCCGACGAAGCTTTCGGAGCCGTCGTCGCCCGGGGCACTGCCAGCACCGGCCCGGAGCGTGATTACACGGTCAAGGTGGATGCAATCGGGCTGCAGCCGAACAGCACATACTTCTATCGCTTCTTCATTGGCGGTGATACCTCTGCGACCGGCAGGACGAAGACGCTCCCGGTGGGTAACGTGTCACAAGTCAAGTTGGCCGTGGTCTCATGCGCAAACTTCCCCAGCGGGTATTTCAACGTCTACGCCGACATCGCCTCGCGCACCGACATCGATGTGGTGCTGCACCTGGGGGACTACATCTATGAGTACGGGGAACTGGGATACGCCTCACAGCTCGCCATCGCGCTCGATCGCCAATCCATCCCGGACCACGAGATCCTGACGCTGGACGACTATCGCAGGCGCCATGCGCAATACCGCACCGACAGCGATTTGCGGGCCCTCCACGCACGCGTGCCCTTGATTGCTGTTTGGGACGACCACGACGTGGCGGACAACGCCTGGTCCGGTGGAGCCGCCAACCACGAGGAGCCCGCGGAGGGAAGCTTTGCCGCGCGTCGTGCAGCGGCAGTCCAGGCATATCAAGAGTGGCTGCCCATCCGGCTGCCAGATCCGGCCAAACCCTTGCAGATCTACCGGTCGTTCGATATCGGCACGCTGGCTTCGCTGCATATGCTGGACACCCGGTTGGTCGCGCGCGATCGACAGCTTTCTCTGGATCAGTATCTCCAAGGCGAGGCCGCATCCGCCACAAGGCAACTGCTGGGCCAGAGTCAACTGGACTGGCTGTCGGGAAAAATGGCCGCTTCGGGCGGTGTCTGGCAAGTCCTGGGGCAACAGGTGCTCATGATTCGCATGGCGGTACCGTTGAGCGTTGCGTCCGCCATCAGCCTGGAAACCTTGGGCGAATACCTGGCGGCGCAGTCGACGCCGGAGGTCGCACGCAGCGAAAGCCAGCGCGCGCTGCTCGCGCAACCGAAGGTGCCATACAACATGGATGCCTGGGACGGCTACCCTGCAGCGCGCGAAGCCGTGCTCACTTCCGCGCGAAGCTTGGGCAAGAATCTCATCTCGCTCGCTGGCGATACCCACAACGCCTGGGCAGGCAACCTGACGGACCTCGCCGGTCAGCGCGTCGGGGTGGAGTTCGCCGTGCCGTCGGTGTCATCGCCGGGATTCGAACGGGCTTTGCCGCTGATCGCCAACGACTTGCTTGCCGATGCGTTCAAGCGCATGGTGGACGATCTTCGCTATGCGGAGACTGCGCATCGCGGCTATGCGGTACTGACCCTGACATCGGCAGAAGCGCGTTGTGAGTACCTCGAGGTGAGCACCGTGCTCAGCCGCGACTACACGGTCAAGACAGCGGCGACGCTTCGCGTGTTGCCAGGCAGCGGCAACCTCGCAGTGCTCGGCCCCTGAGTCATGCAGGGTCGCCCCGAAAGAAGGCGAGCCACGTGACCCTTCAGAGCTTGCAGCGATGCCTGTGCGTTGAGACGTAGAGGGAGGGCTGAACATCCAAGGGTCTCAACGGCGGTCGCAACAGCAGGATCGAACTCAGGCGCTGCGGGCCTTCACAGGTATCGCATGGAAGAGCGAGCTGCTCTCGGTCGGGGCACAGCCCAGTCCGCAATGATTTCGAGAAGCAGTAGCACCGTGTGTTCGCGGTTCCGTCGGTCTGGCCTCGAGCTCCTTGGTGGGCCTGCGCAGGAAGCTGTTTGCGTCGCGCTCGCCGAAGGGCGGACAGGACTGCGGCGTTGCTAACGCACCCCGACCAAGCAGATCGGGGCACGGGCGTTGAAACGCTGTCCCACGAGCAATTCGTAGTCGCGCTCCACCTCGCGCCGCCATTCGTTGACGGCGGCTGCATGCGCCCGGTCGGCCTCGAGCTCCTCTTGCGGCACGCGAACATTGCGCTCCAGATAGCGTTGCTGAAGCGGCAGGCGGCGTTCCGGAAAGGGGGCCACGTGCCATCCCGCCTTCCGGAGAATGGATTCTTTCTGACTGATGCTCAGCATTCGAGGCCCGTGGAAATGGAGGGAGAAGACGGCGTCGACGCGATGTCATGCGTCATGCCGGACCTTCGTGACGCAGCACGACGCGAAAGGTGCTTGCAATGATCTGGATGTCCAGCCACAGTGACCACTCGGACGCATAGACCATGTCGAGTTCCACGCGCTGTGCATAAGTCAGCCGGTTGCGCCCGCTCACTTGCCAAAGCCCAGTGATGCCCGGGCGCATGTCGCAATAGCGTTCCCAGTGCCTGCCGTAGAGGTTTCGCTGGCGCTCCATGCAGGGGCGGGGTCCGACCAGGCTCATGTCGCCCTTGAGGACATTCCAGAACTGCGGCAGTTCGTCGAGGCTGGCGCGTCGGAGGAAGTGTCCAAGCGGCGTGATGCGCGGGTCGTTGTCGAGCTTTTGATACCTGCGCCACTGCAGTTGCGCCGCTGGATCGCTCGCCAGATGGCGAGCGAGCATCTCGTCTGAGTCCACGCACATCGAGCGGAACTTGTAGAAGCGGAAGGCTCGCCCCCCGTGACCCAAGCGCTGCTGCGAGTAGTGCACAGGGCCGCCCATGCGAAGGCGTACGGCCAACGCAATGCAGAGGTAGACCGGTCCCAAGAAGATGAAGAACATCAGCGCGCCCACGACATCGAGTGATCGCTTGATGACGCGTTGCCAGGGCGACGGGCAGAAGCGCCGGTCTTCCGCACCCGATTCCCGGCCGCCGGGCAGAGCGGCCTGCAGGGGTGTCGTGAGGTTGTCAAGGTTGCGCGGTTGGCGGTTGGGCACCACCGGAGCTTTGAGCGAAGTATGGGAAAAGTTCACATTTTCATTCTTGCGTCTCCGATTTGTGACCCCTGTAGGACGAGTTCGTAAGCCAAAAATCTTACAGACCGCAACACCCTCGGCGCCGACGCACGCCTCGACTCGGTGCTGAGCGGGTGCCCGAAATGGCGTACATGCCCGTACGCTGCGTGAGACCTGCGCAATGGCTGCACCTGCTTGTCAAGCTCTGTTGCCGCCGAGGGCGAAAAGCGAACGGGACGCGTGCAGACTGCGCCGACGGCCACAAGGGTCAGTCGACGATCGACCGAGGTGCGAACGGCATCGACCTCCGCAGCGAGGGTGCGGCGCGCACGTCTACCGAGGCCCGGCTTCGTCGCCCTGCGGACGCTTGTCGCCGATCTCTTCGAAATAGGTGTAGATGCCCACCCGTATCCGACCGAGTGGTCCCTGAGGCTGCGCTTCGACGCCCAGCCGCATGGCCTGCGCCAGCGCGTGATGCAGACCCGTCCAGCGTCGACGCGCTTCCTGATGGATTTCTTCGCAGGCCGCGATGGACAGTCCGCTGGCATACACGGAGCGCTCGAGAAAAGGCGCCCCTTCGGAGAGGATGTTCGACACGGCCGCATTCACGTGATCGCGGCCGTTGTCCGCAAAGAACGCCAGCATCCCAGCCAGGTCCTTCGCCGGGATGAACCCTTCGGTCCTCAGTTCGACGTCGTTTTCCCGTTCGACGACCATATCGAGGCGCACAAGCTCGTCCAAGATGGCGCGGTGATGGACGTTCCCACGGCTCGCCATCCAAGCGGTGGACTCGAACGAAGGGCGTGTCGGGTCCGCAGTGATGGCCATGGTCCGCAAGGCTGGATTGTCCATCACCATTTGCAGCCACAACGTCAGCACCTTGGCCGCCGCGGAGGCCTCGGTGGCTTCCAGCGCATCCCTGGGCATGCGCACCCGCGACGTGACCGCCTTGCGGTTGATCCCCGTCGTGACGGACAGCTGGCTCAAGTTGGGCTCGATGCCTCGGGCACGCCAGGACGCGCGCCCCTCCTCGAGCAGCAGCTCGTTCAGCATCTCCTGCAGATGCGCCTGCTTCAAACCGAGCGCCAGGGCAAGCTTGACCACCGGGCGCAGCACCCGCGCGCAGGCTGACAAGGCCAAGGAGATCTGGTTCATTGGGTTTGGACGTGGCAACTCGTGCAGAGACTGATTCTCCTTCGCATCCGATTGTGCCTGCTGAGCCTGACACCTTGGGCGCATGCGCCGCTTTGGTCGAAGCGCGAGAACAGCCTGCCGCGCCTGTCCTACACACGCTTACAAGCGGAGCGCGTTAAATGTGATGAATTCCCATGAGAGAGCCGACATGCGTCCTTCCGAGCAAGACACTGCCACTCTGCACTCACCGACTTTGCACCGGATGCGCGATGCGTCGTTGCCGCATCGGGCCTCCAAGGCCGGGACGTGGCGCCAGACCTTCGTGGGCGTGGTGATCGCCCTCGTGCTCCTCGCGGGGCTCCCCGTGTTCTGGCCTTAAGCCGGCAGTACGCCGCATTGCCGGCGTCTTCTCAGGGGGAGAAGCGAGCCTTCAAGCCCTTCGCCTTGTTCCAGCGTGAAGCGCGGTGCACTCCCCGTTCCGCGTTCAGTGTTCGGACGCTTCAAGCGCGTCAATCGAAAGTGACGCGGGTCGCGATCAAGACGTCGTTGACGATGCGCTCACCTGTGATCGTCACCTTGCTTCCATTGCCCAGGTTGGCCGATAGGCCGTTCGTGAACTGGACGCCAGCGGCGCTGGCGTTGATCGACTGGCCTTTGACCTTGAACTCGGCGGTCGACTTGAAGGCGCCCACGGTGCCCATGGCGGTGAAGGTGGCGGTGTTTGCGCCGCCTACGGTCTTCTTGATCTTGACCTTCGTGGCCACCAGGACGCCATTGCGGACCGTCCCGGCGACCTCAAGTTCGACGCCGTCGGAAACGGCGCTCGAAGGCCCGCCGGTGATCTGAGCAGAAGAGGCATCGACAGGCGTGCGCAACACCCGGAACCGAGATATCCCCTCGAAGTCCGTGACGACGCCTCCCAGTTGGCGTCGGGTCCCCTCCCGAAGCGAAACCGGATACCAGAGTTCCACTGCGCTGGCCTGGAGTGCCGCTGACGCGGCCTGCACCGGCGCGCGCACCCGCACGATCATGCCGGCAGCAAGACCGGAAGGAAGGCTGGTCTGGCTGAAATCGACGATCAGCTTGCCCAGCTGGAATCGGCGGCCGGACAGGTCGAGGTTCTGAACGATGCCCGAGACGATCGACGCGGTGGACGCGCGTTGCTCGATCCGCGTGGCCCGCAGCAGGCCCGGGCCCGCGGGCAGGCCCCACACCTGAACTGTCATGCCCGGCACCAGGGCGCCCAACCCTGCAAGGTTGCCCCAGACCGTGTTCGTATCCGTCCCGATGGTCGTTCCCACCATGACAATGTTGCCGCTGGCAAGGTCGATGGACGTGATCACGCCGAGCGCGTCGGCTGCCGACTCGACCTCGGTCGCCTGCCCGGCCGTGAAGTCTGCGTTCGTCGGACCGTTGACCTTGGCGGTCATCCCGAGCTGGAGCTGCGCTGCGTCGCGCAACTTCAGGGTCGCACCCGTGGTGTCATAGCGGACCTCGTTGACGATGATGCTCGCGACGCCGCCCACACCGCCCACGCCCGAGTCGCCGCTGTCGCCTGCGGATGCAGACGCACCGGTGCCGCCAGAGCCCACGCCGCTCGAGTCGCCCGCGGAAGCAGATGCAGACGCGGAGCCCCCACTGCCAGACCCGTCACCCGCAGTGCTGCCGGCGCCGGAGCCCGAGGCGCCAGCGTCAGCGCCTCCTTTGTCCACGCTGATTTGGTTTGCGAAGCCCCATTCAGGGGAGGCTGGGTCGGCGACCATGTGATTCGCGGCGCTTGCGGTCGCACTGATGTCGTTGGTGCCCCCACTCCCGCCCCCGCAGGAAACCACCAGCGCTGTCACCACAGTAAAAAGGACACGCATTGCAAGCTTGGTCATTGCCAGTGATTCTCGGGCTCAGTTGATGCGATGGGTGGTTCGGCCTTGCCTGGCGGATCCTCAAGTATGTATATATGCATCACACGCATGCGTGCTGTTGCTTGCTGTTTCCGGTATTGATAGCTGCGCAACTGGTGCAACAGTTCGTACTGCAGCGCGCTCCATCGGGTCCGTACCAGTCGTCGATCTGCTCACACGCCTCGATCGAAATGCTACCCGCATAAGTCGATCTCACCAGCAACGGAGGGCCTCCTCCTACGTGTGCGAGTCCGAATCGCTCAGCAGCCCCAGCAAGGCGCGCAGGCCAAGGCGTGGCCTGGGCCGAATGCCCCTCAGCGCTTGCCGAACGGGCCGTCAGGAGCGATTGCGGATCGCGCGGCAGGCCCGTGCCCAGTCCCGACGTGCCGACCTTCGTTCGCTCAGTTCGCCTTGGGCAGGGCGTAGGCGATGATGTAGTCGCCGCGGTCGGGCGAGCCGCGCGTGCCGCCCACCGACACCACCACGAACTGCCGCTTGCTGGCCGGTGACATATAGGTCAGCGGCGTGGCCTGCGCACCCACGGGCAGGCGCGCCTTCCAGAGTTCGTCGCCGTTCGATGCGTCGAGCGCGCGCAGGAAATAGTCTTGCGTGCCGGCGAAGAACACCAGGCCGCCCTGCGTGGTGGTCGGACCGCCCAGCGTGGGCATGCCGATCGGCATCGACATGCCGGTGCGCAGTCCCAGCGGGCCGGTGTCCTTCACGGTACCCATGGGCACCTGCCAGACGATCTGCCGCGTGTTCAGGTCGATGGCAGTCATCGCGCCGTAGGGCGGCATGTGGCAGGGCACGCCGAGCACCGACATGAACATGTTCTTGTCGGCGCCGTAGGGCGTGCCGGTCTGCGTCGCGAGGCCCGCATGCCCGTCGGCACCGCCCTTGCGCGCGGCGATGCGGCGCTCGGTCTCGTCGCGCGGGATCAGCTGCACCACCTGGGGCACGCGCATGTCGTTCACGATCAGCAGGCCGTTGCGTTCGTCGATGGACGAACTGCCCCAGTTCATGCCGCCGTAGAAGCCCGGGTACTGCAGGCTCTTGGTCAGGCCCGGCGGCGTGAACTCGCCTTCGTAGCGCAGTTGCTTGAACGCGATGCGGCAGAGCATCTGGTCGAAGGGCGTGGTGCCCCACATGTCGGCTTCGGTCAGCTTGTTGGCGCCGATGGTGGGCATGCCGACCGAGTAGGGCTGCGTCGGTGCCACGTGATCGCCTTCGGCGGCACCCTGGGGCACGGGCTTTTCCTGCACCTCCGCGATGGGCTTGCCGTCGCGGCGGTCGAGCATGAATATCTGGCCGCGCTTGGTGGTCTGGATCAGCGCCGGCACCGTGCTGCCGCTCTTGTCGCGCACGTCGTAGAGCGCGGGCTGCGAGGGCACGTCGTAATCCCAGAGGTCGTGGTGCGCGGTCTGGAATTTCCAGCGTTCGCGGCCAGTCTGGATGTCGAGCGCGACCACGGCGGCTGAATATTCTTCGGCCGCCTTGCTGCGCGTGCCGCCCCAGAAGTCGGGCGTGGCGTTGCCGGTGGGCAGGTAGACCAGGCCCAGCTTGTCGTCGAAGGCCGGCGTGGACCAGACGTTGGGCGTGCCGCGGGTGTAGCTCTCGCCGGCCGGCGGTTCACCGGTGAGGGCCGGGTTGCCCATGTCCCAGGCCCAGACCAGCGCGCCAGTGTGGGCACTGAAGGCGCGCACCACGCCCGAGGGTTCGCCGAGCGCGACGTTGTCCCAGACCCAGCCGCCGACGATCACCAGATCGCGCATCACGGTGGGCGCGGAGGTCTGGAAGTAGAAGCCCGGGTCGACCTGGCCCATGCCGGCCTTGAGGTCGACCGTGCCGTTGCTGCCGAAGCTCGCGCAGGGCGTGCCGGTCTTGGCATCGACCTGCATCAGGCGGCTGTCGATGGTGGTCATCACGATGCGCTGCGCGCAGCTGCCGTCGGCCGATGCTGCTGCAACCGCGGTCGCAGGCGTGGCGGCGGCATCGAAGTAGCTCACGCCGCGGCAACGCTGCCACACCGGCGAC
Source organism: Variovorax frigidus (assembly GCF_051216515.1). Classification (NCBI taxonomy): domain Bacteria; kingdom Pseudomonadati; phylum Pseudomonadota; class Betaproteobacteria; order Burkholderiales; family Comamonadaceae; genus Variovorax; species Variovorax frigidus. The sequence goes on from NZ_JBPJZF010000009.1 coordinate 238,660, forward strand.
TTGGCCTGCGGATCGAACTTCCAGCGCTGCTCGCCGGTGTCGGCGTTGAGCGCGAACACCACGTTGTGCGGCGTGCAGGCGTAGACCGTGTCACCGATCTGGATCGGCGTGTTCTGGTCTTCGCTCGAACCCTTGGTGTCGCGGCCGGTGCGGAAGGTCCAGGCGACCTGCAGCTGGTTCACGTTGGTCTTGTTGATCTGGTCGAAGGGCGCGAAGCGCGTGCCGTTGGGCGTGCGGCCGTAGTACTGCCAGTCCGCCACGGGCTGTGCGTCTGCCGACGCAGCGGGCGCCGCCGCTGCCGCGATGCTGCCGGAAGGACGCGTCACGCCGTGGGGCACGAAGGCCAGCCCCAATGTGCCGAGCAGTGCCACGAACAGCAGGCCGGCCGCGCCGTAGGCGGGCTTGGAGCCGATCGCGCCGATGCGCGGCGCGAGCAGCAGGCCGAACATCGTCAGCACGGCGATCACCACCACGCGCGGGAACAGCTGCCAGAAGTCGAAGCCGACTTCCGCCAGCGCCCAGATCACCGTGGCGATGAACACGAGGGCCAGCCAGGCGAGGGCGGAAGGGCGGCGGCGCGCGTACTGCGCACCCGCGAGCAGCAGCAGCACGCCGGCGCCCAGGTAGTACCACGAGCCGCCCAGCGAGGCCAGGCGGGCACCGCCGGCGGCGAAAGCGGCGCCGCACAGCAGCAGCACGATCCCGAAGAGCACGAGCAGCCATCGCGGGCGGCCGGCACGGCGTGAGACAGGGACATTCATGTTGTTTTTCCTATTCGAATTGCAAGAAGCGGTGGCTCTTGCGAGCCGCCACACGGCAGGCAGTCGTCGTGGGCATGACGCTGCCTTTTGTTCGTGCCGGCACATCAGGCCGGTACGCGAGCTCGGGTCGACCGCGGAAGATCCGCGGTCAGCCCACCGGGTCTTCGGACGACGGCGCACGCATGCCGTTGCGCAGGAGTTGCAGCGAACGCCGCGCGAGCGACCTGCGTTCGCCCGGCGTGCCGCCGCGCAAACTGGCGCCGAGCATCTGGGTGATGAGCTGTATGTCCTGCAGCCGAAAGTCCGCGCGGCACAAGCCGCTGTCGATGGCCCGCTGCAGCGGCGCCTTGAAGATCTGCGCGATGCGCTTGCGGGCCACCAGCACGACCTCGTCGTCGCGGTCGACCACGCGCCAGAAGTCGACCAGCGGCGCCGAGTCCGCGATGTCCATGCCGAAGCGTTCGAGCAGCAGATAGAGCGCGTCGTCTTCTTTCGTGACCGTGGCGGCATGCGCTTCGAGCATGGCCAGCGCCCGGTCGAGCAGCGCGGCCATCAGTGCGGTGCGATTGGCGAAGTTTCGGTAGAGCGTGGCGCGCCCGAGGCCTGCGCGAGCCACGACCAGATCGAGAGAGGCCGTGACGCCGTGCTCGGCGAACACGGCATCGGCAGCGCAAAGAAGGAGATGCCGGTGCGTGGACGCATCGGTGCGGGGCTTTCGCATGGCATTCATTATCGGACAGAAGCGTCCGTTTATCTGCCGCGCAGGGGACATGCGATGGTGCGTGCAGGTCGACGGCCCGCTGCATGGAAGCGGGCCGGGTATGGCGATGCGCCGCGGTCTGGGCCGCCGCGACATCACGCACAAGAAAAAGTTGACGGACTGCGGCCGGTCAGTCCGAATCGAGCCTGTTTTGCCCCGATAATCCAGCCTGTCGTTGGTCGGATCGTTCAGACGCCTCCAACGACTTTTTGCAAGGTGTCCGGGAGAGAGCAAAAACGGATGCTATAATTGCAAGCTGTGCGGCTGTAGCTCAGTTGGATAGAGTACTTGGCTACGAACCAAGGGGTCGTGGGTTCAATTCCTGCCAGCCGCACCACTCTTCATGATGGCCTAGAAGGTTTTCCTTCTAGGCCATTTTCTTTTGGCGAATCGAACTCCGCTTCGACGCCTTTCAGCGCAACGCCGGTGCCAGCACGTAGGTGCCGCGGCCGTTCTGCTTGGCCTGGTACATCGCCTTGTCGGCCGCGGCCAGCAGGTCTTCCGGCTTGGCGCCGCCGTCGGTGAGCACGATGCCGATCGACACGCCCATGGCAGCGTCGGCATGGCGCAGTTGCAGCGGCAGCGCGACGGCATCGATGCACTGCTGGGCCAGCGCGAGCACGGCGTGTTCGGCCGGTTGCGCGAAGTTGGCCGCCACGAGCACGAATTCGTCGCCGCCGATGCGCGCCACCGTGTCGCCGTGCCGCACCAGGCTCGTGAGCCTGCGTGCCGTTTCGCACAGCGCCTTGTCGCCCGCCTCATGGCCGAAGGTGTCGTTGAGCCGCTTGAAGCCGTCAAGGTCGAGGTAGAGCACGGCCACGAGATTGGCCTCGCGTTTCGCGCGGGCCAGCATCTGGTGAAGCCGGTCATCGAGCAGCTTGCGATTGGGCAGGCCGGTGAGGGTGTCGTGATGGGCCATGCGCCTGAGCTCGGCTTGGTTCTCGATCAGCTTGGCGAGCAATCGGTTGAATGCCGTCGTGAGGTGGCCGATCTCGTCGTTGCGCACCACCCGCAGCGGCGTCAGCTCCATGTCGCCGCGGGTCATCCTGTCGGCCTGGTTGGCGGCGCGCATGAGCGGGCGCAGCAGCCAGGCCATGGCCAGGCCAATGAGCACGAGCACCATCACCACAGCCGGCGCGCGTTGCTGGAGGATGAAGTGCTGCATGCGCGCCACCGGCGCCAGCGCTTCGGTCACGGGCAGGCGCGCCACGATGAACCAGCCGCTGCTGGGCACGGATGCGATGGCCGAGATTTCCTCGATGCCCTTGGCGTTGATCGTTCGGCCGCTGCCGCGAAAGCCGTTCATGGCCCGGTCATGCAGCAGGTTGACGCCGACGGGCGGCGTCGGCGTGAGCGACATCGAGGCATCTGTCGATGCAACGAAGAGGTGGTCGTCCGGCGAGACCACGAGGATGCCCCCGGTCTTGCCTACGCGCCCGGATTGCAGATGGTCGAGCAGCCCGTCGCCCGACATGTCGGCCGTGCCCGTCAGCACGGCCACGACCTGGCCCGAGCGGTCGCGCAGGGGTGTCGCCATGGGCAGGGTCGAATGTCGGGTGACCGGTGTCGCCAGCACGCGGCCGAACGTGGCGCGACCTTCGCTCGCGCCTTTGAATTCCAGGCTGTCGACGGCGATCCGTCCGCTGTCATCGAGTCGCTCGCCTGCGAGGTCGCTGATCATCAGGCCCAGCGAGAACGCCGGACTCAGCGTGCTGCGTTCGTCGAGCCATTCGCGCAGCTGCCTTGGATGCGCCAGCAATTCCGGTGGCACGCTGGCCGCCAGGCGCTCCAGGAATGACAGCCGTTCGCGCAGGTAGTTGTCGACGTTGCGGGCCACGTAGTCGGCCAGGGCGGTCTGCTGGACCGCGACCGATTCCGCCAGATCCTTGCGCAGGAACCGGCTGAGCTGGAAGTAGCTGGCGGCGGTGCCCACAGTGGCCATCAGCAGGCCCATCACGACCAGGCGGGTGATGAGGCTGCCGGCTATTTTTTGGAGTTTCACTCGGGCGGCGCGTCGGGGGTGGGTGAGGGAGCTCCGTGGGCGGTGCCAGGGGGCGGGTGAAGATACCCTGAAGACGCAAAGATTGCTTGCCGTTCGGCGTGATGGTGAACGAACGTTGGCAGCCTGAGGCAAGGGACGGCGGCGAAAGGCGGCACAATCATCGAGACGGGCCGGCCGGCGCCTCTGCCCGACCTTCACCTCGCGGGCGGGAGGCAAGCAGCGCCGGGCTGTCCTCCGGAAGGCACGGGCTTCCTCCGGGCCCGACGCCACAGCAGCAAGAAAAGCCCGCAGCGAGCGTTGCGGGCTTTGTCATTTGGAAGCTTCTTCGATGAGCAAGGCATTCACCAAAGAGTCGGAATCCGAAGACGACGACGCGGGCGAGACCGGCGGCGTCGCGCCGTTGCCGGCCGGGTCCAAGAACTACATGACGCCCGGCGGCTATGCACGGCTGCGGGACGAACTGCTCGCGCTGATGGACGTCGAGCGGCCCAAGGTGGTGGAGGCCGTGCACTGGGCCGCCAAGAACGGCGACCGTTCCGAGAACGGCGACTACCTCTACGGCAAGAAGCGCCTGCGCGAGATCGACCGCCGCATCCGTTTCCTGACCAAGCGGCTCGAGGTGGCGGAAATCACGGAGCCCTCGGTGCACCATGGCAGCGACCAGGTGTTCTTCGGCGCCACCGTGCGCTATGCCGACGATGCGTCAGGCGAGGAGCACCGCGTGACCATCCTGGGCATCGACGAGGCCGACAGCGCACAGTCGCAAGTGAGCTGGATTTCGCCGATTGCGCGGGCGCTCCTGCGCTCGCGCGAGGGCGACGTGGTCAAGCTGGCCACGCCGGGAGGCATGCGGGAGCTGGAAATCCTCAGCGTGAGCTACCCGCCGCCGCCAGCCACGGCGGCCTGAGCAGGCCAGCGCCCGGCCTCAGGTCGCTGGGACCGTGCGCTCGGCGCTCAGCACCGAAGCGCTGCGCCGAACGGTCCGCAGCACCGCCTCGAGATGTGGGCGGTCGCGCACCGAGAGCACGAAGCGCAGATCGGTCGAATCCTGGGGTGTCTCGTCGGCCATCTCGACATGGGTGATGTCGGCCTCGGCATCGGCCAGCGTCGATGCGACGCGTGCCAGCACGCCCTTGTCGTTGCGCACGGTGATAACGACGCCGGTCTCGAAGGTGCGCACCGGTTCGTCGGCCCACTCGACCGCGAAGAAGCGTTCGCTGTCCTTGTAGTGCAGGCGCTGCCCGACACCGCAGTTCTCGGTGTGCACCACCAGGCCTTCGCCGTGGCCCAGGTAGCCGACGATCGGGTCGCCCGGAATCGGTCGGCAGCACAGGGCGAAGCGCACCGAGGAGTTCTCGCTGCCGTCGAGCGTGACCGCACCCTGCGACACGCTTTCGTGCGCGGTGAAGCGCTCGCGGCTCAGCATCAGCGCATCGGGTTTCTCGCCCCGCTCGGCCATCAGCGCCATCAGCCGCTTGGCGACGATGCTGGCGATGCGCTTGCCCAGGCCGATGTCGGTCAGCAGCTCGGCGCGGTTGCGGTTGCCGGTGAAGCGCAGCAGCCGCTCCCACAGCGCCTGGTGCTCGGTGTCGTCCGCGGGCATCTTGCCCAGGCCTTCGGCGCGCAGGGCCTGCGCCAGCAATTTCTCGCCCAGGCCTTCGGACTCGGCATGCGCCAGTGTCTTCAGGTAGTGCCGGATCTTCGAGCGCGCCCGCCCGGTGCGAACGAAGCCGAGCCAGGCCGGGTTGGGCGTGGAGACCGGTGCCGTGATGACTTCCACCACGTCGCCGTTCTTCAATTCGGTGCGCAGCGGGACCTGGTCGCCGTTGATGCGCGCGGCCGAGGTGTGGTCGCCGATGTTGCTGTGGATCGCGTAGGCGAAGTCGACCACCGTGGCGCCGCGTGGCAGCGCCATGATCTGGCTCTTGGGCGTGAACACGTAGACCGCATCGGGGAACAGGTCGACCTTGACGTGGTCCCAGAACTCGGCGGCATCGCGCGTCTCGTCCTGGATGTCGAGCAGCGACTGCAGCCACTTGGCGCCGAGCCGGTCGCTCGGCGTGGTGCTGGGTTCGGCGGCCTTGTAGAGCCAGTGCGCGGCCACGCCGGATTCGGCCACCACGTTCATCGCCTCGGTGCGCAACTGGAACTCGACGTTGACGCTGGCCGGGCCCACGAGCGTGGTGTGCAGCGACTGGTAGCCGTTGAGCTTGGCGATCGCGATGTGGTCCTTGAACTTGCCCGGCAGCGGCTTGTACATCTGATGCAGGATGCCCAGGCCGGTGTAGCAGGCGATCACGTTCGGCAGGATCAGCCGGAAGCCGTAGATGTCGGTGACCTGGGCAAAGCTCAGGTGCTTGTCCTCCATCTTCCGGTAGATGGAGTAGAGCGTCTTTTCGCGGCCCGCGAGGCGCAGGCTCATCTTGGCTTCGCCGAAGGCGGCCTCGACCTCCTTCTGCACCTTCTGGATCAGGTCGCGTCGTCGGCCGCGGGCCTTGGCCACCGCCTTGGACAGGATCGCATAGCGCCAGGGTCGCAGGTGGCGGAAGGACAGTTCCTGCAGCTCGCGGTAGGTCTGGTTCAGGCCCAGCCGGTAGGCGATGGGCGCGTAGATCTCCAGCGTCTCGTTGGAGATGCGGGCCCACTTCTCGCGCGGTGCATCGTCCAGCGTGCGCATGTTGTGGGTGCGGTCAGCCAGCTTGACCAGGATCACGCGCACGTCGCGCGCCATCGCCAGCAGCATCTTGCGGAAGGACTCGGCCTGGTTCTCTTCGCGGGTGTTGAACTGCAGCTTGTCGAGCTTGGTGAGGCCGTCGACCAGCTCGGCCACCGGCGCGCCGAAGCGTTCGATCAGTTCGGACTTGGTGACGCCGCAGTCCTCGATGGCGTCGTGCAGCAGCGCGGCCATCAGGGCCTGGGCGTCGAGCTTCCACTCGGCGCACTGCGCGGCCACCGCGATCGGATGCGTGATGTAGGGCTCACCGCTGTTGCGCAGCTGGCCCAGATGGGCCTCGTCGGCGAAACGATAGGCACGCCGCACCAGTTCGGTGTCGTCGGCGTTCAGGTAATCGAGCCGTGCCGTCAGGGCGGCAAAGCTCGCGGCGGCAGCGTTCAGCGCAGCCGGACTCGGCCGCGGTGTGCTCCGAGGTGCATTGGGTTGGGGCTTGACGACCGCGCTCATTGACAACACTTTAGCGCGCGGTCTGACACGGCGCGCCCGGGCATAAAAAAAGCACCGCGCGGCGGTGCTTTTCTGTGGCAGGACGGCGTCAAGCTCAGCCCGGAACCTTCTTGAGCATTTCGATGCCGATCTTGCCTTCGGCGATCTCGCGCAGCGCGGTCACGGCCGGCTTGTTCTTGCTCTCGATCTTCGGGGCATGGCCCTGGCTCAGCATGCGCGCGCGGTAGGTCGCGGCGAGCACGAGCTGGAAACGGTTGGGGATCTGCAGCAGGCAGTCTTCGACGGTGATGCGGGCCATGAGGATCTTTCGTTGCGGACGGTGGTCGAGATTCAGGGAATATTGAGCGCGGAGAAGGTGTCTGCACGGGCACGGCGCTGGGCGGAGTAGCGCAGCCGCTGCGCGTGGACGATGGCTTTCAGGTCGAAAAGCGCGCGCTCAAATAACTCGTTGATTATAACGAAATCGAATTCCCGCGTGCGTGCCATCTCCTGCGCGGCATTTTTCAGCCGCAGTTCGATGACGTCGGCGCTGTCCTCGCCGCGCCGCTCCAGCCGCGAGCGCAGCTCTTCCCAGCTCGGCGGCAGGATGAAGATCAGCACGGCGTTGGCGAAGGTCTTGCGAATCTGCAATGCGCCCTGGAAGTCGATTTCCAGGATCACGTCGGTGCCTTGCGCGACGCGGTCCTCGATCGCCTTTTTCGAGGTGCCGTAGCGCTGGCCGTGCACGTGGGCCCATTCGACGAAGCCGTCGCTGACGACCATCGCGTCGAATTCCGAAGGCGAGGCGAAGAAGTATTCGCGGCCGTGCTTTTCCTGGCCGCGCGGCGGGCGCGTGGTGTGCGAGACCGACGGTTGCACCGCCGAGTCGAGTTCCATCAGAGCCTTGACCAGGCTCGATTTGCCTGCGCCGCTGGGCGCGGCCACGACGAAGATATTGCCGGGGTAATCCATGGAGTCGTCTGCTTATTCGATGTTCTGAACCTGCTCGCGCATCTGCTCGATCAGCACCTTCATGTCGACCCCGATGCGCGTCAGTTCGAGCGCGGCCGACTTGGAGCCCAGCGTGTTGGCCTCGCGGTGCAGCTCCTGGATCAGGAAGTCCAGGCGCTTGCCGACCTCGCCGCCCTTCTTGAGCAGGCGGTCGATCTCGTCGAGGTGCGAGCTCAGCCGGGTCAGTTCCTCGGCCACGTCGATGCGGATGGCGAAGGCCGTGGCCTCGGTCAGCGCACGGTCCTGGGCGGCTTCGGGCAGCGTGCCGCCCGTCAGGCCCATCGCGTCCTGCCAGCGTTCGAGAAAACGCGCGCGCTGCTGCTCTACCAGTTGCGGAATCAGCGGCACCGCCTGAGCGGCCAGCTTGCGCAGCTGGCCCAGGTGGTCCTTGAGCATGGTGGCGAGACGGGCGCCTTCGCGCTCGCGGGCGGCCATCAGGCTTTCGAGCGCCTTCTGCGTGACCTCGAGCAGGTCGGGGCCCCAGTCGCCGCGGGCCGCGGAGTCGCCGGCCGCCAGTCGGATCACGTCGGCCACGCTGAGTTCGCGCGCGCTCGGCAGCCAGGCGCGGATGCCGTCCTGCACGCCGTTGAGGCGTTGCAGCAGGCGGGTGGAGGGTTCGGCGATGCCGGCCTGCGCCGTGCTTTCGACCGCGGCGCGCACTTCGACCTTGCCGCGCTTGAGCTTGCCGGTGAGCAGCTCGCGCAGTGCGGTTTCATGCTGGCGCAGCTCTTCCGGCAGCTTGAAGCTGAGGTCCAGGAAGCGGCTGTTGACCGAGCGGATTTCGACCCCGAGCCGGCCCGCGGCCGGGGGGCGCGCGTCGGTTTCGGGCGGGGTGCCTACCGGGCCGTTCTGGCCGTTGGCATAGCCGGTCATGCTGTAAACTGACATTGCGCCTCACTGTGTTTGTTGCTTGCTCCGAGGCGACGGCATCGCGTTCGCTTGCCGCACCATTGCCTTCGGGCGAAACTCCCGGATTATGTCAAAGGTCAAACCTTCGCCGCTGTTGCCGGACACCGTCATCGGCGGCTATCGCGTCGTGCGCCGTCTTTCGGCCGGTGGTTTCGGGGTGGTTTACCTGGCGGTCGATACCAGCGGCCAGCAGGTGGCGATCAAGGAATACCTGCCCTCGTCCCTGGCCACCCGTGGCGCCGGCGAACTGGCGCCCCAGGTGTCGCCTGACAAGCTGTCGCTCTACCGGCTCGGCCTCAAGAGTTTTTTCGAGGAAGGCCGTTCGCTGGCGCAGATCTCGCACGCCTCCGTGGTGAGCGTGCTCAATTTCTTCCGCGAGAATGAAACCGTCTACATGGTGATGAACTACCTGGAGGGGGCCACCCTGCAGGACTTCATCGTCACCGCGCGCGACCTGAAGAAGCAGAAGGTGTTCCGCGAATCCACGATCCGCTCGCTGTTCGACGAGATCCTGCGCGGCCTGCGCATCGTGCACCAGCACAAGATGCTGCACCTGGACATCAAGCCCGCCAACATCTTCGTGACCGACGACGACCGCGCCGTGATGATCGATTTCGGCGCCGCGCGCGAAGTGCTGTCCAAGGAAGGCAACTTCATCCGCCCGATGTACACGCCCGGCTTCGCCGCCCCCGAGATGTACCGGCGCGACTCGTCGATGGGCCCCTGGACCGACATCTACGCCATCGGCGCCTGCATCTACGCCTGCATGCAGGGCTATCCGCCCAACGACGCGCCCCAGCGCATCGAGAAAGACCGGCTCGGCCTGTCGCTGTCGCGGCTGCGCGGCATCTATTCCGACAACCTGATCGAGGTGGTCGAGTGGTGCATGTCGCTCGACCCGCTGTCGCGCCCGCAGTCGGTCTTCGCGTTGCAGAAGGAACTCAGCCGCGAGGGCGAGCGCCGCTACACCAAGCTCACCGTCGGCGAGAAGGTGCGCCTGTCGATCGACAACATGCGCTCGTCCGACAAGAAGTCGCTGCCCAAGGCCGCGGCACCGACCACGCGACCGGCATGACGCGCATCACGGCATCACGGCCATGAAGTTCTCCGTCTTCCAGGTCAGCCGCAAGGGCGGCCGTCTCAAGAACGAAGACCGCATGGGCTATTGCTACACGCGCGAATCGGGCCTGTTCGTGCTGGCCGACGGCATGGGCGGCCATCCCGAAGGGGAAGTGGCCGCGCAGATGGCACTGCAGACCATCGCGGCGCTCTACCAGCGCGAAGCCCGGCCGACCTTGAAGGACGTCAAGGCCTTCCTCAACACCTCGGTGATGACCGCGCACCAGCAGATCATGCGGTACGCCGGCACCAAGGGCATGCTCGACACGCCGCGCACCACCGTGGTCGCGGCGGTGCTCCAGGGCACCACGGCCCATTGGGTGCACTGCGGCGATTCGCGGCTCTACGTGGTGCGCGACGGCATGCTTCTGACCCGCACCCGCGACCATTCGCATGCCGAGCGCCCGCGCCCGGGCGGCGGCCCCGAGCCGGCCAACCGCAATTTGCTGCTGACCTGCCTCGGCTCGCCCACGCCGCCCCTGATCGACGCGGCGCCGCCGCTGCAGCTGCGCCGCGGCGACCGCATCATGCTGTGCTCCGACGGCGTCTGGGGCGTGCTCGACGATGCGACGATCGTGCACATCCTGTCCTCGGGCCGGCCGGTGTCCGATGCCGCGCCCGACCTGGCCGAGATGGCCTTGCGCAAGGGCGGCACCCACAGCGACAACGTGACCCTGATCGCGCTCGAATGGGAAACCGAGACCCCGGATTCGCCGGGCAACCAGCGCGGCGTGTCGACCGACAGCATCAGCGACGGCGTCTTCGCCTCGACCATCCAGGCGGGCATGCCGTCGGACACCGAGCTCGACGATCTCGACGAAGATGCGATCGAGCGCTCGATCGCCGAAATCAACGAAGCCATCCGCCGCTCGGCTGCACGCAAGAGCTGAGCGACGGGCCGACCTGAATCCGCCGCGGCAAGCGGCGATCCTTTATTTCTTTTCTTCCGAGTTGAACAACCCCATGACTGCTTTCACACGAAGCGGCGGCCGTGCCGCCGACCAACTGCGCCCGGTGCGCATCACCCGCGGTTTCACCATCCATGCCGAAGGTTCGGTGCTGATCGAGTTCGGCCAGACCCGCGTGCTGTGCACAGCCTCGGTCGAAGAGAAGGTGCCGCCGCACAAGAAGGGCAGCGGCGAAGGCTGGGTCACGGCCGAATACGGCATGCTGCCGCGCGCCACCCACACCCGCAGCAGCCGCGAAGCCGCCAAGGGCAAGCAGACCGGCCGCACGCAGGAAATCCAGCGCCTCATCGGGCGCTCGATGCGCGCGGTGTTCGACCTGGCCGCGCTGGGCGAACGCACCATCCACCTCGACTGCGACGTGCTGCAGGCCGACGGCGGCACGCGCACCGCGGCCATCACCGGCGCCTTCGTGGCCGCGCAGGATGCGGTGAACAAATTGCTGGCCGCCGGCAAGATCACCGCCTCGCCGATCCGCGGCCACGTCGCCGCGATCTCGGTGGGCATCGTGCAGGGCACGCCGCTGCTCGACCTCGAGTACACCGAGGACTCGGCCTGCGACACCGACATGAACGTCGTGATGACCGGCGCCGGCCACTTCGTCGAAGTGCAGGGCACGGCCGAAGGCGCGGCCTTCTCGCGCGCCGAGATGGGCCAGCTGCTGGACCTGGCCGAGAAGGGCATCACCGAACTGGTGACGCTGCAGCAGCAAGCGCTGGCCGCCGTGGCCTGACGCCGTCGACGGTCGCACCATGAAACTGGTCCTGGCATCGAACAACGCGGGCAAGCTGGCCGAGCTGCAGCAGCTGTTCGCACCGTTGAGCGTGCAGCTCGTGCGCCAATCGGAACTCGGCGTGAGCGAGGCCGACGAGCCCTTCCGCACCTTCGTCGAGAACGCGCTGGCCAAGGCACGCCATGCGGCGGCCGCCACCGGCCTGCCCGCGATCGCCGACGACGCGGGCCTGTGCGTCAACGCCTTCGGCGGCCTGCCCGGCGTGGATACCGCGTACTACGCGACGCAGTTCGGCTACGACAAGGGCGATGCGAACAACGTGCGCGCGCTGCTCGAGCAGATGGCCACGGTCGACGACCGCCGCGCCGCGCTGGTCAGCACGCTGGTGGCATTGCGCAGCGCCGACGATCCCGAGCCGCTGATCGCCGTCGGCCGCGCGCCCGGCGAGATCACGCGCGAGCCCATCGGCGACAACGGCTTCGGCTTCGACCCCGTGATGTTGCTGCCGGCCTTCGGCCAGACCTTCGCGCAGCTCACGCCCGAACTCAAGAACGCGCATAGCCACCGCGGCCAGGCCGCGCGCACGATGCTGGCGCTGATGCGCGAGCGCTGGTCGTGAGCATCCACCTGCCCATCGGCATCGCGACCGAAGACGGCGCACCGCATGCCAACGACGTGCTGCACCTGATGCGGCCAGGCACGCTGCAGCTGGCCGCGCTGCCGCCGCTGTCGCTGTACGTGCACCTGCCCTGGTGCCTGCGCAAATGCCCGTACTGCGACTTCAATTCGCACGAGTGGCGTGCCGGCGGCGAGGCCCTGCCCGAGCAGCGCTACATCGATGCGCTGGTGGCCGACCTCGACGCCGCGCTGCCGCTGATCTGGGGCCGCACGGTCCACACCATCTTCATCGGCGGCGGCACGCCCAGCCTGTTCTCGCCCGAGGCCGTCGACCGGCTCATCGGCGACCTGCGCGCGCGCCTCAAGCTCGCGCCCGATTGCGAGATCTCGCTCGAAGCCAACCCCGGCACGTTCGAGCGCGACCGCTTCCGTTCGTACCGCGCCGCCGGCGTCACGCGCCTGTCGGTCGGTGTGCAGAGCTTCAATGACGAGCACCTGCAGGCGTTGGGCCGCGTGCACGATGCGGCCCAGGCCATCGCCGCGGTCGAGGAGGCGGCGAGCGCCTTCGACACCTTCAACCTCGACCTGATGTACGCGCTGCCCGGCCAGACCCCGGCGCAGTTCGAGGCCGACCTCGAGCAGGCGTTGGCGCTCAACCCGCCGCACCTGTCGGTCTACCACCTGACCATCGAGCCCAACACCTACTTCGCGAAGTTCCCGCCGGTGGTGCCCGAGGACGACGCGGCCTACGCGATGCTCGACCGCATCACCGAGCGCACCGGCGCGCAGGGCATGACGCGCTACGAGGTCTCGGCCTATGCGCGCGACGGCCACCGCTGCGCGCACAACCTCAACTACTGGCAGTTCGGTGACTACCTGGGCATCGGTGCCGGTGCCCACAGCAAGCTGAGCTTCGCGCACCGTCTGGTGCGCCAGGTGCGCTACCGCGAGCCGCAGCGCTACATGAACCAGGCGCTGGCCGGTGCGGCCGTGGCGCAGAGCGAAGATGTCGCGATCGCCGATCTGCCCTTCGAGTTCATGCTCAACGCCTTCCGCCTGAAGGAAGGCTTCACGCTGGCGCAGTTCGGCGAGCGCACGGGCCTGTCGATCACCAGCATCCAGAAGGGCCTGGAAGAAGCCGAGAAGAAGGGGCTGCTGCAGCGCGACCTGTGGCATGTCTGGCCGACCGAGCGCGGGCTCGATTTCCTCAGCGATCTGCAGAGCATCTTTCTGCCGGACGCGTAGATTTCGGACGGTGCGGGTGGGTGGGCTTTCCGTCAGCATAAAATCGCGGCCTGCCTTCGCCACCCGAAGGCGGCTTCGGAGAGTTGGGCGAGTGGTTTAAACCAGCAGTCTTGAAAACTGCCGACGTGCGGGCTGTGGAATGCGAAAAGTTCAATAAAAACAATGTGTTAGCGTTTTTCTGTTGCAGCTAGATTGGCTTTGCGTAAGCCGACTGTAAGTACATAAGAATGGTGGGTTGGCCGAGCGGTTGAAGGCACTAGTCTTGAAAACTAGCGAGGGGGCAACCCCTTCCAGGGTTCGAATCCCTGACCCACCGCCACTTTCATGGTGGTTCGAAAAAAACCTGAGGGGATGGCTTTGGGGGTCTTCGATCTGTTTTCTAAGCGGCAGAAGCGTGCTCGGGGCGAGATGCCGGATGTGTACGTTTACGACGAGCTACCGCACCCGCTGCGCGTGCAGATCGTTCATATCATCAGTGATGCCTTTGGAGAAGACGAGGCATTCGGCGGCAATAACCACGCTCTGAGTGCGTACGAGTTTGTAAAACAGGCCCTGTGCCGAGAGTTCGGCGTCTTTGAGCTGGTTAAGTACCCCAAGTCCAATCAAGACTCGGTATTCAATTTTTTCTTGCAGGAAGAATCGGCCGAGCGGGCGCTCGATGTCGTGGAACTGTGCTTCCGATTCATCCAAGCCATAAGCGAAGACCGTCAGTACCTGTATTACACCAAGCGGAAGATTGAGCCGGACGGTGCGATCGCAGAACTGAATGTTCGCTTCAAGGAACACGGCGTTGGGTATCAATTTGAGTCGGGCGAGATCATCCGAGTCGATTCCCAGTTCCTGCACGCTGAGGCAGTGAAGCCGACGCTCAACGTTTTGCGAGACAAGAGCTTCAAGGGTGCGAATGAGGAGTTTCTGAAAGCCCACGAGCACTATCGACACGGGCGCTACAAAGAGAGCCTTGTTGACTCGCTAAAGGCATTCGAAAGCACCATGAAGACGATTTGCAGTCTTCGCGGTTGGCCAATGCAGCCAACGGACACGGCGAAGAACCTGATCAGCATCTGTATGAGCAATGGCTTGTTTCCGTCGTACTTCGAGTCGCAGTTCTCGTCCATGCGCTCGCTGCTGGAAAGTGGCGTCCCGACCGTGCGTAACAAGAATGGCGGTCACGGGCAGGGTGCGGCGCCAGTCGCAGTGCCCGAATACTTAGCACGGTACACATTGAACCTCACGGCAACGACTATCCTTTTCATGGTCGAGGCGCATCAAGCTACGAAGTAGTCGATTGTCAAGACAACGCCACCGCGAAGGTGGCGTTGAATGCGGCATCACAAGGACTGAGCAAGGCGGGGTGCCTTGGTCGGTGTTGAAGATCTCCGGCGTGCCGTACCGGGTGATCGCCTCCTCGACGGCATCCGTGCAGAACTCGGTGTCCATCGAGATCGACACCCTCCAGGCCAGCACCCGGCGGCTGTACCAGTCGATCACCGCCGCCAGGTAGACGAAGCCCCGTGCCATCGGGATGTAGCTGATGTCCATCGCCCAGACCTGGTTGGCCCGGGTGACGGCAGCGTGCGCAGCAGGTACGGGTAGATCGTGCGCCCCGGGGCCTTCTTGCTGGTATTGGGCTTCCTGTACAGCGCCGTGATGGCCATTCGCCGCATCAGCGTTGTCATGTGCTTGCGGCCTACCACGACGCCTTCTGTTCGCAGCATGCGCGCTCCTGCGAGCGGCAGCTCCAGGTGCAACTCGTCGATGCGGCGCATCAGCTTGAGGTCACCATCGTTCACGGGCTTGGCCGTGTAGTACGCCGACCCTCGGCTGATGTTCACGAGTGCGGCCTGGCGCCGGATCGGTAGATCGTGGCCTCGATCGATCATCGCTTTGCGCTCGGCATGCCGGCCTTGATGAGCGCGCCTTCTAAAAAATCATTCTCCAGCGCCAACTGGCCGATCTTGGCATGCAGTCCCTTCAGGTCGATCGCAGGCTCTGCTGGCGACGGCTCGCCGCCGAACACGTCGGCCGCTCGCTTGAGCAACTGGTTCTTCCAGTCGGTGATCTGGTTGGGGTGCACGTCGTGCTGTTGCGCCAGTTCGGCCAGTGTCTTGTCGCCTCGAACGGCGGCCAGTGCCACCTTGGCCTTGAATGCCGCTGAGTGCGTGCGGCGAAGTCTTCTGCTCATCTTTGCTCCAATCTTCACAGGCGATATCCTCGCCAGCAGGAGCAGTTTCCACACTTATCGGGGTGTTCAGATTTGCGGGGCCAGCTCTGGGGCTGGCCGCCGAGCTGCAACCGAAGGCGCGCTCGCGCAGGTGCGGGCGTCCGTGCCGGTGCTGGAGGCCGGCCTGGAGGCCGCGATGAATGCCCTGGACGTGATGCTGGGCAGCGCGCCCGGCACGCATCGCGCGGAACTGGAACCGGCCGCTGCCATCCCCGTCGCGCCCCGCATCGATGGCGCCGGATCGCCCGGCGACCTGCTGCGCCGCCGACCCGACCTGATCGCGGCGGAACGGCGCCTGGCCGCTTCCAACGCCCGCATCGGTGTGGCCGTGGCCGAGTACTACCCGAAGTTCTCCCTGGGCGGAATGATCGGCAGCGCCACCTCGGTGTCCGGCGGCAACCTCTTCAGCAGCGGCGCGAGCCAGGGCGCGGGCATGCTCGGCCTGCGCTGGCGCCTGTTCGACTTCGGCCGCATCGACGCGCAGATCGAGGCCGCCAAGGGACAGGACGCGGAAATGCTCGCCGCCTACCGGCTGGCCGCGCTGCGTGCGACGGAGGACGTGGAGAACGCGTTCTCCGCACTGGTCAAGCGCGAAGCGCAGACCGCCCTGCTGGCGCAGGGCGAGGCGTCGTTCGGCCGCGCCAGAGGCGCTTCGTTCGCGGCCTACCAGAAAGGCGTCGTCAGCCTGATCGAGGTGCTGCAGGCCGACGAGAGCCTGCTGCGCCTGGCCGATGCCAGGGTGCAGGCGCAAACGGAATCGGCACGCGCGGCGGTCAGCGCTTTCAAGGCGCTGGGCGGCGGCTGGCAGCAGGAAGATGGGGGCGGGGCGGTTGCCCGGCGATAGCTGAAGCGGGATCGAACGGCCGGCCCAGGAGCGGCTAACAAAACACCTTGTGCCCGTACGGCAAGCTTTTCGCCCAGGGTGTGAGGAACAAGGGCGTCGGTCGCGACGGTGATCCGATCGGTGTCGCATGACGCATCAGCGAAGTTCCTTTTCTCGCGGCCTGCCCATCAAGTCATGGGATGGTCACTGAACATCTCTAGCATCCGGTTCGACATGCCCTTGGGCGGCGGTCCTCGCCAAGCGTATCGACCTCATGCGGCATGAATTTGCTTTCTCTTTCTTTCAGGCGCGTTTCGCGCTTGCGGCCTGCATGGCGGTCGCAGCCATGACCGCCACCGCGCAAACTGCACCCCTGCGTTTCGACATCGCGAGCCAGCCACTGGCCTCCGCACTGGAGCAGTACGGATTGCGCACGGGCCTGCCAGTGTTTTTCGATGCGGTGCTGGTGGCGGGACGCCATTCGACGGCCATAGCGGCTCTGGCGATGCCGGATGAGGCGCTGGGCTTGCTGCTCGAGGGGACGGGCCTGGAGGCCGACTATGTCGGCACCGGATCCGCGGCCGCCTTCGTGCTCAAGCGCGTGTCCCCCCAGAACGCCGCCGCCGCCGATGCGGCCGTCGCGGTCACCGACGCCGTGTCGCCGCGCGCGCATCGCCACTACGACGGCCTCGTGCAGACGCGCATCTGGGAGGCCTTCTGCGGCAACCCGCGGACTGCCCCAGGCGCCTACCGCGGCGCCATGCGGTTCGTGGTCGATGGCACGGGCCGCATTGCCAACGCCTTCCTGCTTCACACCACCGGCGATCGGGGGCGTGACGTCGCCATTCTCGACACGCTGCGCCAGGTGCGCATCGATCGTGCGCCGCCGCCCGACATGGCGCAGCCGTTGACGATGCTGATCCTGCCGCGTTCGCAGACAGCCGGCCGCGACTGTCCGGAGCGAGACTGAGATGCCCGACAACGCGCTGCCGGCGCTGCGCAGTTTCCTGGTCTCGCGCTACGACGAGCTCAAGCAGCGGCTCGCACGGCGGCTCGGAAATGCCGAACAGGCCGGCGATGCCCTGCAGGACACCTGGCTGCGCCTGGAAAGTCGTGACGACGTCGAAGGCGTGCGCGACCCCGCGGCATACCTGCTGCGCGTGGCCGTCAACCTGGCCTACGACCAGTCGGGCAAGCAGAGCCGTCTGGTCACCCGCGACGAGATCGATGCGCTGCTCGACGAGGTCCCCGACTCCGCGCCCGGGCCCGCGCAGATCGCAGAAGACCGCTCGGAGATGGCCGCACTCGTCTCGCTCATCGCGCGCATGCCGGCGCGTCGCCGGCAGATCCTGGTGATGGTGCGTTGGGAGCACCTCCCGCAGCGCGAGGTGGCGGCGCGCCTGGGAATCTCGCTGCGCACCGTCGAGAAAGAACTCAAGGAGGCGCACGACTTCTGCGCCGCACGCATGGGGCGTTTGCCCGCCGCATCGGGGTCCCATGAAAAATAAGCATGCGGTTCCCAAGGTGCCCGACCGTCCTATGGACATGAACACTCAGGGCGAGTCCGCCGAATCTGTCGATGCCGCGCAGGCGCAGCGTGAAGCGCAGGCTTGGCTGCGCAAGCTCACCTCCGGCGCGGCCACTCAGCGCGATCTCGACGGCTTTCGCCGCTGGCAGGCTGCGGGCCCCGCGAATGTGCAGGCCTTTCTGGAGGCGAAGCGCCTCTGGAAGGCGCTCGATCCGGCCATCGGCCAGATGATGGCGGAGCGTCCGGCGCTGCTGGCTGCGCATCGGCAGACCGGGCACCGGACCGTGCTTCCTCGTCGCGCCTTCCTGGGGGCGGCCACCGGAGCCATCGGCGCGGCGGGTGTGGTGGCGATGGTGAATCCGCCGTGGGCCCTGTGGCCTTCCGCCAGCGAATGGCGCGCGGATTTCCGCACCCGCACTGGCGAGCAGCGCACCTTGGCGCTGGCCGACGGTGTCGCGCTCGTGCTCAATACCCAGACCAGCGTACGTCGCAGGACGCTCGATGGGCGCACGGTGGGGATCGACCTGATCGCGGGCGAGGCGGCCGTGGATCTTTCTTCCGCATCCGTTGCAGCTGCGCCGACCTTTGGCGTGGTGGCCGGCGCGGGCCGCATCGAGTCCGACGCCGGCCGTTTCGAAGTCCGCTACCTCGACGGCAGCGCTTGCGTCACCTGCATCGAAGGCCGGGTGCGCGTCGCGCATGCGCTGGGAACGCAACTGCTGCGTGCAGACCAGCAGGTGGTGTACGA
This sequence comes from Variovorax frigidus, assembly GCF_051216515.1. NCBI lineage: Bacteria > Pseudomonadati > Pseudomonadota > Betaproteobacteria > Burkholderiales > Comamonadaceae > Variovorax > Variovorax frigidus. The sequence goes on from NZ_JBPJZF010000009.1 coordinate 257,266, forward strand.
CGCGGACTCGATCGGCTCCCCGGTCGACATCCGTCGTGTCGACGCCGCCGCGTGGCGCGACGGCGTACTGGTGTTCCGCCAGACGCCGCTTTCGGGCGTGATCGCCGAGATCAACCGCTACCGTCGGGGACGGGTGGTGCTGCTGGCGCGGGGGCTGGCCGATCGTGCCGTGAGCGGGCGCTTCGCCATCGCCTCGCTCGACACCGTGCTGGTCCAGATCCAGCGCTCGTACGACCTCGGTGCGCGCGTTCTGCCGGGCGGCATGCTGCTGCTTAGCTGATGTTTGTGACAACTTGATTGGCCCGCGTGCCGAGTCGGGATTGAATGAAATAGCGGGTTTGCCGGCGTGTTCCGGTCTCTGGGGAAGAGGTACGGATTCTTCCGTTCCAGTGCATTTCCTTCTTTACCGGGCGCCAGATGAATACACACGAGGGACACCGCAGCCACCAGCTGGCTGCAGTGCAAGCGAGAAACTTCCGCATTTCGCCGTTGGCTCAGGCCGTGGCCTGGATGCTGGCCGCTGGCGCCGCCTCGACCGTCGCCTTTCCGGCCCACGCGCAGCGCGCCCTCGGCACGGCCTGGTTCAACGCAAAAGGCGTGAGTCAGAACACGGCCTTGCAAACGGGCCGTCTGCCCAACGGCATGCCGGCCTCGAGCCTGACGAGCCCGCTCGGGCAGCAGCAGAAGGCCAATGAGCAGTTGCAGCGCTCCATCGGCAACCTGAACCTGGCCGCACGCGGCATCGCGGCGCAGCAGGCGGCGCAGGCTGCCGCCCGCGCGGCGGCACTCGCGGCCGGTGGCGGCGTCCCCGACGGCCTGACCGAGGGCGGCCTGAAGGTCGACACCAACGCGCTGACCGCGGGCTGGCACAACGCCAACGCCCCGGAGCCTTCCCAGGTCGACGGCCGCACGAACATCGCCATCCAGCAGACCGCGGACAAGGCGATCCTGAACTGGGAGACCTTCAACGTCGGCAAGAACACCACGGTCGATTTCAAGCAGCAGGCCGACTGGGCCGTCCTCAACCGCGTCAACGACCCGGCCGCACGCCCCTCGCAAATCCAGGGCCGGATCAAGGGCGACGGCACGGTGCTGGTGGTCAACCGCAACGGCATCGTCTTCAATGGCACCAGCCAGGTCGACACGCGCAACCTCGTGGCCGCCGCCGCCGAGATCGACGACGGCCAGTTCAAGACCAGCGGCATCTATAGCGCCAACGCCGCCCAGCCCAGCTTCACCAACGCCCAGGGCAAGGTAGAGGTCCAGGCCGGTGCCCGGATCGCCACGCTGGCCCCGAAGACTTCCACCGAAGGCGGTGGCTACGTCCTGCTGCTGGGCAGCGAGGTGCACAACGCGGGCGACATCGCTACGCCCAAGGGCCAGACCGCACTCGCGGCCGGCGACAGCTTCGCCATCAGGAAGGGCGTGGGCACCGATGGCAACCTGGCCTCGACCACGCGCGGCAACGAAATCACCCCGCGGTTCAGCGCCGACAGCCTCTCCGGCAAGGTCACGAACACCGGCCTGATCGTGGCCCGTGAAGGCGACGTGACGATGGTCGGGCGCGACGTCCGGCAAAACGGTGTTGCACTCGCCACCACCACCGTCAACACGCGCGGCACGGTGCACCTG